>NZ_JAHUXH010000022.1 GCF_019219825.1 Streptomyces sp. TRM70350 | reverse complement strand
GAGAGTCATGAAAACCGCAGCACAGCAGCCGAAGCGCTCGCACGACCTGGCATGGTTCAAGTCAAGCTACAGCGGCAGCGAAGGCGGCAACTGCCTGGAAGTCGCCACCCACCCCACCGCCGTCCACATCCGCGACTCCAAAGACCCCGGCGGCCCCGTCCTCTCCGTCTCCCCCGACACTTGGCGCACATTCCTCGGCCGGCTCGGGTGAGCCGACGGCCGTGATTCGGCCGACGCGGACCGAACTCACCGCCAGACGTGCGCCACCTGGCCCAACCAGCTCCGCACCACCTGCCAGCGCTACTCCCGCCGCCTCGACACCCGGCGTGGCCATTCCCGCTATGCGCAGTCGCGATGGTCGGACGTGGTCGAGCCTGGCAGGCCGCCTGGCAGGCCGCCGCGTGGGCCTCAGCCCGCACCGATGACCTCCACGATCGCGGGAGTCAGACGTTGGCGCCGACACGGTCATCCAGAGGACGTGCGTCCTCCGTGACAGGCACTTCGGCGACGAGGGAATATCCGGCGCATGCAAGCCGAGGGCGTCCGCGAACGCGTTCCAGGAGCCCGGCGTCTCACCGCGAGCCCGTCCCGGCTGGGACGGCCCCCCGCCCGCGCCTGCCCAAACCGCTCAGGACCTGCCCAACACGACCGCGATAGTCACTTCAGTCCGTTCGTTTGAGGGGCCGAAGCGAGACGGGGTCATCGCGTTCCCTTCATCTTCATGCCACTGACAGTGCGTGGCAAACACGTACCCTTCCCCCGCATTGCGGGTGAACCACTCCCCGCGAGTTCCGGCCGGAATCTCCACACCCGGTGGATCGCAGCCCTCGCCCGTGTGGATCTCAAGCCTCGTGCACTTCGTGGACATCTGGAGGAAGCAGACGTTCGAGAAGAGAACATCCACTCGCACCGGAGAGGTGTCTTCGCTGAGGCTGCACAGCAGAAGCTGGTTGTAACTCACCGAGAAATGCCACACCCGGAACGGCCGCTCCCATACGGCAACCATGGCCACTACGAACGTCCCCGGCACTTTAGAGACTGTCCCGCCGATCTTGGGTGTGCCGACCTTGGTCAAACATGCTCTGGCATTACCGGAGCTTCTTCACCGGCCAGCCCCGCAAAACTGGCCGAGTACGACCTGGGCAATGGGAATCGTGGCTCAGTGGCCGCCCTGCGGATCATCGAGGTCGCGCCAGGCCCACGTGCTGACTGTTGGGCATACGCGATCGTGGGTGCCTCCTTGAGTTCCGAGCGACACGGACAGGGTCGGGAGTTCGTTCTGACCGCACCCGTCAGTGACCCACGATTCGCGGACTTGCTGGCTATGGCGGTCTACGCACTCCCCGACCAGGTCATGGAACTCGTAGGCCGCCTCCATTACCCGATCCGCGACTTCACCCTCATAGAGGACCGCGCTCGCTTCCGTCGCGGCGAAGATCTCGTCAGAACATGCGCTCCCAGCCGTGGGATCGCGCCCATCCCCGCCCGCTCGCTCGTCGCACACGCGAAGGGCTTCCGTCAGAGCGTCATGCGTGGCCTCGTCGCCTCCCTTCCCCATCCTCACGGACTCGTCGAACGCCGCCCAGGCCTGGACCACCCCGCTTACGGGATGATCCATCCAGATGGCGACCCGGCAGCGAGCGCCAGGCGTCGCTGCCAAGGGACGAAGGCCGACCAGCGGCTCAGAAGCTTCTGGAAGCCCTGAATTCATGTACCTCCAAGGGGAAGGAGCTGGAAAGGATTTCCGACCGAACCTCTCCGGTCAGCAGCCGAACGAGCAGCTCGGCACAACCAACGTCGAAGTGCTCCCACCATGCGCCTCTGGCCTCGTTCACCATCACAGTCCAGTCATCGGGGTGAATTTCCGGGTGAGCGAGCCAGTAGAGGAATTCTCCATTGTCTGTGGAGGCCCAGGGAATGACTCGGCTACCGGGGGATTCCAGCAACTGCACCGGCTTCGGCTCACCGTCCTCCCACAGCATCTCAAAGCCTTCGTCACGCTCGGCGACCGAGCGATGCAGATCGTAGTGACGATTGGGGCAACGGGGCTCAAGCAGCCATAGGTATGCGTCGAAGCGGCCGCCGCCATAGGTATCGATCAGTTCTCGATAGTCTGCCGGAAGCCCGAGCCCGAGCTCTCGTGCCACGTCGTCCCAGTCCTGCCGACGTCCGGCGTCTTCCGGGGGAACGACCAGGTTGGTCAATCGCTCGACATGTGCGTTCACGGTCTTGGCCTGTTCAGAATTGTCTGGAAGATGTCAAGTCCCCCCGACCCGTTGGCCCGGATGGTCACACCCAGGGGATACGGATTCGCAGGACCGAGTCCTGTGTGTTCCGCATAAATCGGGGTGACACTGTACTGCACGATCTGCCCGTCCCTTTCGACAGCCCTCCGCACCTGGTTCTCTATACGGCGCATCACCGGATGGTTGGCGTACTGGTGCATGGTGACGAAGTTCCCCGGATCGCTGTTCGATCCGCCGAGCTGCGCCCCCCAAAGGTGAGCCCTGTTATAGCCCATTCCGCTGACCCAGCCAGCCGGATCCACCCTGGGGTCGGTCGTGCCGCCGATGTTCTGCTGGGTGAGCGTGACATGGACACCCGTGGCCCGCCCGTGTTCGTCAAGCTCGCCGTAGGGTCCACAGTTGTGGACGAGGACCGACCTGCCGCCAGCCACGACGTAGTACGTGTGGAGGTCGGAGACCGTCATGTTGTGGACGGCGGAGCTCTGTGCCGTCCAGCGCTCGATCGCCGTGATCTGGACGTAGGTGCCCGCGCTCGTCTGCAGCCACTGACCGGACTGCAGATCCGTGGCGTCGACCCATTCGCCGAGCCCTGGGACCCAGAAGGGGTGGCCGTCGGTCGCGGTGACCTGGGCCGTCTTCGTGCCCTTCTTGCCGTCGGTGTCGATCGTGACCTTGACCAGGTCCTTCAGGCCGTGGCCCTTGATCTCAGCGGTGACCGTCTCGATCCGGGTCTCGCCCGTCTCCGGGTCGGTCGCGACGACCTTGTCGCCGGCCTTGACCTTCTCGATCGGCTTCGTCGAGCCGTCGGCCATCAGGACCTTCGTGCCCGGGACGAAGCTGTTGCACGTCCCGCCGCTCTCGGCCTTCCCGGACCCGCCGCTCCCGCTGGATCCGCCCTTGTTGCGGGAGGAGCCGCCGGCGTTGCCGCCCGGCTTGGAGCCGCCGCCCTTGCCGCCGCCTGAGGAGGCCTTGCTGGTGGAGACCTTCGGGGCCGCCTTGGCCTGGGCCTGTTTCTGGACCGGGTTGCCGGTCTTCTTCGTCTGGGCGACCGCCTTGTCCGTGGTTCTCTTCGCCTGCTCGGCGGCCTTCTTCTTGGCCCGTTGCGCGGCCTCCTTCTTGGCCTTCTCGATCGCCGCCTTCTTCGCCCGCAGCGCCGCCGCTTCAGCCGCCTTCGCCGCCTTCAGCACCGCCTCGGCCGCCCGCTTCGCCGCACGGAAGGCCTGGATCGCGTCGATCGTGCGGTTGACCGCCTTCAGGACGGACGGGATCTTGCCGAGCTTGGTCCACGGGATCGCCCCGATGATCAGGCTTCCGCAGGACCACATGTCACCGCCGAAGCAGGCCATGGCGTCGGTGAGACCGATGAAGTCGCTCAGAACGCTCCAGGCCGCGCCGAGGATCACCGACGTCAGGGACTTGCCCATCGTGGCCTGCGCCTGCGCCACCTGCGCCGCGCTCAGGCCCGCACCCGCCAGGGCGGCCGCCCGCTCCGAAGCCGTCAGCGTGATCGCCAGACCCGTCGGGTCGGACATCGTCACCGGGTTGTTGTGGGCGTAGGCGTACCCGTTGGACTGCAGTACGTCGTTCAGGTCGAGCACCGGGTCGGCGGACAGGAAGCGTCCCACCACCGGGTCGTACAACCGGGCACCCAGTGGCACGTATCCGGAAGCGTCGTCACGGGTCGCGCCCAGGAACCCGGTGTGGGTCTGGAGGTTGCCGCCGACCGTGTCCGCGCCGCGCTGGTTGCCGAACGGATCCTGCTTGCGGATACGGACCGAGTTCGAACTGTTGAGCGCCACCTCGGCGTAGGTGCTGCCCTGGTGGTCGCCGGCCAGGGCGACGAGCTGCTCGGTGCCGTTGCCGTAGGCGTAGCGCATGACCGCGCCGCCCGGGGCCGTGTAGGTGCGCTGGGTGTTGACCAGGACGCCGCCCGCCTGGACGGTGACCTCGGCCTCGCCCAGGTACAGGGTGGCCTGCTTGCCCTTGATCGTCAGCAGGCGCGAGCCGCCGGGCCCGTAGATGTGACGGGTGTCGTTCTGCGCCGCCCACTGCTGCT
This sequence comes from Streptomyces sp. TRM70350, assembly GCF_019219825.1. Lineage (GTDB taxonomy): Bacteria > Actinomycetota > Actinomycetes > Streptomycetales > Streptomycetaceae > Streptomyces. The sequence goes on along the minus strand of NZ_JAHUXH010000022.1, from coordinate 129,482 downwards.
CGGCCTTGGTGCTGTCACAGGTGGCCAGCACGATCGGGGTCGAGTTCGCCGAGTTGGCGTCCTTGACCGCCAGGCACAGGCCCGAGGCGATGTGGGTGAACTGACCGGACGCGGTCCGCTTCAGCTCCTGGGCGGACGAGCCGTCGCACTTCTGCAGCTGGACGGCCGACCCGGCCGTGTTCGCGGTCGGCTGCACACACCAGGTGTCGTAGACGTTCAGCGTGCCCCGGTCGGGGTCCGGCTGATTCGCCACCGGAGTGAAGCGCCAGTTCTGCGCCACCGAGGCGTTGCAGGAGTACAGCTGGATGGGCTGCCCGGCGGTGGCCAGACCCGACTGCAGGTCCAGGCACTTGTCCCCCAGACCCACATACGGCGTCTTGCCGCCCGCGCCCTGACCGCTGATCCGGTCGACCTTGCCGTCGTACGTCCAGGACAGCTCCTGCTTGTCGCCGTTCTCGACGGAGGTGACGGACTTGGTCTCGCCCGTCAGCTCGTACAGGCGCTCCGCCTCCGCCTTCACCTGCGCGCCCTGCGGCGTGGTGAAGGTCCTCGACACCTTCGTCAGCGTGTGCGGCTGGCTGCCGTCCGCCTTGCCGTAGGCGTAGGTGGTGGTGGCGTCCTTGGCGGTGTCGCCGGACAGGTCCTTCTCGGTCAGCTTCGTGCGGTTGCCGACCAGGTCGTACTCGTACTCCTGCCAGTAGCCGGACTTGTCCGGGCCGACCGCCACGTTGAGCGTTCCGTCGCTGTTCTTCGGGCCGGTGCACGCGGTCTGGTCCTTGGCGGTCCAGGCCGTCTTCAGCTGGCCCAGCGGGTCGTAGGCGAAGCACTGCCGCTCCGCGATGCCGTCCGAGTGCTCACGGATCGAGGTGACGTTGCCGGCCGGGTCGTAGGCGTACGACCGCTGCGAGACCAGGTTTCCGCCGACCACGGACTTGTCCCCGGTCTGCTCGCGGTAGACCGACTGCTCCTTCAGCTCACCGGTCGACTCGTCGTACGACGCCTGCGTCCACACCCGGTACGGCTGCGCGCCCAGAGTCGAGCGCAGGACCTGGCCGTAGGAGTCGTAGACCGTCTCCGCGCCGTACCAGTCCTTGCCGGAGACGGAGAGCGGCTTGCCGTCCTTGTTGTAGCGGACGACGAGCTTCTCGGCGGCGAACCGGCCGACCGCCGGGAGGGAAGCCTCCTCCAGCATGCCCTGGTCGTTGTACGTGTAGTCGTACGTGTACGACGTCTGAAGGCCCCAGGCGGTCGCCACGGGCGACGGCAGGGTCTGGGTGGTCGAGGTCGGCTGGTAGTCCTTGGTGTAGCCGTTGACCCGCTGGGTGTACGGCTGGCCGTCGGTGTAGCGGGTGGCGGTGGCGGGCATGCCCTTGCCGCCGGTGACGGTGTCGTAGGTGAACTCGGCCAGCAGGGTGCCGGTGGCGTTGTCCAGGCGCTGCTGGGCGGGCCGCGACAGGACGTCGTAGCCGTTCCAGACGGTGATGCCGCGGGCGTTGGTCGTGGTCAGCGGGCGGTCACGGTGGTCGTACGTGGTTTCCGTGGTGCCCGTGTCCGGGTCGGTGGCCGTGATCTGCCGGCCGCGGTGGTCGTACGTCCACGTCCACGGGTGCGCCGTGTCGGCGGAGTTGGTCGCCTTCACGAGCCGGCCGTGCGCGTCGTACGTGTACCGCATCGACGTGTGGCCGTCGGGTGCCTCCGAGTTGAACGTGTCGACGCGGGAGGTGCGGCCGAGGGCGTCGGTGTAGACCCGGTAGGAGGAGGCTCCGGCCGGGTTGATCACCTTCGACCAGTCCGCGCCGTACTCGTAGCGGGTGGCCTTCTCGGGGACCGGCTGCGAGGTGGCTTCCTTCGTCAGTGGGTCGACGACCTTGAGGACGGGCGTCTCCGCCACGACGCGGCCGAGGCCGTCGTAGGTGTAGCGGGTGATGTTGGGGACGGCCGTGTCGGCGAGCGGGGTGAACAGCTCGCCCGGCTTGGCCTCGTGGGTGAGGTAGGCGTTGTTGGTCTGCCAGACCTCGCCGGAGCTGTTGTACAGCGTGTCGGTGATCAGGTGGCCGCCGCCGTCGGCCTCCTCCTGTGTCTGCCGTTCGCGGCCGAGCCCGTCGTAGAGGGTGACGGAGGTCTCGACGCGGTCCTCGTGGCCTCGCGTGTGGGTGGTGATGTACGGCGGCTTGCGGTCGGGGTTGGCCGGGTCGTACGCCGGGATCGTGTAGACGGCCCGGAAGTCCGGCACGGCCGAGCTCGACGGGGTGCGGCCCGGGGCCCACGCCTCGACGAGGCGGCCCAGCGGGTCGTACTTCGCCTCGCTCACATGGCCGTTGGCGTCGGTCGTCTTCAGGGTGGTGGAGCGGCCCGGCTCCAGTTCCTGCTTCTGGGTGTGGCCGAGGGCGTTGGTCTCGGTGACCTCGAAGACCTGGCCGGTGGCCGGGGTGTAGGTGATGGTGCCGGACTTGCCGTCCGGGTCGGTCTGCTTCACCACGCGGCCGATCGCGTCGAACTCGCTGGTGCCGTTGGTCTGGAAGCCGGTTCCGGCGCCGTTCAGCGACCAGGTCTCGGTGGCCAGGCCACGCGTGGTGGAGGCGAGCGCGGTGCCGTAGTCCTGGCCGTCGTACGCGGTGCGGGCGGCGCCGCTGAGCGTCGTCAGGTCGGTGAAGTCGGCGTTCGCGCAGGTGGTCGGCGAGACCAGGACCTGCTTGGACAGGCCGATGAGGTTCTTGCCGGTGTGGTGGACGTAGTCCAGCTTGGTGCAGGACTCGTCACCGTTCTTGCCGGTGTCGCCGAGCGACTCCACCTGGACGGGCAGGCCGTGCGTCGGCTCGTACGTCGTGCTGCTCTTGACGATCCGCTGGGTGCGGGTGTCGTCGCCGGTGCCGGAGGACTTGGTGTACGCGATCTCCTCGGGCTCCGTGACGCGCCAGGCGCGCAGCGGGCTCAGACCGTCGTCGCGGTCGCGCTTGGCCAGCTCGGTGGCGGCCGGGACGGTGACGCTGCGGGACAGCCAGTCGGTGTCGGCGTCGGACGCGCTGGTGTAGGTGAGCTCTTCGGCGATACGGCCGGCGAACGGCTCCAGGTCCTTGGCGATCTCGGTGCCGGTGATGTCCTTCACCGACACGGTGTCGCCCATGCCGCGGAAGTAGCGGGTGACGGACTTGGACCTCTTGCTGCCGATGGACGGCTCGTCCTGGTCCGGGCCCGTGATCACCGTGGTCTGCTCGAACCCGGCGAACTGCGAGTAGGTGCGCTTGGACTTCTTGGTGAACTCCGCCTCGGCGAGTTTCCAGCCGGCGTTCTGGTACGCGTAGGAGGTCTTGGTGGCGAAGGCGCCGTCGACGTTGGGGAGTTCCTCGATGGACTCCACGACGTACTTGTGGAACCAGTCGATGTCCTGGGCCTCGGGGTCGGGGTGCCAGAACGACGGGTAGCACAGACGGGTGTTGGACTTCAGCGCCGCGGTGTCGTCCTTGCCGGGCAGGTCCGTGCCCGTGGCGCAGTCACCGGCGGGCTGCTTGTAGGTGACGACGGTCTCGCCGCCGTACTCGTTGATGACGCGCGCGATGCGCAGCCGGGAGAAGCCGGGGCGCGGGTCGTTGGGGCGCATGACCCGGTTGGGCATGTCCTCCGCGTTGGACTCGAAACGCACCGCGTTGAGGGTGACGCTGTCATCCGTGGAGCCGAGCCGGGCGAAACCGGTGCGCTGGATCGACTCCAGCCACAGGGCGGTGTTCGGGCCGGTCTTCAGGACCGGGAAGCTCTGCTTGAGGGCGTACCGGTCCACCACCTGGCGGGCGGTGGTGTCGGTACGGCGCTGCGCCGAGGTCTGGATCTCGGTCAGGCGCTTACGGGACCAGAACGTCGGGCCGGCGTTCCAGCACTTCTTGCCGGACTCGCACCGCAGGTCGGCCGGGGTGTCGTACCAGATGCGGTACTTGCCCGGGTCCTTGTCGGCGAAGTTGTCGTCCGAGCAGGTCAGTGAGCCCTCGTCGAAGCAGCGCTCGGCGACCTTGAAGGTGGTGCGGGCCGGGGCGGTCTCGGAGAAGATGGTGTCCTTGCGCTGCCCGTAGTCGATGTGGCTCAGGTAGCCGCCGCGGTCGTAGACGACCGGCGCCTTGAAGTTGAAGTTGCGGGCGTAGTAGTTCTGCTCGGTCTTCCACCACAGGGACATGGCGTTGCCGTGGACGTCCTCGACGTAGTCGAGGTTCCAGCGCCAGGCCTGGGTGCACCACGAGCCGGGCCAGTCACCGGCCTTGTAGCAGTCCTCGCCCGCGTGGTTGCCGTAGACGGGCACGGTCAGCACGGAGTCGGTGACCGGCTGGCCGGACGTCCAGCCCGGCAGCTTGTGCTTGCCGAAGTGGTAGCGGGTGCCGTCACGGGTGGTGACGACCCAGTACTCGCCGTCCTTGGCGCCGTTGCCGGTCGTGGAGTCCTTGATCCGCTCGACCTTGGCGCCGTCGCCGTTGGCGGTGAACCACGTGCCCTGGTCCTCGTCCCACACCAGCTCGGTGGTCATGCCGCCGAGCGACAGGGTGGCGTTGTTCGAGCCCCAGCACAGGTCCGCCGTGCGGTGCGTGGCGTTGTTCGACCCGGACTTCTTGGAGTCCTCGCGGCAGTTGGCGTACGTGCGGGTGATGGAGCCCGGGTTGTAGTCCCAGCCGTCGCCGATCCAGGAGGCCTGGTTGTTGGTGGCGGAGGTGCGGCCGTCGACCGACTGCGAGGAGTAGCTCAGCGCCACCTTGGGCATCAGGCCGCCGGCGGTCTCCGGGACCTGCACCTGGTAGGCGTAGGTGAAGGCGCCCGAGGACGCACCGGCAGACCAGGCCCCCGAGGACAGCAGCGGAGTCGCGGTGAAGTCACCGGCGGCGGAGGCGCCGGTGTCCATGGCGCCGATGACCTGCGGGCCGGAGGCGTCGACGGCCTGGAGGGCGTCGCTTTGGGAGAAGGAGGCGGTGCGGACCGAGGCACCGGACGTCGTCGAAGCGGTTTCGTCGCCCAGCAGGTCGGCGACCGGCACGGAGCCGGAGAGGATCTTGCGGGTGGGGGCGTTCCTGGGAGCCTTGGCCTTGGTGGGCGCGTCCTTCGCCGGCACCACCTCCACGGTGCTGCGCAGCCGCTCGGCCTTGTCGTCGTCCGCCTTGCCCGACATGGTCGTCACACCGCCGTCGGCGGCGCAGTCGCCGCTGTCGGGGCTGGTCAGGACGCATTCGGGCAGCAGGACGAGGCCGAAGCGGTCGGCGGCCTGGGGTCCGTAGAGGTCGGCGAAGCCGGTGGTGTCGACGGCGAGCGCGACCTGCGCGGCCGGGTCGGCGTCGGCCGGCGGGGTGACCTGCATGATCATGCCGGAGACACCGGCGTCCTGGGACGCGGTCGGCGCGGCCAGATCGACCTGCCACTCACCGTCGATCGCGGCCGGGTCGGTGCCCGCGGGCACGCCGAGCGCGACGGGCAGGCCGTTGGAGACCGGGATCGTGGTGCCGGGCTCGGCGTCCGAGGTCAGCGTCGCGGTGCCGGTGCTCTCCGTCCAGGGGGTGACGGCGACCGGCGCGTACGGGTCGACGGGGACCTCGGGCGCGGTCGTCAGGTTCTTCTCGGCCTCCTCGTCGCCGTCGAGCGAGGTGCTCTTGGGCAGGTCGGGCAGGTCGATCGGTTCCTCGCGGGTCATACCGGGGCCGGGGACGGCCCAGGCGTCCGCGCCCAGGCTGGTCACCATCAGCGTCGAGGACAACAAAAGGACGGTCGCCGCGCGGCCGTGCCGGCGCCGCCGTCGTTGTGACTCCGTCAGGGCAAGGCGTCTGCGCCCCAGCCATGACAGTGGACCTTGAGCGCGCATGCGCGTCGACTCCCCCACCCAGGCGATACGAACGTGCCCGCACCCTCTGTCATGAGCGCCACACGATTCAAGATCGATGAAGCGGGCCGAAATCCGTGCCTGTGAGTTGCATCACGCCGCAAAACGGGACGGCCCGCTCCTTCTTTCAACCAATAGGACGCGTGGCTAAAAACAATCGCCATCGGCGCACAACAGGTGATCAAAAGCCGCAGACGCCACACCCGTGACCGTGCGCCAAGGGCCTCTCAACACATCGTCACAACTTTATAAAATCTTCATACATGGACGAGCTGTGCGGATCGTGTGATCGTGTGCGCGCCCATGCCCCGCGGCCTGCCGTCCGGGGCTCTCTGTGCTGTCCCCATCCGCCTGGTCCACACGGGAGTAGACCCCGCCGTGTTCGCGCCGCCTCGTTTTCTCAGCCCCTTCGTGCGCACGCGCACCCGGCTGACACTCACGCTCGGCCTGGTTCTGGCCGCCCTGACCGCCGCCCTGCTGCCCTGGCTGCAACCCGACGAACCATCAGATCCACAGGCACGCAAGGCGACCGACGCGAAACAGGCGGCGACCGCCCCCCGCGACGAGGCCGCCGCCGCGGCCGAGGCCCGGCGCACCAAGAAGCGGGTGCTCGTGGATACGGCGACCACCGCCACCTCGCTCACCTGGGCCCAGCCGGACGGACAACTGCGCACCCGGATCCACGCCCTTCCCCAGCGGGCGAAGAACGCCGAGGGGAAGTGGGCACCGATCGACAACCGGCTGAAGCGGACGGACGACGCCGACGGCCTCGGCATCCGGCCGGCCAACCCCGCGAAGCCGGTGCGGTTCTCCAGCGGCACGCCCGGCAACGACACCCGCGCCGACCGGTCGTACCAACGCAGGCCGCTGACGGACGGTCGGGCCGCCCGGGACACCGTGCTGGCCGAGGTGGACATCGACGGCCACACCGTCGCCTACACCTGGCCGGGCACGCTGCCCGAGCCGGTGCTGGACGGCCCGCGCGCCCTGTACTCCGAGGTGCTGCCGGGCGTCGACCTGCTCCTGGTCGCCCGCGAGGAGGGCGGTTTCGCGCAGCTGCTCATCGTCAAGACCGAGGAGGCGGCGCGGAGCGAGGCGCTCGCGACGGTGTCGTACGGACTGCGCTCGAAGACGGCCGTGTTCCAGCACGACGAGACCGCCGGGCGTGTCCTGGTGCTCGACGGGGACGGCGAGGAGATCGGCTCCATACCGACGCCCTTCGCCTGGGACTCCAGCGGCCGTGACCTCGAACTCCCCGAAGGGCAGTCGACGCCGCGCACCTCGGTCGCCACACCGCCCGACGTGCTGAAGCTGTCCGGCCTGAGCGGCATCGAGCCGGGCGCACACCATGCGCCGATGCCGATCCACCTGGAGGGCGACAGGACGGGGACGGCCCGGCTCGACCTGCGGGTCGCCGAGACCGGCCTGCTCACCGACGAGGACGTCCGCTTCCCGGTGTTCGTCGACCCGACGCTCAACAGTGGCTGGCAGGCGTGGACGACGGCGTACAAGCCGTACCCGAACACCAGCTTCTGGAACGGCACCAACTTCAGCTCCGGCACCTCCGACGCCCGCGTCGGCCACGAGGACGACACCGGCGGCACCGCCCGCTCCTTCTGGCGGATGGGCTTCAGCAGCAGCCTGAAGGGCGCCACGGTCTCCGACGCGACCTTCAAGGTGCTCAACAACCACTCCTGGTCCTGCACCGCGCGCGAGTTCCAGTTCTGGCTGACCGGGTCGATCTCGTCCGGCACGACATGGAACAAGCAGCCGAGCTGGTCCACGCAGCTGCAGAAGAAGTCGTTCGCGCACGGCTGGTCCTCCAGCTCCTGCCCGGACGAGTACGAGTCGTTCAACGTGGAGACCGCCGCCCAGAAGGGCGCCGACAACGGCTGGTCGAACATCACCTTCGGGATGCGCGCGACCAGCGAGTCCGACACCCAGACCTGGCGCAAGTTCCGGGCGACCTCGGCGACGCTGGAAGTTGTGTACAACCGCAAGCCGTACGAGCCCACGGGCGGCAAGTCCACGCCCGGTGGCGCCTGCGAGGTCGACAGCGCGGGCGTGACCGTCGGCAAGACCAACATCGTGCTGTCGGCGAACGCCAAGGACCCCGACGGCAACCTCAGCAAGCTGCGCTTCCGCTTCTGGAAGACCGGCGGTACCGTCCCGTCCGGCACCCTGGTCACCCCCAACTCCAGCGGCACCGCCACGCTGACCATCCCCTCCACGTTCCCGCTGGAGGACAAGACCACCTACTCGTGGGACGTGCGCGCCGAGGACTCCGGCGGCCTGGTCTCGTCGTTCTTCCCGCCGGGCACCTCCCCCTGCCGGATCAACGTCGACGCCAGCGCCCCGCCGCAGCCCACGGTCGAGAGCGACGACTTCCCCCGCGCCACCTCCGACGGCCAGACGTGGGCGAAGGTCAAGTACGGCGAGACCGGCGCCATCACCTTCACCTCAGAGGGAGCGACGAAGTTCCAGTACGCCGTCGAGGGCCTGGACTGGACCTACGTGAACGCCACCAATGGCACCGCCACCATCGCCGACCTCAGACCGCCGCACGCGGGCCCCACCACGGTGAACGTCTACGCCTACGACCAGTACGGCAACCGCAGCGCCCACTCGGGCCACACCTTCTACGTCCCGCCGCGCGACAAGGCCGACGCCCCTGGCGACACCGGCGGCGACGGCATCGCCGACCTGCTGATGGTGTGGTCCAGCGGCGACCTGTACAGCTGCCCCGGAAGCACCGACGGCGAGCTGAATTCCTGCCTGGGCGCCTCGTACACCTCGGACAAGAAGCTGCACCCGGCGGGCCACTGGTACGACCCGGGCACCGGCAAGGCCGCGCTGATCACCCACTACGACGACACCTACCCCGGCGACGGCATGACCGACCTGTTCGCGGTCACCCCCGACGGCACCTTCTGGATGTACCCCGGTGACGGCTACGGCAGCTTCAACGTCGACAAGAGGCTGAGGATCCGCCTGCCCGCGAACGCCCCGGCGCCCTCGACCTGGACCCAGATCAAGGCCGTCGGCGACATCACCGGCGACAAGCATCCCGACCTCGTCCTGCGTGCCGGTACCGCGTTCTGGACGCTGTCCGGCTACAGCGGCGCGACCTTCCGGACGGCAACGCTGATGGAGGGCAGCGCCTGGGCCCGCCGCGACATCGTCAACGTCGCCGACATCAACGGCGACACCACCCCCGACCTGCTGTGGCGCAACCTGGACAACGGCAACATGTACGTCCGCCACGGCAAGCCCGGCCCCGTCAGCGGCAGCGTCGACATCGACTCGCTCAAGCTGGCCGCCAACTCCCTCAACGGAGACGTGTCCTACGGAACCACCTGGACCGAGGCCAACGTGTCGACGGCCCTCGGCATCCCCGACGTCAACGGCGACAACATCCCCGACATCTGGGCCCGCTTCGCCTCCGACGGCCAGATACGGATCTACCACCCCTCCAGGACCAACACCAACGCACCCGTGAAGGTCGTGATGACGTCGGACTGGAACGGGGCCAAGTCCTTCGGCTGACACCGCCGCGTCCGCACTCACACCTGGCCCCGGCCACCCCCCTGCGGGGTGGCCGGGGCCAGGTCGCGCGATGGCCGGATCGCGGTCCTTGTGGGGAGGCTCACAGGGCTCTCATAATCCAGCGCACGGGAATTGACATGCGCCTGACACTCCCATGGCCATTCCCGCATCCCCAGACCCCCCACGGAAGGCGTCAAGGTGAAGACTCTCCTCAAGGCCCTCAAGAGATGCGCGGTCGCCGGTGCGGCCGCGCTCGCGGTGGTCAGCCTGCAGCCCGTGTCGGCCGCGCAGGCGGCGCCCGCGCCCGTGGTCGGCGGCACGCGTGCCGCGCAGGGCGAGTTCCCGTTCATGGTCCGGCTGTCGATGGGCTGTGGCGGTGCGCTGTACACCCAGCAGATCGTGCTGACCGCCGCCCACTGCGTCGGCGCCACCGGCAACAACACCAGCATCACCGCCACCGCCGGTGTGGTGGACCTGCGGTCCACCAACGGCCGCGTCCAGGTCCGCTCCACCAAGGTCTACAGAGCCCCCGGCTACAACGGCGACGGCAAGGACTGGGCCCTGATCAAGCTCGCCCAGCCGATCAATCTGCCGACCCTGAAGATAGCCACCACCGCGCAGTACAACACCGGCACCTTCACCGTCGCCGGCTGGGGCGCGGCCCGTGAGGGCGGCGGCCAGCAGCGCTACCTGCTCAAGGCGAACGTGCCGTTCGTCAGTGACGCCACGTGCCGTTCCTACAGCGGCTACGGCGGGCTGATCCCGCGCGAGGAGATCTGCGCCGGGTACGCGGCGGGCGGCGTGGACACCTGCCAGGGCGACTCCGGCGGTCCCATGTTCCGCCGGGACGCCTCCGGCGCCTGGATCCAGGTCGGCATCACCAGCTGGGGCATCGGCTGTGCCCGCCCCAACGCCCCCGGTGTCTACACCGAGGTCTCCACCTTCGCCTCCGCGATCGCCTCGGCGGCGGCCACCCTCTAGGACGCACAGATGTACGGGCCCGGTGCCGTGTCAGCACCGGGCCCGTTCCGCGTCCCCGGGCACGCGTTTCAGAAACCGCCTCCGAAGTCCCCACCGCCGAAGCCGCCCCAACCGCCGCCGAAGTCGCCCGCGTTGAAGTCCGCGCCGGAGAGGTCACCGCCCTCGTAGCCGCCGGCGCCGAAGTCTCCGTAGCCGGAGCCGTAGTCGGCGGCGTAGGACGGGGTGGCCATCATGCTGCCGAGCATGGTGCCGACGAGCAGGCCGGGGAGGATGCCGCCGCCGAAGTAACCGCCGGCCCAGGGGCCGTAGGCCGGGCCCGCGTCCCAGTACGGGCGGCGGCCGGAGGCCGTGTCGACCTCGCGGATGATCGGGTCCTGGCCGTCGGACAGGCGGACCCGGTCGGCCGCGCACACCGGCACCTCGCGGGTCGCGCCGCCCATCGGGGTCCAGGTGACGTCGGCGACCGAGGGGCCGTGGCGCGGGTCGAAGAAGCACGGCGGACGCCGTTCGGGGAGCGGGCGCCCCTCGCGGCGGGCGGCCAGCGTCACGAGCGAGAAGCGGCCGTCCTCCAGGCACTGGGTGACCGCCCGTACGTCCTCGGGCCTCTGGGCCGCCGCCATGTGCGCCTTGGCCTTCTCGTAGGCGTCCAGCGCGTGTTCGTAGTCCGCGCGCATGGTGTCGTCGGCGCCGGGTTCGGCGGGGTGGAAGTCCAGGCGGTCCAGTTCCTCGCCGAAGGCGGTGATGTCCTCGTCGACCACCACCCGCAGCTTCTCCAGCGCCGCCCGCTGCTCCTCCTCGTGGCGGCGGCGGTTGCGGTGCGCGATCGCGTACGCGCCCGCGCCACCCGCGGCCAGGACCGCGCCGAGGGTGATCAGACCGGTGGTCGAGAGGCCCTCACCGGTGCCCTCGCTCCAGCTGCTCGGCGCCGTGCCGCCCACGTTGCGCAGCGCGCTGTCGACGAAGTCGTTCAGCTGGGCCTTGGCGTCGCCCGCGCCCTGCACGGACGTGACCAGGTTGGACACGGCCCCGCGGCTCAGCACGCTGCTGTCGGCGCGGGCGTCGAACTCGTCGCCGAGCCGGATGCCGTACAGGCCGGTGACACCGGTTTCGGTGCGCAGGTTCTGGAAGAGGTTCGCCTTGGGGTAGTCGGACGGGAGGACCGCCACGAAGACGGGTTTGTCCGCGTCCTTGATCTTGTCGGCGAGCGCTTCGGCGTCCGACGCCGACAGCACGTCGGACGCGGCCGGGTCCACGTAGACCGGACTCTCGCGCAGGGCGTCGGCGACCTTGGACAGATCGGTGGCCGCGTGTGCGCCGGGCACACCGGCCAGCAGCACCGCCAGCACGGCGGCGACAGGCACGATCAGGAGGCGTACGAGCCTTTGTACGAGCGCGGCCTTCATATGTTCGAAGCTACCTGAATGGGCGCAGAAACGGACATCGGTCACAGGAGGAATTCCCCGGGACCGATGCCCGCGGCGGGGTCGGTCACGCCGCCTTGTACGCGGCGGTCAGTTTCTCCACCACCGCCCCGTACCGGCCGGTCAGCAGCAGATGGTCCGCCTCGGCGAACGGCTTCGCCACCGCCCGGGCCGCGATGCCGAGCGCCCTCAGGGCCGGGGCGCCGCCCGCCGGGACCTCGGTCCGGGTGGTCAGGCCCCAGCCGTACGGGTACTGCGGGTCGTACGAGGCGTCCCCGAGTTTGATCGGCAGCTGGTCCTGCGACTTCGGCCAGGTCACCGGCAACTGCCCGGTGAAGGGCCGCCTGCCGTACAGCACGTCGGCCACGCCGTCGCCCTCCGTCCCTGGCAGCCAGGACGCCACCAGCGCGTCGCTCTCGCCGAGCCGGTCGCCGAGGAGCTGTGGGCGCCCGGAGACGATCAGCACCGCGCACTTCATCGCCGCGCACACCTTGTCGACGGCTGCCCGGTCGGCCGGAGCCGCCCTGCCAGGTGGTGGTCCAGCCGCCGGTCTGGTTGCCGATGTCGTCGGCGTTGGATCCGGCGACGTACACGTTCTGCGAGCGCTTCGGCGGCAGCAGGCCGCCGCTGTTCTTCAGCAGCACCTGCGACTCGGCCGCCTCCCGCGCGACCGCGCGGTGCTCGGCGGAGCCGATCCTCGACGCGCCGCTGGTGTCGGCGTACGGCCGCTCGAAGAGGCCCAGCCGGAACCTCTGCGTGAGGATGCGGGAGACGGCGTCGTCGATCCGCCGCTCGCTGATCCCGCCCGCCCGTACCTCGTCGACCAGGGCGGTGCGGAAGTCCTGGTACGCGTACGGGACCATGATCATGTCGAGGCCTGCGTTGATCGACGTACGGACGTCGCAATTCCGGGCCGGATCCGGTCGGTTGTCCGTTCTGCTTCTGAATGCGCCTTCGGCACCGAGCACTCGGGCGGCACCCGGATCGCCGACCAGGGGTTGGCGCAAACCGGACCGGGGCGTCGGCCGGGCTGCGGATAGGCTTCACCGGCCCCATCGTGGAGATACGCGCCGAATCGACGGCCGTGACCTGGAGCCGAGATGACCACATCGCAGGATCTGCTGATCGTCGCCCTGAACGTCCCCTCCAACCGAGAGGTCGGGCAGGGCGACCTCTCGCTCGCCCTCGCCGGCGCGGAACTGCTCGATCTCGTCGACGCGGGAGTGCTCACCCTGGAGGACGATCGCCTCGTGCCCGGCGCCGAGCGCACCACGGGGGACCGGCTGCTGGACGAGGCCGGGGCGTCACTCGTCCGGCACCCGCCGTACGAGACGGTCGAGGACTGGCTGTGGCGCCGCGGGCGCGGGCTGGCCCAGGCCTATGTCGGCGTCCTGGAGGAGGAGACGCCGACCGGTGGGGCGCTCCGTCACTGGCTGCGGCGGCGCAGCGAACCGGCCGCGGCGGCCGACTCGCCCTCCCGACGCCGCGCGAACGACCGGTGGGCCGCCCACGAGCCCGTCCTCGTGGGCCTCGCGGACACCCTGGGCATCGAGGGACCGTCGGCGGCCGGGCCCGGCGACGCCGCCGACGAGCCGGTGGTGACCGTCCTGGCCGCCGTGCACGACGCCCTGACCGAACTGGAGGCCGTCCGGCAGCGCCGCCGCATCGAGGACGAGGCCTTCGAGAACGTGTGGCGGGCGCCCTGACCTGGCGGTCGGCCGAGACCAGCGGGCGGTCCTCGCCGTAGCGGGGACCGGGCGCCGCGCCCGCCCGTGTTCCCACGACCCCGGGGATGCCGTCCCGTGCGGGGCCGTCGGCTGAAGGCGGCCGGTGTCGTCAGAAGCGTCGACGCGTTCGTGGCCGCGCAGCAGTCGCCGAACCCCCGGCGGGGACACGATGCAGGCCCGCGCCTGTCTGCCGCCGGATCACACCCCCCGCCCGCGGCGGCCGGTCGCGGCCGCCGCGGTGCGCCCCTGTCGGGCCCGGCTGCAAGCCCGGCGGGCGCGGCAGGCGTTGGTCCGGTTACGAGGCCGGTTCCACGCCCGCCCGGAGGAGGCCGTACGTGTACGCGTCCTCCAGGGCCTGCCAGGAGGCGGCGATGACGTTGTCCGCGACGCCGACCGTCGACCACTCGCCCGTGCCGTCGGAGGTGGCGATGAGGACCCGGGTGGTGGACTGGGTGCCGTGCTTGCCCTCCAGGATGCGGACCTTGTAGTCGACCAGCTCCAGCTTGGCGAGCTGCGGGTAGATCTTCTCCAGCGCGACCCTCAGCGCCCGGTCCAGGGCGTTGACCGGGCCGTTGCCCTCCGCGGTGGCGACGATGCGCTCGCTCTTGGCCCACAGCTTCACCGTGGCCTCGTTGGCGTGGCTGCCGTCGGGGCGGTCCTCGACGATCGCCCGCCAGGACTCGACGTCGAAGTACTTGAGCGGCCTGCCCTCGACCTCGGCGCGGAGCAGCAGTTCGAAGGAGGCGTCCGCCGCCTCGTACGTGTAGCCCTTGAGCTCGCGTTCCTTCACCCGCTCCACGACCCGGCCGACCAGCTCGCGGTCGCCGCCCAGGTCGATGCCGAGTTCCTTGCCCTTGAGCTCGACCGAGGCGCGGCCCGCCATGTCGGAGACCAGCATCCGCATGGTGTTGCCGACCCGCTCGGGGTCGATGTGCTGGTACAGGTCCGGGTCGACCTTGATGGCGGAGGCGTGCAGCCCCGCTTTGTGCGCGAAGGCGGAGACGCCGACGTAGGGCTGGTGGGTGGAGGGGGTGAGGTTGACGACCTCGGCGATCGCGTGCGAGATGCGGGTCATCTCGCGGAGGTGGCCCTCGGGGAGGACCTTCTTGCCGTACTTCAGTTCCAGGGCGGCGACCACGGGGAACAGGTTGGCGTTGCCGACGCGCTCGCCGTAGCCGTTCGCCGTGCACTGGACGTGGGTCGCGCCCGCGTCGACCGCGGCGAGGGTGTTGGCGACCGCGCAGCCGGTGTCGTCCTGGGCGTGGATGCCGAGGCGGGCGCCGGTGTCGGCGAGGACCGTGGCGACGACCGCGTGGACCTGGGCCGGGAGCATGCCGCCGTTGGTGTCGCAGAGGACGACGACGTCGGCGCCGGCCTCCGATGCCGTACGGACGACGGCTTTCGCGTACTCCGGGTTGGCGCGGTAGCCGTCGAAGAAGTGCTCGCAGTCCACGAAGACGCGGCGGCCCTGCTCCCTCAGGTAGGACACCGTGTCGCGGACCATCCGCAGGTTCTCGTCCAGGGTGGTGCGCAGGGCGAGTTCGACGTGCCGGTCGTGCGACTTGGCGACCAGGGTGATCACCGGGGCGCCGGACTCCAGGAGCGCCTTGACCTGCGGGTCCTCGCTCGCCTTCGCCCCGGCGCGGCGGGTGGCGCCGAACGCGACCAGCTGGGCGTGGCGGAACTGGATCTCCTGCTGGGCGCGGGCGAAGAACTCGGTGTCCCGCGGGTTGGCGCCCGGCCAGCCGCCCTCGATGAAGCCCACGCCGAAGTCGTCCAGGTGCCGTGCGATGGCCAGCTTGTCCGCGACGGTGAGGTTGATGCCCTCCCGCTGGGCGCCGTCTCGCAGGGTGGTGTCGAAGACGTGGAACGAGTCGTCGAGCTCGCTGGTTTCCGTCATGGTCTGAAGGCTCCTGAGGTATGGATCTCGGTCTGTACCGGAATGACCGGCTCCACCGTCCCCTATGATCCCTCGCGCGCTGAGCTCCCGGCTGAGGGTGGGCCAGAAATGCGAAAAACCCCTCGCGGGTGCGAGAGGTCTGCGCGCGGGTCGAGGACGACGGTGGCCGCCCGTACCTGGTCGTACGTGGCGGTCACTGCGGACCGGCGCGCCTGCTGCCAATAATCATCGTGGCGAACGAGAGCACGGGGGCAGTCTGGCACAAGCCGCCTCCGGTCTCACGGGCGTCTCAGGATGCGGGCGGTAGTCCCACCGTCACGCTCGCGGCCCAGGCGGCTACGCGTCGCCCCGTACCAGCGCGTCGTCCAGGAACTCCCGTACGTGGTCCAGGATCTGCGCCCGGTCGGTTCCCCGCAGCCCGATCGCCACATGGATGGAGAACCCGTCGAGCAACGCCCGCAACCGGGCGGCGAAGCGGTCGGCGTCGACGCGGTGGAACTCCCCCCGCGACACCCCCTCCGCGATCAGGGCGACCAGATCGCGGTGCCAGGCGCCCTCGATGGCGGCCTGCCGGGCGCGGGCGTCGTCGTCGGCGTTCTGCGAGCGGTTCCAGACCTCCAGCCAGAGCGTCCAGTGCGGGTCGCGATGACCGTCGGGGACGTACAGGTCGACGTACGCGTCGAGCCGTTCCCGCGCGCCACCGCCACCGCTGAGCAGCCGCCCACGCGCGGCGCCCAGCCGCCCCTCGCTCCACTCCAGGGTCTGCAGCAGCAGCTCGTCCTTGCTGTGGAAGTAGTACAGGAGATGGCCGCTGCTCATCCCCACCGCACGGCCCAGCGCCGCCATGGTGAGCTTCTCCAGACCGCGCTCGGCGATCATCTCCATGGCGGCGGCGAGGACGTCCTCGCGCGGCGGGGCGTTCTTGCGCGCGCGGGCCGCACCGGCCATCCGTGACTCCTCTAGGTCTTCGGCTGCTGTTGCGTGATGCAGTGGATGCCTCCACCCCCCGCGAAGATCGTACGGGCGTCCACCAGCGTCACGGTCCGCTCCGGGAACAGGCGGCGGAAGATGCCTGCCGCGATCTCGTCGCGCGGGTCGTCGAAACCGCAGAGCACCACGCCGCCGTTGCACAGGTAGTGGTTGATGTAGGAGTAGTCGGCCCAGTGACCGTCGGCCTCCAGGACGGTCGGGGCGGGCACCTCGACGACCTCCAGGCGGCGGCCCCGCGCGTCCGTCTGCGCCTTCAGGATGCCGATGACCTCCTGCGTCACCTCGTGGTCGGGGTGCGCCGGGTCCGGTTGCGCATGGGCCACGACCACGCCGGGGCGGGCGAAGGCGGCGACGATGTCGACGTGGCCCAGGGTGCCGAAGCCGTACGGCGGGTAGTCGCCGGTGAGACCGCGAGGCAGCCAGATGGCCTTGCGGGTGCCGAGGTGGGCGTGGATCTCGTCCTCGACCGCCTCGCGCGTCCAGCCCGGGTTGCGCTCGGGTCCGAGCTGGACCGTCTCCGTCAGCAGGACCGTGCCCTCGCCGTCGACATGGATCGCGCCGCCCTCGTTGACGAGCTGAGAGGCGTACGTCTTCGCGCCCGCGAGGTCCGAGACGTACGCGGCGATCTTCGCGTCGTGCTCCCAGCGGGCCCAGTCCCGGGCGCCCCAGCCGTTGAACGTCCAGGCGACGGCGGCCAGTTCGCCCTTGCCGTCGGTCAGGAACGTGGGGCCGATGTCCCGCATCCACGCGTCGTCGAGGTCGCGTTCGACCGTCTCGATGCCGTCGCCCAGGAGGCTTTTCGCGTCCGCCGACCGCCCGGGGCCGCACACCACCGTCACCGGCTCGAAGCGGCGGATCGCGCGGGCGACGCGGGCCCAGGCGTTCCGGGCGGCGGCGAGGTCCTGCGGGGCGTCGAAGGTGGGGTTCGGGCCCGGCCACGCCATCCAGGTGCGCTCGTGCGGGGTCCACTCGGCGGGCATGCGGAAGCCGTCGGATGCGGGGGTGCTCACAGGGTTCCTCACAGGAAGTACAGACGGTTGAGGGAGACGGACTCGGCCGGAGCGGAGCGCAGCGGGTCGCCGTCGAGGGTGACCAGTCCGGTGCGCTGGTCGACGTCGACCTGTCCGGTACGGGAGTTGAGGCGCAGCTCGGCCGGGCCGATCCCGCGCGTGCCGCGCACGGCGACCCTGCGGCGCCGGGTCGGCATGGTGTCGTGGCCCTGGTCGAGCGCGGCGCGGGCGACGAACGCGACCGAGAGGTCGGCCGGGGTCGCGCCGTGCGCGCCGAACTGCGGGCCCAGCACGAGGGGTTCGCAGGTGTCGGTGGCCGCGTTGGGGTCGCCGACCACGCCGTACGCCGGGAACCCGGCCTTGAGCACCAGCTGCGGCTTGGCGCCGAAGAACTCCGGGCGCCACAGCACGAGGTCGGCGAGCTTGCCGACCTCGATGGAGCCGACCTCGTGGGAGAGGCCGTGCGCGATGGCGGGGTTGATGGTCAGCTTGGCCAGGTAGCGCAGGACGCGCTCGTTGTCGTGACCGGCGTCGGGGGCGCCGAGTTCGGCCTTCATCTTCCCGGCCATGGCGAAGGTACGGCGGACCGTCTCGCCCGCGCGGCCCATGCCCTGCGCGTCGGACGAGGTGATGCCGATGGCGCCCAGGTCGTGCAGGACGTCCTCGGCGCCCATGGTCCCGGCGCGGATGCGGTCGCGGGCCATGGCGGCGTCGCCGGGCAGGTCGGTCTTCAGGTCGTGGACGGAGACGATCATGCCGTAGTGCTCGGCGACCGCGTCCCGGCCGAAGGGCAGGGTGGGGTTGGTGGAGGAGCCGATGACGTTGGGCACCCCGGCCATCTTCAGCACGTTCGGGACGTGTCCGCCCCCGCAGCCCTCGATGTGGAAGGCGTGGATGGTGCGGCCCTCCAGGACGCGCAGGGTGTCCTCCACCGAGAGGCACTCGTTGAGGCCGTCGCTGTGCAGGGCGACCTGGACGTCGTGCTCCTCGGCGACGCGGAGCGCGGTGTCCAACGCACGTGTGTGCGCACCCATGTCCTCGTGCACCTTGAAGCCGCAGGCGCCGCCCTCGGCGAGGGCTTCGACGAGTGGCGCCTGGTGCGAGGACGAACCCCGCCCCAGGAAGCCGATGTTGACCGGCCAGGCGTCGAAGGCGTTGAACGCGTGCCGCAGCGCCCACGGGGAGTTCACCCCTACCCCCCACACCGGCCCGAACTCCTGCCCGATGATCGTGGTCACCCCGGATGCCAGCGAGGCCTCCATGACCCGCGGCGACAGCAGGTGGACGTGGGTGTCGACGGCCCCGGCGGTGGCGATGAGGCCCTCGCCGGACACGATCGACGTGCCGGTGCCGACCACGACGTCGACGCCGTCGAGGGTGTCGGGGTTCCCGGCCCGGCCGATCGAGCAGATCCGGCCCTCGCGGATGCCGATGGAGACCTTGCGGATCCCCTGCACCGCGTCGATCACGACGACGTTGCTGATCACGACGTCGCAGGTGTCCCGGACGGCGGCGGCCTTGAGGTGCAGTCCGTCGCGGGCGGTCTTGCCGAAACCGGCGAGGAACTCGTCGCCGTAGCGCTGGGAGTCGGACTCCACCCGGATCGTCAGGCCGGAGTCGCCGAGGCGGATGCGGTCGCCGGCGCGGGGGCCGTGGGTGGCGGCGTACTCGTACGGGGTGAGGCGGCGGGCTTCGGCGGGGTGGCCTCCGGGGCGGCTCATCGCTCGACCTCCTGGTCGGTTGTTTCGGACACGCCGAGGTAGCCGCAGGCGGCGGCGCGGCGCAGCGCCTCCTCGCGGGCGCCGGGCGCGTCCAGCGGCCCGTCGACCAGACCGGCGAAGCCGATCGCGATCCGGTCGCCGCCGATCGGCACGAGGCCCACCTCGGCGGTCTCGCCGGGACCGAAGCGCACGGACGACCCGGCGGGCACGGCGAGGCGCATGCCGTAGGCGTCGGCCCGGTCGAAGTCCAGGCGCGGGTTGGCCTCGAAGAAGTGGAAGTGGGAGGTGACGGAGACGGGCACGGTGGCGGTGTTGGTGACCGTCAGCCGCGCCACCGCCTCGGGCTCGGCGTGCTCCGGCCCGGGCAGCAGCGCGCCCGGCGCCCGCTCCCCCGGCCCGCCCCCGATGGGATCCGACACGACCGCGAGCCGCGAGCCGTCGTCGAAGACGGCCTCGACGTGCACCTCGGTCACGACGTCGGCGACGCCCGGCAGGACGTCGTCCGGGCCGAGCACCGACCGGGCGCGCCGGATCGCCTCGGCGAGCCGGGCCCCGTCCCGGGCGGCTTCGCACACGGTGTCCGCGATGAGTGCGGTCGCCTCCGGGACGTTCAGCCGCAGCCCGCGGGACCTGCGTGCCCGGGCCAGTTCGGCAGCCCCGAAGAGCAGCAGCCGGTCACGTTCCGTGGGGGTCAGTCTCACTGCGCGGCACCTCCTTGCCTTTCCTCGTTTTAGAGCACCACTCTAAACATTGGAATGCCGCAGCCCAAGGGTTGACGACAGGAGGTTGGACACCTCAGATTGAACGTCACTCTAACCGAGGGAGACCCACCATGCCGATGGAACAGCGCGGAGTCGACACCATCCCCGACGAGGAACGCACCAGCACACCCCGCGACCTCGTCTCGATCCTGCTCGGCTCCAACCTCTGCCTCGGAGTGATCGTCTTCGGCTGGCTGCCGCCGTCCTTCGGGCTGGACTGGTGGGCGTCGGTGAGCTCGATCCTGGTCGGCACGGTCGTCGGCACGGCCGTCACCGCCCCGCTCGCCCTGATCTCCCTGCGCACCGCCACCAACCTGTCGACGTCCTCCGGCGCCCAGTTCGGGGTGCGCGGCCGCCTGGTCGGCTCGATCGTGGGGCTGCTGCTCGCCCTCGGCTACACCGCGCTGACCGTGTGGATCGGCGGCGATGTCACGGTGCGCGTCCTGGAGCGGCTGGTCGGCCTGCCCGCGAGCGACCTGTCGTACGGCCTGGTCTACGCGCTGCTCGCCGCCGCCACCGTCGCGGGCGCGGTCTACGGCTACCGCGTGCTGCTCGCCATGTCCCGCGTCCTCGCCATCGCCATGACCGGGCTGCTGGTCCTCGGACTCGTCGCCTACGCACCCGACTTCACCACCGGCGCGCTGCCCGAGGCGGGCGGCTATCTGCTCGGCGGATTCTGGCCGACCTGGGTGCTGGCGACGGTGGCCGCGGGTCTGTCCGGCCCGATCGCCTTCATCACGCTCCTCGGCGACTACACCCGCTACATCTCCCCGGCCCGCCACTCCTCCCGCCGGGTGCTGCACGCGACCTGGCTGGGCCTGCTGCTCGGCCTGCTGGTCCCACAGCTGTTCGGCACCTTCACGGCGTACGCCGCCCGCGCCGCCCTGGACTACGCCGGGCCACTGGTCACGGCCTCCCCGGCCTGGTACCTGATCCCGCTCCTGCTGGCCGCCTCCGCCGGCTCCGTCGGCAACGCCGGGCTGATGCTCTACTCCATGGGCCTCGACCTGGACGCCATCCTGCCGCGCGCCTCCCGCGCCCGGGCCACCTGCGCGGTCGCGGTCCTCGCCACCGCCTGCGTCTTCGCCGGGCACTTCGCCTGGGAGGCGCAGACCGCGATGACGTCGTTCGTCCTGCTGCTGACGGCGATCGGCACGCCGTGGGCAGTGATCACCCTGATCGGCTTCGTCCGCTGCGGCGGGGTGTACGACGCGGAGGCGCTCCAGGTGTACAACCGCCGGGCCCGGGGCGGTGCGTACTGGTACCGGGGCGGCTGGAACCTCCCGGCCGCCGTGTCGTGGGTGCTGGGTGCGGTGGTCGGCGTGCTGGCGGTCGCGCTGCCGTGGTACGAGGGGCCGCTGCTGGCCCTGACCGGCGGGGTGGACGTGAGTTTCCTGCTGTCGGGGGCGGTGGGCGGTCTGGCGTATCTGCTGATCCCGGTGCGCGCGAGGACGGCCGTGGAGGGGGACTCCGGCGCGGCCCGGGCGACTGCCGAGGTGTAGCTACTGCTCCGGGCCGGCCGTCGGCAGGGGCTGCTCCGTCCAGATGACCTTGCCGTCGGTGGTGTAGCGCGTGCCCCAGCGCGCGGTCAGCTGGGCGACGAGGAACAGCCCGCGTCCGCCCTCGTCCTCGGTGCGGGCGCGGCGCAGCCGGGGCGAGGTGCTGCTGCCGTCGGAGACCTCGCAGATCAGCGCGCGGTCGCGGAGCAGCCGCAGCTGCACCGGGCCGGTGGCGTGGCGGATGGCGTTGGTGACCAGTTCGCTGGCGACCAGTTCCGTGGTGAAGGCGAGGTCGTCCAGGCCCCAGGCGGACAGCTGGTCGGTGACCGCGGCGCGGGAACGGGAGACGACCGCCGGATCGCTGGGCAGCTCCCACTGCGCGACCCGCTCGGGCCCCAGGGCGTGGGTGCGGGCGACGAGCAGGGCCACGTCGTCGCTGGCCCGGGACGGCAGCAGCGCGTCCAGGACCGCCTCGCAGGTGTCCTCGGGCGTCCCGTCGGCCCGCGCCAGGACGGCGGCGAGCTTCTTCAGGCCCGAGTCGTAGTCCCGGTAGCGGTCCTCGATCAGGCCGTCGGTGTAGAGCACGAGCCGGCTGCCCTCGGCCAGTTCGAGTTCGACGGTCTCGAAGGGCAGCCCGCCGAGCCCGAGCGGCGGCCCCGAGGGCAGGTCGACGAACTCGACGGTGCCGTCCGGACCGACCACTGCGGGCAGGGGGTGCCCGGCGCGGGTCAGGGTGCAGCGCCGGGACACCGGGTCGTAGACCGCGTACAGGCAGGTGGCTCCGACGATGCCGGAGTCCGGCTGGGTGCTCTCCACCGCCCAGCCCTCGGCCCGGTCGAGCCGTCCCACCAGGTCGTCGAGGTGGGTCAGGAGGTCGTCGGGCGGCAGGTCCAGGGAACAGAAGTTGTGCACGGCGGTGCGCAGCCGGCCCATGGTGGCGGCGGCGTGCAGCCCGTGTCCGACCACGTCGCCGACGACCAGCGCGACCCGGGCGCCGGACAGCGGGATCACGTCGAACCAGTCGCCGCCCACACCGGCCTGAGCGGGCAGATAGCGGCAGGCGACGTCGACGGCGCTCTGCTCGGGGCAGCCGCGCGGCAGCAGGCTGCGCTGCAGGGCGAGGGCGGTGTTGTGCTCCCGCGTGTACCGGCGGGCGTTGTCGATGCAGATGGCGGCGCGGCCGGCCAGCTCCTGCGCCAGGGACAGGTCGTCCTCCTCGAAGGGGGCGGGCTTCTCGCAGCGGTAGAAGCTCACGACGCCGAGGGTGGCGCCCCGTGCCCGGAGCGGGACCGTGATCAGGGAGTGGATGCCGGCCGCGAGCACCCGTTCGAGCCGCGGCGGGTCCTGGGCGAGCCAGCCGTCGGCCGCACCGAGGACGGGTTCGAGCACGGACTGCCTGCTCTCCAGACTGCGGGCCTGCGGTGTGGACGGCACGTACCGGACCGTGTCGCCGACGCGGTAGAGGTGGGACTCCTCGTGTACGGCGCCCAGGGAGACGCGGCGCAGCGGCGTGTCCGCTCCGAGGGGGCCGGGCTCGTCGCCGTGCAGCACGGAGTCGGGAAGGTCGACGGCGGCGAAGTCGGCGAAGTGGGGGACGGTCACGTCCGCCAGCTCCTCGGCGGTGCGGGTGACGTCCAGCGTGGTGCCGATCCGGACGCTCGCGTCGTGCAGCAGCTCCAGGCGCCTGCGGGCCAGGACGGCCAGTCGGCCGACGCCGGGCTCGCCGACGAGGACCAGCCGGCCGCCGCCGTCGCCGTCGCCGCTGCCGTCCCGGTCGGTCACGGCGCGGCCCGGTTCCGAGGCGGCCTCGTCGGACAGGGCCCGGCCCGGTTCCGAGCGGGCCTCGGTGGCGGGCGGCGGCACGGGCGGGCGGGCCACGGTCGGGGTGGTGGCCGGCGTCGGCAGGGCCGCGAAAAGTGCCTCGGCCACCGACCTCGGTTCGGTCGGCACGCCCGTCGCCGCCTCGGCCGCCGTGGCCGGTGCGGTCATGCGCAGTCGCGGGCCGCCGAGAATACGGGCCTCGACGACCACGCCCGTCACGCCCGCCGCGCCCATGACCGGGCGGCGCAGCAGCGTGGCGATCCGGCCGTCGGACAGTTTCACCTCGTCGAGGGTGCGCCGCGGCGAGGCGATGAGTTCCTCCGCCTTCTCCCGCATGACCGAGAGGTCGAGCCGGCTGAGGCCACCGGCGTCATGGCCGTCCCTCGGCATCGCCGCCGCGACCGCGGGCTGCTCCGGCCATCGGCCGGCGGCGCGGCCGGCCCGCCGGTACGCGGCGAGCAGGGCCCGTTCCCGCTGCGTGGACTGTTCCAGCAACCGCGCCTCGATGCCGCGGGCGGCCTCGTGCACCAGCCGCAGCATGGTCGGGTCGTTGTCGTCGCGCAGGCAGGTGAGGTCGAGGACCGCCTCGATGCGCCCGCTGAGGGGGTCGCGCACGGGCGCGCCCGCGCAGGCGAAGGGCTGCAGGCAGTCGGCGAAGTGTTCACGGCCGATCACGAAGACGGGACCGCGCTCGGCCAGCGCCGTGCCGACGCCGTTGGTGCCCACGACCCGTTCGGAGGCGTCGAAACCGGGGGCGAACCGCACCTCGTCGAGGCTGTCGCGCAGCTTCCGGTCACCGCCGAGGCGCTGGACCATACGGCCCTGCGCGTCACAGAGCGCGATGGCCATGCCCACGTTGGCGAGCGAGGCGGCCAGACCCTTCAGGACCGGTTCGGCGGCGCGCAGGAAATGCTCGTCCAGTGCCAGGTCCGGGGCATAGGGGATCACCAGCTGGTGCGGTTCGAGCCCCGCGGACCTGCAGCGCTTCCAGGAGTTCAGCACCGTGTCGCGGACCGCGGACTCGACGAGCGTACCGGCGAGAAACCGCTCGTGGGCATCGACGAGCCCGCCGATGTCGTCCCAGGCGACGGACAACGGGATCACTTCCTCACCGCAGACCGCTCGGGTCGCGTACCGCCGTTCGGCACGCCACCTGGGCGGGACCTCCGGGCGCATTCACCCTATGCCCGCTGCGACCCGGATAACAACCAGATAACGGTGCCGAACCGCGCCTGGTGAGGCGCGGTTCGGCACCACCGGCGGAGCGCTCAGGCCAGCTCGTGCATCCAGCCGTGCTTGTCCTCGGCCGTGCCGCGCTGGATGTCGAGGAGGGCCCGGCGGAGGCGGAGGGTGACCTCGCCGGGCTCGCCGCCCGACTGCTGCCACTCGCCGGTCGCGCGCTTGACCGTGCCGACCGGCGTGATCACGGCGGCCGTACCACAGGCGAAGACTTCGGTGAGGGTGCCGTTCTCGGTGTCGCGCTGCCACTGGTCGACGGAGACGCGGCCCTCCTCGGCCTGGTAGCCGAGGTCGCGGGCGACGGTCAGGAGGCTGTCGCGGGTGACGCCCTCCAGGATGGAGCCGGTGAGGGACGGCGTGACGATCTTGTTGCCGTACACGAAGTACAGGTTCATCCCGCCGAGTTCCTCGACCCACTTGTGCTCGACCGCGTCGAGGTAGCAGACCTGGTCGCAGCCCTTGGCGGCGGCCTCGGCCTGGGCGAGCAGGGAGGCCGCGTAGTTGCCGCCGGTCTTGGCGTCACCCATGCCGCCGGGGACGGCGCGGACGCGGTCCTCGGAGACCCAGATGGAGACCGGCCTGACGCCGCCCGGGAAGTAGGCACCGGCCGGGGAGGCGATGACGAGGAAGAGGTACTCGCCCGCGGGCTTCACACCCAGCCCGACCTCGGTGGCGATCATGAACGGGCGCAGGTAGAGGGACTCCTCGCCGCCGTGCGCCGGGACCCACGCCTTGTCCTGCTGCACCAGCGCGTCACAGGCCTCGATGAACGTCTCGACCGGCAGCTCGGGCATCGCGAGGCGGCGCGCGGAGCGCTGGAAGCGCAGGGCGTTCTGGTCGGGGCGGAAGGTGGCGACCGAGCCGTCGGGGCGGCGGTAGGCCTTCAGGCCCTCGAAGATCTCCTGCGCGTAGTGCAGGACGTTGGTGGCCGGGTCGAGGGAGATCGGCGCGTACGGGACGAGCTGTCCGTCGTGCCAGCCGCGGCCCTCGGTCCACTTGATGGTGACCATGTGGTCGGTGAAGTGGCGGCCGAAGCCGGGGCTCGCGAGGATCGCCTCGCGCTCCGCGTCGGAGAGCGGGTTGGCGGAGGGCTTGAGCTCGATCGTGGGCGTCGTCATGAGTGGTTGTCCTTCACCGGTTGTTGAGTGACGGGCCGCGCTCACGCCAGAACTGCCAGTGGCCAGTGCTAGGACGTCCGAGCATTCCCACAATCCGCGGCTCCGCGTTCGATTATCGCGCGCAGGTTGCCGTGGACGGAAAACGGCGTGAATGCGGCCCAGGGTTGATGGTCGCACCCGGCGGAGACATGGGGAAGCCGCCGGGTTGTCGATGACCCGGCGGCTTCGAGGGTTCGAGTGCGCGGCGGGTCAGCCGGCTACTCGTACGGCGAGCGCGTCGCCGATCTCGGAGGTGCTGCGGGCGGGCTTGCCCGTGCGCTCCGCGAGGTCGGCGGAGACCGCGTCCTCGATCCGGGCGGCCTCCGTCTCGTATCCGAGGTGGCGCAGCAGCAGGGCGACGGACAGGACCGTGGCGGTGGGGTCGGCCTTGCCCTGGCCGGCGATGTCGGGCGCCGAACCGTGCACGGGCTCGAACATCGAGGGGAACTCGCCGGACGGGTTGATGTTCCCGCTCGCGGCGACGCCGATGCCGCCGGAGACGGCCGCGGCGAGGTCGGTGATGATGTCGCCGAAGAGGTTGTCGGTGACGATGACGTCGAACCGCTCGGGCTGGGTGACCAGGTAGATGGTCGCCGCGTCGACGTGCATGTACTCGGTGGTGACCTCCGGGTACTCCGCGGCCACCCGGTGGAAGATGTTCGTCCACAGGTGGCCCGCGAAGGTCAGCACGTTGTTCTTGTGGATGAGGGCGATCTTCTTGCGCGGGCGGGCCTGGGCGCGGGCGAAGGCGTCCCGGACGACGCGCTCGACGCCGTAGGCGGTGTTGACGGACACCTCGGTGGCGACCTCGTGCTCGGTGCCCTTGCGGATGGTGCCGCCGTTGCCGGTGTACGGGCCCTCGGTGCCCTCGCGGACGACCACGAAGTCGATCTGCGGCTCACCGGCGAGCGGGGTGGCGACACCGGGGAGCAGCTTGCTCGGGCGCAGGTTGACGTGGTGGTCGAAGGCGAAGCGGAGCTTGAGCAGGAAGCCGCGCTCCAGGACGCCGGAGGGGACGCTCGGGTCGCCGATCGCGCCCAGCAGGATGGCGTCGTGCTTCTTCAGCGCGTCGAGGTCGGCGTCGGTGAGGGTCTCACCGGTGGCGTGGTAGCGCCGGGCGCCGAAGTCGTACTCCTTGGTCTCCAGCTTCACATCCTGCGGGAGGACGGCGGAGAGGACCTTCAGGCCTTCGGTCACGACCTCCTGGCCGATGCCGTCACCGGGGATCACTGCGAGATTGATGCTGCGAGACATGCGGGCACCCTACTCCTCGTCCCATGGGATGACATGCACTGTCCGCGATACGGACATATCCTGTGCCGTCCATCCGTACGCGGGGCGGGTGTTGACCCACGTGGGGACGTTCACCGGGGTGCGGCGCGGAGGGAGGTGTCCGCGCCGCACCCCGGTCGGGTGCGGCTCCCGGCTTCGGTGTCCCGTCACGGTCCCTGTACGGCGTGGCTCAGTGGCCGGTCTCACCGCCGTTGTCGCGGCGGTCGAGGGCGCGCTGGAGGGCGGCGGCGGCGTTCTTGCGGTCGGACTCGCTCGTACGGGAGAGGTGACGGACTCGGCGGCGGACGGTCGTCTCGGCCATGGGAAATCGACTCCTTCGAACAGCGTGGAGTGCGGCAGGGGGTTTCGAGACGCCGGGTGGGGCGGGGAGCGGTGCCGCAGGGGTTGCCTGCACGGGGCCCGGCTCACGACCGCCATTCGCTGGATCGAGCGAGACGTTCGGCTCCTACAAAGCTAAGCGAGGACGGACGGTCTGTCTCCACAATTACTCGGACTTCCTACTATCTGAGACGGTGGAGTGCGTCACAGGGGCGTGACCTGCGGGTTTCCGCTAGAGCACATCACCGTCGCGCCAGTCGAAGACCAGTTCGTCATCGGGATCGGCCACCCCGCCGGGGGCGGGCCACACATACGTGGAGCCCTCCTCCTCGGGCAGGCGGATCACCCCGTCCGGGCCGAGCGCGCAGACGCGGCCGCCCCACGCCTGCCAGCCCCGGGCCTCGTACAGGCGGGCGCCGTCGTCGCTGGCGGACAGGGCGCCCATGGTGTAGGCCCGGGTGATGATCCCCTCCAGGGCGGCCATGACCCGGCCGCCGAGCCCGGTGCGCCGCGCATCGCGCCGTACGGCGACCCCCTCGACGTACCCGACCCGAAGCCACCGCTGCCCGTGCCGCACCCGGCGCATGACGACCGCCCCGTGTGCGGCGAGCCCGCGCTCGTCGTGCACCAGGGCGTGCATGCCGCCCAGCGTGTGGTCCCAGTCGGCGTCTCCGAAGTCGCCGTCGAAGGCGTCGTGGAGAAAGCGCCGGACGGTGAGCAGTTGGTCGGGGGCGAGGTCGGCGGTGTGGGCGGTGTGGGTGGTCATGGGGCAAGTATCGCGGGGCCGATTCGGTGGCTGTGTCTCCAACGACCGTTCGCGGGCCCGTGATGCGCCACCTGGGCATGACTCGCGACCCTGCCGACGACTTCGACGACCCGGCCCTCTCCGAGGGCAGCCTGCTACGCCAGAGCGCCCTGTACCGCCTGCCGAAAGCCCGTTGGGTCCTCGGCCCAGGGCAGGTGACCGGCGTCCGGGAGGGTCACGCGCCGGACGCGGGGTGCCAGGCGGTGTCCGGGCCGATGCCCGTGCCGACGACGTGGACCAGCGCGTCCACGCGGCCGGGGTGGGCGAGGCATAGGCGAGCACCAGTCGTGCGCCCCAGGAGTGGCCCAGCAGGGTCATGCGCCGCAGAGCGAAGTGGCGGCGTACCGCGTCCAGGTCCGCCGCGAAGCGGGCCGTCGTCCAGGGGCCCACGCAGCCGGACACGCGCGGGCCAGGGCGGCTCCCGGGGGAAGACGCCCTGGCCCGTGGGGGGTGACGGGATGTCAGCCCATGTGCGGGTAGGTGTAGTCGGTCGGCGGGACCAGCGTCTCCTTGATCGCGCGGGTCAGGGTCCAGCGCATCAGGTTCTGCGGGGCGCCCGCCTTGTCGTTGGTGCCGGACGCGCGGCCGCCGCCGAAGGGCTGCTGGCCGACGACGGCGCCGGTCGACTTGTCGTTGATGTAGAAGTTGCCGGCCGCGTAGCGCAGCTTGTCGGCGGTGTACGCCGCGGCCGCACGGTCGCTGGCGATGACCGAGCCGGTCAGCGCGTAGTCCGACACCGACTCCATCTGCGTCAGCATCTCGTCGTACGTCTCGTCCTCGTAGACGTGCACGGCGAGGATCGGGCCGAAGTACTCGGTGGTGAAGACCTCGTTCTCCGGGTCGGTGCACTCGATGACCGTCGGGCGGACGAAGTAGCCGACCGAGTCGTCGTACGAGCCGCCCGCGACGATTCGGCAGCTCGGGTCCTCCTTGGCCCGGTCGATCGCGGCCTTGTTCTTGGCGAAGGCGCGCTCGTCGATCACGGCGCCGATGAAGTTCGACAGGTCGGTGACGTCACCCATGGTGAGGTAGTCGACCTCGGCGGCGAACTCCTCCTTGAAGCCGGAGTTCCAGATGGACGCCGGGATGTACGCGCGGGAGGTGGCGCTGCACTTCTGGCCCTGGTACTCGAAGGCACCGCGGGTCAGCGCGGTCTTCAGCACCGCACGGTCGGCCGACGGGTGGGCGACCAGGAAGTCCTTGCCGCCGGTCTCGCCGACGATGCGCGGGTAGGAGCGGTACTTGTCGATGTTGGCGCCGACCGTCTTCCACAGGTACTTGAAGGTCCTGGTCGAGCCGGTGAAGTGGATACCGGCGAGGTCGCGGTGCTCCAGGGCGACCTTGGAGACCTCGATGCCGTCACCGGTGACGAGGTTGATGACGCCCTTGGGCAGACCGGCCTCCTCCAGCAGCCGCATCAGCAGCACGGCGGCGTGGGTCTGCGTCGGGCTCGGCTTCCACACCACCACGTTGCCCATGAGCGCGGGCGCGGTGGGCAGGTTGCCCGCGATGGCCGTGAAGTTGAACGGCGTGATCGCGTAGACGAAGCCCTCCAGCGGACGGTGGTCGAGGCGGTTCCAGACGCCCGGGGAGTTGGCCGGGGGCTGCTCGGCCAGGATCTGGCGGGCGTAGGCGACGTTGAAGCGCCAGAAGTCGATCAGCTCGCAGGGGGTGTCGATCTCGGCCTGCTGGGCCGTCTTGGACTGGCCGAGCATGGTGGAGGCGGCCAGGGTCTCGCGCCACGGACCGGCCAGCAGCTCGGCGGCGCGCAGGATGATCGCCGCGCGGTCGTCGAAGGACATCGCGCGCCAGGCCGGGGCAGCGGCCAGGGCCGCGTCGATGGCGTCCTGGGCGTCCTGCTGGGTGGCGTTGCGGTACGTACCGAGCACGGCCTTGTGGTTGTGCGGCTGTACGACCTTGAACTCCTCGCCGCCGCCCATCCGCTTCTCACCACCGATGGTGCAGGGCAGGTCGATGGGGTTCTCGGCCACCTCCTTGAGCTTGACCTCCAGCCGGGCACGCTCGGGCGAGCCGGGGGCGTAGCCGTGCACCGGCTCGTTGACGGGGGTGGGGACCTGGGTCACAGCGTCCATGTGTTCCGTAACTCCTTAATGAGCGGGTGTTTCGGGCTCAGCTCTTGGTGACCATGGAGCGCACGAAGAACCGCAGGTTGGCGGGCTTCTCCGCGAGCCTCCTCATGAAGTAGCCGTACCAGTCGGTGCCGTACGCGGTGTAGACGCGCATGCGGTGACCTTCGGCGGCGAGCCGCAGCTGCTCCTCGGTCCGGATGCCGTACAGCATCTGGAACTCGTACTCGTCCGGCTTGCGCCCGGCGCGCCGGGCGAGTTCCTGGGCGATGGCGATCAGGCGCGGGTCGTGGGACCCGATCATCGGGTACCCCTCGCCCTCCATCAGGGTCCGCAGGACGCGGACGTATGCCTTGTCGATCTCGTGCTTCTGCTGGTGGGCGACCTCGGCGGGCTCCTTGTACGCCCCCTTCACCAACCGTACGCGGCTGCCGTCCGCGGCGAGGCGGCGGGCGTCGGCCTCGGTGCGGAAGAGGTAGGCCTGGATGACGCAGCCGGTCTGCGGGAAGTCCTTCCGCAGCTCCTGGTGGATGGCGAACATCGAGTCGAGGGTGGTGTGGTCCTCCGCGTCCAGCGTCACCGTCGTACCGATCTCGGCGGCGGCCTCGACGACCGGGCGGACGTTGGCGAGGGCCAGCTCGTGGCCGCCTTCCAGCGCCTGCCCGAACATCGACAGCTTCACCGACATCTCGACCCGCTCGCCCAGCTCCAGCGGCTTGAGCCGGTCGACCAGCTCCAGATAGGCGTCCCGGGCGGCGCAGGCCTGCTCACGGGTGGTGATGTCCTCGCCGACGACGTCCATCGTCAGCTCCAGGCCCCGGCCGGTGAGGGCCTCGATGATCGGGACGACGTCGTCCACCCGCTCACCCGGGATGAAGCGGTCCACGACCTGTTTCGTCCCCGGGGCCGCCGTCATCAGGCGTCGCATCCGGTCGCTGCGCGACGCGGCGAGAATCACGGGACCCAGCACGGGGCACCTCCAGAACACAACCAACATAAGGCCGATACCCGACGATTCGGGGACGGTACGGAGAACCACCGTGAAACCTAGGGATCCCTCCGATCGTCGGCCATCGACAGCTGTCACGCATCCGTGCCGCAGATCTCAGACAGATGTATGAAGGCCCCAGGGAAATGGGAGAGAATGCCCGGGTGACGGCCGAATACCGGGATGACTACCAGGAGCTGGTCGACGAGATCTCCGAGCTCCTCGGCGCCCCCGCGACCCTGGAGAACCGCGACTTCGAGCTGATCGCCTTCGGCGC
Organism: Streptomyces sp. TRM70350; assembly: GCF_019219825.1. Classification (GTDB taxonomy): domain Bacteria; phylum Actinomycetota; class Actinomycetes; order Streptomycetales; family Streptomycetaceae; genus Streptomyces. The sequence continues at coordinate 98,099 of NZ_JAHUXH010000022.1, read as the reverse complement.
CTACGACAGCGAGGGCGACCTCGATCCGTCGGCGCTGGACCCGGTCCGCACCCGCTCGATCCTGACCCGCCGCTCCACGGACGCCGTCCGCGCCTGGTTCGAGAGCTTCGGCATCACCCGGGCGACCGGCCCGGTCCGGATCCCCCGCACTCCGGAGGCGGGGGTGCACCGGGGCCGGATCTGCCTTCCGGTACGGCATCGGGGGGTCGTCCTCGGTTACGTCTGGCTGCTCGACGGCGAGCCCGGGCCCACGGACGCCCAGCTGGCCGCCGCCATGGAGGTGACCGGCCGGATCGGTGCGCTGCTCGCCGACGAGGCGCAGGCCGGGGCCGACCTCACCCGGGAGTTCCGGGCGGTGCTGACGGCGGAGCGCGGCTGGCAGCGGGACATGGCGGTGGCCGCCCTGCGCACGGCCCTCGGCCCGCGCGGCGAGGGCCCGCACGCGGTGGTGTGCGTGGCGCCGTGGCCGTCGGCGGACCCGGAGGACGCCCCGTCGGCCCGGGCGGTACCGCACACGACGGCCCTGTGCACGATCCCCTGGGGTACCACCGGCCAGAGCCTGGCGGTGCTGGTCCGGCTGCGCTCCACGGACGTACGCACCCCGGCACTGACAGCGGCGAACCGGCTGCTCAAGGGGGACGCCCGGGCCGGCGTGGGCGACCCGCTCAGCGGCCTCGCCGACCTCGGCACGGCCTGGCAGGAGGCGACGGCCGCGGCCCGCGCGGCGCTGGCCGAACCCCGCCTCGGGCCGGTGGCCGAGTGGTCCCGCATCGGCCCGTACCGGCTGCTGACCTCCCTCCCCCCGCAGACGGCCCACGACCCCGCCGTCGCCCCGCTGCTCTCCCCCACCCACCACGAGCTGGCCCGCACGGCCGAGATCTACCTGGACTGCGCGGGCCAGGCCGCCCGCACCGCCGCCGAACTGGGCATCCACCGGCAGACGCTGTACTACCGGCTGTCCCGGGTGGAACAGCTGACGGGCCTCGACCTGGACGACGGGGAGGACCGGCTGCTGCTGCACATGGCGCTGAAGGGGGCGCGGCTGTGAGCATCGCACCCCCACATGCCGCGCCCCCTCGACGGTGCGCCCGTCCATGGTCGTCTTCGCCGTCGTCCACGGCCTCGTCGACGTGGCGACCGTGCCCCCGGTCATCGGCCTGTGCCGGCGGGCGTACGGCGACGACGGCCCCATCGTGTTCGGCTGGGCCACCTCCGCCCACCAGTTGGGCGCGGGCGTCTCGGCCTTCCTCGGCGCCACGGCCCGTGACCTGTTCGGCTCGTACGACGTGGTGTGGATGGGGCTGAGCGCCGTCTGCCTGGTGGCGGCCCTGCCGGCCCTGGTGGTCGACCGGTACAACGACGAGAGGGTGAATGAAAACGATTGTCATCATGTTAAGGTCATCGAACGATCAACCTTTAACCTTGCCCTTACCCGGAGTGTCCCGTGCGCCTCCCCGCCCGCCCCCTCTCCCTCACCGCGGCCGCCGCGGCCTCCGTCCTGCTCACCGGTTGCTTCTCCTCGGCCGGCTCCGACGACGCCTCCGCCTCCGGCGAGGGCAAGCGCATTCGCGTGGCGATGCTGCAGCCCCCGCGTTCGGGCCTGTCCCCGCTGTCCGACGACGCGTTCAAGCTCTCCCGCTGGTCGACCGCCGAGACGCTGGTCAAGCTGGACGCGGAGGGCAACGCCCAGCCGGCACTCGCCACCGAGTGGACACAGTCCGGGAAGAGCTGGACCTTCACCATCCGCGACGGCGTCACCTTCCACGACGGCACCGAGCTCACCGCCGAGGCCGTCGTCAACTCCCTCACCAAGGCCGCCACGGCCTCCCCCAAGCCCCGCATCCTCGACGGCGTGGACCTGACCGCGAAGGCCGACGGCGACAAGGTCACCGTCACCACCGCCGTCGAGGACCCCCTGGTCCCGCAGCGCCTCAGCTCCCCGCAGCTGTCGATCCTCGCAGCGAAGGCGTACAAGGGGAAGGCGGTCAACCCCGTCGACGCGGGCACCGGCCCCTTCGAGCTGACCAAGGTCAACGGCGCCGTCTCCGCCAGCCTCGACCGCTACGACGGCTACTGGGGCAAGAAGGCCAAGGCCCCCGGCATCGACGTGAAGTTCGTGCCCGACGGCACCGCCCGCGCCGCCGCACTGCGCAGCGGCGAGGCCGACATCGTCGAGGCGATACCGGTCTCGCAGGCCGCGGTGCTCGACCAGGACCTGATCACCGAGGTCCCGATGCCGCGCACCAACACGCTGTACCTCAACACCGAGAAGGGCGTCTTCAAGGATGCCTCGCTGCGAGCGGCGGCCCGCGAGGCGATCGACGCCGAGTCGATCGTCAAGGGCGTGTACGAGGGTCGCGCCGATGTCGCCGAGGGGCTGCTGGGCCCGGCGCTGCCGTGGGCGTCCGAGCTGCGCACGCCGGTGACACGGGCCGCCGAGGCCGGTGAACCGAACGGCAGGACGATCACCATCGGCACGTACACCGACCGGTCCGAGATGCCCGAGGTCGCGGCCACACTGCAGCAGCAGCTCCAGAAGGCCGGGTTCAAGGTGAAGCTCGACGTCCGCGAGTACGCGAACATCGAGTCCGACGCCATGGCGGGCAAGTTCGACGCGTTCATCCTCTCGCGCGCCACCGTCCTCGACTCCGGCGACCCGGCCGCGTACCTCTACAGCGACTTCGCCTCCGACGGCGGCTTCAACCTCTCGCAGTTCGCCGACAAGGAGGTCGACAAGGCCCTGAAGAAGGCCGCCGACACGCCGGTCGGCGACGCCCGCCGCAAGGCGATCATCGAGGCCGAGGCCGCCGTGCTCGCCAAGGACGCGGCGGTGCCGATGCTCCACGAGCGGGTGATCCAGGGCGACGCCGCCGGTGTCGTCGACGCGGCCCACGACCCGAGCGAGCGTGAGCTCGTCACGGTCGACACGTACGTCAAGTGAAGGCAGTGGCGAGGAAGTCGGTCAGCCCGGCCGGGCTGACCCGCTTCGTGTGTCTCGTCGCCGTCCTGGCCACCGTCGGCCTGCTGCCCTGGCTCTCGCACAAGGACCCGGCGCTCACCGTGCTGCGCGCCCGGTCGGCCGAGCAGGAGGCGACCGAGGAGGCCCTGTCCGCGATCCGCGAGGACCTCGGGCTGGACGCCGGTCCCCTCGCGCTGCTGGGGAGTTGGTTCTCGGACCTGCTGCGCGGCGACTTCGGCACCTCCTGGGTGTCCGGGACCGACGTCCTGCCGTCCGTCGTCGCCGGCCTCCAGGTGTCGCTGGGCCTGATGGGCGCGGCACTCGGTGTGGCGGTGCTGCTGGCCGCCGCGCTGGTGGCGCCGGTGCTGGTACGGGGGCGGGGGTCGGGCGGCGGATTCGCCGCGATGCTGGCCGCCGTGCCCGAGTTCCTGCTGGCCACCGTCGCGTTGCTGGTGTGCGCGGTGTGGCTGGGGTGGCTGCCCACGTCCGGCTGGGAGGGGCCGCAGAACATGGTCCTGCCCGCGCTCGCGCTCGGCGTCCCGGCGGGCGGTCTGCTCGGCCGACTGGTCGCGGACGCGCTGCCCGCCGTGCTCGACGAGCGGTGGGTGGAGCTGTGGCGGGGCGCGGGCGTCAGCCGCGCGAGGATCTCCGGGGCCGCCCTCAAGCGCGCACTGCCGCCGCTGGTACCGCAGTTCGGGATGGTGGCCGTCGGGCTGACCGGGGGCGCGGTCGCGGTGGAGACGGTGTTCGCGGTGCCGGGCATCGGCCGTACGGCGCTGGGCGCGGCCAAGTCGCAGGATCTGCCGATGCTCCAGGGCTCGGTCCTGGCGTTGCTGCTGCTCGGCCTGGCCACGGGGGCGGTCGCCGCTCTTCTGCGGCGCCGCCTGCTGGGCCCGGCCCTGCGTGACGCCGGGCTCGCCCTCCCTCCGGCCCGACCGGTCCGTACACACCCGGCGGTGCCGTTGACCCTGTTCACAGTCCTTGCCGTGGCCATCGGCTGGGGCCTGCTGCGCGACCCGTACGCCGTGAACACCGCAGCCCGCCTCGCCGCGCCCTCCTGGGCCCACCCCCTGGGCACCGACGCCCTGGGCCGCGACGTCCTCGCCCGGCTCGGGCACGGCGCCGCCTCGACCGTCGGCACGGCAGCCGCCGTATGCCTGCTGTCGCTGCTGGTGGGGCTGGCCCTCGGCTTCCTCCCCGGCATCGCGGCCGGCGCCGCCGACATCGCCAACGCCCTGCCCCCGGTCATCGTCGGCATCCTGGTCGCCGCGGCCGCCGGACCCGGCACCGGCGGCGCGGCCGTCGCCGTCGCGCTGATCTCCTGGCCACCGCTGGCCGCCCACGCGGCGGCGCTGGTGCAGGAGGTGCGGGCGTCGGCGTTCCTCACCGCCCAACGGGCCATCGGGGCGACGCCGTGGTGGATCCTCACCCGGCACGTCCTGCCGTCCGTCGCCGCGCCCGTCGCCCGGCACGCCCTGCTGCGCCTGCCCGGCATCGCCCTCGCGCTGGCCTCCCTCGGCTTCCTGGGCCTCGGCGCCCAGCCGCCCGCACCGGAATGGGGCCTGCTCCTCGACGAGTCCCGCGCCTATGTGGAACGCGCCCCCTGGGCCGCCCTCGCCCCGGCCGTGGCCCTCGCGCTGCTGGCGGCGCTGGCAGTGACCGGTGCCACGTACAGCCGACGGGTCCGCAAGCTCACGCCCGCGGTGAAGCCCGCGGTGAAGGAGACCCCCGTTGCCGTCTGACGCACTGCTCTCGGTACGCGATCTGCGGATCGCCTTCCACGGCGTCGAGGCCGTCCGCGGCCTCTCCTTCGACGTCCGCCCGCGCGAAGTCCTCGCCCTCGTCGGCGAGTCGGGCGCGGGCAAGTCCCTCACCGCCCGGGCCCTGCTCGGCATGCTGCCGCGGGAGGCCACGACGAGCGGCACGATCCGGCCGGACCTCTCGTCGGACCGCGGCCGCCGCATCACCCTGGTCCCGCAGGACGCCCTCTCCGCCCTCTCCCCCGTGCATCCCGTCGGCGACCAACTCGCCGCCGCCGTACGGTCCGTGCGCCGCGTCACCCGCAAGGAGGCCCGCGCCCTCGCCGTGGCCGCGCTCGACCGGGTCGGCATCCCCGACGCCGCCCGCAAGGCACGCGCGTACCCGCACGAGTACTCCGGCGGCATGCGGCAGCGCGCGGTCATCGCCATGGCGACGATCAACGAACCCGACGTCGTCGTGGCCGACGAACCCACCACCGCACTCGACGCCGAGCGCCAGGAGCAGGTCCTGCGGCTGCTCGGCGAGCAGCGTGAGGCGGTCGGCGCCGCGCTGGTGCTGGTCACGCACGACATGGAGGCGGTACGGGCGCACGCGGACCGGGTCCTGGTGATGTACGCCGGGCGGCAGAGCGAACTCGGTCCGGCGGCGGGCGTACTGACCCGCCCCCGCGCCCCCTACACGGCGGGCCTGCTGGCCTCGCTCCCCCAGTACGCCCGCGGCCGCCGCCTGCCCACCCTCCCCGGCACCCCTCCCGCGCCGGGCGCCCTCCCCCGGGGCTGCGCCTTCGCCCCACGCTGCCCGCTCGCCACCGAACGCTGCCGCGCCGAGGAGCCTCAGCCGCGCCCGCTGGACGGTCGTACCGTCTCCTGCCACCGCGCGGAGGACGTCACGATCGAGCTGTTCCAGGAGGCGCAACCCGCATGACCGCCCGCATGGTCCCTCTCCTCGACGTTCGCGAACTGGTCGTCCGCTACGGCGACTTCACCGCCGTGGACCGGGTCTCCTTCTCGGTCGGCGCGGGCGAGACCCTCGCCCTGAACGGCCCGTCCGGCTGCGGCAAGTCCTCCACGGCCCTGGCCGTACTCCAGCTGCGGCGCCCGCACAGCGGCGAAGTCCGTTTCGAGGGCCGGGAGTTGACGACCCTCACCGAACGCGAGCTGCGCCCGGTCCGCCCGCGCATGCAGCCCGTCTTCCAGGACCCGTACGGGTCGTTGAGCCCCCGCCACCGCATCCGGGACGCGGTGGCGGAACCGCTGAAGGTGCAGGGCCGCTGGAGCGACACCGACGGCCCCGCCCGCGTGGCCGAGCTCCTCGACCGGGTGGGCCTCGACCCCTCGTACGGCGACCGCCACCCGCACGAGCTCTCCGGCGGCCAGTGCCAACGCGCCGGAATCGCCCGCGCACTGGCCTCCGAGCCGCGCCTGCTGGTGCTCGACGAGCCGGTCTCCGCCCTCGACCCCTCGGTGCGGGCCGGTGTGCTGAACCTGCTCGCCGACCTCCAGGACGACCTCGGGCTCGGCTACCTCTTCGTCTGCCACGACCGGGCCGTCGTACGCCACTTCGCGGACCGGGCGATCGAGATGCGCGAGGGGCGGGTCATCTCCGGGTAGCGGCCTCGATCACCTGGCGGAGGCACTGATGCGACGGCGACGCTACGGCGGGTGCGGGCACAGGAAACGCCGGACGGGCCGATCGACTCAGCCCGTCCGGCGTTCGAGGACGAGGCCCGTTCAGGGCCGAAGCGGGAGTCTGGGGGCGGCAGCCCCCAGGGACGGCAACCTCAGACGAGGTTCACCGCCCGAGCAGACGTCGCCCCGATCTCCGAGGCGACCTCGGCGAGCACTCCCGTGGGCACCGCGTCATCGACGGTCAGCACAGCCAACGCCTCGCCTCCCGCCGTCGCGCGAGCGACCTGCATCCCGGCGATGTTGATCCCGGCCTCGCCGATGATCCGGCCCACCGTGCCGACGACTCCCGGCCGGTCCTCGTACCGCAGGACCACCATGTGGTCGGCCAGCGCGAGGTCCACGTCGTAGTCGCCGACCGCGACGATCTTCTGCAGGTGCTTGGGACCGGCGAGCGTGCCGGACACCGACACCTCCTCGCCGTCGCCGAGCGTGCCGCGCACGGTCACGACGTTGCGGTGGTCCGGCGACTCCGAGCTGGTGGTCAGCCGCACCTCGACGCCACGCTCCTGGGCGAACAGCGGGGCGTTGACGTAGGACACCGTCTCGTCGACGACGTCCTCGAAGACACCCTTGAGCGCGGACAGCTCCAGCACCTTCACATCGTGCTGGGTGATCTCGCCGTACACCTCGACGTCCAGCCGCACGGCCACCTCACCGGCGAGCGCGGTGAAGATCCGGCCGAGCCGCTCGGCGAGCGGCAGACCCGGCTTGACGTCCTCGGCGATGACACCGCCCTGGACGTTCACCGCGTCCGGGACCAGCTCACCGGCGAGCGCGAGGCGGACGGACTTGGCGACGGCGATACCGGCCTTCTCCTGTGCCTCGTCGGTGGAGGCACCGAGGTGCGGGGTGCACACGACCTGGTCGAACTCGAACAGCGGCGAGTCGGTGCAGGGCTCCTTGGCGTACACGTCGAGACCGGCACCGGCGACCCGGCCCTCCTTCAGCGCCGAGTACAGCGCCTCCTCGTCGACGATCCCGCCGCGCGCGGCGTTGACGATCCGCACGCTCGGCTTGACCTTGCGCAGCGCCTCCGCGCCGATCAGGCCCAGCGTCTCGGGGGTCTTGGGCAGGTGGACGGTGATGAAGTCGGAGACCTCCAGCAGCTCGTCCAGCGACAGCACCTTGACGCCCATCTGCGCGGCCCGCGCGGGCTGCACGTAGGGGTCGTAGGCGACGACCTTCATGCCGAAGGCGGACATCCGCTGGGCGACCAGGGCGCCGATCCGGCCGAGGCCGACGACGCCGAGGGTCTTCTCGGCCAGCTCGACGCCGGTGTACTTGCTGCGCTTCCACTCGCCGTTCTTCAGCGCGGCGTTGGCCTGCGGGATGTTGCGGGCGGTGGCGAGGATCAGACCGCAGGCCAGCTCGGCGGCCGTCACGATGTTCGAGGTGGGGGCGTTGACGACCATCACGCCGGCCTTGGTGGCGGCGGAGACGTCGACGTTGTCCAGGCCGACGCCGGCTCGCGCGACGACCTTGAGCTGGTGCGCGGCGGCGATCGCCTCGGCGTCGACCTTGGTGGCGGAGCGGATCAGGATCGCGTCGACGTCGGCGATGGCGGGGAGCAGTTCGGCTCGGTCGGCGCCGTTGCAGTGCCGGATCTCGAAGTCCGGGCCGAGCGCGTCCACGGTCGCGGGCGACAGCTCTTCAGCGATGAGTACGACAGGTTTCGAGCTCACGTGAGTCCTCACATGTGCGATGCGGACGGCCGTCCCGACGGCCGCAGGCGGTGGAGGGGGAGCGGCGCCGGGGAATTTCGGGTGCGCCTCCGCGTCGTTCGGTGCGTGCCTGAAATTCCTCGGTGTCGCTTGGCCGCGTGGAAGACGCACGACGCTGTGGGCCTGACGCGTATGTAATACGGCAGTGTAGTGGCGCTGCCGGGGTCGTCCTGCGCCTCTGCGGAAGGATCACCCGTCCGTGGCTGGACGGGTTGGACAACGGGGCCGGAGCAGTGCGTCCGGCCCCGTCGGCCGAGGCCTACGCCTCCTCGTTGACCCAGGACATCAGCTTGCGCAGCTCCTTGCCCGTGGTCTCCAGCAGGTGCTCGGAGTCCTGCTGCTTGTACTCGTTGTACTTCTTCAGACCGCCGTGGTACTCGTCCATCCAGTTCCGCGCGAAGGAGCCGTCCTGGATCTCGGCGAGGACCTTCTTCATCTCGGCCTTGGTGGCGTCGGTGATGATCCGCGGGCCGGTGACGTAGTCGCCCCACTCGGCGGTCTCGGAGATCGACCAGCGCATCTTCTCCAGGCCGCCCTCGTACATGAGGTCCACGATCAGCTTCAGCTCGTGCAGGCACTCGAAGTACGCGATCTCCGGCTGGTACCCGGCCTCGGTCAGCGTCTCGAAACCGGCCTTGACCAGGGCGGCCGTACCACCGCAGAGGACGGCCTGCTCACCGAACAGGTCGGTCTCGGTCTCCTCGGTGAACGTCGTCTTGATGACACCGGCGCGGGTGCCGCCGATGCCCTTGGCGTACGACAGGGCCAGCGCGAAGGCGTTGCCCGTGGCGTCCTGCTCGACGGCGGCGATGCAGGGAACGCCGCGGCCCTCCTCGTACTGACGGCGCACCAGGTGGCCCGGTCCCTTGGGGGCGACCATGCAGACGTCGACACCCGCCGGGGGCTTGATGAAGCCGAAGCGGATGTTGAAGCCGTGGCCGAAGAACAGCGCGTCGCCGTCCTTCAGGTTCGGGGCGATGTGCTCCTCGTAGACCTGGGCCTGGATCGGGTCCGGGACGAGGATCATGATGACGTCGGCCTCGGCGGCTGCCTCCGCCGGGGTGACCACGCGCAGGCCCTGCTCCTCGGCCTTGGCCTTGGACTTGGAGCCCTCGTGCAGACCGACGCGGACGTCGACACCCGAGTCACGCAGCGACAGGGCGTGGGCGTGGCCCTGGCTGCCGTAACCGATGACCGCGACCTTGCGGCCCTGGATGATGGACAGGTCGGCGTCGGCGTCGTAGAACAGCTCGGCCACTTTGGGTCTCTCCTTGGAGTGCAGTTGTTGCGTCCCACCGTATGACGGCGGGGGGAAGGGAAGGTTCGGGGTCTCGCCATCCGGGCGGCCCGTGTCGCACGGACCGCCCGTTTCACATCGTTACGCCGATCGGTCCAGCGCGCGCAGCGAGCGGTCCGTGATCGAACGCGCACCGCGTCCGATCGCGATCGTGCCGGACTGGACCAGTTCCTTGATGCCGTACGGCTCCAGCATCTTGAGCATGGCGGACAGCTTGTCGCTGCTGCCGGTGGCCTCGATGGTGACGGCCTCCGGGGAGACGTCGACGGTCTTGGCGCGGAACAGCTGGACGATCTCGACGATCTGGGAGCGCGTCTCGTTGTCGGCGCGCACCTTCACCAGAACGAGTTCGCGCTGCACGGCCTGCGACGGCTCCAGCTCGACGATCTTCAGCACGTTGACCAGCTTGTTGAGCTGCTTGGTCACCTGCTCCAGCGGCAGGTCCTCGACGTTCACCACGATGGTGATGCGGGAGATGTCGGGGTGCTCGGTGACGCCGACCGCGAGCGAGTCGATGTTGAAGCCGCGGCGGGAGAACAGGGCGGCGATCCGGGCCAGGATGCCCGGCGTGTTCTCCACCAGGACGGAGAGCGTGTGCTTGGACATGGTCTTTTTACGTCTCTCTCGCTCAGTCGTCTTCGTTGTCGCCGAAGTCGGGGCGGACGTCCCGGGCGGCCATGATCTCGTCGTTGGAGGTGCCGGCGGCGACCATCGGCCACACCATCGCGTCCTCGTGGACGATGAAGTCGATCACGACCGGGCGGTCGTTGATCGAGTTCGCCTCCTCGATGACCTTGTCGAGGTCGGCCGGGTCCTCGCAGCGGATGGCGTAGCAGCCCATGGCCTCCGACAGCTTCACGAAGTCGGGGACGCGGGTGCCGCGGGCCTGCGGGTTGATGTCGTCGGGGCCGGAGTGCAGCACGGTGTTGGAGTACCGCTGGTTGTAGAAGAGGGTCTGCCACTGGCGGACCATCCCGAGGGCGCCGTTGTTGATGACGGCGACCTTGATCGGGATGTTGTTCAGGGCGCAGGTGGTGAGCTCCTGGTTGGTCATCTGGAAGCAGCCGTCGCCGTCGATCGCCCAGACGGTGCGCTCGGGCACACCGGCCTTGGCGCCCATCGCGGCGGGGACGGCGTACCCCATCGTCCCGGCGCCGCCGGAGTTGAGCCAGGTGGCGGGCTTGTCGTACTCGATGAAGTGCGCGGCCCACATCTGGTGCTGGCCGACGCCGGCCGCGAAGATCGTGCCCTCGGGGGCCAGCCGGCCGATGCGCTCGATGACCTGCTGCGGGGAGAGCGAACCGTCCTCGGGCTGGTCGTAGCCCAGCGGGTAGGTGTCGCGCCAGCGGTTGAGGTCCTTCCACCAGGCCTCGTAGTCGCCCCGGTGGCCCTCGCTGTGCTCCTTCTGCACGGCCTGGATCAGATCGGCGATGACCTCGCGGGCGTCCCCGACGATCGGCACGTCGGCGGCGCGGTTCTTGCCGATCTCGGCCGGGTCGATGTCGGCGTGCACGATCCTGGCGTACGGGGCGAAGCTGTCCAGCTTGCCGGTGACGCGGTCGTCGAAGCGGGCGCCGAGGGCGACGATCAGATCGGCCTTCTGCAGGGCCGTGACGGCGGCGACCGCGCCGTGCATGCCGGGCATGCCCACGTGCAGCGGGTGGCTGTCGGGGAACGCGCCGAGCGCCATCAGGGTGGTGGTGACGGGCGCTCCGGTGAGTTCGGCGAGGACCTTCAGCTCGGCGGTGGCCTTGGCCTTGATCACTCCGCCGCCGACGTACAGCACCGGCCGCTTGGCGGAGGTGATCAGCTTGGCGGCCTCGCGGATCTGCTTGGCGTGCGGTTTGGTCACCGGGCGGTAGCCGGGCAGGTCCATGGTGGGCGGCCAGGAGAACGTGGTCCTCGCCTGGAGGGCGTCCTTGGCGATGTCGACCAGGACCGGGCCGGGGCGGCCGGTGGCGGCGATGTGGAACGCCTGCGCGATCACCCGGGGGATGTCCTCGGCCTTGGTGACCAGGAAGTTGTGCTTGGTGATCGGCATGGTGATGCCGACGATGTCCGCCTCCTGGAAGGCGTCCGTGCCGATCGCCTTGGAGGCGACCTGGCCGGTGATCGCGACCAGCGGCACGGAGTCCATGTGCGCGTCGGCGATCGGCGTGACCAGGTTGGTGGCACCGGGGCCGGAGGTCGCCATGCAGACGCCGACCTTGCCGGTGGCCTGCGCGTAGCCGGTGGCCGCGTGGCCGGCGCCCTGCTCGTGCCGCACCAGGACGTGGCGGACCTTGCCGGAGTCCATCAGCGGGTCGTACGCCGGAAGGATCGCGCCGCCGGGAATGCCGAATACCGTGTCGGCGCCGACCTCCTCGAGAGAGCGGATGAGGGACTGCGCACCCGTGACGTGCTCGGGGGCGGACTGCTGTCCTCCGGATCGGGGCCGCGGCTGCGGGTGATGGGCCCCGGTGGCCTGCTCGGTCATCGGCATTCTCTTCTCGATGCTGAGGGTTTTTGCGAGGTTTGTGCGGTGTACGACTGCTGTACGGCAGGTGCCTGTGCAACAAAAAACCCCTCGTGCCGTAAGGCAAGCGAGGGGAGCGCGCCGGTGTGGTCGCTGGGGTTGCCGGATCGTCCTCCGGTGGGTCCCAGCTCAGCCGACGCGCTGTCCAAGTACGAGAATTCGGGTGCGCATGGCACAGACCCTCCCCCCGGCGCGCACCCACTGTCAAGTGGGTGGGACGGGAGTCTCATTATGTGAGCGCAGAGGGGTGGCGAGGGGGGTGCCCACCGGTGTGGCGACCTGCGTGCCGCCTCTGAAGACGGTGGTCGCCCCTCCGGAGTACGTGCCCGCGCCGCCGCCCGCGAAGGCGGGCTCGGCCGGTCCGTGTGGCACCGGATATTGGCCGGAACTGAGCACCCGGCGCAGCCGGTACTCGTCCAGGGGCCCGGAGAAGGCCATGCCCTGCCCGTGCGTACAGCCCATCGCGCGCAGGGCGACGACCTGCTCGGGCAGATCCACGCCGTCCGCCACGGACTGCAGGCCGAGATCGCCGGCGATGCGCAGCAGCCCGCTGGTGATCTTGTGCAGCCGCGCGGACTCGACGACGCCCTCGACGAGGCCCCGGTCGAGCTTCAGCACGTCCAGCGGGAGTCGCCTGAGCGCCGTGATGGCCGGGCAGCCGCTGCCGAAGCCGTCGAGCGCGATACGCACACCGAGCCGCTTGAGGGAGCCCAGGCGACGCTCCAGGTCGTCCAGGGGGATCTTGGCATCGATGTCGGACAGCTCGATGATCAGTGCCCCGGACGGCAGCCCGTGCCGGGTCAGCAGCGCCTCGACGGAGCCGAGGGGCATCGACCGGTCCAGCAGCCGGCGGGCGGCCATCCGCACGGCGACCGGTACGGCGTGTCCGGTCGCGGCGCGTTCGGCGGCCTGTTCCACGGCCTCGGCCAGCATCCAGCGGTCCAGCTCGGCCGTCTTGTCGCTGTCCTCGGCGACGCGCAGGAACTCCGCTGGCGTGAACAGCACCCCCTGGGACGACCGCCAGCGCGCCTGCGCGGTGACCGATGTGATCCGGCCGCCCTCAAGGCACACCACCGGCTGGTGCAGCAGGGTGAACTCGCCGTCGTGCAGCGCGGCCCGCAGCCGGGTGGCCAGCTCCGCCTTGCGGACGACGTCCTGCTGCATCTGTGGCTTGTACAGCTCGACCCGGCCCTTGCCGGCCGACTTCGCCCGGTACATCGCGAGGTCGGCGTTGCGCAGCAACTCGCCCGCGCCGAGGCCCGGTTCGGCGAAGGCGACGCCGATGGACGCGGCGACCCGGACATCGTTGCCGTCGATGAGGTACGGCTGCGACAGCGTCGCCCTGAGGCGGTCGGCGAGCTCCAGGATGTTGCGTTCGCGGGCGGCCCGGTCCCGGGCGCCGTCGCCGACGATGAGGGCCGCGAACTCGTCGCCGCCGAGCCGGGACGCGGTGTCGCCCTGGCGGACCGCCTCCTGGAGTCTGCGCGCGGCCTGGACGAGCAGTTCGTCCCCGGCCTGGTGCCCGATCGTGTCGTTGACGGCCTTGAAGCCGTCCAGGTCGATGAAGAGCACGGCCGTGCCCCGCAGGGCGGCACCGCGGTCGGTGCTGCGGCGGCCGGACAGGGCCTGCTGGACGCGCTTGGTGAACAGCGCGCGGTTGGGCAGGTCGGTGAGCGGGTCGTGCTCGGCGTTGTGCTGCAACTGCGCCTGCAGGCGCACTCTTTCGGTCACGTCCCGGCTGTTGAAGATCAGGCCGCCGTGGTGCCGGTTGATGGTCGACTCGACGTTCAGCCAGCCGCCCTCGCCGGACCGGAAACGGCACTCGATGCGCGTGGTGGCTTCCTCCAGGGGGCTGGCGGCGAGGAAGCGGCGCACCTCGTGCACCACGCGGCCCAGGTCCTCCGGGTGGATGAGTTCGGCCAGTTCGGTCCCCACCAGCTCCTCCGCGGGGCGTCCGTAGACCCCGGCGGCGGCCGGGGAGACGTACCGGAGGATGCCGTTGGGCGCGGCGATCATGATGACGTCGCTGGAGCCCTGCACCAGGGAGCGGAAGTGGTTCTCCTTCTGCGCCAGTTCCTGGGTGAGGGTGATGTTGTCGAGCAGCATGATCCCCTGGCGCACCACCAGCGCGAGCACGACCGTGCCGCCGGTGAGCAGCACCACGCGGTCGACGCTGCGGCCGTTGAGCACGTTGTAGAGGATCCCCAGCGTGCAGACGGCGGCCGCGAGGTACGGCGTGAGAGCGGCCAGCGAGCCGGTGAGCGGCCGGGTGGCGGGATACCGGCTGCGCTCGCCCTGCTGTGCGGGCGGGTGCGGGTGGCTGCTGCCGCGCTGCCCGGGCACGTGCTCGTGCACCACGCGCGTGTGCGGCTCGTCGGCGGGCTGTCCGGGGCGCTGGGCGGCCCAGGGGGCGTACGCCAGCAGCAGCGAGCCGGCGAACCAGCCCGCGTCCAGCAGCTGCCCCGAGTGGTAGGTGTCGTGCATCAGCGGTGAGGTGAACAGGGCGTCGCACATCACGGTCAGGGCGAGCGCGCCGATCGCGGTGTTCACCGCGGAGCGGTTCGCGCCCGAGCGCCGGAAGTGCAGCGCGAGCACCATGCTGACCAGGGCGATGTCGAGCAGCGGGTACGCCAGCGACAGCGCGGTGTGCGCGACGCCGGCGCCGCCGCCCTTGGCCGCCTGGGCGAGCGCGAGGCTCCACGACAGGGTGACCAGGGAGCCGCCGATCAGCCAGGCGTCCAGGGCGAGGCAGACCCAGCCCGCCTTCGTCACCGGCCGCTTGGCGAGGACCAGCAGGCCCACGATGGCGGGCGGCGCGAAGCACAGGAAGAACAGGTCTGCGTAGCTGGGGCTGGGCACGGGCTGTCCCAGGACGACCTCGTACCACCCCCAGACGCCGTTGCCCAGGGCGGCCATCGTCGAGGAGAGGGCGAACAGCAGCCAGGCGGAGCGGAACCGGACGCGGCGGCTGTGCGCGTACACGAAGCACGACAGGGCGGCCGCGCCGGCCGCGGCGCTCAGCCCGAAGTCCCCCATGATCAGGGCGAGACGGTCCGAGCCCCAGCCGACCGCGGAGCCGACGGCGTAGCCCGCGCACAGCAGGGCCAGGACCAGTTGCCGGTACATGCTCGACCCGCCGCGGGGCGCCGGTGGCCGGGGCAGCAGGGCGCCCGGCGCGGGCTGCGGCCGCAGCGCCTGGTCGAGGGGGGTCGTGGTCGGCGAGGGCGCGTTCACCGGGCCCTCCCGGTGCGTACCGCTCCCGGGTCCCGAGGGTCCCGGGGCGCGCAGTGGGCCTGCTTCCTGCGGCTGCTGTGCCTGCGGTGTGGATGGGTGTGGTGCCCGCCGTGACTGGCGTGGTGGCCCCGTCGTCGCGTGGCCGTGCGCCAGGGCCGCCGTCGGCGGCCCCGCCTCGTCGGATCGTTCGTCCATAGGCCGTGCATCGCCCGTCGCCCCCCTCGCAGTCTGAAATCTCCATCCCCGGCGCCGAACGGTACGCGGCGCAGCCCCTGTCGGGACGATACACCAGTCTCGTCACTCAGGGACATAGCTTCTCTACGCTCCGTGACCACCAGTGAGAACGCGGCACGGACCGCGTCCGGACGGTTGCGGAGGGTGCCCGAACCGGGTCAGACGTCGGCCACGCCGACGGTTCTACGCACCCCTCGCGCCCGTCGTAAGGATCACGTTGCGCAGCGGCTCCCGGTTCACGAAGCGATGCAACTGGTCCACGAGCAGCCGCTTGGCGCGCGGCAGGAACGCGGACGTGGGGCCGCCGACATGGGGGCTGATCAGCACACCTGGCGCCTGCCACAAGGGATGGGACGGCGGCAGCGGTTCCGGATCGGTGACGTCGAGGGCCGCGGTGATCCGGCCGCTCTCCAGCTCCGCGAGCAGCGCCTTGGTGTCCACGACGGGGCCGCGGGCGACGTTGACCAGCAGCGCGCCGTCCTTCATCCGGCCCAGGAACTCGTCGTTCACCAGCCCCCGGGTGGTTCCGGTCAGCGGCGTGGAAAGGATCACGACATCCGCCTCGGGGAGCAGGGCCGGCAGTTCGGTGAGCGGTTGCACGGGGCCGCGCGCCGTGGTGCGCTCTGAGCGCGCGACGCGCGCCACCCGCGCGAGCTCAAAGGGCGCGAGCCGGTCCTCGATGGCCGCGCCGATCGAGCCGTACCCGACGATGAGCACGTTCTTGTCGGCGAGCGCCGGCCGGAAACCGCCGAGCCACTCGCCCTTGTCCTGCGCCCGGACGAAGTCCGGGATCCCGCGCAGCGAGGCGAGGATCAGGGCGAGGGTGAGCTCCGCCGTGCTCGCCTCGTGCACCCCGCGCGCGTTGCACAGGCGCACCCCCGGGGGAAGGTGCCCCAGCCCCGGTTCGACATGATCGATTCCGGCGGAGAGCGTCTGCACGACCTGCACGGAGGTCATCCGGGCCATCGGCCGTACACCGACCTCGGACGGCTTCATGTAGGGGACGACGTAGAAGGAGCAGTCGGCCGGGTCCGCGGGGAACGTTTCTCCACCGTCCCAGAAGCGGTACTCCGGCCCGTCCGGAAGTCCCTCGATGTCCTCCGGCGGGATGGGCAGCCACACGTCAGCAGTCATGGTCATGAGGCTATGTGAGGTGCGGTGTGGTGCGGGGGTTAGGTTGGAGGGCCTGGAGAGGGAGGGTTACGGGCAGGTGGAGCGCAGGACGATCGGCGCGGCGGCACTCGCGGTGGGGGCCGTCGGACTCGGGTGCATGCCGATGAGCTGGGCGTACAGCACGTCGCGGCAGCGGGGCGACGAATCGCTGAGGGCCGTGCACCGGGCGCTCGATCTGGGCTCGACGCTGCTGGACACGGCCGACATGTACGGCCCGTTCACCAACGAGCTGCTGGTGGGACGGGTGCTGAAGGAGCGGCGCTCCGACGCCTTCGTGTCGACCAAGGTGGGACTGCTGGTGGGCGAGCAGCACATCGTGGCCAACGGCCGCCCCGGCTATGTGAAGCGGGCCTGCGACGCCTCGCTGCGGCGGCTGCAGACCGATGTGATCGACCTCTACCAGCTCCACCGCGCGGACCCCGAGGTCCCCGTCGAGGAGACCTGGGGCGCGATGGCGGAGCTCGTGCGGGCCGGGAAGGTGCGGGCGCTGGGGTTGTGCGCGGTGGGTGCGCGGGGCGGACGCCGGTCCGGGACGCGGCTGCACGACGCGACGATCCGGCAGTTGCAGCGGGTGCAGCAGGTCTTTCCGGTGAGCGCGGTCGAGGCGGAGTTGTCGGTGTGGTCGCCGGAGGCGCTGGACGCGCTGCTGCCGTGGTGCGCGGCCCGCGGCATCGGCTTCCTGGCCGCGATGCCGCTCGGCAACGGCTTCCTGACCGGCACACTCACGCCGGGCGAGGGCTTCGAGCCGGACGACATGCGGGCCCGCCACCCGCGCTTCACGGCCGAGATGATGGCCGCGAACCAGCCGATAGTGGCCGGTCTGCGCCGCGTCGCCGCCCGCCACGGCGAGGACGTCACGCCTGCCCAGGTGGCCCTGGCGTGGGTGCTGGCCCAGGGGCGGAACGTGGTGCCGGTGCCGGGGGCCAAGCGGGAACGGTGGGTGACGGAGAACGCCGGGGCGGTGGGGGTGCGCCTGACGGCGGAGGATCTGGCGGAGGTGTCGGGGTTGCCGGGGGCGCAGGGGTCCTGGGATTGAGGGTCTCTCTCACAGGCGGCTGACCTGGGGCTTCGTGGTTCGTCGGGTCCGTCCTCGGTTCGGGATTCCGGTGATCGGGAACCCGTGGGGCGCGAGCGGTGTATGACAAGTAGAACTCGCGGCGTCGAAGGGAC
Organism: Streptomyces sp. TRM70350; assembly: GCF_019219825.1. GTDB lineage: Bacteria > Actinomycetota > Actinomycetes > Streptomycetales > Streptomycetaceae > Streptomyces. The sequence goes on along the minus strand of NZ_JAHUXH010000022.1, from coordinate 80,347 downwards.
CATGATCGTGCAACGTCGAGCTGTGACGGCCGTTCTGGCCGCGGCCACCCTCCTGCTCACGGCCGGCTGCTCCTCCGACGGCGAGGCAAGCCCCCCGGGGGGCGGGACGGCGACATCGAGTCGTGCGACGGCGCAGTCGTCGCCCTCCGGAGCGGCAGCCGAGGAGCCCCCGCCCGCCAAGGGCTCGGTCGAGGTCGTGCGCACGGTCACCGAGGGCCTCGACAGCCCCTGGGGCCTGGCCGCGCTGCCCGACGGCGACCTGCTGGTCTCCTCCCGCGACGAGGGCACGATCACGCGCGTCGACACGGAGACGGGCAGGCATACGGAGCTGGGCGAGGTGCCCGGGGTGTCACCGGCGGGCGAGGGCGGGCTGATGGGCCTCGCGCTCTCCCCGGACTACGCCTCGGACCACATGATCTACGCGTACTTCACCTCGGCCTCGGACAACCGCATCGTCCGCATGCGCTACGACGAGCAGAAGCCCTCCGGCGAACAGCTCGGCGCCCCCGACACGGTCTTCCGGGGCATCCCCAAGGGCTTCATCCACAACGGCGGCCGGATCGCCTTCGGCCCGGACGGGATGCTGTACGCGGGCACGGGCGAGACCGGCGAGGAGGGTCTGTCCCAGGACAGGGAGTCGCTCGGCGGCAAGATCCTGCGCATGACCCCGGACGGCGAGCCCGCCCCGGGCAACCCGTTCCCCGGCTCGACGGTGTACTCGTACGGCCACCGCAATGTGCAGGGCCTCGCCTGGGACAGCAAACAGCGCCTGTTCGCCGCGGAGTTCGGCCAGAACACCTGGGACGAGCTGAACGCGATCGAGCCGGGCGGCAACTACGGCTGGCCGGAGGTGGAGGGCAGGTCCGACGACTCCGCGTACCGCAACCCGATAGCCCAGTGGAGCACCGACGAGGCCTCCCCCAGCGGTATCGCCTACGCCGAGGGCTCCATCTGGATGGCGGGCCTGCGCGGCGAACGCCTGTGGCGCATCCCCCTGGACGGCACAGAGGTCTCCGCCGACCCCCAGGCCTTCCTGGAGGGCGAGTACGGCCGCCTGCGCACGGTCCTCGCGGCCGACGGCGACAAGCTGTGGCTGGTGACGAGCGAGACGGACGGCCGGGGTTCCCCGGATGAGGGGGACGACCGGATTCTGGAGCTGGAGGTGAGCTAGGCCTCGGGCAGAGCCAACACGGCTCCTCCATCATGGGCTGCCGTCATTATGGCGCGTGCGGCCGTTCGCCGTGCCCGGCCTCTTCGCCGGTCGGCTCGGGTGGCCGTACCACCACCTTGCCGGACGCGAGGTCTATGGGGCCGCGGCCCGGGTCGCCGTCGCCGACGTCCTCGCGGGTCAGTTCCAGGCGGTTCTGTTCGTCACGGGTGTGTTTGCGGCCGGGTGCGAACAGTTCCTCGAAGACGTTGAACACGGGGCCTCCCTCGGCCGGTTGTTTTACAGCGTAAGCCTCACCCTGCCTTTGGAGCGCTGAGGGTTTCGGACGGGAACAGGCCCAGCCGATGCGCCAGCGCCGCCGCCTCGCCGCGCCCCGAGACGCCGAGCTTGCCGAGGATGTTGGAGACGTGGACGCTGGCCGTCTTCGGGGAGATGAAGAGTTCCTCGGCGATCTGGCGGTTGGTGCGGCCGCCCGCGACCAGGCGCAGGACGTCGCGTTCGCGGGTGGTGAGGCCCAGGGCCTGGGCGGGGTCGGCGACGGGCTTCGGGGCGGGGGCCGGGGCCAGGGCGAGGCGGGCACGCTGGGCGAGGACGGTGACGGCATCGGCGAGGGGGCGGGCGCCGAGGTGGTCGGCGACGGCGTGGGCGAGGCGCAGCAGCTCTGTGACGCGCTCGCGGTGCTCCGTGGCGCCGGTGGCGAGCAGGGCCTCGGCGAGGCGGTGGCGGACGCGGGCGAGGTCGTAGGGGCGCTGAAGTTGCTCGAAGGCGGTGACGACCGGGGTCCAGGTGTCGGGGGTGTCGCGGCCCTCGGCGCGGTGCAGTTCGGCGCGGACCCACTGCTCGTGGGCGAGCCAGATGGGGACCTTCGTGGTGAGGGACTTGACGGCGGTGAGGATGCGGTCGAGAGCCTCGGCGCGGCCCTGTTCGGCGGCGGGCAGGGTGCGGGCGTCGGCCTCGGCGGTGGCGGCGGCCAGCAGCAGCGGCCAGCCGTACTGCTCGGTGCCGGGTGGGGCGCCGGCGTCCAGGGCGGCGTGGAGTTCGGCGCGGGCGTCGAGGATGCGGCCCTCCGCGGCGGCGATGCCGACGGCGAGGGTCGCCATCGGCAGCCACTGCTGGGGCATGGGATCGTGCGAGCCGAACGCGGCGCGGGCGGCGTCCAGGCGGCGTCTCGCCTCGGCCACATCGCCCCGGCTCAGGGCGAGATGGGCCAGGCGCACGGCGCCGGAGCCCTGGGGCTTGGCGCTCTGGCCGCGCCGGAGCACGTTGGCCGCGGCCTGTTCGGCCTCCTGCCAGCGGCCGAGGCTGTACAGCGACTCGGAGAGGTTGGCCCACACCCAGGCCTCGGTGTCGAGCAGGCCCATCTTCCGGGCGAAGGCGGTGCCTTCCTCAAGGATCGGGGCGGCCTCCCGGGAGCGGCCGGTGGCTTCGAGTTCGGCGGGCAGGTTCACATACGCGCGTCCGGCGACGTAGGCGAAGCCCTCCTGCAGGGCCCGCTCCTTGACCTCGTACATCTCGGCGAACCCCGCCCCGGCGTCGCCCGCGTCGACGGTGAGGCCGCCGAGGGTGAGGCGGGCGTTCAGTTCGATCTCGCGGGTGCCGACCATGCGCGCGTACTCCACGGCTCGTTCGGCGGCGGCGAGGGCCTCGGGGCCGGGCTGGTGCAGCATCGACCAGTTGGCGACGGTGGTGAGGACCTCGGCGTGCACGTCGGAGGGCGGCAGGCCGCGCAGCAGCTCCTGCGCGGTGGCCAGTTCCTGCCGGCCGTCGCCCCGGGCGAGGGCCTGGACCAGCCGGGAGCGCTGGGTCCAGAACCAGGCGGCGCGCAGCGGGTCGTTCTCGTCCTCCAGGATGCTCAGCGCGCGCCGGATGATCTTCATGGCGCGTTCGCGTTCGCCGCAGAAGCGGCCGGCGACGGCGGCCTCGGCCATCAGGTCGAGGTAGCGCAGCGGGGTCGTCGCCGGGTCGCAGCCGCAAGGCGGGTACGACGCGGTGTAGTCGACGGGGCGCAGCCCGGCGCGTACGTCGTCGGGGGCGGCGTCCCAGAGCTCCATCGCGCGTTCCAGCAGCCGCAGTTGCTCGGAGTAGGCGTCGCGGCGGCGGGCGGCGACCGAGGCGGCCAGGACGGCGGGCAGGGCCTTGGCGGCGTCGTTGGCGTGGTACCAGTAGCTGGCCAGGCGGGTCACGCGCTGGTCGGCGGGGACGAGGCCCGGGTCGGCCTCCAAGGCCTCGGCGTAACGGCGGTTGAGACGGGAGCGCTCGCCGGGCAGCAGGTCGTCGGCGACGGCCTCGCGGACCAGGGAGTGCCGGAAGCGGTAGCCGTCGCCGGTGGGGGCGGCGAGCAGGATGTTGGCGTTCACGGCCGCGCGCAGCGCCTCGATGAGGTCGTCCTCGGCGAGCCCGGCGACGGCGGCGAGCAGCCGGTACTCGACGGTGGAGCCGCCCTCGGCGACGATCCGGGCGACCCGCTGGGCGCTCTCGGGCAGGCCCTCGACGCGGACGAGGAGCAGGTCGCGCAGGGAGTCGGTGAGGCCGGTGCAGGAGCCCTCGTGGGCCGCGACGGCGAGTTCCTCGACGAAGAAGGCGTTGCCGTCGGAGCGTTGGAAGATCGCCTCGACCTGGGTGGGGTCGGGTTCGGCGGCGTGGATGCCGGCGATCTGGCGGGCCACTTCCTCGCGGTTGAAGCGGGGGAGTTCGATGCGCCGGACCGTGCGGAGCCGGTCGAGTTCGGCGAGCAGCGGGCGCAGCGGGTGGCGGCGGTGGATGTCGTCGGAGCGGTAGGTGGCGAGGACGACCAGGCGGCCGGTGCGCAGGGTGCGGAACAGGTAGGCGAGGAGGTGGCGGGTGGAGGCGTCGGCCCAGTGCAGGTCCTCCAGGGCGACGACGACCGTGCGGTCGGCGGCGACGCGCTCCAGCATGCGGGCGGTCAGCTCGAAGAGGCGGGCCATGCCCTCCTCGTCATGGCGGCGGGCGCCCGCGTCGCCCAACTCCGGGAGCAGCCGGGCCAGTTCTGCCTCCTGCCCGGCGGCCGCGGCGGCCAGTTCGTCCGGCAGTTCACGGCGCAGGGCGCGCAGTGCGGTGGAGAACGGGGCGAAGGGCAGTCCGTCGGCGCCGATCTCGACACAGCCGCCGAGCCCGACGACGGCGCCCTTGCGAGCCGCCGCGGTGCTGAACTCCTCGACGAGCCGGGTCTTTCCCACGCCCGCCTCACCGCCCAGGAGCAACGCCTGCGGCTCGCCCGCGGCAGCGCGGGCGAGCGCGTCGTTCAGCGTGTCCAACTCCTCGGCGCGGCCGACGAAGACGGGACTGACGGACCTGGTCTCCACAAGTCCGAGCATCGCACGCGGGTCTGACAACGCGGCACCGGTTTTCCCGCGGTGGCGTCCGTCCCGCGCGCCGTCCCTTGGCCCGGCCGCGCTCACGCGGTGCGTGGGGACCGGTGCCGTCGTGGACGGCGGGTATGCGCCTCGTTCGCGGCGGCGCGTTCGGCTGCTTCCCGGCGGGCGGCGCGGCCGCTGCGTATGGCTTCGCGGACCAGCCGCTCGTGCTCGGCCCGGCGGATCAGCTCGGCGGAACGGATCTGCTGGAGCTCGTACTCGTACATCTCTTCTCCTGGGAGAGGTCGGTAGGCGGTATCGCTCATTGCGATGCCTCCACCTTCGTTTCCGAGGAGGGTTCGCCACATCGGGAGAGTTCCGTATCTTCGGCAGGCGCGGGGCCTTAGAAGGCACTTAGGGGTCCTTGCACTATGAGCGTCCGATCAGGTCGCGTGGTCTGGTGCCGTGCATCGCAAGGCGCCGGAGCGCCCTGGTAGCGGAGCCACCTGGGCGTTTCGGCAACGCGGCGAGGTGCGGTGCCAGACCACGCGCCCCGGGCGGGCATAGTGCAAGGACCCCTTAGTACGGTCACCGGTTCACCGGGACATCTCCTAAGCCCCGGCCTACGCCCCCGGCACCGGGCCGATGCCGACCGTGCGGGAGAGCAGGGCGAGGGGATGTCTCCCTTGAGCCGGATCTCCCGGTCGTGGGTGGCGCGGGAGGTGTCCAGGGCCGGTGCGCGGGCGATGCCGATGCGCTGACGCTGCCCGCCGGAGAACTTGCGGGACGTCCCGGGAGCCGACCGCGCGCCGCACGCCGGACTCCGGACGCGTGACGTCGACCTCGACGCCGGCCCGGGCGGAGTGTTCGTCGCCTGGGGCACGGCGGGTTCCATGCCCCGGACCTGGATGAGTTCACCGCGGTCGTGCGGACCGCCGTCGACGCGGTGGGGGACGCGTCCCGGTGTACGCCGGGGTCGGCGGCGCCCTCGGCCTGGCCAGGCGGTCCGCGGCCGAGGCGAGCCAGCGGGCGTACCTGCAGCGCGCCTTCTTCCACCCCCTGGTCCGGCTGCGCCAGCGGGTTCCGGGCCACGCGGTGGCGCTGGTGAGGGCCCCGGTCACCTTGGAGGGCCACGACGCCGGACCGGTCCGGCCGCCGCTGACGTCCCTCGCCCCGCAGGAGGTCGAGGAAACCGGCGGCCATCATCGCCGAGGGCCGCACGGTGCTCGCTTCCTGAGCTGCACGCCGACGCGCAAGCGATGGGTCCCCGCACGTCCGTCAGCACCGCAGGACGTCCAGGGACCCCTCGTGGTCCGCGTCGGCTCAGCCGGTGGCGGGCAGGCCCAGGAGGACGCCGGTGTACTTCAGGACGGCCAGGAACAGGCCGATCACGCCGAGGGAGACACCGGCCCAGGCGACCGACTTGATCCACGGCGCCTGCGGATTTCCGGGCGCGCCGAACGCGGGGCGGGCCAGGACCACGACGCCGACGATCAGCGCGGCCAGCGCGAACACGCCGGCCCACAGGGCGTTGGCGGCCCAGGCGTCGCCGTAGCCCTCCTTGACCATCGTGGCGACGCTGGAGGACTGCGAGGTCTGCAGCTGGCCGATCAGCGACTCGCGCGCGGAGGCCACGGTGCCGACCCAGCTGCCGGTGAGCGAGACGATGCCGAGCGCGACGGCGACGACGGCGCCGGCGCCCTGGCCGACCCCGGTGGGGCCGCTCTGTGCGGCCTGCGCCGCTTCGGGCTGCTCGTCGCCGTCCTCGGTGCCGGTGTCGGCTTCCGTGGCGGTGGGGTCCGCCGCCGCCTCGACCCGGTCCTCGTCGGTCTTCGCCCCGGTCTCGGCGCCGGTCTCGGCGGGGGTCTCGTCCACAGTCTTGGTTGCCATGCCCCGCACCGTACGGACGGAGTCTGAGAGGTTCCTTAATGATCGTTGTGAGCGCCACGCGCGCGTGTCCGCGCCCACTCCGGCGCGAGCACGGCCCAGATCTCGTAGTCCTGCCGCACGCCCCGCCAGGGATAGCTCTCACGCAGCACGCCCTCCCGGGTCATGCCCAGCCGGCGTGCCACGTTGATGCTGGCCGTGTTGTCGGACGCCGCGTGCCACTCCACCCGGTGCATACCGCGCTCGTCGAACGCCCAGTCGATCAGGATGCGCGACGCGCGCGTGATGAGGCCTCGTCCGGTGGCCGCCGGTTCCAGCCAGCAGCCGATCTCGCAGACGCCGGTGGCGGCGTCGAAGACGCGGAAGAGGACACCCCCGACGAGCTTGCCGTCCAGCCAGACGCCGTGCAGGGAGCCGCTGTCGGCTGCGCGCCTGTCGGCGTACGACTGGAGCAGGGCCCGGGCGGAGTCGAGGTCGGTGGCCTTGGACCCGAACGGGATGTGCCGGGTGATGAAGTCCCGCCCGCGGTGGAGGTGGGCGAGGAACTCCTCGGCGTGCCAGGGCTCCAGGGGCCGCAGCCGGGCTCCGTCGTCACCCAGGGATATCGCGTACATCCGAACGCCGCTCTTTCTCCCGTACGTCCACGACGTCCGTGAGCTTCTCACGTGCGGCATGGGCGTCGTTGAGATTTTCCTGCTCGGCGCGGGATTCGGGCGGCTCGACGCTGATCCGCGGCAGGTACCGGTCGAGCCAGCGGGGCAGCCACCAGTTGGCGGCACCGAGCAGGTGCATGAGGGCGGGCACCAGCAGCGTGCGGAGCACGAAGGCGTCGAGGGCGACGGCGGCGGCGAGCGCGATGCCGAACAGGGCTATCACGCGGTCGCCGCTGAGCACGAAGGCGAGGAAGACCGAGATCATGATGACCGCGGCGCAGTTGATCACCCGGCTGGTCTCGGCGAGGCCGACCCGGACGGCCCGCCGGTTGTCGCCGGTCTCCAGCCACTCCTCGTACATCCGGCTGACCAGGAAGACCTGGTAGTCCATGGAGAGCCCGAAGAGCACCGACACCATGATCACGGGGAGGAAGGGCTCGATCGGGCCCGCGCGGCCGAGGCCGAGCACTTCGCTGCCCCAGCCCCACTGGAAGATCGCGACGACCACCCCGAACGAGGCGGCGACGGCTGCGACGTTCATCGCGGCGGCCTTCAGCGGGATGCCGACGGACCGGAAGGCGAGCAGCAGCAGCACACAGCCGAGGCCGATGACCACGCCGACGAACAGCGGCAGCTTGTCGAGGATCACCTCGGCGAAGTCGTCGTAGGCGGCCGTGACCCCGCCGACGTGCACGTCGAGGGAGGTGCCGGCCTCGGCGCGCGGCAGGACCTCGGTGCGCAGCCGGTCGACGAGGTCACTGGTGCTCGCCGACTGCGGGGACGACTCGGGTACGACGGTGAGGTACGCGATGTGGCCGCCGGAGTCGAACGTCACCGGTGTCACGGCGGCGACGCCCTCGGTGGCGCGCAGGCTGCCGCCGAGGCTGTCGACGGCGAGCCGGTCCTCGGCGCCGCGGATCTCGGTGACGAGGGTGAGGGGGCCGTTGACGCCGGGTCCGAAGCCGTCGGCGAGGAGGTCGTAGGCCTTCCTGGTGGTCGTCGACTCGGGGTTGTTGCCCTGGTCGGAGGTGCCGAGGCGGAGCGAGAGGGTGGGCAGGGCGAGCAGCGTGATGACGGCGAGCGCGACCGCGCCGAGCTTCTTGGGGTGCCGTTCGACGAAGGCGGACCAGCGGGCGGCGAATCCCGTGGGCAGCTCGGGTTCGGGACCGTGCTCCTGAAGGCGGCGGCGTTCGCGGCGGCTGAGCGCGCGCATGCCGACGAAGGACAGCAGGGCGGGCAGCAGGGTCACGGAGGCCGCGACGGTGAGCACGACCGTCAACGAGGCCGCGACGGCCACGCCGTTGAGGAAGCCGAGCCGGAGTATCAGCATTCCCAGCAGCGCGATGCAAACGGTGGCACCCGCGAACACCACCGCACGTCCCGTGGTGGCGACGGCCGTGGTGGCCGCCTCGGTGACGCCCAGGCCGCGTTTCAGGCCGCGCCGGTGGCGGGTGACGATGAACAGCGCGTAGTCGATGCCGACGCCGAGCCCGATCAGCATGCCCAGCATCGGCGCGAAGTCGGCGACGGTCATGACGTGCCCGAGCAGCACGATCCCGGCGTACGCGGTGCCGACGCCGACCAGGGCGGTGGCGATGGGCAGCAGGGAGGCGGCGAGCGAGCCGAAGGCGAGGAACAGCACGACCGCGGCGACCACCACGCCGACGACCTCGGCCAGATGCCCGCCGGACGGGTCGGTGAGGCCGGCGGCGGTGCCGCCCAGCTCCACCCGGAGCCCGTCGGCCTCGGCGTCCTTGGCGGTGTTTACGACGGCCCACACCTCGGACTCGTCGATGTCCTGGGCCTGGTCGCGGAAGGCGACGGTGGCGTAGGCGGTACGGCCGTCCTCGCTGATCCGGCCCGCGCCCTGACCGTCGTACGGGCTCGCCACGGTGGCGACGCCGGGCAGTTGGGCGATGGCGTGCAGGGTACGGGTCATCGTCTGTTCGACGTCGGCGGCGCGGACCGAGCCGGTCTCGGTGTGCCAGACGACCGTGCCCGCGGCGCCGCCCAGGTCCGGGAAGCCCTCCTTCAGCAGCTGCCCGGCCCGCCCCGACTCGGTGCCCGGGACCTGGTAGTCGTTCGAGTACGCCGTGCCGGTCGCGGTGGCGGCAGCGGCCACCCCGCCGAAGGCGAGGAGCCACAGGAGAACGGCGGTCAGGCGGTTCCGCACACACCAGCGGGCGAGGGCTGCCACGGACGTGCTCCCAGGATATGCCGTGTGGATCTTTGACCGGGAACAGTCGTCCGTGTTCTGAACGGCCCGCAAAGAACGCATGAGCAATGCACAGCCACTCTTACAGGGAGAAATGATCGTTTGGTCGCTTCGTGGGTTTATTCACAGGAGTGGGAGGCGGCTCACAGGACAATTGGGTGAACTCTGTCGACCGTCAGTCGAACTGGTCTCCGAACGCCATCACCATGGCCCCGCCCACCAGCAGCCACAGCGCCCGCCGGGTGCGCCCCCGCGACCCGAGCACCGCCGCACACGCGCAGACGGCCGCGCCGAGGGCATAGGCGGCCGGTACGAGCACCGGTTCGGCGTCCGTGGCCCGCAGCACGGACGCGGCCAGCCCCGCGCACGCCAGCAGCCCACCGGTCCCGGCGGCGGTCCAGCGGGCCCGCCGCGCCTCCTGCGCAGGATCAGCGCGTTCGCTCATGGCGCGCGAGCGTAGCGCCTCCCGCCGGGAATTCGGATGCGGCCCCTGTCCACCGGCTGCTAAGCACAGTCCCCATGTCCGATCTCACCGAGCGACTCACCAACGACCGCTACCCGCGCAGCAGCCAGTACGACGCGCGCTGGGTCGTCGACCACCAGATGGGCCCGCACCCGCTGTGGCTGCTGGAGTGGCTGGCCCCCGCACTCGGCCTCGATTCCCTGCCCCCACGCGCGCGCGTGCTCGACCTGGGCTGCGGCCGCGCGCTCACGTCGGTCTTCCTCGCGAGGGAGTACGACGTCCAGGTCACCGCCGCCGATCTGTGGATCAAGCCCGACGAGAACGCCGAACGGCTCGCCGCGGCGGGCGTCGCCGACCGGGTGCTGCCGGTGCACGCGGAGGCGCACGACCTGCCGTTCGGCGAGGGCACGTTCGACGCGATCGTGTCCATCGACGCGTATCAGTACTTCGGCACCGACGACCTCTATCTGCCCACCCTGACGCGGCTGTTGAAGCCCGGCGGGCGGATCGGTGTCGTCGTACCGGCGCTGCGGGAGGAACCGGACGGCACCGAGCCGCCCGAGCACCTCGCACCATGGTGGGAGCCCGACTTCTGGTGCTTCCACTCCGCCGACTGGTGGCGACGCCACTGGACCCGCGGCGGCGCCGTCCACGTCGAGTCCGCCGACTGGCTGGACGACGGCTGGCGGGACTGGCTGCTGTGGTGCGACGTGGTCGCCGAGGAGAGCCCGGAGGAGTTCCATCGCACGATGTCCCGCCGGGTCGGCGAGATGCTGCGGGCGGACGAGGGCCGCGCGCTGGGCTTCGTACGGCTGGTGGGGCAGCGCCCGGTGTGACACACCAAGGGGGGTGCACCGTGACCGGTGCACCCCCCTTGCTCGTGCTCAGCCCTCGCTGACGCCCAGCCTCTGAAGGATCAGCTCCTTGACGCGGGCCGCGTCGGCCTGGCCCCGGGTCGCCTTCATGACCGCGCCGACCAGGGCGCCGGCCGCGGCCACCTTGCCCCCGCGGATCTTGTCCGCGATGCCCGGGTTGCCGGCGATGGCCTCGTCCACGGCGGCGGTGAGCGCGCCCTCGTCGGAGACGACCTTCAGACCGCGCTTGTCGACGACCTCGTCCGGGGTGCCTTCGCCCTTGAGGACGCCGTCGATGACCTGACGCGCCAGCTTGTCGTTGAGGGAGCCCTCGGCGACCAGGGTGGTCACCCGGGCGACCTGCTCGGGCGTGATGGGCAGCAACTCCAGGGACATGCCCGTCTCGTTGGCCGTACGCGCCAGCTCACCCATCCACCACTTGCGGGCGGAGGCCGCGTCGGCACCGGCGTCGATCGTGGCGACGATCGGGGCGAGCGCACCGGCGTTGAGGATCGCCTGCATGTCCGTGGCGGAGATGCCCCACTCCTCGCGGAGCCGGTTGCGGCGCACCAGCGGCAGCTCCGGCAGCGAGGCGCGGATCTGCTCGACCCACTCGCGGGACGGGGCCACGGGCACCAGGTCCGGCTCCGGGAAGTACCGGTAGTCCTCGGCCTCCTCCTTCGTACGACCGGACGTCGTCGTGCCCGTGTCCTCGTGGAAGTGGCGCGTCTCCTGGACCACCGTGCCGCCGTCGCCGAGCACGGCCGCGTGCCGCTGGATCTCGAAGCGCACCGCACGCTCCACCGAGCGCAGGGAGTTGACGTTCTTGGTCTCGGAGCGGGTGCCGAACTTGTCGGCGCCCTTGGGCATCAGCGACAGGTTCACGTCGCAGCGCATCTGGCCCATCTCCATGCGGGCCTCGGACACGCCGAGCGCGCGGATGAGCTCGCGCAGCTCACGGACGTACGCCTTCGCCACCTCGGGCGCGCGCTCGCCCGCGCCGACGATCGGCTTGGTGACGATCTCGATCAGCGGGATGCCGGCGCGGTTGTAGTCCAGCAGCGAGTGCGAGGCGCCGTGGATCCGGCCCGTCGCGCCACCCACGTGCGTGGACTTGCCGGTGTCCTCCTCCATGTGGGCGCGCTCGATCTCCACGCGGAAGGTCTCGCCGTCCTCCAGCTGTACGTCGAGGTAGCCGTTGAAGGCGATCGGCTCGTCGTACTGGGAGGTCTGGAAGTTCTTCGGCATGTCCGGATAGAAGTAGTTCTTCCGGGCGAAGCGGCACCACTCGGCGATCTCGCAGTTCAGCGCGAGCCCGATCTTGATCGCGGACTCGACGCCGGTCGCGTTGACGACCGGGAGCGCGCCGGGCAGGCCGAGGCAGACGGGACAGGTCTGGGTGTTCGGTTCGGCGCCGAGCGCGGTCGAACAGCCGCAGAACATCTTGGTCTTGGTGCCGAGTTCGACATGGACCTCAAGGCCCATGACGGGGTCGTACGACGCCAGCGCGTCCTCGTACGACACCAGGTCGGTCGTGGTGGTCACGGTGAAACTTCCCTCTCAGCCCAGCAGGACGTCGTCGTCGCCCAGCCGCTTCAGCTCGCGGTAGAGCATGGCGAGGCCGGTGACGACGCCGGCGGCGGTGACGACGGCGTCGACGAGCCGCAGCGTGTCGTTCTCGGCGCGGGCCTTCTTGATCTGCTTGGCGACGCCGATCGCGCCGAACGCGGTGGCGGCCATGGACAGGTACGTACCGGACTTCGACTTCTTGAAGCCCTTGGCCTTGGTCAGTGCACTCACAGCGACGGAGCCTCCTCCAGGAGCGGGTGCCCCCACTTTTCCACGAAGGCGGCCTCGACGGCGGCGCCCACCTTGTACAGGCGGTCGTCCTGCATCGCCGGGGCGATGATCTGCAGGCCGACCGGCAGGTTGTCCTCCGGGGCCAGGCCGCAGGGCAGGGACATGGCCGCGTTGCCCGCCAGGTTGGTCGGGATGGTGCACAGGTCGGCGAGGTACATCGCCATCGGGTCGTCGGCACGCTCACCGATCGGGAAGGCGGTGGTGGGCGTGGTCGGCGAGACGATCACGTCGATCTGCTCGAACGCCTTGTCGAAGTCCTGCTTGATCAGCGTACGGACCTTCTGGGCGCTGCCGTAGTACGCGTCGTAGTAGCCGCTCGACAGGGCGTACGTGCCGAGCATGATGCGCCGCTTGACCTCGGGGCCGAAGCCGGCCTCGCGGGTCAGGGACGTGACCTCCTCGGCGGAGTGCGAGCCGTCGTCGCCGGTACGCAGGCCGTAGCGCAGGCCGTCGAAGCGGGCCAGGTTGCTGGAGCACTCGCTCGGGGCGATCAGGTAGTACGCCGACAGCGCCAGGTCGAAGGACGGGCAGTCCAGCTCGACGATCTCCGCGCCCAGCTCCTTGAGCAGCCGGACCGACTCGTCGAACCGCTGGATGACGCCGGCCTGGTAGCCCTCGCCGCGGAACTGCTTGACGACGCCGACGCGCATGCCCTCGACGCTGCCGTTGCGGGCGGCCTCGACGACCGGCGGGACCGGGGCGTCGATGGAGGTGGAGTCGAGCGGGTCGTGCCCGGCGATCACCTCGTGCAGGAGGGCCGCGTCCAGGACCGTACGGGCGCAGGGCCCGCCCTGGTCGAGGGAGGACGAGAACGCCACCATGCCGTAGCGCGAGACGGCCCCGTACGTCGGCTTCACGCCGACCGTGCCGGTGACGGCGGCCGGCTGGCGGATGGACCCGCCGGTGTCGGTGCCGATGGCGAGCGGGGCCTGGTACGAGGCGAGCGCGGCGGAGGAGCCGCCGCCGGAGCCGCCGGGGATGCGGGTGAGGTCCCAGGGGTTGCCGGTGGGCCCGTACGCGCTGTTCTCGGTCGAGGACCCCATGGCGAACTCGTCCATGTTGGTCTTGCCGAGGATGACGACGTCGGCGTCCTTCAGCTTCCGGGTGAGGGTGGCGTCGTACGGCGGAATCCACCCCTGAAGGATCTTGGAGCCCACGGTGGTGGGGATGCCCTCGGTGGTGAAGATGTCCTTGAGCGCGAGGGGAACACCGGCCAGCGGGCCGAGCTTCTCCCCCTTGGCCCGCTTCTCGTCGACGGCTCGGGCCTGCGCGAGGGCGCCCTCGCGGTCGACGTGCAGGAAGGCGTGCACCTTCTCGTCGACGGCCTCGATACGGGCCAGGTGGGCCTCGGTGACCTCGACGGCCGTGAGCTCGCCGGAGGCGATCCTCGCGGCGATCTCGGCGGCGGTGAGCTTGATGATTGCGTCCGTCATGCGGATTACTCCTCCCCCAGGATCTGCGGCACCTTGAAACGCTGCTGCTCCTGGGCCGGGGCGCCGGACAGCGCCTGCTCGGGGGTGAGCGACGGGCGGACCTCGTCCGGGCGCATGACGTTCGTCAGCGGGAGCGGGTGCGAGGTCGGCGGTACGTCTTGGTCGGCGACCTCGCTGACGCGGGCGACCGCGCCGATGATGTCGTCCAGCTGGCCGGCGAAGTGGTCGAGCTCTTCGGGCTTCAGCTCCAGACGCGCCAGCCGGGCGAGGTGGGCGACCTCCTCGCGCGTGATGCCAGGCATGCAGCGATCCTCTGGGGTGAGTGTGTGTGGTTTGGGGCCAATCCTATGGGGCGGGAGCCTGTGCCCGTGAAACGGATAACGGTGGTCTGGTGAGAGACGGCGCAGCAGTGCCGAGTAAGGGGCGCGGGGCTGTGTTCGATATGCGGCTCCGCCGCGTGGGCGCGCTCGGCCCCCGCGGCGCGGCAGACGACCGACGACAGTACCCGGCACTCCCCAACATCTAGTCGGCCGCAGGCAGTGCGGCCTTCGGCCGCTGCCACCCCCGAGCCCCCCGAGCCCGCAACCACGCAGTCGTCTCCTCGGGAGGCATCGCCGCGGCGACCAGCCACCCCTGCACGGCATCGCACCGCAGATCCCGCAGCCGCTCCCACGTCTCGTCGTCCTCGACCCCCTCGGCGACCACGAGCAGCCCCAGCGAATGCGCGAGGTCGACGGTGCACCGCACGATCTCCGCGTCCTCCGCGTCGACCGCCAGCCGTGCCACGAACGAACGGTCGATCTTCAGCTCGCTCACCGGCAGCCGCTTGAGGTGGACGAGCGAGGAGTACCCGGTGCCGAAGTCGTCCAGCGACATCTTCACGCCGTGCCCGGTCAGCCCGGCGAGGGTGTCGGCGGCCCGCTGCGGGTCCTCCAGGAGCACGTGTTCCGTTATCTCCAGTTGGAGCGCTCCCGCGGGCACTCCGTGCCGGGCCAGGCGGGCGGCGACGGAGCCCGCGAAGCCGGGAGTGTGCACGTCACGCGGGGACACGTTCACCGCGACCGGCACGAACAGCCCCTGCGCCCGCCACTGCGCCACCTGTCCGAGCGCCGTCTCCAGCACGTACTCCGTCAGGTGCGGCATCAGCCCGGACGACTCGGCGATCGCGATGAACTCGTCCGGCGGCACCTTCCCGCGCTCCGGGTGCACCCACCGCACCAGCGCCTCCAGCCCGGCCACCTGCCCGTCGAAGCGCACCTTCGGCTGGTAGTGCAGCTCGACCTCGTGCGCGTCCAGCGCCCGGCGCAGGTCGGCGAGGAGGCCGAGCCGGTCCGGGGTGTTCGAGTCCCGCTTGGACTCGTACACCTCCACCCCCGTGCGGTCGCGTTTCGCCTGGTACATCGCCACGTCCGCGCGGCGCAGCAGTCCCTCGGCGTCGAGGGCGTGGTCGGGGAAGACGGCGACCCCGGCGCTGGCCTCCAGCACGAGGGTGAGGCCGTCGAGGTCGAGCGGGGAGCTGAGCGCGGTGACGAGGCCGCGGGCGATTCGGGTCGCGGACGTCGTGGAGTCGGCGACCGGCAGTAAGACGGCGAACTCGTCGCCGCCGAGCCGGGCGGCCTCCGCCCCGCGCGGCAGGGCCAGCCGCAGCCGGTCGGCGGTCTGCAGCAGCAGCCGGTCACCGGCGAGATGACCGAGGGTGTCATTGACCGATCGGAACCGGTCGAGGTCGATCAGCATCAGGGCGGCGCGGGCGTCGATGCGCTCGGCGTCGTCCAGTGCGGTCCAGATGCGCTCCAGGAGCCACTGGCGGTTGGGCAGCCCGGTGAGCGGATCGCGCAGCTGCTCCTCCGCGCGGGCGCGGGCTATCCACAGGGTGGAGTCGAGGGCGATCAGGGGGATGGCGAACAGCGGCAGCAGGATCGGCTTGGCGACGGCGACCACGCAGATCAGGGGGGCGATGCCGAGCAGCGCGACCGCGACCAGGCCGTGCCGGACCAGGGCGGTGCGGGCGATGGTGGGCAGTCCGCCGGGGCGGGGCGCGTGCAGGTACCACAGCAGGGTGCGGGAGACCGCGAGGTAGGCGATCGCGACCAGGATCACCTCGGTGGCGGTGTAGAGGTTCCAGGTGGCGGGGTGCCAGGGGTCCTCGACGGAGGGCAGGCGGTCGAAGGCGGCCAGCAGCAGGGCGCCGGCGCCGATGCCGAGGACGTCCACCGCGCCGTGCAGCAGGCCCTGCCGCCAGCGGTGCCGCCGGGCTATGCCGACCAGGACGACGACGGTGAGGCTGACCAGCCCGGCGGCCACCCAGCCGTACAGCAGCAGGACGGCGAGGGTGAGGGCGGCGCCGGAGCCGGTGCCGCCCCACCAGCGGGCGCGGCCGAGCGCGACCAGGTGGCCGACGATGATGCCGGTGAGCACGGCCAGCGCCCAGCCGGTCGTGCCGGACGGGAAGAGCGCGTGGTGGCCGGTGAACGCCCGCAGGAATCCGGCGCCGAGGGTGAACCCGGCGGCCGCGACGACCGCCGCGGGCAGCGCGGGCCAGGACAGGTGCCGTTCGCCGTCGACTCCCGGCAGTCCGGCGGCGTGCCCGGCGGTGAGGGCGGCGGCGTCGCGTCCGTCCAGGACGATGCGCTGCCCGGCGTCCTGGTCCCCCGGCGTCGCGGTACTCGCACGCCAGGCCGAACGGAGGCCCCCTCGCCAGGCGCCGGCCATCCGGCGCAGCCGTGAGTACGGGGCGGCGCTCTCGGTCGGTTCCATTCCCGTCCCTCTCACAGCCGGCGGTGCCCACGCCACGCGGCCCGATGCCCGACATCCATCAACGGCACCGCGTTGGAAAACCGTTCCCCGTGCTCGCCAAGAGCAAGGGAATGCCCCAACCGCAGCTGGGCACGGCAGGTGCACACCTCAACAGTAGGCCGCAGAAGGCTTCCACGGGCAGCGGTCGTCGACGGTTGCCCGAATGCGCCTCAGCCGCCCGTATGCATCTGGTATGCGCCGATCGGGTGTTCTTCAACCGCTACTCGCCGGTCGGAAGCGCGACCTCCGACGCCGCCTCAGGCCCTTGCTCCAGAAGGACGTTGAACCCCTCCTCGTCCAGAACCGGCACCTTGAGCTGCATCGCCTTGTCATATTTCGATCCGGGGTTGTCACCCACAACGACGAATGACGTCTTCTTCGAAACCGATCCGGTCACCTTGGCGCCTCGGCTCTGCAGCGCCTCCTTCGCGCCGTCCCGCGTGAAGTGTTCGAGCGTGCCGGTGACGACGACGGTGAGACCTTCGAGCGGGCGGGGGCCCTCTTCCTCGCCGGTGCTCTCCTCCTCCAGCCGGACGCCGGCGGCCTTCCACTTGCGGATGATCTCGCGGTGCCAGTCCTCGGCGAACCACTCCTTGAGCGAGGCGGCGATGATGGGGCCGACCCCGTCGGTGGTGGCCAGCTCCTCCTCGGTCGCCTGCTCGATGCGGTCGATGGAGCGGAACTCGCGGGCCAGCGCCTCGGCGGCCACGGGGCCGACATGACGGATCGACAGACCGGTCAGGATGCGGGCGAGCGGGCGCTGCTTGGCGGCCGCGATGTTCTCCAGCATCGCGAGCGCGTTCTTCTTGGGCTCGCCCTGCTGGTTGGCGAAGACCGTGACGATCTTCTCCTCGCCGGTCTTCGGGTCCCGCTTGGGCAGGCCGCTGTCCTGGTCGAGGACGTAGGCCTTGATGGGCAGCAGCTG
This sequence comes from Streptomyces sp. TRM70350, assembly GCF_019219825.1. GTDB lineage: Bacteria > Actinomycetota > Actinomycetes > Streptomycetales > Streptomycetaceae > Streptomyces. The sequence continues at coordinate 62,779 of NZ_JAHUXH010000022.1, read as the reverse complement.
CTCGACGGTGAGGTCGAACAGGTCACCCTCGTCCTTCAGCGGCGGCTCCTTCGGCTCCAGCGGACCGGTGAGGGCGGCCGCGGCGACATAGCCGAAGTGCTCGATGTCCAGCGCCTTGCGGCCCGCCAGATAGAACAGCCGTTCGCGCAGTTGTGCGGGGCAGGTACGGGAGTTCGGGCAGCGCAGGTCGACGTCGCCCTCCTTCATCGGCCTCAGCGCCGTACCGCACTCGGGGCACTCGGACGGCATCACGAACTCGCGCTCGGTGCCGTCGCGCAGGTCGACGACCGGGCCGAGGATCTCCGGGATGACGTCACCGGCCTTGCGCAGCACCACCGTGTCGCCGATGAGGACGCCCTTGGCCTTGACGATGTCCTGGTTGTGCAGGGTGGCGAACTCGACCTCCGAGCCGGCCACCGTCACCGGCTCGACCTGCGCGTACGGCGTGACGCGGCCGGTGCGGCCCACGCCCACGCGGATGTTGACGAGCTTGGTGTTGACCTCCTCCGGCGCGTACTTGTACGCGATCGCCCAGCGCGGGGCGCGGGCCGTCGAACCGAGGCGGCCCTGCAGGCGGATCTCGTCCAGCTTGACCACCACGCCGTCGATCTCGTGCTCCACGGAGTGGCGGTTCTCGCCGTAGTACGCGATGAACTCCCGTACGCCTTCGAGGTCGTCGACCACCTTGTTGTGCCGCGAGGTGGGCAGGCCCCACTCCTTGAGCAGGTCGTAGGCCTGGGAGAGGCGGGTGAGGCCCTGGAAGCCCTCCAGGGCGCCGATGCCGTGCACCACCATGTGCAGCGGGCGGGTGGCCGTGACGCGCGGGTCCTTCTGGCGCAGGGAACCGGCCGCCGCGTTGCGCGGGTTGGCGAACGGCTTGTCGCCGGCCTCCACCAGGCGGCGGTTGAGCTCCTCGAACTTCTCCATCGGGAAGTAGACCTCGCCGCGGATCTCCACCAGGTCCGGGACGCGGTCGCCCTTCAGCCGGTCCGGGATCTCGGCGATGGTGCGGACGTTGGGGGTGATGTCCTCGCCGGTGCGGCCGTCGCCGCGGGTCGCCGCGCGCGTGAGGCGGCCGTGCTCATAGGTGAGGTTGACGGCGAGGCCGTCGACCTTCAGCTCGCACAGGAAGTGGTAGTCCTGCGCGCCCAGTTCGCGGGCGATGCGGTCGGCCCACGCGGCGAGCTCGTCGTCGTTGAAGGTGTTGTCGAGGGACAGCATGCGCTGGCGGTGCTCGACCGCCGAGAACTCCGTTTCGTAGGACCCGGCGACCTTCTGGGTCGGCGAGTCCGGGGTGCGCAGCTCCGGGTGCTCCTCCTCCAGCTCCTCCAGGGTGCGCAGGAGCTGGTCGAACTCCGCGTCGCTGATGACGGGAGCGTCCTTCACGTAGTACCGGAAGCGGTGCTCCTCGACCTGCTCGGCGAGCTGCGCATGCCGCTCCCGTGCCTCGGCGGGTACCGCTGTGGACTCCGCTTGCTTGTCGCCGGCCACCGTGTCGTCCTCCCGTTACTCAGGGTTGTCCGCGAGGGATCTCGCCGCCCGGACGCAGTGGGCGAGGGCCCGCCGCGCGTACTCGGGGGAAGCGCCCGCGAGTCCGCACGTCGGCGTGACCGTGACCGCCTCGGGAAGAAGCCCCGGTGACAGCCCCAGCCTGCGCCACAGCGTCCTGACACCCATGACGCTACCGGCAGGGTCTGACAATGGGTCGTCCGTGCTCGGCACGACACCGGCGAACAGCCGGGTGCCGTCCTCCACGGCCTCGCCGATCGCGTCGTCGTCACGCTCGGTGAGAAGCGAGAAGTCGAAGGAGACGGCGGCGGCACCGGCCCGGCGCAGCAGCGCGAACGGGACGTCGGGGGCACAGGAGTGGACCACGACCGGGCCGCCCTCGTGCACGGCGACGACGTCCCGGAGCGTGGCCTCGATGATCTGCCGGTCGACGGCGCGGTGGGTGCGGTAGCCGCTGGCGGTCCGCACCCGGCCGCGCAGTACGGCGGTGAGGGAGGGCTCATCGAGCTGGAGCACGAGCCGGGCGCCGGGGACACGCCGCCGCACCTCGGCGAGGTGCAGGCGCAGGCCCTCGGTGAGGGAGGCGGCGAGGTCGCGGCAGGCGCCGGGGTCGGACAGAACCGCCTCGCCGTTCTTCAGCTCGACGGCCGCGGCGAGCGTCCACGGCCCGACGGCCTGCACCTTCAGCGGGCCCTCGTACCCCTGCGTGAACTCCTCCAGCGCGTCGAGGTCCTCGCCGAGCCACGCCCACGCCCGCTTGGTGTCCCGGCCCGGCCGGTCCCCGAAACGCCAGCCACTGGGCTCCACGCGCGCGTACAGCTCGACGAGCATCCCGGCGGTCCGCCCGATCATGTCGGCGCCGGGACCGCGGGCGGGCAGCTCGGGCAGGAACGGGAAGTCCTCGAAGGACCCGGTGACGGTCTTGGCGGCCTCACGGGCGTCCCCGCCGGGCATGGATCCGACGCCGGTGGCGGCACCGAAGCGAAACTGGGTTTGCTCACTCACCCCAGCAGCCTACGTGCCCGGCCCCGGCGCGACCGCCGACCGGGGCTGCCGCCCCCGCACCCCCGCTCCGGCCTGACGGCCTCGTCCTGAATCGCCGGACGGGCTGGTCGCGGCCGACGTCACGACGCGCGCGTCACCGCCCCGGCCGCACCGTCAGGTCGTTCACCTCCGCGTCCCTCGGCAGGTCCAGGGCCATCAGGATCGTCGTGGCGACGGACTCCGGGTCGATCCACTTCGCCGGGTCGTACGGCTTGCCCTCCTGCTGGTGCACCTTGGCCTGCATGGGGCTCGCCGTGCGGCCGGGGTAGACGGAGGTGACGCGGACGCCCTTCGCGTGCTCCTCCTGGCGCAGGGCGTCGGCGAGGGCCTTCAGGCCGTGCTTGGAAGCCGCGTACGCGGACCAGTCGGCGTGGGCGTTCAGCCCCGCGCCCGAGTTCACGAACACCACGTGGCCGCGGGCGGCGCGCAGTTGGGGCAGAAAGAGACGGGTGAGTTCCGCGGGGGCGACGAGGTTGACGGTGAGCTGGTGACGCCAGGTCTTGGGGGTGAGCTCGCCGACGGGGCCCAGGTCGACCACGCCGGCGATGTGCAGCAGGGAGTCCACCCGGTCCGGCAGCGTCTGGTGGGACAGCGCCCAGCTGAGCTTGTCGGGGTCGGCCAGGTCGCCGACGAGGGTCTTCGCCCCGGGGAACTCGGCCGCCAGTTCCTTCGCGCGGCCCGCGTCGCGCGCGTGCAGCACGACGTCGTCCCCGCGCGCGTGCAGGCGGCGGGCCACGGCCGCGCCGATGCCGGAACCCGCCCCGGTGATCACATGTGTAGCCATGCCCGCCATGCTCGCATCACCCACGTGTGATCACGCCACGCCCCGGCTCTCCTCCAGGTACGCCAGCGCCCCCACCGGCTCCTCCGCGAAGAACACCAGGTCGCTCAGCGGCCGGGGCAGGAAGCCCTCGTCCTCCATACGGCGGAACTGCTCCTTCAGGCCGTCGTAGAAGCCCGCGGTGTTCAGCAGCACCACGGGCTTGTCGGTGTGGCCGTGCTTCTTCAGCTCCAGGATCTCGGTGGCCTCGTCGAGCGTGCCGGTGCCGCCCACCATGATCACCACGGCGTCGGACTTCTCCAGGAGCAGCTTCTTGCGCTCGGCGAGGTCCCGAGCGATCACCATCTCGTCGACGCCCTGGCGTGCCTTGGCCGCCAGGAACTCCACGGAGACGCCCACGAGCCGTCCGCCCGCCTCGTGCACGCCGTCCGCCACCACCTTCATCAGCCCGACGTCGGAACCGCCCCACACGAGCGTGTGCCCGCCCTTGCCCAGCAGTTTCGCGAACTCGCGCGCGGGGCGCGTGTAGCGGTCGTCGAGGTCGGCGGCGGAGAGGAAGACGCAGATGTTCATGAGGCAACCGTACGGGGGAAGAACCGGGCGCCCGCGAGTGCTTTTCCCGACATGACCCAGGACACCACTCAAGGCCACACGATCACCATCGAGCAGGGCACGCAGCGCGTGCGCGTCGTCCACGGAGGGCAGGTGCTGGCGGAGAGCGACCGGCCCCTCGTCCTGCGGGAGACGGGCTGCCCCGTGCGCTACTACATCCCGCCGCAGGACGTCCGGCTCGACCTGCTGACGCCGTCGGAGACACACACGTACTGCCCGTTCAAGGGCACGGCGTCCTACTGGTCGCTGCCGGACGCGCCGGATCTCGTCTGGTCCTACCCGGAACCGAAGCCGGACGTGGCGGCGATCAAGGACCACCTCTGCTTCTACGAGGTTGAGGTGGCCTGAGCCGGTCGGTTCAGGCCACGCCCGCCGTCGCGCGTGTGGTCGACGCGATCGTCGCCGAGCCGACCACGCGCGTGCCGTCGTACAGGACGATCGCCTGGCCCGGGGCCACGCCCCGGACGGGCTCGGTGAAGCGCACGTGCAGGTCGCCGTCGAGCAGTTCGGCGGTCACCTCGGTCTCGCCGCCGTGGGCGCGCAGCTGGGCGGTGTAGGTGCCGGGGCCGGTGGGGGCGAGACCGCACCAGCGGGGCTTGACGGCGGTGAGGGCGCTGACGTCCAGGGCGGACGCGGGGCCCACCGTCACCGTGTTGGTCACCGGCGAGATGTCGAGGACGTAGCGCGGCTTGCCGTCGGGCGCCGGGGTGCCGATCCTGAGCCCCTTGCGCTGGCCGATGGTGAAGCCGTACGCCCCGTCGTGCGTGCCCAGCCTGGTGCCGGACTCGTCGACGATGTCGCCCTCCGCCCGGCCGAGCCGGTTCGCCAGGAAGCCCTGTGTGTCGCCGTCGGCGATGAAGCAGATGTCGTGCGAGTCCGGCTTCTTGGCCACCGCCAGGCCGCGCCGCTCGGCCTCGGCGCGGATCTCGTCCTTGGTGGTGACCGTGTCGCCGAGCGGGAACATCGCGTGGGCGAGCTGCTTCTCGTCCAGCACACCGAGGACGTACGACTGGTCCTTCGCCATGTCGGAGGCGCGGTGCAGTTCGCGGCTGCCGTCGGGCAGCGTCACGATCTTCGCGTAGTGCCCGGTGCAGACCGCGTCGAAGCCCAGCGCCAGCGCCTTGTCCAGCAGCGCGGCGAACTTGATCTTCTCGTTGCAGCGCAGGCAGGGGTTGGGCGTACGGCCCGCCTCGTACTCGGCGACGAAGTCCTCGACGACGTCCTCGCGGAAGCGGTCGGCGAGGTCCCAGACGTAGAACGGGATGCCGATGACGTCGGCGGCGCGGCGGGCGTCGCGGGAGTCCTCGATCGTGCAGCAGCCCCGCGCGCCCGTGCGGAACGACTGCGGGTTCGCGGAGAGCGCGAGGTGGACGCCGGTCACGTCGTGGCCCGCCTCGGCCGCGCGGGCGGCGGCGACGGCGGAGTCCACACCGCCGGACATGGCGGCGAGGACGCGGAGGGGGCGGGAGCGCTGCGGGGTGTCAGTCATAACCCTTCCAGGGTACGGGGGCGCGGGAACCGGAGCCCGCGAGTATCCGTTCTCGATCACATGGAGCAGACGAGGGGCGGCGGCCAGGACCGGCGGATCGGGCGGCGCGCGCTGATCATCGGCGGGGCCGCGGCGGCGGTGGGCACGGGCGCGGTGCTGGCGCGCGAGGAGCTGTCGCGGCTGTGGTGGCAGGTGCCCGGGGTGGAGAAGCCGCGGGTGGAGGGGGCGGTCGACTACACGGGCGCGCGCTGGGTGGCGGCCTCGTCGGCGAACTGGCGGCGGGCGGACCGCCCGGACGACTACACGATCGACATGGTGATCATCCATGTCACCCAGGGCAGCTTCGACAGCGCGGTGAAGGTCTTCCAGGACCCGGGGCACGGAGCGGCCTCGCACTACATCGTCCGCAAGGACGGCCACATCGCGCAGATGATCCGCGAGCTGGACGTGGCGTACCACGCGGGCAACCGCGACTACAACGAACGCAGCGTCGGCATCGAGCACGCGGGCTTCGTGGACCGCCCGCAGGACTTCACGGACGCGATGTACGCCGCGTCCGCCCGTCTCACGGCGGGGATATGCGGGCGGTACGGCATACCCGTCGACCGCGAGCACATCATCGGGCACGTGGAGGTGCCGGGCACCGACCACACCGATCCCGGGGAGCACTGGGACTGGGACCGGTACATGAAGCTCGTACGACAGGCGGGTACGGCTACGACGGCCTAGGTGCGGCCTAGGTGAGTCCCGCCGCGCGGGCGCGTTCCACCGCCGGGCCGATGGCCTTGGCGACCGCCTCGACGTCGGCCGCCGTGGAGGTGTGGCCGAGGGAGAAGCGCAGGGTGCCGCGGGCCAGGTCCGGGTCGGTGCCGGTGGCGAGCAGGACGTGGCTGGGCTGGGCGACTCCGGCGGTGCAGGCGGAGCCGGTGGAGCACTCGATGCCCTGGGCGTCCAGGAGCAGCAGCAGGGAGTCGCCCTCGCAGCCGGGGAACGTGAAGTGGGCGTTGGCCGGGAGGCGGTGCACCGGGTCACCGCCGAGGATCGCGTCCGGCACGGCCGTACGGACCACGTCGATCAGGTCGTCGCGCAGGGCGCCGATCTCGCGGGCGAACCACTCACGGTGCTCGGCGGCGTGCCGGCCGGCGACCGCGAAGGAGGCGATGGCGGGGACGTCGAGGGTGCCGGAGCGGACGTGGCGCTCCTGGCCGCCACCGTGCAGGACGGGCACGGGGCTGTACTCACGGCCCAGGATCAGCGCGCCGATGCCGTACGGGCCGCCGATCTTGTGGCCGGAGACGGTCATCGCGGCGAGGCCGGAGGCGGCGAAGTCGACCGGGAGCTGGCCGAAGGCCTGAACGGCGTCGGAGTGCAGCGGTACGTCGAACTCGGCGGCGGTCTCGGCGAGTTCGCGGATCGGCAGGACCGTGCCGATCTCGTTGTTCGCCCACATGACGGTGGCGAGGGCGACATCGTCGGGGTTGCGGGCGATGGCCTCGCGCAGGGCCTCGGGGCGGACCCGGCCGTGGGAGTCGACCGGGAGGTACTCGACGGTGGCGCCCTCGTGTTCGCCGAGCCAGTGGACGGCGTCCAGGACGGCGTGGTGCTCGACGGGGCTGGCGAGGACCCGGGTGCGGGCCGGGTCGGCGGCGCGGCGGGACCAGTACAGGCCCTTGACGGCGAGGTTGTCGGCCTCGGTGCCGCCGGAGGTGAAGACGACCTCGCTGGGGCGGGCGCCGAGGGCTTCCGCGAGGGTTTCGCGGGCTTCCTCGACGGTGCGGCGGGCCTGGCGGCCGGATGCGTGGAGGGAGGAGGCGTTGCCCGTGCTGAGCAGGTGGGCGGTGAGCGCCTCTGCCGCCTCCGGGAGCATCGGGGTGGTCGCGGCGTGGTCGAGGTATGCCATGGTGACGCCGATTCTACGCGCGGCGGTCCTTGGCCGGTTTCGAGGTGGGCCGGGGTTGGCGCCCACCCCATCTCTTCGCGGGTCGCCCTCAGACTCTTCGTGGTCGCCCTCAGAAACTCCACGAAATCGTGTTGTCCGCCTGCATGAATGCCGCCAGGACCACGAGGTCCGCGACGCCCAGGCCGAGGCCCAGGTAGGCGCGGAAGCGGCGGTTGGTGCCTCGCCAGAGGGCGATGGTGGCCAGGGCGATGGCGATCGGGCCGAGGAAGATGTTGAGGACCAGCAGGCCCAGGAGGCCCAGGACGAAGGACGCGACGGCCATGCCGTCGGTGTCGTGGATGCCGGTGCGGCGCTTGGCCGGTGCGGTCAGTTGCATGGTGGGCTCCTGACGGTCAGTGGGTCGGCGTCCGACGCCTGCGGCCGTGCCGCTCGCGGAGCGCGAAGACGCCGAGCCAGGCGGCGATCACGGCGGCGGTGACGAGGGTGAAGCCGATCGGCGCGTGGGCCACGGTGCCCATGACCACGCCGAGCAGCAGAAGCGCGGCGACCAGGAAGAGCATGGGATGAGTCCCCCTCTGGTTCGGTGAACGTGTGTAGTTACATTTGTTCACTGACTTTCCAGTCTAGCGCGCCCCATGACTTTCCCATGGCAGAGAACAGTTGTTAACTGCATGGTATGAGTCACACCGTCGGCATCCGGCAGGCACAGAAGCAGAAGACCCGGCAGGCGCTCCTGGACGCCGCATTGGAGCTGCTGGAGGAGCAGAGCCTGAGCAGCCTGGGGCTGCGTGAGGTCACCCGTGCGGTCGGTGTCGCCCCCACCGCCTTCTACCGGCACTTCCGCTCCACGGCGGACCTGGGCGTGGCCTTGGTCGAGGAGACGTTGAGCAGCCTGCACCCGACCATCCGCACGATCGTGTCCACGACCGGCGACAGCGACGAACGCATCACCCGCGCCGTCGAGTTGATCGGCGGCCATGTGCGGGCCCACCCCGCCCACGTCCGTTTCATCGCACGCGAGCAGCACGGCGGGGTCCAGCCGGTGCGGGAGGCCATCCGCAGCCAACTGGCCCTGTTCACCGAGGAAGTGAAGGCCGAACTGGCCAAGGACCACGCGGCCGAGGGCTGGAGCGACGACGATCTGCTGATGCTCGCGGGGCTGTACGTCGACCAGATGCTGGTCACGGCCTCGCTCTTCCTGGAGGCACTGGGGTCCGAGGAGGAGCAACGGCGGGCCGCCCGGCTGGCGACCCGCCGACTACGGCTGATCAGCATCGGCCGCGAACACTGGCTGGACTGACGACGGGCGCGGCGAGGAGCACCTCACCCGAGCCGCACCCGAGCCAGTTGCCGGGACTGCGCCACCAGCCGGTCCGCGCTGTCCCAGACCTCGGCGTCCTCCTCCAGGAACCCACCGGCGAGGTTGCGCGTGGTGATGGAGACCCGCAGCGGGCCCGGCGCCGGGCGGCAGCGCACATGCGCGGTCAGTTCGACCGTCGGCACCCAGCCGGAGATGCCGAGTTCGAAGGCGGTGGGCGGCAGGGCGTCCACGGCGAGCAGGAGCGAGAAGGGGTCGGCGTCGCGGCCGTCCTTGAGGCCGAACCACGCGCGCATCTCACCCTTGCCGGACGGCGAGCCCAGCGCCCAGCCCAGGGTGGCCGGGTCGAGCTTGAGCATCAGCCGTTCGGTGATCGCCGAGCTGCCGTCGACGGGGGCGGGTCCGTCCTCGGGGCCGAAGCACTGGTCGATCGGCGGCATCGCGGGCGGCCGCGCGGTCGTACGGACGTCGCCCGGGAGGGAGTCGAGGTCGCCGTAGGAGGCGAGGACACGGATCCGTTCGATCTCGCGGCCCTGGTCGTCGTACTGGAAGAGCGAGGCCTGGCCGGTGGAGAGGGTGCGGCCGGTGCGGACGACGTCGGTGCGGACGACCGCGGGGCCGGGCTGGGACGCGGTCAGGTAGTGCGCGGAGATCGTGAACGGGTCGGGATGCGGCAGGGCGTCGGCGAGGGCGCGGCCCAGGACGGCCAGGAGGTAGCCGCCGTTGACGGCACTGATGATGGTCCAGCCCGCGGAGAGGTCGATGTCGTAGACGCCCTCGGAGCGCCGGGTGACGGCGGTGTCGCGGTCGAACTCGCTGTTGCCGATGGTCGCCTGGGATGCCTGAGCCATGGCGGTACCGTACAACAACAAACTACTAAGCGGTAGCTTTTGTGGCGGGCTGCCGGGGCGGCGGCGCCTCCTCGCGGACCGTCGAGCGCCGGTTCCACGCCCGTGGCGCCCGCCAGTGGAAGCGCATCGCCAGCAGCCGCAGCACGAAGGCGGTGGCGGCGGCGAGGGTGCTGGTCAGCGGGGTGAGGGCGTCGTAGCGGATGCACAGGGCGACCATCGTGGCGCCGACGATCGCGGGCACGGCGTACAGATCGCGGTCCCAGCGCAGCAGCGACGGAACCTCGTTGGCGAGCACGTCCCGCAGCACGCCGCCGCCGACCGCCGTGGCGAGGCCGAGGGCCGCGGAGGCGTGCAGGCCGAGTCCGTACTCGTACGCCTTGGTGGTGCCCGCGACGCAGAACAGGCCGAGGCCGGCCGCGTCGAAGACGTTGACGCCTGCCTGGATGCGCTCCACGTGCGGGTGGAGGAAGACGACCAGGAGCGCGGCGAGCAGCGGGGTGAGGAAGTACCCCAGGTCCGTGAACGCGGCCGGCGGTACGGCGCCGATGACCAGGTCACGGAACAGCCCGCCGCCCAGCGCGGTGGCCTCGGCGAGCACGGCGATGCCGAAGACGTCGAAGTTCTTGCGCACGGCCAGCAGCGCGCCGGAGATCGCGAAGACGAAGATGCCTATCAGGTCGAGGGTGTGCTGAACGGATGGGGTGAACAGTTGCTGGAGCACCCTGACATTCTGACCTGTCCGGCAGCCCCCGCCTTACAAAAAAGGCAGGGGCTGGGCAGGACGGTGTCCTGCGAGTCATGGCCCGCCTACGCGGCTACAGGCTCTTCCCCACCTCGTCCCCCGCCTCCGGCTGCTCCGGCACCATCACTTCCCCGGAGTCCTCGGCCGCCTCCGACGCGAGCCCGTCCGCGATCTCCTCACGTGTCGCCGGTACCACCTCGCCGGTGGTCCGCCGCAGCGTGCCGACCGCGATCTCGGCGGCGTAGTGGCAGGCCACCCGGTGTCCGCCGCCGACATCGGTGAGTTCGGGCCGGTCGGTCGCGCAGAGGGTCTCCTGCGCCCACGGGCAGCGAGTGTGGAAGCGGCACCCGGCGGGCGGGTTGGCCGGGGAGGGCAGGTCGCCGGTGAGCAGGATGCGCTCACGCCGGTCCTCGACCTCCGGGTCGGGCACGGGCACCGCCGACATCAGGGCCCTGGTGTAGGGGTGGCGCGGCTCGGCGTAGAGGGCGTCGCTCGGTGCCTCCTCCACCAGGGCGCCCAGGTACATCACGCCGATCACGTCGGAGATGTGCCGGACCACGGCGAGGTCGTGTGCGATCACCAGGTAGGTCAGGCCCAGTTCCTGCTGGAGTTCCTCCAGCAGGTTGATCACCTGGGCCTGGATGGACACGTCCAGCGCGGAGACCGGCTCGTCGCAGATGATCACGTCGGGTTCCAGCACCAGGGCGCGGGCGATGCCGATGCGCTGGCGCTGGCCGCCGGAGAACTCGTGCGGGTAGCGCGACAGGGCGTTGGCCGGCAGACCGACCTTGGCCAGGATCGCCTTGATCTTCTCCCGGCGCTCCTCCTGCGTGGCGCCGCCCACGCCGTGGGCGAGCATGCCCTCGGTGAGGATCGACTCGATGTTCTGCCGGGGGTTGAGGGAGCCCAGCGGGTCCTGGAAGACCATCTGGAGGCGGCGCCGGAAGCGCCGCATCTCCTCGGCGGGCAGCTTCGCCAGGTCGGTGCCGTCGAGGACGACCTCGCCCTCGGTGATGTCCACCAGGCGCAGCACGGCCCGGCCGAGAGTGGTCTTGCCGCAGCCCGACTCGCCGACCAGGCCATAGGTCTGGCCCGCCTCGACCTTGAGCGAGACTCCGTCGACCGCGTGGACGTGGCCGACGGTGCGGTCGAAGAGGATGCCCTTCTTGACCGGGAAGTGGACTTTCACGCCGTCCAGTTCAAGCAGGCTCATGCGGGGACCTCCTCGGCCCGGGCGGCTTCGGCTACGGGGTGGACGCAACGCACCTGGTGACCGGGCGTGCGGGGTTCGGTGAGCTCGGGAGTGCCGGTCAGGCAGTCCAGCTCGTAGCGGTCGCAGCGGGGGGCGAAGGCGCAGCCGTCGGCCCAGGCGATCCGGTCGTTGATGGAGCCCCGCACGGGGTTCAGCGGTTCGCCGCGCGGCGCGTCCAGACGCGGGATGGAGCCCAGCAGTCCGTGCGCGTAGGGGTGGGTGGGGTGGGCGAACAGCTCCCGGCGACCGGCGGATTCCACGACCTTGCCCGCGTAGAGCACGTTGACCTGGTCGCAGAGCCCGGCCACGACGCCCAGGTCGTGGGTGATCATCAGCAGGGCAGTGCCCTCCTGGTCCACCAGTTCCTTGAGGAGTTCCAGGATCTGGGCCTGGATCGTCACGTCGAGGGCCGTGGTGGGCTCGTCGGCGATCAGCAGGTTCGGCGCGCAGGCCACCGCCATGGCGATCAGCGCGCGCTGGCGCATGCCGCCGGACATCTGGTGCGGGTACTCCTTGAGCCGCCGGGTGGGGTCGGGGATGCCGACCCGGTCCAGGAGGTGGGCGGCCTCCTTGCGGGCGGCCTCGCCCTTGAGCCCGCGGTGGCGCTGGAGGATCTCGGTGACCTGGATACCGATGGGGACGACCGGGTTCAGGGACGACAGCGGGTCCTGGAAGATCATGGCGATGCGGCTGCCGCGCAGGTCGCGCAGCTTGGCCCGGTCCATGGTGAGCAGGTCGGAACCGTCGAAGTCGGCACGGCCGCCGACCCGGACGCCCTTGCGCGGCAGCAGCCCCATCAGTGCCAGGGAGGTGACGGACTTGCCGCAGCCGGATTCGCCGACCAGCCCCACGACCTGGCCCTGGTCGACGGAGAACGAGACGCCGTCGACCGCTCGGGCCTCCTTGCGGCCGTGCTGTCCGCCGAAGGTGACGGTCAGTTCGTCGACTGTGAGAAGTGGCATGGTGGTTCAGCCTCGCAGCTTCGGGTCGAGGGCTTCCCGCATGGCCTCGCCGAGCAGGGTGAAGCCGAGGGCGGTGATGATGATGCCGACCGCCGGATAGACCGCCATCATCGGCGCGTTGTCGAAGAAGCGCTGCGCCTGGGACAGCATGACACCCCACTCGGGAACCGCCGGGTCCGGATTGCCGAGACCCAGGTAGGACAGGGCGGCCGCCTCGATGATCGCGGTGGCGAGGGACAGCGTCGCCTGCACGATCACCGGGCTGAGCGAGTTGGGCATGATCTGGGTCAGGACGATGCGCCGCCTGCGGACGCCCAGGGCGCGGGCGGCCAGTACATAGTCGGTGCCGCCCTGGGCGAGCATCGAACCGCGCAGCAGCCGGGCGAAGATCGGCACCTGGACCACACCCACGGCGATCATCACCGTGGTCAGGGACTGGCCCAGGACCGCCGCGACGGACACGGCGAGCAGCAGCGACGGCAGGGCCAGCATCATGTCGGTGATACGCATGACGACGGAGTCGACGCGCTTGCCGGCGGCGCCGCCCAGCGTGGCCGCGGCGCCCGAGAGGCCGCCGATGAGGAAGCCCACCGTGAGCCCGATGAGGGTCGACACGACACCGACGAGCAGGGTCTGCCGGGCGCCGACCAGCATGCGGGAGAACATGTCCCGGCCCAGGTGGTCCAGGCCGAGCCAGTTCTCGGCGCGCGGTCCGACGAACTGGCCCGCGTTCACCAGGACTTCCCCGCGCCACGTCTGGGCCGTCGGGCTGTAAGGGGCGATCCATGGGCCGATGACGGCGAGGATCACGAAGACAGCGATGATGGCTGCTCCGATGATCGCCATCTTGCTGGACTTCAGCCGGCGGAAGGCTTCCCGCCACAGACTCGCGCCGGTCGTGGACTCGTTGTGTGCGGTGAGCTCCGCGAGGCGCTGGATCTTCTCGGTCTTGGTGGTGCTCACGTCAGTGCACCCGCACTCTCGGGTCGATGAGGCTGTACGCCACGTCCACCAACAGGTTGATCAGGACGTATGTGATCGCGATGAACATGATGAAGCCGACCAGCACCGGGTAGTCACGGCCGTCGATCGCGGTCCGGATGAAGGAGCCGATGCCGCCGAAGGAGAACACGGACTCGGTGAGAACGGCTCCCGACAGCAACGAGCCGGTGAGCAGGCCGACGGCGGTGACCACCGGCAGCATGGCGTTGCGCAGCACATGCCGCTCGCGGATCACCCGGCGCCGCAGACCCTTGGACTCGGCGGTGCGGATGTAGTCCTCCCCCAGCACCTCCAGGACGCTGGCGCGGGTCATGCGCACGATGACGGCGAGCGGGATGGAAGCCAGTGTGACGGCCGGCAGCACCAGGTGCGTGATCGCGTCCCAGGAGGCGTCGAACTCCCCGGTGAGGATGCCGTCCAGGACGGCGAAGCCGGTCACCTCAGTGGCGTTGATACCGGTGGACTGGCGGCCGTAGCTGGGGAAGATGCCCAGGTTGACTGCGAAGACGCCCTTGAGGATCAGGGCGAGGAAGAAGACGGGGACGCAGATCCCGACGAGCGAACCCGAGACCGCCGTGACGTCCAGCCACCCGCCCCGCTTGCGGGCGGCGAAGTAGCCGAGCGGGACTCCGACCGCCACGGCGATGAGCATCGCGGTGACGGACAACTCGACGGTGGCGGGGAAGCGCAGCGTGAACTCCTCCCAGACCGGCTGTCCGGTCTGGACGGAGGTGCCCAGGTCGAGTTCGGCGATCCGCTTGAGGAAGCGCCAGTACTGGACGTACAGGGGCTGGTCGAGCCCCAACGCGCGGTTGATGCGCGCGACTTCGGCCTCGGTGGCCCTCTCCCCCAGGATCGCTGAGGCGGGTCCGCCGGGCAGCCGGTTGAGCCAGAGGAACAGCAGAACCGACAGGCCGAGCAGGGTGGGAATGAGTTGGAGCAGTCTTCGTACGACGAGACGCAGCACCCCGCATGCCCCTTTCTTACGTGTGTGCCTTCATGAACAGGTCCGCCCGGCCGCCGAGGTCAGCAGCCGGACGGACCGTGCGCCATGCCTGTCTGATGCTTACGTGAAGGAGAGTGCCGCTTACTTGAAGGAGACTTCCGCGAAGTTCTCCTGGGTCAGCGGGGAGACCTTCGGCGGGTTGACGTTCTTGCCGAAGGCGATCGCGGGCGGCGAGGAGGAGATCGGGACACCCGGCAGGTAGTCCATGATGACCTCGTTGGCCTTCTTGTACGCCGCGACGCGCTCCGCGGGGTCGGCCACCTCCGAGCCGGCGTTCACCGCGTCGAACACCTCCTGGTTCTTGAAGCCCCACTGCTTGTCGTACTCGGCGAACCAGGTGCCGATGAAGTTGTAGCCGTCGTTGAAGTCACCGGTCCAGCCCAGCATGTGCAGGGCGCAGCTGCCGGACTCGGTGGCGTCCAGGTAGTCCGGGGCCCACTTCATGGGCTTGGGGGTGACCTTGATGCCGGCCTCTTCCAGGTCGGACTTCATCAGCTCGAACAGGTCCTGCGGAGCGGGCATGTACGGGCGGGTGACCTCGGTCGGGTAGCAGAACTCGATCTGCAGGCCGCTCTCCCCGGCGTCCGCGAGGAGCTGCTTGGCCTTGGCCGGGTCGTGCGCGTACGTCTTGACCTTGTCCGAGTAGCCGTCGACGGTGTCCGGCATGAACTGCGTGGCCACCTTGCCGCCCTCGGGCAGCTGGGTCTTGACCAGGTTCTCGCGGTCGAGGGCGTGCGCGATCGCCTGGCGGACCTCCTTCTTCTTCAGCGCCGGGTTCTTCTCCTGGGTCATACCGAGGTAGAAGAGGTTGAAGACGCCACGGGTCGGGACCTCGAAGCCCTCGCCCTCCAGGGTCTTCACGTCGGCGGGGGCGACCAGGTCGTAGCCGTCGATGTCACCGGCCTGGAGCGCCTGACGGCGGCCGTCCTCGGTGTCGATGGTGCGGATGACCAGGTTCTTGACCTTGGCCTTCTCGCCCCAGTAGTCGTCGAAGCGCTCAAGGGCGACTTCCTTGTTGCCCTTGTTCCACTTCGTGATCCTGTACGGGCCGGTGCCGGCGACCGTGCCGGCCTCCTGGCTGTACTTGGGGTACGTGATGGCGTCGCCCTTGGCGGTCGCGTCCTGCTTCTCGTACTCCTTGATCGCCTTGGGCGAGTGGATCGCCAAGGCGTTCAGGGAGAAGCCGCCCGGCAGGTTCGCGGAGGGCTTCTTGACCTCGATGACGGCGGTGTTCTCGTCCTTCGCGGTGCAGGACTTGTAGTTCGCCTCGGGCGTCTCAGGGTCCTCGTTCTTCGCGAAGCCGCCCATGATGGTCTGCCAGTAGTAGGAGACCGCGCTGGACTGGTAGGTGCCCGTCCAGTTGAACCAGTGGTCGTAGTTGGCGCATACGGCCGCGGCGTTGAACGTCTCGCCGTCGTGGAACTTCACGCCCTTGCGGAGGTTGAAGGTCCAGACCGTGCCCGCGTCGTTGCTCTCCCAGCTCTCGGCGAGGCCGCCGACGAGCTTGCTGCCGCCCGGCTCGTGTTCGAGCAGCGCCTCGAAGGCCTGGCGGGTGACCCGGAAGGTCTCGCCGTCGCTCGCGAGCGCCGGGTCCAGCGAGCTGGGGTCTCCCGGGGCGCCGAACACGAACGTGTCCTTGTTGCCGTTCGAGTCTTCCTTGTCTCGCTCACTGGCACAGCCGGTGGCGATCAGACCAACCGCCAACGCGGCCGTGATCGCCCTGGCGGCGCGGGATCTGAGTATGCGCATAGGTCGGCCACTCCGGGTTCCGCTGAGGGGAATGCATAGTTGACCGCCTGAACACTACAGACGAGACCGGCGCACGAGAACAGTCCGCATAGCGGTGATACATACCTGAGATCTGAACACTCGATAAACCGGAAGCTACCGGTACATCAAGGATGTGCGTGGCTAACTCGCCTGACACAGGAGCGAGTTGGTGCATGCCTCAACTCCAGCCGCATCGACGAAACGAGCTGACGAGTGACGCAAGTCACACAGCGTAGCGGAGTCACCCATTCACCCCTTTTCCCCCATTGGCAACCTGCCGCGTTCCAGCCATGCACTCGCAACTCGCACCACACAGAAACGGGGATCAGCATGAAGGAAAAGTGGATCCGCAATGCGGGCGCGACATTCACGGCCACAGCTCTCCTGACCGGCATGATGGTCGCGGGCCAAGGGACAGCCGCTGCGGGGACGGCCGCCCGCTGAACTGTGGCACCGATCCGTTCTGCACCGTGGAGAAGTTCGGCGCAGCCACGTACAAGGCCATTGCCCCCACGGCCGGAAAGTACAACTCCAGCAGCTCCGAGGCAAAGTTGCGGTACGAGATGAGCACGACGGTATCTCGCCAGACCGCCTGGAGCGTGTCAGGGGGGCAGCGTGGACTGGGGGATCGCCAAGGCAGAGGCCGAGACCAGTTACGAGGTGACCAAGAAGACCGCCAAGGGCGTCAAGGTGGCCAACGTCATGGAAGTCAAGGCCAAGCACTATGGCTTCACGGACTATGGGGTTCTGAATTCCATAATCGTCAATCCCATGTTCTCCGAATGCCAGACCAGGAATTCGGGCGGCTGCACGCCCAAGCCGTAGCATCGGATCGGTGACAGCAGCAATCTGAAACGTGTTTGGGGAGGGAGTCCGAGGACTCCCTCCCCATACGTGTGCAGTCCGAGAGCAGCGGCTTCTCTTTTTCAGTAGGGATCAGTAGGAAGGTGGATAACCGTATCCACGGGCCGCCGATGCCGGGGCGGCATGGGCCTCGCGGTCGTAGAACGGGCGGGCGTTGGCGCGCAGCCACATCGCGACCGGGTCGTACTCGTCGGACATCGCGACCGTCGACACCGGCAGTCCGTCCGGGACCGCGCCGATCGACTGCTGCATCATCGCGCGTACGGAGTCCACGGCTGGCGGTGAGGTGTCGTACACATCGAGACCGATGGCGAGATACGGCGCCCCGAGCGCGGGCTGGACCCAGGCGCGGCGCAGGGAGCGGACGGCCGGGGTGCGGTGGGCGTTCTGCGACAGCAGGGCGTAGAACTGCGGGATCTGGATGCCGGGTTCGGACAGCCGCAGGGGCCCGGCGGGCTGGCGGTCGAGGCCGGTGGCGATGCGGCGCAGGTCCAGCCAGGGGATGCCGACGCCGCCGCCGGGGGCGTGCGGGTTCAGCCAGAGGCCGTAGTGGTCGGGGTAGAGGGTGCGGGCGACGTCGACTCCGTCGACGACCTCGTAACTGCGGTTCCAGCCGCTGGCGGAGAGTTCCTGGGCGGAGGTGACGCAGGGGGCGTAGCCGTAGCCCTCGACCTCCATGTTCCCGTACTGGGCGTCGGGGCTGCCGGCCTGGCCGTGCCACAGCAGCATCCAGACCTGGCCGGAGTGGGGGGTCGCGAGGGCGCGCAGGAGTGCCTCGTAGGCGTCGTAGCGCCCCGGCGTCACCTGGCGCAGCATGTGCTCGACCTGGCCGGCCGCGGCGGTGCCGCTCGCGCTCACCTCTGTACCGCCCCTTCGTTCAAGGATCGCCCCGCGTACGGAACCAGCTTATGCGCCCAAGGGCTCGGGACTCATTGTCCGTCGGCGAGTGCGGGATTCGTCGTGGCTTGTCGCGCAGTTCCCCGCGCCCCTACGGCGTTACAGGCCCCGTTGGTAAAAGGGGCGCACCCGCTCCCGCAGCCACGTGACCACCGGGTCCTGTGCCACGTCCAGCAGGACCAGGTTGACCGGCCACCTCACCGGGACCCTGCCCAGGGCGCGGCCGAGGGCGTCCAGGGGGGCGGCGCGCAGGTCGCCCTCCCACTGGGAGAGTTCGACGCCCACGAACATCACCGGGTCCGCCGTCTCGATCGCCGCCAGGCAGCGGCGGGCCGTGGTGACGACGCCGATCGCCTCGAACTCCGTGGCCGCCGCGGTGAGGAAGTCGACCGGGTCGTCCTGCCAGTCGGGCTCGAACAGGCGGACCCGGCCGCCGCTCGCGGGGCCGTCCAGGGCGGTGCGGCCGGCCCGGCTGAGTTCGGCGACGGCCGCCGGGGGCAGCGGGACCCCGACCACGCCGCCCGGGTTCACCGCGATGCCCGCCTGTGGGGGCAGGCCGCGGGCGAACTCGACGGCGGGGGCGATGGTGTACGACATGTGGGAGCCGACGACCTGGCGGAACTGCTCCTCGGAGCTGAAGACGGGGACGTAGGCCTGGCCGTCGATCTCCATGCTGGGCAGGTCGAGGGGGCCGCTGTGCGGGCCACCGCCGTTGGGCAGCGGCACCCACACGAAGCTGCGGCCGAGCACCTCGACGATCCGGCCGCCGGCCGACGGGACGCCGAGGGAGGCCGACAGCACCTCCTCCAGCTCGTTGCCGGGCCATCCGCCGTGCGGATGGGGGTGCGCCTGCGCCGGAATGTCCCCCGGGAAGTCCATCTGCCTACCGCCTGCTCCGTACCAGTACCACCGGCCGAAAAGGCTAACCCGCCACCCACACGGCCCGCTGCGCCAGCCCGCGCAACCGGCCCCGCACAGGGCACCGACCGCGGCGCTCAGCCGGTCGCCGCCGCGGGTCGAGCAGGCGCCGGCCCGCGCAGCCCATCCGGCGCAGCCCGACCGCCACGGCGATCAGCCCGGCGAAGCCCAGCCCATCCGCGCGACGGTCAGCCCATGCAGCCGGTCCCGCACAGGGCGCCGCCCGCGGCGCTCAGCCCGCGAAGCGAAGGCACGTGCCGCCGCGCTCAGCACGTGCCGCCGATCCGGCGCAGCCCGGCCGCCGTCGCTCCGCGAGTAGGTGTCAGCCCGTGAAGCCGATTCTGCGGAGTGTGTTCGCCGCCGCGCGGTCGAGCAGGAGGGCGGCGCCGCAACCGTGGGGCAGGTCACCGCGTTCGGCGCGGCGGACCAGGCGGGCGGCGGCGCGGCGGTGGCGCAGGAACGCGTACCGCGAGACGCCGCGGCCGCGGGCGCGCTGGCCGGCCAGGGCCTGCTCGGGGGTGACGTCGAGCAGCAGCAGGTGGAGGGTGCCGCCGCGG
This sequence comes from Streptomyces sp. TRM70350, assembly GCF_019219825.1. Taxonomy (GTDB): domain Bacteria; phylum Actinomycetota; class Actinomycetes; order Streptomycetales; family Streptomycetaceae; genus Streptomyces. The sequence continues at coordinate 43,305 of NZ_JAHUXH010000022.1, read as the reverse complement.
CGGCGGGCCTCGCGGGCCAGCCAGGCGCGCACCCAGGCCTGCGTACCGCAGTCGTGGACGACGACGCCCTCGCCGGTGCGCAGGGCGCGGCGCAGTCCGGCGTAGTGCGCGAGGCGGACGAGGGGGCGGTACACCGCGTACGGCAGCCAGTCCGGCGTACGGAGGTCCCAGCGGTCGCGGGTGTCCTGGGAGTCGATGCGCCGGCCGCGGACCGCCCGCCGCATCAGGGTGGACTTGCCGCTGCCCGGCAGGCCCGTGATCACGACGAGGTCGTGCGGGCCGAAGAGCAGGGCGTGCGGGCTGCGGCCCGCGCGGTCGCGCAGGTCGCGGACCACGGGGGACGGCAGCGGGGCGCACGCATCCCGGGCCGGGGCGGTCGGCTGCTTGGGCACTGCGAGGCCCGCGGTGGTCGCGTAGGCCGTGGTCCTGTTCACCGTGATCGTCCTCCCCTGGGGCGGTTCACGAGTTACCGTCCCCGTCGAGTGTAAAGAGAAGGTAATGCACGACGTCTCGCGTTTCCGTCCGCTTCCCGCAACAACCCTGCCACAGCACACTGTGCCCGGCTGTGGACGCTGTGTATCCCCTGTGGACGATGTGTGCCACCCCTGAAAGGTCCCCCTGCCGCCCGGGAGCGATGCGTGCAATGATGTGCGCGCCAACTGCATACCGGCCGCTTGAATCCGCGCGGGAGAGTCCCCAGGCACGACATGGCTGGGGCGCCGAAGGAGCAAGTCCCTCCCTTGAATCTCTCAGGCCCCGTTACCGCGCGGGCGAGGCACATCTGAAAAGCGGGCCGCTGCCGCAGTGGCTCCACCCAAGGTGCAAGCCATGCCCACCGTTCCACGCGGACGGTCATGGCGAACCTCTCAGGTTCCGATGACAGATGGGGAGGAACGACCTCGCCGTCATGCCTTGGGAGACCGACCGATGAGCAGTACCCCACCCCGTCGTACCGCGCTCGATGCCCTGCATCGCTCGCTGGGCGCGACCATGACCGACTTCGCCGGCTGGGACATGCCCCTGCGCTACGGTTCCGAGCGCGACGAGCACCTCGCGGTGCGCACGAAGGCCGGGCTGTTCGACCTCTCGCACATGGGTGAGATCACCGTCACCGGTCCGCAGGCGGCGCAGCTGCTGAACTACGCGCTCGTCGGCAACATCGCCTCGGTCGGCGTCGGCCGCGCCCGGTACACCATGATCTGCCGGGCGGACGGCGGCATCCTCGACGACCTGATCGTCTACCGGCTCGCCGAGGCCGAGTACATGGTCGTGGCCAACGCGAGCAACGCGCAGGTCGTCCTGGACGCGCTGACGGAGCGCGCGGAAGGGTTCGACGCCGCCGTCCGCGACGACCGCGACGCCTACGCCCTGATCGCCGTCCAGGGCCCCGAGTCCCCCGGCATCCTCAAGCAGCTCACCGACGCCGACCTCGACGGCCTGAAGTACTACGCCGGCCTGCCCGGCACCGTCGCGGGCGTCCCGGCGCTGATCGCGCGCACCGGGTACACCGGCGAGGACGGCTTCGAGCTGTTCGTGAAGCCGGAGCACGCCGTCGCCCTGTGGGAGGCGCTGACCGAGGCGGGCGCGGGCGTCGGCCTGGTCCCGTGCGGGCTGTCCTGCCGGGACACGCTGCGCCTGGAGGCGGGCATGCCGCTGTACGGGCACGAACTGTCCACCTCCCTCACCCCCTTCGACGCCGGGCTCGGCCGGGTGGTGAAGTTCGACAAGGAGGGCGACTTCGTGGGGCGCGAGGCGCTCGCCGAGGCCGCCGAGCGGGCCGCTTCCCAGCCGCCGCGCGTCCTGGTCGGCCTGGTCGCCGAGGGCCGCCGGGTGCCGCGCGCCGGGTACGCCGTGGTCGCCGGCGGCGAGGTGATCGGGGAGGTCACCTCCGGCGCCCCCTCCCCCACACTGGGCAAGCCGATCGCCATGGCCTACGTCGACCCCGCGCACGCGGCGCCGGGCACGCCGGGCGTCGGTGTGGACATCCGGGGCACCCACGAGCCGTACGAGGTCGTGGCGCTGCCGTTCTACAAGCGCCGGAAGTAGAGACTGACAGCAAGCTCCAGAAGCAGGGACTGACAGCGCTCAGTGCGTGGCCCTGCGCGCATCTCCGCTGCTCACGCACGTTTCCAGCAGTCCTCCATCCACCAGCACCGACCCCCGTACAGGAGAATCCAGGCCATGAGCAACCCCCAGCAGCTGCGCTACAGCAAGGAGCACGAGTGGCTGTCGGCCGCCGAGGACGGCGTCGCGACGGTCGGCATCACCGAGTTCGCGGCGAACGCGCTCGGCGATGTCGTCTTCGCCCAGCTCCCCGAGGTGGGCTCCCAGGTGACCGCGGGCGAGACCTGCGGCGAACTGGAGTCGACCAAGTCGGTCAGCGACCTGTACTCCCCGGTCACCGGTGAGGTCACCGAGATCAACGAGGACGTGGTGAACGACCCGTCCCTGGTGAACTCCGCGCCCTTCGAGGGCGGCTGGCTGTTCAAGGTGCGCATCGCCGAGGAGCCGGCCGAGCTGCTCTCCGCCGACGAGTACGCCGCCCACACCGCCGGCTGAGGAGTCGTAGCCCCATGTCCGTCCTGAACACCCCCCTGCACGAACTCGACCCGGCCGTCGCGGCCGCCGTCGACGCCGAGCTGCACCGCCAGCAGTCCACCCTCGAAATGATCGCCTCGGAGAACTTCGCCCCGGTCGCGGTCATGGAGGCGCAGGGCTCGGTGCTGACCAACAAGTACGCCGAGGGCTACCCCGGCCGCCGCTACTACGGCGGCTGCGAGCACGTCGACGTGGTCGAGCAGATCGCGATCGACCGCGTCAAGGAGCTGTTCGGCGCCGAGCACGCCAACGTGCAGCCGCACTCGGGCGCGCAGGCCAACGCGGCCGCGATGTTCGCGCTGCTCAAGCCCGGCGACACGATCATGGGTCTGAACCTCGCGCACGGCGGGCACCTGACCCACGGCATGAAGATCAACTTCTCCGGCAAGCTCTACACCGTGGTCGCCTACCACGTCGGCGAGGACGGCCTGGTCGACATGGCCGAGGTGGAGCGCCTCGCCAAGGAGAACAAGCCGAAGCTGATCGTGGCAGGCTGGTCGGCCTACCCCCGGCAGCTGGACTTCGCCGCCTTCCGGCGGATCGCGGACGAGGTCGGCGCGTACCTGATGGTCGACATGGCCCACTTCGCCGGTCTGGTCGCCGCCGGGCTGCACCCGAACCCGGTGCCGCACGCCCACGTGGTGACCACCACCACCCACAAGACGCTGGGCGGGCCGCGCGGCGGTGTGATCCTGTCCACGGCCGAACTGGCGAAGAAGATCAACTCCGCGGTCTTCCCCGGTCAGCAGGGTGGCCCGCTGGAGCATGTGATCGCCGCAAAGGCGGTCGCCTTCAAGGTCGCGGCCTCGGAGGACTTCAAGGAGCGGCAGCGCCGTACCCTGGAAGGCGCGCGCCTGCTCGCCGAGCGGCTGGTGAAGGACGACGTCGCCCGGCACGGCGTATCCGTCCTCTCCGGCGGCACGGACGTCCACCTGGTCCTGGTCGACCTGCGCCACTCCGAGCTGGACGGCCAGCAGGCCGAGGACCGGCTCCACGAGGTCGGCATCACGGTCAACCGCAACGCGATCCCGAACGACCCCCGCCCGCCGATGGTGACGTCCGGGCTGCGGATCGGCACGCCCGCGCTGGCCACCCGCGGCTTCACGGCCGAGGACTTCGCCGAGGTCGCGGACGTGATCGCCGAGGCGCTGAAGCCGTCGTACGAGGCGGATGCGCTGAAAGCACGGGTCAAGGCGCTCGCCGACAAGCACCCGCTGTACCCCGGCCTGAGCAAATAGTTCCGACAGTGGGCTCCACACCCGCGTGGAGCCCACCGCACCACCCCTGCCCTGAGGAGTCACCGTGGCCATCTCGGTCTTCGACCTGTTCTCGATCGGCATCGGCCCGTCCAGCTCCCACACGGTCGGCCCGATGCGCGCGGCCCGTATGTTCGCCCGCCGCCTGAGCGGCGAGGAGTTGCTGGGCTCCGTGGCCTCGCTGCGCGTCGAGCTGTACGGCTCCCTGGGCGCGACCGGACACGGGCACGGCACGCCCAAGGCGGTGCTGCTCGGCCTGGAGGGGGACTCGCCGCGCACGGTGGACGTGGAGACCGCCGACGAGCGGGTGGAGGCGATCAGGGCCGCCGGCCGGCTGAGCCTCCTCGGCGAGCAGGAGATCGCCTTCGACTTCGACGCCGACCTGATCCTCCACCGCCGTAAGGCCCTCCCCTACCACGCGAACGGCATGACCCTGTGGGCGTACGACGCCTCCGGGGCGGAGCTGCTGACCAGGACGTACTACTCGGTGGGCGGCGGATTCGTCGTCGACGAGGAGGCGGTCGGCGCGGACCGCATCAAGCTGGACGACACGGTCCTGAAGTACCCCTTCCGCACGGGCGACGAGCTGCTGCGCCTGACGAAGGAGACGGGACTGTCGATCTCGTCGCTGATGCTGGAGAACGAGCGCGCCTGGCGCACCGAGGAGGAGATCCGCGCCGGGCTGCTGGACATCTGGCAGGTGATGCAGGCGTGCGTGCGGCGCGGCATGACCCGGGAGGGCATCCTGCCGGGCGGCCTGAAGGTGCGCCGCCGCGCCGCCAACACCGCGCGCAAGCTGCGCTCGGAGGGCGACCCGAAGGCCCTCGCCATGGAGTGGATCACGCTCTACGCGATGGCGGTGAACGAGGAGAACGCGGCCGGCGGCCGGGTCGTCACCGCCCCCACCAACGGCGCGGCCGGCATCATCCCGGCGGTCCTGCACTACTACATCAACTTCGTGCCGGGCGCGGACGAGGACGGAGTGGTCCGCTTCCTGCTCGCGGCCGGCGCGATCGGCATGCTGTTCAAGGAGAACGCCTCCATCTCCGGCGCCGAGGTCGGCTGCCAGGGCGAGGTCGGCTCCGCCTGCTCGATGGCCGCGGGCGCCCTCGCCGAGGTGCTCGGCGGCAGCCCCGAACAGGTCGAGAACGCCGCCGAGATCGGCATGGAACACAACCTCGGCCTCACCTGCGACCCCGTGGGCGGCCTGGTCCAGATCCCGTGCATCGAACGCAACGGCATGGCCGCGGTGAAGGCGGTCACGGCGGCACGGATGGCGATGCGCGGCGACGGCTCGCACAAGGTGTCGCTGGACAAGGTCATCAAGACGATGAAGGACACCGGCGCCGACATGAGCGTGAAGTACAAGGAGACGGCCCGGGGCGGGCTGGCGGTGAACATCATCGAGTGCTGATCGCGTCACCGGCGCCGCGCGGGGGAATCATCAACTCCCGTCCCCCCACCGTCACGTCCGGGAGCCCCCATGCTGCGCGGCATCGACGTCAGCTCCTACCAGTCCACCACCTACGACACCGACGGCCTCTCCTTCGTCTTCGTCAAGGCCACGGAGGGCCGCACCTACGTCAACCCGAAGCTGGCCGCCCAGACCGAGCGCGGCCGGGACGCCGGGCTCGTCGTCGGCTTCTACCACTTCCTGTGGCCGGGCAACCTCACCGCCCAGGCCGAGTACTTCGTCAGCAGGGCCCCTGAGCGGGCCGGCGACATCCTCGCCGTCGACTGGGAGACCACCGGCGCCGGGACGCACGCCGGCAACGCGGAGAAGGACCGGTTCATCCGGAAGGTGAAGGAGCTGCGGCCGAACAACCGGGTGGTGCTGTACGCAAACCGCCACTTCTGGCTGAACGTCGACACCACCTCGTACGCAGGCGACGGCCTGTGGATCGCCGACTACGTCACCGCGGGTAAGCCACGCATCAAGGCGAAGTGGCGGTTTCACCAGTACACCGACGACCCGATCGACAAGAATGTCGCGGACTTCGCGAGCAAGGACGCCTTACGGACATGGGCCAGGGGCGACTGAACAGGGGGCGGAAGCATGGCGGAGACGGATCCCGTGGAGACGGCCTGGCGGATTCATGCGGCGCTGACCGACTGGACCGGCAAGGTGGACGCCAAGGCCGGGTTCGCGTTGACACTGGAGTCGGCCGCGTTGGGTGCGATCATCGCGTTCTCCGGGTCCCGGCATCGGCTGGGGCAGCTGGACGGTGCGTTTCCGACCGTGCTGTTCTGGGTGGGTGCGGCGCTGCTGGGCCTGGCGGCGCTCGCGGCCGTTTCCGTCGTCAGTCCGCGGCTGGGTACGGCGCAGGGGCACGACTGGCGGCAGAACTTCGTGTACTTCGGGGATCTGCGGCACTGGGAACCCGACCGGCTCGCCGAGAAACTCGCCGACACCTCTGCGCTGGCTCCGCTGAGCCGTCAGCTGGTCGACATGAGCCGGGTCATATGGGCCAAGCAACAGCGGGTGCGGCAGTCGCTGATGCTCGCCGTCGCCGGTGTGGTGGTCGTCGTGCTCGCGTGGCTGCTGGGCCGGTAGCCATGGGTCACCGCCCCGCCTCCTTCTGGGAGGCGCTCGATCCCGCCGACCGGACCCTGCTGGAGCGTTCGGGCACCCGGCTGTCGCTGCCGGCGGACCGGCTGCTGCTGGCACAGGGCGAGGACTCGGACCATCTGGTCGTACTGCTGAGCGGCTGGATCAAGGTGGTCGCCCAGTCGCACGCGGGCTACCGCGCGCTGCTCGCCCTGCGCGGTCCGGGCGAACTGCTGGGCGAGCAGGCCGGTCTGGAGGGGCGGCGCCGCTCGGCGTCGCTCCTCACGGCCACCGCGGTCGGCGTACTGCAGCTGACGGCGGCCCGCTTCCACGGGTACGCCCGGTCCCGGCCGTCCATCGCGGCGGCGCTGGAGCAGACGCTGTCGCAGCGGCTGCGCGAGGCCGACACCCAGCGCACCGGCATCACCGAGCCGGTGCCCGCCCGGCTCGCAGCCCTCCTGCTGGACCTGGTGGAGCGGTGCGGCGAGCCGGAGCCCGACGGCACCGGCCACCGGATCGGGCTCCCGCTCTCCCAGGACGACCTCGCCGGGCTGCTGCTCACCTCCCGGCGCACGGTGAGCCGGGTGCTGGAGCAGTGGCGTGCCCAGGGCTGGGTGGTGACGGGACGTCAGTCGCTGTTGGTGCGGTCCGTGGACCAGTTGAAGGGGCTGGCGTTCGGCGGGTGACTCGGGCTCAGCACGGGGAGTGGCTCACCCCCTCCTTGGGTGCCTTGAAGATGCGGTAGCCGTCGGTGCCGGTCAGTTGGTAGGTGACCGTCCAGTCCGTGCAGGTGCTGTTCTCGTGGCCGGCGGGGCCGTACCCCGGGTCCTGGTGGCTGCGGAAGCTGACCGTGGCGAGGGTGAAGTCGCCGGAGTCGCGTACGGCCGTCAGGGCGATGTCGGACTCCTGCGTGGTGGCCATGACCTCCTTCCACTTGTCGCGGCTTGCGGCGGAGTCGAGGTCCACTGTGGCGGTGCCGGGGTCGTAGTAGCCGAGCGCCTTGTCGTAGTCCTTGGTGTTGATGGCGCCGTAGAAGTGGGCGAACATGGCGGCCACTTCCGGGGCCTGCGGTGCGTCGGACGCCTGGGAGTAGTCCACGGACGCGCCGGGGGCCTCGGCCAGGTACTCCGGTTCCGGTTCCGCGTCCGCCGTGTTCTCGGGTGGCGGATACGTGCCGCCGGTGTCGGGGGCGGACCGGACGGACGGGCTGTCGGTCGCCGCCCCCGACCCCGACGTCAGCGAGTTCACGAGGTCCGGCCCGTACTGCACGGCGGCCCACAGGCCCCCGATCACCAGCAGCAGCGCCACGAATGCCTTGGCCGGCCCGCCCCCGGCCGTCCCGGAGGTCGCCGGGGGCCGCTGCGGTGCCTGGAACGGGACCGGGTCCGGGTGGGGTTCGGGGTCCGGGGGCGGCGGCTGGTACGGGTTGCCGACGGGCGCGGCCGACGGGCGCCGGCCCATCCGGTGCCGGGCCAGGTCCAGCGCGGTCAGCCACTCGCCCATCGCGGGCCGTCGCGCGGGGTCCCGGGTCTGGCCGCGCGAGGCGAGGTTGGCCAGCTCGGTGGAGACGGCGCGCAGCGGCGTCAGGTCCGTGCTGTCGTGGTCGCGGTTGAACACCCGCGCGGCGACCAGGGCGAACTTCCAGGAGTCCGAGGCCGCCGTGGCCTTCGCCGGTTCCGGCACCTCCCAGCCGGTCGTCTCCACCTGCGACATCACGTCCCGGCCCCGGCACCGCATCGAGTCGCAGTCGATCAGCAGGCACTTGGGCGTGCCGATCAGTGTGAACAGGATGTTCTTCGGCGACAGGTCGCCCACCGTCACCCCGTTGCGGTGCAGCCGGTCCAGGGTGCGCGCCAGATCGAGCAGCAGCGCCAGCCGCTGCCCGTCGTCGACGTGCAGGCCGATACGGGCGGCGTAGCCGTCGTCGTTGAGCAGGAACTCCAGTGCCTGGAGCTTCACCTCCGACAGGTTCGGGCTGTGCAGTTCGTACGCCGGTGCCACCCGCGGCATCAGAAAGCCGACCACGCGCATCCCGGCGTTCTGCGACGGCGGCAGCCGCTCCGGCGGCCGGCCCGTGTAGACCATGGCGGACGGCCAGGTCAGCCGGTTGTCCAGCAGGGCGCGGTCGGACGGGCTCAGCAGGTCGCGCAGCACCACCATGTCGTGCAGGACGTCGGCGTCGTACGCGATTCCCGGCAGGTACTCCTTGTAGGCGAGGTACTGGCCCTGGAACCGGCCGGGCGGGCTGGGCACGGCGTACACCTTGCCCTGCCCGCCGGCGCCCAGGGAGCGCGCGGTGTAGTCGCCGAGCTGGTCGGGCCGGACCCAGGACACCGTCGTCATCATGGCGCTGTCCGTTCGCGGTCGCGGGGCCACAGGGCGATCAGGGTCCGGTCGTCGTCGAAGGTCTCCCGGGAGAAGTCGAGCAGGTGCGCGAAACCCAGCGGCGGTACGGGGCGGCGCAGCTGGTCGGCGAAGAGCCGGCCGACCATGCCGCGCCCGTCGCCGACCGGGTCGCCGAAGCCGTCCGTGCCGACCAGCAGGACGCTGCCCGGCTCCAGCCTGAACTCCAGCGGGCGATAGTCCCGGGGGACGTACGGCAGGGGCTGCACGGCCGAGGAGAGCAGCCCGTCGGCGCCGGGCGTCTTGCCGCCCAGCATCGGGTAGAGCTCCTCGTGCTTGATCTGCCAGACCCCGGAGTCGCCCACCGACAGCAGGGCGACGTGGACGCCCTCCGGGGTGGGCGTGGCCACCCCGGCGACCAGCGTGGTGGCCAGCAGTTCCGCTGTCTCCGCCACCCCGGCGTCCGGGGTGCGCAACAGACGGCCGGCCTGTTCGCGCAGCTGCCAGTGGACCGTGGACAGCAGCTTCTGCCAGTCCGTGACGAAGCCGCCGCCCTCGCGCACCTGCTTGAGCAGTTCGTCGACCGCGCTGCGGCAGGCCAGTTGGGAGCCGATGTGCGGTTGGCGCGCGTCGGAGACCCCGTCGGCGACGGCGATCACCACGGTGCCGGTGTTCGGGTCCCAGGCCGCCGCCGCGTCGTCCTCGCGTGGGCGGCCGTCCCAGCGGTGCTGCTGGCCGCGGACCGAGGCCAGCCGGAGATCGAGCGTGTGCGTCGACCAGCCGTCGCACACCGTGTCGGGGCGGTACGACAGCCCACCCGTCGGCGGCCGGGGCGGGAAGTCGGCGCCCTCCTCCTGGTCGAGGGACATCCGGCGCCACAGGTCCATGCCGATGTTCTTCGGCGCCGCCGACCGCGGCTGCGACTGCGGCTGCGACTGCGACTGCGACTGCGACTGCGACTGCGACTGCGACTGCGGCGGGAACTGCTGCTGCTGCCAGTCGGTGTCCTGCTGCCAGTCGTAGACACCGGCCTGCGCGGGCTGTTGCGGGCGCAGGGGCGGGGCCGGGCGGGGTGGCGCGGGCGCCGGGCCGGTCTGCTGCGTGGGTTCGTCGGGGGCGCGACGATGGGGGAACCGCACGTCAGATCACATCGATCGCGACGGTGAAGCCCTCGGGCTTGTCCACCACCAGCTGCGGGGACGCCGAGCCCAGCGAACGGCCCGAGGAGATCACGCTCTTGGTCAGCGCCGTGCAGAACTTGGCGATGGCCGCGCCCACGTCGACGCCCTTGTTCGCGACGAAACCGAACTCCGGCCGGGTGGCGACCTGGCTGATCGTCTGCGCGTCGGCGTCCACGATCCCGCAGGCGATGATGTTGGGCGCGCCCAGGGTGGTGTTGCGGTCGGTGAGCCTGCGGTGCGGGTCCTGCCAGTCCTCGCCGTGGTTGGGCAGGCCGTCGCTGAGGAAGAACACCGCGGGCCGGTGCACCTGGTAGCCCTCGGCCTTGAGGCGGTTGACGTCGGCGGGTATGCGGCTGATCAGGTCCTCGAACGCGGCCCGGTAGCTGGTCATGCCGCGGGTGGTCAGGCGCGGGAACTCGGCCGCGCTGCGCAGGTCGACCAGGCGGACGCGTTCGATCACGTCGTCGGAGAAGCCGAGCACCGAGAAGCGCACCTTGGCGGCGGCCATGGGCTCGCCGAGCAGCGCCTGGTGCAGGGAGCGCAGGCCGTCGTTGAGGTCGTCGATGTGCTCGTCCATGGAGCCCGACTCGTCGGCGAGGACGTAGATGGGGAGCAAGTGCCCCCGGTTGCTTTCCATCATCGTCTTCCGTTTCTGTTCCGAGGGGGGACTGCGTGGGATGCGTTGGTCGTGGGATGTCCGAGGGTCACAGCGCGTCCTCGGCCCGCCGGAAGCCGTCCGGCGGGTTGATCGAGAAGTTCGCCTCGCCGGTCGCGAGGCGCTGCCCGTACGAGACGACGCTGTCCCGCAGGAAGGCGGCACAACTGTGCGCGGCGGAGGCGGCGTCCTGGTGCGGGGCGGCCATGAAACCGAACTCGGGGCGGGTCGCCACACCCCGCACGGCCTGCGCCTCGGCCCGGCCGAAGCCCAGCGCGATCAGGTGCGGGGCCGCCCGGTTGCGGTCGGTGTCGGTCAGGTCGTGGTGGTCGCCGCGCCAGGCGGCGCCCTCGTCGGGCGCGCCGCCGGTGAGGAAGTACACGAGGGGCCGCAGCACCTGCGCGCCGTCGTTCTTGACGACGGTGACGTCCTGTCCGATCAGCGGCCGCAGGGTGCGGAAGGCCTGGCCGTACGACAGCCCGCGCCGGCCCACGAGGAGGGGGGTACGGGTGCCGGGGCCGACCTCGGCGAGGGTCAGCCGCTGTTCGGTGGTGGCGGCCATGCCGAGGACGCCCAGCCGCAGGACGCGGGAGACGTCCGGGGCGTCGGCGAGGGCGGAGTGCAGGGCGTCCAGTCCGCGCTGGAGTTCGTCGAGGCAGGCGCGGTCGAGGGACTCGTCGACGACGAGGTAGATCAGGGCGGTGGCGGCGGTCCGGGTGAGCGGTCCCGGCGGCGCGGACGGGCCGACGGTGGGTGAGACGAGGGTCGGGGTGCGGCCGGTAGGGGCCGGGGTCTGGTCGGCGGGGGGCAGTTGGGGCGGGTCCCAGGGGCGGGCGCCGGTGAGCTGGGGGGTGGCAAGGGGCGGGAGGGCGCCGTCGCCGCCGGTGGCGCGGCCGACGGTGCCGGTGAGCTGCTGGCGCATCTGTTCCAGGTCACCGGCCTGTATCAGGCCCTTCTCGGCCATCACCTGGAACAGGCCGAGCGCGCGCTGGTTCTGCAGTTCGGCGGTGGCCGCGCGGGCCTCCTCCAGCTGGCGGCGCATCTCGAAGGCGCCGGCCGCGTCGTGCGGGTGGGTGATCAGGTAGTGGCGGATCAGGCCGTCGCTGGTGGTGAGGGTGTCGGCGAGCGCGTCCGCCTGCCGGGCGGTGGCCTCGATCTGGGCCCGCTGCTGGATGGCCTCGATCTCGGCCTGCCGGACGACGGCACCCTTGTTGGGTATGTGCTCGGCCGCGCCGAGGTGCTCGCGCCGACCGGCCTCGATGAGGGACTCCAGGTGGGTCAGGGACTTGGCGTCGGGCCGGACGTGCACCTGGCAGCCGTACAGCTTGATGCCTTCCTGGAAGACGACCGGCTGGGCGCACAGCTGGTTGAGGTGGTGCTGGAGGCCGAAGGAGTCCTCGATGGCGAAGCGCTGGCCGGCGCCGTGGAAGAGGGAGACCAGGTGGCCGTGGACGACGGGCAGCGGGTCGCGCAGGCCGGAGCGCACGAAGTCCTCGGCGCCCTTCCAGCCGTCGATGCGGAACGCGAAGTCGACGGTCACCTCGAAGGCGTGCACGCCGTCCCGGGAGACGAGCGGGTTGCGGCCGAGGACGGCGGAGCGCTGGTAGGGGCGCATGTCGACCTCGTAGCGGGTGCGGTACTTGGAGAACATCTGCTGCGAGGGCTTCATGGGGCGGCCCTCGAAGCAGGCCACCTCGCCGGACGCGGTGGCGTAGACGACGGCGAGATGGGGTTCGGTCGCCTTGGTCGGCCCCACGGCCATGCGGGGCACCGGCGTGCTGACGATCAACGACACCGGCTCGGTCACCGGGCACCTCCAGAGTGAGCGGGTCCGGCGGTCGGCCGCAGGGCGCTGCCGAGGACCGCCGCGGCGCGGGGCAGGGGACGGAAGCGGTCACGCTCGGTCCAGCGCGTGACATAGCGCTGCAGGAGGCGGCCGACGCGGGCACTGCGCGCGGCCACGTCCTGGACGAGGACGCGGAGCAGGTCGTCGAGGAGCAGCGGGTCGGTCTCGGCCTGGGCGGCCCAGGCCTCCAGGACGTTGGCGGACTCGTCGCCGAAGAGTTCTCCGCCGATCACCTCGGACCACAGGTAGCCGAGCAGGCGGCGCAGTTCGCTGCCGGGCGGGTCCGCAGCGGCCAGCTTCAGCAGGGTGGGGCGGGAGCGCGGGGCGGTGCCGGGGGCGGCGGGTTCCTCGGTGGCCAGGGCGTCGGCGAGGATCAGGAAGACCAGGTGGCCGACCGGACGGCTGAGCGGTTCGTGCACCATCTCGGCGACGGCCCGCAGCACCAGCGGGGCGTGCGCGGCGACGTCCTCCTCCACCAGGTCGGCGAAGGCGTCCCCGATGGCGATGGCGACCTGGATGTGGTCGACGGTGCCGAGCCGGGTGAGGCAGCGCACGGCGGTGTCGAGGTCGGCGCCGCCCAGGCACAGTCCGTACGCGCGGGCGGCGGCGGCCTGCAACTCCCAGGTGCCGCTGAGATACCAGCCGTTGACGAGGGCGTGCACGCCGGGCCGCAGGGCCGGGTCGCGGGCGCACACGCGCAGGGCGTAGGCGATGGCCTCGCGGCGCGCGGAGCCGCTGTCCTCGTGCAGCACCCAGCCGGGCAGCACCTGGGTGGCGATGTGGTCGAAGGACTCGGTGGCGATCAGGCCGAGCGCGGTCCCGGCGAAGCTGCGCACCTGCTGCGAGGGCGAGTCGACCAGCTCGGCCAGCCAGCCGACGAGTTCCTGCTGGATGCGGTACTCGGACCAGACGTGCCGGATGATCCGGGGCGGGTAGTCGGGGTTGCGGTACTCGGCGACGGTGCAGGGCAGCCACCCGAAGCTGCCCCGGGTGACCGCGGAGACGGTACGGGCGCGCAGCTTCTCGGCGAGCAGCCGCCGGGACTGCGCGAACGGGTCCTGTCTGAGCGGTACGGGGCCGCGCTCGACGCTCGCTGCGAGGACCCCTCGATCGCTGCGGAACCGGTCGAGCAGGGCGGCGGCGGCCAGCGCCACGTCCTCCTGCGGCAGCCCGCCGAGGACGGCGAGGGCGATGGCCTGGGTGCGCAGCCCGGTGTCGCCGAGCCCCTCGAACCACTCCTCCGGTCCCTCGCCGCCGGAGCTGTCCATCCGGGCGCGCACCCGGTCGGGTTCGATGCCGCCACCGCCGTACTCGTGCGCGAGCACCTCGGCGAGGCGGGCGGCGTCACGGCAGGCGGGCCCGTCGCTCAGGAGTTCCGCGGTGAGGTCGGCGACGCCGTCGGCGGCCAGGACGCGTTGGGCGTCCGCCTCGCCGAGCCGGTGGGCCAGATGGGCGGCGAGTACGGCGTCCAGGGAGTCCGGGCGGGTGACGCGCTGGACGTACTCGCCGACGCCGCGGTCCAGTTCGGCGTCCGGCCCGGCGATCAGCACCAGGCGGGCGTCGGCCCCCTCCAGCAGGCCCTCCAGTCCGGCCAGTTGGGAGCCGCTCAGCTCGCCGAGGTCGCGGGGGCGGTCGAGCAGCAGACCGGCGCCGCTGCCGAGCCCGCGCAGCTCGGTCAGCCGGGCGAGTTCGGCCACCGAGTCCAGCAGGTACCAGGCCTTCACCTGGGCGGAGATCAGCAGCCGGACGGCCGCCGCGGTCTTGCCCGCGCCGCCGGGGCCGCGCAGCACGACCGAGCGGCGCTGCCAGGCGTCGGCCTGGATGTCGTCCCAGCGGGGCGGCGCCTGGAAGGTGTGCCGGACGGTCTCCACCAGGGCGGCGGCCACCGTACGCAGGACCACCCCACGCTCACCCGGGGCCTGGATGACGATCTTGTCGCCCTGCACCCGGTCGCCGCCGATGTGCGTCCAGGCCTCGCGCAGCAGCCCGGCGCGCAGGCTGCCCTGGCCGGTACGGGCGGTGGCGACACTGGCACTGGCACCGGCGCCGACGTTGTTGCCGCCGCCGGGGGCTTCCGGGGTGGGCGCCTGCGGCCCTGCCGGGGGCTGGCCATCACCGCCCGCACCGGCACCCGGTGCGGGCCCGCCGGATGCGGCTGGGGCGGGCTGACCGCCCCTCGGCGCGGCCGCGGGCCCCGGCTGCGGGGCGGGCGACGGGGCGGCGGGGGCGGGTCCGGGAGGCGTACTCATGATCCGTCCGCGGGGGTGCGGCGGGGCGCGGGGACTTCGGGCGCAGCACTGGGCGTCGGAGGAGGGCCGTAGACGTTCTTGTTCCCCTCCACGTAGTCGCCCCCGACAGCCAACGCGCCCTCGCCGACCGCCAGCTGCCCGCCCGTCATGCCCTCGACGTAGAGCGTGGGCGGCGGTGCCGGGCTCCCCGTGCCGGCGCCGCCGCCCGCTCCTCCCGCGTCGCCGCCCGTGCCGGGTGTTCCCCCGTGTCTCCCACGGTCACGTGGCGACTCCCCCGGGTCCGCGGGAAGTCCGGGAGGCGCCGGATAGCCGGGTACGGTGACCCAGCCCCGGCGCGGCTCGTCGTGCTTGGTGACGAAGTCGGCGGGCAGATAGGCCGCCGGGTCGATGCCCGGGTAGCGGCCCAGCACCACCGACCGGTGGATCTCCTCGGAGACGACCACCACCAGGTGCGCCCGGGTGGCCCGGGCGAGCACCTGCTTGACCGGGGCGGCGTCCACCAGCCGGGCCAGGTCGTTGACGGCCGTGCCGGTCCACCGCTGGCCGCGCTGGATCACCAGCCCCTGGTGCAGGCCGACGCGCAGCCGCATGCGGTGGTCGTCGTTGTACTTGCCCCGGTGTTCGACCAGCGCGTCCTCCAGGCCCCGCACCAGTTCCCGTAACAGCCTGGTGGGGCTGGTGCCGATCGGGATCAGGATCAGCATCCCGTCCCCGCGGTCCTGCACGGAGCAGCCGTCGAGGTCCAGACCGGCGCGCGCCAGCGCGAACTCGACCACGTGGTACAGCTCTTCGTGCAACGTCGCCTGGGCGGTCTCCGCGCGCAGACTGAAGTCCTCGATGTCGAGAAGAACGATCCAGTGGCTGAGGGGATCCGGCGCGACCATCGGCGACCTCCTGTGCTCGGCCGGGGCCACGTCCGCCCCGCGAATACCTGGATAAAAGCTGCGAGCGCGCCTGTCTACGCCAACTGGCGCACAACGCGGCGCATGTGTCCCTTCCGCACGGCGCATCCGGACAAGACACCACACGGACCTCTACGATGCCCACCGCCTGGTTCACGCAACCCATCCGCCCAGCAACTGCCACATCGTCATACTCTGTTGGTCACAGGCGAGTTGACCGTACGTAGACGGCGCGAGGGGGAGGCCTGGTGCGCGCGTTCCGCATCCCGCCACCGCTACTGCTGGGCTTCGCGCTCGGGCTGGTGATCGTCCTGCTGCTGCGCGACTGCACGGGCGGCACCGGCGGCGACGGCGGCACGCGGGCAGCCCCGCCCGCCGGGGGCGCTGCCCGGCCGCACGCCGAGAACAGCACCTCGGTGCCCGCCCTCTGGCCCCCACCGCGCGCCGTGCGCGACGACCGGGGCTCGGTCGCCATCGGCCGCAGCGTGGCGGTGCGCACCGGAGGCCAGACGGACCCGGCCACCCTCGACACCCTCGTCCGGGCGCTGCGCGCGGGCGGCGCCCGCGAGATCCGTATCGGCGACGAACCGCGCTCCGGCGAACTGCTGGTGGTGACCGACGGGACGGTGGCGGACCTGGACGCCGGTTCGCCGAAGGGCCTGCCCAAGGGCGGCTACGTCCTCGCCGTCGGCCATGCCGACGACGCGCCCCGCGTCGTCCTCGCCGGAGCGGACCGGACCGGCGCCTTCCACGCCGCTCAGACCTTCGCCCAGCTGGTCCGCCCCGTGGGCGCGGCCACCGCCCGCTCCACCCTGCCCGCCGTCCGCATCCGGGACTGGCCCGCCACCGCCACGAGGGGCATCGTCGAGGGCTTCTACGGCACCCCCTGGACACATCAAGAGCGCCTGGCCCAGCTCGACTTCGCCGCCCGCTGGAAGCTCAACACCTACCTCTACAGCCCCAAGGACGACCCCTACCTGCGCTCCCGCTGGCGCGACCCGTACCCGGAGTCACGCCTGACCGCCCTGCGCGCCCTGGCCCGACGCGCCACCGCCCGCCATGTCTCCTTCGTCTACGCCCTCTCCCCCGGCCCGTCCGTCTGCTACTCCTCCGCCGCCGACCGCGCCGCCCTGCTGCGCAAGTTCCGCCAGCTCTGGGACATCGGGGTGCGCTCGTACGCCGTCCCGCTCGACGACATCGACATCACCCGCTGGAACTGCGCCGCCGACGGGACGACGTACGGCCATGGCCGGGCAGCGGTGGCCCGCGCCCAGGCGGACCTGCTGAACGACATCCAGCGCGACTTCCTGACCCCCCGTCCGGAAGCCGCCCCCCTGATCACGGTCCCCACGGAATACGACGGCACCCGCGCCACCGACTACAAGACAACCCTCGCCTCCGCCCTCGACCCCGGCATCACCGTGATGTGGACGGGCCCCCTGGTCGTCTCCCCCACCCTGCGCACCGACCAGGCCCGCGAGGCCGCCCGCCGTTACGCGCACCCCATCCTGATCTGGGACAACTACCCGGTGAACGACTACACGCCGGGCAACCTCCTCCTCGGCCCCTACGAGGGCCGCGCCCCCGGCGTCCCCGGCGCGGTGGCGGGCATCACCGCCAACCCCATGAACCAGGCCACCGCGTCCGTCCCCGCCCTCTTCTCGCTCGCCGCCTACGCCTGGCACCCGGACGCCTACCGCCCCACCGCCGCCCTCGACGCGGGCCTGCACCTGCTCGCCGCCGGCGACCGCCGCGCCCTCACCGCCCTGCGCGCCTTCGCCGACCTCAACCACGCCTCCCGCCTCAACACCACCCCGGCACCGAAACTGGCCGCGCTGATCGAGGCGTACCGGCGCGGCGCCCCGAACGCGAAGGGCGCCCTGCGCGACCACCTCACCACCCTCGCCTCGGCCCGCGACACGGTCCCACCGGCGCTGCGCACCTCCGCCGCCCCCTGGCTGGACGCCACCCACGACTGGGCCCGAGCGGCCCTGGCCGCACTCGCCCTCCGGGACGGCACGGGAACCCGCACCCAGGTCCGCGCCCTGCGCGACACCGCCCGCTCCCACACGGTCACCGACTGGCAGGGCCGTACCAGGACGGTGGAGGTGGGAGCGGGGGTGCTGGACGCGTTCGTGGCACGGGCGTTGGGCTAGACCCGCGGCGCTTTTCTGAAACATGCGCGTCGGCCTTGCAATTGACGCGATGTCTGATCCGGTTCCCTCGATGGGGCGGTTTATGGAAGCCTTAAGGCAGCCTTAAGCCTGTCTTGTCGAGGGAGTCCGTCCATTGCCGCCAGCCGACCCTTCTTCGCAGGTCAGAGAGGCTGTTGGCGCCTCCGACCTGCCATCGGCATATGCCAACCGGGGCGCCCGGAACCACGGTCCGAGGGGAGCGTATTCCGCGGGAACGGCCCCGGAGGGCGCGCCGGGCGGCCATGATGGGGGCATGGCGGGGCTGGAGGGCATCGAACAGCCGCAAGGACGCGGCCGTGCGACCGCGGCGCGCTGGTCGCCGACGGCCGAGGACGAACGAGCGCTCAAGGCGCTGGAGTTGTGCGGCAATCCGACGGAGGCGGAGGTTCCGCTGCCGTCCCGCCCCGAGTCCGCCGCGACGGCACGCCGGCTCGCCCAGGTCGTCGTGCTCCGTCAGTGGGGCCTGTCCCCCAAGATGACCGAGGACGTCGTTCTACTGGTCTCGGAGCTGGTCGGCAATGCCGTACGTCACACCGGCGCCCGTGTCTTCGGCCTCCGGATGCGGCGGCCCCGGGGCTGGATCCGCGTCGAGGTCCGCGACCCCTCCCGGGGGCTGCCCTGTCTGATGCCGGTCCAGGAGATGGACGTCAGCGGCCGGGGCCTGTTCCTCGTCGACAAGCTCGCGGACCGCTGGGGCGTGGACCTGCTGCCGCGCGGCAAGACGACCTGGTTCGAGATGCGGGTGGTGGACCGCTAGGGCCTCCTGCGGAGGGCTGAGGCGAGGCGATAGGGAGCGCGACCGGCCGCGACGGCCTGCGTAAAGGCGCTTCGCCGGGCACGCCGCCGTACCGGTGATGATCAGCAACCCGCCGCCACAGGGCGGGAATTGTGCTCCGTCCGTGTCCACGACGTACGACCACGACCTGTACAAGAACTGGTGGAAGTCCGGCCACAACCACTACATCGACGCCCCTGGCGGCATCGACCGGAAGTACCTCGTCGGCGCCTGCCCGGTGGACAAGACAACCAAGGTCGAGATCACGAGCGGCTGCGAGAGCAATCCGCCCACACCGGCTCGCCCCCGGCCAGGTGCCGTGCCGCCAGCGCCGGGGCCCGCCCCAGCCCCCGGTGCCGTACCGCCTCCGCCACCTCCACAGCGGCCTCCAGCCGCCCCGCGATGCCGCGCCCCAGCACCAGCACACCGCCGTCGGTGGCCCACACCCCGACCTCGTCGCGCCGCCGCCGTGAGCTGACGACCCTCGGATGAGCGGGATCGCGGTTCTCCCGCAGCGCGAGCGGCGGCTCACCCGGCAGCGGTGAGCCCACCGTCATCACGTCGATCGTGTCCGTGGTGCGTCCCGTGCGGTCCATGAGAGCGGCGAGGAAGCGGGCGTTCATCGTCGCCGCGAGCGCGTCACAGTCCAGGGCACCCAACGTGTCGTACACCCACAGGGGGTCCTCGTCCGTGAAGACGACCGAGTGCCCGGTGAAGGCGATCACGCCCGCGTCCCGGGGGCAGTGCTGGGGCACCACCGTCGTACGGCCGTCCGCCGGTGGGAAGACGCCCCGCGCCGCCGTGTCCAGAATGTTCCGCAAGGTCTCCACCGCAGTGCTCCTTGAGTCTCCACCCACTGGAAGGCACAGACTCGCAGACATGATCGACGACAGCACCGGTCTGTTCACCATCGGCGAGCTGGCCCGGGCCACCGGACTGACCGTCCGCACCATCCGCTACTGGTCCGACGAGAGCGTCCTGCCCCCGGTGGCCCGCTCCGCGGGCGGCTACCGGCTGTACGACGCCGCGTCCGTGGCCCGCCTGGAGCTGACCCGCACCCTGCGCGAGCTGGGCCTCGGCCTGGACGACGTACGCCGGGTGCTGGCCGGTGAGACGACGGTCGCCGAGGTGGCCGCCGCCCATGTGGCGGCGCTGGACGCGCAGATCAGGGCGCTGAAGGTGACCCGCGCGGTGCTGTCGACCGTGGCGCGACGCGGCTCGACCGCTGAGGAGATGACGCTCATGAACAGACTGGCGCGGCTGTCAGCCGCCGAACGGGGCCGGATTCTGCAGGAGTTCGTGGACGAGATGTTCCACGGACTGGACACGGCGGATCCGGTGATCCGGGAGCGGATGCGCACCATGGCGGTGGACCTGCCGGAACAACCGACGCCGGAACAGGTGGACGCCTGGGTGGAGCTGGCCGAGATGCTCCGGGATCCCCGATTCCGGGCGCGGATGCGCAAGGTCGCCGAGTTCAACGCGGCCGACCGAGGGCCGGACGTGCCCGCCGGGGCGTCGATGTGGTTCGCGCGGCGGCTGGTGCAGCTGGCCGCCGAGGCCCGGCAGCGCGGGATCGCCCCCGAGTCGCCCGAGGCGGCGGAGGTCCTGCGCGACCTCCTCGGCGACGCCGACCCCGCCGACGTACTCCAGCGCCTGCGCTCCAGTGCCGACGACCGGGTCGCCCGCTACCGCGAACTGCTCGCCGTGGTGAAGGGCCGGGAATCGGCCGCCGCGCACCGTGAGGAGTTCGGGTGGGTGGTCGCCGCGCTGGAGGCTCGCGTGGGCAGTTAATCTGACCTGCGTCAGTACGACGGCAAGAGCACGAGATGAGGGGCGGATCGGTGGCGGACATCGAGGAAGCGCGCAAGCAGTTCGAGCGGATCGACACGGACGGTGACGGGCAGATCACCGCCAAGGAGTTCAAGACCGCTCTGGCGCAGGGCGGCGACTGGAACGTCACCGAGGCGGTCGCCGAGGCCATCATCGCCAGCCGCGACCTCGACGGCGACAAGCTCCTGTCGTTCGACGAGTTCTGGGCGCACCTGAACAAGTGACACGCACCGAAGGGCGCCTCTCACCGGACGAGGGGCGTCCTTTCGGCGTGCGGTCAGGAAGCCTGTCGCCGGTACTGCCCCGTGAGACAGCCGAGCGGGGGCTCGCCGGCCAGGGCCGTGAAGTGGCGGGTGAAGGCCGCGCGCGAGAGGCCGCCGGTGGCGCCGAGTTCCTCGACGGTCCAGGGGCGGGCCGGGTCGGCGTGGACGGCACGCAGGGCTGCCGCGACGGCCGGGGCGGCGAGCGCGGCCGCCCAGCCCGTCAGATGCCCCGAGCCATGCCGCTGGCGTTCCCACCAGCGCAAGCCCCAACGGGCCACCCTGCACTCCTGGGCGTTCCACCAGCTCGGGCGGTTCATCGCGTACAAGGAGTGCGGGCACACCGACCAGGCCAACGCAGCATCACCGCCAGTGATGCCCGTTGTGCGAGCCCGTCACTTCGGTGACGGTGTAGTTACAGGAACTTGGCCTTGCCCGGCCCCTCGTCCACGAAGCTGCGCATCCCCCGCTCACGGTCCTCCGTGGCGAACAGGCCCGCGAACCAGTTCCGTTCGACGGCGAGACCGGTGTCGATGTCCGTCTCCAGACCCGTGTCGATCGACTCCTTCGCCGCGCGCAGGGCGAGCGCCGGGCCCTGCGCCAGCTTCGCCGCCCACGCGTGCGCCGTGTCGTACACCTCGGCCGCCGGGACCACCTGGTCCACCAGGCCCAGAGTCAGCGCCTCGTCGGCCTTCACCATCCGGCCGGTGAAGATCAGGTCCTTGGCCTTGGACGGGCCGATCAGCCGGGCCAGCCGCTGGGTGCCGCCCGCGCCCGGGATCAGGCCGAGCAGGATCTCCGGCTGGCCCAGCTTGGCGTTGTCGGCGGCGACGCGGTAGTCCGCGCACAGCGCCAGTTCGCAGCCGCCGCCGAGCGCGTACCCCGTCACGGCCGCCACCACCGGCTTGGGGATGCGCGCCACCGCCGTGAAGGAGTCCTGCAGGGCGCGGGCGCGCAGGACCATCGCCGTGTGGTCCATGGCCTGCATCTCCTTGATGTCCGCGCCGGCCGCGAACACCTTCTCGCCGCCGTAGACGACGACCGCGCGCACGTCGTCGCGGCGCGTGGCCTCCTCGGCGAGTTCCTTCAGCCGGTCCTGCGTGGCGATGTCCAGCGCGTTCATGGGCGGGCGGTCGAGGCGAAGGGTGCCGACGCCCTCGGCGACTTCGAGATTCACGGTCATGCCAGCAGGTTAACGGGGACTAACGGCGACCGGGCCGGTGCGGTCGGTCACACCGGGCCCGTCCTCGTCAGAGGCTCACGCCTTCCACTTCTCCCACGACATGTTCCAGCCGTTGAGCCCGTTGTTCGGGGCCACGGTCCGGTCGTTGGAGTTCTTCACCACGACCACGTCGCCGATCAGCGAGTTGTTGAAGAACCACGCGCCCGGTGCGTCCTTGTCCCAGCCGCCGCGCACGTCGCGCAGGCCGATGCAGCCGTGGCTGGCGTTGTAGTTGCCGAAGGCGCCGCCGGCCCAGTAGTTGCCGTGCAGGAAGGTGCCGGAGGTGGTCAGGCGCATGGCGTGCGGGACGTCCTTGATGTCGTACTCGCCGCCGTAGCCGACGGTCTCGCCGTTCATCCGGGTCACCACGTGCTTCTCGCTGATGACCATCTGGCCGTTCCAGGTCTCCATGCCGGGCTTGCCGGTGGTGACCGGAATGGTCTTGATGACCTTGCCGTCCCGCATGACCTTCATCGTGAGCTTCTTGGCGT
This sequence comes from Streptomyces sp. TRM70350, assembly GCF_019219825.1. Classification (GTDB taxonomy): domain Bacteria; phylum Actinomycetota; class Actinomycetes; order Streptomycetales; family Streptomycetaceae; genus Streptomyces. The sequence continues at coordinate 20,951 of NZ_JAHUXH010000022.1, read as the reverse complement.
CGACGACGGAGACCTGGTTGCGGCCGATGGTGAAGGAGACGGTCTTGGCCTGCTCGCCGTAGACGCCGGGGCGGCCCTCGACGCCGTTGAGGTTGAGCTTGACGGTGACCTTGGTGCCGGCCTTCCAGTACTTCTCGGGCCGGAAGTCGAGCCGGTCGTTGCCGAACCAGTGGCCCTCGACCTCGACGGCCGGTTCGGTCCTGATCTCGATGGCCTTCTCGACCTGTTCGGGGTTGGTGATGCCCCGGGTGAAGTTGAGGGAGAAGGGCATTCCGACGCCGACGGTGGAGCCGTCCTCGGGGGTGAAGTAGCCGATGAACGTGTTCTGCGGCGTCAGGGTGGTGAAGCTCGCGGACTCGGCGGCCTCGCGCCCGGCGGAGTCCTTCGCGACCGCGTGCACCTGGTACTTGGTGGACGCGGCCAGGTGGGTGGACGGCGTCCAGGTGGCGCCGTCCTTGGATATCTCACCGGCGATCTCGGTGCCCTTGGCGTCCTTGACGACGACCTCGGTCAGCTTGCCCCTGGCGGCGGTGACCTTCAGGGCCCCGCTGGTGTCGACGGACTTCGCGCCGTCCTTGGGGGCTATGGCCACGGCTGCCTCGGACTGCTTGCTCTGCGCCGTGGCCGACCTCTTGCCCTTGCCGTCCGCGGACCCGGCTCCCGAGCCCGATCCGGAGTCCGAGCCGCCACCGCACGCGGTGACGGCCAGCAGCAGTACGCCCGCGACCAGCGCCCGCCCCTTGCGTCCGCGCCCGCCCCTCTTTCGGCTCGTTCGCCTCCGGCCCTCCGGCTCACTCGCGCGCGCGTCAACCGACGCCCCCGATATCGGTCGCACGTTCAACTTGTCTCCCCTCAACGGGCCCCGGACCGGGCCCCGATCGGACCCCCTCGGGCCCGCTCCCCTGCGCGTCCCGCGCGCTCGGCGCATATTAACCACATGATCGGCGCGGTCGAGGCCGCACGATTGTCACTGTTCAGTCCCAACACCGACCGGCCGCCATGGCCGCCCCACCCCCCGGCAGGGTCACTTCAGAGCACTGCCCGCTTTCCACTCGTTCCACCCCATGTTCCAGCCTCCGAGCCCGTTGTCGGGAGCGACCTTTTTGTCATCGCTGTGGACGACCTCGACGACGTCCCCGACCAGAGTGCGGTCGAAGAACCAGCCCGCCGGCGTCTGAGAGCTGCCGCCCTTCTCGTCCCGCAGCCCGATGCACCCGTGACTGACGTTGGTCTCGCCGAAGGCAGTGGCCGACGCCCAGTAGTTGCCGTGCAGGAAGGTGCCGGACTCGGTGAGGCGCATGGCGTGCGGGACATCCGGGATGTCGTACTCACCGCCGAAGCCGACCGTGCTGCCGTTCATCCGGGTCACCTCGTACATGTCGGTGACCACCATCTTCCCGTTGTACGTCGGGGTCTTGGGCGCGCCCGCGGTGATCGGCACCGTGCCGAGCAGTTCGCCGTCCCGGCGCACCTCCATGGTGTGCTTCGCCGCGTCGACCAGGGAGACCTGGCTGCGGCCGACGGTGAAGGCGACCGTCTTGTACTGCAGCCCGTAGACGCCGGGTGCGCCCTCGACGTCCCTGAGCCGCAGGTCGACGGTGACCTCGGTGCCGGGTTTCCAGTAGTGCTCGGGTCGGAAGTCGAGCCGGTCCCGGCCGAACCAGTGCGGGCGGATCTCGACGGCGGGTTTCGCGGTGACGCGTACGGCCCGTTCGACGGCCGCGCGGTCGGCGATCTCCCGGTTGAACTTCAGGCTGACGATCATGCCGGTGCCGACCACCGAGCGGTTCTCCGGGGTGACGTACCCGATGAAGCGCTCCTCGGGGACATGCGTGGTGAAGGTGGTGTGCCGGGCGGCGCGGCGACCGTCGCCGTCCACGGCCACCGCGTCGACGGTGTATTCGGCGGCCAGCGCCAGCTTCGTGTCGTCGGGTTCCCAGCGCCGGCCGTCCGCGGAGATCCGGCCGGGCACCGGCAGTTTCTGGGCGTCCTGGGACTTGACGACCCGTACCGACTCCAGACGCCCACTGGACACCCGTACGGACAGCGTCTCGTAGGGGTGGACGCCCTTGCTGCCGTCGTCCGGCGCGACCTCGATGACGTCCTCGGGGGACCGGGGTTTGCCGAGCGCGCCGAGCCCGCTCACTCGGTCGGTGGTGCAGCCGGTGGCCCCGGCCAGTAGTACTGCCCATGTCAGTAGGGCGGCCAGTGCGGCCCCCGCGCGCCGCGCGCGCCCATGTACGTGCCTCACAAACGTGTCCAACGACCGGGCCCGCCCTGGGGAAACGTGAGTGCGAGCCAAGCTCTGGGCAGAACAGTGGGGAGGACGACGGGCCGGGCTCCGCGGAGGGACGCCGTGCGCCGGCCGACGTCGTCGCCACGAGCCGCGGGAGGCTGACAGGTGTCCAGCGCAGCCGAGCAGGAGACGGTGGCCGGGCAGGGCGGACGCCCGGCCACCGCGTTGAACGGCGCGCCGCGCGCCGCGCCGGCCGCCGCGGTGCCGGTGTGGCCGGGTGCGCCGACACCGCTGGGGGCCCGGTTCCGGGTCGGCCCGGACGGGGTGGCGGGGACCAACTTCGCGCTGTGGGCGGGCGGGGCGGAGGCGGTCGAGCTGTGCCTGTTCGACGAGGACGGCACGGAACGGCGGCATCGCCTGACCGAGCTGACCCATGAGATCTGGCACGGCTTCGTGCCGGGCGTCATGCCGGGGCAGCGCTACGGCTATCGGGTGCACGGCCGCTGGGACCCGTGGACCGGCGGCCGCTGGAACCCGGCGAAGCTGCTGCTCGACCCGTACGCGCGCGCGGTGGACGGCGACTTCAGCCTGCCGCCGGAGGTCTACGGGCACGTCCGGGACTGGCCCCAGCAGCAGGTCGCGGACACCGTGCGCGACGAACGCGACTCGGCGCCGTACGTCCCCAAGGGGGTCGTCGTCCACGATGACGACGACTGGGCGGACGACCGGCGCCCGAAGACGCCGTGGGCGGACTCGGTGATCTACGAACTGCACGTGCGCGGCTTCACCATGCTGCACCCCCAGATCCCCGAGGAGCTGCGGGGCACGTACGCGGGCCTGGCCCACCCGGCGGCGATCGAGCACCTCACGAAACTGGGTGTCACGGCCGTCGAGCTGCTGCCCGTACACCAGTTCGCGCACGAGGACCATCTGCTGCGCCGCGGCCTGAGGAACTACTGGGGCTACAACTCCATCGGCTACTTCGCCCCGCACGCCGCGTACGCCGCGTCCGGCACGCGCGGGCAGCAGGTCGGCGAGTTCAAGCGGATGGTGCGGGCCCTGCACGCGGCGGGCATCGAGGTCATCCTCGACGTCGTCTACAACCACACCGCGGAGGCGGGCGAACTGGGCCCGACGCTGTCCCTGAAGGGCATCGACAACCGCGGCTACTACCGGCTCCAGGCCGACGCCCGCCGGTACGCCGACTACACCGGCTGCGGCAACACCCTGCACGTCGTCCAGCCGCACGTGCTGCGCCTGATCACGGACTCGCTGCGCTACTGGGTGACGGAGATGGGCGTGGACGGCTTCCGCTTCGACCTGGCGGCGGCGCTGGCCCGCTCCATGCACGACGTCGACATGCTCTCGCCGTTCCTCGCCGTCATCGCGCAGGACCCGGTGCTGCGCCGGGTGAAGCTGATCGCCGAGCCGTGGGACGTCGGCTCCGGCGGCTACCAGGTGGGCGCCTTCCCACCGCTGTGGACGGAGTGGAACGACCGCTACCGCAACGCCGTCCGCGACTTCTGGCGGCACGCGCTGCCGGACGTACGGGAGATGGGCTACCGGCTGTCGGGGTCCAGCGACCTCTACGCCTGGGGCGGGCGACGGCCGTACGCCTCGGTCAACTTCATCACCGCGCACGACGGTTTCACGCTCCGGGACCTCGTGTCGTACGAGCGCAAGCACAACGAGGCGAACGGCGAGGGCAACCGGGACGGCACGGACGACAACCGGGCCTGGAACTGCGGGGCGGAGGGCGAGACCGACGACGAGCGCGTCCGGGCTCTGCGCAGGCGCCAGCTGCGGAACCTGCTGACGACGCTGCTGCTGTCGACGGGCGTGCCGATGCTGGTCGCGGGCGACGAGCTGGGGCGCACCCAGCGCGGCAACAACAACGCGTACTGCCAGGACAACGAGATCAGCTGGGTCGACTGGGGGCTCCTGGACGAGCCGGGGTGGCGGGCGCTGTTCGACCTGACGTCCCGTCTGATCGAGCTGCGCCACCGCCATCCGGTGCTCCGTCGCCGGGCGTTCTTCTCCGGGCGGGCGCACTCGGCGGACGGGCTGCGGGACCTGGCGTGGTTCACCACGCGGGGCACGGAGATGACGGAACGGGACTGGTACGCGCCCGCGGCGACGGTCGGCATGTACCTGTCCGGGCGGGACATCCCGGGCCGGGACGAGCGGGGTGCGCCCATCCTCGACGACAGCTTCCTCGCCGTCCTGCACGCCGGGGAACGCCCGGTGAGCTTCGTCCTGCCGGGTCCGCCGTGGGCGGAGCGGTACGAGGTGGTCGTCGACACCTCACGGGAGGAACAGGCCGAGGCGCCGGGGGTGACGCACCGGGCGGGGGCGGCGGTGACGGTGCCGGCGCGGGCGGTGTTGTTGTTGCGGGTGGTGGGGTGAGCCCCGGAGGCAGCCGCAGCCGCCGGTCCTTGACGCCGAGCTTGGCATACGACCCCTCGAACACGCAGGTCGTAGGACCATCGGCGGACCGTGGTCCGGCCGAAACTCAGTGGGCGTTGTCAGTGGCAATCCGTAGGCTCGCCCCTGATGCCCACGACACGTGCCACCACGACCCGAGACCGCTCCGCCGTCCGCTCGTTGCTGCGCCTGTGGCCCTACGTCAGGCCGGTGCGGGCCCGGCTGTTCACCGCCGCGTTCGTCGCGATCGTCGCGTCCTGCGCCGGGCTGGTGATCCCGCTCGTGCTGAAGTGGCTCGTGGACGGGCCGGTCGCCGACCGGGATCCGGCGGGCGTGTGGCTCGGCGCGCTGTTCCTGCTGCTGCTCGGGCTGGCCGAGGCGCTGCTGTTCGGGCTGCGGCGGTGGCTGGTGGCGCGGCCGCTGGCCGGGGTCGAGGCGGCGATGCGGGCGGATCTGTACCGGCATCTGCAGCGGCTTCCGGTGGCGTTCCACGACCGGTGGGCGTCGGGGCAGCTGCTGTCCCGGGGGACCACCGATCTGATGCTCCTTCGGATGTTCCTGGCCTTTCCATTGACGTTCCTGCTGGTGAACGGGGTGACGATCCTCGTCGGCGTGATCATCATGCTGGTGCAGGACCTGACGCTGGGTCTGGTGATCCTGGGGCCCGCCGTGCCGGTGGTCGTCAGCTGCTTCGTCTTCGAGAGGCGGTACGCCGAGGTGGCGCGGCGCGCGCAGGACCAGGTCGGTGATCTGACGACGGTCGTCGAGGAGGGCGTGCTCGGCATCCGGATCGTCAAGGGGTTCGGTCGGCATCGCAGTCAGGCGCGGGCGTTCTGGGAGCTGTCGCGGACGCTGCGGGGGACGGAGCTGCGCAAGGCGCGGCTGCTGGCGACGATCCTGACCGTCATCGTCACGTTGCCCGAGGTGGCCATCGGGGCGGCGCTGGTGCTGGGGTCCGTGCGGGTGGCGGACGGGGATCTGTCGGCGGGCACGCTGGTGGCCTTCCTGTCCACGGCACTGGCCCTGCGCTGGCCGGTCGACTCGATCGGCTTCCTGCTGGCGATGAGCCAGGAGGCGGCGACGGCGACGGAGCGGTACTTCGAGGTGATGGACGCGGAACCGGAGACGGCCACCGCGCCGACGCGCGTCTCCAAGGGCGGCCCGGACCGGGGAATTCGCTTCCACGCCGTCGGCTTCCGCTACCCCGACGCCCCGGCGGACTCCCCGCCCGTCCTCGAGCACATCGACCTGCACATCCGCCCCGGCGAGTCCATGGCGCTCGTCGGCGCGACCGGCAGCGGCAAGACCACTCTCACCGCGCTCATCCCCCGGCTGCACGAGGTGACCTCGGGGCGGATCACGCTCGACGGTGTCGACATCGCCACCATGTCCCGCCAGGAGCTGCGCGCCAAGGTCGCCGTCGCCTTCGAGGAGCCGACGCTGTTCTCGGCGAGCGTCGGGGAGAACGTCCTCATGGGCGCCGCCGACGAGGCCGGGACGGCCGAGGTGAACCGCGCCCTGGCCGTCGCCCAGGCCGACTTCGCGCACGCGTTGCCGCAGGGCACGGACACCCAGGTCGGTGAGCAGGGGCTGAGCCTGTCCGGCGGTCAGCGGCAGCGGCTGGCGCTGGCCAGGGCGGTCGTAGGACGGCCGGAGTTCCTGGTCCTGGACGACCCGCTGTCCGCGCTGGACGTGCACACCGAGGCCGCCGTGGAGGCGGCGCTGCGGGACGTGCTCGCCGACACCACCGCCCTGATCGTGGCGCACCGCCCGTCGACGGTGCTGCTCGCCGACCGGGTCGCCCTGCTGTCCGGCGGCCGGATCGCCGCCGTCGGCACGCACCACGAACTGCTGCGTGACAACGCCGAGTACGCCCATCTGATGTCCGGGACGGAACTGGAGGCAGCCCGATGACCGCGTCCACATCCACCCCCGTCCCGGTCGCCGACGACGAGCCGCAGGAGCCGCAGCAGCCGGGCACGGCCGACGACCCGTTCGACAAGGACGTCCTGCCCGCCCCGCCCGGCGCCACCGGGGCCCTGCTGCGCTCCCTGCTCGCGCCGATGAAGGCCCGGGTCGCCCTGACCACGCTCCTGCTGCTTCTGCAGCAGGCGGCCGTGCAGGCGGGCCCGCTGCTGGTGGCGTACGCCATCGACAACGCCGTACCCGCGTTCCGCGCCCACGACAGCGGCCCGCTGATCGCGGTGGCGGTCGGCTATCTGCTGTGCGCGGGCGCCTCCGGCGGGCTCCAGTACGCCTTCGTCGTCACCTCCGCCCGGGTCAGCCAGGACGTGCTCCTGGATCTGCGCGGCCGGATCTTCCGCCACGCGCAGGCGCTGAGCGTCGACTTCCACGAGCGATATACGAGCGGCCGCCTGATCTCCCGCTCCACCACGGACGTCGAGTCGCTGCGCGAGCTGCTGGAGGAGGGCCTGCAGGAGCTCGTGATGGTCATCCTGTCCTGCGTGTACGTCGCGGCGATCCTGCTCTGGCTCGATCTGGGCCTGGGCGCGGTGGCGGTGGCGTCGTTCGGGCCGCTGTGGTGGTTCGTACGGCTGTACCGGCGGCGGGCGCGGCGGGTGTACACGACGCGGTCGACCGCGATCGCCGCGGTGATCGTGAAGTTCGTGGAGACGATGAACGGCATCCGCCCGGTGCGCGCGTTCCGCCGGGAGGCCGCCAACGACGCGGAGTTCCGCGTGCTGAACCGGCGGCACGAGCGGACGAACGGCGACGCGCTGCTGGAGATGGCCCGCTATGTCGTCTGCTCGCGGATCGTCGGCAACACGGCGGTCGCGCTGATCGTGCTGTGGGGCGCGTACCGCGTCGCGGACGGCACGCTCGCGCTCGGCGTGCTCGCGGCGGCGGTGCTGTATCTGCGCCGGATGTACGACCCGATCGACCGCTTCGGCATGTTCCTCAACTCCTACCAGTCGGCGGCGGCCTCCCTGGAGAAGATCGCCGGGCTGCTGGCCCAGACGCCGTCGGTGCCCGAGCCGTCGGCACCCAAGGAGCTCCCGCCCCTGGCCTCCGAACACCCCGGCCGCGAGGTCGTCTTCGACGGCGTGCGCTTCGCCTACCGCACCGGCGGCGAGGTGCTGCCCCGCTTCGACCTCACGATCCCGGCCGGGCAGACGGTCGCGGTGGTCGGCTCCACGGGCGCGGGCAAGTCGACGCTCGCGAAGCTGCTGGCCCGCTTCTACGACCCGACCGACGGGCGGGTGCTGCTCGACGGGGTGGACCTGCGCGAGCTGGCCGTGCCCGAGCTGCGGCGCGGGGTGGTGATGGTGACGCAGGAGTCGTTCCTGTTCTCCGGCACGGTCGCCGAGAACATCGCCATCGGGCGGCCGGACGCCAGCCGCGAGGAGATCGAGGGCGCCGCGAAGGCGATCGGCGCGCACGGCTTCGTCGCGGCGCTGCCCGAGGGGTACGACACGGACGTGCGCAAGCGGGGCGGCCGTATCTCGGCCGGTCAGCGTCAACTCGTCGCCTTCGCACGGGCGTTGCTCGCGGACCCGGCGGTGCTGATCCTCGACGAGGCGACCAGCTCGCTGGACATCCCGGGTGAGCGGGCCGTGCAGCGGGCGATGGCGACCGTACTGAAGGGCCGTACCGCCGTCGTGATCGCGCACCGGCTGTCCACGGTGGAGATCGCGGACCGGGTGCTGGTGATGGAGCACGGCCGGATCGTGGAGGACGGCAGCCCGGCCGAACTCATCGCGGGCACGGGGCGGTTCGCGGGGCTGCACCGGGCGTGGCGGGACAGTCTGGCGTGAGCACGGTTGACGAGGACCGGGGAACGGGGAGCGATGATCGACGCGTACGAGGATCCCGGCACGCCCGACAGCCGAAGCCCCGCCCGCTATCTGTGGTGGCTGGTGCGCAGCCAGCCGGGCCGGTCGGCCGCGGGGGCGGTGCTGGGGATCGTGTCGCTGGCGCTGCCCGCGGTGGTGCCGTATCTGCTGGCCCGAGCGGTCGACGACGGTCTGGAACCCGGTGACCGGGCGGCGCTGCTCGGCTGGGCGGCGGCCGTGCTGGCGGCCGGGGCGCTCGACGCCTGGCTGAACATCGCCCGGCACCGCACGATGACCCGGGTGCGGATGGACGCCAACTTCCGCACGGTCAAGGTGGTGGTCGGGCAGGCGGTCCGGCTCGGTGCCTCGCTGCGTCGGCAGGTCGCCGCCGGGGAGGTCGTCACGATCGGCGTGGGCGATGTGCAGACCATCGCCACCTCCCTGACCGTGATCGGCCCCGGCGTCGGCGCGGTCGTCGGGTACGCCGTCGTCGCCGCGCTGCTGCTCGCGGTGTCCCCGCTGCTGGCCGCCGTGGTGCTGCTGGGCGTGCCGGTGATCGGCGTCCTGGTCGGGCCGCTGATGGGCCGTCTGCAGGGCACGGAGACCACCTACCGGGAACGGCAGGGTGCGCTGACCGCGCGCATCGGCGACCTGGCGGGCGGGCTGCGCGTGCTGGGCGGGCTCGGCGGCAAGGAACTGGTCGCCGAGGCCTTCCGGCGCGACTCGGGGCGGCTGCGCGCGGAGGGGTACCGGGTCGGCGCGGTGACCAGTTGGATCCAGGCGCTGGGCCTGGGCCTGCCGACGGTGTTCCTGGCCGTGGTGACCTGGCTCGCGGCCCGGCTGGTGGCCCAGGGGGAGATCACCGTGGGCGAGTTGGTGTCCGTCTACGGCTATGTCGCGGTGCTGGTGGTGCCGGTGGCGTACTTCCTGGAGTTCGGCCAGCAGGTCAGCCGGGGGCTGGTGGCCGCGCGCCGGGTCGTACGGTTCCTGCGGCTCGACCCGCTGGACGACGGCGGGGCGTACGACGCCCCGGCCGAGCCGTCCGTGCTGCACGACCCGGCGTCGGGCGTGCGGGTGCTGCCCGGGCGGCTGACCGCGCTCGCGTGCGAGCGGCCCGGTGACGCGGCGGAGGTCGTCGACCGGCTCGGGCGGTACGCGCCGTCGGACGCGACCTGGGGTGGCGTCCGGCTGGACGAGATCGCGCTCGCGCGGGTGCGGGAGCGGATCCTGGTCGCGGACCACGAGGCCGACCTGTTCGCCGGGACCCTGCGGGACGTGGTCCGCGGGCGGACCGACGCTGACGACACGGCCGTGGCGCGGGCCGTGCACGCCGCCGTGGCCGACGACATCGTGCGGGGCCTGCCGGACGGGCTGGACTCACGGATCGACGCCCAGGGGCGCAACCTCTCCGGCGGTCAGCAGCAGCGGGTACGGCTGGTGCGGGCGCTGCTGGCCGACCCCGAGGTGCTGCTCGCCGTGGAGCCGACGTCCGCGCTCGACGCGCACACCGAGGCGGCGGTGGCGCAGCGGATGCGCAAGGCGCGCACGGGCCGTACGACCGTCGTCACCACCACCTCGCCGCTGGTGCTGGACCGGGCGGACACGGTGTACTTCCTGGTCGAGGGCAAGGTCGCGGCCAGTGGGACCCATGAGGGGCTGCTGGCGTACGCGCCCGGGTACCGGGCGCTGGTGGCGCGCGACGCGGATGCCGACACGGCGGAGGCGGTGCGATGAGCGGGCAGCCGGGCCAGTTGCCCATCGCCGGGCCCGCCGAGGTGCGCCGGGCCATGGCGGGGCTGATCCGGGTCGACGGGCGGGCGTTCGCCGCCGTGGTGGCCCTGAACGCGCTCGCGGCCGGGGTCGGGCTGGCGGGGCCGTGGCTGCTGGGGCTGATCATCAACGAGGTCCGGGCGGGCGGCGGCGTCGAGGTCGTCGACCGGCTGGCGCTCGCGCTCGTAGGGTGCGCGCTGGCGCAGTTGCTGCTGTCGCGGTGGGCGCGGTACGCCGGGCACCGGTTCGGGGAGCGGACGCTGGCACGGATCCGGGAGGGGTTCGTCGACCGGGCGCTGTCGCTGCCCGCGTCGGTGGTGGAGCGGGCCGGGACCGGGGATCTGACGGCGCGGGGCACCGCCGACGTCACCGCCGTCGGAACCACGTTGCGGGACGCCGGTCCCGAGCTGCTCATCGCCTCGTTGCAGGTGCTGTTCCTGTTCGGCGCGGTCGTCGCGCTGGACCCGCTGCTGGGCGCTTGCGCCCTGCTGGGCTGGCTCGGCATCTGGTTCCCGCTGCGCTGGTACCTGCGCCGGGCGCGCTCCGCCTACCTCGCCGAGGGCGCGGCCACCTCGGACGTCGCCGAGGTCCTCGCGGCCACGGCGGCCGGTGCCCGCACCATCGAGGCGTTCGGGCTCCGGGAGCGCCGGATCGCGGCGAGCCGGGACGCGCTGGCGGAGGCCCGGCGCACCCGGCTCCACACTCTGCGGCTGCGCAGCGTGTTCTTCCCGGCCGCGGACTTCGCGTACGCCTTCCCGGTGGTGGCCGTGCTGCTGGTCGGGGGCCTTCTGCACGAGCGGGGGACGGTGACCCTGGGTGCGGTGGTGGCGGCCGCGCTGTATCTGCGGCAGGTCACCGAGCCGCTGGACGTGATCCTGGTCCGCATCGAGCAGTTGCAGATGAGCAACGCCTCCTTCGCCCGCGTGGAGGGGCTCGCGCTGGCGCCCCGGACGGCTCCGGCCGACTCCCCCGACCCGGCCGACGACCGCATCGACGTGACCGGCGTCCGCTATGCCTACGACCGGGGCGGCGAGGTCCTGCGCGGCGTCGACCTGACGATCCGGCCCGGGGAGCGGCTCGCGGTGGTCGGCCCGTCCGGCGCGGGCAAGTCCACGTTGAGCAGGCTGCTGGCCGGTGTCGACACGCCGGGCGCGGGCAGTGTGACGGTGGGCGGGGTGCCGGTCGCCGGTCTGGGGCCGGAGCGGCTGCGCCGCCAGGTCGTGCTGGTGACGCAGGAGCACCACGTCTTCCTCGGCACGGTCCGCGACAACCTCCTGATCGCCGAACCGGCCGCCACGGACGAGCAGGTGTGGACCGCGCTCACCGCGGTCGGCGCCGACGCCTGGGTACGTGAACTCCCCGACGGTCTCGACACCGAGCTGGGTACGGGGGCGTGCCGCACCGACGGCTCACAGGCCCAGCAACTGGCCCTCGCCCGCGTCGTCCTGGCCGACCCGCACACCCTGATCCTCGACGAGGCCACCGCCCTGCTCGCCCCGACGACCGCCCGGCACACCGAGCGCGCCCTGGCCGCCGTACTGAAGGGCCGTACGGTCATCGCCATCGCGCACCGGCTGCACACCGCGCACGACGCGGACCGGGTGGCGGTGATGGAGTCCGGGCGGATCACCGAACTCGGCACGCGCGAGGAGCTGGTGGCGGCGGACGGGGCGTACGCACGGCTGTGGCGGACGTGGCACGGGGAGCCCGCCGGGTAACGGGCGTCCTGTTCGTATACCGAACACGAACTCCCGGACAACGAACGATTTCCGGCCAAAATTTTGACGCGCTCCTGACAGTCCACGCCCACGGTGTCACGCTTCTCACGGCCACTCCACAGCAACCCCACGTCCACACCGCTGTGTTGTTCCCGTGGCCGCGTGCACCTGGTTTCGCGTTCTGCCCGGACGGCCCCCTCGCCGTTTCCGGATCTCCCCTGGCCGCGCGATCCGCGGCCACGCAGAAGGAGTCAGTGTTGAGCAGCAGTTCCTCATCGAGCAACGGTTCCTCCCACAGACGCACCCCCCGCGCAGCGGCCGTCGCCCTGGTCGGCGTCGCCGCGTTCCTCGCCGCCGCCGTGCAGTCCGGCGCCGCGACCGCCGCCCCGGAGAAGGCACCGTCGGCGGCGGCCCAGGCCGACCCGGGCGCCCTGCCCGTGAAACTCACCCCGGCCCAGCGCGCGGCGCTGATCCGCGAGGCGGACGCCGGGAAGGCGGACACGGCACGGGAGCTGAGCCTGGGCGCCCAGGAGAAGCTCCTGGTCCGGGACGTCGTCAAGGACGCCGACGGCACGATCCACACCCGCTACGAGCGGACGTACGCCGGTCTGCCGGTCCTCGGCGGCGACCTGGTCGTCGAGACGGCGAAGGACGGCCGTACCGAGGCCGTCACCAAGGCGACCCGCGCCACCATCAAGGTGCCCTCGCTGCAGCCGGCCGTCGCCCCCGCGGCGGCGGAGCGGCAGGCGCTCGGCGTCGCCCGCGCCGAGGACGCCAAGAGCCCGGACGTCAGCCGCGAGCCCCGCAAGGTCGTCTGGGCCGCGAGCGGCAAGCCCACGCTCGCCTACGAGACGGTCGTCGGCGGCCTCCAGCACGACGGCACCCCGCAGGAACTGCACGTCGTCACCGACGCCACCACCGGCGAGAAGCTGTACGAGTGGCAGGCCGTCAAGAACGGCACCGGGCACACGGTGTACAGCGGCACGGTCCCGCTCACCACGACCCAGTCCGGCTCGACGTACAACCTCACCGACGGAGCGCGCGGCAACCACCGCACGTACAACCTGAACCGCGGCACCTCCGGCACCGGCACGCTGTTCTCCGGCCCGGACGACGTCTGGGGCAACGGCAGCCCGTCCAACCTGGAGTCCGCCGCCGCCGACGCCCATTACGGGGCGGCGCTGACCTGGGACTACTACAAGAACGTGCACGGCCGCAACGGCATCCGCGGCGACGGCGTGGCCGCCTACTCCCGGGTCCACTACGGCAACAACTACGTCAACGCCTTCTGGTCCGACAGCTGCTTCTGCATGACGTACGGCGACGGCGCGGGCAACGCCAACCCGCTCGTCTCGATCGACGTGGCCGCGCACGAGATGACCCACGGCCTGACCTCGGCCACCGCGGGCCTGGTCTACAGCGGTGAGTCGGGCGGCCTGAACGAGGCGACCTCCGACATCATCGGCGCGGCCGTCGAGTTCTACGCGAACAACTCCTCCGACGTCGGTGACTACCTCATCGGCGAGGAGATCGACATCAACGGCGACGGCACGCCGCTCAGGTACATGGACCAGCCCAGCAAGGACGGCGCGTCGAAGGACAACTGGTACTCGGGCATCGGCTCGATCGACGTGCACTACTCGTCCGGTCCCGCGAACCACTTCTTCTACCTGCTGAGCGAGGGCAGCGGCGCCAAGGTCATCAACGGCGTCAGCTACAACTCGCCGACCGCGGACGGGCTTCCGGTCACCGGGATCGGCCGGGCGAAGGCGGAGCAGATCTGGTTCAAGGCGCTCACCACGAAGTTCACGTCCACCACCAACTACGCGGGCGCCCGCACCGGCACACTGGCGGTCGCCGGTGAGCTGTACGGCACCACCAGCGCCGAGTACAAGGCGGTGCAGGACGCCTGGGCGGGCGTCGCGGTCGGTTCGCGCCCCGGCGGGGGCGACGGTACGTCCTTCGAGAACACCACCGACGTGTCGATCCCGGACAACGGTGCGGCCGTGACCTCGTCGATCGCCGTGTCCGGACGGGCGGGCAACGCCCCGGCGAACCTCCGGGTGGGCGTGGACATCATCCACACCTGGCGCGGTGACCTGGTGATCGATCTGCTGGCCCCGGACGGGACGGCGTACCGCCTGAAGAACTTCAGCTCCTCGGACTCGGCGGACAACGTGCAGACGACCTACACGGTCAACGCCTCCTCCGAAACCGCCAACGGCACCTGGCGGTTGCGGGTGCAGGACCAGGCACGGTACGACACCGGCTACATCAACAGCTGGAAACTGACGTTCCCGTAAGCACGTTGGTGACGGCGGCACCCGGCGGGAAGGCGACGCCGGGTGCCGCCCTACTCTTGGCGCATGTCGTTCACGTACGAGGATGTCGGCGCGACCCGCGAGACGGGCTTCTGCCCGCCCGGCTTCCACCCCCTGCACGTGCGGACCCGGATCGGCGAGGGCGAGCGGGTGTTCCACCGGGCCGCCGAGGCCCTGTGCACCTGGGAGGTGCATCGCGCGATGGGCGTCGGCATCGAGGCCACCGCCGACCGCGCCGCTCCCGGCGTCGACGTCACCGTCACCCTCGCCGGCCTGATCAAGGCCCCCTGCCGCGTCGTCTGGACGCTGTCCGAATACCGCCGCGCGGGCTGGGCGTACGGCACACTGACCGGCCACCCCGAGTGCGGCGAGGAGGCGTTCGTGGTGGAGCGGACGGGGGACGGCACGGTCTGGCTGACGGTGTCGGCGTTCAGCCGGGGCGCGAAGTGGTACGCGCGGGCGGGCGGGGCGGTGACTCGGGGGGTGCAGGCGGCGTATGCGCGCAGGTGCGGCACGACGTTGCGCCGCCTGTGCGCGCCGCTCGACGACTGACCCGGTCACCGCCGGGTGTATCGGGCCGCCGTGTACGCGGCTGGGCCGGTGAGTTCTGTCCCTGTGCCGTCGAGCATGTCCAGGACCTCGAAGTCTGCGCACTGTGCGTAGCGCTCAAGTTCGCGGGGGAACAGGACGCGCCTGCGGATCTCGTCCTGGGCCTCGTCGCCCGAGGAGAGCACCCAGTGCCGGTACACGGTGTTGATCTGGGTCCGCAGGTCCCACTCGTGCCGGATGGTGACGGTCGCGGGTCCGTCGGGGGTGTCGACCGTGGCGATGGGTCGGCTGGGTCCGGGTGATGGGGGCGACGGGAAAACACAGTACGAGCAGCGCGCCGGGCCGGGCGTGGGCCGCGAAGGTGGCGAAGACCTGGCTGATCTCCTCGTTGTCGTGCACGTAGGCGAGGCTGTTGCCCACGCAGGTCACCACGTCCATGCGCTTGCCGAGTCGTACGGTGCGCATGTCGCCGGTGCGGATGTCCAGTCCCGGCCGGGCCTGGTGGGCGTGGTCGACCATGCCGGGCTGGAGGTCCACGCCGATGCAGTCGAAGCGCTTGGCCAAAATCTCCAGGTCCCTGCTGGTACCGCATCCGAAGTCGACCAGAGTCCGCGCGTCCGGCCGGTGCAGCTCGATCAGGGTCCGGCACATTCCGGCGCCCGTGCTGTCGGACTGGACCATGTCGTAAAGTGCCGGATCGCGGTACAGGAGGTTTGTGGCTTCCACGTGCTCGGCTTCCGTGCTGGGGCTGGTCACATGAGGCTTCGCAGTCCCATCCAAGGCTCGCATCAAGCGCCCCGCAGCTGGGGGCGCTTGCTTGTGCGCCCGGATCATGCCTGGCGGTCACGGCACAAGCACACCACCCCCACACCCCGGGCCTATGCGCACCACCACCCGGCTCAGTCGGCCGAGAGGCGTGCCCCTCTACGACGGCCGCAGCCACACCGTCGCCAGCGGCGGCAGGGTCAGGCGGATGCTGGCCGGGCGGCCGTGCCAGGGCATTGCCTCCGGTTTGAGCGGGTCGGGGTTCGTCACGTCGCTGCCGCCGTAGCGGGTGGCGTCCGTGTTCAGGGTCTCGTGCCAGGCCGGGATGTCGTCGGGGACGCCCACGCGGTAGTCGTGGCGGACCACCGGGGAGAAGTTGCTGATCGCGAGGAGCGGGGTGCCCGTGGCGTCGTAGCGGAGGAAGGCCAGGACGTTGTCGTCGGCCGCGTCGCCGACGATCCACTGGAAGCCCTCCGGATGGGTGTCGCGTTGCCAGAGGGCGGGGGTGTGGCGGTAGACGGTGTTGAGGTCGCGGACCAGGTCGCGGACGCCGCGGTGGTCGGCCTCGGCACCGTACTCCGGGTCGAGCAGCCACCAGTCCGGGCCGTGCGCCTCGGACCACTCCGCGCCCTGCGCGAACTCCTGACCCATGAAGAGGAGCTGCTTGCCCGGGTGGGCCCACATGAACCCCAGGTACGCGCGGTGGTTGGCGCGTTGCTGCCACCAGTCGCCCGGCATCTTCGACACCAGCGACCGCTTGCCGTGCACCACCTCGTCGTGGGAGATCGGCAGGACGTAGTTCTCGCTGTACGCGTACACCATCGAGAACGTCATCTCGTGGTGGTGGTACTTGCGGTGGATCGGCTCGTGCGCCATGTACTGCAGCGAGTCGTGCATCCAGCCCATGTTCCACTTCAGGCCGAAGCCGAGGCCACCGAAGCCGCTCGGGCCCTTGTGGTGGGTGGCGCGCGTGACGCCGTCCCAGGCCGTGGACTCCTCGGCGATGGTCACCACGCCGGGGTTCCGCCGGTAGACGGTCGCGTTCATCTCCTGGAGGAACGCCACCGCGTCCAGGTTCTCCCGGCCGCCGTGCTCGTTCGGCGTCCACTGGCCCGGCTCACGCGAGTAGTCGAGGTAGAGCATCGAGGCGACCGCGTCCACCCGCAGGCCGTCGATGTGGAACTCCTCGCACCAGTAGAGGGCGTTGGCGACCAGGAAGTTGCGGACCTCCTTGCGGCCGAAGTCGAACTCCAGCGTGCCCCAGTCGGGGTGCGCGGCGCGCAGCGGGTCCTCGTGCTCGTACAGCGGACGCCCGTCGAACTCGGCCAGCGCCCAGTCGTCCCTGGGGAAGTGGGCCGGGACCCAGTCCATGAGGACGCCGATGCCCGCGCGGTGACAGGCGTCGACGAAGTACTTGAAGTCGTCCGGGGTGCCGAGGCGGGCCGTGGGCGCGTAGAAGCCGGTGACCTGGTAGCCCCAGGAACCGCCGAAGGGATGCTCGGCGACCGGCATCAGCTCTACGTGCGTGAAGCCGAGGTCCTTGACATACGCCGGGAGCTGATCGGCGAGCTGACGATACGTCAATCCGGGCCGCCAGGACGGGAGGTGGACCTCGTAGACGGAGAGCGGGGCCTCGTGCACGGGGATCTCCCCCCGGCGCGCCAGCCACGCCGCGTCGCCCCACTCGTAGTGCGAGGCGTGCACGATGGACGAGGTGTCCGGCGGAGCCTGGGTGCGGCGGGCCAGCGGGTCCGCGCGCAGGGTCTTCGAACCGTCGGGGCGAGTGATCTCGAACTTGTACAGCTCACCCTCGCCGATGCCGGGCACGAAGATCTCCCAGACGCCGGTGCCGCCCAGTGAACGCATCGGGAAGCCCGTGCCGTCCCAGTAGTTGAAGCCACCGGCCAGGCTCACGCCGCGCGCGTTCGGCGCCCACACCGTGAAGCGGGTGCCGGTCACGCCCTGGTGCGTCATCGGCTCCGCGCCCAGCGCCCGCCACAGCTGCTCGTGCCGACCCTCGCCGATCAGGTGCAGGTCGAGGTCGCCGAGGGTGGGCAGGAAGCGGTACGGGTCCTCGGTGTCCAGGACGGTGCCCTCGTACGCCACGCTGAGCCGGTACTCGGGGACCTCGGTGAGCGGCAGCAGCCCGGAGAAGAAGCCGTCGCCGTCGTCGTGCAGCTCGGCGCGCCGGTCGTCGGCCACGACGGTGACGGAGAGGGCGTAGGGGCGGAAGACACGGAAGATCACGCCGCCGCCGTCCGGCGCCGGGTGTGCGCCGAGGACGGAGTGCGGGTCGTGGTGGGTGCCCGTGAGCAGGCGGTCGCGGTCGACGGGGTCGAGGGCAGGGGAGACGGCGGGTACGGCGGGGGCGACGGGGGGTTGGGGGGCGGCCTTTTTGACGACCGTCTTCTTGGCGGCCGTCGTCTTGGGTGCGGTGGCCTTGGGTGCGGTGGTCTTGGCGGCTGGGGCCTTGGCGGCTGGGGTCTTCTTGGCCACCGTCGTCTTCTTGGCCGCCGTCGTCTTCTTGGCGGGCGCGGTCTTCTTCGCGGACGTGGCCTTCTTCGAGCCCGTTGTCTCCTTGGCGGCTGCTGTCTTGGCCGCTGCCGTCTGCGCCGCGGCCTTCTTCGCAACCGTCTTCTTCGCGGTGGCTTTCTTCGCGGTGGCCTTCTTCGCGGTGGCCTTCTTCGCGGTGGCCTTCTTCGCGGTGGCCTTCTTCGCCACAGCCGTCTCGCCGGTCGCCTTCTCGCCGGTCGCCTTCTTGGCTGGCGCCTTCTTGGCGGCAGCCGTCTGCGCCGGGGCTTTCTTCGTGGCAGCCGTCTGCACCGCCGTCTTCTTCGCGGCCGCCTTCTTGGCGACGGCCTTCTTGGCGACGGCCTTCTTGGCGACGGCCTTCTTGGCGACGGCCTTCTTGGCGGTGGCCTTCTTCCCGGTGGCTGTCTCCGCGGTGGCTGTCTCCGCGGCAGCCGTCTGTGCCGCGGCCGTCTCCGCGGCAGCCGTCTGTGCGGCCGCCGTCTCCGCGATGGCCGTCTCCGCGGCAGCCGTCTGTGCCGTGGCCTCCTTCGCGACGGCAGTAGCGACGGCCTTCTCCGCGGCAGCCGTCGGCCTCGGCGCGGCCGTCTCCTCGGGTGGGGTCGCCTGTTTCGGTACGGCGGCCTTCTCCTCGTGGGCCGTGGTGTCCTCGGCCGTCACGTTCGGGTCGGAGCCGCTGGAGGAGGTGGTGGTACGGGGGGTCACGGGCGGAGCCTCCTGGGAGGGTCAGGTCGGTTGGTTCGAGGCGAGGCGCCGTATCGCCGACAGCGGCACGGGGAGCCAGTCGGGGCGGTGCCGGGCCTCGTAGACGACCTCGTAAACGGCCTTGTCGGTCTCATGGGCACGCAACAGCACCGGGTCGGTTCGCGGATCGCGCCCGGATATCTCGGCGTATCCGGTGCAGTACGCGGCCCGGCAGTGCTCCGCCCAGCCCGCCACCGTCGGCTGCACGGAGTGGGCCGCGTAGTCGAAGGAGCGCAGCATCCCGGCGATGTCCCGCACGGCCGGCTGCGGCATCCGGCGTTCGGCGAGCGGCCGGGCCGGTTCGCCCTCGAAGTCGATCAGCGACCACTCGCCGGCCGGTGAGCGCAGGCACTGCCCGAGGTGCAGATCGCCGTGGATCCGCTGGGCGGTCCAGGTCTGCCCCTCGGAGGCCAGGTCGGCGAGCGCCTCGAACGCGGAGCGCAGCCCGGGGACGTACGGCCGCAGCGCGGGCACCGCCTGTGCGGCGAGGTCGAGGCGTCCGATCATGCCGTCGACCATGGAGCGCAGCTGGGTGTGGCCGAGGGTGACGGTCGGCAGGGCGCGGGCCAGCGCCGTGTGCACCTCGGCGGTGGCCCGGCCGAGGGCCCGCGCCTCGGCGCCGAAGTCCTCGCCCTTGGCCAGCTCGCGCAGGGCCAGCTCCCAGCCGTCGGTGGCGCCCTGGACGTAGGGCTGGAGGACACCGAGGACGTACGACTGCCCGGCCAGCTCCGCCCCCAGCCACGCCGTCGGCGCGGGCACCCGGGGGCAGCCCTCGCGGGCCAGCGCGAGCGGCAGCTCCAGGTCGGGGTTGACGCCGGGGACGATGCGGCGGAGCACCTTCAGGATGAACGTATCTCCGTATATGACCGAGGAGTTGGACTGCTCGGCGGTCACCGCGCGGCTCAGCAGGCCGGGCCGGATCTCCTGGTGCGGGTCGCGTTCGAAGCGGAGGCCGCCGATGCGGGCCCGGGTGCGCAGTGCTTCGAGGAGTACTTCGGCGGGCCGGGGGTCGTACAGGGCTTCGTAGACCGTGTGTCCGGCGAGCGGGCCCTCGGTGACGTGGCCGATCAGTGCGGGTGCCAGCCGGGGAGGCAGGGCCTCGCGCACGCCTACGAGGAGCTGGTAGCAGTCGCCGGGAGCCGGGGCGGCGCCCGTGCCGTGGACCGGCGTGGGCGGCTGGTAAACCTGGACGAGGAGGTGGTACAGGCCCAGCTTGCCGCCGACCGGGAGCAGTTCGGTGGCCGCCACCAGCGAGAATCCGGTGACCGGACGTCCTTTGCCGGCGAACCAGCGCTGGCGTGGCAGCCAGTCCCGCAGCAGCGGATCCAGCGACGCGAGGAGGCCGGGGCTGGTCGTCGTGGCGGGGCGGATGACGGCTTCCGACATGGCGTGCGTCCTTTCCCCTTCTCCGGTTCGCCTACGGGGCGCGGTCAGCCGGTGTCGGCTCACGCGGGCGGACGGGGTGTTACTGATGCGTGCCCCGGGCGGGACGGGAGAAACCGCCCCGCCCCGGACGTTCTAGGCGGCGTCCTTGCGGAGCCGGAACCAGTAGAAGCCGTGCCCCGCCAGGGTGAGCAGGTACGGCAGTTCACCGATGGCCGGGAAGCGGACCCCGCCGATCAGCTCGACGGGGTGGCGTCGGCTGAAGGCGCGCAGGTCGAGTTCGGTCGGCTGCGGGAAGCGGGAGAAGTTGTTCACGCACAGCACGAGGTCGTCGCCGTGCTCCCGCAGGAACGCCAGTACGGCCGGGTTGGAGGACGGGAGTTCGGTGTACGAGCCGAGTCCGAAGGCGGGGTTCTGCTTGCGGATCTCGATCATCCGGCGGGTCCAGTGCAGCAGCGACGAGGGTGACGCCATGGACGCCTCGACGTTGGTGACCTGGTAGCCGTAGACCGGGTCCATGATGGCCGGAAGGAACAGGCGGCCCGGGTCGCAGGACGAGAAGCCCGCGTTGCGGTCCGGGGTCCACTGCATCGGCGTGCGGACGGCGTCGCGGTCGCCGAGCCAGATGTTGTCGCCCATGCCGATCTCGTCGCCGTAGTAGAGGATCGGGCTCCCGGGGAGCGACAGCAGCAGGGCGGTGAACAGTTCGATCTGGTTG
>NZ_JAHUXH010000021.1 GCF_019219825.1 Streptomyces sp. TRM70350 | reverse complement strand
CAAGCGCCTGGAGGTCTCCCTCCCGTCCTCCCTCGGCATGTCCCTGGCCCGCACCGGCCTCGCCGCCGGCGCCAAGCCGAAGCGCCGGGCCGCGAAGAAGTCCGGCCCGGTCGCGTCCGGCGACACCCTCGCCTCGCCGATGCAGGGCACCATCGTCAAGATCGCCGTGGAGGAGGGCCAGGCCGTCAAGGAGGGCGACCTGGTCGTCGTCCTGGAGGCGATGAAGATGGAGCAGCCGCTCAACGCCCACAAGACCGGCACCATCAAGGGCCTGACCGCGGAGGTCGGCGCGTCCATCACGTCGGGCGCGGTGATCTGCGAGATCAAGGACTGAGCGGCCGTACGACATCCCGAGCGCCCGGCGGACCGACTTCTGACGTCCGCCGGGCGCTTCGTTTCCCGCGGGGGCGCCACGGAGGCCGACACCGCGGTCCGGACGTACGGAAGTCGGAGGCGGCGGCCGCCGGAAAGAGCCCCACGACCCACCCCGGGGCAACTCCCGCAGGTTTCACAAAAGCCGACACCGCGGTCGGACGTACGCGGAAGTCGAGCACGGCGACCCCCGGAACGACCCCCACGACCCACCCCGGGGGCAACCCCCGCAGGCGCCACAGAAGCCGACACCACGATCCGGACATACGGACGTCGGAGGCGGCGGCCGTCGCGAGGCAGGAGCCCGCGGCCGCCTCACGCACCGGGCACGGTCAGGAGCCCGCGGCCGCCTCACGCACCGGGCACGGTGAGGTCACCGGCGCCGTAGATCGGCCACCCTGGCCCGCTCCCCGCCCGGCGTCTGCTCGCCGAGGACGGCCGCCGTGCGCAGGGCCGATCCGGCGCCCGGGATTTGGCCCCGGCGCGGACCCGGGAGGGCCACGTCGCGGCGCTGCTGGCGCGCCGGGGTGCCCTCACCGCCCGCGTTCCCGGCGTTTCCCGAGGCTCCGGTCCCGGCCACGGCGATCTGCACGCCCTGGTCGGCCAGCGCCTGCAGCTCGGTGGCGGCACGGTCGTCGTGGGCCGGCGGTTCGTCCGTCACGAGGCGGGTGATCACATCGGTCGGGACCGTCTGGAACATCGTGTCCGTGCCGAGCTTGGTGTGGTCCGCGAGGACCACGACCTCCGCGGCGGCCTGGACGAGGGCCCGGTCGACGGATGCCGAGAGCATGTTGGACGTGGACAGGCCGCGCTCGGCGGTCAGACCGCTTCCGGAGAGGAAGGCCCGGGACACCCGCAGCCCCTGGAGGGACTGTTCCGCCCCCGACCCCACGAGGGCGTAGTTGGAACCGCGGAGCGTGCCGCCGGTCATCACGACCTCCACCCGGTTGGCGTGGGCCAGGGCCTGCGCCACGAGCAGGGAATTGGTGACGACGGTCAGGCCGGGGACCCGGGCGAGCCGGCGGGCCAGCTCCTGGGTCGTCGTACCGGCTCCGACCACGATGGCCTCGCCCTCCTCCACGAAGTTCGCGGCGAGGTCGGCGATGGCGGTCTTCTCGGCGGTCGCGAGATGTGACTTCTGCGGAAAGCCGGATTCCCGCGTGAATCCGCCCGGCAATACCGCACCGCCGTGCCGGCGGTCGAGGAGTCCTTCTGCCTCCAGTGCGCGCACGTCCCGCCGTACGGTCACTTCGGAGGTCTGGACGACGCGGGCGAGCTCACGGAGCGACACGGCCCCGTTCGCTCGCACCATTTCGAGGATCAACTGGCGACGTTCTGCAGCGAACACGAAACTGACAGTAACCCCAACGACCGTCTGCTTTCAGCAGTTTGCGCCGAATAACAGAAGTTGTTCGCACACACCACCAGGAAGTGGTATAGGAGCCCGCTCCCGCCGCCCATGCCGAACGCATGGGCGGCAACTCCCCGTGACCAGCGAAGAGTGGCTTTCAGCCGCCGGAACGGTCAGGCCTCGGCAGTCACCTTCCGGGTGTGAAGCTGCCGCGCCACCTCCGCGATCGACCCCGAAAGGGAGGGGTACACGGTGAACGCGTTCGCGATCTGTTCGACCGTCAGATTGTTGTCGACGGCGATCGAGATCGGATGGATGAGCTCGGACGCGCGCGGCGCCACCACCACACCACCCACCACGATCCCCGTACCCGGACGGCAGAAGATCTTGACGAAGCCGTCCCGGATGCCCTGCATCTTCGCGCGCGGGTTGCGCAGCAGCGGCAGCTTCACGACCCGGGCGTCGATGATCCCGCCGTCCACGTCGGCCTGGGTGTAGCCGACGGTGGCGATCTCGGGGTCGGTGAAGACGTTGGAGGAGACGGTCTTCAGGTTCAGCGGGGTCACCGCGTCGCCGAGGAAGTGGTACATGGCGATACGCCCCTGCATGGCCGCCACCGACGCGAGCGCGAAGACGCCGGTGACATCACCGGCGGCGTACACACCGGGGGCGCTCGTCCGCGACACCTTGTCGGTCCAGATGTGCCCGGAGTCCTTCAGCCGGACCCCGGCCTCCTCCAGGCCCATGCCCTGGGTGTTGGGGATGGCGCCGACGGCCATCAGGCAGTGCGACCCGGTGATGACCCGCCCGTCGGAGAGGGTGACCTCGACCCGGTCCCCGACCCGCTTGGCGGCGGCGGCCCGCGACCGCGCCATGACGTTCATGCCGCGCCGCCGGAAGACCTCCTCCAGCACGGCGGCCGCGTCCGGGTCCTCACCCGGCAGCACCCGGTCCCGGGACGACACCAGGGTCACCTTCGACCCGAGCGCCTGATAGGCACCCGCGAACTCGGCACCGGTCACACCCGACCCGACCACGATCAGCTCCTCGGGGAGCTCGTCGAGGTCGTACACCTGGGTCCAGTTCAGAATCCGCTCACCGTCGGGCCTGGCGTCGGGCAGCTCCCGGGGATGCCCACCGGTGGCGATGAGCACGGCGTCGGCCGTGAGCGTCTCCTCGCTCCCGTCCGCGGCCCGCACCACGACCTTCCGTGACCCGTCGAGGGCCTGCATGCCCTCCAGCCGCCCACGCCCGCGCATCACCCGCGCGCCGGCCCGCGTCACCGCCGCGGTGATGTCGTGCGACTGGGCGAGCGCGAGCCGCTTCACCCGGCGGTTGACCTTCCCCAGGTCCACCCCGATGATCCGGGCGGCCATCTCGTCCGGCGGTGTGTCGTCGGCGACGATGATGCCCAGCTCCTCGTAGGAGGAGTCGAAGTTGGTCATCACCTCGGCCGTGGCGATCAGGGTCTTCGACGGCACGCAGTCGGTCAGCACCGACGCTCCGCCCAGACCGTCGCAGTCGACGACGGTCACCTCCGCACCGAGTTGGGCGGCGACCAGCGCCGCTTCGTATCCGCCGGGTCCGCCACCGATGATCACGATCCGAGTCACGTACTCCATTGTCCCGCACCCTTCAATGTGCGACTGCCCCGGGGTACTGCCCGAGGTACCACAGGTGCCCCTGACACGAAAGTGGCATGCGAGCCGACTGCCGTACCCTCGATCCATGTCGCTCTACGCCGCCTACGCCGGAAATCTCGACGCGCGGCTGATGTCCCGCCGTGCCCCGCACTCGCCGATGCGCGCCACGGGGTGGCTGAACGGCTGGCGGCTGACGTTCGGCGGCGAGCACATGGGCTGGGAGGGCGCGCTCGCGACGATCGTCGAGGACCCGGTGTCCCAGGTCTTCGTCGCGCTCTACGACATCGCACCCATGGACGAGGAGTCACTCGACCGGTGGGTCGGCGTCGGCCTCGACGTCTACCGCCGCGTCCGCGTCCGCGTCCACACCCTCGACGGCGAGGAGGGCGCCTGGGTGTACGTCCTGAACGGCTACGAGGGCGGCCTCCCCTCGGCCCGCTACCTGGGCGAGATCGCCGACGCTGCCGAGTCGGCCGGCGCACCGCACGATTACGTGATGGAGCTGCGGAAGAGGCCCTGCTGACAGAGGCCGGCTCCTAGACTTGGACGACCGGCGCACCAGTGGGAGATCGCATGGCCCCCCTCACCTACGACGTCTACTTCACGGTGCAGGCCGCCGAGGCCCGTGACCGGCTCGACGACCGGCAGCGCGCCGCGTTCGACAAAGGCATCGCCCTGCTGGCCCGCGACCCGTTCCTCTCGGTGTCGCGCCCCATAAGCTCCACCGGCGACGACCGTACGATCCGGCTCACGCAGAACATCCTCGTGGAGTACACGGTCAGCCGAGGCCGACTGCTGATCTTCATCGTCGAGGTCTTCAACGACAAGGACGTTCTCGTCCCGGACGAGTGACCGTCCCCGCCCCTCTCGTGGGAAACGACAAGACAACGATCGCCATCCCGTGACCTCTGTCATCTACGCGCGTAGGACCAAACCGGCTACCCTCATGCGCGTGAACGCTTCTCTTCTTCCGGACGACATCCAGGGCGACCCCTACGCCGCCGCCGACGCCGCCGCGGCCCGCCTGCGCGAACTCACCGGCGCCGAGTCCCACGACGTCGCCCTCGTGATGGGCTCCGGCTGGGCACCGGCCGTGGACGCGCTGGGCGCCCCCGACGCCGAGTTCCAGGTCACGGACCTGCCCGGTTTCCCGCCGCCGGCGGTCGCCGGACACGGCGGCAAGATCCGCTCGTACCGGATCGGGGACAAGCGCGCCCTGGTCTTCCTCGGCCGCACCCACTACTACGAGGGCCGCGGCGTCGCCGCCGTGGCCCACGGCGTCCGCACCGCCGTAGCGGCCGGCAGCAAGACCATCATCCTCACCAACGGCTGCGGCGGCCTCCGCGAGGGCATGCGCCCCGGCCAGCCGGTCCTGATCAGCGACCACATCAACCTCACGGCGACCTCCCCCATCATCGGCGCGAACTTCGTCGACCTCACCGACCTCTACTCCCCCCGCCTGCGCGCCCTGTGCAAGGAGATCGACCCCACCCTGGAGGAGGGCGTCTACGCCCAGTTCCCCGGCCCGCACTACGAGACACCGGCCGAGATCCGCATGGCCCGCGTGATCGGCGCGGACCTGGTGGGCATGTCGACGGTCCTGGAGGCCATCGCGGCCCGCGAGGCGGGCGCGGAGGTCCTGGGCATCTCCCTGGTCACCAACCTCGCCGCCGGCATGACCGGAGAGCCCCTGAACCACGAGGAGGTCCTCCAGGCGGGCCGCGACTCGGCAACACGGATGGGCTCCCTCCTGGCCCAGGTCCTGGACCGGCTGTAGCCCACCCGGCGTAGAGGCTGCGCCACGCCCACCCGCAGCCACACGGACCATGGTCCCGCCCACAGCCACCGCCCCCGACTACGGTCGGCCCCACGGACCCGCACCCGCCCACCCACGGCGCACCACGGTCGGCCCCACAGACC
The DNA here is from genome assembly GCF_019219825.1 of Streptomyces sp. TRM70350. Taxonomy (GTDB): domain Bacteria; phylum Actinomycetota; class Actinomycetes; order Streptomycetales; family Streptomycetaceae; genus Streptomyces. Next base: position 130,931 of record NZ_JAHUXH010000021.1, on the reverse strand, counting down.
CGCACCGCGCCCACGGCGGACTACGGTCGGCCCCACGGACCCGCACCGCGCCCACCCACGGCGCACCACGGTCGGCCCCACAGACCCGCACCGCGCCCTCGGCGGACTACGGTCGGGCCCATGGACCCGCAGTCGCGTGCGCACGGAAGGGGACGTGTCGGGGGGTGTCCGCCCGCAGCGGTTGGCGCGTCAACACGGGCAAGTTGGTAAGAGACCGATTCCGCGCCGTTCCGAGGACGGACACCCCCCGGCGCGGCCCCGCCCCACCCACCGCACCGTAGGCGCTACAGCAACCCCCACCGAACAGCCACAGGCCGCCGCAGGCACCCGCACCCGCACCCGCCCACCCCACAACGAGAGGCTGACCGACCGTGCAAGACGACCTCCTCGCACAGGCCCAGGCATGGCTCACCGAGGACCCCGACCCGGAAACCCGCGCCGAACTCGCCCGCCTGATCGACACCAAGGACGTCACCGAACTCACCGCCCGCTTCAGCGGCACCCTCCAGTTCGGCACCGCCGGCCTCCGCGGCGAACTCGGCGCCGGCCCCCTGCGCATGAACCGCTCGGTCGTCATCCGCGCCGCCGCCGGCCTCGCCGCGTACCTCAAGAAGCAGGGCCACGAGAACGGCCTCGTCGTCATCGGCTACGACGCCCGCCACAAGTCCGCGGACTTCGCCCGCGACACCGCCTCCGTCATGACCGGCGCGGGCCTCCGCGCCGCCCTCCTCCCCCGCCCCCTCCCCACCCCCGTCCTCGCCTTCGCGATCAGGCACCTCGGCGCGGTCGCCGGAGTGGAGGTCACCGCCAGCCACAACCCACCCCGCGACAACGGCTACAAGGTCTACCTCGGCGACGGCTCCCAGATCGTCCCGCCCGCCGACACGGACATCGCCGCGGAGATCGCCGCGATCCCGTCCCTCACCACCGTCTCGCGCCCCACCGAAGGCTGGGAGACCCTCGACGACACCGTCCTGCACGCCTACCTCGCCCGCACGGACGCCGTCCTGGCCAAGGACTCCCCCCGCACCGCCCGCACCGTCTACACGGCGATGCACGGCGTCGGCAAGGACACGCTCCTCGCCGCCTTCGACCGCGCTGGCTTCCCGCCCCCCACCCTCGTCACCGAGCAGGCCGACCCCGACCCGGACTTCCCCACCGTCGCCTTCCCCAACCCGGAAGAGCCCGGCGCGATGGACCTCGCCTTCGCCAAGGCCCGCGAGACGAACCCGGACCTGATCATCGCCAACGACCCGGACGCCGACCGCTGCGCGGTAGCGGTGAGGACAGCGGACACGACAGCCGAAAAGCCAGCCGACGACTGGCGCATGCTCCGTGGCGACGAGGTAGGCGCCCTCCTCGCCGCCCACCTGGTGAACCGCGGAGCACAGGGCACGTTCGCCGAGTCGATCGTCTCCTCCTCCCTCCTCGGCCGCATCGCCGCGAAGGCGGGCCTGGCCCACGAGGAGACCCTCACCGGCTTCAAGTGGATCGCCCGCGTCGACAACCTCCGCTACGGCTACGAGGAGGCCCTCGGCTACTGCGTCGACCCGGACGGCGTACGCGACAAGGACGGCATCACGGCGGCCCTCCTGATCACGGAACTGGCCTCCGAACTCAAGGAAAACAACCGCACCCTCCTCGACCTCCTCGACGACCTCGCCGTCGAACACGGCCTGCACGCAACCGACCAGCTCTCGGTCCGCGTCCAGGACCTCTCGGTCATCGCCGGCGCCATGCGAAGGCTCCGCGAGCAGCCCCCCACCCACCTCGGGGGCCTGCCGATCACGAACGCCGAGGACCTCACCCAGGGCACGGACAAGCTCCCGCCCACGGACGGCCTGCGCTACACCCTCGAAGGCGCCCGCGTCATCGTCCGCCCCAGTGGCACGGAACCGAAGCTGAAGTGCTACCTGGAGGTGGTGGTCCCGGTGGAAACGCACGCCGACCTCCCGGCGGCCCGCGCCAAGGCCACGACCCTGCTGACGGCGATCAAGCAGGACCTCTCGGAAGCAGCAGGCATCTGACGAACAGGGGTGCCCCTCCCCCGGACAGGGGCACCCATCCCCGGACAGGGGCACCCCATCGGGTAATAGACCCGGCACACACACCACCCGCTCCCCACCACACCCCACCCCCCGGGTGAACGGTGGACCGGTACCGCACCACAGCCGAGTACCTGGTTGGAGCACCCTCCTTGGCCTCGACGCAAACCCCCACGGCCTGCCTCCCGCCCACCCGCACGCCAGTCACCACCACCCTGCGCGCCGCCCTCCGCCACGCCGCCCCGCCCTCCTCGCCTACACCGGCGTCCGCACTACCGGCCTCCTCGCCCTCACCCTCTGGTCACACATCCGAGACCAGGACGTCTGGCAGGCCCTCGCGGCGGAGTGGGACACCGAGTGGTACCTCGGCATCGCGGCCCACGGCTACACCACAGAACTCGGCACCCGGCACGACGCCAACAACCTCGCGTTCTTCCCGCTCTACCCCCTCCTCCTCAGAGCCGTCACCCCCGCCTCCCCCTCTCCCCCGCCTCCACCGGCCTGACCCTGGCCATCGCCGCCTCCCTCCTCGCCGCCTGGGGCATCTTCGCGATCGGCGACCACCTGCACGGCCGCCGGGCGGGCACCCTGCTCACCACCCTCTGGGCGGCACTGCCGGTGGGCCTCGTCCAGTGGATGGGCTGCACGGAGTCCCTGTTCACGGCCTGCGCGGCCTGGTCGCTGTATGCCGTCCTCACCGGCCGCTGGCTCACCGCCGCCACCCTCGCCGCCCTCGCGGGTCTCACCCGCCCGACCGGCATCGCGGTGGCCGCGGCGGTCACGGTCACCGCCCTCCTGGCCGTCCCGGAGGACACGGAAGCCCGCGCGGCAGCTCTCGCCTGCATCAGTGAGGCGCGGCGTCACATGGGCGTCGAGCCTTCCCGCAGCCAGCCCGCCGACATCGCCCACGCCCAGCGGCTGGCCCGCTCGATCGACGCCCTGTGCCGCCAGTACGAGGCCCTGAACTGCGGGCAGATGACGGGCGACCACTGGAGCCCTGCCCAACTCGCCTTCCGCCGCTGGGCCATCCACGCGACGAAGTGCCGGATCTGCAGGACCGACGACAGCCACTGCGACCGCAGCCGACGACTGGGCGACCACTGGAACCAACTCCGCCGCAACCCTCCGACCACGGGCGCGCCAGTTGGGGGCCGCCCCTCGAACGGGCGCGGCCCTCTGGGCTGATGGATTGGTGCGGTCTCCCAGCAGGAGTCAGGCGGTTCGCCCGGGATGGGTGACCAGGATGCGGATCACGTCGTCGTCGATGACGTACAGGACCCGGTAGTCGCCGACGTGGAGGCGGCGAACATCTTGTGATCCGTAGGGGATGGAACCGCGTGGGCGGGGTTCGGTGGCCAGGGAGTCCACGGTCTCGTAGACGGCAGACAGCCCGGTCGGGTCGTCCTTGAGGAACCGCACGGCCGCGTTGGTGGCGCGTGGTTCCCAGATGATCTCGTAGGTCACTTACCGCAGTCCCAGCATCCTGCCGACTTCCTCGTGCGGGATGCCTGGGTCCAGAGTTCCGCGCTCCTTCTTGAGCTGGTACTCCGCGACCGCCAGGGCGTCTTCGAGATCCTCTATGACTTGAGGGGAGACGAGCAGAGCGGCGACGTGTCCGTGATCGGTGAGGGCGATGGTCTCGCGGCCGTGGGCGGCACGGCGCACGAGGTCGCCGAGCTGGGAGCGGGCAGCGCTGATAGCGATCTCTACCATGCGCAGGTGGTTTCACAAGATGAATCTTCTGGGCAATGGGTGCATCATCTCCGGCACCGAAAAGCCGCGCCCACCCAAAGGTGAGGCGCGGCCCTCCAAGCCGGCTGCGGTCAGTACGACGACCCCGACGCCCCCAATGCCCCCGTCGGATGCCACACCGTCTTCGTCTCCAGGAACGCCGTCATGCGGTCGGTCCCCGGCGTCTCGGTGTAATCCACAGGCTGTGGACGCAGCACCCGCTTGAGATTGTCCGCCGCGGCGATCTCCAGCTCCTTCGCCAGTACGTCGTCCGCGCCCGCCAGATCGATCGCGTTGACGTCCTGGTGCGCGGCCAGCGGCGCGGCGATTTCCGCCGTACGGCCGGAGAGGACGTTCACGACGCCGCCGGGAAGGTCCGAGGTGGCCAGGACCTCGCCGAGGGAGAGCGCGGGCAGGGGGGCCTTCTCGGAGGCGATCACCACCGCCGTGTTGCCGGTCGCGATCACCGGGGCGACCACCGAGACCAGGCCCAGGAAGGACGAGTCCTGGGGGGCGACCACGGCCACCACACCCGTCGGCTCGGGCGTCGAGAGGTTGAAGTACGGGCCCGCCACCGGGTTCCCGCCGCCCACCACCTGGGCGATCTTGTCGGTCCAGCCCGCGTACCAGACCCAGCGGTCGATCGTCGCGTCGACCACCGCCCCAGCCTTGGACTTGGACAGGCCCTCCGCGTCCGCGACCTCGCGCACGAACTGGTCCCGGCGCCCCTCCAGCATCTCCGCGACGCGGTAGAGGATCTGCCCACGGTTGTACGCCGTCGCCCCCGACCACGCCCCGAACGCCTTGCGCGCCGCGACCACCGCGTCACGGGCGTCCTTGCGGGAGGCCTGCGGCGCGTTCGCCAGCCAGTTGCCCTTGGAGTCCGTCACCTCGTACACCCGGCCGCTCTCGGAACGCGGGAACTTCCCGCCGACGTACAGCTTGTAGGTCTTGAAGACGCTCAGTCGCTGCTGCTCGGTCTTGTCGGTCTTCTCAGACATCGAGGTACGCCTCCAGGCCGTGGCGGCCGCCCTCGCGGCCGAAGCCCGACTCCTTGTAGCCGCCGAACGGCGAGGTCGGGTCGAACTTGTTGAACGTGTTGGACCAGACGACACCTGCGCGCAGCTTGTTCGCGACCGCCAGGATCCGGGAGCCCTTCTCCGTCCAGACGCCCGCCGAGAGGCCGTACGGAGTGTTGTTGGCCTTGGCGACGGCCTCGTCCGGCGTACGGAACGTCAGCACCGACAGCACCGGGCCGAAGATCTCGTCGCGGGCGATCGTGTGCGCCTGCGTGACGTTGGTGAAGAGCGTCGGGGCGAACCAGTAGCCGGACGACGGCAGTTCGCAGGCCGGGGACCAGCGCTCGGCGCCCTCCGCCTCGCCCTGGTCGGCGAGCGCGGTGATCCGGGCCAGCTGCTCGGCGGAGTTGATCGCGCCGATGTCCGTGTTCTTGTCGAGCGGGTCGCCCAGGCGCAGGGTCGACAGGCGGCGCTTCAGCGACTCCAGCAACTCGTCCTGGATCGACTCCTGGACCAGCAGTCGGCTGCCCGCGCAGCACACCTGGCCCTGGTTGAAGAAGATGCCGCCCACGATGCCCTCGACGGCCTGGTCGATCGGGGCGTCGTCGAAGACGATGTTGGCGCCCTTGCCGCCCAACTCCAGGGTGAGCTTCTTGCGGGTGCCCGCGACGGTGCGCGCGATCTCCTTGCCGACCGCCGTGGAGCCGGTGAAGGCGACCTTGTTGACGTCGGGGTGGGCGACCAGGGCGGCGCCGGTCCGGCCGTCGCCGGTCACGATGTTGACGACGCCCTTCGGCAGGCCCGCCTGGCGGCAGATGTCCGCGAAGAAGAGGGCGGAGAGCGGGGTCGTCTCGGCGGGCTTGAGGACGACCGTGTTGCCGGTCGCGAGCGCCGGGGCGATCTTCCAGGCCAGCATCAGCAGCGGGAAGTTCCAGGGGATGACCTGGCCCGCCACGCCCAGCGGCCTGGGGTTCGGGCCGAAGCCGGCGTGGTCCAGCTTGTCGGCCCAGCCCGCGTAGTAGAAGAAGTGCGCCGCGACGAGGGGCAGGTCGACGTCCCTCGTCTCCTTGATCGGCTTGCCGTTGTCCAGGGTCTCCAGGACCGCGAGTTCCCGGCTGCGCTCCTGGATGATCCGGGCGATGCGGAACAGGTACTTGGCGCGCTCGGAGCCGGGCAGCGCCGACCACTTCCCGAAGGCCTTCCGGGCGGCCTTCACCGCCCGGTCGACGTCCTCCGCGGTGGCCTGGGTGTACTCGGCGAGCACTTCCTCGGTGGCCGGACTGATCGTCTTGTTGCGGTCCTCACCCGAGCTCTCGACGAACTCACCGTCGATGAAGAGGCCGTACGACGGGGCGATGTCGACGATCGCGCGCGATTCGGGCGCGGGTGCGTACTCGAATACAGGTGCCATGGTGATCAGTCCACCGTCACGTAGTCGGGGCCGGAGTAGCGGCCGGTGGCCTGCTTCTGACGCTGCATCAGCAGATCGTTCAGCAGGGAGGAGGCGCCGAAGCGGAACCAGTGGTTGTCCAGCCAGTCCTCACCGACGGTCTCGTTGACCAGGACGAGGAACTTGATCGCGTCCTTGCTGGTGCGGATGCCACCGGCGGGCTTCACACCGACCTGGACACCCGTCTGGGCGCGGAAGTCGCGCACGGCCTCCAGCATGAGCAGGGTGTTCGCGGGCGTCGCGTTCACCGCCACCTTGCCGGTCGACGTCTTGATGAAGTCGGCGCCCGCCAGCATGCCGAGCCAGCTGGCACGGCGGATGTTGTCGTACGTCGACAGCTCGCCGGTCTCGAAGATGACCTTCAGGCGGGCGCTCGCCCCGCAGGCCTCCTTCACGGCCACGATCTCGTCGTACACCTTCATGTACTGGCCCGCGAGGAAGGCCCCGCGGTCGATGACCATGTCGATCTCGTCGGCACCGGCGGCCACGGCCTCGCGCACGTCCGCCAGCTTCACGGAGAGCGGGGCGCGGCCGGCCGGGAACGCGGTGGCGACCGAGGCGACCTTGACGGTGGAGCCCGCGACGGCCTGCTTGGCGGTGGCCACCATGTCGGGGTAGACGCAGACGGCCGCGGTCGCCGGGGTCGTGGGATCCGTCGGGTCCGGGTGGACCGCCTTGGCGCCGAGCGCCCGGACCTTGCCCGGGGTGTCCGCGCCTTCCAGCGTCGTCAGGTCGACCATCGAGATGGCGAGGTCGATGGCGTACGCCTTGGCGGTGGTCTTGATGGAACGGGTGCCGAGGGAGGCGGCGCGCGCCTCCAGGCCGACCGCGTCGACGCCGGGCAGCCCGTGCAGGAAGCGGCGCAGCGTGCTGTCGGAGGCCGCCGCGTCCGTGAGGGTGTGTGCAGTGGTGGGCATGGTCACCAGACGAGCATATCTACGCGCGTAGCGGCTGTACAGCCCTCTTGCTCATCCTGGGAGGGCGGTGCGCGCATGAGCGTGGGGGCGACCACAGGTGGAGGCACCGCGCATGGGCGCTGTCGGTGGCGTCGGGCAGAATCGAGGGCATGACGACCCCGGACCAGCAGTCATCAGCGCCGCAGCCTCCGCGCCCCACCACCCGGGACCGGATCTACCGGTCGCCCATGGGTCTCGTCGGCGGCGTCCTGCTGCTCGCCCTCGCCGGCTGGCTCGGCGGGGACGCGATCATCGCGGGCGAGGGCCGCACCCCGTGGCTGGCGCTCGCCACGCTGCTGGTCGTGGTGCCGCTGGTCGTCGCGTTCACGGTGCGGCCCGCTGTGTACGCCGGTGAGGACAGGTTGCGCGTCCGCAACCCCTTCCGCGTGATCGTGCTGCCCTGGGGCGAGGTCGCCTCCCTGCGCTCCGGGTACACCAACGAGGTCATCACCAAGGCCGGCGCCAAGTACCAGCTGTGGGCCATACCCGTCTCCCTTCGCGGCCGCAGCCGTGCCGCCCGCAAGGAGGCACGGCGGGCGGCACAGGCCGCCGGAAACGGCAAGACCCGCCCCCGTGGTTTCGGCGGGTTCACGGACGTCGATGTCCACGACGGCCCCGTCCGCGCCGAGAGCGACCAGATCATGCACGACCTGCGCCAGACGCTGGAGGCACGGGAGAAGGCGAAGACGGCACAGGGCGAGGTGACCGTGCGCTGGGCGTACGAGATCGCGGCACCTGCGGTGGCCGGGGCGGTACTGCTGGCGATATTGCTGGCGGTGGGGTAGCGGGCGGACGGCTGGACGAGGCCCGGTCCTGCACGGGCGTCACGGCTCGGCCCGCTGGCCGAAACCCGGCCTGCACAGGCGTCACGGCTCGGCGCGATGACCGACGGCCCGCTGAACGAAACCCGGCCCTGCACGGGCGTCACGGCTCCGCGCGATGACCGACGGCCCGCTGAACGAAACCCGGCCTGCACAGGCGTCACGGCTCCGCGCGATGACCGACGGCCCGCTGGCCAAAGCCCGGCCCTGCCCCGGCGTACGACCTGGTGGGAGGGTGCGGCTGTCAGGGGGAGGGCCGGCCCCGAAGGCCGGGAAGCCATGGGGCCAACCCACCGGAGGAGATGCACTACTCCCGGTTTTCCTCCCACCTGATCCGCCGGAGGCCCTACGCTTCGGTCCGCTTCTCCCGACGGCTGCCGCGGAGGAGGGTGACGGACATGATGTCGCTGACGGTGTCCAACGCGATGCGGTGCCGACGCCCGCGCGGCACGATGACCGCGGTGCCGGCCGTCAGCTTGATGGCCCCTGTGGCTGCGACCGGTGCTCCGAAGTTCCTAGGTGAGTTCCTGGGTGCGCACCGCGCTCAGCAGCGCTGCCGTCGACGCCAGGCGGGTCGGGGGGTCCCACGTCCAGGTGTGGACGGAGGCGAAGCCCGCTGCTCGGACCGTGGCCGCGAGGGTGGGGAGGTCGGTGGGGAGCCACTTCTCGTGGGCGGAGAGGAGGAGGCGGCCGCCGGGGCGCAGGACGCGGTGGAGTTCGGCGAGGGCGGCGCGGAGATCGGGCCAGAGCTGGAGGTTGTTGACGGAGATCACCACGTCGACGGAGGCGTCGGGCTGACCGGTGCGGGCGGCGGTGCCGGGGCTGAGGCGGAGGCGGCCGCGTGTGATCAGCGGGGCGCAGCGGCGGCGGGCCATGGCACGCATCACCTCGGAGGGGTCGATGCCGATGACGTGGGCCGAGCGTTCGGCGGCGGCTGCGAGGCCGACGCCGGGGCCTGGGCCGATGACCAGGACGACGTCCTGTTCGGCGGGTGCGGCGAGGGCGACGGCGTGGCGTTCGGTGGCCGCGTTGCCGTGGGCCATGAGTCGGCCGCCGAGACGGCCGAGCAGGCCGCTGGGCCGCCCGAAGCAGCTGGTCAGGAGCCGCCGGGTGAAGCTCTCCACGTCCGCATCCAAGCACGCGGTTGCGGTTGGCGCATGCGGGGACGAGAGGCGCGACACTTGCCTTCACCTATCGAGAAACGATAGATTTCTATCGTACATCGAGTGAAGGAGGGTCAATGGGGCAGCTGACGACGCTTGCTTTGCGGATCGTGCTCGTGGTGTTGCTGGCGGGGTCCCTGTTCGTGCAGGCCGTGATGGTGCCGTTGATGGGGGCCGATCTGGAGGAGGGCGGCTCGGAACTGGCGTATCCGCGGGCCGCGTATCTCGTCGTGCTGATCCTGGGTGTGGTCACCGTGCAGGTCGTACTCGTCTGTGTGTGGCGGCTGGTGACCATGGTTCGCAAGGGCACCCTGTTCTCGCACGCGGCCTTTCGGTACGTGGATGTCGTGATCTGGGCGATCGGCGCGGCCGCCGCTCTCCTGAGCGCGTTCGGGTACATGCTCGCGCCGGGTGAGGCCGTCGCGCCGGGCGTCGTTCTGCTCATCGGCGGGGTCGTCGTCGCCGTGCTGGGCGTTGCGCTCATCGTGCTGGTGCTGCGGATGCTGCTCGCGCAGGCCGTGGCGCGGGACGTCGAGGCGGCGCGGATGGAGGCCGAGTTGAAGGGGGTGATCTGATGCCGATCGCCGTCGACATCGACGTGATGCTGGCCAAGCGGAAGATGTCCGTGGGCGAACTCGCGGAACGCGTCGGGATCACGCCCGCCAACCTGGCCGTGCTCAAGAACGGCCGCGCCAAGGCCGTGCGGTTCTCGACGCTCGCCGCGCTGTGCGAGGTGCTGGAGTGCCAGCCGGGGGATCTGTTGCGGTGGGAGGCCGGGGAGGAGGCCGCTGATCAAGTGACAGCCGCGACGTCGGCCGCGGCCCCACCGCAGCCCGGAGAGTGACTGGCGCCCCTTACAGACGGGGCCGCCCGGTGTCCCCGGCCAGCACCACCCCCGGATTGAGCAACCCCGCCGGATCCAGCGCCGCCTTCACCGACCGCATCACCGCGATCTCCGCATCCGACCGGCTCAGGTGCAGATAACGCGCCTTGGCCCGCCCCACCCCGTGCTCGGCGCTGATGCTCCCGCCCACGGCCGCCACCCGCTCCAGCACCGCGCCGGTGACCGCCTCCTCGTCCGCCGCCGCCACCCGAAGCAGGTTGATGTGCAGGTTGCCCTCCGCGAGGTGCCCGAAGAGATACGGCCGCCCCCGCCCCGCCAGCACGCGGGGCAGATCGGCGACGAAGCCGGGCAGCTCCGCCGGAGGCACGGTCACGTCCAGCTTCAGCGGAACCCCCACCGCGTTGATCGACTCGGTGTGCCGCTCCCGATAGGCGGCCAGCCGCCGCCGGTCGGCATCCGCCAGTGCCACCGCCGTCTCCCCCGGCCGCGCCGTGCCGAGTACGCCGGCCAGCTCCTCGGCCGGATCACGCCGCCCCGCGCACTCCACCAGCAGATACACCGGATACGCGGTACGGAAGGGAGCGGGCAGCCCGCTCGCCTCCCGCACCAGCGCCAGCCCCTCGGCCATGAAGAACTCGGCCAGCTCCAGCGAGTCCAGCACCCGCAGCCGCGCCACCAGATCGAGCGCCGCCTGCAGCGAGTCGAGCCCCACCAGCGCGGTCACCCGTTCCGGCAGCCGCGGCACCAGCCGCAACCGGGCCCGCGTCACCACGGACAGCGTCCCCTCGCTGCCGATCAGCAGGTTGGTCAGGTCGTATCCGGTGTTGTCCTTGGGCAGCCCGGCCAGCCGGTCCAGCACGGTGCCGTCGGCCAGCACGGCCTCCACCCCGACCACGTTGGCCCGGGTGGTGCCGTACCGCACGACCCGCTCGCCGCCCGCGTTGGTCGCGATCATCCCGCCGAGCGTCGCGGAGTCCCGGGCGGCCAGATCGACACCGAACTGCAGCCCGTGCGCGGCGACCTGACGGTGCAGGTCGGACAGCACCACACCGGCGCCCACGGTCACCCGCCCCACGGCCGTGTCGACCGCCCCGACACCGACCAGCCGCCGCAGCGACAGCACGATCTCACCGCCGTCCGGCGTGGGCACCGACCCGCCGACCAGCCCCGTGTTGCCGCCCTGCGCCACCACCGGCACACCGGCCGCGTGGCAGCACCGCAGCACCTGAGCCACCTGCGCGGTGTCGGCGGGCCGCACCACCAGCCGGGCCCGGCCGCGGTAACGGCCGGTGAAGTCGGTCTCGTACGAGGCACACAGCGCGGGGTCGCCCAGCACATGGTCCGGGCCGACCGCGGCAGACAGCTGCTGGGCGAGACGATCGGTGTCCACGATGGTCGGCCGCTCCTCGTCGTACGTCGACTGCCCGCATCCTATGAAGCCCCGGGCAACGACTCGACGCACGCTCCCGGCGCCGCGCGGCGGCAGGGATAATGGCCCGATGCCCGCGGGCGAGAGCCTCGCCCGCACCGCCCCGAGACCGCAGGTGAGAAGGACAACACATTGGGTTCCCATCCGCCCATATCCACCCGGGTCGTGCTGCTGTGCGGCCCGTCCGGCTCCGGCAAGTCCCTCCTCTCCGCCCGCTCCGGCCTGCCGGTCCTGCGGCTCGACGACTTCTACAAAGAGGGCACCGACCCGACGCTGCCGCTGGTCACCGGCAGCTCCGACATCGACTGGGACCACCCGGCCTCGTGGGACGCGGACGCGGCGGTCACCGCGATCGAGGAACTGTGCCGCACGGGCCGTACGGACATCCCCGTCTACGACATCGCGCTCAGCGCCCGCACCGGCGCCGAGACCCTCGACATCGGGCGGACCCCGCTGTTCATCGCGGAGGGCATCTTCGCCGCCGAGATCGTGAGCCGCTGCCGTGAGGTGGGCGTGCTGGCCGACGCGCTGTGCCTGAGCCGCGGCCCGGTGCGCACCTTCCGCCGCCGCTTCCTGCGCGACCTGAGGGAGGGCCGCAAGTCGGTGCCGTTCCTGCTGCGCCGCGGCTGGCGCCTGATGCGCGCCGAGCGCTCCATCATCACCCGCCAGACCGCGCTCGGCGCGTACGCCTGCGACCGCGACGAGGCGATGGGCCGCCTGGCCGCCGCGGCGGCGGGCCACTGCACGACGGCGCGTACGGCGGCGCAGAGCCGCTGAAGCAGGCCGTAGGGCACACACGAAGGCGGGACTGGACGGACCCCCCGGCCCTCCAGCCCCGCATCCCCCGTGTCCCCCGCCGTGCTTCCCCCGTGATCCCCCCCCCGGCCCCGTACCCCCCGGTACTCCCCGTGGGGCCCGGCCTTCAGGCGACAAGCTCCCCGAAGGCGTGCTGCTCGTCACGGCCGAAGCTGAGGACCTCGTCCTCGCGCAGCCGGCGGAGGGACCGCCAGATGCTGGACTTCACCGTGCCGACACTGATGTCGAGGATCTCCGCGATCTCCGGGTCCGTGCGGCCCTCGTAGTAGCGCAGGACCAGCATGGTGCGCTGGAGTTCGGGCAGCCGGGCCAGCGCCTGCCACAGGACCGCGCGCAGCTCGGTGCCGCGCATCGCGTCCGTGTCGCCGGGCGTCTCCGGCAGTTCCTCGGTCGGGTACTCGTTGAGCTTGCGGCGCCGCCAGGCGCTGATGTGCAGGTTGGTCATGGTGCGGCGGAGGTATCCGCCGACCGCCGCCTTGTCACTGATCCGGTCCCACGCCTTGTACGTCGAGAACAGGGCGCTCTGCAGGAGGTCCTCGGCCTCGAAGCGGTCACCGGTGAGGTGGTAGGCGGTGGCGTACAGGGAGGCGCGGCGTTCCTGGACGTAGGCGGTGAACTCCGCCTCGGTCAGCGAGCGCCTCTCCCCCGATTCCTCCCTGTACGCGGCTCCCCCGTGCGTTTCCCCCGTGAAACCGTCAACCACCGTCATGTACGCGGTGTGCTGACGCCCGGCGCCGCGAGCGCACCCCCGCCCGCTCACGGCACCGGACTTCTCGGAACCCCGCCCCCCGTTCACGTCGTGCAGACGCGTGACCACTGCGCTGGTGCTGGTGCCGTGCAGCGTGTTCATCTCGCGCCCCCCGTCGTGGACTTACCGGTGTTCGGCCTTGCTCGTCCTGCTTCCTTGCCTGTGCCGAAAAGCTTGCCGAGCGCACTTCATGGCCGTGTCCGCCGACTGTCACAGACCTGTCACAGGGGACGGGTCGTGGGTCGTTCGCAGAACACCCACAGCGCGGTCACGGAGAAGAGCGGTACGGCTACGCGGCCGCCCGAGTGTCGAAACGCCGACCCGCCATGGGCCAGAATGAGCGCGTGCCTTCCCTGTTGCTGATCGAGGACGACGACGCCATCCGCACGGCCCTGGAGCTCTCACTGACGCGCCAGGGACACCGCGTGGCGACCGCTGCCAGCGGTGAGGACGGTCTGAAGCTGCTGCGTGAGCAGCGGCCCGATCTGATCGTGCTGGATGTGATGCTGCCCGGCATCGACGGGTTCGAGGTGTGCCGACGCATCCGGCGCACGGACCAGCTGCCGATCATCCTGCTGACCGCCCGCAGCGACGACATCGACGTCGTGGTCGGGCTTGAGTCCGGGGCCGACGACTATGTCGTCAAGCCGGTGCAGGGGCGGGTGCTGGACGCGCGGATCCGGGCCGTGCTGCGGCGCGGCGAGCGGGAGGCGAACGACGCGGCGACCTTCGGCAGCCTCGTCATCGACCGCGCGGCGATGACCGTGACGAAGAACGGCGAGGACCTGCAGCTCACCCCGACCGAGCTGCGGCTGCTGCTGGAGCTGAGCCGGCGGCCGGGCCAGGCGCTGTCCCGGCAGCAGCTGCTGCGGCTGGTGTGGGAGCACGACTACCTCGGTGACTCCCGGCTCGTGGACGCCTGCGTCCAGCGGCTGCGCGCCAAGGTCGAGGACGTGCCGTCGTCCCCGACGCTGATCCGTACGGTGCGGGGTGTCGGCTACCGGCTGGATCCGCCTCAGTGACAGATCAGCAAGGTGGTTTCCGCGGCTGGGCCGCGGCACGCAAGGGAGCTCTGTCGACGCTGCGCTTCACCAGTCTGCGGTTGCGGCTTGTCGTCGTGTTCGGGCTGGTGGCGCTGACGGCCGCGGTGTCCGCGTCCGGGATCGCCTACTGGCTCAACCGCGAGGCCGTGCTCACCCGCACCCAGGACGCGGTGCTGCGCGACTTCGAGCAGGAGATGAAGAACCGCGCCGGTGCCCTGCCCGTCCACCCCACCCAGGACGAACTCCAGCGCACCGCCGGTCAGATGGCCAGCAGCAGCCAGCGCTTCAGCGTGCTCCTGGTCGCCGAGGACGCGAGCGGCAAGGCGGTGTACGGCAGTTCCGGCGGCCTGAACGACGGCTTCGCGCTGGCCGACGTACCGAAGTCGCTGCGTACGGCCGTGAACAAGCGGCAGCCGCTCACGTCGGCCAACAAGTCGCCGTACCACCTGTACTGGCAGCGGATCGTCGACGACGGCACCCCGTATCTGGTGGCCGGGACCCGGGTGATCGGGGGCGGGCCGACCGGTTACATGGTCAAGTCGCTGGAGCCGGAGGCCAAGGACCTCAACTCGCTGGCCTGGTCGCTCGGCATCGCCACCGGCCTGGCGCTGATCGGTTCGGCGCTGCTCGCGCAGGCCGCCGCCACGACCGTACTGAAGCCCGTGCACCGCCTCGGGGTCGCCGCGCGGCGGCTCGGGGAGGGCGAGCTGGACACCCGGCTCAGGGTGTCGGGGACGGATGAACTGGCCGATCTGTCCCGGACGTTCAACAAGGCCGCCGAGGCGCTGGAGAAACGGGTCGCGGACATGGCCGCGCGGGACGAGGCGTCCCGGCGGTTCGTGGCCGACATGAGCCATGAGCTGCGCACGCCGCTCACCGCGATCACCGCCGTGACCGAGGTGCTGGAGGAGGAGCTGGACTCCGAGGGCGGCGGCATCGACCCGATGATCGAGCCCGCGGTACGGCTGGTGGTGAGCGAGACCCGGCGGCTGAACGACCTGGTCGAGAACCTGATGGAGGTCACCCGCTTCGACGCGGGCACCGCCCGGCTGGTCCTGGACGACGTCGACGTAGCCGACCAGATCACCGCCTGCATCGACGCCCGCGCCTGGCTGGACGCCGTCGAGTTGGACGCCGAGCGCGGCATCCACGCCCGCCTCGACCCGCGCCGGCTGGACGTCATACTGGCCAATCTCATCGGCAACGCGCTCAAGCACGGCGGCTCGCCGGTGCGGGTGGCCGTGCGCGAGGAGGACAGCGAGGTCGTCATCCAGGTGCGCGACCACGGGCCCGGCATCCCCGAGGACGTACTGCCGCACGTCTTCGACCGCTTCTACAAGGCCAGCGCCTCCCGCCCGCGCTCCGAGGGCAGCGGCCTCGGCCTGTCCATCGCGCTGGAGAACGCCCACATCCACGGCGGCGACATCACCGCCGCCAACTCCCCCGAAGGCGGAGCGGTGTTCACGCTGCGGCTGCCGCGGGACGCGTCGGACATGGTGCGGGCGGCGGAGGAGAAGCGCTCGAAGAAGGGGGACTCGTGAGGAGGGCTCGTCTGCTGGCGATCCCGGTGTTCGCCGCGCTGCTCGCCGGCTGCGGCATCCGGGCCACCGAGGTGCCGACCGACTTCGGTCCGGCGCCGTCGCGGGCGCACTGTTCGCTCGCCGGGCAGCGCATCAGCACGCAGTCCTCGCCCGGGATGCCCGTACAGGTGTTCCTGCTGTGCGGTGCGTCGCTGGTCACCGTCGACCGGGCCGTGCGGGTGCCCCAGGGCACGGAGGACTCCGAGCGGCGCGTGCCGCTCGCCCAGGGCCTGCTGGACGAGCTCGCCAGGACGCCGTCGGCGGCCGAGCGGCAGGCCGGGTACTCCACGGACGTGCCCGGCGGCATGACGGTGAGCGGGCCGGGTCCGCGGGACCCGGAGGACACGCTGCGGCTGACGACCGCCCCCGAGGACCTCACCTCGTACGCGCTCGCCCAGATCGTCTGTACGTTCTCGGACTCGGCGGCCGCCGAGGGCGACGGCTCGGTGATCCTCGGCGGCCCCGGTGCCGCGCCGCCCCGTAGCTACGAGTGCACGGACGACGTCCGCGCCCGCCCGGGCCAGGTCGAACCGCCGTCGACCGAGGTCACGGGCGGCTGACGGCAGGTGTGGCGCAGGCCTCACCCGGGTAGGGGGTCCCGACCCGGAACCGATCCTGCCGAAGGCCGCGTCTAGGGGGGCGTGCAGCGTCAAGGCTCCAGGGGCGGCAGCGCCGCGATCCGCATGCGGGTGACGGGGGGTGTCCTCCTCGCCGCGCACCTGGCGTTCGTCGCCTGGTACACGCTGCGTCCGCTGGACGTGCCCTGGGTGATGCCCGCCAATCTGCATCCGCTCGCCGGTATCCGCGCCGATCTCGCGCTGGGCTGGCCGGAGGCGGCGCGCAGCATCGGCGCCGGACTCGGGCTGCTCGCGCCGCTGGGCGTGCTGCTGCCGATGGTGGGCGGCAGACTGCGGGTCTCGCCGCTCGGCTCCCTGGTCCGTACGGTCGCCGCCGGGGTGCTGATCTCGCTCGGCATAGAGCTGTTGCAGACCGGTGTGCCCGGCCAGGTCGTGGACGTCGACTCGCTGCTGCTGAACACCACGGGCGTGACCCTCACCCATGTCGCCGTCGTCCCGGCGGGCCGTTACTGGCTGCGCCGCAGGTCGGAGGCCCGGCGCCGGGCGCTGCCACCCCGGGAGGACGCCCCTCAGGGTCGTACCCCGACGATTCCCAGGGTCGGGATCGCCCCATGGAGCGACGCTTTGCCCCCTTCGTCGCCGTAGCGTGGAGGTATGAACGAGGCAGCCACAAGGGAGGCCTCGGACGCTCACGAAGGAGCCGAGATGAGCCGCCTTGCCCGCCCCACCAGTGGTCGGATGATCGGCGGAGTGTGCGCAGCGCTGGCACGGCGCTTCGGAACCTCCGCGACGACGATGCGTGTGATCTTCCTGCTCTCCTGCCTGCTGCCCGGCCCGCAGTTCCTGCTCTACATCGCGCTGTGGATCCTGCTCCCGTCGGAGGACAAGGCCGCCCGCACGGCCTGGTGATCCCGCCCCCGGATGTGCCCTCCCCAGGGCAACGCCGATGGGGCGCACCCCCTGAGAGGGGTGCGCCCCATGGGCACGTGCGACGGGGTGTGGCTCAGCCCAGCGGGATGCCGTTCACCGGGGTGCCGTGCGTGGGCACGCCCGGCACCGGCAGCCCGCCGAGCAGGGCGGACGGACCGGCCGACCCCCCGGCGAGCGCCGACTCGACGGCCGTCTGGGCGGCGCCCAGACCCGTGCCGAGCGCGGTCTGTCCGGGGGCCAGCGCCTCGGCGGAACCCGGCAGCGCCTGGTTGAGGTTCTCCGTCGGCAGCATGGTGGCGACGGTGCCCAGAGTCTGGTGGGTGTCGGGGAGTGCGGCCGGCGTGGCGCCCGCGGTACCCGCACCGGCGGCGGCGAAGGCGGCACCGAGGGCGGCGACACCGAGGGTCTTGGCAGCAGACTGCTTCATGGTGAATTGCGTCCTTGACTGGCTTGAAATGGATATCGGGAATGACGGACGTGGGGAGGGAGCGGCCCCAGACCGTAAACACGCGAGAGCATCCCAAGCAAACACCGAAATGCGGACGGACGGTGACCGCCCGCCCGCATTCCCCGGCCCCGATCAGCCCTCGGAAGCCGCAGAACCCCTGGTGGACGCGGTCTGCTGGAACAGCCATTCGGACTTCAGCTCGGCATAACCAGGCTTGATCACGTCATTGATCATGGCCAGCCGTTCATCGAATGGAATGAATGCTGACTTCATAGCATTGACCGAGAACCACTGCATGTCGTCGAGCGTGTAATCGAATGCCTCGACAAGGTGCTCGAATTCCCGGCTCATGCCGGTGTGCGACATCAGCCGGTTGTCGGTGTTCACGGTGGCCCGGAAGTGCAGCCGCCGCAGCAGCCCGATCGGGTGCTCGGCGTACGAGGAGGCGGCGCCGGTCTGGAGGTTGGAGCTGGGGCACAGCTCCAGCGGGATGCGCTTGTCCCGGACGTAGGAGGCGAGCCGGCCGAGCTTCACGCTGCCGTCCTCGGCGACCTCGATGTCGTCGATGATCCGCACCCCGTGCCCGAGCCGGTCGGCGCCGCACCACTGCAGGGCCTGCCAGATGGACGGCAGCCCGAAGGCCTCGCCGGCGTGGATGGTGAAGTGGTTGTTCTCCCGCTTGAGGTACTCGAAGGCGTCGAGGTGCCGGGTGGGCGGGTAGCCGGCCTCGGCGCCCGCGATGTCGAAGCCGACGACACCGAGGTCCCGGTAGCGGTTGGCGAGTTCGGCGATCTCCAGGGCGCGGGCCGCGTGCCGCATCGCGGTGAGCAGGGCGCCGACGCGGATGCGGTGGCCGTTGCCGCGGGCGATCCGCTCCCCTTCCCGGAAGCCCTCGTTGACGGCCTCGACGACCTCTTCGAGGGTCAGGCCCCCTTCGAGGTGCTGCTCGGGGGCGTAGCGCACCTCGGCGTAGACGACACCGTCCTCGGCGAGGTCCTCGGCGCACTCGGCGGCGACCCGGACGAGCGCGTCACGGGTCTGCATGACGCCGACGGTGTGCGAGAAGGTCTCCAGATACCGCTCCAGGGAGCCGGAGTCGGCGGCCTCGCGGAACCAGAGGCCGAGCTTGTCGGGGTCCGTGTCGGGGAGCCGGGAGATGGGGGCACCTCCCACGCCTTTCGGGCTGTGGGGGACGGTCGCGCGGGCGAGGTCGATGACGGTGCCGGGACGCAGCCCGCCGTCGAGGTGGTCGTGCAGCAGAACCTTGGGTGCCCGGCGGATCTGGTCCGGGCTCGGGGTGTGCCTCATCCGGTCAGTCTGGCTCGTCATTTTCGCACTCTAACTCCTACGCGCGTAGATCGCCGGGTGTGCGTTTCCGTCGATACGTAACGGTGACCGTGCGGACGGGTGGCGTACACCGGTGCTTCTGACACTGTTCTGTCATGGCACAGCAAGCGACGCCGGTTCGCACGGCCCGGCTGGGACGGGCACTCGGTCCGGAACCGACGGCGGTGAGCGGAGTGGTGCTGCTGCTCCCCGGCGGCGTGGAGGTCTCCACCCGCAGGCCCTCTGCGCTGCTCGCGGCCGCGTCCGTACGGGGGTTGGGGCGCCGTCTGGTACGCGCGGGGCGCGCGGAGGGGCTGGCCGCGCATGTCCTGTACTACCGCTGTCGCGGGTGGAACGGCAGCGAGGCGCATCTGGCCCGGGACGCCGCCTGGGCGGCGGACGAGGCGGTACGCCGGTACGGCGACGTCCCCGTCTGCCTGGTCGGGGTCGACATGGGTGGGCGGGCGGCGCTGCACGCGGGTGGGCACGAGGCCGTCAACTCCGTGCTGACGATTGCACCCTGGCTGCCGGAGGACGATGTGGCGGCCTCACCCGAACCGGTGAAACAGCTGGTGGGGCGGCGGGTGTTGATCGTGCACGGCACGAATGACGAGCGGACGGACCCTGAGCTGTCGTTTCGGTATGCGGCGCGGCTGAAGAAGGTCAATCGGGATGTGTGCCGGTTCGAAGTGCACTCGGACCGGCATGGGTTGCATCACCATCGGGACGAAGTGCTGGCGTTGGCCGCGGACTTCGTGATGGGGGTGTTGTTCGGGCGGGGGTTTTCCCGGCCCGTCGAGGACGCGTTGGCGGCTCCGCCGCCGTTGGGGTTGCGGATGCCGTTGGCTGCGGGGTTCGGGCGGTCGTTGCGGCGGTAGCGCCGTGGGGGTTCGGCTGTGTTCGGGGTGCGGCTGGTGGGGGCTGGTCGCGCAGTTCCTCGCGCCCCTTAGCGGCGAGTCCGCTCAGGCCGGGAGCAAGTTGCCCCTTCTTGAGAGGAGGAACTTTGTGAAAGCTGCCACCGGTGGAGTGTCCGGGCGGCCCTCCAGCCAGGCCACGCCGATTTCGCGTACCGCGCGTGGGGCCGTGACCGTCAGCTCCACCACGCCTGGGCGGGCCACCGCCGGGGGCGGGAGGAGGGCCACGCCCAGACCTGCGGCGACGAGTCCTCGTAGGGTTTCCGCCTCTTCGCCCTCGAAGGCGATGCGGGGCTTGAAGCCGGCCTCTCGGCAGAGGGCGTCGGTGATGCGGCGCAGGCCGTAGCCGGGTTCCAGGGTGACGAAGGTTTCCTCGGCGGCCTCGGCGAGGCGGATGCGTCTGCGGGTGGCGAGGCGGTGGTCGGCCGGGACGACGAGGCGGAGTTTCTGTTCGTCGAGGCGGCGGGCCACCAGGTCGGGGGCGTCGGGGACCGGCGAGGTCAGGCAGAGGTCCAGCTCGCCGGCGCGCAGGCGTTCGAGCATGGCCTCGCCGTAGTTCTGGACCAGGCTGAACCGGACCCGGGGGTGGTCCGCGCGGAAGGCGTGCAGCAGGCCGGGGACGGTCTCGGCGCCCATGGTGTGCAGAAAGCCGAACGCGACCTTGCCGGTGGTGGGGTCGGCGTCGGCGCGTACCTCGTCCGCGGCCCGCTCGATCTCGGCGAGGGCGCGTTCCACGGAGGCGAGGAAGGTGCGGCCCGCGGTGGTCAGGGAGACGGTGCGGCCGCGGCGGGCGAACAGGTCGACGCCCAGGTCCTCCTCGAGGCGGACCATGGCGCGGGAGAGGGTGGACTGCGGGACGTTCATCTCCTGAGCGGCCCTGGTGACGTGCTCGGTGCGGGCGACGCCGGCGAAGTACGCGAGACGGGGGGCGAGGAGGGTGACGATGTCCTGCCTGTCTTCCATGTCTTTTGTGTCACTGGTTGGTGACAGCCGGGGCTGTGAGCTTTGTTGATGCACCATGGGAATGATTATGGCGATTCCATGCATTGGACGGATGAGCGGGAGCGTACATAGCTTCGAGGCATGACTCCCGCCAGTACCGGGGCGTCCACCACCGTGGGCGCCGCCTCTTCCGTTCCTGTAGTCGACTCCCGTATGGCCCCGGGCGGCCCCGGCTACCGCCGGATGAGCTTCGCCCTCTTCCTCGCGGGTGTGGCCACCTTCGCGCTGCTGTACTCCACGCAGGCGCTGCTCCCCCTGATCTCCGGGGACCTCGGGGTGACGGCGAGCGAGGCGAGCTGGACGGTGGCGGCGTCGACGGGTGGTCTGGCGCTGTTCGTGATCCCGATGAGCGCGCTGTCCGAGCGGTTCGGGCGTCGTACGGTGATGACGGCGTCGTTGGCGGTGGCGGTGATCGTGGCGCTGCTGGTGCCGTTCGCCGGGTCGCTGACCACGCTGGTCGCGCTGCGGGCGGTGCAGGGGGCCGCGCTGGCGGGACTGCCGGCGTCGGCGACCGCGTATCTGGCGGAGGAGGTCCGGCCGAAGGCGCTGGTCACGGCGATCGGGCTGTTCGTCGCGGGCAACAGCGTCGGCGGGATGAGCGGTCGGGTCATCACCGGGTGGGTCGCGCAGGAGTGGGGCTGGCGGGTGGCGGTCGGTGCGCTCGGCGTGCTCGCCGTGGCTTGCGCGGTCGCGTTCCGGGTGCTGCTGCCCGCACCGAAGCACTTCACCGCGGGGTCACTGCGGCCTGGGGTGCTGTTCCGGGTGGTGCGGGGGCATTTGGGCGATCCGCTGCTGCGTCGGTTGTACGCGATCGGGGCGCTGTTCATGACGGTGTTCGGCGGGGTGTACACGGTGATCGGGTACCGGCTGACGGAGGAGCCGTTCGGGTTGCCGCAGGGTGTGGTGGGGTCGATCTTCCTCGTGTACCTGGTGGGTACGGTGTCGGCGTCCGCGGCGGGGCGGCTGGTGGGTCGGCTGGGGCGGCGAGGTGCGCTGTATCTGGGCGGTGGGACGACGGCGGCGGGGCTGGTGCTGTCGCTGGCCGACTCGCTGGTGCTGGTGCTGCTGGGGCTGGTGCTGATCACGGCGGGGTTCTTCGCGGGGCATGCGGTGGCCTCGTCGGCGGTCAGCAAGACGGCGACGCAGGGGCGGGCGCAGGCGTCGGCGCTGTATCAGTCGGCGTACTACGTCGGGTCCAGCGTGGGGAGCACGGTGGGGGCGATGGCCTTTCATGCGGGGGGCTGGCCCGGGACCGTGGGGGTTGGGCTGCTGGCGGTGGTGGGGGTTGTGGGGATCACGGTGCTGGGGTCGCGGGCGGCTCGGGTGGCTGCGGCGGCGCGGGGGGCGTAGGGGTGCCTGCGGCGGCCTGCTCGGCTGAGTGGGGGTTGCTGTAGCGCCTACGGTGCGGGTTGTGGTCGGGGCCGCGCCGGGGGGGTGTCCGTCCTAGGAACGGCGCGGAATCGGTCACTCACCAACTCACCCGGGTTGACGCGCCAACCGCTGCGGGCGGACACCCCCGACACGTCCCCTTCCGTGCGTACGCGAGTGCGGCTGTCGCGGTGGCGCGCGTGGCGCTCTGAGCTGGCCCTTTCTCCGCTCGGGGCGCCATTGTCAGTGGGCTGCGGTAGCTTCCGAAGTGCTGGACGCAAAGGCGTACGGGAACGGCCACAGGGGTGGGTGGACGATGAGCAACGGCACGGCGGCGACAACGGACCTCGACGCCATACTGGAAAAACACCGGGTCGAGCTGACGGGCTACTGCTACCGCATGCTCGGCTCCTCCTTCGAGGCGGAGGACGCGGTTCAGGACACGCTCGTCCGCGCCTGGCGCAGCTTCGACAAGTTCGAGGGACGGTCCAGCGTCCGGTCCTGGCTCTATCGGATCGCGACCAATGTGTGCCTGGACATGCTGAACGCGGGCAACAAGCGCGCCCGGCCGATGGACCTGTCGGAGTCGACCCCGCTCGCCCAGGCCGCGCTGTCCCCGCGCCCCGACCACACCTGGCTGGAGCCGATGCCGGACGCCCGTGTGCTGCCCTCGACCGCGGACCCGGCGGAGGCGGCGGTCGCCAAGGAGTCGGTGCGGCTGGCCTTCATGGCCGCCCTTCAGCAACTGCCGCCCAAGCAGCGGGCCGTGCTGATCCTGCGCGAGGTGCTGGCCTGGAAGGCGAGCGAGGTCGCCGAGTTGCTCGGCACGTCGGTCGCGTCGGTCAACAGCGCGCTGCAACGCGCCCGCGCGACCCTCGCCGAGCGGCACGACAAGGCGGCCGACGCGGTGGTGTCGGATCCGCTGGATGAAGAGCAGCGCAAGCTCCTGGAGCGGTACGTCGCGGCCTTCGAGGGCTATGACATGACGGCGCTGACCGCCCTGCTCCACGAGGACGCCGTGATGACGATGCCGCCGTTCGACCTGTGGCTGCGCGGCCCGGCCGACATCACCGGGTTCATGACCACCCTCGGTTCCGCCTGCGCGGGCTCCCGGCTGCGGCCCGTCGAGGTCAACGGGCTGCCGGGCTTCGCGCACTACAAGCCGGACCCGGAGTCGGGCGGCTTCGCCGCGTGGGCGGTGCAGGTGCTGGAGATATCAGACGGCCGGATCACCGGGTTCCACTGCTTCCTCGACACCAAGCGCTGGTTCCCGCTGTTCGGGCTGCCCCTCCACCTCGAAGCGGAGGCCGACCAGGTCGAGGAGGGCGTGTAGGGCGGGGTCGGGATCGCGGAGACGGATGCCGCGCCCGGCCCGCTTGGCCGTGAGCGCCAGCCGGGCCAGGAGGTCGACGGATGCGAGACCCGGTGGTCCGAGACCTCCGACGTCGCACACGATCACTGGCGCCCCTGTCGCCTCCAGCAACTCCCGCACGTCGTCGCAGAGCCCTGTCACCTCGTCCCGGGTGACGGGGCCGGCCAGCACGATTTCGGCGGGGGTGATGTCATCCACGTCCGGTAGACCGGCTCAGGTCGCATAACTCATCGCGGGCGACCACGCCGCGAGGATCACATTGACCTGGGCGAGGGCCGCCCCAGAGGGTTGAGTGTATGACCCATGGATCATTCCCGTCCGCGATGTCCGGTGCGCGTCTCCTCGCCGAGGAGGCTTTGTGCAGGGGGTTTTGAGCGGCTTCGCGGTGATCGCGGTGGTCATCGGCGTCGGTTACGCGATCGGGGTGCGTGGTCACCTCGGCGGCCAGGGGCGGGAGGTTCTGACCAGGCTCGCGTTCCATGTGGCCTCACCGGCTCTGCTCTTCACCACCCTGGCAGGGGCCGACCTGTCGGTGATCTTCTCCGGTCGGCTGCTGGTCACGGCGCTGAGCACGGCGGCCGCGGCGGGCGTGTTCGTGGCGGTGGGTGTCGTACGCCGCTGGGGGGTGGGCCGTACGACGATCGGCGCCCTGTGCTCCAGCTACGTCAACTCGGGCAACCTCGGCATCCCCATCGCGGTGTATGTGCTGGGCGACGCGTCCCTGGTGGCGCCGGTGCTGTTGTTCCAGTTGGTCGGGGTCACGCCGATCGCGCTGACGATCCTGGATCTCGCGGGTGGCGGGCAGCAGCGGCCGCTGTGGCAGCGGCTGCTCACGCCGCTGCGCAATCCGATAGCGCTGGGGTCGCTGGCGGGGGTGGCGGTGTCGGCGGCGGGTGTGCATGTCCCCGGTCCCGTCATGGATCCGCTGACGCTGATCGGGAACATGTCGGTTCCCGCTGTCCTCCTCGCCTTCGGGATCTCCCTGCGCGGCAGCACCCTCCCGTTGCGGGGCGGGGAACGCGGGCCGGTGCTCCTCGCCGTGGTCCTCAAGGCGGTCGCCCAGCCGCTGCTCGCCTGGCTGCTCGCGGCGGGTGTCTTCGGCCTTCGCGGGGCGGCCCTGCTCGACGTGGTGGTGACGTCGGCGCTGCCGGCCGCGCAGAACCTGTTCACGTACGCGAGCAGCTACCGGGTGGGCGAGGTGCTGGCGCGGGAGGCGATTTTGCTGTCGACGGTGCTTTCGGTGCCGGTTCTGGTGGTGGTGGCGGCGATGCTCGGGTGAGTCAGGCCTCGGGGAACTCGCTCGTGTCGAGGACCAGGTCGAAGGGTGCCGGCAGCTTGAGCGACTCGCCGAACTTGGCGGTGCTCAGGGGGCGGTACACGTCGCCCTTCGGCTCTCCGTAGAGCGTCGCGGTGGGGCCTTCGGGAGCCCACCGGTCGACGAGGAGGTAAAGCGGGATGCCCGCGGTGGCGTAGGCGGCGGGCTTGCTGATGCGGTCGTGGCGGGCGTTGGACTTGGAGGTCACCTCAACGACGAGCTCGGCGAGCGCGGCCGGGATGTGGGTGTCCGCCTCTGTGTGCTCCTGCACCGGGGCCACTACGAGGTCCGGGATGAGCATGCCCAGACACGACGGCACAGCGATCGCCAGTGTCTGAAAGATCTCCCAGTCCTCGGGGATCACGGAGTAGAGGCGACGCTGGATGCGGGCCGCGATCACGTTGTGACGGTACGCGGGAGCAGGTGACACGGTGATGATCCCCTCGATGATCTCCACCTTGCTGCCCTCAGGCCACTCCATCTCCTCCCAGAACCGGACGAGGTCGTCCCAGCTCTGCTCCGGGTCCTGGCTGACGGTGAGTGCGCTCATGGCGGTCTCCTATCGGTGCGTCACCGAGTCCAGCATGCCGAACGGGACCGGCGCCGGTCCACCGATCCCGTTCACCCGAATGGGAAAGCCGCAGGTCAGGCGATGCGTTCCAGCACCACCGGCGACGGTGTGAAGTCCGTGCCCGGGGCCGCGATGTCGTACGAACCCTCCACCGCCTGCAGGGCGTACTCGAAGCGTTCCGGGGTGTCCGTGTGCAGGGTCAGCAGGGGCCGGCCCTGCGTCACCGTGTCGCCCGGCTTCGCGTGCAGCTCGACGCCCGCCGCCGCCTGCACCGGGTCCTCCTTGCGGGCGCGGCCCGCGCCCAGGCGCCAGGCGGCGATGCCGATGTCGTAGGCGTCGAGGCGGGTCAGGACACCGGAGGACGGGGCCTTGACCACGTGCTGTTCCTTCGACGTCGGCAGCGGTGCGTCCGGGTCGCCGCCCTGCGCCGCGATCATCCGGCGCCAGACGTCCATCGCCGAGCCGTCGGCCAGCGCCTTCGCCGGGTCGGCGTCGCGGACGCCCGCCGCCTGCAGCATTTCGCGGGCCAGGGCGAGGGTCAGCTCGACCACGTCCGCGGGGCCGCCGCCCGCCAGGACCTCCAGCGACTCACGGACCTCCAGGGCGTTGCCCGCCGTCAGGCCCAGCGGCGTCGACATGTCCGTCAGGAGCGCGACCGTCTTCACGCCGTGGTCCGTGCCCAGGCCGACCATCGTCGAGGCCAGTTCGCGGGCGTCGTCCAGCGTCTTCATGAAGGCGCCGGTGCCCACCTTCACGTCCAGGACCAGGGAGCCCGTGCCCTCCGCGATCTTCTTGGACATGATGGAGGAGGCGATCAGGGGGATCGCCTCGACCGTGCCGGTCACGTCACGGAGGGCGTACAGCTTCTTGTCCGCGGGGGCCAGGCCGTCGCCCGCCGCGCAGATCACGGCGCCCACGCCGTCCAGGACCGACAGCATCTCCTCGTTGGAGAGCAGGGCGCGCCAGCCGGGGATCGACTCCAGCTTGTCCAGCGTGCCGCCCGTGTGGCCGAGGCCACGGCCCGAGAGCTGGGGGACGGCCGCGCCGCACGCGGCGACCAGGGGGGCCAGCGGGAGGGTGATCTTGTCGCCGACGCCGCCCGTCGAGTGCTTGTCCGCCGTGGGGCGGGACAGGGACGAGAAGTCCATGCGCTCGCCGGAGGCGATCATCGCCGCCGTCCAGCGGGCGATCTCGCGGCGGTTCATGCCGTTGAGCAGGATGGCCATCGCGAGCGCCGACATCTGCTCGTCGGCGACCTCGCCGCGCGTGTACGCGTCGATGACCCAGTCGATCTGCTCGTCGCTGAGCTCACCGCGGTCCCGCTTGGTGCGGATGACGGAGATGGCGTCCATGGCCATGGCTGGCGTTCCTTCCGGGGATTGCGAAGAGTACGGCCCCTGCGGACTCAGGTCCTGTCCAGGGGCCGTACGGGAGTTACGAGGAGAGATGCCCGGGCCCGAAGGCCTGCGGCAGCATCTCCGACAGCGGCAGGATGCCCGCCGGGGTGTCCAGCAGCAGGTCGGGGCCGCCGAACTCGTACAGCAGTTGCCGGCAGCGACCGCACGGGACGAGGAGTTCGCCCCGGCCGTCCACGCAGGTGAAGTGCGTCAGCCGGCCGCCGCCGGTGCGCTGCAGGTCCGAGACCAGCCCGCACTCGGCGCACAGGGAGATGCCGTACGAGGCGTTCTCGACGTTGCAGCCGGTGACCGTGCGTCCGTCGTCGACGAGCGCGGCGACCCCGACGGCGTAGCCGGAGTAGGGGGCGTACGCGTGGGTCATGGCCTCCCGGGCCACCGTGCGCAGCGCCTCCCAGTCGACGTCGGCCGTCGGTGTCACTTGCCTTGTCCCTTCCGGTACGGCAGCCCGTTGGCCTTCGGCATCCGCAGCCGCTGGGCGGAGAGGGCCAGGACGACGAGGGTGATGACGTACGGCGTGGCGGAGACGACCTGGTTGGGGACCTCGTCGGTGGTGGCGTACCAGGCGAAGACGAGGGCTCCGGCGACCAGGGTGATCACGGCGTGGACGTACTTCTTCCGGATCGCCAGCCAGATGGCACCGATGATCAGCAGCAGCGCGCCGAGCAGCAGCAGGGCGTGGACGTTCTCCGCGCCGCCGCGCAGGTTGAGGCTGTCGGTGTAGCCGAACAGGACCGCGCCGAGGGCGAGTCCGCCCGGCATCCAGTTGCCGAAGATCATCGCGGCGAGGCCGATGAAGCCGCGGCCGCTGACCTGGCCCTCCAGGTAGAAGGGGTTGGCGACGATGGAGAGGAAGACGCCGCCGAGGCCGGCCAGGCCGCCGGAGATGATCACCGCCAGGTACTTGTACTTGTAGACGTTGACGCCGAGCGACTCGGCGGCGACCGGGTTCTCGCCGCAGGAGCGCAGCCGCAGGCCGAACGGGGTGCGCCACAGGATCCACCAGGTGGCGGGGACCAGGGCGATGGCGATCAGGGTCAGCCAGGAGACGCTGGTGACCAGGCCGCCGAGCAGGCCCGCGAGGTCGGAGATCAGGAACCAGCCCTGGTTGTTCAGCTCTCTGAGGCCGTCGGAGAGACCGGGGACGGTGAAGCTGCCGAGGGACTCGACGGCCGGGGACTGCTTGGCGGAGCCGCCCGCGTGGCCCTCGAAGGCGAGGGGGGCCAGGTAGCGGGTGGCGCCGAGGGCGAGGATGTTGATGGCCACACCGGAGACGATGTGGTTGACGTTGAAGGTGACGGTCACGAAGGCGTGCAGCAGGCCGCCGAGGCAGCCGCCGATGATGCCGACCAGGACACCCGTCCACGGGCCCCACTGGAAACCGGCCCAGGCACCGAACCAGGTGCCGAGGATCATCATGCCTTCGAGGCCGATGTTGACCACGCCCGCGCGCTCGGCCCACAGGCCGCCGAGACCGGCGAGGCCGATGGGGACGGCGAGCTGGAGCGCGGTGGACATCTGGCTGACGTTGGTGATGCCGTCCGCGCCGGTGATGATCCGGACGAGCGAGGTCAGCGCCAGGACTCCGGCGATGACCAGCAGCACGACGGGCCACGACAGGCGGCGGCCGGTCCGCGCCCCGGACTTGAGCGTGGGCTGGTTGAGGTCGGTCGCGGTGGTCATCGGCCGGCCACCTCCTTCGTGTTGTGGGCGCCGAGGACGTGACCGGCGGCGAGTTCGGCGCCGACCCGGCGCTGCTGGCGGCGCAGGCCCCATTCGCGGACGGCCTCGTAGGAGACGACGACCGAGAGCACGATCAGGCCCTGCATGATGACCGCGATCTCCTTGTCGTAGCCGTGGAAGTCCAGCTCCGGCGAGGCCTTGTCGAGCCAGGCCCACAGCAGGGCGGCGAACGCGATGCCGACCGGGCTGTTGCGGCCGAGCAGGGCGATGCCGATGCCCAGGAAGCCGATGCCGGTGGGGAAGTTGAGGCTGTAGGTGTGGGTGTCGCCGAGCAGGATCGGCAGGCCCGCGAGACCGGCGACGGCGCCGGAGATCAGCATGGCGGTGAGGGTCATCCGCTTGGGGTCGACACCGGAGGCCGCCGCGGCGGTCTGCGAGGCGCCGGAGGCGCGCAGGTCGAAGCCGAAGCGGGTGCGGTTGAGGACGACCCAGTAGCCGATGCCGAGCAGCACGGCGAGGACGACCAGGCCGTAGATCTCGCCGGCCGGGCCCATGTCGATGCCGGGGATCCAGCCGGAGGAGTGCATCTCGCCGGTGGTGTTGTTGTTGCCGACCTTGACGCCGAAGACCGTCGGCAGCCACAGGTAGCCGATGACGGAGGTGGCGATCGCGTTGAGCATGATCGTCGCGACGACCTCGCTGACGCCCCGGGTGACCTTCAGGACACCGGCGATACCGGCCCAGAAGGCGCCGGTGAACAGCGCGGTGAGGAGCAGCAGCGGGGCCTGGATCAGGGCCGGCAGGTTCATGTGGGCGCCGACGATCGCGGTCATCATCGCGGCGAGCTGGTACTGGCCGTCGACACCGATGTTGAACAGGTTCATGCGGAAGCCGATGGCCACCGCGAGCGCGGCGATGTAGTACATCGAGGCCTGGTTGATGATCAGGACCTGGATGTCGGAGAAGCCGACCTGCTCGAACATCACGGCGAACGGCTCGACCGGGTTCTTGCCGGAGGCGATCAGCACGATCGCGCTCAGCACGAAGGCCACGGCGAGCGCGATGACCGGTCCGGCCACCGCGAGGAGCACACGCTCCTTGTCGAACTTCTTCATCAGCGGGCCTCGTCTTCCGGAGACTCGGGGGACTTGGACACGTCGGCCGAGGTCTCGGGGGTCTCTTCGTGCTCCAGGTGGCCGGTCGCGGCACCCGTCATGGCCGAACCCAGCTCCTCCGGGGTGATGGTGGCCGGGTCGGCGTCGGCGACCAGCCGGCCGTTGTAGATCACCCGGAGCGTGTCGGACAGGCCGATCAGCTCGTCCAGGTCGGCGGAGATCAGCAGCACGGCGAGGCCCTCGCGGCGGGCCTCGCGGATGTGGTCCCAGATCGCGGCCTGCGCGCCGACGTCCACACCGCGGGTGGGGTGCGCGGCGATGAGGAAGCGCGGCTTGTGGCTCATCTCGCGGCCGACGATCAGCTTCTGCTGGTTGCCGCCGGACAGCGAGGCGGCGGTGACGTCGATGCCGGGCGTACGGACGTCGTACGCCTCGACGATGCGGCGCGTGTCCTCCTGCGCGGCCTTCGGGTCGAGCCATACGCCCTTGGCGTTGGGCTTCTCGGTGACGTGGCCGAGGATGCGGTTCTCCCAGAGGGGGGCCTCCAGGAGCAGGCCGTGGCGGTGGCGGTCCTCGGGGATGTAGCCGACGCCCTGCTCGCGGCGCTTGCGGGTGGGCCAGGCGGTGATCTCCTCGTCGGCGAGGGCGATCGTGCCGGAGTCGGCGTGACGGAGGCCGATCAGCGCGTCGACCAGCTCGGTCTGGCCGTTGCCCTCGACGCCGGCGATGCCCAGGACCTCGCCCGCGTGGATGGTGAAGGTGATGTCGTCCAGCAGGGCCTTGCCGGAGGGGGCCGCGAGGCGCAGCTTGTCGACGGTGATGACCGGACGGTCGGTGACCGTGGACTCGGCGGTCTCCGGAGTGGGCAGCTCGCTGCCGACCATCATCTCGGCGAGCTGACGCGGGGTGGTCTCGGAGGGGACGGCCGTGCCGACCGTCGTACCGCGGCGGATGACGGTGATCTCGTCGGCGACGGAGAGCACCTCGCCCAGCTTGTGGGAGATGAAGATGACCGACAGGCCCTCGGACTTCAGCTCGCGCAGGTTGGCGAAGAGCGCGTCCACCTCCTGCGGCACGAGCACGGCGGTCGGCTCGTCGAGGATCAGCGTGGTGGCGCCGCGGTAGAGGACCTTGAGGATCTCCACGCGCTGGCGGGCGGCGACGCCGAGGTCCTCGACCAGGCGGTCGGGTTCGACGCCGAGGCCGTAGCGGTCGGAGATCTCCCTGATCCTGCGGCGGGCCTTGGCGCCGATGCCGTACAGCTTCTCGCTGCCCAGCACCACGTTCTCCAGCACGGTGAGGTTGTCGGCCAGCATGAAGTGCTGGTGCACCATGCCGATGCCGCGCGCGATGGCGTCGGCCGGGCTGTGCAGGGAGACCCGCTCACCGTCGATGGTGATGGTGCCCTCGTCCGGCTTCTGCATGCCGTAGAGGATCTTCATCAGCGTCGACTTGCCGGCGCCGTTCTCGCCGACGAGGGCGTGCACGGTGCCCTTGCGGACGCTGAGGTGGATGTCGTGGTTGGCCACGACGCCCGGGAAACGCTTGGTGATCCCGGCGAGTTCGACGGCGGTCGCCTGACCGTGGACCGCCGCTCCGGCCGGAGGGCTGCTGGACGCGTTGATGGCGCACTCTCCTGGGGACGGGGGCCGTCTACGCGCGTAGCGCCCCTTCGGCATACAAAGAGGTGACGCGCCGAGACAACGGGGTACAGGGAGACAGCCTCCCCGTACCCCGTTGAGCGGACGTAACCCCGCGGTTACCGACTGCTCGGCACCCGCATGTCAGCTGCTCTTGACCTTGATCTCGCCGCTGATGATCTTCTCCTTGGCCGTCGCGATGGCTTCCTGGAGCTCGGCGTTGTCCGCGAACTTCGGGTTGGAGTCCGCGAGGCCCACCTCGCCGGTCTTCAGATCGCCCCTGACGATACCGGTCTGGGGCTTGCCGTCCTCCACGGACTTCGCCAGGTTGTAGACCGCCTTGGCGACGTCCTTCGTGGCGGAGGTGAGGATGTAGTCCTTGTACTTGGCGAGGGCCGCCTGCTGGTACTGGTCGGAGTCGACGCCGATCGCCCACACCTTGTTGGCGGCGGCGGCCTCGATCACACCCTGACCGGACAGACCGGCCGCCGCGTAGACGACGTCGGCCTTCTTCTCGATCTGGCCCTCGGCGGCCGTCTTGCCCTTGTCGGGGCTGGAGAAGCCACCCTCCTCGGCGGTCTGGGTGAGGTACTGCGAGAGCACCTTGACCTTGGGGTTGGTGTCCTTGACGCCCTGCTCGAAGCCCGCCTGGAACTTGTGGATCAGCGGGATGTCCACGCCGCCGACGAAGCCGACGACATTGCTCTTGGTGCTCTTGGCGGCGGCCACACCGGCCAGGTACGAGGCCTGCTCCTCGTTGAAGACCAGGTCGGCCACGTTGTCCGCCTGCACCTGGGCGTCGTCGACGATGCCGAAGGTGGTGTCGGGGTACTTCTCCGCGACCTCCTTGACGGCCGGCGCGTAGGCGTAGCCGACGCCGATCACCGGGTTGTAGCCCTGCTTCGCCAGCGAGGCCAGGCGCTGCGCCTTGTCGGCGTCCGTCTCGCCCTCGGTGGGCTCGATGTCGGCCGTTTCGTACTTGAACTCCTTCTTCGCCTGCTCCAGGCCCGCGTACGCGGCATCGTTGAAGGACTGGTCGCCCTTGCCGCCGACGTCGTAGGCGATGGCGAGGCCCTTGTCGCCCTTCGACTCCGCGGACGAGCTCTGGGTCGAGGTGCCGCCGCAGGCGGAGAGGGCAAGGGCGAGGGAGGCGGTCGCTGCGCCTGCGACCGCGAGGCGGGAAACCCGGCGCATGGTGTGGTGCTCCTGTCGTACTGGCGGGTCCGGGGGAGTGCGGGTGGGTTCCCGCGTCGTTCGGCGCGTGCCGGGCGGCGTGGGAGCCCACCCGCACTTCCCCGAGGTCGCTCAGCGCCGGACGGTTCAGCTTCAGCGCTGGCTTCGCCGCAGATTAACGCGCGTAGACCAGCCTGAAAACCCCTTCTGTCCACCTTGTTATGCGGCCGTGGCCAACGACACTCGGGCCCAGGTCGGAGCCGGGTCACCCGCAACGGGGCGCCCGGCGCCGGGGAACGACGGAGCGGGCGGGTGCTCGCGCCACCCGCCCGCTCCGTACCGACCTGCCCTTTTCGCCAGTTCAGGGCGAACAGTGCTATTCGGTCCTGACCTTGATCGAACCGTCGATGATGCCTGCCTTGGCCTTCTCCACGGCCTCCTGGAGACCGGCGATCTTCGCGTACTCCGGGTTGCTGTCGGACAGGCCCACGCCGTCCACCTTCAGGTCGAAGGTCTGGACGCCGGTCAGCGGCTTGCCGCCCTCGACGGACTTCGCCAGTTCGTACACCGCACCGCCGACGTCCTTGAGCGCGGAGGTGAGGATGTAGTTCTTGTACGGCGCCAGCGCCTCCTGCTGGTACTGGTCGGAGTCGACACCGATCGCCCAGACCTTGGCCTTCGCCGCGGCCTCGATGACACCCTGCCCGGACAGACCGGCCGCCTGGTAGACGACGTCGGCGTTCTTCTCGATCTGGCCCTCGGCGGCGGCCTTGCCCTTGTCGGGGCTGGAGAAGCCGCCCTCCTCGGCGGTCTGCGTCAGGTACTGCGAGATGACCTTGACCTTGCCGCCGCTGGTGTCCTCGACGCCCTGCTTGTAGCCGGCCTCGAACTTGTGGATCAGCGGGATGTCCACGCCGCCGACGAAGCCGACGGTGTTGGTCTTGGTGGCCTTGGCGGCGGCGACACCGGCGAGGTAGGAGGCCTGCTCCTCGGCGAAGACGAGGGAGGCGACGTTGTTGCCCTCGACGACGGAGTCGACGATGCCGAAGGTGGTGTCCGGGTACTTCTTGGCCACGGCCTCCATCGCGGGGCCGTAGGCGAAGCCGACGCCGACGACCGGGTTGTAGCCCTGCCGGGCGAGGGAGGACAGACGCTGCTCCTTGTCGGCGTCGGTCTCGCCCTCGGTGGGCTCCACGTCGTCGGTCTTGTAGCCGAACTCGGTGGCGGCCTTCTGCAGGCCGGAGTACGCGGCGTCGTTGAAGGACTGGTCGCCCTTGCCGCCGATGTCGTACGCGATGGCGAGGCCCAGGTCCTCCTTGGAACCGGAACCGCCACCGCTTTCACCGCTGGTGCCACCGCAGGCCGTGGCGGCGAGCGCGAGCGACGCGACCCCCACCGCGACGCGGGTCAGGTTGGATATCCGACGCATCTGAAGTTCCCCATTCTCCAAAGCCCCGCAGTGGGCGCTCGGTTCGGCGCACATTAACGCGCGTAGACACTCCTGGGAACGGGGTTCTGCGTGGCCGTTATCCATTCGTGCCGGTGGCCGGTTACGTCCTTGTGAACCACCGGCTCGAATGGTGTGCACCTGGGGCGATCCCGGCGTGCTTCAGGGCAAGTCCGACCGCTACGCGCACAAGGCTGCCCCCGTCGCACAGGGCACGCAACCGGAAGGGTCCCTTACGACAGCGGGGCGCCCCCTGGGATGATTACCGGCCCGCGTCGAGGAGTGCCGCCGCCGTGAACAGTTCCACGCCCACCGCGATCGCGGACTCGTCCACGTCGAAGTCGCCCTGGTGGAGGTCGCGGACCGTGCGTTCGCCCGGGGTGCGGACGCCGAGGCGGGCCATGGCGCCGGGGACCTGTTCGAGGTACCAGGAGAAGTCCTCGCCGCCGAGGCTCTGGTCGGTGCTCTCGACCGACGCGGGACCGCGGCGGGCGGTCATGGCGTCGGCGAGGAGTGCGGTGACGCCGGGCTCGTTGACGACGGGGGGGACGCCGCGGACGTAGTTGATCTCCGACTTGGCGCGGTGCAGGTTCGCCACCTCGTCGATCGCCGCGTGGACGATGTCGGGGGCCTCCCGCCACGCCTCCATGTCCAGGCAGCGCACGGTCCCGGACAGCTCGGCGTGCTGCGGGATGACGTTCGGGGCGTGGCCCGACTCGATGCGTCCCCAGGTCACCGCCAGGCCGCTGCGGGTGTCGATGCGCCGGGCGACCAGCGCTGGCACGTCGGTGACCACGCGGGCGACGGCGGTCACCAGGTCGGTGGTCAGGTGGGGGCGGGCGGTGTGGCCGCCGGGGCCGTCCAGGGCGATCTCCAGGCGGTCGCAGGCGGAGGTGATCGGGCCCTCGCGCAGGCCGATCATCCCGGCGTCCACCCGGGGGTCGCAGTGCACGGCGATGATCCGCTTCACCCCGTCGAGCACCCCGCAGTCGATGGCGTCGGCGGCACCGCCGGGCAGCACCTCCTCGGCGGGCTGGAAGATCAGCCGTACGGGCTGCGGCAGCTGACCCTGCTGGTGCAGGTCGGCGAGGATCAGCCCGGCGCCGAGCACCACGGCCGTGTGGACGTCGTGGCCGCAGGCGTGCGCCCGGTCGGGGACGGTCGAGCGGTACGGGCAGTGGGTCTTGGCGTCCGGGATGGGCAGGGCGTCGATGTCGGCCCGCATGGCCAGCATCTGTGGCCCGCCGCGCCACTGGTCGCCGTCGACGCCGATGTCACAGACGAGCCCGGTGCCCGAGGCGAGGACGTGCGGCCTGAGGCCGGCCTTCTCCAGCCGGGCCTTGATCGCGGCGGTCGTGCGGAACTCCTGGTTGCCGAGCTCCGGGTGCATGTGCAGGTCGCGGCGGAACGCGACGAGTTCGGCACGCAGCGGCTCGGGAAGCGTGCCGGGAAGCGCGGCTCCCGCCGCTTCGGCCGCTTTGAGGAGATCGGCGTCGGACTCCAGTGACATCAGTTGCTTCACCCTCTGAAGGGTAGGACGCCCGGACGGTCAACTGCCCCGAGATCAACAAAAGTCAGCCCGTTTGGGGAAGAAAACCTGGCCGCCGGACGCATAGGTATCGGTCGGGGTGGGTAAACTCGCCCGTTTTCCTCCGGTCGGGCAGATCACGGGTACCACCCACTCCCCCACGCATACCACGCCCGGCCCCACCCGCGCGCATCCGTTCACCTGACGGACCACCGCCGCACGCGCGCGCCCGGTAGCCTGCGCGACCGTGAGCGATCTGGACACGGCCTTCTTGGCGGCCACCCGTACCTCGTACGACGCCATCGCCTCCGACTACGCGTCCCGCTTCCCGGACGCGATGGGCGGCGTTCCCCTCGACCGGGCCCTGGTCAGCGCCTTCGCGGAGCTGGCCCGCGCCCACTCCCCCGCCCCGGTCGCCGACCTCGGCTCCGGGCCCGGGCACGTCACCGCGCTGCTGCACGACCTCGGCGTTCCCGTGTTCGGCGTGGACCTGTCACCCAGGATGGTGGCTCTGGCCCGCCGCGCGCACCCCGGGATCCGCTTCCACGTGGGCACGATGACCCGCCTGGACCTGCCGGACGCGACGCTGGGCGGCATCGCGGCCCTCTTCTCGATCATCCACGTGCCCGACGACCACCTGCCGACCACGTTCGCCGAGTTCCACCGCGTGCTGCGGCCGGGCGCCCCCGTCCTGCTGTCGTTCCAGACCGCCGACGCGGAGGACCGGCGGCACCTGACGGAACGCTTCGGGCACGAGATCGCGCTGGACTATTACCTGCGTACGCCCGGAAAGGTGGCGGACCTGCTGGTCAACGCCGGTCTCGACCCGTGCGCCCGCGTGGTGCGCGAACCGGGGGAGGACGAGAAGCTCGCCAGGGCCTTCCTGCTGGTCCGCAAGCCCGCCGCCTAGACCGCCTGCACCGCCGACAGCCGGTGCACGTCCCGGGCGGTCCCGGTCACCCCGTCCAGGAATCCCTGGGCGCGCGGTGAGGCCGTCCGGGTGAGCCAGTCGGGGTCGATGTCGCAGACGGCGACGCGGACGTCCGTGCCGGCCAGGGCCAGCGGCAGGGTGTGGACCACCGTGGAGGGGAAGCTGAGGATGGTGCGGCCGACCGGGCCGCGGCGGGCGATCAGCTCCAGGGGAAGCTCGGGGCGGACCACCTCCAGGCCCGCCTCGACCGCCAGCCGGTGGAGTTTCTCGGCGCTCTCACGGCGGTGGGCGAAGTAGCGGCGGGCGCCGTGCGTCTTGGCGAGGGAGCGCACCGCCTCCAGATAGCGGTCGCCGTCCACCACGCCGGTCTCCACCAGCGAGGTGCCGACCATGTCCGCGCCCTTGGTGATGCGCGGCGGGCCGAAGCGGGCGCGGGTCCAGGCGAAGTGGTTCGCGGTGACCGTGACACCGCCCGGCGCCTCCTCGATCGGCATGGAGGAGAACACCTCGACCCGGCGGTGCCCGCCCGGCGTCAGACGGCGCCGGGCGGAGGAGGACACCGGGGCGAAGAGCAGGTCGCGCGGGCCGGGGCGGGCGCCCCGCCGGTGCCAGCGGACCAGGCGTTCGCCGCGGGCGAGCTGGGTGACGAACTCCATCGTCGCCGTCCCGTCGTCCACGACCACCAGCTCCCGCGCCCCCGTGATCGTCAGCAGCAGCTGTACGTACCGCGAGAACGGATCGCCCATCACGATCCGTTCCGCACGGCGCAGCACCCCCACGAGCCCGCCGATCGTCCGGAAGGGGGCCGACGCGCCGCCGCGCGCCTCCTCCCAGCGGACCTCGTAGCCCTCCTCGCGCGCCAGTTCCGCCATCCGCCGCAGCTGGCCGCGGGTCATCGGATCGACGGGCGAGAGGACCACGAGGGTGAGCCCCGCGCCGGGTGCGTGGACATGCGCCCACTCCAGCACGTTGAGCAGCTGTACCGGACTCTCGACGAAGGCGAGAGTGTGGGGGCCGGCATTCCCGGCGCGGGGGCTCATCGGCGTACGACCGTCCCGTCGTAGGGCGTTGTGGGGGTTGTAGCGGCTGACCTGGGCGTCAGACCTGGACCGGCTCGCCGGCCGCGGCGGCGATCTCCGCCTCGGCGACGACGCCCTGGACGCGGCGCAGCTTCTTCATCGGGCCGAGCTCGGACTCGTAGACCTTCTTGACACCGTCACCGAGGGAGGCCTCGATGGTGCGGATGTCACGGACGAGGCGGGTGAGGCCCTGCGGCTCGACGGAGGCGGCCTGGTCGGAGCCCCACATCGCGCGGTCGAGGGTGATGTGACGCTCGACGAAGGTGGCGCCGAGGGCGACGGCGGCCAGCGTGGTCTGCAGGCCGGTCTCGTGGCCGGAGTAGCCGATCGGGACGTTCGGGTACTCCTTCTCCAGCGTGTTGATCACGCGGAGGTTGAGCTCCTCGGCCTTCGCCGGGTAGGTCGAGGTGGCGTGGCAGAGCAGGATGTTGTCGCTGCCCAGGACCTCGACGGCGTGGCGGATCTGCTTCGGGGTCGACATGCCGGTGGACAGGATGACCGAACGGCCGGTGGCGCGCAGCGCCTTCAGCAGCTCGTCGTCGGTGAGGGAGGCGGAGGCGACCTTGTGGGCGGGGACGTCGAACTTCTCCAGGAAGGCGACGGCCTCGGTGTCCCACGGGGAGGCGAACCAGTCGATGTTCTTGGACTTGCAGTACTCGTCGATCTGGCGGTACTCGTCCTCGCCGAACTCCACGCGGTGGCGGTAGTCGATGTAGGTCATCCGGCCCCAGGGGGTGTCGCGCTCGATGTCCCACTGGTCGCGCGGGGTGCAGATCTCCGGGGTGCGCTTCTGGAACTTGACCGCGTCGCAGCCCGCCTCGGCGGCCACGTCGATGAGCTTGAAGGCGTTCTCCAGCTCGCCGTTGTGGTTGATACCGATCTCGCCGCAGATGTAGACGGGCTTGCCGGGGCCGACCTCGCGGGAACCGAAGGTACGGAGGCGGGTGTTGGTGCTCATGGCAGGAACGTTCCTTACTTGGTGGAGGGGTCGAGAGAGTCGAGAGAGGGTCCGAGGATCCAGCCGGCGATCTCTCGGATCGCGCCGACACCACCGGGGACGGTGGTGACCGCGCGTGCGGCGCCGCGTACGACGTCGTGGGCGCTCGCGACCGCGACGGGCCAGCCGACGAGGGCGAAGCACGGCAGGTCGTTGACGTCGTTGCCGACGTAGAGCACGCGCTCCGGCGCGATGCCCTGCTCCTCGCACCACTGCTTCAGCGCGAGGTCCTTCCGGTCGACGCCGTGCAGCACCGGGATCTTCAGCTTCCGGGCCCGGGCGGCGACGACCGGGTTCTGCTCCGTGGACAGGATCAGCATCTTCAGGCCGCTGCGCCTGAGGGCCGCGATGCCGAGGCCGTCTCCGCGGTGCACGGAGACGAACTCCCGTCCATCGGCATCGATCAGCACCCGGTCGTCGGTCTGGGTGCCGTCGAAGTCGAGCACGACCGCGTCGATGTCGGCGGCGGTCGGAAGGGCGCCGGGGCGGTCCGCGTCGAACAGCGGGGCCAGGGCGCGGGCGCGGGCGAGATCGTGCGGGTCGTCGATCTCCAGCACGCGCGCGGGGTCGGTGCGCACCAGCTCGGTGCGGCCGAAGAAGCGGTGCTGGTGCGCGCGGAAGCCGGTCGCGTTCATCGCGTAGGCGGCGCCGGTCTCCAGGAAGTCCTGCGGCCGGTCCTGGCGGCGGGGGCGGAAGGACTTGTCGTGGTTGACGCCGTAACCGCCGGTGGCGGGGGCGCCGGCGTCCTCCGTCGCCTCGTCGTCGGCGTTGCGCCAGACGAAGCCGTGGAACGGCGCGACGGTCACCGCGGTGTCCGCGCCGTTCTCCACGACGGCCGCCGCGACCCCGTCGATGTCCTCGCGGACCACGAACGGGCTGGTGCACTGCACCAGCAGCACCACGTCGACCGGGGAGCCGTGCAGCGCCTCGTGGGCGTCCATGGCGTGCAGGACGGCGGCCTCGGAGGTGGCGGTGTCACCGGCGATGGCGGCGGGGCGCAGCACGACCTCGGCGCCTGCCGAGCGGGCGGCGGCGGCGATGGCCTGGTCGTCGGTGGAGACGACGACGTCGGTCACCAGCCGGGCGGCCAGGCACTCGCGGACCGCGCGGGCCACCAGCGGTACGCCGCCGACCGGGGCGAGGTTCTTCGCGGGCACGCCCTTGGAGCCGCCGCGCGCGGGGATCACCGCGAGCACGCGGCGTACCGAAGCGCCTTGGCCCGCTTCCGGGTTGGACATGGGAACTACTCCTTGAGCAGGGTCGGTGCGGCTCACAGCTCCCCCATCCGCCGGATGACGGGCGCGACCCGCTGGACGCCGTGCCGGTAGGCGCCGCGTGCGGCGCGGCGCACGATCTGCCGCACCGGTCCGGGCTCCTTGTCGTGCGCGGGGGCGCCGGGCAGCGGGGTGCCGTCGGGGCCGAGGTGGTGGCGGGCGAGGATGCCGGGCAGATAGCCGGGGGCGGTCGCCGGTGTGTAGTACGGCGTCAGGGGCGGCAGTCCGCCGGGCTGCCGCAGCAGCTTGGCGATCCGCTCCCGGGCCGCGTCGAACGCGGTCTCGTACGAGCCGTCGGCGGCGACGCCCTGCCGGCCCACCCAGTCGGCGTCCGGCGTGGGGCGGTGCCCGGCGTCGAGCTGGTCCCAGGAGGCGAGGCAGCCGGAGCCGACGAAGTGGTGGTTGCCGAGTACCTCGCGCACGCCGAGGTCGGTGAGGACGACGGTGGGGATCCGGCGGTGGAGCGACTCCAGCGCGGCCGTCGAGCTGACCGTGACGAGCAGGTCGGTGCGGTCCAGGACCTCGCCCATGTTGCCGTAGACGAGCCGGAAGTTGGGGGGCAGCTCGCCGAGCCTCTGCGCCAGCTTCTGGTACGGCAGTTCCTCGATGTGGGTGGTGTGCTCGCCCGGCTTGGAGCGCAGCTTGAGCAGCACCTCGCGTTCGGGGTGCAGCCGCGCGTGCTGGACGAGGCGGTTCAGCAGGTACGTACGGTCCTTGCGGCTCTCGGGAACCGACGGCTGGGCGGCGAAGACGACCGTGTAGGGGTCGT
Organism: Streptomyces sp. TRM70350; assembly: GCF_019219825.1. Classification (GTDB taxonomy): domain Bacteria; phylum Actinomycetota; class Actinomycetes; order Streptomycetales; family Streptomycetaceae; genus Streptomyces. The sequence continues at coordinate 90,411 of NZ_JAHUXH010000021.1, read as the reverse complement.
GCTCGCCGGTGTACTTGGCGCCGCCCAGGAACGGCAGTGCCACCTCGGTGACCGCGGAGGAGTCCGCGCCCACGCCGTCGTACACCGCGCGGAAACGTTCGGCGTCCTGGCGGGAGTTGGCGAGGACGAGGTCCGCGCCGTGCCGCAGCAGCAGGCCGTCGGCGAGCTTCTCGTAGACGACGCCGACGTAGCCGGTGACGACGACGGGCCGCTGCTCGCGGTCCTCCCACACCCGCTTCAGTCCGTGCAGCATCGCCTGCACGCCGCCGCCGACCAGGGACAGGACCAGCACGTCGTACGACTCCCGCGCCATGGTGTGCAGGAATTCGACGGCCGTCACTTCCGTGAGCGAGTCGGCGCGGACGCCCACTTCCGCGAGCTGGCGGGGCGTGGGGGTCGCCCGGCCGCGCAGCAGGAATCCGTCCAGGGCAGGGGTGACTTGCGCCTCGCCTCGCGGTCCGGCTTCCATGGACGGGCCCGGAGCGATACGGCTCGCCGTCAGCGCACCCCATTTCCAGCGAGTGTCCGAGTCGGCGAGTACTGCGATCCGCGTGGGCTTCGTTGTACTTGGTGGCACGCCCAAGACGCTAGGAAGCAATTTCTAGTTGTTGGCCAACCTCGCCTCAACGAAAAGTTAACAGCAGCCCACCGAGAGCCGAACTGGCTCACCGAAGCCCAGGAAGTACACGGGATGCACCGTTCCGACACATTGAGTTCACCCGCAGTACCCTCACCGGAAAGTTCCGCAGCGGGGCCGCCTCCTAGGCTTTCGCAGGTGCCAAAGCTTTCCGTGATCGTGCCGTTCTACAACGTGCAGCAATACGCCCCGGACAACCTGAGAAGTCTTCGCGCGAACGCCCGGCCGGACTTCGAGTTCATCCTGGTCGACGACAAATCGAAGGACGAAACGCCGGCCATTCTCGAACGTGCGGCCGAAGAGCTCTCCGCGGTCGCTCAGGTGCGCTATATCCGCAGAGAGGAAAACGGAGGGCTGGCCACCGCCCGGAACACCGGCCTCGATGCCGCGACCGGCGAGTACATCACCTTCCTCGACGGTGACGACTGGCTCGCTCCCGGCTACTACAGCGAGCTGGTCGCGGCCATCGAGGAGCTGGGCTGCGACTTCGTCCGCACCGACCACGTCCAGGCCACCCACCGCGCCCGCACCGTCCATCGCGCGCCCGTCGGGCTCCGCGACGAGGTGATGAACCCGCGCGACGCCATCCTGCCCGCCGACCGCTCGACCTCCGTGGACTACGCCTACGCCTGGGCCGGCGCCTTCCACCGCCGGCTGCTGGACAAGGGCGTCCTGCACTTCACCGACGGACTGCGCACGGCGGAGGACCGGCCGTGGATCTGGAAGCTGCACCGCGAGGCGGAGTCCTTCGCCGTGGTCAGCCTGCTCGGCGTGTTCTACCGGCGCGGGGTCGCCGGGTCCCTCACGCAGATCGGTGATGTCCGTCAGCTGGACTTCATCCGCGCCTTCGACCAGGTGATCGAGGAGACGGCGGCGGACCGCGACGCCGACCGGCTGCTGCCCAAGGCCGTGCGCACCTACTGCGCGATCATCGCCCACCACCTGTCGGAGATCGACAAGTTCGAACCGTCCGTGGCCAGGAAGCTGCGGATCATGAGCGCGGCGGCCATAAAGCGCATGCCGCAGGACGCCCTCGGCGACGTGCTCGACACCATGGACCTGCAGCGCGCCTCCAAGCTGCGGCGGCTGCGGCGCCGGATCACCACAGCGAAGGCGGCTGCCTGATGTCCCGTACCACCCAGATCTTCTGCGTCTCCACGCTGTACGGCGCCGCCACACTCGCCGCCGCGATCGACTCCGAGTGCTTCGAGGAGCCGGACCGGCGGGTGCTGCTGGTGTTCAACAACTCGGCGACGCCGGAGACCACCCCGGCCGTCGACGAGATGCCGGGCTTCGGCACGCTGCGCGACCACTTCGACGACGTACTGTCGTTCAACGAGGCGATCCGCCCCTTCCACCCCGGCGCCTGGCAGCCGCGCCCCGACGACCTGCCGCTGTTCGAGCGCTATCTGCGGCTGCTGTGGGGGCTCGGCGACGACCGGGTGGAGCTGGTCGTGGAGTCCATCCAGGTCAACCCGGCGCTCGGCCTGGCCCAGATCTTCACCGGCGCCCCGGTGCACGTCTACGCCGACGGCCTGATGAGCTACGGCCCCACCCGCAACAAGCTCGACCCGCTGGTCGGCACCCGCGTCCGGCGTCTGCTCCACCTGGACCTCGTGCCCGGTCTCACCCCGCTGCTGCTGACCGAGTTCGACGTGCCGGCGCAGGTGGTGCCGACGGACGCGTTCCTGAAGGTCATGAGCGGGCTCACCGACTCCGCCGAGGAGCTGCCCGACCTCCCGGACAACGCCGCCCTGCTGCTCGGCCAGTACCTGTCCGCGCTGAACATCCTCTCCCCCGACGAGGAGGAGAACCTGCATGTGCGGATGATGCGCGGGGCGGTGCGGCGCGGGCACCGCGCGATCGTGTTCAAGCCGCACCCCACCGCGCCGGCCCGCTACAGCCGCGCCCTGGAGGCCGAGGCCGAGAAGCTGGGCGCCGAGCTCACCGTGCTGGACACCCCCGTCCTCGCCGAGGTGCTGTTCGCCAAGGCGCGGCCCGCGCTGGTCGTCGGCTGTTTCTCGACGGCCCTGTTCACCGCGTCCGCGTTCTACGACCTGCCGGTCGCCCGCATCGGCACCGAGCAGCTGCTGGACCGGCTGACGCCGTATCAGAACAGCAACCGGGTACCGGTCGCGCTGGCTCACGCCCTGCTGCCGGGCCTGGAGGAGACCAAGGACGCCGACACGCTGCCGGGCGAGTTGCTGAACGGCCTGATCAACACGCTCGGGTTCACCATGCAGCCGCAGATCTGTCCGAGCCTGCGCCCGGCAGCAGAACGGTTCCTCGGTCAGCACTTCGGCCCGCACACCCAGCACTACTTCAAGAAGCGCCGACTCACCTCGCTGGGGCTGCCCGGCGGCATCCCCGAGCGGCTGTCCTTCCTGCCCCGCAACTCCGCGGCCCGCCGGGTGGTGCGCCGGGCGCGGGCGCTCAGGAAGGCCGTGAAGCGGTAGGGCGCGAGAGCCGAGTCTCCGTGCGGCGGCTTCCCTGCTTTTTGATCCAGGGAGCCGCCGCGCTCCGACCAGCGTTTGTGGGAAATTCCGCGGGGAATTCCGCACGGAATACGTCCGAGTCCTTCAAGAGACGATGATCGCGACCCTACGATCGCGGCCATGCGTATCTCCCAGGTCGAAACTGCCAACGCCCGGATGCTGGCCCACGCGACGTCCGTCCGGCCGGTCTCCACGAGCGACATCATCCGCACCCACCGCAAGAAGCACCCGTACCGGGGCCTCGCCGAGATCGACTCCCCGTACTGCCCGCCGTTCGTCATGTTATGCGTGAACGATGACGCGGTCGCCCTGGACACCTTGTGGAACGGGAGATTCAGGTACGAACCCGGCAGCCTGGCCACCTGGTCACGGCTGGCCGCGAAGAGCGCGACGATAGCCGACGTCGGCGCGCACGTCGGGTACTTCTCGATGATCGCGGCACTCGCCAACCCGAAGGCGAAGGTGCACGCGTTCGAGCCGGTGGACCAGGTGCACGCGCGGCTGGCGGTGAACATCCGGCTGAACAACGTGCAGAACATCCGCCGCTACCAGGCGGGCGTCTCCAGCGAGCCGGGCTGGGCCGACATCGGCGTCCGCTTCTCCGGAAACCTGCTGTCGACGGGCTCCTCGCTGGAGCACGCGGCCGGGGACGCCGAGCTGAAGCGCGTCGAACTGCTCACGCTGGACGAGGTGTTCGCCGACACCGGGCTCGACCTGATCAAGATCGACGTCGAGGGTCATGAGATGTCGGTGCTGAAGGGCGCCCGTCGGGTGCTGAAGCGGGACCGGCCGACCGTGATGCTGGAGGCACTGCTGGGCGCCCCGCTGGACCCGCTCCTCGCCGAGTTCGGACCGCTCGGCTACGACGCCCACTGGGTGGCCGAGGAGGAGGACACGCTCATTCCCTCGGACCGGCCGCGGCCGACCGGAACACGGAATCTGCTCTTCACGCCGCGCGATTAAGTGAAACAGGGAAGACGACTCCTCGTCGCGGCTCGTTAGTCATATGTTCATATACTTTCCATAGCTTCCCCCAATGGTTCAACCCCCTTTTCCTTTCACAGCGTGGGCGCAAGCGGGCGGATCGAGATGACCCAGCAGGACATACGTCCGCCCGCCCGGACCGCGGTTCCGGCCCCGCTCACGCCGGCCGAGCCCGAGCAGCCCAGCGGGCGCCCCCTGATCTCGTACGTGCTGCCGGTCTACAACGAGCAGGACGGCATCGCCGCCTTCCATGCCGAACTGACCGCGGCCCTCGCCGAGCGCCCGGAGCTCGACTTCGAGCTGGTGTACGTCAACGACGGCTCCGCCGACGGCTCGCTCGGCATCCTCAAGGACCTCGCGAAGAACGACGAGCGGATCCGGGTGGTCGACTTCGCCCGCAACTTCGGGCACCAGATCGCCATCACCGCCGGTCTCGACATCGCGCAGGGCGACGCCGTGATCGTCATGGACACCGACCTCCAGGACCCGCCCAGGGTCAGCCTGGAGCTGGTCGACGCCTGGCGGGAGGGCGCGGAGATCGTGCACGCCAGGCGTCGTACCCGGCAGGACACCGCCTTCAAACGGGCCACGGCGTCGCTGTACTACCGCGTCCTGCGCGCCTGCGCCGAGGTCGACATCCCGCTGGACACCGGCGACTTCCGGCTGATCGACCGGCGCGTCGCCGACGAACTGCGCAAGTACCGCGAGCGCAGCCGGTTCGTGCGCGGCATCGTCGCCTCGATGGGCTTCAGGCAGGCCGAGGTGAAGTTCGACCGCGACGAGCGGTTCGCGGGTGAGACCAAGTACCCGCTGAAGAAGATGGCCAAGCTCGCCATCGACGGCGTGACCAGCTTCTCCACGGTGCCGCTGCGGATGATCACCCGGCTCGGCTTCATCGTGCTGGTGCTGTCGCTGATCGGCATCCTCTACGCGCTGGGGATGAAGATCTTCCGGCCCGACATCACGGTCTCCGGCTGGACGATGCTGATGGTCGTGGTGCTGTTCCTCGGCGGCACCCAGATGCTGTCCCTGGGCGTGCTGGGCACCTACATAGGGCGCATCTACAGCGAGGCGCAGGGGCGTCCGCTGTATCTGGTGCGTGAGGTGATCGGCGGTTCCCGGGCCGATGACTGAGACCGCGGTCAGGACCCAGGCGCCCGAGTCCTCCCGGACCCTGCGCCAACTGGTCCGCTACACCCTCATCGGGGGCAGCGGTGTCGCCCTCGACCTCGTCGTCTTCCTGCTGATGCACAACGTCGTGGGGCTGGACGAGCAGTTCGCCAACGTGATCAGCACCACGCTGGGCATCACCAACAATTTCGTCCTCAACGCACGGTTCACCTTCGAGCGGCGGGACCGGCTCTTCGTCCGCTTCCTGCGGTTCTACGCCGTAGGGCTCACCGGCATCGCCCTGACGAACCTGCTCTTCCTCGCCTTCACCGACGGGCTCGGGATCGACGCCAACATCGTCAAGGCGGGCTCGATGCCCCTGGTCCTGGCGCTGCAGTTCGTGCTCAACAGAAAGTGGAGCTTCGCATGAACCTCGGCATCATCGGCGCGGGTGCCACCGGCCTGACGGCCGGCTGGGACGCCGTACGGGCCGGGCACCAGGTGACCATCCTGGAGGCTGCCGCCGAACTGGGAGGTCTGGCAGCCTCGCTGGAGGTGGGCGGGGTCCCGCTGGAGCGCTACTACCACCACATCTTCCGCAGCGACAAGGCGATGATCGCTCTGATCGAGGAGCTGGGGCTCGGTGACGCGCTGCGCTTCCACAAGCCGACGACCGGCATCTACCGGGATGGAAAGCTGATCGACTTCACCTCGCCGGTGGACATGCTGCGCTTCCCGGAGTTCTCGCCGGTCGACGCGGTGCGGTTCGCCGGGTCGTCGGCGGTGCTGAAGGCCGTGCGCAGCGGCGAGCGGTACAACGACCTGACCGCGCTGGCCTGGCTGCGCAGGTGGGCCGGCAAGAAGGCCACCGCGGCGATCTGGGAGCCGCTGCTGCGCGGCAAGTTCGGCGACCGCGCCGAGCAGGTGTCGATGGCGTGGCTGTGGGCCCGGATCCACTGCCGTACGTTTGAACTCGGCTATGTGGACGGCGGGTTCGAGCGGGTGTACGCCGCGCTGCGCGACCGGATCGAGGAGCGCGGCGGCAAGGTCGAGTTCGGCAAAGCCGTGCGGACCATCCGGCAGGACGGGGACGCCGCGCCCGCCGTGGTGGACTGCGCGGACGGCTCGCGCTACGAGTTCGACCAGCTGATCGTCACCACCCCGCAGCCCGCCTTCGCCAAGGCGGCCGGGCTGCCCGCGAACGACACGGTGTGGAAGAACCAGTACCTGGGCGCCACCTGCTTCGTGCTGGAGCTGGACCGCAGCATCATCCCGTACTACTGGCTCAACATCAACGAGCCGGACTTCCCCTTCCTCGCGGTGGTCGAGCACACCCGGATGATCGACCCGGCCGTCTACGGCGGTCGGCACGTCCTCTACGTGGGCAATTACGTCGAGCGCGAGGACTGGCGCTTCACCACCGAACCGGCGGAGCTGCTGAAGGCGTTCGTGCCGTATCTGAAGCGGATCAACCCGGCCTTCGAGGAGTCCTGGATCCAGAACTGGCACTTCTCGAAGGCCGGGTTCGCCCAGCCGGTGGTGACCCCGGAGTACCGGTCGCTGATCCCCGGCCACGACACGCCGATGAGCCGGGTCACGCTGGTCACGATGGCGCAGATCTACCCGCAGGACCGGGGCCAGAGCTACTCGGTGGCCCTGGCCCGTAAGGTCACCGCCTCCCTGGGCCTGCGCTAGCCCCCCGCGACGCCGGAGCGGCGCGGATCAGTTCGCCTGGTCCGCGCCGCCCGTGCGTGTGCGGCTCAGCCCGCCTGACCCTCGCCGCTCCTGCGGGTGCACAGCACCGTCTTGTCGCCGGCCGCCGGGGCGGGCGGGCAGTCGTACACCGCGAAGATCCGCCGCTCGAGCGCCGGGTCGACGCTCCCGGGCCGGAACCAGCGCCAGTCCAGCACCGCGTAGGGCGCCGTGTCGTGGTCGACGCAGTCCGCGTTCTCCTTGTACGACGGCAGCTCGGCGACGTCCGCGATGTAGCGGGTGCGCTGGAGGAACGTGGCGATCGGGTAGCGGCACTGGGCCGGGTGGTCCAGGTAGTACGCCGAGTCGCCGAACACCAGGTAGAGCACCGGCGCGTCCTTGGGCATCTCGGCGTCCAGCCGCTCGGCGACAGCCTCGCTGTTGCGCATTCCGCGCAGATACTCCGCGCTGGTCGCCACCACCTTGCCGTCCAGCACCCGGTGCGGCGAGCCGGGCCAGATCGCCCCGGCCAGGCACACCACCCCGGCCAGCGCGATCACCGCGCCCGCCCACACGCCCCGCGGGCCCGTGCGACCGGCCCGCTTCCGGCGCGCCTCGACCAGCGCGTCCACACCCGCCGCGAGCAGCGCGACGAAGCCCAGCGCCCAGAGGGTGGCGGGCCGTTGCAGGAACGCCGGAATGTCGGTGTACAGCACGGGCAGCACGCCGTACACGAGGGATACGGCGCCGAAGAGCCACGGCGGCGAGCGGCGGGCGCCGCCCACTGCGAGGCCCCACAGCGCGGCGGCGAGGACGGGCAGCTGGGCTCCGTGGTACGAGAACCAGTTGCCCTGCACGACCACGACCGCCAGTGCGCCGAGCCCGATCGTCACGGCGACCAGGAGGAGTTCGGCCAGCCGGCGCCGCCCCCGGACCCGCGCCAGCACCAGCAGCAGCGCTCCCGGCAGGAGCAGCAGCACCGGGGAGAGCAGGGCCCGGTCGGCGAGCCAGTCCACGGAGGTCTGGAAGGTGGCCGGGAGGTCGAGGCCGGTACGGCTGAGCGCCCTCTGGTTGATCTGCGGCATGTCCTCGGTCCACTGCCACTCGCGGGACCCGGCGAGCAGGCTCAGCCCGAACAGGGCGATCGAGCCGACCGCCGTGAGCAGACCGAGCCGTACGGCCCGCCCGCGGTCCACGACGTACACCAGCAGCAGCCCGATGGCGGCCGTGGCGGCGGTGGAGTACTTCATCATCACCGCGAGGCCCATCGGCAGCGTGCCGAGCAGCGCCGCGGGCCAGGGGCGGTCGACGCCGAGCACGGCGGCGATGCCGAACACCGTCAGCACCACGGCCGCCCACTCCGGCTGGAGGAAGTCGGTGCGCGGGGCCAGCGCCAGGGCGAGGCCGGTGGCACCCGCGGTGAGGGCGGCCTCGCGGCCGGTCAGCCGGCGCAGCAGCGCGCTGTGGAGTGCGTAGGCGGCCGCGGCGGCCAGCAGGACGCCCGCCGCCTCCATGATCGTCTCGCGGGCGATCATGCCGCCGAAGGTGAGCCCGTCGAGGCCGGCGACGAACCAGCGGTAGAAGAACGGCCGGTGGGTGAAGACCTCGGACGGTGAGTAGCCCGCGGCCTCGCCGGTGCGCAGGGCGCCGAGAACGTAGTGCAGGTCGCCGGTGAGACGGCGGGTGAGGACGGCGTACGCCACGGCCGCGGCGGCGGGCAGGGCGACCACCGCCCACCACAGGGGTGAGTGACGCACGCGCTTCCGGGACCGGGTGGCCCCGGGAGCGTCGTCGACGACAAGGGCCGTCATGGATCAGCCGCCCAGGAGGGTGCGCAGCTCGGCCGCGTTGGCCTGGGTGACCTTCCACAGCTCCTGCTGCCGGTCGTGCACGTCCGCGACCGTCTTGGCGTGGTCGGCGAGCAGGTCGCGGGAGCGTTCGGCGAGGACGCCCGCGAGGTTGCGGTCGTGCACGGAGACACCCCACTCGGGGCGGTCGATGTCGCGCAGGAAGTACGCCATCTTCGGGTGCGAGATCAGGCTGATGATGGGCGTGCCGCAGCCGAACGGGATCATGCCCGCGTGGCCGCGCATGCCGATGACCAGCTTGGTGCGCGCGTACAGGTCGCGGATGTCGTCGTTCTCGAAGTCGTACATCGGGATGACCGGCATCGACACGCCGTGCTCACGGCGCAGGTCGAAGGCGAGCTTCTCGTCGTCGAGGGAGTGTGCCACGCACTGCACCTCGCCAAGCGTGCCGAGGTCCTTGACGGCCTTGGCCATCTGCGCCAGGAAGTAGGCGTAGTCATGGCCGAAGCGCAGGCCCGCACGGTCGTAGGCGGCGTTGATGAGGATGGTGTCGTCGCGTGTCGCCGGGTCCTGCCAGTTCGCCACCAGCTGGCGGGTGACCGTGGTCGGGCACGGCTGGAAGCGCACCTTGTCGTGCAGGTGCGCCGGGAGCATGGCGCGCACCTTCTCGATCGAGCCGTGGTTGCGCAGCCCGAAGAAGGCGGAGCGCTCCACCAGCTTGCGCAGCGACTCCCGGAACCGCTGGGCACGGTAGGACTGCCCGTCGAAGGCGTTGAAGCCGACGGCGTACACCGCGATCGGGACGTCGATGCGCTCCAGCAGCTCGTCCGGGACGTTCCACTGCCAGGCGCTGTTGCCGTTGGGCATGGTGTCCGGGATGAACAGGCCGCCGCCGCCGATGACCAGGCCGCGCCGGGCGTTGACCCGCTCCAGGGCCGACTCGTCGAACAGGCGGTGGGCGTGCACCGAGTGCCAGCGGCGGGAGGTGGTGTCGGGGTCGAAGGCGAGCCGGACACTCTCCGGGAGCAGCTTGTCGCCGGCGTTGCCCTGCCGGTCCATGTAGAAGGCGACGTGCGCGAGCTGGTCGTCGGGGCTGCCCTGCGGCTGGGCCGGAACCCCGATGGCGCGCTGGTGCCAGATGCGGCTGGCCCGGTGCGTGGGGTCGACGGTGAGGCCCTGCAGCGCGTACTTCTGCGCGGTGGCGTCGTCGCCGTGCACCCAGGCGATCTGGGCGAGGCGGGCGAAGGCGGTAGCGGCGCGGTTGGGCGCGGAAGTGGCGAGGAGCAGCTGGGCGCGGGCCTCCTCGTAGCGGGAGACGCTCATCAGGGCGTGCCCGTAGACCTCGTGCGGCCAGGCCTCGTCGACCGGGATGTGCACCTGCTCCAGGATGTCGACGGCGGCCTGGTAGTCGCCGGCGCCGATGTGCGCGAGGGCTACCTTGCGGGCGGTGTCGACGTCGCCGGTGCGCTCCACGTGCGGGGTGCCGAAGTGCACGAGCAGGTCGTGGTGGAGGGCGCCGGGGCGGGACACGTAGGCGGCGTGCAGTTCGGCGTCGCTGATGTCGAACTCGCGCCAGCGCTCCTGCGCCTGGTGGTAACCGGCCTCGCCGCCCTGCCAGGGCTTGTGGCGGCCGGTGAAGTGCAGGATGGCGGTGTCGTCGGGCACCGGCAGGTCGCCGGACAGCCGCCGCTTGACGAAGTTGTACTTGGGGTCGAGGTCGACGAAGTCGCCGTCGAGCAGGGCGTTGAGGATGCCCTGGTCGTGCTTGTCGAGCTCGTACGCCCCGCTGCGGCCGACCTGGTCCAGCCTGGCGCAGAACTCGTCGGTCAGGAACTCCTTCTGGATGACGAGCAGACCGCTGTTGAGCATGCGGGTGCTGTCTCCGTGGAAGAACTGGGCGACGGCGCCGAGTCCCTTGCGCATCGACAGCAGTTCGTTGATCGGGCCGAGGACCACCATGTCGGTGTCCAGGGTGATCACGGTGTCGTAGTCGCGGATCTTGAAGACGTCGAGGATGAAGTACGCCTTGCGGACCAGGTAGTTGTCCTGGTCGCCCTTCTTGTACGAGTCGTAGTGGTCGGCGTCGACCCGGCGGAAGACCACCCGCGGGTGCAGGGCGCGGATGCGGGCCACGGACGACGGGCGCAGGTCGTCGTGGAGGACGATGAAGTCCTCGCACACGTCCGGGTTCGTCAGGGCGAGGGAGCGCAGCAGCACGAGGAAGCCGGGCAGGTAGTTCTCGTCGACGAAGCTGGCGAAGGCGATCCGGCGCTTGCCGGTGAGCGCGCGGGCGGAGCCCTCGTCGGGGGTGGGTGCCGCTGGTCGGGCGGCGGTGACGGGGGCGGATATGTGGGTCGCGGTCATCTCAGGGAAATCCTCACGCCGGAGACGCTCTGGGCCCGTTCCATGACCCATGCCTTCTCGCTGCTGTATTCGTGAACGTTCGTGATCGGCAGCTTCATCGCCTCGGGGATGCGGTAGGCGCCGCTCTCGTAGAAGTCGAAGCCGATCAGGTCGATGGTGGGGCTGACGTCGAGGAAGTCGAGCAGCCACAGCATGTTGAAGCCGGACGTCGGGATGCCGGGGAACTGCTCGGAGGTCCAGCCGCCGATGTTGCGCACCGGCCAGCGCAGCGACTCGTCCCCGACGTACGTCTGCGCGCCCGGGACGAGCTTGTTGCGCATCGAGTACTTCCAGTCGGCCGAGTTGCCGCCGGTGATCAGGCGGATCTCTACCGGCTTGTCCCAGTTGAAGGCGTGCTTGTGGATGGAGACGTGGATGTCCGTCTTCTTACCTGTGTGCACCGGGTCGATCCGGTACGAGTTGAAGCGCATCACCAGGTCGTACGAGTCGATCTCGGCGCCCATCGAGCTCTCGCCCACCCTGGCGGAGTTGGCGATCAGGCAGATGGACTTGCCGGCGATCCGGTTGCGGAACTCGCCGAGGCTGAGCCACTGCACACCGCCGAAGAGAGGGTCGACCACGGGGCCGCGCATCCGGATGCGGCGCGACTCGGCGTACAGGCCGATCGCCTCCGTCAGCTCGGGCGTGGGGCGGCCCGCGACGCCGGTGCACAGGTCCAGGTAGTGGCCGAGCGCCTCCTGGAAGTCCTGCTCGGCGGCCTCCCCGCGGTCCATGGCGATGAGCGCGCCGACCAGCCGGGCACAGGCGGCGTCCCAGTCACCGGCGGCGTGCTTGGCGAGTCCCTCGGCCCAGACGTCGGTCGCCGGACCGCCGGTGAAGCGGGTGGCGTCGGGAGTGGAGCGCTCCAGCAGGGCGAGCAGTTCGGCGCGCCGGTCCAGGGCCGTGCGGATGCCGGTCACCCGGGCGCGGACGCCGTAGCCGTCGTCCTTGGTGAGGTCCAGGTAGCGCTCGAAGGCCTCGGCCGCGTGCGCCGGACGGCCCATGGCCTCCAGCAGTCGGCCGCGCAGCCGCCAGCCGGCGCGGGAGTTCTTGCGCTGGGTGAGGATGGTGTCGCTGATGAGCAGGGCGAGGTTCAGCTCGTCGTCATAGCCGCAGTCCACGGCCTTGTTGCCGACGGCGAGGAGGGCGTCGAGCAGTTCGTTGGTGATGCCGCCACCGCCGCCGACCGCCTTCGCGCCACGCCGGAGCAGTCCCCCCGCCGCCGGCGCTGCCGGGGCGGCCTGCGTCTGGGTGGCCCAGACGGCGAGCAACTCGCGCAGCTTCTCGGCGAGGCCGATGCGCCGGGAGTGCAGGCTCCCCACGAGCTTGCCGCTGTGCACGGCGCATGCGCGCAGGCAGTCGTCCAGCTCGGCCGGGGTGACTTCGGCGGTCGGCGGGCCGGCGTCGGTGGGCGCGGATGCCAGGTCCCCGGTCCGGGGACGTGACCATCTGCTGCGAACCCTCGTCATGGTGCTCCTGCTCTGGGTGTGACGAAAGATGGCAAGACTTTGCCAAGAGGTCGAGGAAGGTTGGAGAACACTAAGAAACCAAGACGACAATCTGATGAACTGCGTGGGACCGGGGAGCAAATCGTCTCCTCCTACAGGCACGCCATTCGCACAGGTGGATGGCATTTGCACCCCACCGCCACGCACGAGGCATTCAGAGTTCGGTAGAAGTTTTCCAGCAGGACATCTTCGCGGACCTTCCGTTCGACAGTCGCACGCCTAGCCTGTGCCCCAGCCGTGATCCGAACTGACGCCGGGTCACTCTCAGAGAGATGTAGAGGTCATCGGTTCCATGAAAAGCCGCTCCCTGCTTCGCAGCTCGGCCTCCCGACGCGTCCTGCGCCCCGTGGCCGACCTCATCGACAAGCGCATCGAGCGGCAGGTCCGCTCCACAGTCGCCCGGGCACAGCTGGAGAACGAGGAACTCAAGCGGGACATCCAGCTGCTGCGACAGCATCAGTTCACCTTCGACCTGCTGGTCGGCCCGCGGGCGCGCGGTATCTCCCGGGTAGTGGTCCCCGGCGCCCTGGACCGCCTCCAGGCCGAGGTCGCGAAGCTGGGCGGCGGTGACCGCGAGGCGGCGGAACGCAATGTCGCCGCGGCCTTCCGGCTGCTGGTCGCGCTGGAGTCGCTGGGCGTCGGCCGGATCGCCGGCGGCACCATGAACATCTGCGGCAAGCTGGGCACGATCCCCCTGCTCGACCCGCCGAACGACGAGATCCTGGAGATCGGCACGCTGTACGGCATGTTCTCCGCCGGGCTGATCCGGATGATGGAGCGCTCCGGCCGCAGCCCGAGCCTGACCATCGTCGACCCGTTCGCCGGTGTGCAGCTCCAGCCCGGAACCCAGCAGCGCAACGACCCGACGGGCACCCCGGTCGACGAGCACGCCGTACGCACCAACCTCGCGCTGGCCGGGCAGGCGGGCAGTGCCGCCCGCATCCGGCAGGGCTTCTCCGAGGACCCCGAGACCCGCGCGGCCGTCTCCGACCGCAGCTACGGCGTGATCATCGTGGACGGCGACCACTCCGCCGAGGGCGTCCTCGCGGATCTGCAGTGGGCCGAGGAGATAGCGGCGCCCGGCGCGATCGTGGTGCTCGACGACTTCGGCGACCCGAACTGGCCGGGCGTCAAGGACGCCATGGACAAGCACCTGGCGGGCGAGACGCGTTTCACCTACCTCGGCAAGGCGGCCCGGTCGGCGTTTCTGCGGGCTTCTTGATCATCTTCCGGCCCCGGGCATCCCTCCTGTGATATCGAACTCACAGCAGCCCCTCATCTTTCCAGAAGATGAACTACAGGGTTCCGATGGGCTAATCACACCCCCCGTGAACGGGAGCACGCCGTTTCGGCCCCTAGGGTTGGCGCGTACATTCGTTCTTTTCGGCCCGGCGCATTTCGATCACCGGCTGCGCCGGAAACGGCCCGCAGATGCGGTACGAGGGGTGTCAGCGTGACCGAAACGGTCGTGAGCACGACGAAAGCGCAGTCCGGCACGACAGCGCTCACGAACGCACCGGCCGGGCAGACCTCGTCGCTGCCGGAGCATCCGAAGCCGAAGAAGAAGCAGCAGCAGGACAAGTCCGCGGGCGGCCGGCTCCGGGCCCTGGACGGACTGCGGCTGCTGGCCGCGCTCATGGTGGCGGGGTACCACTACGGCGGCCGGGGCGGATACGTCACCGAGGCCTGGGGGTCGTCGCCGAAGCTCCAGTTCCCCACCCTGCACTCGCTGCTGGCCTACGGCTGCCTCGGCGTCCAGATCTTCTTCATCATCAGCGGTTTCGTCATCTGCATGAGCGGCTGGGGCCGGTCGCTGCGCTCGTACTTCGCCTCGCGCGTGGCACGGCTGCTGCCCGCGTACTGGGTGGCGGTCGTCCTGGTGACGGCGGTGTTCGCGCTGCCCGCGGTGGCCTACGAGGCGGTGTCGCCGAGCGACGCGCTGCTGAACCTGACGCTGCTCCAGGAACCGCTGGGCGCGGACCGGGTGCTCGGCGTGGACTGGACGCTGTGGGTGGAGGTCCGCTTCTACGCGCTGTTCGCCCTGTTCATCGTGCTGCCCGGCGCCAACCGGCGGCGGATCGTGCTCTTCTGCGCGGTGTGGACGCTGGCCGCGGCCATCGCGCAGTCCTCCGGCGAACCGATTCTGTCCCTGGTCCTGATGCCCGAGTACGCGCCGTTCTTCATCGGCGGCATCGGCATCTACCTGCTGCACCGCGACCGGCGGGACATCACCGCGTGGGGCATCGTGGCGGTGAGCTGGCTGACCGGACAGCACTACGCGGTGGACAACCTGTGGCACCCGCAGACGCCGGACCAGTTCTCCTACCGCTCGTCCTTCGTCATCATCCTCATCGTCACCCTCGGCTTCGCCGCGGTCCTCGCCGTCGCCCTGGGCTGGCTGCGCTGGGCGGACTGGCGGTGGCTGACGGTGGCGGGCGCGCTGACCTACCCGTTCTATCTGGTCCACGAGCACCTGGGGTGGGTCGTCATCAAGGTCCTGCACCAGGACTTCGGGCTGTCGTCCTGGGTCACGGTCACCTCGACGGTCACGCTGATGCTGCTGGTGGCGTGGCTGCTGAACCGGTACGTGGAGAACTGGGCGACGCCGCTGCTGCGCCGGTCGCTGACTGGCTTTCCCGTCAAGAATTGAGGCAGCGGTACAGCACCTGCAGTACGGTCACCTGCCCTGGCCGCGGGAAGGAGTTCATGCTGCCCCCCGGATCACGAGGTCAGCCATGAGGGGGTCGGCTCAGCAGGTTCGCGTCGTCGCCGGTGCAGTTGGCCTCGACGCTGACGAACGTGCCGCTCGGTGCGGGCTCGCAGCTTGCCCTCGTGCGTGCTCGTGGCGCTCGGCTCGGCGGCCACGTACTTGTCGTTGACGTGCGCCTTGAGGGACCACCGGGCGACGTGGGCGCCGATCCGGCCCGCGAGGTTGTCCACACGGGTGTTGACGGCTCTGGTGTCGGTGACGGTCTCGTCCGTGCCGAAGCAACCACCTCGCCAGGAGCGGCTGTTGATCGCGCCGAGTTCGACCGCTCCACCGCCTTCACGGAAGGCGGGGCCCCCGGTGTCGCCTGCGCAGACGGCGGCGCCGTCCTGCCCGGTGATGTCGGGATCGGTTTCGTCGACCCCGTCGACGGCGAAGGTGCCGGTGTGCAGTTTCAGCGGCGCCCACTGTCAGCAGCCGGCACGGCAGTCGGGGTCGCGGCCCGCACGGGACGCTGCTCGCCATGGGCACGGACGCGGAACTCCCCGCGCTGCCCGCCCCCACCCTGCGGATCAAGGCGTACGAGCCCTACGGCACCGGCGTCTTCCTGATCCGGCCCGACGGCTGTGTCGGCTGGGCGGGCGTGACGGGCGCGGGGCTCACGGCATACTCGGGGCCGGACGGGGGTAGCTGAAGCAATCCGGTAATCGTTCACCGGGCGCGGTGCCATTCGCACCACCGGCACGACCAAGACCGCGTACGGTACGTAGGGAATTGACCCGGTATTCACCTTCTCGGGGGTTGGACGGGTTGTCCACCCGGGCAGGCGCCGGGCAGCTCCTGACCGGATCACCGCAACGAGGAAGTGCTCGCCTTCCATGACCACTGCACATGAGGCACCCCCGCGGCCCCGCCGACTCGACGACGTCCCGGGCTGGTTCCCCGTACTCGACCAGGTGCTCTTCGACTGGCTCCTGAACCGGCAGGAGGCCGCGGGCGTTCGTGGCGACCTGCTGGAGGTCGGGGTCTACATGGGCAAGAGCGCGATCTTCCTGGGCCGCCATGTCCGGGAGGGCGAACGCTACACCGTGTGCGACCTCTTCGAGGGCGACGCCCCGGACGACGCCAACCGGGCCGAGTCCACGAAGTCCTACAGCGCACTCACCCGCCAGGCCTTCGAGGCCAACTACCTGGCCTTCCACGACGAACTCCCGCGCGTCGTGCAGGGCCCCAGCTCACTCGTGCCCGGCGAGGTCGAGCGGGGCTCCTGCCGGTTCGTGCACATCGACGGCTCGCATCTGTACGAGCACGTGTACGACGACATCGGCGCCGCACGGGATGTCCTGCTGCCGGACGGGATCGTCGTCCTGGACGACTTCCGCTCCGAGCACACGCCCGGTGTCTCCGTCGCCGTCTGGGAGGCCGTGCTCAGCCGGGGGCTGCGCCCGATCTGCCTGAGCACGCAGAAGCTGTACGGCACCTGGGGCGACCCCGAGCCGGTGCAGGAGGAGCTGCTGGCGATGGTCCGCGGCCGCGGCGACTGCGGGCTCAGCGTGCAGCAGGCCGCCGGACACCGCCTCGTCCGTCTGAAGTCCAAGGGCATGAAGTCCCCCGACTTCCCGTCGTCCCGTCACGCGGTGGAGGACCCCGAGCCCACCGTGCCCAGGCCCGCCGCCTCCGCAGCGACCCGCCCGGCCCCGCCCCGCACGCCCCGCAGCCACGCCCGCCGCCTGGCCGCCGACCTGCTGCCCCCACTCCTCACCCGCGCCCTCCGCAAGGCCCGCGCCGCCCGGCGTTCGGCGGCGCGCTGAACGGACGGGGAGACGGTCAGCCGTCGAGGAGGGTGTCGACCGGGAGTTCGACGCGAACGCCGACGGATTCCGGCACCGGCACCCTCTGACCGCGCTGGAAGCGCTGTGGGTCGGGGTACTTGCCGTCGGCCGGGTCGGTGTAGAGGAGTACCTCGTCGTGCTTGCGGTCGGCGATGAGGTAGGCCGGGATACCGGCCTCCGCGTAGCACTCGACCTTGGGACCGAGGTCGTCGGACCAGTTGGACGACGTCACTTCGACGACCAGCCGAAAGACGTTCGGGGCGTAGTAGTCCTTCGTGACGTGGGCGTCGCGGAAGTCCTGGTCGACGACGGAGAAGTCAGGGACCGCGAAGTCCGCGGGCAACGTGGGCAGCCAGAGGCCGACACCCTGGACGTACTCACGCCCTGCCTCGACGATGCCCGCCCGGTCGAATGCCCTGCCGAGTTTGGTCAGCGCCAGCTGATGCGAGCCATCCGGCGGCGGTGTCACAGTGAGCCTCCCCTGGAGAATCTCCACGCGGTGGCCAGGCAGTGCGCGGGCAAGCTGGTCGGCAGCCTCGCCCAGGGTCAGCTCCTGCTGCAGTACGGCCATGGCGTCCTCCTTTTCGGGGCCCACTCTCCATGAGAGTAACCGGCGGCGTGCCCAGTCCGCCCTTGATCACCCATACGAGGTATTACCGCTGGTCAGAAGGCATCGCTAGGCACGTACGTCCCCCACACGCCCCGCAACGCATTGCACACCTCCCCCACGGTCGCCCGCGCCCGCAGCGCCTCCCTCATCGGGTAGAGGACGTTGTCCTCGCCCCCGGCCGCCTTCCGCAGCGCCGCCAGGGCCGAGTCCACCGCCTGCTGGTCGCGTTCGGCGCGCAGCTTGGCCAGGCGTTCCGCCTGCTGGGCCTCGATGGCCGGGTCGACGCGCAGCGGCTCGTACGGCTCCTCCTCGTCGAGCTGGAAGCGGTTCACGCCGACCACGACCCGCTCACCCGCGTCCGTCTCCTGGGCGATCCGGTAGGCGTTGCGCTCGATCTCGCTCTTCTGGAAGCCGTGCTCGATGGCGTTGACCGCGCCGCCCAGTTCCTCGACCTTCGTCATCAGCTCCAGCGTCGCCGCCTCGACGTCGTCGGTCATCTTCTCGATGGCGTAGGACCCGGCGAAGGGGTCGACGGTCGCGGTCACGTCGGTCTCGTGGGCCAGCATCTGCTGGGTGCGCAGGGCGAGGCGCGCGCTCTTGTCGGTCGGCAGGGCGATGGCCTCGTCGAAGGAGTTGGTGTGCAGGGACTGGGTGCCGCCGAGCACCGCGGCCAGGGCCTGGACGGTGACGCGGACCAGGTTCACCTCGGGCTGCTGGGCGGTCAGCTGGACGCCCGCCGTTTGTGTGTGGAAGCGCAGCATCATCGACTTGGGGTTCTTCGCGCCGAACTCCTCCTGCATCACCCGGGCCCAGATCCGGCGGGCGGCGCGGAACTTCGCGACCTCCTCCAGGATCGTCGTACGGGCGACGAAGAAGAACGACAGACGGGGCGCGAAGTCGTCGACGTCCATCCCGGCGGCGACGGCCGTGCGGACGTACTCGATGCCGTTGGCGAGGGTGAACGCGATCTCCTGCGCGGGGGACGCGCCCGCCTCGGCCATGTGGTAGCCGGAGATCGAGATGGTGTTCCACTTGGGGATCTCGGCCCGGCAGTACTGGAAGATGTCGGCGGTCAGTCGCAGGGAGGGCTTGGGCGGGAAGATGTACGTCCCGCGCGCGATGTACTCCTTCAGGACGTCGTTCTGGATCGTGCCCGTCAGCTGGTCCGCCCGCGCCCCCTGCTCCTCCGCGACCAGCTGGTACAGCAGCAACAGCAGCGCGGCCGGGGCGTTGATCGTCATCGAGGTCGACACCTGGTCCAGCGGGATCCCGCCGAACAGCACCCGCATGTCGTCGATCGAGTCGACGGCGACGCCCACCTTGCCGACCTCGCCGTGCGCGAGGGGCGCGTCGGAGTCGTGGCCCATCTGGGTGGGCAGGTCGAAGGCGACCGACAGGCCGGTCGTGCCGTGTGCGATGAGCTGCCGGTAGCGGGCGTTGGACTCCGTCGCCGTACCGAAGCCCGCGTACTGGCGCATGGTCCAGGGGCGGCCCGTGTACATCGTCGGGTACACGCCCCGTGTGAAGGGGTACGCGCCGGGCTCGCCCAGCCGTACGGCCGGGTCCCAGCCGTCCAGGGCGTCCGGCCCGTACACCGGTTCGATGGGCAGTCCGGACTCCGACTCGCGCGCCATGGTGGGTGCCTTCCGCCGAGCAGTGACTCACTCCTTCCTTCATAACGATGCCGCGCCGTTCGCAACCCGTCACGCGCGGGAAGCCATCTCAGGGGACACCGGTGCACTTCGGTGAGAAGGCGGGGACTGGCATGGGCACTGCTGGTACGGGGAGGGCGATCGCCGCGCTGGCGGCGCTGGTGACGGTGTGCGGCTGCACCGCGCAGGCCGTGGACGCGGACGGAGAGCCGCGGGGGCCGATCCACATCGACGTCACCGGCACCGTGCCCGCGGCACCGCCACCCGCCACATCCAAGGCCCCCGAGAAGCCCGCCGCTCCGGCTCCGGTCCCGGCCCCGGTCCTGTGGTCACGCGGCGACTCCGGCCGTGACGTGCGCGAACTCCAGGCCCGGCTGCGGCAGATCGCCTGGCTGTTCGACGGCCCGACGGGGACGTACGACGAGCTGACCGAGCAGGCCGTCCGTGGCTTCCAGGGCAAGCGCGGGCTGCCGCGGACCGGCTCCACGGACACCGTCACCTGGCAGCGGCTGCTGAAGATGACCCGCGAGCCCGGCCAGTGGGACCTGTACCTGATGGGCGGCCAGCCCGCCGACGCACCCGACGCGCGGTGTCTGACCGGCCGCGTGCTGTGCCTCAGCAAAACGAGCCGCACCTTGCGCTGGATGATCGACGGCCGCACGGTCACGACCCTGCCGGTGCGCTTCGGCTCGGAGTACACACCCACCCGGGAGGGCGAGTTCCGGGTGTACTGGAAGTCCCGCCACCACCACTCCACGCTGTACGACTCGCCGATGCCGTACGCCATGTTCTTCAGCGGCGGGCAGGCCGTGCACTACTCGTCCGACTTCGCCGCCCGGGGGTACGCCGGGTCCTCGCACGGGTGCGTCAACGTCCGGGACGAGGCGGCGATCGCGCAGCTGTTCGGGGAGGTGCGGAACGGCGACAAGGTCGTCGTCCACTGGTGAGGTTCGGGGCGCGGGCGGGACCGGGGGAACGTGTCCCGCCCGCGCTCAGGTGCACGAGCCGTGGGTACGGGGGGAACCCCGGCTCCGTGCGACAGCCGATGACCAGTCGGCTCACTCAGTACTGCGCCGCCGCGGCCGAAAGTGTCACACCCCTGGAGAAGAAATATCTACGGAACTACGGAACCGCAGGTCAGAGGGTGGAGTACGAGGGGTTCGGGGCCGGCTGCAGCGACTGCGCCCTCCTGGGCAGGTCGGGGCCGAGGGCCGGCGGCCACGAGGAGGTGCTGGAGCCGGTGCGGCCGGGGGAGGTGTCGGCGGCCCCGTCCTCGTCGCCGCTGTCCTCGCCGCCGTCGCCGCGGCTGCTGCCGCCCTCGGCGTGGCCGTTGCCGTCCGCGTTCTCGCCGCCGCCCTTGCCGTCCGCGTTCTCGCCGTCGGCCTTGTCGTCCTTGCCCCGGCGCGTGTCCTCCTGGGCGTCGGAGCCGCCGAGGACGGCGTCGCAGTACTTGCCCACCCGCGTGGAACCGCCCGCCGCCTCCTTCAGGGCCCGCTTGCGGCCGGCGTCCAGGCTCCGGCCCTCGCGCAGGTCACGGCAGGCGGAGGTGACCGCCTCCCACCGGCTGCCGGGGTCGCCCGTCCGCTCCTCGGTGTCCCCGCCGGTGGCGGGTGTGTCGTCGTCGGACGGGTCGGGGCTGCCGGTGGCGGGGCCGCTCGTGGTGCCGTCCGGCGTGGCCGAGCCGGGCTGCTCGCGCTGCGTCGGCGGGGGCGTCTCCAGCGCGCGCTCGGGCGGTTCGGCGGCCGAGACCGAGGCGGCGGGGCCGGGTTCGTCGTCGAGGAAGGGCGTGCCCAGCACTCCGGTTCCGGCCGCGACGGCCACCCCGCCGGCCATGGCGGCGGCCAGCGCCGCGGCCACCCCCAGCCGCACGGGACGGCCCCAGCGCGGGCGCCGGGCCGTGGTCGTACGGCCACCGGTGCGGCCGCCGATGCGCACTACTCCGGCGTCGGACGGCCGTGCCCGGCCGGGTGAGCCGAGGGCGGCGCGCTCGCTGTCGCGGTCCGCCCGCACCTTGCGGAAGGCGGCCAGGGCGGCGGCCTCGCCGGGGAGTTCGTCGCTGGTCAGCGGGGGTTTCGCGGAGAGCCCGCCGAGCGTGTGGGCGAGCCGGGCGGCCTGCTCGTGGGTGGCGGCGTCGGCAGCGTCCAGTGGCTCTCCGCTCAGCAAACGCTCCGCCGTTTCGCGGTTCAGCCACCTGTACTGCTCATCGGCCATCACATGTCCTTCTGCGTCCGCGTGCGCGTAGGCGTCACACTCGCGGACGTCACCGCGCGGTCGCGCGGTTCTCGCTGGGGTGGCAGGGCATCGAGCACACCGGCCGATTCCGGATCGCCGCCGCCATCGCCGAGCAGCTCGGCGAGCCGCTTCAGCCCCCGGTGCGCGGCGGTGCGCACGGCTCCCGCCCGCTTGCCGAGCGTCTCGGCGGCGGTCTTCGCGTCGAGGCCCACCACCACCCGCAGCACCACGGCCTCGGCCTGGTCCTGCGGCAGCCGGGCGATGAGGGAGAGGGCGCGGTCGGTGGCCAGGGCCTCGATGGCCTCGCCGGCCGTGTCGGACTCGGCGGCCCGGCCGGTCAGCTCGGTCTCGTCGCCGCCGATCGCTGGCCGCCGCCCGCGCATCCGTATGTGATCCAGCGCACGGTTGCGGGCTATCCGGGCGGCCCACCCCCGGAACCGGTCCGCGTCACCGCTGAACCGCTCCAGGTCCCGGGCTATCTGCAGCCAGGCCTCGGACGCCACGTCCTCGGCGTCGAGGTCGCCGACCAGCGTCCGTACGTACCCCAGCAACCGCGGGTGCACCGCGCGATACACCGTCCGGAACGCGGTTTCGTCCCCGCCCTGTGCCGCGAGCACCGCGGCCGTCAGCTCCGCGTCGTCCCCCACCGCGCGCGCCCTTCTTTGCGCCCAAGCCGGCGCCGCTCTCGCGGACCGGGTTCTCGCCGTCGTGGTTCCTCAATGAGTGGTTGCCGTTCAAGGAGGGCTGTGGTTGCGGCGGTCTTCCGCCTCCCCACTCCGGCGCGAAAGGCACGTTACGTCTTGAAACCGCTCCCCGTCCATGTGCGTAGCCGATGCAACTAACTCGTGACGCGCCGGGGTGTGACAGAAAACGCAGTCCCGACGCTGAAGAAGGTACGGGCCGCGCGGCCCGTGCCGCGCGACGGCCGGGGCCTCTCCTGTGGGGGGTGGCGGCCCCGGCCGTTGCCTTGGCGCATGGCTCGCGGCGCTCGCGAGTGGAGACACCGGAGCGCGCGAGGCCAGGGCACTTTTCCCGTGGGTCAGTTCTTCTTCCCGTTGCCGGTGGCCTTTTCGGCCTGGTCGCCGCCCGTGCCGCTGTTCGCGTTCCCGGCGCCGCTGTTCGGGTTCCCCGCGCCGCTCTCCGCGTTGCGGGCACCGTTGCCTCCGGCACTGTTGTCGCCGCCACCGTTGTCACCGGCACCGTTGTCACCGGCACCGTTCGTCGCGTTGGCGGCTCCGCCGCCCGGCGTGGCCGCCTGGCTCGGCCTGCCCTTGGCCGCCGCCCCCGCCAGCTGCTCGGCGCAGTACGCGGCCACCCTGTCCTCACCGCCCGCCTCCGTGGCGAGCCGCCGCCAGGCCGTGGCGTCCAGCGCGTTGCCGCGGCCCTCGACCTGGTCGTAGGCGCGGCACCTGGCCTCGGTGTCCTGAGCGGTGGACGGGTGGCCGGGCTTCGCGGAGGCGGAGGCGGCGTCGGACGCCACGGAGGACGGCTCGGCGCCCGGCAGGTCGGGGGCGCCGGCCGGCGGGGTGGGCCTGCCCCGGTCGTCGGCGGGGCCGTCAGGCGAGTCGGACGAGCCGATCGCGGCGACCGCTACGCCGCCCAGCGCGAGGCTCGCGACGAACAGGGAGAGCGTGGTCTTCACTGGCAGCACCAGCCGCCGCCGCTCGCGGGGCCGCCAGTCGTCCCGGCGCCGGGTGCGCGCCCGGTGTGCCCCCGCGTCCCGGGCGGCCCGGAACGCGGCGACGGCCCGCTGCTCGCCCTCGGTGTCCGGGCGGTGTCCGCGCGGCACGGCGGCGGAGAGCAGCGCCTCCAGCGCGGCGGTGTCGGTGGCTGTTTGCGGGCCGGGCACGTGCCCGTGCCCGGAAGCGAGGCCGTCAGGGTGCACACGCCGACGGCCGGGGGACCCACCGCCGATCTGCCGTTCACCCATGTCTGCTTCCCGTCCTTGTCCGACCTGTTTGCGATGTGGCCGGGGTTTTATGTGACAGCCGTGACTCGTGACCCCGTAGAGCTCTACGTCCCTCAAGCCCCATACGACTCACCGCGCACGTCGCGATATGCCGCTCCGGCCGCCGCCGTCGCACTCGCTGTTCATTTCGATTCCCCCAGCGTCCGAGGGCCGGTATCCGTCACACCTTCGACGCCCAGCTGCTTGGCCAGGCGCTTCAGCCCCCGGTACGCGGCCGTCCGCACCGCGCCCGGGCGCTTGCCGAGGACGCGTGCGGCCGCGGGGGCGTCGAGGCCGACGACGACCCGCAGCAGCACGGCTTCGGCCTGGTCCCGTGGCAGCCCGCGGACCAGCTCCAGGGCACGCTCCGTGGAGATCGACTCCAGCGCCTGGTCGTGCGTGCTGTGCGGGCCGGGCAGGTCCAGCATGTCCTGTTCGAGCGCCGACGACTGGGGCCGCACTTTTTGCCGCCGCAGATGGTCCAGCGCCCGGTGCCGGGCGATGGTCGCCGTCCAGCCCCGGAACCCGGCTCCGTCGCCCTTGAACCGGCCCAGGTCCCGGGCGATCTCCAGCCAGGCGTCGGACACGACGTCCTCGGCGTCGTCGCCGACCAGCCCGCGCAGGTACCCGAGCAGCGCTGGCTGCACCAGCCGGTACGCGACCGCGAAGGCGGCCTCGTCACCTTCCTGGGCCCGCGCGACGGCCGCGCCCAATTCCCCGTCGTACGCGTGCACGCGGCGGGGTTCGCCTGCCTGGCCCAAGAACTGTCCTCGTCCGTACCGGTTCACAGCGGGTCCGTACCGTGCGGCACGGACGCCCTTGCCCTCCACGGTCCTCAGCGTCGGTGCGGAGGCAAGTGTCACAGCGCGTCCGTCACCCCACTCCATCCGGCAGCACGACGGCTGCCACCAGGCACGCAGCGAAGCCACAGGACGCGTACAACCTTTTGGCGTCTCACGCGTCCGCGACGCAACACATCCACCGCCCTTCAGGGGACCGGCGGGCCCGCCCGGGTTGCGCACCCGGGCAGAACGGCGTCAGCGACTCGCCCCACACGGCAGCGAACGTACGGATGGACACCCACGCCCGTTCCCGGCCGGAGAGCCCGCCCTGCGAGGTCGCCCTGACCGGCGAGAACCTGCACACAGTCCCGTCACAGGAGTGACGTACGATGCGCACGCCCGTCATAAAAATCCCGTAAGAGGATGTGCACGTCATGGCAATTCGCGCCCCATACCGCCCTGTTCGCGGCATAGCTGCCGTCATCGCCCTGCTCGCGATCGGCGCGGTGGGGTGCTCGGACGTCTCGGATGCCGTCGACAGCGCCAAGGACGGCGCGAAGAAGGTGGCCCGCCAGCGATCGGTGTTCTCGCTGGGCATCGGGGACTGCTACAACCCGAACGGCAAGGTCGAGGGCGAGGCGTTCGCCGTCGAGATCGTGCCCTGCGGCGAGGCGCACGCGGGTCAGGTCGTCGGCGAATTCAACATCGACGGAGAGAAGACGTACCCCGGCGACGACGCGGTCGCGGCGATCGCCGACGAGCGATGCCCGGTCGAGGCAGGGAAGTTCGCCCAGGACACCTGGGCGCTCCCCAAGGGGGTCGACCTCTACTACTACACCCCGACCAAGGAGAGCTGGGCGACGGGTGACCGCGCCGTGAGCTGCACCTACACCAATGAATCGGGCAAGTTCACCGGCTCACTGCAGGCCGACGCGAAGTCCCTGAAGCCCGAACAGACCACGTACCTGAAGGGTGCGAACGCCGTCTACGACGCTCTGTGGGCGAACCAGCCCGACGCGGATTCCGTCGAGGAGGACCTGGACGGCTACAAGACGCAGGCCAAGGCCGTCGCAGCCGCCCTCGATACCCACCTCGAAGGCCTGCAGGACATCGAGGGCACGGAGATCGGCAAGCTCCGCGAACAGCTGAAGAAGACGGCCGAGCACTGGAAGAAGGCCGCGAGCGCCACCGACGTCGACGCGTTCTACCTCGCCTACGACCCGGCCTTCACCGGCCTCGACCCGAACAAGACGGTCGCCGCCCGCAAGGAACTGGGCCTGGCCACCACCGTCCCGGCCGACGATGCCGAGGTCTGGGCGGCCTGACGCCCTGCGGGCCGCGTCCACCAAGGACGCGGCCTCGCTTCCTTGAACTCACCTTCCCCGCCACGGCATTCGACGCGTTCATCACGGCACTGAAGCTTCCGGGTGTGGGACTGGAGCATTCGTAACGCCCGAAGTGGTTCAGGCCCGGGTTGTAGTCGCCGACGCCCATACCATGCATGCCGGACTGGGGTCCCAGCGCTTGGCGTTGCCAGTCGTCATTGGATGTCGAGGACGGGTCGGTGTCGGTCGTCCTCGCAGCAGACGAAGACGCGAAGCTCGCCGAACCGGCCGACCTCTGCGCCAGTCGGTGAATAGGCGAGCTTCAGTGCCAACTCGGCCACCCCCCAATCTTCCAGCCGTACGCGACCGACAGGGCGTACTGATAACGCAACCGTCGGTCCTGGTCCGCCGCGACGGGGCCCGGCCGCGTCATGCCTCGTCGGCGCTACCCCCGCGACTCCTCACTCGTCGCGTCCCGGCACAGCAACCGCAGCGAGCCGTCGCCCGCGAAACACCGCCGCGCCTCGTCGATCGGATCCCACAGGCGGCCGTCCGGCGTCCGGACCCAGTGGTCACCGCCGCTCGCCCACCACTCGGCACCGGCCTGACGGACGATGACCTCACCGGCGTACGCCCCGAGCCCGCGCAGTATGTTCTCCGCGGCGGCGTACGGCGTGCCCTCCCGGCGCAGGTCGTCGATCATCCGGTCGGCACGCCACAGGGACGGCGCGGAGTAGTCGAGCCGCAGCCGCGCTCCCTCACGCAGGGTCGCCACCGCGTCCGCCGCCCACCGCACCGGCTTCGCCGCGGCCGAGGGCCTGTTCTCGGGGGTCGCCCCCGCCTGGGTCGTCGTCACAGTCTGGGTCGTCACACTCGGAAAAGCGCCCCGCGGCAACGATTCGTCACCCGTTTCCGACCACTGCCCGCAACCGGCGCAGGACCGCCCCAACGCGCCCTCAGGACAGCCACAGGATCCTTGCGCCAGGGCGGGTTTACGATCCCGGATCCGGGGCTCAGGCAGCTTGCCGGGCCCTCCGGGGCCTAGCGCGCCAACCTCGGCGTCACGCGGACCCCGACACCCTCGCGGGACAGTCACAAGTCCCTTCCGGCGACCGGATGACGCCCCGGGCCCCGGGACTCAGCCCTGCCGGACCCTCCGGGGGCCAAGCCCGCAGACCTCAGCGCCACGCCGCCCCTGAGCCACCAGACACACAGCCCACAGGACCCCGCGACACCCTCTCGGACACCCTCGGCGCCACGCCACCCCCGAGCCACCCAGCACACCGCCCACACGGCCCCCGCGACACCCTCTCGGGCACGCTCGGCACCACGCCGCCCCCGAGCGACCCAGCACACCGCCCACACGGGTCCCCGACACGCTCCCAGGACAGGCACACGTCCCTTCGCAGGGGTCCGGCGCCTCAGGCCTGCCGGGCCCGGCGGGACACCACCGCGCGCAGGACCCGGCGGCCCTCCGTCGAGATCTCCAGGGCGCGGCGCAGGCCGGCCGTGCCGTGTTCGGTGAGGAGTTCCAGGACGGTGATCTGGCGGCGCAGTTCGGCGGCGACGAGCGGGGACATGGCCTCCGTACCGCCCTCGCGGCGCGTGTCGACGGAGGCCGCGCCGTCCTCCGCGGGGTCGAGCAGGCGGTGGACCTGCAGGGACGCCACCGAGCAGCCGTCGGCCCACACCCGCGCCTCGGCGCCGGAGCGCATGGCCGGGGCGGCGGCCAGCATCCGCCGGACCAGCAACGCGGCCTCGTCCTCGGCATCCTCCGCGTCCATGACGTCCGCGACGCCCAACTGCCCGCGCGCCTTGTCCAGCAGCGCACCCCACTCGCCGGCGTCGCCGTTGTCCGCCAGGTTCGCCCACAGCGGCCGCAGCACCTCGTCGTCGCCGCCCAGCAGAGGCACGCACCGATCCAAACAAGCCAGCGCGCTGACGGCCAGCCCCCGCTCGTCGGCCTGCGCGATCAGTTCCACCAGGCTCATCCACGCCTCCCGTCCCGGGGCGCCATCCCTTACGGAGCCCGCACTTCCCCTTACTGCGCGCCATACTGCCGTACTGTCACACCCGCACGACACCGAGTGGTCGAAGGAACTGGAAGAACAGCTTTCGGCCAACGGGTCAGCGCCCCTCGGCCCTTCGCACCCGCAGCCGCTAGCAGGGCTCAGTCGAGCTGATCCGCCAGTGTGCGGAACTCCGCCCAGGAAAGCTCCGGTTCACCCGCGTCCCACAGCTTCTGGACGGTCGCCCGCAGCGGCATCCGTATCCCCGCCGCGACCTGGGCCTGCGTCTGGGAGTTCGCGAGGTCGCACCACACCGCGAAGGAACCGCCGAGTATCTGCCCGTCGTAGCGCGCCGCGACCGGCTGCGTCCCGCGCAGCACCCGGGGCGTCCACTGCTCGTATATCCGCTGCCCCGTCGGATAGACGAAGGTCTGCGGCTGACCGAGGACGTAGTACAGGAACTCGTCGTTGTAGTTGATGACCTGGCGCCCCGCCCTCAGGTACTCGACCGGCCGGCGCGCCCCGATCTCCTTGCCCGTCCAGTAGGCGACCTGGATGTCCTGGTCGGGCTGCACGGACGTACCGGTGTAGAAACCGTCGTTCCAGGCGCGCGGGGTGCGGTCGTGGGCGCGGACGGTGGCGGCGCGGTCGTTGAGCCAGCCGGTGGCGAGGTCGGCGACGGTCCCGCCGGAGCCGTACTCCTCGCGCGCGGCGGCCGCGAGCCGCGGGTACGAGGCCTCCGGGTCGGACGCCATGAGCGCCCGGTACTCGTCGCCGCCGAGGTGCCACTGGTTGCCGGGGAAGAGACCGGCGTACTCGTCGAGCAGCTCGTCGACGATCTTCGCGGCCGCCGGATCGGAGATGTCCACGGCCCCGGTGGCCGCGGTCCCCTGCGCATTGCGCAACTGCAGATCGGGATGCGCGGCGATCACCGCCCCCAGATGCCCCGGCGAGTCGATCTCCGGTACGACGGTGATGTGCCGGCTCTCGGCCAGCTGGACGATCCGCCGGACCTCCGCCTTGGTCAGATGCTGCCGCGACACGACTTCGGGATGCGAGTCGGACTCGATACGAAAGCCCTGGTCGTCGGAGAAGTGCAGCCCCAGCTCGTTGAACTTCAGGTCGCCCAGCTCCCGCACCCGGTCCTCGATCCAGTCGGCCGTGAAGTGCTTGCGGGCGATGTCCAGCATCAGCCCGCGTCGCTGCTTGGCGGGCCCGTCCCGCACGACCCCCTCCGGTGCCGTACCGCCACCGCGCACGGTCTGCTTCAGCGTGCGCGTCCCGTAGAAGACCCCCGCCTCACCGGCCGCGCTGATGCTGACCCGCCCGCCGCGGACGGTCATGGTGTACGACTCCTGGTTCGCGCCCGCCGCCCCGCTCAGCGCCAGCCGCAGATCCCCCGCCTTCGTGTCCCCCTTCTCGCCCGCGTACGTGAGCCCCAGCTCACCGGCTATCAGCCGCCCCTCGTCGGCCAGCCCGGCGTCGTTCACCACGACCCGCTGCCCCCGCTCGGGACGCCAGCCGGGACCGCGCGCCGGGGAGTGGTCGCGCACGGCCGGAATGGTGCGCGGGGCCGTCGACAGGGGGTACGAGCGGGTGGGCGTCGGGGTCGGCGCGGCCGCCGCCGCGGGGTCGGACGGGCTCGCGGACGTGACGCCCGGCGCCCGGGCCGCCGTACCGGCCGGCCCGGCACCGTCACCCCCGGACCACAGCCCCAGGCCCAACCCGGTCAGCACGACCGCGGCGACGACCACCGCGATCAGCAACCGCCTCTGCCTCACGCTCCGCGCCGCCCGGCGCCTGTGCTGGCTCACCCAGCCAACGTACGACCCCGAGCGTCCACCGCGCGTCCTCAAACTCTCCCGTCCGGGTGAAATTCAGGCATCCCTCGGACACGCCGTGACCACTCTCGATAACGTGACGGGCACATCTCTCACAGCATCCCCTGCCGACACACGTGACGCCCACGAGGACCCACGCTGCCTGCGCACCGTCTCCCAGACCTCCCCGGCCGTACCGCCATACCGGTGGAGCACTTCAACACCGCCCCCGCCGAAAACCTGCGGCACATGCTGCTGAGCTGCCTCCACAGCCTCCGCTGGGCCCGGCGGGTCGCCGACCACCGCCCGTACCCGGACGCGGACGCGCTGCTGGCGGCGGCGGACGAGGCAGCGTACGACCTGACATCGGCAGATTTGGCGGAGGCCCTGGCCGCCGAGTGCCTGCCCTCCCTCCCGGCGGACACGTACTCCGCCGCCCATACGGCCCTGAGCGCGGCGCACGCGGCATACGAGGCCAGATTCGGGCATGTGTTCGTCATCTGCCTGGACGACGCACCCTCGGACGAGCTCCTCGACCGCCTCCTGGCAGCCATCCGGTCACGATTGACAAACGATCCGGAGGAGGAACGGGCCATAGCGGCAGAAGAACTCCGCCGCCTTGCAAGAGGACGGCTGGTGAACGCCCTGAGGAGCGCTGGGCTGTAACGATGTGCGGCTCCGCCGCGTGGGCGTGACCAGCCACAACACACCCGCACCCGGCACATAACAGCACACTCCACCCCCAATAGCCCGATCGACTGCCAGTTTGATCACATCCCCAGACCCCGGCTCAGCCCAGCGGCAGCGCGTCGCTACGATGCTGGGGGCCGGTGGACCGTACCCGGCCGGGCCCGTCCGACACCGAAGCCGGCAGGCCCCAGTCCCCGCTCCCGGAGGGTTCTTCCGTGCCGGCTGGAACGCTGTACCGCGGCCGGGAAGGAATGTGGTCCTGGGTGGCTCACCGAGTCACCGGCGTCCTCATCTTCTTCTTCCTGTTCGTTCACGTGCTGGACACCGCTCTCGTCCGTGTCTCCCCCGAGGCCTACGACGAGGTCGTTGCCACCTACAAGACGCCGCTCGTCGCCGTGCTGGAGTACGGCCTCGTCGCCGCCATCCTCTTCCACGCGCTCAACGGCCTGCGCGTCGTCGCCGTCGACTTCTGGTCGAAGGGCGCGCGCTACCAGAAGCACATGCTCTGGACCGTCATGGCCGTCTGGGTCGTGCTGATGCTCGGGGCGATCTACCCCGTCCTCGGCCACGCCGCTCGTGAAGTCTTCGGGAGCTGACGCGCATGTCCACCACTGAGAGCACCGCTTCCGGTATCGGCCCCGTCGAGGGCGCCTCCGTCTACACGGTCGACAACCCGGCGCCGCTGATCGAGCCGCCGCGCAAGCGCACCAAGAAGACCCCGAAGACCACACGCGGCAACTTCGAGATGGCCGCCTGGCTGTTCATGCGGCTGTCCGGCATCGTGCTGGTCGTCCTGGTCATCGGCCACCTGCTGATCCAGCTCGTGCTGGACGGCGGCGTCTCCAAGATCGGCTTCGCCTTCGTGGCCGGCCGCTGGGCGTCCCCGTTCTGGCAGGTCTGGGACCTGCTGATGCTGTGGCTGGCGATGCTGCACGGCGCCAACGGGCTGCGCACGATCATCAACGACTACGCGGAACGCGCGAACACGCGCCTGTGGCTGAAGGGCCTGCTGTACACCGCCACGGTGTTCACCATCCTGCTGGGCACGCTGGTGATCTTCACCTTCGACCCGAACATCCGCTAGGCACGGGGCTGAGGTACTCCTGATGAAGATCCACAAGTACGACACCGTCATCGTCGGCGCCGGTGGCGCGGGCATGCGCGCCGCCATCGAGGCGACCAAGCGCAGCCGCACCGCCGTGCTGACCAAGCTCTACCCGACCCGCTCCCACACGGGCGCCGCGCAGGGCGGCATGGCCGCGGCGCTGGCCAACGTGGAGGAGGACAACTGGGAGTGGCACACCTTCGACACGGTCAAGGGCGGTGACTACCTGGTCGACCAGGACGCCGCCGAGATCCTGGCGAAGGAGGCCATCGACTCGGTCCTCGACCTGGAGAAGATGGGCCTGCCGTTCAACCGGACCCCGAACGGCACGATCGACCAGCGCCGCTTCGGCGGGCACAGCCGGAACCACGGCGAGGCCCCGGTCCGCCGCTCCTGCTACGCCGCCGACCGCACCGGCCACATGATCCTCCAGACGCTGTACCAGAACTGCGTCAAAGAGGGTGTGGAGTTCTTCAACGAGTTCTACGTCCTCGACCAGCTGATCACCGAGGTCGACGGCGTCAAGCGCTCGGCCGGTGTCGTGGCGTACGAGCTGGCGACCGGTGAGGTCCACGTCTTCCAGGCGAAGGCCGTGATCTACGCGTCCGGCGGCTGCGGCAAGTTCTTCAAGGTGACGTCGAACGCGCACACGCTGACCGGTGACGGCCAGGCGGCGGTCTACCGGCGGGGCATCCCGCTGGAGGACATGGAGTTCTTCCAGTTCCACCCGACCGGCATCTGGCGCATGGGCATCCTGCTGACGGAGGGCGCCCGCGGTGAGGGCGGCATCCTGCGCAACAAGGACGGCGAGCGCTTCATGGAGAAGTACGCGCCGGTGATGAAGGACCTGGCGTCCCGTGACGTCGTGTCCCGCTCCATCTACACCGAGATCCGTGAGGGCCGCGGCTGCGGCCCCGAGGGTGACCACGTCTACCTGGACCTCACCCACCTGCCGCCGGAGCAGTTGGACGCCAAGCTCCCGGACATCACCGAGTTCGCCCGCACCTACCTGGGCATCGAGCCGTACACGGACCCGATCCCGATCCAGCCGACCGCGCACTACGCGATGGGCGGCATCCCGACCAACGTCGAGGGTGAGGTCCTGGCGGACAACACCACCGTCGTCCCGGGCCTGTACGCCGCCGGCGAGGTCGCCTGCGTGTCCGTGCACGGCGCCAACCGCCTCGGCACCAACTCGCTGCTGGACATCAACGTCTTCGGCAAGCGGGCGGGCATCGCCGCGGCGGAGTACGCGCAGAAGGCGGGCTTCGTCGAGCTGCCGGAGAACCCGGAGTCCTTCGTTCTGGAGCAGATCGAGCGGCTGCGGACGTCGACGGGCAACGAGCGGGTGGCCACCCTGCGGCGCGAACTGCAGGAGACCATGGACGCCAACGTCATGGTGTTCCGCACCGAGCAGACCATCAAGACGGCGGTGGAGAAGATCGCCGAGCTGCGCGAGCGGTACAGGAACGTGGCGATCCAGGACAAGGGCAAGCGGTTCAACACGGACCTGCTGGAGGCCATCGAGCTGGGCAACCTGCTCGACCTGGCCGAGGTCATGGCGGTGTCCGCGCTGGCCCGCAAGGAGTCCCGCGGCGGTCACTACCGCGAGGACTACCCCAACCGCGACGACGTCAACTTCATGCGCCACACCATGGCGTACCGCGAGGTCGGCGCCGACGGGTCCGAAACCGTCCGTCTCGACTACAAGCCGGTCGTCCAGACCCGCTACCAGCCGATGGAGCGTAAGTACTGATGGCTACCCCCGTTCTGGACAAGGTCGAAGCGGACTCCGCCGCCTCGCCTTACATCACCGTCACCTTCCGGATCCGCCGCTTCAACCCGGAGGTCTCGGCGGACGCGACCTGGGAAGACTTCCAGCTGGAGATCGACCCCAAGGAGCGTGTCCTCGACGGTCTGCACAAGATCAAGTGGGACCTGGACGGCACCCTGACGTTCCGTCGCTCCTGCGCGCACGGCATCTGCGGCTCGGACGCCATGCGGATCAACGGCAAAAACCGTCTCGCCTGCAAGACCCTGATCAAGGACATCAACCCCGAGAAGCCGATCACGGTCGAGGCCATAAAGGGCCTGACGGTCCTGAAGGACCTGGTCGTGGACATGGAGCCGTTCTTCCAGGCGTACCGGGACGTGATGCCCTTCCTGATCACGAAGGACACCAACGAGCCGACGCGTGAGCGTCTGCAGTCCGCCGAGGACCGGGAGCGGTTCGACGACACGACGAAGTGCATCCTGTGCGCGGCCTGCACCTCCTCGTGCCCGGTGTTCTGGAACGACGGGCAGTACTTCGGCCCGGCGGCGATCGTCAACGCCCACCGGTTCATCTTCGACTCGCGTGACGAGGCCGGTGAGCAGCGTCTGGAGATCCTCAACGACCGCGACGGCGTGTGGCGCTGCCGCACGACGTTCAACTGCACGGACGCCTGCCCGCGCGGTATCGAGGTCACCAAGGCGATCGCGGAGGTGAAGCGGGCGCTGATCACGCGCCGCTTCTGACCTCCTGCTCGCTCCGTCCCGCTCCGTGCGGTGAGGGCCCCGTCTGCCGGTGACGCACCGGAGGCGGGGCCCGGCGCGTCTACGGCTGGTGCACATCGGTGAACCTCGTCGACGATCGTCACGACTGCCATGCCGACGACAGTACGGGCCGCCACTGACAATGCCGGGGTTCGGCCACTCACCGCCCTACCCTGACGGCATGTCAGATGACGAGTCGTACGAGCTGCTCGGTTTCGACAACGTGCTGTTGCCCGTCGGGAACCTCGGTGAGGCCGTGGCGTTCTACGAGCGGGCCGGGTTCACGACGGGGTTCCGGCTCGACGAGGCCGGGATCGCGTTGCTGAAGGTCGGGGGTGAGACGCCCGGGCTTCTGCTGCGCCAGGAGGAGGAGTTCGGACACCGCCCGCCGCCGTGGCCGTCCCCGCGGGTGTGGGTGGAGGTGCCGGACGCGCGGGCGGCGGCCGAGGCGCTGACCGCCGCGGGGATCCCGCTGCTCGACGAGCCGAGTCCCGTGGCGACCGGGTGGGCCGTCGAGATCGCCGATCCCTGGGGGAACGTCCTCGGGTTCACGGACTACGGCAAACGGCCGGAGTTGGGCCGAAGACCCTGACGCGAGGTGCCCGCACATCCGCCTTGAACGTGTTCAAACAGGGCCCTGACCGTCTGGGTGGCCCGTACGCTCAGCCGCAACGGGTGGATCCTCCTGGCCGACGTACTGCACGGCAACGAGAAGCCGGCCGACGCCGTCAACCACCTGCTGGTGGTCGGCTTCTACCTGGTCAACCTCGGCTTCGTCGCGCTGTACCTGAGCGGCGACGGGACCATCGCCCACGCGCGGCGTCTTCGAGGCGCTGTCGACGAAGCCGGGCGTGGTCCTGCTGGTGCTCGGGGTGATGCACCTGGGCAACGTGTACGGGCTCAACCGGATCCGGCGGCGCGGGGCGATGGAGCGGGAGCAGCTGCCGCCGGTCCCGCCGCAGGACTGGGTCGCTCCGGCGGCCGGGGCGTGAGCACCGTGGGGACCGCGGCCGCGGAGGGGGGCCGGGGCGGGAGCACCGCAACGGTCCCGGAGGGGGGCCGGGGCGCGGTGCGCGTCCCGGTTCGCCGGCTGACCGTGCTGTACGACGCCGAGTGCGCCCTGTGCGCCTTCCTGCGCGACTGGCTGGTACGGCAGCGGCAGCTGGTGCCGCTGGACCTGGTACCGGCCGGTTCCGCCGAGGCCCGTCGGCGCTTTCCCGGCCTCGACCACCGCGCCACCCTCGACGAGATCACCGTCGTCGGGGACGGCGGCCAGGTGTATCAGGGCGCCGCCGCCTGGATCGTGACACTGTGGGCGCTGCGCGAGCACAGGGGACTCGCGCATCGCCTCAGCACCCCGGCCGGGATGCGGGTCGCCAGGAAGGCCGCGCCTGCCGCCGCGAAGTGGCGCGACGGGCAGTGGGGCGGGCAGGCGCACCGCCGCGCGGAAGGGTGGACGTACGAGCCGGACCTGGGCTGGATGTACGTCCCATCGGGCTGCGCGGGCGGCGCCTGTCCCACTGACTAGGCTCTCTCCGTGTCCGAGGACGCCAAGAAGCCGCAGAACGTGCCCACCAAGTCCGAACAGACCCGTGCGCTGATCCTGGAGACGGCGATGCGGCTGTTCCGGGAGCGTGGGTACGACAAGACCACCATGCGGGCCATCGCGCAGGAGGCCGGGTCTCCGTCGGCAACGCGTACTACTACTTCGCCGGGAAGGAGCTCCTGATCCAGGGCTTCTACGACCGGATCGCCGCCGAGCACCGGGCGGCGGTCCGGGAGGTGCTGGACCGGGAGACCGACCTGGAGGCACGGCTCGCGGGCGTCCTCAGGGCCTGGCTGGACGTGGCGAAGCCGTACCACGAGTTCGCGGTGCAGTTCTTCAAGAACGCCGCCGATCCCGACAGCCCGCTCAGTCCGTTCTCCCCGGAGTCGGAGCACGCGCGCGTGGAGGCGATCAGCGTCCACAGGGAGGTGCTGGCGGGTTCGGAGGCGAAGGTCCCCCAGGAGCTGCGGGACGTGCTGCCGGAGCTGATGTGGCTGTCCCAGATGGGCCTCGTGCTCTATTGGATCTTCGACAGGACCGAGGGGCGCGAGCGGAGCTACCGGCTGGCCGAGCGGGGGGCGCGGCTCACCGCGCGGGGGGTGGCGCTGGCCCGGTTCCGGGTGCTGCGGCCGCTTGTGCTGGAGGTGCATGAGCTGTTCACGGACTTCTTGCCGGGGATGACGCGGGTGTTGCCGGATCCGGCAGTCAAGGGGCGGGGGGAGTGATCCACTTTGGGGTGAAGCGTCCGTCACGGGACACCATGCATCAGGGCTGCCTACGATGATGCTCTCGACACCAGCCCACGGGAGGCACGTGATGTCCGCAGCAGCTGTTGAGCGGCCCTTCGGTGCTCGGCCGCTAACGGTCCTGGCCGACGAGATCATGGAGCGACGTCCGGGCTATCGCGTCGAGATCATCGGAGGCCAGATCCTCGTGACCCCGTCCCCGGACGCCCCCCATGCACGGGCCTTGGACCGGCTGAGGGACCCCTTCGCCGAGGCTGGGCTGGCCGGAAGCGAGACCGAAGTCCTGCAGAACATCAGCATCTGGCTCCCCGATGGTCCCGAGGACTACGCCACACCTGACCTGTCCGTGGTGGATGCTGACATCGACGGCTACTACGTCGAGAACAACGCTTACGACCCCGTCGCCTTCCGGTTGGTTCTGGAGGTGACCTCCAGCAACTGGAAAATCGATCTCCAGACCAAGGTCACCGCTTATGCCAACGCCAAGGTCCCGGTCTACGTCATCGTCGACCGCAAGCACCAGCGCCTCCACGTCCTTACCGACCCCGCCGAGGACGAGTACGCGAACCACCGCGTCCACGCCCCAGGCGAGATCGTCACGCTCCCTGAATCCATCGGCGCCAAGGTCACCCTCGATGTCGAGAAGATCCTGAAAGCCGGACAGCGGACAGCGGACAGCTAGTTGACCACGTCCACCTCC
Organism: Streptomyces sp. TRM70350; assembly: GCF_019219825.1. Classification (GTDB taxonomy): domain Bacteria; phylum Actinomycetota; class Actinomycetes; order Streptomycetales; family Streptomycetaceae; genus Streptomyces. Next base: position 53,535 of record NZ_JAHUXH010000021.1, on the reverse strand, counting down.
CCCTCGGCCACCTCCACGTCGTACACCAACGGCCCCTCCTCCACGACCACATGCCGTGCCCGGGAGCCCAGCCCGCTCGCCGTCGCCGCCAGCAGATACGCCCCCGGCCCCGGCACCGCCACGATGTACGAGCCGTCCGCCAGGGACGTCACCCGGTCGAGCTGACGGCCGCCTCGCGACAGCAGCGTCACCGCCGCCCCCTCCACCGGCTCACCGTCCGCCGTGCGGATGAAGCCGTGGATCACCGACGAAGGCCCTTCAGGCACCGTCTCCACCGGCTCCTCCTTCGGCTCCACCGCCAGATGCGGCAACCGCTTCTCCAGCCCCGCCGGCAGCCACCAGTTGGCCCGCCCCAGCAGATGCATCGCCGCCGGCACCAGCGCCGTACGCAAAATGAACGCGTCCAGCGCGACCGCCGCCGCCAGGCCGATGCCCGCCATCGCGCCCTCCAGGTCGCCGCTCAGGACGAAGGCGCTGAACACGCAGATCATGATCAACGCCGCGCAGTTGATGACCCGGCTGGTCTCCGCGAGCCCCACCCGGACCGCCCGCGCGTTGTCCTTCGTGTGCACCCACTCCTCGTGCATCCGGCTCACCAGGAACACCTGGTAGTCCATCGACAGGCCGAACAGCAGCGACAGCATGATGACCGGCAGGAACGCCGTGATCGGGCCCTCCTTGCCGATGCCGAGCAGCTCCGTGCCCCAGCCCCACTGGAAGACCGCCACCAGGACACCGAACGACGCGGCCGCCGCGATCAGGTTCATCACCGCCGCCGTCAGCGGGACCACCAGCGAGCGGAAGGCCACCAGGAGCAGCAGGAAGCCGAGCGCGATGATCGTCGCGATGAAGTACGGCAGCCGGTCGCCCGTCACCGACGCGAAGTCCTTGAAGACCGCCGTCACGCCTCCCACGTGGGCCTCGGCGCCGGACGCCGGGATCACCTCGTCGCGCAGTACGTCGATCAGCCGGTCCGTCTCCTCGGACTGCGGTGAGGTCGTCGGCACCACCTGGATCACCGTGACGTCGTTCGCGGGCGGTACGGCGGCCACCTGGGCGACGCCCTCGGTGGACTCGATGCGTGAGACGAGCGAGTCGGGGGCCTGGCCGTCGACCACGACCTGGAGCGGGCCGTTGAAGCCGGGGCCGAAGCCCTCGGCGAGCAGGTCGTAGGCCTGCCGGGTGGTCGTCGTGTCCTGGTGGTTGCCCTGGTCGGTGGCGCCCAGCCGGATGGACAGGACGGGGAGGGACAGCACCACCATGACCGCGAGCGCGAGTGCCGCGATCGAGCGCGGGCGCCTTTGGACGTACGACGACCAGCGCGCCGCAAGCCCGCTCGCCTCCTCCGGCTCCGGTCCCGTGTGGGCCAGCCGGTGCCGCTGCCGGCGGCTGAGCACCCGCGTGCCGAGCAGGCCCAGCAGCGCGGGCAGCAGCGTGACGGCGGCGAGGACGCTGAACACGACGGTGAGGGAGGTCGCGATGACCACACCGTCCAGGAAGCGCAGGTTCATCACCAGCATGCCGGCCAGCGCGATGCAGACCGTGCCGCCCGCGAACAGCACCGCGCGGCCGGAGGTGTTGAGGGCGGTGACGGCCGCCTCCTCCGGCTTCGTACCGCGCAGGATGCCCCGCCGGTGCCGGGTGACGATGAACAGCGCGTAGTCGATGCCGACGCCGAGGCCGATCAGCGAGCCCAGCAGCGGGGCCACGTCGGGCACGTTCGTGACATGGCTGAGCAGCATCGTCGTGAGCATGCCGGTGCCCACCCCGAAGATCGCCACGACGATCGGCAGCAGCATCGCGAACAGCGAGCCGAAGGCCAGGAACAGCACGATCGCCGCCGCCACGATGCCGACCAGCTCGGCCGTGCCGGTGGGCGGCTCCTGAGTGCGGGCGATCGCCTGGCCGCCCAACTCGACCTGGAGCCCGTCGCGTTCGGCCGCCTGCGCGGTGTCCACGACCTCCTCGATCAGCTCCATGGGGATGGCGTTCGCCTGCTCGGTGAAGGTGATCTGGGCGTACGCGATCCGCCCGTCCCGGCTGATCTGCGCCGCGCCCCGCTCACCGGCGTACGGGCCGGCGACCTCGCCGACGCCCTCCATCCGGCCGATCTCGGCCAGCGCGGGCTCGATCCGGGACCGTACGTCCGCGTCCCGCACCGAGCTCTCGTCGACCTTCCACACCACCGTGTCGGTGTCGCCGGCGCTCTCCGGGAAGGCCTTCGCCATCAGGTCGTACGCGCGTTTGGAGTCAGTGTTCGGCAGGGAGAAGACGTTCGCGTAGTCCGTGCCCGCCGTCGTCGCCGTGAAGCCCAGTCCGAACAGCGCCCCCACCCACAGCACCAGGACCACCAGCCGGTGCCGATAGCACCACCGTGCCAATGTCGCCACGCTCAACGCTCCTTCATCGCAAGTCGGTTGGTCCCCCAGGTCCTTGCGCAACAGGATTGGTGGCGGCACACGCGCGTGGACACGGCCCGGCCATGACTCTCAAGGAACTCCAAAGCGAACCGGGCCCCGTTGTCAGTGCCCGCGCCGATACTGGGGGCATGACGACGGCTCCCGGCACCGTGCTGGTCGTGGAGGACGAGGTGAGCATCGCCGACGTCCTCGCGATCGCCCTGCGCTACCACCGTTTCGAGGTCATGACCGCGGGCACGGTCCGCGAGGCGCTCACCCTGGCCGAGCGCACCCGGCCCGACGCGGCGCTGCTCGACGTCATGCTCCCGGACGGCGACGGCCGGGCGCTGGGCCGGGAACTGCGCGAGCGCCGCCCGGACCTGGCGCTGGTCTTCCTCACCGCGCGCGACTCCCCCGCGGAGATCGTCGGCGCCCTCGGCTTCGGCGACGACTACATCACCAAGCCGTTCAACATCGACGAGGTGATCGCCCGGGTCACCGCGGTGCTGCGCCGCACCCGCCCCGCCGACGTCCTGCCCCAGCGGCCGCCCCTGCGGTACGGCGACATGGAGCTGGACGAGACGACGTACTGCGTCCACCGCGCGGGCAAGTCGGTCGAGCTGACCCCGACGGAGTACGCGCTGCTGCGCTTCCTGGTGCGCAACGGCGGCCGGATCGTGCCCAAGGAGCAACTGCTGCGGCACGTCTGGCAGTACGAGCACGTGCCGCCCGAGTCGACCGTCGTGGAGACCTACATCAGCTATCTGCGGCGCAAGCTGGACACCCTGGGACCGCCGGTGATCACCACCCGGCGCGGCGTCGGGTACGGGCTGGCATGAGGCGGCGGACGTGGCGCTGGGAGCGCGGCCCGCGCTCCCTGCGCGGCAAGCTGACGCTGACGAACGTGCTGCTGCTGGCCCTCGGTGTCGTCGTGGCGACCTGCGTCAGTGTGATGGGCATGCGGCTCTATCTGCTCGACGCCGTCGACCGGGAGCTGATGCTGTCCCGGGACTCGATCGGCGACGCGCCGCTGACCTTCGAGCAGGCCGACTCGATGGCCGCACTGTTCGCCCTCAGCGAAAGGCTGTCTCCCGACTCCGCGGGCGCCGAGGCCGACTCACTGGTGCAGGGCTCGGTCTTCGTGGCCGTGGACCGCGGCGGGCAGGCCAGGACCATCGGCGGTCTCGTCCCGACCGACACGCAGCGCGCCCTGGCCGCCGCAGTGGACGACCCGGCGGCCCTCGCCGCCGACACCGAACCGCACGACGTCGAGGTGCGGGACGACCAGTACCGCGTCACCGCCGGGCGGCTCGCCGACGGCACGACCGTGCTGCTCGCCACCTCCACCGAACCGCTGCGCCAGGTCGTCGCCCGGGCCGTCAAGCTCGACCTCGCCGCCGGCACGCTGCTGCTGGCCATGCTGGCCTGGCTGACGATGTTCAGCGTGCGCCGCCGGACCCAGCCCCTGGAGGACATGGTCGAGACGTCGACGGCCATCGCCGAAGGCGACCTCACCCGGCGCGTGCCGTCCAGCCGTGAGGCCACCCTGGAGGTCGAGCAGCTGCGGCTCGCCCTCAACTCCATGCTCCACCAGGTGGAGTCGGCGTACCGCACGCGCGAGCGCAGCGCGGCCCAGCTGCGCCGCTTCGTCGCCGACGCCTCGCACGAACTGCGCACCCCGCTGTCCGCGATACGCGGCTACCTCCAGCTCTACGACCAGGGCATGCTGCGCGACCCGGCCGACCGCAAACGCGCCTGGGAGCGGGTGCTCACGGAGGCAGACCGCATGGGCCGCCTCGTCGACGAACTCCTCACCCTGGCCCGTCTCGACCAACAGCCCGAACTGCGCTTCCGCAACGTCGACGTGAGCCGTCTGGTGCGCGAGGCGGCCGAGGACCTGCGCGTCCAGCAGCCGGAGCGGCCCCTGTCCGTCCGTGCCGACGGCTCGGTGCTGGTGCACGCCGACGAGTCCGGGCTGCGCCAGGTCCTCGGCAACCTGCTGGCCAACGTGCGCATCCACACGCCCGCCGACGTGCCGGTGCGGCTCGGGGTGGAACGGGAGGGCGACGGGGTGGTGCGGCTGTGTGTCGCGGACGACGGGCCCGGGCTGGACGAGCAGGACGCGGCCCGTGTCTTCGACCGCTTCTTCCGCGCGGGAGGCGGCGCGGGCAGCGGGCTGGGGATGGCGATCGTGCAGGGCGTCGTCCAGGCGCACGGGGGTGAGGTGGGCGTGCGTACGGCGCCGGGTGAGGGGCTTGCGGTGACGGTGACCTTGCCGGTGCGGGCGCCGGTGCGGGCGTAGGCCTGGGCCGACGGAGGGCGTACGGCCTACATCTCGGCGTGCATGAGGGCCCACACCGTCTTCCCGTGGCTGCCCCGGCTCCACACGCCCCAGGCCGCGGCGATGTGTTCCACCAGGTGCAGGCCTCTGCCCGCCTCCTCGTCGTCGACCGGCCGCAGGCTGGGTATGTGGCGGTCCTCGTCGGAGACCTCGACGAGGCAGGAGCCGTCGGCCAGCGCGGTCACCGCGACCTCGAAGTCGGCCTCGGTCCGCGGCCCGTGGCGTACGACGTTGGTGGCGAGCTCGGACACCAGCAGCACGGCGTCGGTCAGCGACGGGGCGTCCGGCCCGTGTCCCCAGTCGGTCAGATGGTCCCGCACCCGGCGCCGCGCGAGACCGACGGAGGCCGGGTGCAGGGGCAGCCGGAAGGCGTAGCGTCTCACCACGTTCGCTCCTCACCGCGCGCACACCTTCCACACATGGTGCTGTGTCGGAGCGCTGTCCGGCGGGACTTGGGCGGATCCGGTGGTTGCACATCGCCTGCGACGGCCCTACGCCTGGGGCGACGCCAGCTCGATCACCGTGATGTCGGAGGGGGCGCCCACGCGCGTGGGCGGTCCCCAGGCGCCCGCGCCGCGGCTGACGTACAGCTGGGTGTCGCCGTAGCGCTCCAGGCCCGCGACGGTCGGGTTCGCGGCCGCCGCGAGCAGGTTGCCGGGCCACAGTTGGCCGCCGTGGGTGTGGCCGGAGAGCTGGAGGTCCACATTGTGCTTGACGGCCTCGTGGATCTGGACCGGCTGGTGGGCGAGGAGCACGCACGCGCGCGTGGCGTCGCGGTCGCCGAGCGCCCTGGCGTAATCCGGGCCCTGGCCCTCGCTCTCGCCCGAGACGTCGTTGACGCCCGCCAGGTCGAACAACGGGAGTTCCGTACGCGCGTTCTCCAGCGGGCGCAGGCCCAGCCGCCGTACCTGCTCGACCCACTGCTCGGCGCCGGAGAAGTACTCGTGGTTGCCGGTGACGAAGTACGCGCCGTGCCGGGCGCGCAGCTGCGCCAGGGGCGCGGCCGCGGGGCCCAGGTCCTGCACGCTGCCGTCGACCAGGTCGCCGACCACGGCGATCAGGTCGGGCTGCGTGGAGTTGATGGTGTCGACGACCTTCTGGGCGAAGCCCCGGCCGAGGACCGGGCCCAGATGGATGTCGCTGACCACCGCGATCCGGAAACCGTGCCCCGCGCGCGGGAGCTTGGCCAGCGGGACGGTGACGCGCTTCACTGCGGGGCCGTTCAGGACGCCGTACGTGCCGACGCCGACCGTGCCGACGGCCGCCGTGGCGGCGGCGCCCGCGATGACGCGGGAGACGAACAGGCGGCGGGAGGGGGACCGCGGTTCCTCCGCGGGGGTGGGTGCCTCTGCCTCCGGGACCTCCGGGAACGCGGCGTCCTCGGGGGCCTCGGTGGAGACGGCCTCCTTGGGCGGTGCGCCCGCCGGTATCGGCTCCGGCCGCGGTACGTCGGCGGCGGCCGGCGCCCGCTTCCGCGCGTCCCGGCGTTCGAGGAAACGCCGGAGCAGGGGTCGTACCACCTCACCCGCGACCACGGCGAGCAGCAGATAGATCGACAGCGCGAGCCACAGGAAGCCCGGCCAGGCCAGGGCCTGCTGGAGCCAGAAGGGGGCGCCCGCGCGTTCGGCGACCAGGGCGCCGATCGCGAGCACCCAGCCGCCCCCGATCAGCACCGCGCCGGCACGGCGCAGCGCGCCCGCGCGTCGGGTCGTGTCGCGGAAGAGGCGGCGCCACAGATACCAGTTCGCCACCACGAGGACGCTCACGACGACGAGCAGGAAGACGATCACCATGCTGCTGTTCTCTCCTTGTCCGGGGTTCGGAGCGCTATGACTTGCGGCGCAGGGCGCGCAGTCCGCGCAACCCAATGACCCCGATGACCGTCCCCAATACGAGGGAGACGACGGCGAGCAGCAGATGCACCCAGAAGTACGCCGTCGGCTGACCGTCCTCGAACGCCAGCCCGCTGCTGTCCTTGATCAGGTTGTTGACGAAAGTGACCCAGATGACCCAGCTCCACACCCCGAAGGCGAGCAGGAACCAGGAGATCGGGCGGCTGAGTTTCATGCGTTCAGTATCGCCGCCGGGTGTCCGGTTCGTGCGCCGGGGTGACGAGCGCGGCGGGACTTCCGGGGACCGTACATGTACGTTCTCGCTCGTGCCCGCACCCATGAAGACCGCCCGGCGATCCCTGTTGCTCGCTTCCGCGACCCTGTTGTCCCTGTCGCTGACCGCGCCCGCCGCCTTCGCGGCGCCCCGCCCGTCGCCGACTTCCACGCCGAGCCCGTCGGCCACTCCCCCGGCGAACATGTCGACCGTGGGCGGCGCGCGGCTGGGCCGTCCGGGGACGCAGGTGAACCTGGCGAGCGGGGTCCCGGTGCTGCCCAAGGACGTCACCGCGCGGTCGTGGATCATCGCCGACGCCGAGTCCGGCGAGGTGCTCGCCGCGCACAACGCGCACTGGCGGCTGGCCCCGGCGAGCACCCTGAAGATGCTGTTCGCGGACACGCTGCTGCCGAAGTTCCCCAAGACGGCGACCCGGAAGGTGGCCCCCTCCGACCTGGCGGGCATCGGTTCCGGCTCCAGCATGGTCGGCATAAAGGAGAACGAGACGTACACCGTCCACGACCTGTGGCTCGGTGTCTTCCTGCGCTCCGGCAACGACGCCGTGCACGTGCTGTCCGCGATGAACAAGGGCGTCGAGAACACCGTCAAGGAGATGAACCAGCACGCCGAGGAGCTCCAGGCCCTCGACACGCACGTGGTCAGCCCCGACGGCTACGACGCCCCCGGCCAGGTCTCCTCCGCGTACGACCTGACGCTGATCGCCCGCTCCGGGCTGCAGAAGAAGGACTTCCGCGAGTACTGCTCGACGGTGACCGCGAAGTTCCCGGGCGAGACGACGAAGAACAAGAAGGGCAAGACGGTCCGGAAGTCCTTCGAGATCCAGAACACCAACCGGCTGCTGACCGGCGACTACGACATCTCCCAGTACCAGGGCATCGCGGGCGTCAAGAACGGCAACACCACCAACGCGGGCGCCACCTTCACCGGCGTCGCCGAGCGGGGCGGCAAGGTGCTGCTGGTCACCGTGATGAACCCGGAGAAGGACGAGCACAACGAGGTCTACAAGGAGACCGCGCGGCTGTTCGACTGGGGCTTCAAGGCGGCCGGGAAGGTGCAGCCGGTGGGTGAGCTGGTGCCGCCGAAGGGCGCGACCGTCGCCCAGCCCGGCGCCACCGCCTCAGGCAAGGCGAACGCCGCCGGCGGCTCCGGCGAGGCGGGCGGGGGCGTCGGGACCGGCGGGGAGTCGGCCAAGCCCGTGGCGAGCGCGACGACCGCGAGCGGCTCCAGCGGCATCGGCATCGCCCTCGCCATCACGGGCGGGCTGCTGGCGCTGCTCGCGGGCGGGGCGTTCCTGGTGAACCGGCGGTGGCCGCTGCACAGGCGGTGACCACGCCCCTGTGCCTGGTGCGTCGCCGGGGGCTGCTGCTCAGCCCCCACCTGCCGCCGCCGTATCCGGTACGTCGTCGTCCCCGTCGGCCTCCGCCCGCTCGGTCTCCTTGCTCGGCGTCGCCGTCCAGGCCGCGCAGAACAGGACCAGCTTCGAGGTGAAGTTGATCCACAGCAGCAGGGCGACGGGGACGCCGAACGCGCCGTACATGCTCTTCGCGGCCACGCCCTGCATATAGCCGCTCAGCAGCAGCTTCAGCAGTTCGAAGCCGACCGCGCCCACCAGCGCGCCCACGATCAGCCGCCGCCGGGTGGGCTCGACACCGGGCAGCAGTGTGAGGACGTACAGCAGGAGCAGGAAGGCGGCGAGTACGGCGACGGCGAAGGCGGCGACGCGCAGCAGCAGGCTGCCCCAGCCGTGTTCGTCGAGGCCCAGTCGGCCCGCGATCCAGCCGACCGCGGCCGAGGCGACGGCGGACGCGGCGAGGGTGACGAGCAGCGCGCCGCCCAGCCCCAGCAGAACGCCCGCGTCCTTGGCCTTGCGCAGGACGGGGTTCTCCTCGTCGTCCGGCAGCTCCCACACCGCGCGCAGACAGCCGCGCATCGAGCCGACCCAGCCGATGCCGGTGAACAGCAGCAGGGCGCCGGCGATGATCCCGACGGTGCCGGCGTTGTCGACCAGGGAACCGATGTTCAGCTGGTCGGAGATGCCGGGGATCTGCTCGCCGATCCTGTCCTGGATCTCCTTCTGCTGCTCGGCGCTGAGGGTGGCGGCGGTGATCGCGGCGCCCAGGGTGAGCAGCGGGAACAGCGCGACGAAGCTGGTGAACGTCATCGCGGCGGCCAGTCGTGTCCACTTCACGCGGTCCAGCCGCTCGTACGACCGCCACGCGTGTGTGGCCATCAGCCGGGTGGCCAGGGGGCCGATGACGGGGAGCTTTTTCAGCCAGTCCATGATCCGAGCCTGCCCTCCGCTTCACCGCCGATCCGTCCGACGCGTCCGTCGGCCGCCCGGTCGATGCCGAACACCAATGTCCTTCTGCCCCAGAACCGAAGGGTTGTGTCCGACGCCATGCCGATTCCCGTGCCGGAGGCGGTGTCGAGGTTCGCCGTTGAGGACGACGGCGTACCAGGTGGAGGGGGGCGAGGTCGGTGAGGTGCGCGAGGAGGCCGACGGCGACGAAGGCGAGCGGTGCGCGGGGGCCGGGGCGGCGACGACCAGGGCGTTCTTGACCCACTGCTTGGGGCGGGCGGTTCTGAGCAGGGCCGCGGAGAGGGCGGCGCCCACCGCCTGGCGTGGAGTGGGGGCCGCCTCGACGTGCCGGTGGTCCATGGGGACTCACTGTTCACGTCAACCCCGTGGCAGATCCAGCAATATGGAGCGACATCCCATTAATCACCCGTTCCGGGGAGCTGACGGATGTTTCAGAATCAATACGACACATAGGGCGTTACGGTCACCCCCATGCCTGCCGAGACAGCGCCCCCCACCACCATCGCCCGCGTCGCCGGGTGGGGCCGCACCCGCTCCCACCACCGCCCGGGTGATCCGCCCTCGGACGTACCAGGAGGCCGTGACCGCCGTCCGGGACTGCGGGGCTCGCGGCGACATCGCGAGGGGCCTGGGGCGGGCGTACGGGGACGCTGCGCAGGACGCCGGCGGGACGGTGCTCGACATGGCGGGCCTGGACCGGATCCACGCCATCGACGTCGTCGGCGGGACCGTCCTGTGCGACGCGGGCGTCTCCCTGCACCGCCTGATGGAAGTGCTGCTGCCGCTCGGCTGGTTCGTGCCCGTGACGCCCGGCACGCGGCACGTCACGGTCGGCGGGGCGATCGGTGCGGACATCCACGGCAAGAACCACCACGTCGCGGGCTCCTTCGCCCAGCACGTACCGTCCCTGGTCGCCCCCAGCCGACCTCGTAGCCCGCCCCACGTCGCCCCCCAGGCGACCACACAGCCCCGTCCCCACGTCGCCTCCCCCAGCCGACCACCCAGCCCCGTCCCACCCTCACTACCCAACCGACCGCCCAGCCCGCTCCACCTCACCGCCAACCGACCACCCAGCCCGCCCCCACGTCGCCCCAACCCACCCCCATAGCCCGCCCTCTCCAGGAGCTGTCATGAAGGACGCCTTCGGTCTCCCCCAGTCCCTCCTCGTCCTCGGCGGCACGTCCGAGATCGCACTGGCCACCGCCCGCCGCCTGATCGTCCGCCGTACGCGCACGGTGTGGCTGGCCGGACGCCCCTCGCCCGCCCTGGAGCGGGCAGCCGACGGCCTGCGCGCCCTGGGTGCCGAGGTGCACACCGTCGCCTTCGACGCGCTCGACCCCGAGTCCCACGAGGCGGTGCTCGGCAAGGTCTTCGCGGAGGGCGACATCGACATGGTGCTGCTCGCGTTCGGGATCCTCGGCAACCAGGCGCACGACGAGCGCGAGCCGGTGAGCGCGGTGCGCGTCGCGCAGACCAACTACACGGGAGCGGTCTCGGCGGGCCTGGTCAGCGCCCGCGCGTTGCAGGCCCAGGGACACGGCTCCCTGGTCGTGTTGTCCTCGGTCGCCGCCGAACGCGCCCGCCGCGCGAACTTCATCTACGGCTCCAGCAAGGCGGGCCTCGACACGTTCGCCCAGGGCCTGGGCGACGCGCTGCACGGAACGGGCGTACACGTCATGGTCGTACGCCCCGGATTCGTCCGCTCGAAGATGACCACCGGCTTGGCGGAAGCCCCTCTCGCGACCACCCCTGAAGCGGTCGCGACCGCCATCGAACTGGGCCTGCGCCGCCGCTCCGAGACGGTGTGGGTACCCGGATCGCTCCGTCTGGTGATGGCGGCGCTCCGACACGTCCCGCGCGGAGTGTTCCGGCGGCTGCCGGTGTAACGGGCTAACGGCTGGGAATGGTGCCCCGCTCCACATGCCCCGCCTGCGGAGGCACCACCGCACCGCCGAACGCGAACTCCCGGAGCTTGCGCCACACGCCGTCGGGGCCCTGTTCGTAGAGCGCGAAGCCGGTGCAGGCCCACTCGGCCTGGTAGTCGGCGAGTTCCTCGAAGGCGCGGTCCATGGCCGCCTCGTCGATGCCGTGGGCGACGGTGACGTGCGGGTGGTACGGGAACTGCAGTTCGCGGGCCACGGGGCCGGAGCCGTCCCGGACCTGCTTCTGCAGCCACGTGCAGGCCTCGGCGCCCTCGACGACCTGGACGTACACGACCGGCGAGAGTGGCCGGAAGGTCCCGGTGCCGGACAGCCGCATCACGAAGGGGCGCCCGGCGGCGGCGACCTCGGCGAGGTGCGCCTCGATCGCGGGCAGCTCCGAGTCGTCGACCTCCGTCGGCGGCAGCAGGGTGACATGTGTGGGGATGCCGTGAGCCGCGGCGTCGCCGAAGCCCGCGCGCCGCTGCTGGAGCAGGCTGCCGTGCGGCTCCGGGACCGCGATCGACACACCGATCGTTACGGTCCCCACGTGGTCTCCTGTCGTCGAGTCGGGTACGGGTCTCAAGCAGGCACGGGTGGCCGCGGTTGCGGCCGTCCGGCTATCGACTGTACGGCTCCGGCTGTACCGTCGGCAGGCGCAGCCGCAGTGATGTGCAGCGCTGTGCGGGAGTACGGGGGTACGCCCCGGGGTCGCGGGTGTACGACCCGGGGGTACGGGCGTACGGCCGGGCTCAGTGCTTGGCCGGCAGGAAGCCCACCCTGTCGTAGGCCTGTGCCAGGGTCTCCGCGGCGACGGCGCGCGCCTTCTCCGCGCCCTTGGCCAGGATCGAGTCCAGCGTCTCCGGGTCGTCGAGGTACTGGTTGGTCCGCTCCCGGAACGGCGTCACGAACTCGACCATGACGTCGGCGAGGTCCGTCTTGAGCGCACCGTAGCCCTTGCCGGCGTACTTCTCCTCCAGCTCCGCGATTCCCGCCCCGGTGAGGGTCGAGTAGATGGAGAGGAGGTTGCTGACGCCCGGCTTGGCCTCGGGATCGAAGCGGATCACGGTGTCCGTGTCGGTGACGGCGCTCTTGACCTTCTTCGCCGTGGCCCTGGGCTCGTCGAGGAGGTTGACCAGGCCCTTCGGCGTGGACGCCGACTTGCTCATCTTGATCGACGGGTCCTGAAGGTCGTAGATCTTGGCCGTCTCCTTGAGGATGTACGGCTTCGGGACCGTGAACGTCTGGCCGAAGCGGCCGTTGAAGCGCTCGGCGAGGTCGCGGGTGAGCTCGATGTGCTGGCGCTGGTCCTCGCCGACGGGGACCTCGTTGGCCTGGTACAGGAGGATGTCCGCGACCTGCAGGATCGGATACGTGAACAGGCCGACGGAGGCCCGGTCCGCGCCCTGCTTGGCGGACTTGTCCTTGAACTGGGTCATGCGGGAGGCCTCGCCGAAGCCGGTGAGGCAGTTCATGACCCAGGCGAGCTGGGCGTGCTCGGGGACGTGGCTCTGGACGAACAGCGTGCAGCGGTCGGGGTCGAGTCCGGCCGCGAGCAACTGGGCGGCGGCGAGCCGGGTGTTGGCGCGCAGGTCCTCGGGGTCCTGCGGGACCGTGATCGCGTGCAGGTCGACGACCATGTAGAACGCGTCGTGGGTCTCCTGCAGGGCCACCCACTGGCGGACGGCGCCGAGGTAGTTGCCGAGGTGGAACGAGCCTGCGGTGGGCTGGATTCCGGAGAGCACGCGGGGTCGGTCAGAGGCCATGTTCACCATTCTCTCAGAGCTCGGGGACCGCTCGGGGACCGCTCCGGAACTGATCCGGAACAGGTGGGAACCGAATCGCCTTCCGCGGTGTAACAAGAGTGTGAGGACGCGGGAGGGGGGCCGCATCGTCGATGAGGCCGCGGTGATCGCACGCGTACGCGCCGGAGAGCCGGAGGCGTACGCGGAGCTGGTGCGGGCCCATACGGGCATCGCCCTGCGGGCGGCCGCGGCGCTCGGGGCCGGTGCGGACGCGGAGGACGTGGTGCAGCAGGCCTTCGTCAAGGCCTACTGCGCGCTGGGCCGGTTCAAGGACGGCTCGGCGTTCCGGCCGTGGCTGCTGTCGATCGTCGCCAATGAGACGAGGAACACAGTGCGGACGGCGGCGCGCCAGCGCACGCTCGTCGGCCGCGAGGCGGCGTTCGCCGAGGCGGAGCCGTTGATACCGGAGTCGGCCGACCCCGCGGTCGCGACGCTGGAGACGGAGCGCCGCGCGGCCCTGATGGCCGCCCTGGAGAAGCTGAGCGAGGAGCACCGCCTGGTCGTCACCTACCGCTTTCTGCTGGAGATGGACGAGTCCGAGACCGCCCAGGCGCTGGGCTGGCCCCGGGGGACGGTGAAGTCCCGGCTCAATCGAGCCCTGCGGAAGCTGGGCCGCTTGCTGCCGGACTTCCGGCCTCGGGAAGGAGGTGATGAGCGTGGGTGACATGTCCTACGACGGTCAGGACGGCACCGGCCGTGACCGCGACGGCGCCGACCGGCTGCCGGAGGAGCTGCGGGCGCTCGGGCGGTCCCTGGACCCGCCCGGGGGCGGGTCCGAGTCGATGGTCGAGCGGGTGCTGGAGCAGATACTGGCCATGGAGGCCTCGCCCACGCCCTCAGGGCAGCGGGGGACGGTGCTCGTCCCGGCCGCCGAGCCGCCGGGCCCCGGCGAGCGGCTGCGGGCGGTGCGGAGCTGGACGCGGGCACGCTGGCGTTCACTGACGGCGGCGCTGTGCGGGCTGCTGACGGTGCTCGCGCTGACGCCCCCGGTGCGGGCCGCGGTCTTCGACTGGTTCGGCTTCGGCGGGGTCGAGGTGCGGTACGACCCGTCGTCGGCGCCCTCCCCCGGCGCCGAGGTGCCCGGCTGTGGCCGGTCGCTCTCCCTCGGGCAGGCCGCTCGGCGGGCGGGCTTCGAGCCTCTGGTGCCGGATGCGCTGGGCACGCCCGACGCGGTGACGGTGGCGGGTATGCCCAAGGGGCGGTCCCTGGTGAGCCTGTGCTGGAGCGAGCGGGGGCGCACGATACGGCTGGACCAGTACGCGGCCGGCCTCGACACGGCCTTCGTGAAGACGGTACGCGAGCAGCCGCAGTGGCTGACGCCGGACCCCGACACCCCGGCCGGGGACGTACCTGATCCGGCCCTGTGGTTCCCGCGCCCGCACCTGCTGAGCTTCTGGCTGGTGGACGCGGACGGGGTCCGCTTCACCCGCGAGGAGCGCACAGCTGGGCCCACCCTGCTGTGGGCCCAGGAGACGTCCGGCGGGGATGTGACGCTCCGGCTGGAGGGGGTGGCGGCGAAGGAGCGGGCGCTGGAGGTGGCGCGCTCGCTTGAGGAGGGCCAGGGCGTGTCCGGCGGTGGACGAGGGGCTGGGGCGGCCTCGGAGGCGCCGTGAGCCTCGTCGGCGCCCACCAGTACGGCCTGAGACGAATCTGAAGATCTTCCGAATCCATGGCGCGAGGTGGGAACCGGCTTGGGCCGGGCGGTGTACCAGAAGTGACACGCGGCTCGGCGGACGGGCCGCACGGGGATCGCCCGGTGGGGGTTGGGATGCTCAGGCACGTGAGGCGGCGGAAGGCCAGGGGACGTGAACTGGCAGGAGTGACGGCTGCGTTGGCGGCGGCGCTCGCCCTTCTCATAGGGGTCGCGCCGTCGGCGTCGGCGGGCGGGCCGACGAGCGTGCTCGTGACCTCACCGGAGAGTGCGGAGGCGGACGCGCTGTACTACTCCGACCGGGAGTACGGGGAGCTCCAGCACCTGCTGGACCAGTCCGGCGCCGGCTCGGCGACCAAACCGCCGGAGGCCGATCTGACCCGTGCGCGGCAGACCAACGTCACCTGGCTGCTGCACGACATCACTCCCTGGCGCCACGACCAGGTCTACGCGTCCTCCGAGGACCAGGACGTCTGGATCCACACGGCGGCGAACGTGCCCGAGTCGCTGAACGGCAGCTGGCACCGCGCCGAGCACCCCACCCGGCTGCGTGCCCTGCTCAAGGAGCTGGGTGTCCTGGGCCCGGCGCCGGACCAGGGGTATCCCGGCATCTTCCCGGAGGCAGGGCAGTCGGAGGACCCCGCGGGCACAGCGAGCGACACCGGCACCGGCACCGGCACCGGCACCGGCGCATCTGGTGGCACCGACACGAGCCCTGCGGGCGACGGGGCCGCCGAGGTGCGGGTCACCGCCTCGGGGGCGGGCCAGGACACCGACTGGTGGTGGGCGATACCGGGGGTGGCCGCCGGAGCGGTGCTGGCGCTGGTCCTGCGTCCTGTCGCGGCGCGGATCCCGTCGGCCCGGCTCCGCCGGGAGCCAGGACCGAGGCAGGAGCTGCGCGACATATGAGAAGGCGATGTGAGGGAGGGGGCAAGTGAGACCGATGGCACTTCGGGGGAGGCGACGAGCGGCGGCATCGCTCGCGCCGGCCGCCGTACTGGCGGTGGCGCTGTCAGGGCTGTCGGCGACCGACGCGGCGGCGCGGTCACCGGGCGGGCGGGATGTGCCCGACCTGGCGCTGGTCATGGCGGGCGGCTCGGGCCGGACGACGGTGCTGCGCTCGGGCGAGCCGCACTTCGCTCGCTTCTGGCAGTTGCTGCAGCCGCTGTATCCGGGGACGGAGCGGGTGTCGGAGGCGTGGGCGGAGGGTCGGCATCCGCCGGTGCGGATCACCGTGATGTGGGGTCTGACCGGCGTCGGGGGCTATCCGCAGACCAGCAGTCCGCCGGGCGGCGATGTCGCCATCGAGCGCCAGGACCAGCTGTTCGTCGCCGAGGACGGCACGCCGTGGGTGCGTACGGACCCGGCGCCGGACGTGGACGACGACGACATCCGCTGGCATCGGGCACCGCGGCCGGTGTTCGAGCGGCTGGACGGGGCGGGGCTGCTGGGCAAGGCTGCGGACGGGACCGAGGGCGCACGGGGGGCGAGGGCGGCCACGGTACCGGGCGTCTGGTGGGCGATACCCGGCGTCGCGGTGGGGCTGATCCTCGGGGCGGGCGGCACGCACCTGATACGCCGCGCGGCGGCCCAGCCGGGAGCCGGACCGCCGCGAGCGGAACCACGTCAGGAGCTGATCGACCTCTGAGCGCCGGTCGACGCCCGCTGAGACGGGCCGGTGAAATCAGCCGTCTCTCAGGGTGACCGGTCTCCGAAGCCCTCCGGGAGCGTCAGCCGAGGTCGACCTCCGGGTACAGCGGGAAGCCGGCCACGAGGTCGGTGGCGCGGTGGGAGATCTCGTCGGCGACCTTCGGGTCCAGGACGTGCTGGGCCTTGGACGGCGTGCCCTTGCTGGTGGT
The DNA here is from genome assembly GCF_019219825.1 of Streptomyces sp. TRM70350. Lineage (GTDB taxonomy): Bacteria > Actinomycetota > Actinomycetes > Streptomycetales > Streptomycetaceae > Streptomyces. The sequence goes on along the minus strand of NZ_JAHUXH010000021.1, from coordinate 37,114 downwards.
GCCGGGCTCCGTGGTGGTCAGCACGCGGTCGATGAGGCCGGCGACCTCGTCCATCTCGGCGGTGCCCAGGCCGCGGGTGGTCAGGGCGGGGGTGCCGATGCGGATGCCGGAGGTGTACCAGGCGCCGTTGGGGTCGGCCGGGATGGCGTTGCGGTTGGTGACGATGCCGGACTCGAGGAGGGCGGCCTCGGCCTGGCGGCCGGTGAGGCCGTAGGAGGTGGCGACGTCGATCAGGTTGAGGTGGTTGTCGGTGCCGCCGGTGACCAGAGTGGCGCCGCGCCGCATCAGGCCCTCGGCGAGTGCGCGGGAGTTGTCGACGATGCGCTGGGCGTAGTCGCGGAAGGAGGGCTGACGGGCCTCGGCGAGGGCGACGGCCTTGGCGGCCATGACATGCGGGAGCGGGCCGCCGAGGACCATCGGGCAGCCGCGGTCGACCTGGTCCTTGAGGGATTCGTCGCACAGAACCATGCCGCCGCGCGGGCCGCGCAGCGACTTGTGGGTGGTGGTGGTGACGATCTGGGCGTGCGGGACCGGGTCGAAGTCGCCGGTGAGGACCTTGCCGGCGACGAGACCCGCGAAGTGGGCCATGTCGACCATGAGCGTGGCGCCGACCTCGTCGGCGATCTCCCGCATGATCCGGAAGTTCACGAGCCGGGGGTAGGCGGAGTAGCCGGCGACGATGATCAGCGGCTTGAACTCGCGGGCGGTGGCGCGCAGGGCCTCGTAGTCGAGGAGGCCGGTGGCGGGGTCGGTGCCGTAGGAACGCTGGTCGAACATCTTGCCGGAGATGTTCGGGCGGAAGCCGTGGGTGAGGTGACCGCCGGCGTCCAGGGACATGCCGAGCATGCGCTGGTTGCCGAAGGCCTGGCGCAGCTCGGCCCAGTCGGCCTCGGAGAGGTCGTTGACCTGGCGGACGCCGGTCTTCTCCAGGAAGGGCGCCTCGACGCGGTCGGCGAGGACGGCCCAGAAGGCGACGAGGTTGGCGTCGATGCCGGAGTGCGGCTGAACGTAGGCGTGGCGGGCGCCGAAGAGTTCGCGCGCGTGCTCGGCCGCCAGCGACTCGACGGTGTCGACGTTGCGGCAACCGGCGTAGAAGCGGCGGCCGACGGTGCCCTCGGCGTACTTGTCGCTGAACCAGTTGCCCATCGCGAGGAGGGTGGCCGGGGAGGCGTAGTTCTCGGAGGCGATCAGCTTCAGCATCTCGCGCTGGTCGGCGACCTCCTGGCCGATGGCGTCGGCGACGCGCGGCTCGACGGCGCGGATCACGTCGAGAGCGGAACGAAAGGCGGTGGACTCGGTGGAGAGGGGCTGCTCTGACATCTCGGCCTCCGGGCGGCGTGGCTTACAGCGGTCACGGTTCACGGTTCGGCCCAGGCGCACGGCACTCGCTCACTACGCAAGGCCGCTCCCCGATGGTCGGTCCCATCCCAGCGCGCCAGTCACGGCCCTCGGTCAGCCTACCGGGCGCGCCGGAAGGTCCAGTTCCCGAGTCCACCATGCGAGCGACGATAAGAAGGGGGTCCAGCCTCATGTTCGGGAGTTGCCGTGACCGCTACGGAAAGCCTCATCGCCGAAGCCGAAGCGCACAGCGCGCACACCTATCACCCGCTGCCGGTGGTCGTCGCCTCGGCCGACGGGGCGTGGATGACGGATGTGGAGGGCCGGCGCTATCTGGATCTGCTGGCCGGTTACTCGGCGCTCAACTTCGGGCACGGCAACCGGCGGTTGATCGAGGCGGCGAAGGCGCAGCTGGAGCGGGTGACGCTGACGTCGCGTGCCTTCCATCACGACCGGTTCGCGGCGTTCTGCACTCAGCTGGCGGAGCTGTGCGGGATGGAGATGGTGCTGCCGATGAACACGGGCGCGGAGGCGGTGGAGTCCGCGGTGAAGACGGCCCGGAAGTGGGGGTACCGGGTCAAGGGTGTGCCTGCGGAGATGGCGAAGATCGTGGTGGCGTCGGGCAACTTCCACGGCCGTACCACGACGATCATCAGTTTCTCCACCGCCCCGGAGGCGCGCGCGGACTTCGGCCCGTACACGCCGGGCTTCGAGATCGTGCCGTACGGGGATCTGACGGCGATGCGGGCGGCGATGACGGAGAACACGGTCGCCGTGCTGCTGGAGCCGATCCAGGGCGAGTCGGGGGTGATCGTGCCGCCGGCCGGCTATCTGCCGGAGGTGCGGGAGCTGACCCGGGAGCGGAACGTGCTGTTCGTCGCGGACGAGATCCAGTCGGGGCTGGGGCGCACGGGGCGGACGTTCGCGTGCGAGCACGAGGGCGTGGTGCCGGACGTCTATGTGCTGGGGAAGGCGCTGGGCGGTGGGATCGTGCCGGTGTCGGCGGTGGTGTCGTCGGCGGAGGTGCTCGGGGTGTTCCGGCCCGGGGAACACGGGTCGACATTCGGCGGGAGTCCGCTGGCCTGTGCCGTGGCGCTGGAGGTGATCGCGATGTTGCGGTCGGGCGAGTGCCAGGCGCGGGCGGCGGAGCTGGGCGAGCATCTGCACCGGGAGCTGGGGGCGCTGACCGGCACGGGGCGGGTGACGCGGGTGCGGGGGCGCGGGCTGTGGGCGGGTGTGGACATCCATCCCAGGTTCGGCACCGGGCGGGAGGTGTCCGAGAAGCTGATGGACCGGGGTGTGCTGGTGAAGGACACGCATGGTTCGACGATCCGGATCGCGCCGCCGCTGGTCATCGCGAAGGAGGACCTGGACTGGGGGCTGGCCCAACTGCGTGGTGTGCTGGGTGTCCAGGGCGCCGGCTAGAGGATCACGTGCGGCAGGAAGCGGGCGTACTCGTCCGTGATCAGGCCGGAGGACTCGCGGATGCCGAGGCCGGCGGACTCGTTCTCGACGATCCAGGCGCCGAGGACGACATGATTGCCGTCGAAGGACGGCAGCGGGGCCAACTCCTGGTAGCAGCAGGGATCGTCGCGAACAACGGGGGCGGCGCCCCGCTCGTGGACGGTCACGCCGGCGCCCTCACGGCCCAGGAGGGGCTTGGTGACGTAGCCCTTCGTCGTCGCCAGGTCGCGTGGTCCGTCGAGGTGGGCGGGGAGCAGGTTCGGGTGGCCGGGGTAGAGCTCCCAGAGGATGGCGAGCAGGGCCTTGTTGCTGAGCAGCATCTTCCATGCCGGTTCGATCCACAGGGTGGTGCCGGTGCCGCCGCCGTTGTCGAGGGTGTCGAGGACGTGGCCGGCGAAGCGGTCGGTGGTGAGCCACTCCCAGGGATAGAGCTTGAAGCAGCTGCGGATGAAGCGGAGGTGGTTGTCGACGAAGCGGCCGGAGAGGGGGTCCCAGCCGATCTCCTCCATGGAGATCCAGTCGGTGTGGAGGCCGGCCTGGTCGGCGGTCTCCTTGAGATAGGCGACCGTCATCAGGTCCTCGCCGAGTTCGTCGGCGCTGGAGTGCGCGAAGTACAGGGGGCTGCCCGGTGGGAGGAGGGCGGCCTGGTTCTTCCAGGCCGCTGTCAGGCGTTCGTGGAGGGAGTTCCACTGGTCGGCGCCCGGGAAGCGTTCCTCCATCCAGAACCACTGGGGGGAGGCGGCCTCGACCAGGGAGGTGGGGGTGTCGGCGTTGTACTCCAGCAGCTTGGCCGGGCCCGTGCCGTCGTAGCGGAGGTCGAAGCGGCCGTAGACGGAGGGGAGTTCGGCGCGGCGGTGCCAGGCCTCGGCGACCGCGTGGGCGACGCGGGGGTCGGTGATGCCGAGGTCGGCGAAGCGGTCGGTGGCGACGATGTGCTCGGCGGCCGCGAGGCACATGCGGTGCAGTTCCTCGACGACCTCCTCCAGGGCCTCGACCTCGGGGAGCGAGAAGACGTAGTAGGCGCTCTCGTCCCAGTAGGGGCGCAGGGAGTTGTCGGGGTAGCGGGTCAGCGGGTAGATCAGGCCCTGCTCCTCGACGGTCTGCTGCCAGCCGGGGCGGGGGGCGATGGTGCGGCGTTCCATGAAAAGGGGTCCTCCGGTCGACGAGTTCGGCGTCGCCGCTCAGCCGCCGCTGCTGCCGCTGCCGCCGTCGCCGTCGCCCGAGCAGCCGAAGCCGCCGCGGTCGACGGCCTCGCTGCGGCTGAAGGTGCCGTGCTCGGCGTAGCCGCCGCTGACCTCGGCGTCGTAGTACCAGGCGGCGTCGACGCGCTGGCCGGTGCTCTTGCGGCCCTTGCCGTAGGAGGTGCCGGACGAGGAGGACGTGCAGTTCTTGTCGGCGACGATCTTGTAGCCGTTGAGGTAGTCGTAGCTGTCGCGGTCCACGCAGCGGCGGTCCGGGTCGGAGCTGCAGGAGGTGAGTGCCGCGGCTATGACGCCCAGGCCGCCGAGTACGACGGTGCTGGAGCGCATCCGTCGTCGGGTTTCCGCCATGTTCTATCTCCCCGTTGGTCTGTCCGACCGGTGATCATAAGTGCCGTGCAGGTGCGCGATCACCTCTGGGCGAGGAGCTTAGGGCAGCGCCTTGCACAGAGCCTCCAGGGTGCCCGTCCAGGCGTGGTCGGGTGGGGTGCCGTAGCCGACGACCAGGGCGTCGAGGTGCTGGGCCCCGGCTGCGGGGTGGCGGTAGCGGGAGAGGCCGTGGACGGCGACGCCCTGCCAGGTGGCGGCGCGGACGACCGGTTGTTCGGTGCCGGGCGGGAGTTGGAGGACGGCGTGCAGGCCGGCCGCGATGCCGGTGGCGCGGACGTCGGGTGCGTGTTCGGCGAGGGCGGCGACCAGGTCGTCGCGGCGGCGCCGGTAGCGCAGGCGGGCGGCGCGTACATGGCGGTCGTAGGCGCCGGAGGTGAGGAACTCGGCGAGGGTCAGCTGTTCGAGGGCGCCCGTGGCCGAGCCGCCGGCGTGCCGCATGACGTCCGGCACCAGCGAGGGCGGCAGGACCATCCAGGCCAGCCGCAGGCCGGGGGCGAGGGACTTGCTGGCGGTGCCGAGGTAGACGACGTGGTCGGGGTCGAGGTCCTGGAGGGCGCCGACGGGCTGGCGGTCGTAGCGGAACTCGCCGTCGTAGTCGTCCTCCAGGATCAGCCCGCCCGTCCGCCGGGCCCAGTCCACGACGGCGGCCCGGCGCGCGGGGCGCAGGGCGACGCCCATCGGGAACTGGTGCGCGGGCGTCAGCAACACGGCCCGCGCGGCGGCGAGGTCGTCGCGGAGAGCGCCCTCGGCTGCCCACCCTTCGGCGGGGCGGGCAGCCGCGCTCCGGGCGTCACGGGCAGCGCCACGCCCGACGGAGCCGACGGCCTCCGGCGTCGCGGAACCGGCGGCTTCCGGCCCCGCCGTGCCACGAGCCCCACGCCCTACGGAGACGGCGGCCTCGGACCTAGCCGAACCACAAACCCCACCCCCAGCGAAGCCGCCACCTTCCGCCCCCACCGAGCCACAAGGTTCCCGCCCACCGAAGCCAGCCGCCCCCGCCCCCACCCAGCCACAAGCCCCACACCCAACAGAACCAACGACACCCGCCCCAGCCGAACCACAAACCCCACCACCAGCGAAGCCGCCACCTTCCGCCCCCGCCGAACCAGAAACCCCGCCCCCGACAGAACCAGCGGCCCCCAGCCCCGCCGAACCAGAAACCCCACCCCCGACGGAGCCCGCAGCCCCGAACCCCACGGCCCCGGGTGTGCCGAGCCCCGCCGCCCCTTCAAGGGCCCCCGGCAAGGTGCCATGTTCGTCGAAGGGAAGCGGGAGGGTGCGCAGGCCCGCGCGTTCCACCAGGTCCCAGTGCACGTCGAGGCCGTAGGACTCCACGGCGAGGGTGCGCAGGCCGCGGGTGTGGAGGACCTCGGCGAGGAGTTTCAGACCGTGCGCGAAGCCGGCGCAGACGAGGATGTGGTCGGGGTCGGCGCGTACGCCGCGGGCGCGGGAGAGGTAGTCGGCGAGGGCGGTGCGCAGTTCGATGCGGCCGCGGGGGTCGCCGTAGCCGAGGGCGTCGTTCGGGGCGGCGGTGAGGGCGCGGCGGGCGGCCTTGAGCCACTCGGCTCGGGGGAAGGAGGCGAGGTCGGGAGTGCCGGGGACGAGGTTGTGGGCGGGGCGGCCGGGTTCGCGGTGGTGCGGGGTCCGCCGGTCGGGCGATGGCAGGACGGCACGGTCGGCGACCCGCGTGCCGGAGCCCTGGCGGGCTGTGAGCCAGCCCTCGGCGACGAGGTCGGCGTAGGACTCGGCGACGGTGTTGCGGGCGATGCCGAGGTCGGCGGCGAGTGAGCGGGAGGAGGGCAGCCGGGTGCCGGGCGCGAGGCGGCCGGTGCGGACGGCCTCGCGCAGGGCGTCGGTCAGGCCGCGGCGCAGGCCGGGCCCGGAGGGTTCGAGGTGCAGGTCGATGCCCAAAGTGGCCCGAGGTTTCGCCATGGAAATGGACCATACTCCTGGGCTGCCTCGCTCGTAGGGTCGAGGACATGACGACGACAGAAGACACGGCAGCCGTGCAGTACGCCCCCGAGCTCACCCCGCGTCTGCAGTGGGCCAAGCTCGTCCCCGACGTCTACAAGGCGATGATCCGGCTCGACACGGCCGCCCGGCAGGGCCTGGACCCGACGCTGTACGAGCTGGTGAAGATCCGCGCCTCGCAGGTCAACCACTGCGCCTTCTGCATCGACATGCACACCAAGGACGCGCTCGCGGCGGGTGAGAGCGTCGAGCGGATCGTGCAGCTGAGCGCCTGGGAGGAGTCGCGGCACTTCTACACCGAGAAGGAGCTGGCGGCCCTGGAGCTGACGGAGGCGGTGACCGTCCTGACGGACGGGTTCGTGCCGGACGAGGTCTACGAGCGCGCGGCGCGGCACTTCGAGGAGACCGAGCTGGCGCAGCTGATCGCCGCGATCACGGTGATCAACGCCTGGAACCGGTTCGGCGTGACCTGCCGGATGACGCCGGGCCACTACCAGCCGGGCCAGTACAAGTGACGGGACGGACCACGTACCTGGATGCCGGGGTGCGGGAGGCGATGCGGGCGCTCAGCGCGTCCGCGAAGCAGGCCTCGGCGACTCCACGCTCGCCGAGCTGGTGCAGATCCGTGCCTCCCCGCTCAACCACTGCGCGTTCTGCCTCGGCATGCATCTCGCGCTCGCCCGCAAGCACGGGGTGAGCGAGAGGCAGCTCGATCTGCTGGCCGCGTGGGAGGAGGCGGTGACCGTCCTGACGGACGGGTTCGTGCCGGACGAGGTCTACGAGCGCGCGGCGCGGCACTTCGAGGAGACCGAGCTGGCTCACCTCACCGCCCTCATCACCGTGATCAACAGCTGGAACCGGCTGATGGTGTCCCGACGGATACCACCGGGAAGGGTGGAGTGGTGACCAAGGCAGTAGTGACCAAAGCAGACACGTTCCGCGCGCTGCACCGCCGACCCGACCCGGCCGAGCCCCTGATCCTCCCGGGCCCGTGGGACGCGGCGAGCGCCCGCGCCCTCGTGGACGCCGGTTTCCCCGCGCTGGCGACGCCCAGCGCGGGGGTCGCCGCCTCGCTCGGCTACGAGGACGGGGAGACTCCGGCGGACGAGGTGTTCGCGGCGGTCGCCCGGATCGTGCGGGCGGTGGACGTGCCGGTGTCGGCGGATGTCGAGGACGGGTACGGGCTCGCGCCGAAGGAACTGGTCGAGCGGCTGCTGGAGACCGGCGCCGTCGGCTGCAATCTGGAGGACTCCGGCGCAGGCGTCCTCAAGGACCCGCACGCGCACGCCGAGTGGCTGGCCGAGGTGCGGGCGGCGGCGGGCGACCGGCTGTTCATCAACGCGCGCGTCGACACGTTCCTACAGGGCGTCATGGACCCCGAACGGGCCATCGAGCGCGCCGCGTTGTACGTCGCCGCGGGCGCCGACTGCGTGTATCCGATCGCCGCCCCGCTCGACGTACTGCCGCTGCTGCGGGCGGGGATCGAGGGACCGATCAACGCGTTCGCACGGCTGGACGGCGCGGGCCCCTCACGAGCCGAGCTCACTCAGCTCACCGAACTCGCAGAGCTCACCGAACTCGGCAGCCGAGGGGCCACCCGCATCACCTTCGGCCCGGGCCTGCAGCGCAGAGCCGCAGCAGCGCTCCGCGACATCGCGGCGGGCCTCAGAAAGTGAGCCTCAGGACAGCCACTGCTTCCACGTCGACTCGTGGCTGCCCACCCACTTCTTCGCCGCCTCCTCAGGGGTCAGCTTCTGCTCGGCGATCATCAGCGAGACCTCGTTCTGGTCCTCGGTCGTCCACTGGAACTTCTTCAGGAACCGAGCCGCCGCCCCGCCGTCCTTCGCGAAGTCGGCGTTCAGGTACTTCTGCAGCGGCGTGTGCGGATAGGCGCAGGCGACCTTCTCCGGGTCCGCGTCGCAGCCCTCCTTGTACGGGGGCAGCTTCACCTCGGTCATCGGGACCTTCTCGAAGAGCCACTGCGGTGAGTACCAGTACGTCAGGAAGGGCTTCTTCTCCTTCGCGAACTGCTTGATCTGCGTGATCTGCGCGGCCTCCGAACCGGCGAAGACCACCTTGTAGTTCAGGTCCAGATTCTTCACCAGCGCCTTGTCGTTGGTGACGTAGGACGGCGAGCCGTCCATCAGCTGGCCCTTGCCGCCGCTCTCCGGGGTGCGGAACTGGTCGGCGTACTTGTTGAGGTTCTTCCAGTCGGTGACGTCGGGGTGCTGTTTCGCGAAGTACGTCGGGACGTACCAGCCGATGTGCCCGGTGACCCCGAGGTCGCCGCCGTTCACGATCGTCTTCTTGTCCTTGACGTACCGCTGTTCCTCCTCGGGGTGCCCCCAGTCCTCCAGGATCGCGTCGACGCGGCCCTGGCTGAGGGCGTCCCAGGCGGGAACCTCGTCGATCTGGACGGTGTCGACGCGGTAGCCGAGTTCGTGTTCGAGCAGGTACTGGGCGACGGCGACGTTCGACTGCGCGCCCACCCACGACTGCACGGACAGGGTCACGGCCTTGGCGCCCTGCGCGTTGGCGAACGGCGAGGCCTGTTTGGTCATGTCGGCGGCGCCGCAGCCGGTGGTCAGGGCGAGCAGCGCCACCGCCGCCACGACGCTCGTACGCGTACGCATGTCACGCTCCCTTCTTCGCGCGGCGTTCCGTCGGCTGGGTCACCCGGTCGAGCATCAGGCCGAGGCAGACGATCGCGGCGCCGGCCACCAGACCGGTCGCCAGGTCGCCCTGCGCGAGGCCGAAGACGACGTCGTAGCCGAGGGCGCCGCCACCGACCAGGCCGCCGATGATGACGACGGCGAGGACGAGGACCACACCCTGGTTGACGGCGAGCAGCAACGACCGGCGGGCGAGCGGCAGCTGGACCTGGCGGAGCTGCTGGCCGCTGGTCGCGCCGAGCGAGCGGGCCGATTCCAGTGCCGCCGGGTCGACCTGCCTCAGGCCCTGGGCGGTGATGCGGACGACGGCGGGCAGCGCGTAGACGACGGCCGCGGCCACCGCCGGGGCGCGGCCGACGCCGAACAGGGCGACGACCGGGATCAGGTACACGAACTGCGGCATCGTCTGGAAGACGTCCAGGACGGGGCGCAGCGCCCGCGCGAAGCGTTCGCTGCGGGCGGCCGCGATGCCGGTCGCGAAGCCCAGGACGAGGGTGACGGCGACGGCGGCGAGGACCTGGGAGAGGGTGTTCAGGGACGGCTCCCAGACGCCGAGTACGCCGATCGCGGCCATGGCGAGGACGGCGGTCAGCGCGGTGCGCCAGGTGCCGATCAGCCAGGCCAGGGCGGCGACGATGAGCAGCACCGACCACCAGGGCAGCCACTGCAGGCCGTCGCGCAGCGGGTCGAGGACCCAGGTGGTGAAGTGCCCGGCCCAGTCGGCGGTGCCGCCGACGACGGGGACGCCCGAGTAGAGGTGGGCGGTCATCCAGTCGACGGCGCGGTTGACCGGCTCGGCGATGTTCAGGGTCCAGGTGTCGGGCCATTCGGTGCGGCCCAGCAGGCGTCCGGCGCCCGCGACGGCCACGGCGGCGGCCAGGGCGTACGGCCATCCGGCGCGGGGGCGTTCCCCGGTGCCGCTGCCCGCCGCCGCGGTGACGCGGTCCAGGACGACCGCCAGCAGCACGATCGGGATGCCCGCGGCGAGGGCCGCACCGACGTCGACCGAGGCCAGCGCCTGGTAGACGCGGTCGCCGAGGCCGCCGGCGCCGATCACGGAGGCGATGACCGCCATGGACAGCGCCATCATGATCGTCTGGTTGAGGCCGAGCAGCAGTTCCTTGCGGGCCAGCGGGATACGGGCGGTCAACAGCCGTTGGCGCGCGGTGGCGCCGAGCGACTCGACCGCCTCCAGGACGCCCTGGTCGGCGCCGCGCAGGCCGAGGGCGGTGAGGCGGGCCATGGGTGGGGCGGCGTAGATGACGGTGGCGAGGACGGCGGCGGGGACGCCGATGCCGAAGACCAGGACGACGGGCAGGAGGTAGGCGAACGCCGGGAGCACCTGCATGGTGTCCAGCACCGGGCGCAGGGCGCGGTCCATCCGGCCGGACAGCCCGGCGGCGAGACCGAGCAGGGCGCCGACGACGACGGACGCCAGCACCGCCACGACCATCAGGGCCAGCGTCTGCATGGTCGGCACCCACATGCCGAGCAGCCCGCAGGCCAGGAACGCGGCGGCCGTACCGAGGGCGAGCCGCACACCCGCCACCCGCCAGGCGAGGAAGGCGCCGAACGCGGTGACGCCCGCCCAGCCGATGGTGAGAAGGGCGAGGTAGACGGCGCGTACGGACAGCACGACCGCGTTGCTGATGTGGCCGAAGAAGTACAGGAACAGCGGGTGGCTGTCCCGGTTGTCGATGATCCAGTCGCTGGCGCCGGTGAGGGGCTGGGTCAGGTCGACGGTGAGGGCGTCGGGCCAGCTCCCACTCGCCCAACGGGCGTTGGCCAGCGGGACGAGGATCGCCGCGGCCAGGGCCAGCAGGGCGAGCTTGGCGACGACCCGGTTCTTCAGTACGGCGGGCAGGGCGCGGGGCGCGGAGGCTGTGACGGTGGCCATCAAGCCACCTCCTGACGAGGCCCCGTACCGGCCACCACACCCAGCAGTCCCTCCGGGTCCACCACGCCGAGGCACCGGCCGGAGTCCACCACCCGCACCGGTCCCCCGTTCCGTGCCACCGCCTCGATGGCCTCCGACACGGTCGCCGCCGGGGCCACCGCCGGTCCGGCCCCCGCCTCCTCCGCGGACGCGGGCCGCATGGCGGTGCGCACGGTCATGACCTGTTCGCGGGGGACGTCGCGGACGAACTCGCGGACGTAGTCGTCGGCCGGGGAGCCGACGATCTCCTCCGGGGTGCCGAGCTGGACGATCCGGCCGTCACGCATCAGGGCGATCCGGTCACCGAGCTTGAGCGCCTCGTTCAGGTCATGGGTGATGAAGACCATCGTGCGGCCCTCGTCGCGATGCAGCCGGACGACCTCTTCCTGCATCTCCCGCCGGATCAGCGGGTCGAGGGCGCTGAACGGCTCGTCGAACAGCAGCACCTCCGGGTCGACGGCCAGCGCACGCGCGAGCCCCACCCGCTGCTGCTGTCCGCCCGACAGCTGGCCGGGCCTGCGCTGCTCCATGCCCGCCAGGCCCACCTTGGCGACGACCTCCGCCGCCTTCTCGCGCCGCTCGGCCCTGCCCACGCCCTGGATCTCCAGTCCGTACGCCACGTTGTCGAGGACCGTGCGGTGCGGGAGCAGCCCGAAGTGCTGGAACACCATCGCGGCGCGGTGCCGGCGCAGTTCGCGCAGCCGGGCCTTGTCCATGGCGCGGACGTCCTCGCCGTCGATGGCGATGGTCCCGGCCGTCGGTTCGATCAGCCGGGTCAGACAGCGCACCAGCGTGGACTTGCCGGAGCCGGACAGGCCCATGACGACGAAGACCTCACCTTTGCGCACGTCGAAGGAGACGTCCCGGACGGCGGCGGTGCAGCCGGTGCGGGCGCGCAGCTCGGCGGCGGGCAGGGCGGCCAGCTCCGGGTCGGCGGGGACGCGGTCGGCCTTCGGGCCGAAGACCTTCCACAGCCCGTCGACGGAGAACACGGAGGCGGTCCCGACAGCGGTACTCATCGCGCACCACCCCCGATCAGCTCCACGGCCCGCTCCCCGACCATCAGCACCCCGATCATCGGGTTCACCGCGGTCATGGTCGGGAACACCGACGCGTCCGCGATCCGGATGCCGTCCAGGCCACGGATCCGCAACTCGGGGTCGACGACCGCGAGTTCGTCGGAGGCGTCGCCCATCCGGCAGGTACCCGCCGGGTGGTAGACGGTGTGCGCGACCTTGCGGGCGTACTCGCTGAGCGCCTCGTCGCTGGTGACGTCCGGGCCGGGGCACACCTCCCGCTTCAGCCAGCCCGCCAGCGGCTCGGCCTTGGCGATCTCGCGGGCGATGCGGATGCCGTCGACGAGGGTGCGGCCGTCGTAGTCGTCCTCGTCGGTGAAGTAGCGGAAGTCCAGTGCGGGCTTCACGGCCGGGTCGGCGCTGGTGAGGTACAGCCGTCCGCGGCTCTTCGGCTTGGGGATGTTCGGGGTCATCGAGACGCCGTACGGGGGCCGTTCGTAGCCGAGGCGCTCCGGGTTGTCCGTGAACGGGATCTGGTAGAAGTGGAACATCAGGTCGGGGCCCGCGTGTTCGGGGTCGCGGCGCACGAACAGGCCCGCGTCGGAGTCCATCGCGGAGTTCTCCGGGAGGGGCCCGTGGGTCTCCCAGACGATCACCGACTCGGGGTGGTCGAGCAGGTTCTCGCCGACGCCGGGCAGATCGTGGACCACCGGTATGCCCAGCTCGGCGAGATCGTCCTTCGGGCCGATGCCGGAGTGCAGCAGCAGCCGGGGCGAGTCGACCGCGCCCGCGCACAGCACGACCTCGTTGCGGGCCCGGACGAGGATCTCCTCGCCGTCCTTGGTGCGGACGTGGACGCCCTCGGCGCGGGTGCCGTTCAGCTGAAGCCTGTGCGCCCAGGTCTCCAGCAGGAGCGTCAGGTTGGGCCGCTCGTCCATCACCGGGTGGAGGTACGCCACCGAGGCCGAGGACCGCTTGTTGTTCTCGGGGTGGTAGGCGAGGTCGAAGAAGCCGACGCCCTCGGTGAACGGCTTCTCGTTGAAGCCCTCCACGCGGGGCACACCCAGCGCGGCCTGGGCGGCGTCGACGAAGTCGCGGGCGATGGCGTTCCGGTCCTTCTCGTCGACCGGGACGATGTTGTTCAGCAGCCGGGCGTAGTACGCCTCCATCTGCACCGCGCCCCAGCCCTTGGCCCCGGCCGCCTCCCACTCGTCCCAGTCGGACGGCAGCGGCTTGAAGGCGATGAGGGTGTTGTGGGACGAGCAGCCGCCGAGGACGCGGGCGCGGCTGTGCCGGATGTGGGAGTTGCCGCGTGGCTGCTCGGTGGTGGGGTAGTCGTAGTCGAGTTCGCCGCCGAGCAGGCCCATCCAGCGGCGCAGGGTGAGGACGTCCTCGCGGTCCACGTCGCTGGGGCCGCCCTCGATGACGGCGACGGTGACGTCGGGGTTCTCGGTGAGGCGGGAGGCGATGACGGAGCCTGCCGTGCCGCCGCCGATGACGACGTAGTCGTAGGTTGGGGTGGTCTCGGGCATGGGGGGTTACTCCAGGGTGAAGGGTGGTTCCTGCGGGCTGTCGGGACCTCAGCCCGCGAACCAGCGCACCGGCTTCGGCGCGAGGTTCTGGTAGACGTGCTTGGTTTCGCGGTACTCGGCGAGCCCGGCCGGGCCGAGTTCGCGGCCGACGCCGCTCTTGCCGAAGCCGCCCCACTCCGCCTGCGGGAGGTAGGGGTGGAAGTCGTTGATCCAGACGGTGCCGTGGCGGAGCCGTCCCGCGACCCGGCGGGCCCGCCCGGCGTCGGCGGTCCAGACGGCACCGGCCAGCCCGTACTCGGTGTCGTTGGCGAGCGCCACGGCCTCGTCCTCGGTGCGGAAGGTCTCCACCGTCAGGACCGGCCCGAAGACCTCTTCGCGTACGACCTTCATCTCGCGGTGGCACTGGTCGAGCACCGTCGGCTCGTAGAAGTAGCCGGTGGCGGGCCGGGAATCGGTGGGCTCCGGACGCTTGCCGCCGCAGCGCAGCACCGCGCCCTCGGCCAGCGCGGAGGCGACGTACGACTCCACCTTGGCGCGCTGCTGCTCGGAGACGAGGGGGCCGCACTCGACGCCGTCCGCCGTCCCGCGCCCGAGGCGGATACGACCGGCCCGGCGCGCGAGTTCGGCGACGAACCGCTCCCTGACCGACTCCTCGACGATGAGGCGCGCGCCCGCGGAGCAGACCTGGCCGCTGTGGATGAAGGCGGCGTTGAGGGCCTGGTCGACGGCGGTGTCGAAGGCCTCGTCGGTGGCGCAGGCGTCGGCGAAGACGACGTTGGGGTTCTTGCCGCCGAGTTCGAGGGCGACCTTCTTGACGGTCGGGGCGGCGGCCGCGGCCACCTTCGTGCCGCTGACCAGGCCACCGGTGAAGGAGACCAGGTCGACGTCCGGGTGCTCGGCGAGGCGGGCGCCGACCGTGTGGCCGGGGCCGGTGACGATGTTCGCGACTCCGGCGGGCAGCCCGGCCTCGGCGAGCAGGTCGATCAGGGCGATGGTGGTCATCGGCGTGATCTCGCTCGGCTTGACCACGAAGGTGTTCCCGGCCGCGAGCGCGGGCGCGATCTTCCAGCTGGCCTGGAGCAGGGGGTAGTTCCACGGTGTGATCAGCGCGCAGACGCCGACCGGTTCGTGCACGACGACGCTGTGGATGTCGGGCGAGCCCGCGTCGACGACCCGGCCGGCCCCTTCCCCGGCCACCAGGTCGGCGAAGTAACGGAAGGCGTCGGCCACGCAGTCGATGTCGACGCGGCCCTCCTCGGCGGTCTTGCCGGCGTCCCGGCTCTCCAGCAGGCCGAGTTCCTCGCGGTCGCGGACCAGCAGGTCGGCGACGCGGCGCAGCAGGGCGGCGCGCTCGGCGACGGGGGTGCGGGGCCACTGGCCCTGCCCGCCGTCGAAGGCGCGGTGGGCGGCGGCGACGGCCAGGTCCGTGTCCTTCTCGTCCCCCTCGGCGACCACGGCGAACGGCAGGGCGTCCGCGGGGTCGAGGATCTCGCGCGTGGCACCGGAGACGGCGGGCCGCCACTCCCCTGCCACGTGGATCGTGTCTCTGTCCGACATGCTCGGTTCTTGCCTTCCGTTCCTGTTCAGGGGGGACCGTGAGCGCCTGCCCGTACCCCTTTCAGGCATGCGGAATCGGTGGCTGAAAGTGTGCTGCCTCACTGAGAATTCGGACAAATACCTAGAAAAACCCTCGCTTCCCTCGCCCCTATGGGCGGATCGGTGTCCTTTGACTAAAGTCAAAGAAATATGGAGGCAGTATCCGAGCACGTCGCGGCTTTCCGCCGCTTCAACCGCTACTTCACCCGCCGCATCGGCGCCCTCGACGACCACTACCTGGGCCAGAACCGCCCCCTCGGCGAGGCCCGCCTGCTCTTCGAGATCGGCGACGGCGCCTCGCTGCGTGAGCTGCGCGCCCGGCTCGGCCTGGACGCGGGCTATCTGAGCCGGATGGCCAAGGCCCTGGAGGCACAGGGCATGGTCCGGCTGAGCGTCCACCCCGGCGACAACCGGCTGCGCATGATCGAACTCACCCCGGCCGGACGCGTCGAGGTCAACGAACAGAACCGCCGGGCCGACGCCCTGGTGACCGGCCTGCTCGACGGTCTCACCCCGGCCCAGCGCGCCCGGCTCACCGAGGCCATGACCACCACCGAGCGCCTGCTGCGCCTGGCCGGCATCACCGTCGAACGCGTCGACGGCGCCTCCCCGGACGCCCGCGCCACCCTCGCCGCCTACGCCGCCGAGCTGGACGAACGCTTCCCCGAAGGCTTCGATCCCGCCGATCTCGTACGCCCGGAAGAGGTGTCCGGCGACTCGGGTGCCTTCTTCGTGGCGTACGAGGACGAACGTCCCGTCGGCTGCGGCGGGCTGCGCCCTCTCGAACCGGGCGTGGGCGAGATCAAGCACGTGTGGGTCCACCCGGACGCCCGGCGGCTGGGGCTGGCCCGCCGGATCCTAGCGGCGCTGGAGCGCGCGGCGATCGAGCGCGGCTTCGACGTCGTACGACTGGACACGCACGCCGTGCTCACCGAGGCGCAGACGATGTACCGGGCGGCCGGCTACACGGAGATCCCGGCGTACGCCGAGCACATCTACGCCGGGCACTGGTTCGAGAAGCGGCTGCGCTGACCTGTCCGGTCGGCTGAGCGCCCTGCGCCGCCGCCGACTTGGCCGGCTGGACGGCGCTCAGAAGGCTGAGGCCGGGGGCCGCCTAGCGCAGGTGCTTGATCGCCGCGACGGAGTCGGCGGGACCCTCGTACCCGACGGCGTCCAGCCGCTCGCGCACCCAGCGGGCGCGCACATCCGTGTCGGTGGCCGCGGCGGCCTGCTCGACCAGGGCGACGGCCCGCTCCAGGCCGGGGCGGGTTGAGGAGCTTCCGAGCGTCGTAGCAGAAGCAATGTGCCCAGGGAAAACGACGACGACCCCCGGCCCGTGGTGGCGGGCCGGGGGTCGTGCGGCGGGTGTCGCCGGGGTCAGATGAGGCCGAGGCCGCGGACCGCCTCGCGCTCCTCCTCCAGCTCCTTGACGGAGGCGTCGATGCGGGCGCGGGAGAAGTCGTTGATCTCCAGGCCCTGGACGATCTCGTACTTGCCGTCCTCGCAGGTGACCGGGAAGGAGGAGATCAGGCCCTCCGGGACGCCGTAGGAGCCGTCGGACGGGATGCCCATGGAGACCCAGTCGCCCTCGGGCGTGCCGTTGACCCAGGAGTGGATGTGGTCGATGGCGGCGTTGGCGGCGGACGCGGCCGACGAGGCGCCGCGGGCCTCGATGATGGCGGCGCCGCGCTTGGCAACGGTCGGGATGAAGTCCTCGGCCAGCCACTTCTCGTCGTTCACGACCTCGGCGGCGTTCTTGCCCGCGACGGTGGCGTGGAAGATGTCCGGGTACTGGGTGGCGGAGTGGTTGCCCCAGATCGTCAGCTTCTTGATCTCGGAGACCGGCGTGCCCGTCTTCTTCGACAGCTGGGTCAGCGCGCGGTTGTGGTCCAGCCGGGTCATCGCGGTGAAGCGCTCGGCCGGTACGTCCGGGGCGGCGGCCTGTGCGATCAGCGCGTTGGTGTTGGCCGGGTTGCCGACGACGAGGACCTTGATGTCGTCCGCGGCGTGCGCGTTGATGGCCTGGCCCTGCGGCTTGAAGATGCCGCCGTTGGCCTCCAGCAGGTCACCGCGCTCCATGCCCTTGGTGCGCGGGCGGGCGCCGACGAGGAGGGCGACGTTGGCGCCGTCGAAGGCGACGTTCGGGTCGTCGGTGATGTCGATGCCCTGGAGCAGCGGGAACGCGCAGTCGTCCAGCTCCATCGCGGTGCCCTCGGCGGCCTTCAGCGCCGGGGTGATCTCCAGGAGGCGGAGCCTGACCGGCACGTCCGCGCCGAGCAGCTGGCCGGAGGCGATGCGGAAGAGCAGGGCGTAACCGATCTGGCCGGCCGCGCCGGTGACGGTGACGTTCACGGGAGTGCGGGTCATGGCGTTCTCCGTATGACAGCTGGCGGTGGGGCGTCCCTGCCCCGGCTTTTTTGATCGATCTCTTGGCGTCAAGAGAGATCCAGCGGTCAGGCTATCGCGCATCCGGGATCCCGGACGTGCGGGTTGATGTGGCCCACCCCACAGAACCCACGAAAGGCGGCGGCCGCCCGTCCGGGAGAGGAGAGACGGGACGACCGCCGGGTAGGGGTACCGTTGCCGGACTCCCGTGGGGGTACTGTGCGCGTTCCCGGGATCGCGGAACGGCATGCGCACCGCCGACGCCTTTCTGCCGCGCTTCTACTGTGTGCAGCCCCGCTCCCCCGACGCCAGCGTGGCGCACGCCGTGGCCTCGCCCGCGTCCTTCACGGCGATCATCGGGGTGTACGCGATGGTGTCACCGACGGCTGTGATGGAGCCGTTCTCCTTGGTCGTGCCCACGGTCACCTGGACCTCGTCGCCCTCGGCGGCCTGGGTGATACGGCCCCACGCCGCGCCGCAGGTCTCGCTGTAACGGACCTCGACGACGGTGGTGCCGACGGTCGCCGTCCTGGCGGTGGTGACGAGGTCGCCGCTGCATCCCATGGTCTCCGCGTCCTTGCCGGTGCAGGTGTCGCCGCTGCACTTGACGCCGGGTGGCAGGTTGGCGTCGATGCTGACGGACGGGGACGGGGCGGCGCTCGCGGTGTCGTTCCGGTCGCCGCCGGTGAGGTGGTACGCGGCACCGGCCGCGACGGCCACGGCGACGGCACCGGCGGCGAACAGCGCGAGCCGCTTCTTGCCGGACGCGCCGCCGGAAGGGGCGCCTGGCGGGGTCGGCACTCCGGCGCCCGGCGGGCGCGGGGACGGCGTGGGCACTCCGGCGCCCGGCGGCGGGGTGGGGGTCGGCACTCCGGCGCCCGGCGCCCGTCCGGCCGACGCCGGATTCACCCCCGTACCGGCGCCACGACGGCCGCTCGCCCGGGACGGCCCGGTGTACCCCGCGAGCCCCCACGAGTTGACCGTCGGCCGTGCCTCGGCCTCCCGGGCGTTCGCGTCCGGTGCCGTCGGCTGGGGCGGCACCGTCGGGGCCACGCCCGCCGGGCCCGCGATGCCCGGCATGGCCGTCGCGCTGCCGCCCCTGCGGGCCGTCTTGCCCTTGGTGTTCGCCGGGGGCGCGCCGAACTCGCCGAGCGCCGCGCGCGCCTGCGATATCCGGATCGCCTCCATGGTCCTGTCGTGGCGCATCTCCGAGCGGCTCCAGGCCCGTTCGGCGAGCTCCCACATGGTGGTCAGATGGATCGGGTTGGTGCCGGTGACCTCGGCCAGCGCGACGATCGCGCCCTTCGGTGCGAGCAGCCGCCCGTTCAGGTAACGCTCCCAGGACGTCTTGCTGTAGCCCGTGCGGTCGGACAGCGCGGAGATACTCAGGCCGCTGCGGTCCACGAGCCGCCGCAGCTGGCCGACGAACTCCTCTATCTGCGGATCGAGTTCATCCGGCAAGGCCTTCCAACGAGGCATCGCTTCCCCCCTTTTCCCCCTGTACGTGCTGCTTGTTCCCCCGTCGACTGGGATGCACCCCGTCAGATCTCAGTTCCCGGGACGTCCCGATTGGGCAGATTAGCCCCGCTGTGCAGTGCCCAGTCCGGCATTCCCGAAGCTGTCAATACATCGACACAACGGGAACACACCGACGGCCTCGGACGTCTCAGGGGCGCGCATCGCACCCAGGCGCAACCGGTCCTCGACGGTGGCGGAGCGCGGACTCCGCAGCGGAACGGTCACTTCCGTGCCACAGCGTACGGACAGCCGTTGAACAGGTTGTTCGACGTGCGGGAGTTTGGGTGCGGCGGCGGCCCGTCCTTGCTCGGGGGAGGGGACGGGCCGCCGTTTCGTGGGAGCGCCCGGCCTGCTAACTGCTGACGGTGAAGTGCAGGGTGTCCTTCAGGAACGGGAGCTCCAGCCAGGGGTTCGGCTGGGCCATCAGCGCCAGCAGGACGATCGCCAGGCCGAGGACGCCGTAGGTGGCGATGTCCGTGAAGCGGGAACGCACGGCGAGCATGCCGACGCCGGGCAGCAGCCAGCGCAGTACGGCGCCGCCGACCAGCGCCGCGCCGATCAGCATCGTGCCGATCCGGAACGCGTCGAACGCCGTCAGCAGCAGGCCGAGGCCGACCAGCGCGAGCACGGCGAGCATCGGCCACTGCCGCGCGGGCGCGGGCGCGTCCCCGGGCGCCGCCCGGCCGCCACCCTCGGGCCGCGCGGTGTCCTTCGTGAACAGGGGGAAGCGGCGGGTGGTCCGCCGGGGCGTCCCGTCCTCGTCCACGACACTGATCGCGTCCCGCACGACAAGCTCGGCGTCGTCGAGAGCACCGTTCACGGACGCGCCGTGCGCGGGGGTCGCGGAGCCGTTCGGCGACACACCGTCCGACGCGGGCACGGAGCCGCTCGGACCCTCGCCGCCCGCAGCGTAGGCCCGGCCGTTCGGGGCCTCGCCGCCCGCAGCGCGCGCCCGGCCGTTCGGCGATGCACCGTCCGCCGTCTGTGCCCCGCCGCTCGGCGATACGCCATTCTTGGCGGCAGCCCCGTTCTGTGCGGGGGCGCCGTTCCGCTCGGCGCCCCCGTTCTCCTCAGGTGACTCCGCCGACTCAGCCGACACTGCGCTCCGCCGCCTCGACCACGTTGACCAGCAGCTGGGCCCGGGTCATGGGCCCGACGCCGCCGGGGTTCGGGGAGATCCACCCGGCGACCTTCGCCACGTCCGGGTGGACGTCGCCCACGATCTTGCCCTCGGCGCTGCGCGAGACGCCGACGTCGAGGACGGCGGCTCCCGGCTTGACGTCCTCGGGCCGGACCAGGTGGGCGGACCCGGCGGCCGCGATGACGATGTCCGCACGCCTGAGGTGCGCCGACAGGTCCCGCGTACCGGTGTGGCACTGCGTCACCGTCGCGTTCTCGCTGCGCCGGGTGAGCAGCAGCGGCATCGGCCGCCCGATCGTCACACCCCGCCCGACGACCACGACCTCCGCCCCCTTGATCTCCACGCCGTAGCGGCGCAGCAGCGTGAGCACGCCGTTGGGGGTGCAGGGCAGCGGCGCGGGCTCGTTCAGGACCAGGCGGCCCAGGTTCATCGGGTGCAGCCCGTCCGCGTCCTTGTCCGGGTCCATCAGTTCGAGGACGCGGTTCTCGTCGATGCCCTTGGGGAGCGGCAGTTGCACGATGTAACCGGTGCACGCCGGGTCCTCGTTGAGTTCCCGTACGACCGCCTCGATCTCCTCCTGCGTCGCCGTACCCGGCAGCTCACGCTGGATGGAGGCGATGCCGACCTGCGCGCAGTCGCGGTGCTTGCCGGCGACGTACTTCTGGCTGCCGGGGTCGTCCCCGACCAGGATCGTGCCGAGGCCGGGCGTGACGCCCTTCTCCTTCAGCGCCGCCACGCGGGCGGTCAGATCGGACTTGATCGCGGCTGCGGTGGCCTTGCCATCGAGAATCTGGGCGGTCATGGCCCCATCCTCCCGGATGACCGGGCCCGGGTTCCAATCCGGGTGCTCCGGGGCCGTCCCGCCGTATGTCCCCATGATCCCTTCATGATCGGTGATGTTGCACTTGCACAACACCTGGGGAATGCGGCTGGACAAGCAACCCATGCCTGAAGAACGATTGACGCCACAGTGCCGCGGGCTGTACCGGGGGGACGAACCGCATCTGTAGCAACCTTCCTCCGATCACGCCGCGTCGTCCCCGCACACCAGGCAAAACGGAGGAACACCGCCATGAGTTTCGGCGAACCGAACAACCCCTACGGCCCCCCGCAGGGCCAGCAGCAGGGATACGGCTATCCCCAGCAGCAGCCCCAGGCCCCGGGCTACGGCTACCCCGCCGCCCCGCCGGTCGGCGCGTACACCGGCGCCCCGGCGCCGACGTCCATGCCGGGCTCGGTGAGCACGGCCCGCGTACTGCTGTGGGTCATCGTCGGCCTGCAGTTCCTCGGTGTGGCCCTGTTCGCGTTCAGTGCCGCGACCGTCGAGGCCGCGAAGAGCGACGAGACGCTCCAGGAGGACGCCGCCTTCCAGCAGCTCGCCGACTACTCCACCGGCATGCTGTGGGGCATGGCGGTGTTCGCCCTGGCTTGGGGTGTGTTCGCGATGGTGCTGGCGCTGAAGTTCAACACCGGCGGCAACGGCATCCGCATCACGATCCTCGTCTTCGGCATCATCACCGCGATCCTCGGCATCTACCCGTTCATCCTGGTGGGCCTCGTCCACACCGTGCTCGCCATCCTGGTGGCCGTGTTCGTCGGCAACGCCAACGGATCCGCGTGGTTCAAGCGCCCGCGCTACTGAGCCACCCGAACACCGAGTAAGGGCCGCGGCCTCCTCAACGGGAGGTGCGCGGCCCTACGCCTTCAGGGCGGTGACGAAGGCCGCCCAGGCGGGGGCCGGGAAGACGAGGGCGGGGCCTTCGGGGTTCTTGGAGTCGCGGACGGGGGTGACGCCGGGGAGATTGTCGGCTACTTCGACGCAGTCGGCGCCCTGCCCATCGCTGTAGCTGCTCTTACGCCAAGCGACGAGACGGTAGTCAATCCCCTTGCTGCGCTTCATGTCTGTGGGTCCTCGCTGCTTTTTCGATCAGGGCAAGGGACGCGTCGGGCGGAAGTGCGACGGCCCTGAGCAGATCGTAGTCCCGCCGGTGCCGGTTCACGAGGGCCGGAAAGTCGATGATGCGCCCGTCGTAGTTTGTGTCCGCCCAGACCAGCGGCGGGGCGTCAGCGAAGGTCATGATCTTGGCCATCCCGTGTGCGAGAGGGTGCCAGGGCGTTGTTTCCGGAACGATCTGGAGAACGCTCCGCGTGGACCGGATCACATCGAGGACGTGCTCCAACTGCTCGGCCATCACAGCTGGTGGAAGCGGCGTTCTCCGGATGACCGACTCGCGCAGGATCCCCCAGTAGGTGGGCCGGTCCTCGCGTTTCCACAACTCCGCACGCGCCAACCGTGCTCGGACACGCTCCTCGACCACCTCCGGCGGCGTCTCCGGCGCTTCGTAGGTGACAACCCCCCGCGTGTAGGCCGCGGTCTGAAGCAGGCCCGGAATGACATTGGGCTGCCACTCCTCCAACGTCTGCGCCTGCTTCTCCAGGTCCGGCACGTCCTGGAAGTACAGCGGATGCCCCACCCGCCGCGCCTTGGCCGCGTCTTCACACCGCCGTTGGAAGAACCTGTCCGTCCCCAGCCGCTCGTCCACATGCTTGGCGAAGTCGATCGGCATCCCCCGCTCGCCTCGCTCGATCTGGCTGAGGAACGAGATCCCCCGGAAGCTCCCCTCCACCAACTGCTCCAGCGTCAGGCCCGCTTGCTCCCTCCTGTAGCGCAACTCGGCGCCAAAGAAGCAGGGAACGCTCACCGACGCGTCAGGGTCCTTCTTCGCGGGCACAACTCACCACCGCCGTTTCTTACTTGCCCGTGCGCAGCCGAAACCCCTTTCACGGTACGCCGCTCGACGCCACGCTGTGAGTGATTCGTCACAGAACGCACAGGACCGGAAAGGCGTACGCCTCATGCACCCCCACGACGACCTCAAGGCGAACGGCCGCATCGACCCGCCGACCTTCGCAGCCGCGTACTCCCTGAACAAGGCGGCCGACCAGTGACCGAACCGCTCGTCCTGGAACTGCTCGCGCTTCCCAAGGCCGTCCCCGAGGCCCGTCGGGCGGTTCGTGACCATCTCCGCGCGCCCTGTCCCGAAGTGCAGTTGTGCGTCAGCGAGTTGCTGACCAACGTGATCCGGCACCTGGGCGAGGGCACTCCGGTGACCGTGCGTCTGTACCACGCGCCGGACGGACGTATCCGCCTGGAGGTCACGGACCCCGACGCCCGCGCATGGCTGGTCGCCCGCACGCCGGACGAGACCGACGAGACCGGCCGCGGCCTGCTGCTGCTCGACGCGGTCGCACGGCGCTGGGGGGTGTGGCTGTCCCCCGTCGGCAAAACGGTGTGGTGCGAACTGTACGAGGACGCGGCCCTCGGAAGCACGGGCGGCTCCGTCCCGTCCACCTGAAAGGTACGAGGTACCCCCGGTCTTCCGCCGTCGCCAGCATGACCATGGCGAAACGCCACACAGCACCAAACCAACGGGGAAGGAACGTCAATGAGCCTCCGCACGACACGCACCCGCCTGGGAGCCGCCGCCGTCGCCGCGCTCGCCGTCGGCGCGCTGGCCGTGGGCGCCTCGCCCGCCTCGGCCTCCGCGTCCAGTGGCTATGTCAACGGTGCAGGCACCTACACGGACGACTTCGGCGACGAGGGCACCCTGTCCAGCTCGTCGTACTCCTCGTCGAACGCGACCTGCCTGTGGCAGCAGATCCTCTGGGCCGAGGGGGCCACCGAGTCGAACGGCTCCGCGTACGACTTCTCGGACGTCGACGGCCACTTCGGGCCCAACACGACCCACGCGACCAGGAACCTGCAGGCGCGCTGGGGCCTGTCGGCCGACGGCCTGGTCGGTCCCCAGACGTTCGGCCGCGCCGACAGCAAGCTGCGGTACGTCTCGGGCAGCACGGCCTCGGGCGAGTACCTCAGGGTCAGGTACGACGGCGCGCAACACGACATCGACCTGCTCCGCGCCACCAACGGCAGGTACATCATCTACAGCACCGGCGACCGCGACACCGGCAGCGCAGTGTACGCGGCCTACGGCTACAACAGCTGCGACTGATTCCCCGGCAGAACACGCGCCGCCGTTCATGGCCCCGGCTTCCGCCTCCGGAAGCCGGGGCCATCGCCATGGCCGACGCGCCGCGCAAAGGCGGAGCTTCCGGCCGCCCGCCCACTTACCCTGACCGTCGTCCGGAAAATTCGGGGCCGCTCGGAACGGTCCGGGACGGCTCCGGCGCGGAGAGGGGGACTCCATGCACAGCATCATCGTCGTGCCGCCGGACGCGCGCGGCACCGCGGACCACAGCAGGCTCGCACCCGGTGAAAGGCTCGTGTTCGGAAGGAGCGTGCCGGGCGGCGTCGGTCTGACGATCGCCCACGAAGGAGTGTCCCGCGCCGCCGGTGTGATCACCGCGCAGGGCGCCTTCTGGATGCTCAGCAACCTCAGCGCCCGCCAGACGTACGTCGTGGAGAACCCGGAGGGTGCGGGCGAGCACATCAAGGTGGCGCCGGGGCGGCTGGACGCCCCGGTCCCCTTCGAGTTCTCCCGCGTGGTGCTGCCCGCCGCGGGCGACCTCCTCGGCTTCGACGTCTGGGCCCCACGCCACGACATCCTGGACACCAGCGGCCGGTCCGGTGACGGCGAACCGACCGGTACGACCACGGCACCGGCGTTCTCCCTGGACCGCACGAAACGCTACTTCGCCGTGCTGACCGCCCTGTGCGAACCCCGTCTGCGCGGCGCGCCGCACGCCCCGCCGCCCACCGCCGACGCGTTGGTGGAGCGTCTGCGCGCCACCTGGCCCGCGGCGAACAGGGCGACCGTGCAGTGGAACATCGACTACCTGGCGGTCAAGCTGCGGCTGAAGCCCGACCCGGACACCACGACCGACTCGGGGCCCCGTCTCAACGGCAAGAAGGAGTTACTGGTCTCACTCGCGCTCCGCTTCGACCTCGTACGGGAGGACGACCTGGTCGTTCTCGCCACCCCGAGCGGGGTGACGTCTTGACCGGCCGACCGCACGCCGTCCAGGTGCCGGCCGGCTACCGCGTCGGCCGCTGGGAGGTCCGCGAGCCGATCGCCTCGGGCGCCTTCGGCACCGTCTACGCGGCCCGTGCCGCCTCGGGGAACGGCGCGCCACCGCGGCGGGTGGCCCTGAAGTTCCTGCCCACCGGCACCCACACCCCCCGACAGCTCGCCCACCTGCGGGACCTGGCCGAACGGGAGGTGGAACTGCTCAAGCGCCTGCGCGCACCACGCCTCGTCCGCATGTACGAGGCCCTCACCGTCGACGACCCCGGGCACCCCGAACTCGACGGCGCCACCGTCCTCGTACTGGAGCGGGCGCAGGGCTCGCTGGACACGCTGCTGTCGCTGCGCCCGGCGACCGGCGCCGTGTCCGCGCTGCTCGTCCAGGTCTGCGAGGGCCTGGACCAGCTGCACCGGGCCGGTTGGGTGCACGGCGACCTCAAACCCGCCAACGTCCTCCTCATGGACGACGGCACCATACGTCTCGCCGACTTCAACACCGCCGCCGAACTCGACGGCACCCACGCCTACGCCGCCGCCTTCGCCACCCCCGACTACACCCCGCCCGAACTCCTCTGGCCGGAGATCAGCCCCCGTGGCTTCCAGATCCGCCCCACCGCGGACATCTGGGCCTTCGGCATCCTGGCCCACCTCGCCCTCGCGGGCACGCACCCCCTGCCCGGCGCCACCCCGGCCGCCCGCCGGGACGCGGCGGTGCGCCATGCGCGCGGCGCCGAGGAGCTGCGTCTGAGCGCCGAACTCCCGCCCGCCTGGCGGCAGATCATCGCCGACTGCCTCGCCCGTACCCACGAAGAACGCGCCGCCCACGACACGGCCGCCCTGCTGCGCCGCGTGGCCCAGGCGGCGGGCACCGCCCGCTCCCCCCGCCTGCCGCGGCTCCGCTCCCGCCCACGGGGCCGCCTCATGCTGGCCACCACCACGGCGACGGTGCTGCTCACGGCCCTCACCCTCGGCGTCAGGGCCCTGGTGGGCGACGGCGGGTCACCGGGGCCCGGGCTGCAGGCGGAGACCGCCGCCGACGCCTCACCCACCACCACCGGCGTCTCGGCGACGGCGACCGGGTACGACCGCTGCCCGCCGGGCCACATCTGTTTCTTCACCGAACCGGCCGGGCAGGGCGACATGTGCGACTGGTGGGGTGACGACGTCGACTGGATCCAGGGGGAGAACAGTTGCGACTGGGCGGGCCGCGCGGACGCCCGGTCGGTCTTCAACAACGGGCTCGACACCGACGCGGGCGAGCAGTTCGTGGACGTCGTCTACTACGGACAGCGCGCTCTGCGGGCCCGCGAGGGCTGCGTGGAGGTCGGCACGAAACGCGATCTACCGGCAGGAGTGCGCCCGCTGTCCCACATGTGGGCGGAGAACTGCTGAGCACTCCCCCGGCGATCCCTGGTCCGGGCCGTCCTCGGACGTTCGAGGTTCCGCGGCCCCGCGCCGGAAGCCATGGTGAGGGGGTGCCGCCGGACGGCGGCCCAGCACCAGGACGCAGCAGGGGGACGCGGAATGAAGCGTGCATACGTTGCCGCGTGCGCGGTCGCGGTCGTCGTCTCGACGGCCCTGACCGGGTGCACGCCGGACACCGACGACACCGCGGCCGCCGCGACCCGGCAGCGGGAGGCTCCGCGATCGCTGACGCACGCGCAGGAGGTGCGGCTGAAGGACGCCGAACAGCTCCTGGTCAAGCGCTGCATGACACGCCAGGGCTTCACCTATCACGAGCACCGGCCGATGACCCTGGAGGAGCTGCGCCCGGTTGGCTATGTCCAGGACGACATCGCCTGGGCCCGGGAACACGGATACGGCAGCCGCATCGCGGACAAGGGAAACCGGGCCCGGCGCGACAACCCCAACATCGCCCATCGCGCGTCGCTGTCCGACAAGGAGGGCAGGGCCTACGACACCGCTCTCAACGGCGGCGCGAGCGGACCGACGGTCTCGGCCGAGGTGCCGGGCAGCGGCAGGATCAGCAAACGCGTCGGCGGCTGTGTCGGTGAGGCCGAACAGCAACTGTACGGCGACCTCGAAACGTGGTTCGGCGCCGACAAGACGGCGAGCGGTGTCCGTGCCCTCGCCGAGGCAGAGGTCATGGACGACCCTCGGTTCACGGCGGCAGTCGAGCGCTGGGCACGGTGCATGAAGCGCTCGGGCCACCCCTACACGGATCCGGGCCTGGCCCGGGAGGCGGTCCAGCGGCGATCCGGGCGGCTGCCGGACGCCGAGGCGTTCGAGGTGGAACGGACGACCGCCGTCGCGGACGCCACCTGCGCCCGGCAGGTCTCCCTCAGGTCGGTCGCGGAGGAGCGGCAGGCCCACCACCTCGCCGGGTTGCTCGACGAGCACGGCGAGTACGGCGACGCGCTCGACACAATCGCCCGGATCCAGCGGGACGCCCTGGACCGGGCGGAGCGGATCGTCGGCCCCCGAACCTGACGGCCCGGCCGAGCCGTACCGCAGCACCCCATTCCCCACAGGCTTCCGCGGCAGCGGGCCGCGGATCGGCATGCCTCGACCGAGGCGACCTCATCCCACACAGGAGGACACCATGCGTAAAACAGCAGCGGCGCTCGCCGCCCTCGGACTGGCGGTGCTCGGCGTCTCCGCCACCGCGACCACGGCCCACGCGGGCCCGATCTGCAACTCCAAGTGGCCCGGCAACAACAACCGTGACGGCATGGTCCGCGCCTGGCAGCTGAACGACTGCTCCGGCATCTACCTCGGCGGTACCCAGTCCTGGGACTCGGACTGGGGCAACAGCAGCGGACCCTTCCAGGGGAACGACGACAACCGGGCCTCGTCCGTCATGAACAGCGGTTACGTCGGTGACTTCGACATCGTCGCCTTCTACCGGCTGCCCGGCTACGGCGGCGGTTACGCCTGCCTGGCGCCGGACGAGCTCTTCGCGGACAAGCTGAGCGACAACTACTTCACCAACGACGACCCCGTCGACAACCGGATCTCCTCCCACCGCTGGGTGAACAGCTGCTCCAACCTGCTCACCTGAGCCCACCTGCCGCTGTGCCGAGGGCGGCATCCTCGGCACAGCGGCAGGACGGGGAAGGGAAGGTCGAGGCAGGTTCCACGTCAGTGGAAGAAGTGCCGCGTCCCCGTGAAGTACATCGTCACGCCCGCCTTGCGCGCCGCCTCCACGACCTGCTCGTCACGGACCGAACCGCCCGGCTGCACCACGGCCTTGACGCCCGCGTCGGTGAGGATCTCCAGCCCGTCGGGGAAGGGGAAGAAGGCGTCGGAGGCCGCGTAGGAACCCTGCGCCCGCTCGGCACCGGCCCGCTCCACCGCCAGCTTCGCCGAGTCGACCCGGTTGACCTGCCCCATGCCCACGCCGACCGAGGCGCCGTCCTTGGCGAGCAGGATGGCGTTGGACTTCACGGCCCGGCACGCCCTCCAGGCGAACGCCAGCTCCTTGAGCTCCTCGGGGCTCAGCGCCTCACCGGTCGCCAGCGTCCAGTTGGCGGGGTCGTCGCCCTCGGCCTGGAAGACGTCCGTGATCTGGGCGAGGCCGCCGCCGTCGATCGGCTTGAACTCCGCCGAGGGCTCCGGTGCCTGCGGGCAGCGCAGTACGCGGATGTTCTTCTTCTTGGTGAGCGCTTCGAGCGCGCCCTCCTCGTAGTCGGGCGCGACGACGACCTCGGTGAAGATCTCGGCGACCTGCTCGGCCATCTCCTTGCTGACGGGCCGGTTGACGGCGATGACACCGCCGAACGCCGACAGCGGGTCGCAGGCGTGCGCCTTGCGGTGGGCCTCGGCGACGTCCGCGCCGATCGCGATGCCGCAGGGGTTGGCGTGCTTGATGATCGCGACGCACGGCTCGTCGTGGTCGTAGGCGGCACGGCGGGCGGCGTCCGTGTCCGTGTAGTTGTTGTACGACATCTCCTTGCCGTGCAGCTGCTCGGCCTCGGCCAGACCACCGCAGCCGCCGGTGTAGAGGGCGGCGGGCTGGTGCGGGTTCTCGCCGTAGCGCAGCACCTGCTTGCGCTGGTACGTCACCCCGATGAACTCCGGGAACTCCGCACCGTCACCGACGTACTCGCCCGCGAACCAGCCGGCCACCGCCACGTCGTACTCGGCCGTGTGCCGGAACGCCTCGGCGGCCAGCCGCTTGCGGGCGGCGAGGTCGAAGCCGCCGCCGCGCACGGCGGCGAGGACGTCGGCGTACCGCTGCGGGCTGGTGACCACGGCGACCGAGGGGTGGTTCTTGGCGGCGGCGCGGACCATCGACGGGCCGCCGATGTCGATCTGCTCGACGCACTCGTCGGGCGAGGCGCCGGAGGCGACGGTCTCCTGGAACGGGTAGAGGTTGACGACGACGAGGTCGAACGGCGCCACGCCCAGCTCGCCGAGCTGCTGCCGGTGGCTGTCGAGCCGCAGGTCGGCGAGGATGCCCGCGTGGACCTTCGGGTGCAGGGTCTTCACCCGGCCGTCCAGGCACTCGGGGAAGCCGGTGAGCTCCTCGACCTTGGTGACGGGGACGCCGACGGCGGCGATACGGGCGGCGGTGGAGCCGGTGGAGACGAGTTCCACGCCCGCCTCGTGCAGGCCACGGGCCAGCTCCTCCAGCCCGGTCTTGTCGTAGACGCTGACGAGCGCGCGACGGATGGCCCGCTTGTTGCTCTCGGCGGTGGCGGTCACTGGATAACTACCTTTCGTCCCTCAATGCGATAGCCGTTGCGGGCGAGCCGCCCCACGACATCGACGAGCAGCCTTCGCTCGACTTCCTTGATGCGCTCGTGCAGCGCGCTCTCGTCGTCCTCGTCCCGGACCTCCACCACGCCCTGAGCGATGATCGGCCCGGTGTCGACGCCGTCGTCGACGAAGTGGACGGTGCAGCCGGTCACCTTGGCGCCGTACGCGAGCGCGTCACGGACGCCGTGGGCGCCGGGAAAACTGGGGAGGAGGGCGGGGTGGGTGTTGATGAACCGCCCGCCGTAACGGGCCAGGAACTCCTTGCCCACGATCTTCATGAACCCGGCGGAGACGACGAGATCGGGCTCGTACGCGGCGACGGCGTCGGCGAGGGCGGCGTCCCACGCCTCCCGGGTCGGGTAGTCCTTCACCTTCCGTACGAAGGTGGGCAGCCCGGCGCGCTCGGCCCGCGCGAGGCCCTCGATGCCGTCGCGGTCGGCGCCGACGGCGACGATCTCGGCGCCGTACTCCTCGGGCCCGGTGGTCTCGATGGCGTCCAGCAGCGCCTGCAGGTTGGTGCCGGATCCGGAGACCAGCACGACGAGGCGCTTGGCGCGCTTGGCCACGGGCTTGGCGGCCACGGTGGGGCCCTTTCTCGGAAGACGTTTTGTAGGGTCGTACGAATGCTTCGCGCCCCCTGATACGGGGAAGCCTACGAAGCAGCCGACCGTCAGCAACGATACCGGCACACCGGGCGGCCCCCATGGGACGGGGGCGTGGCCGGAAGGTAGCGTCTGGGAGGAGCCGGTTCGGGAACGCGGTCCGGGCACCGCGCGTTCACCAGTAACCGGCGAGATGCACAAGCATCGGCCAGCAAGATCCGTAGAAGCCAGATCCGTAGAAGCCAGATCCATCGGATCCATCCAGATCCATAAGGGGAAGACGCTCTCTTGATGCCGGACCGCAGTCTGCGACTCCTCACGTTCCCCCCGCAGTCGGTACAGGGGAGGGAGCGCAGTGGCGTGCTGCTGCGGGAGCGCCCCGCCTCACCGGCCGACGCACCGTCGGGCGACGCCAACGGCGACCGGCAGGACGACAACCCCTTCGCTCCCCCGCCGGAGGGCACGCCGGACCGGCCGTGGCAGCCGCGGCGGCCCTCGGGCGACAGTGGCGGGGACTCCGGAGGCTCGGACGGCGCTCAGGGAGACGGCGGGCGCCCCGTGTGGGGCAGTCAGTGGAGCGACCGGCAGCCCGGCCGCTCCTCCGGCGGCGGCTTCGGCGACCGGCCCGGCGGCGGCCCCGAGCGACCGGGCGGTCCGGCGCCGGGCATGCGCTGGGACCCCACGGACCCGGCACAGCGCCGGGCCCGCTATGCGCTGCTGGCGGGCATGTGGGCCTTCTTCTTCGCGCTGTTCGGCTGGACGTACGTGGCGCTGCTGCTGGGTGCGCTGGCGCTGTACTGGGGCATCAGCGCCCTGCGCACCAAGCCGCGCACCCCGTCGCCGGACACTCCGGCCGACGCGACACCGGCCCGCCCGCAGGCCGCGGCGGCGGTGAGCGGTCTGGTCACGGCGTCGCTGGCGATCGCGCTCGTCGGCGCGTCGTTCGCGGCGCAGCTGGTGTACCGCGACTACTACACGTGCACCAATGACGCCCTCACGAACCAGGCCCGCCAGGCGTGCAGCGAGCTGCTGCCGGAGCAGTTGCGGGATGTTCTGGGGGAGAACGCCTAGTCGCCTAGTACGGCTCAGGGGGCGCCGGGCGCTGAGGGGCCTTCGGTGGGCGGGTCCGGCTTCTTGAGTTCCGTCGACTCCGTCGGCTCCATCTGCTTCATCGGCTCCGTGTGCTTCGTCGGCTCCGTGTGCTTCGTCGGGTCTGGCGGGGCTGGCGGGTCTGGCGGGTCCATCGCCTCCGCCTCCGCCTTCGCGGAGGCTTCGCGCAACGCCGCCCAGCGGGCCTCGCGGGCGGCGTCGTCGTGGGGCCAGGGGGGTGGGGGGCTGAGCGGGAGGGGTTCGTAGGGCTCGTAGGTGTCGTACGAGTCGTGGGCGTCGTAGGTGTCGAGGGTGTCGTCCGCGAGGTCGGGGATTTCCGGGTCGTGGGTCGGCTCCGGTGATGCGGGGCCCTGCGCCGGGTCGGCTCCGGTGCCCTGCGGTCCCGTGCCGGCGTCCGTTTTCGTGTCCGGCACCGCTCCCCCCTTGCCCTCCGCCACCGGCTTCCCCTTGGCCGACCCTTCCGTCTCGCCTTCTCCGACCGTCCCCCGGCACCCCCACCACCGCACCGCCAAAGCCACGGGCACCCCCACCATCGCCATCCACCCCACCGTCGCCAACGCCACCTGCCACCACACCGGCCCGAACCGGGCCAGCGCGTCCACCCCCAGCGGCCCGCCCGCCAAACCCGCCAGCAACGCGAGCCAGGCCCCGCACAGCACCGCCGCCACCCCGGCGTACCCAGCGGTCCGCCCCAGCGACCAGGGCTCAGCACCATCCCGGGTGCCCGCCGCAGCCCGAGCCGTGAACCACCCCACCGTCACCCCGGCCACCACGGGCACCGCGCCGGCCGCCCAGTTCAGCGGCGTACCGCCCCCCGCCCCCGGCACCGCCGCCAGCAGCGGAATCGGCGGGAGGAGAGGGGTGGGGTCGGAGGACAGCGGGCACGTGACATGTCCGGCGCTCAGCGTGAAACCGGGCCCGAGGGCGTACGCCGCGCCCCACACCGCCGCGTTCGGCACCAGCGCCAGGCACAGCAGCAGCACCGCGAACCGCCCCGACCAACCCTCGGTCAGCTGTGCGAACGTCACCCGAGCGGCCGGTCCGTGCCACACCAGCGACGCCGCCACCAGTAGGGCTCCGCCCCCGACCAGCACCGCGGCCCCGGCCGTCGCCGCCCGCGCCGAGACGCCGAGCCGCTCCCGGGTCTCCGCGCCGACCAGGGCCCGCCGCAGCGGCCCCAGCAGGTTCAGCACGCTGTCCACCGGTCGGCGAGGACGCCCGTACGCCGTCCACACCCCGGTCCCGGCCGCGCCGACGGCGACGAGCGGCAGGCATACCGCCGTCCGCTCCCAGTCCGGCCGCAGCATGCCCCCCGCCGTATACGCCGCTACCGCGCCGCCGATGGCGAGATAGCCGAGCACCACCCCCGCCCACGCCGTCCGCCCAGCCACCAAGGGCGCCGGTTCGTCACTCTCGTAGGCCCCGTCCACCGCGTCCCGGGCCGCCCGGTGCAGCAGCCACACCGGCAGGAGGAGCAGCAGCATGGGGGTGAGGCCCACGGGGGCGGGGGAGCCGGAGAGGGTGTCGGTGCGGATGAGGTCAGCGCCGTGCGCCAGCAGCCACAGCGCCGCGGCCACGTGCAGCGCGCCGCCCGGCCCGCTGTCGGGATAGGGCGAGCTGATCCACAGCATCATCACCAGCACGGCGAACGAGCCCAGCCCCAGCCCGGCCGCCACCACGCCGCCCAGAAGGCTGGTGGCCAGTCCGGGCGATCGGCGGCGCACCCGCGTGAGCCGGGGAGACAACGGCGATCGGCGGTCGGTCATCAGGATCACGACGGCCATGCTCCCAACGACACGCGCTTTCCCGGCGTAACAGGCGAACCGCCGATGTGTCGCTCAATATGTGCTTATGTGCTTTTTCGTTCAAAGGGGTGACCTGTGACAGAGAGCCCTGCAACTCCGCTTCCCCCGCCCAAGGAGCGGCGACGTCTGCGCGAAGCCGGTTCCCTGACACAGGCTCAGGTCGCATCCCGGGTGGGCGTCTCCAAGGGGACGGTGCGGGCGTGGGAGTCCGGTCGCACGACGCCCCACGGCCGAGAGGCGGAGGCGTACGCGAAACTGCTGGCCTCCCTCGCGACCGAGGCCGCCGCCACCGCCGTACGAGCCGAAGAGCCCGCATCCGACCCCGGGCCGTCACCCGCAGCGTCTGCCGGACTGTCACCCGCAGCGTCTGCCGAACCGTCACCCGGATCGGCCCTCGAACCGCTGACGCCCGATCAGGCCTTCGACGCGCTCTACGCGTTCTGCGCGCCCGCCCTCGTCCGGCAGACGTATGTGCTCACCGGGCGGCGTGAGCTGGCCCGCGAATCGGTCGAGCGGGCCTTCCAACTCGCCTGGCAGCGCTGGCCCGAAGTGGCCCTCGACCGGGACCCGGCGGGCTGGGTGCGGGCGGCGGCGTACGAGTACGCGCTCTCCCCCTGGCACCGCTTCCGCCGCCGCTACCGCCACCCGGAGGCCCCACCGGCCGACCAGCGCGAGCGCGCGCTGCTGAACGCCATCCTGACACTGCCGCCGCCGTACCGCCGTACCCTCCTCCTCTACGACGGTGTGGGCCTGGGCCTGCCCGAGACCGCGGCGGAGACGGAGGCGAGCACTCCGGCGACGGCGAACCGGCTGATGCACGCGCGCCAGGCCGTCGCATCCCGCCTGCCCGACCTCGCCGACCCGGCGGAGCTGCAGCGGCGGCTCACCGAACTGGCGTCCACGGAGCGGCTGCGCGCGGCGAGCCCCATCGCGGTCCGCCGCGGCAGCGAACGCCGGGCCCAGTTCTGGACCCGGGCCGCCATCGCCTTCACCGTCACGCTGATCGGCGCGACGGCACTGACCCTGCGGACGGCTCCGACGCAGTACGAGCCGCCGGTGCCCGCCGGGGAGACCGTGCGGGGCGTGCCCCCGCGGGCGGCGCCGGGCCCGCTGTCGTACGAGCAGCTGGAGCTGCGGCAGAAGCTGCGGCAGGCGATCGTGAGTGGGCCGGAGCGGTTGGTGCCGGAGGCGCGGTGAGCATACGGAAGGACCCGCTCCCCTGCCGGGGTGCGGGCCCTTCCGCTGCGTTCGGCTGTGTTCTGCCTGTGTTCTGTGGTGTTCCGCTGTGCTCCGCTGTGCGCTGCGTCAGCCGGCGAGGATCTCGCGGGCCAGCTTCGCGGTCTCGGTCGGGGTCTTGCCGACCTTGACGCCCGCGGCCTCCAGGGCCTCCTTCTTCGCCTGGGCCGTGCCCGACGAACCGGAGACGATGGCACCCGCGTGGCCCATGGTCTTGCCCTCGGGGGCGGTGAAGCCCGCGACGTAGCCGACGACCGGCTTGGTCACGTTCTCCTTGATGAAGGCCGCGGCCCGCTCCTCGGCGTCGCCGCCGATCTCGCCGATCATGACGATCAGGTCGGTCTCGGGGTCGTCCTGGAAGGCGGCGAGGGCGTCGATGTGGGTGGTGCCGATGATCGGGTCGCCACCGATGCCGACGGCGGTCGAGAAGCCGATGTCGCGGAGCTCGTACATCATCTGGTACGTCAGCGTGCCGGACTTCGAGACCAGGCCGATGCGGCCCGGCTTGGTGATGTCGCCCGGGATGATGCCGACGTTGGACTGGCCCGGGGTGATGATGCCGGGGCAGTTCGGGCCGATGATGCGGGTCTTGTTGCGCTTCTTGCCGGCGTACGCCCAGAAGGCGGCCGTGTCGTGCACGGCGATGCCCTCGGTGATGACGACGGCGAGCGGGATCTCGGCGTCGATGGCCTCGACGACCGCGTCCTTGGTGAACTTCTCCGGCACGAAGATGACGGAGACGTTGGCGCCGGTCTTCTCGATGGCCTCCTTGACGGTGCCGAAGACGGGTACCTCGGTGCCGTCGAAGTCCACGGTCTGACCCGCCTTGCGCGGGTTCACGCCGCCCACGACGTGCGTGCCGTCGCCGAGCATGAGCTTGGTGTGCTTCATGCCGGTGGCGCCGGTCATGCCCTGGACGATGACCTTGCTGTCCTTGTTGAGCCAGATAGCCATGGTGTGTGGATGTCCTCGTCCTAGGTGCTTACTTGGCGGCTGCGGCGAGCTCGGCGGCCTTGTCGGCCGCACCGTCCATGGTGTCGACGCGCTGGACCAGCGGGTGGTTGGCGTCAGTGAGGATCTGGCGGCCCAGCTCGGCGTTGTTGCCGTCGAGACGGACGACCAGCGGCTTGGTGACCTCCTCGCCGCGGTCCTCCAGCAGCTTCAGGGCCTGGATGATGCCGTTGGCGACCTCGTCACAGGCGGTGATGCCACCGAAGACGTTGACGAACACGGACTTCACGTCCGGGTCGCCGAGGATGATCTCCAGTCCGTTCGCCATCACCTGGGCGGAGGCGCCGCCGCCGATGTCCAGGAAGTTGGCGGGCTTGACGTTGCCGTGCTTCTCACCGGCGTACGCGACGACGTCCAGGGTGCTCATCACGAGACCCGCGCCGTTGCCGATGATGCCGACCTCGCCGTCGAGCTTGACGTAGTTGAGGTTCTTCTCCTTGGCGGCCGCCTCGAGCGGGTTGGCGGCGGCCTTGTCGTGGAGCTCCTCGTACTCGGGGTGACGGAACTCGGCGTTGTCGTCCAGCGACACCTTGCCGTCGAGGGCGATGACGTCACCGGAGGCGACCTTCGCGAGCGGGTTCACCTCGACGAGCAGGGCGTCCGACTTGATGAAGGTGTCCCACAGCCTGACGAGGACGTTCACGACCTTGTCGGCGACCTCGGCCGGGAACTTGGCGGCCTCGACGATCTCGCGGGCCTTGGCCTCGTCCACACCGTCGATGGGGTCGATCGCGATCTTGGCGACGGCCTCGGGGCGGGTGGCCGCCACCTCCTCGATCTCCACGCCGCCCTCGACGGAGGCGATGGAGAGGAAGGTGCGGTTGGCGCGGTCGAGGAGGAAGGAGACGTAGTACTCCTCGATGATCTCCGGAGCGGTCTCGGCGATCATGACCTTGTGGACCGTGTGGCCCTTGATGTCCATGCCGAGGATGTCCGTCGCACGGGCGACGGCCTCGTCCGGGGTGGCGGCCAGCTTCACGCCTCCGGCCTTGCCGCGGCCACCGACCTTCACCTGCGCCTTGACGACGGACTTGCCGCCCAGCCGCTCGGTGATCTCGCGCGCCGCCTCAGGCGTGTCGATGACTTCACCGGCCAGCACCGGTACATCGTGCTTGGCGAAGAGGTCCCTCGCCTGGTACTCGAACAGGTCCACGCGCTTCCGTCCCTATCAGTGATCTCGCGGTTCGTTGGATGCGTGGGCGTGCCGCGAAGGGCAACGTGACGACCGCATGTGTCACAAGGGAAGCGCACACGGTGTCCGAGCGCGCGGCATGTCCGTCTCGCAGGTTATCTCTGCTTGCGGGGGGCCTCTAAATCGCGGGTCACATGTGAGCGGTGATACCTGTCACATGATGCCGGGCTCACTGGCACGGGGTGCCGCTGGTGAGGGAATGGGGTGATCAGGCGGCGATCAGGCAGGGAGCGCGGGCCGCACGGCGCAAGGGGCGGGGCGGGGAGTACGCCGGTGACGGGCGCGAGGGACCG
>NZ_JAHUXH010000020.1 GCF_019219825.1 Streptomyces sp. TRM70350 | reverse complement strand
GGGGAAACGCCCGGTTACATTCCGAACCCGGAAGCTAAGCCTTACAGCGCCGATGGTACTGCAGGGGGGACCCTGTGGGAGAGTAGGACGCCGCCGAACAATTGTTGAAGGAAACCCCGCATCTTCGGATGCGGGGTTTTCTGCGTTTCAGGGGCTTATGGTCGGAACCCGAGGGCCGTAAAGCCCCCGGGTCCCATCACAGACGTCCCGTCGTCTTGAGGGCCAGATACGCGTCCGCCAGCGCCGGCGCCAATTCATCGGGCGTCGCGTCCACCACCGTAACTCCGTGTCGGCGGAGTTGTTCGGCGGTGCGATGGCGTTCCGACTGGGCTTGGGCGGCGGCTGCGGCGTCGTAGACCGACTCCGTGTTTCCGCGAGACGTTGCCATACGGGCAATATGGGGGTCCGCCACCGATGCCACGAGGACTGTGTGGCGCTGCGTGAGCTGTGGGAGGACGGGCAGCAGGCCCTCTTCCACCGGGGCCGCGTCGAGGGTGGTGAGCAGGACGATCAGGGAGCGGCGGGGGGCCGTTCGCAGTGCTGTGGCCGCGAGGCCGCGGGCGTCCGTTTCGATGAGTTCGGGTTCGAGGGTCGCCATGGCGTTGACCAAGGAGGGCAGTACGTCTCCAGCGGTCCGGCCCTGGACGAGGGCGCGTACCCGGCGGTCGTAGGCGAGCAGGTCGACGCGGTCGCCGGCTCGGGAGGCCAGGGCGGCCAGGAGCAGGGCCGCGTCCATGGAGGCGTCGAGGCGTGGGGCGTCGCCCACTCGGCCGGCTGAGGTGCGGCCGGTGTCAAGGACCAGGAGGATGTGGCGGTCACGTTCGGGGCGCCAGGTGCGTACGGCGACGGTGGACTGGCGGGCCGTGGCGCGCCAGTCGATGGAGCGGGTGTCATCGCCGGGGACGTACTCGCGCAAGCTGTCGAATTCTGTGCCCTCGCCTCGCTGCAGGACGCTCGTGCGGCCGTCCAGTTCGCGGAGACGGGCCAGTTTGGACGGGAGGTGCCTGCGGCTCGTGAAGGGGGGCAGCACGCGCACCGTCCAGGGGACCTTGTGGGTGCCTTGGCGGGCGAAGAGGCCCAGGGGGCCGTACGAGCGGATCGTCACGCGGTCGGCCTGTCGGTCGCCGCGGCGGGTGGGGCGTAGGCGGGTGGTGATGCGGCGGCGTTCGCCTGGGGGGACTGTCAGGCGGTGGCGGGAGGCCGCGATCTCGGTGCCTGGCTGCCAGCTGCTGGGAGGCCAGGCGTCGCGGAGGTGGGCACGCAGGGGGCGGCGGGACGGGTTGGTGACGGTGAGGATGACGTCGGCTGCCTCGCCCAGGCGTACGGAGGTGTCGCCGGAGCGGGTCAGGCCCAGGTGTCGTACCGGCGCTGCGAGGGCGTAGTCGCAGGCGCAGGCGATGGCCAGGGGGCCGTTCACGGCCAGAATGCCTGTCCAGCTGGGGTCCCACAGGCCGACGGGGAGGGAGCCGAGGGCCGCGATGAGTGCGGCGCGTCCGGTGAGGGCCATCAGCGGGGGACGGGGACGTGGGCGAGGATGGCGTTGATGACGGAGTCGGCCGTCACGCCTTCCATTTCGGCCTCCGGGCGGAGTTGGACGCGGTGGCGGAGGGTGGGGAGTGCCAGGGCTTTTACGTCGTCGGGGATGACGTAGTCGCGGCCGGTGAGCCATGCCCACGCGCGGGACGTGGCGAGCAGGGCGGTGGCTCCTCGGGGGGAGACGCCGAGGGTGAGGGACGGCGATTCGCGGGTGGCTCGGCAGATGTCGACGACGTAGGCCGTGATTTCCGGGGAGACCGTGGTCTTGGCGACGGCCGCGCGGGCGGCGTCCAGGACGGCCGGGCCCGCTACGGGGCGTACGCCGGCGGCGCGCAGGTCGCGCGGGTTGAAGCCCTCGGCGTGGCGGGTCAGGACGTCGATCTCGTCCTGGCGGGAGGGCAGGGGGATGGTGAGTTTGAGGAGGAAACGGTCCAGCTGGGCTTCGGGGAGGGGGTACGTGCCCTCGTACTCGACCGGGTTCTGGGTCGCGGCGACCAGGAACGGCTCGGGGAGGGGGCGGGGGATGCCGTCGACCGTGACCTGGCGTTCCTCCATGGCTTCGAGGAGGGACGACTGGGTCTTGGGAGGCGTGCGGTTGATCTCGTCGGCGAGGAGCAGGTTGGTGAAGACCGGGCCGGGCTGGAAGGAGAACTCGGCGGTGCGGGTGTCGTAGACCAGGGAGCCGGTCACGTCGCTCGGCATGAGGTCGGGAGTGAACTGGACGCGCTTGGTGTCGAGTTCCAGGGCCGAGGCGAGGGCGCGGACGAGCAGTGTTTTGGCGACTCCGGGGACTCCTTCGAGGAGAACGTGTCCGCGGCAGAGAAGGGCGACGACAAGGCCGGTCACGGCGGGATCCTGGCCGACCACGGCCTTGGCGATCTCGGCGCGCAGGGCTTCCAGGGCGGCTCGGGCGGTGCCCGGGTCCCCGGTCTGCCCGGCGTTGTCAGTGGTCGGGTCCATCATGGACGGCGTACCTCTCTTTCGAGGGCGTCGAGTTGGTCGGCGAGTGCGATGAGTGCTGCGTCGTCGCTGGGTGGCGGGCCGAAGAGGAGGGTGTGCAAGGGCTGTCCGTCGCCGCGGAGGTGGGTGGACAGCGCAGGGAGCAGTGCTTCGGGCGAGTGGGCCTGGGCGACGGGGACGCCTACGAGGGGGGCGAGGCGAGTGCGGGTGGTGGAGCGAAGAGCGGCGGCCGCGCGGTCGCGGGCGGCCGCTTTGCGGTAGAGACGGGCGCGGCCTTCGACGGTTTCGGAGGCGCGGATCGCCACGGGGAGTTTTTCGGGCACGAGGGGGCCGAGTCGGCGTGCCCTCCACAGGGCGGCGAGGGCTGCGGCGATGAAGAGCTGCAGGGTGCCCCACAGCCAGCCGGAGGGGAGCAGGTCGAAGAAGCTGCGCTCGTCGTCCGGGGCGGTGGCGTCGGACAGTGAGGGGAGGTACCAGACCAGATGGGGGCGGGAGCCGAGGAGCTGGAGGGCGAGCGAGGCATTGCCCTGCTTGTCGAGGCGGTCGTTGTAGAGGATGTCGGGCGCGCCGAGGACGACGGTGTCGCCGCCCCCGGATGCCTCCGGGACGCGGATCAGGCTCGCCAGGCGCTGGCTGGGGTAGCACTCGTCGGCGCCGAGGTGGGTGGTGGTGTAGCGGAGACCACCGGTGTCGGCGGCGCCCGCGCGCACGGCGGCGGGGAAGTCGCAGTTGGGTTCGAGCGTCGATTGGAGGCTGGTTGCGGGAGCTGCGGTGACACCGGGGGCGAGCTGCTCGACGGAGGAGCTGCCGGCGGCGACGAGGACCGTACGTCCGCCGGAATCGGCCACTGTCGAGCGCAGCAGGGTCTTCTGACGGCTGGTCAACAGGTCGGGTACGGCGACCAGGAGAGTGGTGTCGGGGGCGGTTGCGGCGCGCGCCTCCTCCAGGGTGGTGACCACGCGGGTGGACACGCCGCGGTCGGCGAGGAGTTCGGCGACGGCGCGGCTGCCCTGGGGAGCGGTGGAGCGCGGGTCGAGGCTGCCGCGCTGGGCGTCGGAGCGGACCAGGGCGATCACGATCGCTCCGGCCAGCAGGAGGACGAGGGCGAGCGCGATGCCTCGCGCGCGGGTCCACACCTGGCGTGGGGTGCGCGAGGCCGAGGTGGCGGGGAGCGTGGCCTCGCGGGTCATCCGGCGGCTCCCTGGCGGGTGTTGTGGTCCGCGCTGTGGGCGCTGCTGTTGGTGAGCTGTGGTTTGGTGCGCTCCAGGTCGCGGTCGAGTTCGGCGATGCGGCGGTACGACGTCTCGGTCGCCGCGCGGCCGCCGTATGTGACGTCGTCGAAGTCCCGGGCGGCGGCGTGCAGTCGGTCCGCTTGGGAGGGCAGGGCGCGGCCCGCTTCGGCGGCTGCCTCGTCGGCGGTGCGGCCGGGGCGCACCTCGAGGAGGGCGCGTTCCTCCAGCGAGCGGACGATGGCGCGCATGCGTTCCTGGAGGGCCTGGTTCCAGTGGCTCTGGGCGGCGTGTGCCTCGGCGGCCGCGCGGTGTTCGGCGGCGCTGCGGGGGCGGTCGTCGAACAGGGCGGAGGAGGAGGTCGGTTGGCGGCGTGGGGTGCCCAGGCGCCACCACAGGGCGCCCAGGACCGCGAGGACGGCGACGATGACGACGACGAGACCGAGTGTGCCTCCGGGGGTCGCGTCGGACGCGAGGCGGAACAGTCTGCCGAGCCACTCCCAGAAGGCGTCGAGGGCGCGTTGGAACAGGCCGGGCTCGTCCTCGTGGTACATGCGCTTGGACAGCTCGCGGCGAGCCGCCTCCCGCGCGGGGTCGCGAGGGATCGTCAACGGCGGTTCGGCGTCGGATGCGGGCAGCGACAGCAGGGACGTGCCGCCGGTGCGGTGCGGCGGTCGTACGGTCAGGTCGCCGGCGCGCAGCCAGGTGCGTACGGCGGCCTCGCCGGCGCGCGTCAGCGGCGGCGAGGCTGTGAGGAGTCCCCCGGCCAGGCTCACCGCATCAGCTCCCGGGCGCGGGGTTGGTGGTGCCGGAGCCGTAGCCCTGGACACCGGCGGCACGGGCCAGTTCGAGGTCGAGGGCCTCGCGGCGGATGCGCTGGTCGATGTAGAGCAGCACGGTGACGCCGGCCGTGATCGGGAACGTGATCATGGATCCGATCACCGAGCCGATCCCGCTGATGATCAGGAACGTCCAGCCGAAGTCGCCGGTGCCTTCGAGGAGTCCGCCGACGCCGTCGCCGCTGAGGGCCGCGGCGAGGAACGCGAAGGGAATGACGACGATCGCCGCGACGATGTTGGCGATGATCACGGCGAGCAGCTGGATGCCGAAGACGCGCCACCAGGCGCCGCGGACGAGCTTGGCGGAGCGGCTCATCGCCTTCACGATGCCCTGCTTCTCCAGCATCAGCGCCGGGGAGGCCAGGGAGAAGCGGACCATCAGCCACAGGGCGACAACGGCGGTGCACAGGCCGCCCAGGACGGTGAGCGCGGCGCCGGCGGCGCCGCCGCCCGCCAGGGTCACCAGGATGCCGGGCACGGCGCCGACGAGGGCGACGCCGAGGGCGATGAGGAGCAGGAGGAAGATCAGGCCGAACAGCTTCAGTACGCGCGGGCGGGCGTCGCGCCAGGCCTCACCGGTGGTGACCGTTTTGCCGAGGACGGCGCGGCTGGTGACCATGGTGAGCAGCGCGGTCGCCACGACGGTGCCGATCAGGGAGATCAGGAAGATGACCCCGGAGCTGAGCAGTGCGTCGCCCAGGGCGCGGGTGAGTTCGCCGAGGGTGGCGCTGGGGTCTTCGAGGGCCTCTGCGCTGGTCTGCTCGTTCAGGACGAGGCCCTGGAGCAGAATGACGATGATCTCCGTGACGACGGCGACGGCGAGGGCGATGCCGAGCACGGTGCGCCAGTAGGTGCGCATGGTGGAGACGGCGCCGTCGAGGATCTCGCCGACGCCGAGCGGGCGGAGCGGGATCACGCCGGGCTTGGCCGCGGGCGGAGGGCCGCCCCACTGGCCGCCCCAACCGCCGTGGCCACCGCCGTGGCCCTGCCAGTTGCCGTACCCGCCGTGTCCTCCGGGTGGCTGGGTGCCGCCCCAGCCGGGGCCGGGCGGTGGGGGCGGGGGAGTCTGGCCGGGGCTCGGCTGGCCGGTGGGGGCGGACCACTGGGCGGGTGGCGGCTGCTCCTTGGACCACTTCGCGCCGGGGTCCGGCGCCTGGGGGCCTGGCTGGTCCGCGGGTTGCGAGGGCTGCGCGGCGGTGGGCCGGTCGGCAGGCTCGGCAGGGCCGGGCGCGCCGGGCTCCTGCCCGTTGGACGGGGTGGATCCGGGCGAGGCCCAGCCCGGAGTGTCGTTCATCATCGCTCCTTCACGGTGCCCGTCCGCTGTCGCGGCGGCAGGTTGGCAGACATCGTGCCATGGGGTGTTCACCCAGGGACCGGCCGCGGTATGGGCGGCACACCTTCAATTGTCTGTCGTAGAACGGGCAGACTGACCGCATGGC
Organism: Streptomyces sp. TRM70350; assembly: GCF_019219825.1. GTDB lineage: Bacteria > Actinomycetota > Actinomycetes > Streptomycetales > Streptomycetaceae > Streptomyces. Next base: position 136,908 of record NZ_JAHUXH010000020.1, on the reverse strand, counting down.
TGATCAGTACGCGCAATCCGGCGAGGACACGTCGACCGGTATTCCGGCGATCCGCTGGGACGAACCCCCAGAAGGACCGGTCGTGGTCCTTCTCGATCAGACGAGGCTGCCCGCCGAGGAGGTCGAACGGGTCTGTACGGACGCCCCCGCGTTGGTGGAGGCGATCCGCTCGCTCGCCGTGCGCGGGGCGCCGCTGCTCGGCATCGCGGGCGCGTACGGCGTCGCGCTCGCCGCCGCGCGCGGCTTCGACGTGGACGAGGCCGCGATCGCGCTGGCGGGCGCCCGGCCCACCGCGGTGAACCTCTCCGTCGGCGTGCGCCGGGCCCGCTCCGCGTATGACGCTGCGCTCGCCCGGGGTGCCGGCGCCGAGCAGGCCGCCGAGGCGGCGTTGGCGGCGGCTCGGCAGCTGCACCGGGAGGACGCCGAGGCCAGTGCCCGGATGGCGGAGCACGGGCTGGCGCTGCTGGACGAGTTGCTGCCGGGTGGCGGGCACCGGATCCTCACGCACTGCAACACCGGGTCGCTGGTGTCGGGCGGGGAGGGGACGGCGTTCGCCGTGGCGCTCGCGGCGCACCGGGCGGGGCGGCTGCGGCGGCTGTGGGTGGATGAGACGCGTCCCTTGTTGCAGGGGGCTCGGCTCACGGCGTACGAGGCGGCGCGCAGCAGTATGGCGTACACCCTGCTCACCGACAACGCCGCGGGTTCGCTGTTCGCGGCGGGCGAGGTGGACGCGGTGCTGATCGGGGCCGATCGCATCGCGGCCGACGGCTCGGTGGCGAACAAGGTGGGGAGCTATCCGCTCGCCGTGCTGGCGCGGTATCACCATGTGCCGTTCATCGTGGTGGCGCCGGTGACGACGGTCGACGCGGAGACGCCGGACGGGGCCTCCATCGAGGTCGAGCAGCGGCCGGGGTACGAGGTGACCGAGGTCGTGGCGCCCAACGTGCCGGTGACGGGTGCCGGGGGCGGGGTGCCGGTGGCGCCGCTGGGGACGCAGGCGTACAACCCGGCGTTCGACGTGACGCCGCCGGAGCTGGTCACGGCGATCGTCACCGAGGAGGGTGTGGTGTCGCCGGTGACTGCTGAGGCGCTGGCGGAGATGTGCGACAGGTCGCGGGGAGTGGCGATCGGCTGAGGCATGATGTCGGCCTGATGCACGGGCTTGGGCCCCTCGACCTGCGGAGTCCTGCGGGGAGAGGGGCCGTGACATCTGATCAAGGGCAGACAGTAGTGACCCCATACGACTATCGTCACTGGCCAGTGACCCTGCTCACCTGCGCCGCCTTCACTGTTATGAGAATGGGATGATGTCGTTTATGAAGGGACGAGTCCTCGTCGTCGACGACGACACCGCACTGGCCGAGATGCTCGGCATTGTGCTGCGTGGTGAAGGTTTTGAGCCGTCTTTCGTAGCCGACGGCGACAAGGCGCTGGCCGCGTTCCGGGAGACCAAGCCGGATCTGGTGCTGCTCGACCTGATGCTGCCCGGGAGGGACGGCATCGAGGTGTGCCGGCTGATCCGGGGGGAGTCCGGGGTGCCGATCGTGATGCTCACCGCGAAGAGCGACACCGTCGACGTCGTCGTGGGGCTCGAGTCCGGAGCCGACGACTACATCGTCAAGCCGTTCAAGCCCAAGGAGCTCGTGGCGCGGATCCGGGCGCGGCTGCGCCGGTCGGAGGAGCCCGCGCCGGAGCAGCTCGCCATCGGTGACCTGGTCATCGACGTGGCGGGGCACTCCGTGAAGCGGGACGGGCAGTCGATCGCGCTGACGCCGCTGGAGTTCGACCTGCTGGTGGCGCTGGCCCGCAAGCCGTGGCAGGTGTTCACCCGCGAGGTGCTCCTGGAGCAGGTGTGGGGCTACCGGCACGCGGCGGACACCCGGCTGGTCAATGTCCATGTGCAGCGGCTGCGCTCCAAGGTCGAGAAGGACCCGGAGCGGCCGGAGATCGTGGTGACCGTCCGTGGTGTCGGTTACAAGGCCGGGCCGAGCTGACATGTCGGGGGACAGTGCCGCTTCGGCGCCCGGCAGGTCCGGGGCCCGCGCGGGGCGGCCTGTCGGCCGGAAGGCGGCGGGCTCCCGCTGGGGACGATTCCTGGAGAGCGGGCTGCTCCAGGGCGGAGTCCAGGGCAGCCCGGTCCTTCGGCTGTTCATGCGCTGGGTGCGGCGTCCGCTGCTGCCCGTCATGCGGCTGTGGCGGCGCAACATCCAGCTCAGGGTCGTGGTCACGACCCTGCTGATGTCGCTGGGGGTCGTGCTGCTGCTCGGCTTCGTGGTCATCGGGCAGGTGCGCAACGGCCTGCTGGACGCCAAGGTGAAGGCGTCGCAGAGTCAGGCCACGGGTGGGTTCGCGGTGGCCAAGCAGCGGGCCGACGAGGCGGCGAGCGGCACCGCGGACGACCCGACGGCGGTGGACGGGCGCTCCTCGCAAAACGTCATCCAGTGGATGAGTGACCTGGTCTCCTCGCTCTCCAGCGGTGGTCAGGGCGCCTTCGACGTGGTGACACTGCCCGCGGGGGACAACAGCGGCAGCGGTCGCGGCCCGCGTGCCTCCGGTGGCGTCGACCCCAACGAGAGCGTGCCGGAGGATCTGCGCGCGCGGGTCAACAGCAGTACGACGGCCGCGCAGAGCTACACCCGCATCATCTACAGCGGCGACAAGGGCTCCCAGCCGGCCCTGGTCATCGGCAAGGAGGTCAACGACCCCAACGGTGACCCCTACCAGCTGTACTACCTCTTCCCGCTCACGCAGGAGGAGAAGTCGCTGAGCCTGGTCAAGGGGACCCTTGCGACGGCCGGTCTCTTCGTCGTCGTACTCCTCGGGGCCATCGCCTGGCTGGTGGTGCGGCAGGTCGTGACGCCGGTGCGGATGGCGGCCGGGATCGCCGAGCGGTTGTCCGCGGGGCGGCTGCAGGAGCGGATGAAGGTCACCGGCGAGGACGACATCGCGCGGCTCGGTGAGGCCTTCAACAAGATGGCGCAGAACCTCCAGCAGAAGATCAACCAGCTGGAGGACCTGTCACGGATGCAGCGGCGGTTCGTGTCGGACGTGTCGCACGAGCTGCGGACGCCGCTGACGACCGTACGGATGGCCGCTGACGTCATCCATGAGGCGCGGGAGGACTTCGACCCGGTGACCGCGCGGTCGGCGGAGCTGCTCGCCGACCAGCTGGACCGGTTCGAGTCACTGCTGTCGGACCTGCTGGAGATCAGCCGCTTCGACGCGGGGGCGGCGGCGCTGGAGGCCGAGCCGATAGACCTCAGGGAGGTCGTACGGCGGGTGGTCAGCGGGGCCGAGCCGCTCGCCGAGCGCAAGGGCACGCAGATACGCGTCGTGGGTGACCAGCAGCCCGTGGTCGCCGAGGCCGACGCCCGGCGGGTGGAGCGGGTGCTGCGCAACCTGGTCGTCAACGCCGTCGAGCACGGCGAGGGCAAGGACGTCGTCGTCAAGCTCGCCGCGGCGGGCGGTGCGGTCGCGGTCGCGGTGCGCGACTACGGCGTCGGGCTCAAGCCCGGGGAGGCGACCCGTGTCTTCAACCGCTTCTGGCGGGCCGACCCGGCACGCGCGCGTACGACGGGCGGTACGGGCCTCGGGTTGTCCATCGCCCTGGAGGACGCGCGGCTGCACGGCGGATGGCTGCAGGCGTGGGGTGAGCCGGGTGGTGGCTCGCAGTTCCGGCTGACGTTGCCGCGGACCGCGGACGAGCCGCTCAGGGGCTCACCGATACCGCTGGAGCCGAAGGATTCGCGGCGCAACCGTGGCCTCAACGACGCCGGGCTGCCGCGCGGCGGCGGGGAGAAGACCGCGACCGTGCCGGCCCAGCAGACGGGCGGCGGCCAGGTGCCGACGCGGGACCCGATCGCCCACCGGCTGGCCGCGGTGGCCCCGACGGCCGATCCGACGGCGCTGCCCGGCAACGGCGCGCGCGTGGTGCCCCGGCCCGCGGGAGGGGCGCGGCGGCAGGTGGAGCAGCCGGTCGTGGAAGCGGCGCGCAGTACGGCCTCGACCGGTTCCACGGACGCCGGGTCGCAGGAGTCGAACGACCAAGGGGAGGCATTTCGTGGTCGCTGACCGCGAAGGGGGCGCCCGGCGCACGCCGGGGCGCGCGGTGGCGTACGTCGCGTGTGGCGCCGTACTGCTGGCGGGGTGTGCCTCGATGCCCGACAGTGGGGACCTGCGCGGCGTGGAGTCGACGCCGCGCCAGGACACGCAGGTGCGGGTCTTTCCCATGCCGCCGCGTGAGGACGCACCGCCGTCGGAGATCGTGCAGGGCTTTCTGGAGGCGCTGACCAGCGATGATCCGCGCTATGCGACGGCGAAGCAGTATCTGACGGCGGCGGCCGCGAAGACGTGGCAGCCGGAGGTGTCCACCACGGTGCTCGCGGACGGGCCGGACACCCAGGCCGCCTCCCGGGGGACCCGGGAGGACGGGTTCGACTTCTCGTTCACGCTCACGGGCACCAAGGTCGCCGTGGTCGACGCGCAGCAGTCGTACACGCCGACCGAGGGCTCCTACAGCAAGCAGGTGCACCTCACGCGCGACAAGAAGAGCGGGCAGTGGCGCATCGACGGGCTGCCGCAGGGCGTCGTCATGGGCCAGTCGGACTTCCAGCGCAACTACATGTCCGTCAACAAGTACTACTTCGCCGTGGACTCCGCGGTGGGTGCGTCCTCGCAGCCGGCGGCGGTCGCCGACCCCGTGTATGTGCGCCGGCGCGTGGACCCGATGACACACATGGTGCGCTCCCTGCTCCACGGGCCGACGACCTGGCTGGGGCCCGTGGTCAGGTCGAGCTTCCCCACCGGTACGGCACTGCAGAAGGGCGTCAGCGAGCTGACACCCGACGACCAGAACCGGCTGACCGTGCCGTTGAACAACAAGGCCACCCGGGTCGGGCCGGCCAAGTGCAACGAGATGGCCGCCCAGCTGCTGTTCACCCTGCAGAACCTCACGCCCGCGGTGGACGAGGTCGAACTGGAGGCGGGCGGCGCGCAGCTGTGCGTGCTCAACGAAGACGGGGCGGCTGCGGTTGCCGCGCGCGGGTCGGCCAGGGGCGCCGACTACCTGTACTTCGTCGACGGTGAGAACCGGCTCGTACGGATTCCGGCCGGCAGCCGGAGCGCGAAGGCCGAACCGGTGCCGGGGGAACTGGGTGAGGGCGTGCGGGCGTTGCGCTCGGCGGCGGTGTCGCGGGACGAGCACACCGCGGCCGGGGTCGCCCTGGACGGCAAGGCGTTGTACGTCGGGTCGCTCGCGTCGGGTGGTTCGCTCGGGGAGCCGGTGGTGAGCAGCACGGGCCGGACGGAGAAGGACCGGCTGACCACGCCCAGTTGGGATGCGCGGGGCGACCTGTGGGTGGCCGACCGCAACCCGGACGACCCGCGGCTGCTCATGCTCCCCGAGGGCAAGGACGAGCCGCTGGAGGTGCGGATTCCGCGGCTTGACGGGCGGATCCAGTCCGTGCGGGTCGCGGCCGACGGCGTACGGATCGCGCTGATCATGGAGAAGGACGGCAAGCAGTCCCTGCAGATCGGCCGCATCGAGCGGAGCGACAAGGATCAGGTGACCGGGAAGCCGGAGGCCTCGGTTCTCGAACTGCGGTCCGCCGCTCCGCAGTTGGAGGAGGTCACCACCATGTCCTGGGCCGGTGACGGCCGGCTCGTGGCGGTCGGGCGCGAGGAGGGGGGCGTGCAGCAGATGCGGTACGTCCAGGTCGACGGGTCCACGCCGGAAGTGCCGGCGCCCGACGCGCTGACCGGGGTGAAGGAGATCGCCGCTTCCGAGGACGACCAGTTGCCGCTGGTGGCGTACTCGGTGGACGGGATCGTGCGGCTGCCGGACGGGGCGCAGTGGCAGACGGTGGTGAAGGACGGGTCGGCGCCGGTTTATCCGGGGTGAGGGCCGGTTCGTCCGCTCGTTGCTGTTCGTCGGGGGCTCGGCACCGCATGCCGTTTCTGCTTGGCATGGGCCTGCCTGGAGTTTTCCACAGGTGGTTTTCCACAGGGGTGGTGGGGCGCCGCGGGCGTTGGCACAGTGGTGGGCATGCGGGGGTGGTGGCAGGACCTCACCGACCTGGTGCTGCCGGCCGAGTGCGGAGGCTGCGGCAGGCCTCGCACAGTGCTCTGCCCACAGTGCCGTGCCGCGCTGAGCGGGGCCGTACCACGCCGGGTGCGACCGGTGCCGGAGCCGCGCGGACTGCCGGTCGTGTACGCGGCGGCGCCGTACGCGGACGAGGTGCGGGCCGTGCTGCTGGCGCACAAGGAGCGGGGTGCGCTGCCGCTTGCCCGGCCGCTCGGCGTGGCTCTCGCGGGAGCTGTGCGGGCGGGGCTGAACGGGGCGCTGAAGAGAGTGCCGCTGCTGCTCGTTCCCGTGCCATCGGGGCGTGGGGCGGTCCGGGCGCGGGGGCATGATCCGGCCCGGCGGATCGCTCTCGCGGCGGCGGCCGAGTTGCGCCGCACGGGGACGCCGGCGCGCGTGCTCTCGGTCCTGCGGCAGCAGCGGCCGGTCGCCGACCAGTCGGGGCTCGACGCCCGGCAGAGGCTGGAGAACCTCGCGGGCGCCCTGTCGGTGACCGCCGGTGGCGCCGGGCTGTTGCACGCGGGTTCCGTGGTGCTGGTGGACGACCTGATGACGACGGGCGCGTCCCTGACAGAGGCGGCGCGGGCCCTCCGGGTGGCGTTGGCGGAGGAAACGGCTGGTTACAGGGGTGCGGCCTTAGCGACCAGCGGAGATGTGGTGACGGCTGTGTACACGGGAGTCAGTGGGGAAAGGACAGGGGAACGGATGACGGGATCAGTGGAAGGGAGCACGGTCCGTGAGGGGGCCGTGCCGGGAAAGGCGAACAGTGCCCGTGACGTGATCTGCGCTGCGGTGATCGCGGCGCCGCCGGATTCTTTCGAAATAAACCGGAACTGACTGCGAAGCCGCATCGTTGCAGGTGACGAGAGGGCCAATTCACCGGAACGGAGGTACGCGGCAGTAGAGGGTGACGACATCCGTCCGGGCGAGATATGTTCGGGGTTGTGAGGGAAAGCCGCAGGCCACACCTCGCTTATCCGAATGCCGTGCCATGGGTTTTGCGTAATCACCCCGGCCGGCTGGGTGGAGATCTTGCCCATGGGGGAGGAGGTGGACGTCGCCGAGTCCGAGGTTCCGGGGTTCACCGGGACCTGGTGCACAAGGGAGATGCTCCGCCAGTGAAGCGGAGCGATCCGGGAACGGAGTTCTGCGTGGACATCGTCGTCAAGGGCCGCAAGACCGAGGTGCCCGAGCGGTTCCGCAAGCACGTGGCCGAGAAGCTGAAGCTGGACAAGATCCAGAAGCTCGATGGCAAGGTGATCAGCCTCGACGTCGAGGTGTCCAAGGAGCCCAACCCCCGACAGGCCGACCGTTGCGACCGGGTGGAGATCACGCTCCGCTCCCGCGGTCCGGTGATCCGGGCGGAGGCAGCGGCCAGCGACCCGTACGTGGCACTCGACCTGGCCGCGGAGAAGCTGGATGCCCGGCTGCGCAGGCAGCACGACAAGCGTCACACGCGCCGGGGTGTGCGCCGGCTGACGGCAGCGGAGGTCCCGGACCACGTTCCGGGTGCGGCGACACTCAACGGCAACGGCAGCGCCTTCCAGGCGGACGAGCCTGAGGGGGTGCCCACGAAGAAGATCGGCTCGCTGGAAGTGCAGGGCGAAGGCCCCCTCGTGGTCCGTGAGAAGACCCACGTCGCAGCACCCATGACCCTCGACCAGGCGCTCTACGAGATGGAGCTGGTCGGGCACGACTTCTACCTGTTCGTCGACTCCGAGACGAAGGAACCGAGTGTCGTCTACCGGCGGCACGCGTACGACTACGGCGTGATTCACCTCAGGACGGACACGATGGTCACTCAGGCGCCCTCTGCTGAGGCGGGCGGTCCGCTGGGCGGCTGACCTGTTCCGGACGACAGCTGATTCGGGTGCCCCTGGAGTGCGTGTGCGCTCCCAGGGGCACCCGTGTGCGACCACTTCACCCACCGCTTCGTCACCGGAGTGTCGTCCGGGCATGGAATCATGGCCGCAACGGCTCAACCGGTGGGCCGTTGCCTTGGGTTGGCGATGGCACAGGACCACAGGCCACAGCCTTCAGGGGGAGGAACGATGGCGGACAGCTTCGGACCGATGCATGACGAGGACGCCGACGACGGCGTCGTCGGCATGGGCCCGGACGGGGGTTCTTCACGCCAGGAACCGATTCGTGTCCTGGTGGTGGACGACCACGCCCTCTTCCGCCGTGGCCTGGAGATCGTGCTCGCGGCCGAGGAGGACATCCAGGTCGTCGGGGAGGCGGGCGACGGGGCCGAAGCCGTGGAGAAGGCCGCCGACCTGCTGCCCGACATCGTCCTGATGGACGTACGGATGCCGAAGCGAGGCGGGATCGAGGCGTGCACCTCCATCAAGGAGGTCGCCCCCAGCGCCAAGATCATCATGCTGACGATCAGCGACGAGGAAGCGGACCTCTACGACGCCATCAAGGCGGGGGCGACCGGATATCTCCTCAAGGAGATCTCCACGGACGAGGTGGCCACGGCGATTCGCGCGGTGGCCGACGGGCAGTCGCAGATCAGCCCGTCCATGGCGTCGAAACTGCTCACCGAGTTCAAGTCGATGATCCAGCGGACGGACGAGCGGCGGCTGGTGCCCGCACCGCGGCTGACCGACCGGGAGCTGGAAGTGCTCAAGCTGGTCGCCACGGGGATGAACAACCGGGACATCGCCAAGGAGTTGTTCATCTCCGAGAACACCGTGAAGAACCATGTGCGCAACATCCTGGAGAAGCTGCAGCTGCACTCCCGGATGGAGGCCGTGGTGTACGCGATGCGGGAGAAGATCCTCGAGATCCGCTGATCCCCGTCAGCCCAGTGCGCGGGCGAGCTCCCGGGCGAGGGGCTCGCGCAGGTCGGGCGCGTCCACCCGCTCCACGCGCACGTTCGTGCAGTCCACCCAGCTCGCCGCCTCGATCAGGGCCTGGACCACCGCCGGGACCGCCTTCGGGCCGTCCAGGGTGACCTGCCTGGCCACGAGGGTGCGGCCTTCGCGCGCTGGGTCGACGCGGCCCACGAGGTGGCCGCCGGACAGGACGGGCATCGCGAAGTAGCCGTACACCCGCTTCTGCTTGGGGACATAGGCCTCCAGGCGGTGGGTGAAACCGAAGATGCGCTCGGTGCGGGCCCGCTCCCAGATGAGGGAGTCGAAGGGGGACAGCAGTGTGGTGCGATGGCGGCCGCGCGGAGGTGTCTCCAGGGCGGCCGGGTCCGCCCAGGCGGGCTTGCCCCAGCCCTCGACCGTGACCGGGACCAGGCCGGATTCGGCGATCACCGCGTCGACCTGCTCGCCCCTGAGGCGGTGGTAGTCGGCGATGTCCGCGCGCGTGCCGACGCCGAGGGACTGGCCGGCCAGGCGGACCAGGCGGCGCAGGCATTCGGTGTCGTCGAGTTCGTCGTGCAGCAGGGCTTCGGGGACGGCGCGTTCGGCGAGGTCGTAGACACGCTTCCAGCCGCGCCGCTCCACGCAGACCACCTCGCCGTACATCAGGGCGCGTTCCACGGCGACCTTCGTGCCGGACCAGTCCCACCACTCGCTGGTGCGCTTGGCGCCGCCCAGTTCCGTGGCCGTCAGGGGGCCCTCCGTGCGGAGCTGCTTGATGACCTGGTCGTAGGTGCCGTCCGGGAGCTCGTGGTTCCACTGCGGGCGGCTGCGGTAGGCGCGGCGGCGGAAGGCGAAGTGGGGCCACTCCTCGATGGGGAGGATGCACGCGGCGTGCGACCAGTACTCGAAGGCGTGAGGTCGTGCCGGAGGGGCGCCCACGGCTGCAGGCTTCCAGTAGGCGCTCTCGACCGTCTTGCGGCCGACCGCGCCCAGCCGGGCGTACGGGATGAGCTCGTGGGAGCGGGCCAGGACCGAGATGGTGTCGAGCTGTATCGCGCCGAGGTGGCGGAGGATGCCACGGACGCCGGCCCTGCGGTTGGGCGTGCCGAGGAAGCCCTGGGCCCGCAGGGCGATGCGGCGGGCTTCGTCTGCGGACAGGTCCGTGGTGGGGCGCGCGGTCGTCATGCCGTCGAACGATAGGGGGTGGGACTGACACTGCGGGGTGAGCTGCGGTTTCGCTAGTCCTTTGCCGGGAGGTAGGGCGCCGCCGACGGCAGTCCCAGGTCCGACGGCAGGAGCGAACCCACCCAGCAGTCCCGGCGTACCCCTTTGTTGCTGAGCGCGGAGCGCAGGGTGCCCTCGATGGTGAAGCCGGCGCGTTCCGCCACCGCGCGGGAGGCGCTGTTGCCCACTTCCGCGCGCCACTCGACCCGGTCGACGGACAACTGGGCGAAGGCCCAGCGGCAGGCGGTGACGGTGGCCTCGGTGGTGTAGCCGTTGCCGCGGTGCTCCTTGGTGGCCCAGAAGCCGACCTCGGCCACGCCCAGGGCCCGCATGGTGAGTCCCAGCATGCCCGCCAGCTCACCCTCGGGGAGGAATACGCCGAACGTGAACATCGAGGCGTTGGCCCAGCCTTCCGGGACCTGCTGTTCCGTGAAGCTCTCGGCGTGCTCGCGGAGGTACGGCGAGGGGATCGTGGTCCAGCGCTGGATGTCGGGGTCCTGGGCGGCGGCGTAGACGGCATCGGTGTCGTGGGGGCCGACCGTGCGCAGGACGAGGCGGTCCGTGGTGAGCGTGACGGGTTCCATTGGCCGATTCTGCTCAGGGCGCGTCGCAGGCGCCATCGTTTTGCCGTCCGTGATGGCGTGATCACACTTCGCGCAATTCATCGGCGGTGCGCGGCACCATCCGCGGGCCCCGTCCGTTGTCCCCTTCGAAGAAGAATGTGCATCAGGCGAGCGGCAGTGCGGTCGTCGTCACGGCAGGCCTCCCGGCGTGGCCGGGTCCTCGCATACGATGGCCGTTGCTCAGTACGTCAGAAGGAAAACCGACCGTCCCAGGCCCGACCGGCAAGGAGACCAACCCCCGTGTCCGTCCTCTCGAAGATCATGCGTGCAGGCGAAGGCAAGATCCTGCGCAAGCTGCACCGCATCGCGGACCAGGTCAACTCCATCGAAGAGGACTTCGTCGACCTCTCCGACGCCGAGCTGCGGGCCCTCACCGATGAGTACAAGCAGCGGTACGCCGACGGTGAGAGCCTCGACGACCTGCTGCCCGAGGCGTTCGCCACGGTGCGCGAGGCCGCCAAGCGCGTTCTCGGCCAGCGGCACTACGACGTGCAGATCATGGGCGGTGCCGCCCTGCACCTCGGCTATGTCGCCGAGATGAAGACCGGTGAGGGCAAGACCCTGGTCGGCACGCTGCCCGCGTACCTGAACGCGCTGTCCGGCGACGGCGTCCACCTCATCACGGTCAACGACTACCTGGCCGAGCGCGACTCCGAGATGATGGGCCGCGTCCACAAGTTCCTGGGCCTGAACGTCGGCTGCATCCTGGCCAACATGACGCCGGCCCAGCGCCGCGAGCAGTACGCGTGCGACATCACGTACGGCACGAACAACGAGTTCGGCTTCGACTACCTGCGCGACAACATGGCGTGGTCGAAGGAGGAACTGGTCCAGCGCGGCCACAACTTCGCCATCGTCGACGAGGTCGACTCCATCCTCATCGACGAGGCCCGTACGCCGCTGATCATCTCCGGCCCGGCCGACCAGGCGACCAAGTGGTACGGCGACTTCGCCAAGCTGGTCACGCGCCTCAAGCGCGGTGAGCCCGGCCAGCCGCTCAAGGGCATCGAGGAGACCGGCGACTACGACGTCGACGAGAAGAAGCGCACGGTCGCCATCCACGAGAGCGGTGTCTCCAAGGTCGAGGACTGGCTGGGCATCGACAACCTCTACGAGTCGGTGAACACGCCGCTGGTGGGCTACCTGAACAACGCCATCAAGGCCAAGGAGCTCTTCAAGAAGGACAAGGACTACGTCGTCATCGACGGCGAAGTCATGATCGTCGACGAGCACACCGGCCGTATCCTCGCCGGTCGCCGCTACAACGAGGGCATGCACCAGGCGATCGAGGCGAAGGAAGGGGTGCCGATCAAGGACGAGAACCAGACGCTCGCCACGATCACCCTGCAGAACTTCTTCCGCCTCTACAAGAAGCTCTCCGGCATGACCGGTACGGCGATGACCGAGGCCGCCGAGTTCCACCAGATCTACAAGCTCGGCGTGGTCCCGATCCCGACCAACCGGCCGATGATCCGCAAGGACCAGTCGGACCTGATCTACCGCACCGAGGTCGCCAAGTTCGACGCGGTCGTCGACGACATCGCCGAGAAGCACCAGAAGGGCCAGCCGATCCTGGTCGGCACCACCTCGGTCGAGAAGTCGGAGTACCTCTCGCAGCAGCTCAGCAAGCGCGGCATCCAGCACGAGGTGCTCAACGCCAAGCAGCACGACCGTGAGGCGCAGATCGTCGCCCAGGCCGGCCGCAAGGGCTCCGTGACGGTGGCCACCAACATGGCCGGTCGTGGTACGGACATCAAGCTCGGCGGCAACCCCGAGGACCTCGCCGAGGCCGAGCTGCGCCAGCGCGGCCTCGACCCGGAGGAGCACATCGAGGAGTGGGCCCACGCCCTGCCCGACGCGCTCAAGCGCGCCGAGGAAGCGGTGCGGGCCGAATTCGAAGAGGTCAAGGCGCTCGGCGGGCTGTACGTGCTGGGGACCGAGCGGCACGAGTCCCGTCGTATCGACAACCAGCTGCGCGGTCGTTCCGGCCGTCAGGGCGACCCGGGTGAGTCCCGCTTCTACCTCTCCCTCGGTGACGACCTGATGCGGCTGTTCAAGGCGCAGATGGTCGAGCGCGTGATGTCGATGGCGAACGTCCCGGACGACGTGCCCATCGAGAACAAGATGGTCACGCGCGCGATCGCGTCCGCCCAGTCGCAGGTCGAGCAGCAGAACTTCGAGACCCGTAAGAACGTCCTGAAGTACGACGAGGTTCTCAACCGGCAGCGCGAGGTCATCTACGGCGAGCGGCGCCGCGTCCTGGAGGGCGAGGACCTGCACGAGCAGATCCAGCACTTCATGGACGACACGATCGATGCCTACGTCGCCGCGGAGACCGCCGAGGGCTTCGCCGAGGAGTGGGACCTGGACCGGCTGTGGGGCGCCTTCAAGCAGCTCTACCCGGTGAAGGTCACCATCGAGGAGCTGGAGGAGGCGGCCGGTGACCGCGCCGGGCTCACCGCCGACTTCATCGCCGAGTCCATCAAGGACGACATCCACGCGCAGTACGAGGCGCGTGAAGCGCAGCTCGGCTCCGAGATCATGCGTGAGCTGGAGCGCCGGGTCGTGCTGTCGGTCCTCGACCGCAAGTGGCGCGAGCACCTCTACGAGATGGACTACCTGCAGGAGGGCATCGGCCTGCGCGCGATGGCGCAGAAGGACCCGCTGGTCGAGTACCAGCGCGAGGGCTTCGACATGTTCACCGCCATGATGGAGGGCATCAAGGAGGAGTCCGTCGGCTACCTGTTCAACCTGGAGGTCCAGGTCGAGCAGCAGGTCGAGGAGGTCCCCGTCGAGGAGGCCAGGCCGACCCTGGAGAAGCAGGACGCGGTGCCCGCGCAGGCGGGGCCCCGCCCCGAGATCCGCGCCAAGGGCCTGGAGGCCCCGCAGCGGCGGAACCTGCACTTCACCGCGCCGACCGTGGACGGTGAGGGCGGCACCATCGAGGGCGACTTCACTGAGGACGGCGAGCCCGTGCGCTCGGCGGCCGACGGCCTCACGCGCGCGGAGCGCCGCAAGCAGGCCAAGGGCGGTCGGCGCCGCAAGAAGTGACGGTGCGGGTGCCTGCGGCGCCTTGGCGGACGGCATGAAGGGCCGGGCCACCTCAGGGTGTCCGGCCCTTCGGCATGGGATCAGCCGGCGTCCGTGGGGCCTGGACGCGGGCCGCCGAGTTCCACCGCCGTGCAGCGCCAGCGGTGGTCGCGGCCCAGTTCCAGGCGGAACGCCATGGCGCGCAGACGGTCGCCGGTGCCGATGCGGGCGAAGGCCTCGATGGCGCCGGGGCGGGGTTCGAAGTAGCCGATGTCGCGGATGACGGGGCGGGGGCCGCGGGTGCGCAGGGGGCCGTGTTCGGCGAGGCGGGCCAGGTCGTCGTAGGCCGGGCCGACGGTGTGGCGGAGCATGGCGTGGACAGGGCGCTGGCCGCTGAGGACGAGGAGCAGGCGGTCGGCGAAGAGGTCGGTGGGGCGGAGCTGCGGGGCGGTGGCGGGCCGGGTGGCGGAGGGTGTCGTCGTCCGGGTCGGGGCGGTGGCGGGCCGGGTGGCGGAGGGTGTCGTCGTCCGGGTCGGGGCGGTGGCGGGCCGGGTGGCGGAGGGCGTCGTCCGGGTTGGGCCGGTGCCCCGGGAGCGGGGTGGGCCGCCGGCGGGGCGGCGGGTGTCGCGGCGGGTCGGTGGACGGGAGGCGGCGTGGTGCTGGGCGGTCCTGGTCATGACTTTGTTCATGGGGATCCCCGTTTCGCTGGGCCCGGCCACGCGGTGGGTGGCCACGCGGTGGGTACCGGGCAGTAACTTGCTGTTGGGGATCTTGTACGGGGCTGGTTCGTGCGGCGGCAAGCCGACGGGCGCGGGGCCGAGGGGCCGGGAAACTTCACCTATCCGGGTGATTGGCGGGCCTGAAAGCCCGTGAACGCGGGGGCGGGCCGGGTGAATTTCCGGCGTGGGGTGGACGCTCCCCGGAGCGTGGGGAGGGACTCGAAAGGGGACCCCCGCACGTATCCTGAAGGCCCTTCACCGCGGGCTTGTGGAGCCCTCCGACCACGAAAGCGGCCAGCCATGCGCGTCTACGTCCCTCTGACCCTCCCCGGTCTCGCCGAGGCGTACAAGACGGGCGAGGTGGGGGCCGGGCCGCTCGTCGCGTACGCCGTCACGCCCGCGTTGCGTGAGTGGTACCTCTCCGACGACATCGAGGAGCTGGAGTACGCGGCGCTGAGCCGGGCCGCGCTGGCCTCGCTGCGGCTGCTCGCGGCGGACCCGGGGGCGCCGCGGCGACGCGTCGTGGTCGCCGTCGACGTCCCCGACGGGCAGGCGAGCGCCGAGCCCGGGCGGGGACTGGATCCGGCGGCGCTGGGGGAGGTGCGGGTCGCCGGTGCCGTGGCGTTGGCCAAGGTGGCGTCCGTGCATGTCGACGCGGCGGAGACGGAGGCCGACGTGGCCGCCGCGGCGGAGGCCCTGCAGGCGGCGGACGCCGGGGACGACGACGCGCAGTTCGTCGTGGACGGGGCCGAGGATCACGAGCTGCTGTGGTACGCGACGCAGGAAATCCCGAATCTGGTGGGGCTGGGGGACTGAGGGCGCGGGCCTCCGCGTCCGTCCGTACGGACTTGAGGGCGCTGCCGCGTCGGCGGTGGCGGCTGTGTCCGGGTTGGCCCGAAGGGCATTGGCTGCGTCGGGTCTGGGTGCCGTGCCGCAGGTGCTTGGGTGCGGTGTCCGTGCTGGGTTTGGGTGCCGTGCCGCAGGGTGGTTGGGCGCGGTGTCCGTGCCGAGGGTCTGGGGGTGCGCCGTGCCGCAGGGGGATTGAGCGCGGTCTCCGTGCCGGGTTTGGGTGCCGTGGCCGCAGGGGGCTTGGGGGCTTGTATCCGTGCTGGGCCTGAGGGCTGTGTCGCGCCAGCACTGAGCGTCACGTCCGTACGGGACTCGGGCGCTGTGCCCGCGCCGACCTTGAGGGTGTTGTCCGAGCCGGTGCCAAGCGCTTTGTCCGTGCCGGTCCTGAGTGCCGCGGCCGCACGTGCCCCGTCTGCACCCGCCCCGTCCGCGCGGGACCTGAGCGCCGCGGTCCCGCCGGGCGATGTGCCCTGCCCGCTCGCCGGCCCGTCGTGCCGCGCGGACCGCGGACCCGTCGTGTCGCGCTGATCCAAGCCCGTCACGCCGCGCGGACCACCGTCCGTCGTACCGCGCTGACCTGGGGATCTCTTGATTGTCAGTGGGGGCGGGTAGGTTTTTGGGCATGGGGATGCAGGGAGCTTCGCACATTGTGTGGGACTGGAACGGCACGCTGTTCCACGACAATGACGCGATCATCGGGGCGACGAACGCGGCCTTCGCCGAGCTGGGGCTGGAACCGATCACGCTGGAGCAGTACCGGGCGCTGTACTGCGTGCCGGTGCCGAAGTTCTACGAGCGGCTGATGGGGCGGCTGCCGACCGACGCCGAGTGGCTGGTCATGGACGAGACCTTCCATCGGTACTACGCCGAGCACCGGGTGCGGTGTGCGCTGACCGAAGGAGTGGAGGAGCTGCTCGTGGACTGGACGGTGGGCGGGCGCAGTCAGTCGATTCTCAGCATGTACGTGCATCACGAACTCGTCCCGCTGGTGCGCGGGTTCGGAATCGAGCCGCACTTCATACGGGTCGACGGCCGGACCGGGCCGTCCGGGGGCAGCAAGGCCGAGCACATGGTGCGGCATCTGGCTGCGCTCGCTGGGGTGGACCCGTCCCGCACGGTGGTGATCGGGGATGCCGCGGATGACGCGGTGGCGGCGCGGCATGTGGGAGCGAAAGCCGTGCTCTACACCGGCGGGTCGCACGGGCGGGCCAGCCTGGCGGAGGCGGGGGTGCCGGTGGTGGATTCGCTGGCGGAGGCGGTCGCTCTGGCGGAGGAGATAGCTGCTTGAGCGGTTCGGGGTGGTGTCGTCGTGGCTGGTTGAGTGGTCCGGGTGGTGTCGTCGTGGCTGGTTGAGTGGTCCGGGCCACTGTCGTCGTGGTCGCCGGGGCCGGGGCCGGGGCCGGGCCTGGGTTCGGGGGGCGGCGCGGCGCCTGCTGTGACGCCGCGTCGCCTTACGGGGACGTGGGGTCAGGTCGCCGGGGCCTTGGCGCGGAGTACGTTCAGGAACTCGCGCATCCACGCGGGGTGGTCCGGCCAGGCGCGGGACGAGACCAGGGTGCCGTCGACGACCGCCTCGGTGTCCTTGAAGGTGGCGCCCGCTGCCTGCATGTCGAGTTCCAGCGCGGGGTACGCGGTGACGCGGCGGCCGTGGAGGCTGTCGATCGCGGCAGTGAGGAGGGGGCCGTGGCAGATCTGGGCCACGGGTTTGTCGGCGTCGAAGAAGGACTTGAGGATCTTGCGGAGTTCGGGGTCGTTGCGGAGGTACTCCGGGGCGCGGCCGCCGGGGATGACCACGGCGGCGTACTGGCCCGGGTCGACCTCCGAGAAGGCGAGGTCGGCGGGCCAGGTGTAGCCGGGCTTCTCGGTGTAGGTGTCGAAACCGGGTTCGAAGTCATGGACGACGAACTGCAGCTTCTTGCGGGTGGGGGCCGCGATGTGGACCTCGTAGCCCTCCTCGCGCAGGCGCTGGTAGGGGTAGAGGACTTCCAGGGACTCTGCCGCGTCGCCCGTGAGGATGAGGATCTTGGCGGTCATGGGGGTTGCTCCCCTTTGAGGTGGCTTTGTGGGTGCTTTGGGTTCCACTGCCAACGTGCCTCGGGGCCGCGGGCTTGCCTAGGGGACGCGCCGGATTTTCGGACGGACAGGGCGCGCGTGCTGGGGATGGGCGCGCAGCCCGTTTCGCCGCGGGGTGCTGGTGCCAGTGTGTCGGATACGACGCTGTCCGCCCCCCTGCCCCTGTGCAGACTGTCAAAGTTCCACCCCCGGTTTTGTACACATACGGCTCATGACGGGCCCCCGGTAAGGAGCGATAGCCTTGTGGCGTGATCAGCGCGATAAGTCGCGGGGGCCTCGGTGTCCCTGCCCCGCGCCCGGGGAGCATGGGAGACATCCGTGTCCGGGCGGCAGTCGCTGGTCTTCGCGGGCGGGGCGGGGCTTTCGAGGGCTCCGCGGTGCCGCACACACCCCGGGAGCGGACGCCGTCGAGAGCAGCGTCACATTCCCCGGGCGTGTGGGAAATGGCTGATAACCCCCCGCTCATCTCACCTTGCGGCATAGCGTCGGAACGGACCGGACACCCCGCGTCACGGCGTCGCGTCGGAAGGCCGGAGACCGTACTTCCTTCTACGTCACGCAACGGCGCGCGACAGGAGCCAGAGGACAATGCAGACCAAGCTGGACGAAGCCAAGGCCGAGCTGCTCGATCGGGCCGCCCGGGTTGCTGAGAACAGCCCGGTCGGGGGGCACCTACCGACTGGGACGACGGAACACGGCACCCCGGACCGGGCCGCCGTGCTCGCGTTCCTCCAGCGCTACTACCTGCACACCGCCCCGGAAGACCTCACCGACCGCGACCCGGTCGACGTCTTCGGAGCCGCCTACTCGCACTACCGACTGGCCGAGAACCGCCCCCAGGGCACGGCGAACGTCCGGGTGCACACCCCGACGGTCGAGGAGAACGGCTGGACGTGCAGCCACTCCGTCGTCGAGGTCGTCACCGACGACATGCCGTTCCTGGTCGACTCCGTCACCAACGAGCTGACCCGGCAGGGCCGCGGCATCCACGTCGTCATCCACCCGCAGATGGTGGTGCGCCGCGATCTCACCGGCAAGCTCATCGAGGTGCTCACCACCCCGCCCACCGGTGACCTCCCGCACGACGCGCACGTCGAGTCATGGATCCATGTCGAGATCGACCGCGAGACCGACCGCTCGGACCTGAAGCAGATCACCGCCGATCTGCTGCGCGTCCTGTCCGACGTCCGTGAGGCCGTCGAGGACTGGGGCAAGATGCGGGACGCGGCGCTGCGCATGGCCGAGGGCCTGCCCGAGGAGCCCGTCGCCGACGACCTGCCGCGGCAGGAGATCGAGGAGGCCCGCGAGCTGCTGCGCTGGCTGGCCGACGATCACTTCACGTTCCTCGGTTACCGCGAGTACGAGCTGCGCGACGACGACTCCCTCGCCGCTGTCCCAGGCACTGGCCTCGGCATACTGCGTGCGGACCCGCACCACGAGACCGGCGAGAGCCACCCGGTCAGCCCGTCCTTCGAGCGGCTGCCCGCCGACGCCCGCGCCAAGGCCCGCGAGCACAGGCTGCTCGTGCTGACCAAGGCGAACAGCCGCGCGACCGTGCACCGGCCGTCGTATCTGGACTACATCGGCGTCAAGAAGTTCGACGAGCAGGGCAACGTCGTGGGGGAGCGGCGCTTCCTGGGCCTGTTCTCCTCCGCCGCCTACACCGAGTCCGTCCGCCGGGTTCCCGTCATCCGCCGCAAGGTCGAGGAGGTGCTGAACCGCGCCGGGTTCTCGCCCAACAGCCACGACGGGCGCGACCTGCTGCAGATCCTGGAGACGTACCCGCGCGACGAGCTGTTCCAGACCCCGGTCGACGAGCTGCAGGCCATCGTCACCTCCGTGCTCTATCTGCAGGAGCGGCGGCGGCTGCGGCTCTACCTGCGCCAGGACGAGTACGGCCGCTACTACTCGGCCCTGGTCTACCTCCCCCGCGACCGCTACACCACTGGTGTCCGGCTCAGGATCATCGACATCCTGAAGGAGGAACTCGGCGGCATCAGCGTCGACTTCACCGCCTGGAACACTGAGTCGATCCTCTCCCGGCTGCACTTCGTGGTGCGCGTCCCGCAGGGCACCGAGCTGCCGCAGCTGTCCGACACCGACAGGGAACGCATCGAGGCCCGCCTGGTCGAGGCCGCCCGCTCCTGGATGGACGGATTCGCCGAGGCGCTCAACGCCGAGGTCGGCGAGGAGCGCGCCGCCCAGGTGCTGCGCAGCTACCACAGCGCCTTCCCCGAGGGCTACAAGGCCGACCACAGCCCGCGCGCGGCGGTCGCCGACCTGGGCCATCTCGAACGGCTGAACGAGGACAACGACTTCGCGCTCAGCCTGTACGAGCCGGTGGGTGCCGGCCCCGACGAGCGCCGCTTCAAGATCTACCGCAAGGGCGAGGCCGTCTCCCTGTCCCGCGTGCTGCCGGTGCTCAACCGGCTCGGCGTCGAGGTGATGGACGAGCGGCCGTACGAGCTGCGCTGCGCCGACCGCAGCGTGGCCTGGATCTACGACTTCGGCCTGCGCATGCCCAAGGCGCAGTTCGGCACCGACTACTTCGGCGACGACGCCCGCGAGCGGTTCCAGGACGCGTTCGCCGCCACCTGGACCGGCAAGGCGGAGAACGACGGCTTCAACGCGCTCGTGCTGAGCGCCGGGCTGACCTGGCGGCAGGCGATGGTGCTGCGCGCGTACGCGAAGTACCTGCGTCAGGCCGGGTCGACCTTCAGCCAGGACTACATGGAGGACACCCTCCGCAACAACGTCCACACCACCCGGCTGCTCGTCTCCCTGTTCGAGGCGCGGATGTCGCCGGACCGGCAGCGCGCCGGACGCGAGATCGTCGACGCCCTGCTGGAGGAGCTGGACGCGGCCCTCGACCAGGTCGCGAGCCTCGACGAGGACCGGATCCTGCGGTCCTTCCTCACCGTCATCAAGGCGACCCTGCGCACGAACTTCTTCCAGGAGGCGCGGGGCGGCAAGCCGCACGCGTACGTGTCGATGAAGTTCGACCCGCAGGCCATCCCGGACCTGCCGGCGCCGCGCCCGGCGTTCGAGATCTGGGTGTACTCGCCGCGCGTCGAGGGTGTGCACCTGCGCTTCGGCAAGGTCGCGCGCGGTGGCCTGCGCTGGTCGGACCGCCGCGAGGACTTCCGTACGGAGATCCTCGGCCTGGTCAAGGCACAGATGGTGAAGAACACCGTCATCGTGCCGGTCGGCGCCAAGGGCGGCTTCGTCGCCAAGCAGCTGCCGGACCCGGGCGTGGACCGGGACGCGTGGATGGCGGAGGGCATCGCCAGCTACAAGACGTTCATCTCGGCGCTGCTCGACATCACCGACAACATGGTCGCGGGCGAGGTCGTCCCGCCGCCGGACGTCGTCCGGCACGACGAGGACGACACCTATCTGGTGGTCGCCGCCGACAAGGGCACGGCGACGTTCTCGGACATCGCCAACGAGGTGGCCGAGTCGTACAACTTCTGGCTCGGCGACGCCTTCGCCTCCGGCGGCAGCGCGGGCTACGACCACAAGGGCATGGGAATCACCGCGCGCGGCGCCTGGGAGTCGGTCAAGCGGCACTTCCGGGAGCTGGGCGTGGACACCCAGGCCGAGGACTTCACGGTCGTCGGCATCGGTGACATGTCGGGTGACGTGTTCGGCAACGGCATGCTGCTCAGCGAGCACATCCGGCTGGTCGCCGCCTTCGACCACCGGCACATCTTCATCGACCCCCACCCGGACGCGGCGACCTCGTACGCGGAGCGCCGCCGCCTGTTCGAGCTGCCGCGCTCGTCCTGGGCCGACTACAACACCGACCTGCTGTCGGCGGGCGGCGGCGTCTTCCCCCGCACCGCCAAGGCCATCCCGGTCAACGCGCACATCCGCGCCGCCCTCGGCATCGAGGACAAGGTCACCAAGCTGACCCCGGCCGACCTGATGCGGGCGATCCTCAAGGCGCCGGTGGACCTGCTGTGGAACGGCGGCATCGGTACGTACGTGAAGGCCTCCACCGAGTCCCACGCGGACGTCG
This sequence comes from Streptomyces sp. TRM70350, assembly GCF_019219825.1. Taxonomy (GTDB): domain Bacteria; phylum Actinomycetota; class Actinomycetes; order Streptomycetales; family Streptomycetaceae; genus Streptomyces. The sequence goes on along the minus strand of NZ_JAHUXH010000020.1, from coordinate 115,471 downwards.
GCGACAAGGCCAACGACGCCATCCGCGTCGACGGCAAGGACCTGCGCGTCAAGGTCGTCGGCGAGGGCGGCAACCTGGGCCTGACCCAGCTCGGCCGGATCGAGTTCGCGCACCACGGCGGCAAGGTCAACACCGACGCCATCGACAACAGCGCGGGCGTGGACACCTCCGACCACGAGGTGAACATCAAGATCCTGCTCAACAGCCTGGTCGCGGACGGCGACATGACCGTCAAGCAGCGCAACAAGCTGCTCGCCGAGATGACCGACGAGGTCGGCCACCTGGTGCTGCGCAACAACTACGCGCAGAACACGGCGATCGCCAACGCCCTCGCCCAGTCCAAGGACATGCTCCACGCCCAGCACCGCTTCCTGCGCCACCTGGTGCGCGAGGGCCACCTCGACCGGGCGCTGGAGTTCCTGCCGACCGACCGCCAGATCCGCGAGCGGCTCGCCCAGGGCCAGGGCCTGACCGGCCCGGAGACGGCCGTCCTGCTGGCGTACACGAAGATCACGGTCGCCGAGGAACTGCTGCACACCTCGCTGCCGGACGACCCGTACCTGCGCGAGCTGCTGCACTGCTACTTCCCGGCCCCGCTGCGCGAGCAGTTCCCCGAGCACATCGACAGCCACCCGCTGCGCCGTGAGATCACCACGACCGTGCTGGTCAACGACACGGTCAACACGGGCGGTACGACATATCTGCACCGGCTGCGCGAGGAGACCGGCGCCTCGCTGGAGGAGATCGTCCGGGCGCAGACCGCGGCCCGCGTGATCTTCCGCCAGGCGCCGGTGTGGGACGGGGTCGAGGCGCTCGACAACAAGGTCGAGGCCGCCGTCCAGACCCGCATCCGCCTGCACTCGCGGCGGCTCGTCGAGCGCGGGACGCGCTGGCTGCTCAACAACCGGCCGCAGCCGCTGCAGCTCGCCGAGACGGTCGACTTCTTCGCCGAGCGCGTCGAACAGGTCTGGGCGCAGCTGCCCAAGCTGCTGCGCGGCGCGGACCTGGAGTGGTGGCAGAAGATCTACGACGAGCTGACCGCCGCCGGCGTCCCGGACGAACTCGCCACTCCGGTGGCCGGTTTCTCCTCCGCCTTCCCGACGCTCGACATCGTCTCGGTGGCCGACCGCATGGGCAGGGAGCCGATGGATGTCGCCGAGGTCTACTACGACCTCGCCGACCGGCTGACCATCACCCAGCTGATGGACCGCATCAGCGCCCTGCCGCGCACCGACCGCTGGCAGTCGATGGCCCGCGCGGCGATCCGCGAGGACCTGTACGCCGCCCACGCGGCCGTCACGTCGGACGTCCTGGCCGTGGGCAACGGCTCGGCGACGCCGGAGCAGCGGTTCAAGGTGTGGGAGCAGAAGAACGCGGCGCTCCTGGGGCGGGCGCGTACGACGCTGGAGGAGATCCAGAGCTCGGAGTCGTTCGACCTGGCGAACCTGTCGGTGGCGATGCGGACGATGCGGACGCTGCTGCGGACGCACTCGTAAGGCTGCACTCGTAAGGCTGCACTCATAAGGCTGTATTCGTAAGCCTGCAGTCGTAAAGGCTGCGCTCGTAAGCCCGTACGACACCGAGGGCGCCCCAGGCCGGAAACGGCTCGGGGCGCCCTCGCGCGTGCGGCGTGGGTCAGGACGGCTGAGGCACCTTCGGCGCCGCCTTGGGCTTGGGCTTCTTGTCCCCGGTGAAGGCCTCGTACTCCTTCATGACCTCCTCCGTCGGCCCGTCCATGCGCAGCTCACCGCGTTCCAGCCACAGCACCCGGTCGCAGGTGTCGCGGATGGACTTGTTGTTGTGGCTGACCAGGAAGACCGTCCCGGCCTGCTTGCGCAGCTCGCGGATGCGGGCCTCGGAGCGCTTCTGGAAGGAGCGGTCGCCGGTGGCGAGGGCCTCGTCGATGAGCAGGACGTCGTGGTCCTTGGCGGCGGCGATGGAGAAGCGCAGCCGGGCGGCCATGCCGGAGGAGTACGTGCGCATGGGCAGCGTGATGAAGTCGCCCTTCTCGTTGATGCCGGAGAAGTCGACGATCTCCTGGTAGCGCTCCCTGACCTGCTCGCGGCTCATGCCCATGGCGAGGCCGCCGAGGTGGACGTTGCGCTCGCCGGTGAGGTCGTTCATCAGGGCGGCGTTGACGCCGAGGAGGGAGGGCTGGCCGCCCGTGTAGATCCGGCCGTTCTCCACGGGGAGCAGACCGGCGACGGCCTTGAGCAGGGTCGACTTGCCGGAGCCGTTGGTGCCGATCAGGCCGATGGCCTCGCCCTTGTACGCGACGAAGGAGACGTCCCGGACGGCGTGCACGGTGCGGACGCCGGCCGCCTTCTCGGTGTGCTTACGCCGCAGGATGCGGTTGAGGGCGGCGGTGGCGGAGCCGCGGCCGGCGCCGGTGCCGTTGACGCGGTAGACGATGTCGACGTGGTCGGCGATGACGGTGGGGGTCGGGTCGTTCGGGTTCTCAGCCACGGCCGTACGTCTCCTCAGCCTTCCAGAAGTAGATGAAGCCGCCGACACCGGCGAGCAGGGCCCAGCCCGTGGCGAGCATCCAGACGTGGTCGGGCAGCTGGCTCGCGTGGAAGCTGTCGATCAGCGCGAAGCGCATCAGGTCGATGTAGACGGCGGCGGGGTTGGCCTGGAGCACGGGACCGACCCAGCCGGGCAGGCTGTTGTGCCGGCTGAGCAGGTGGTCGATGCTCCACATCACGCCGGAGACGTACATCCAGGTGCGCAGCACGAACGGCATCAGCTGGGCGATGTCGGGCGTCTTGGCGCCCAGCCGGGCCATGATCATGGACACGCCCGCGTTGAACGTGAACTGCAGGATCAGGGCCGGGATCGCCAGCACCCAGGACGCGGCGACCGGGACGCCGAAGACAAGCAGGATGACGACCAGGGCGGCCATCGAGAACAGCAGCTGCTGGAGCTGCTGGAGGCAGAAGGAGATCGGCAGGGCCGCGCGCGGGAAGTGCAGGGCGCGGACGAGGCCGAGGTTGCCGGAGATGGCGCGGGTGCCGGCCAGGATCGAGCTCTGGGTGAAGGTCCAGATGAACACGCCCGTGACCAGGAAAGGGACGTAGTCCGGCACGCCCTTCTTGGTCTGCAGCAGCACGCCGAAGATCAGGTAGTAGACGGCCGCGTTCAGCAGCGGGGTCATCACCTGCCAGACCTGGCCGAGCTTCGCCTGGCTGTACTGGGCGGTGAGCTTGGCCGTCGAGAACGCCGCGATGAAGTGGCGGCGGGCCCACAGTTGGCGGACGTACTGGGGCAGGGAGGGGCGGGCGCCGCTGACCGTGAGGCCGTGGCGGGCGGCGAGGGCCGCGAGGTCGTCGTCGGCCGGGGTCGTGGTGCGGGTCGTCGTCGGGGGCGGTGTGTCGAGGACCTGGCTCACATCCGCTGCTTTCGGTCGGGGGGTGGGGGTGCGGCGTCACGGCCCGCGCAAGCGTTTTCCGCCGTTTCTCACGGGTTTCTTCACGTTCTCACGCGTTTCCGGACGTTCTCTTACGTCGGGACGGGACCGTATCGTCGCAACGTGAGCGTAGGCCCATCGAACGTCGGAACGCAACCGTTTCGTCGTAACGCCCTATGCTGGTCCGCATGACGACGAACGCCGACGGGCCCCAGCCGCGACCGCGCCGCCGGGCCCCCGCGGGGGCGGCCGTGCTCCGGGCGGACGTGACGGAAGCCATCCGGGCCGCCGTCTTCGAGGAGCTCGCGGCCGTCGGCTACGCGCGGATGTCGATCGAGGGCATCGCCCGCCGCGCCGGGGTCGGCAAGACCGCGGTGTACCGGCGCTGGCGCTCCAAGCTGCACCTCGTCCTGGACGTCGTCTCGGCGATCGCGGTACAGGGCCTGCCCGCGCCGGACACCGGCTCGCTGGAGGCAGACCTGCGGCTTCTCTACGAGGTGACGTCCCGTGCGCTGCGCCACCCCGTGGCCTCGCAGATCATCCCCGACCTCCAGGCGGAGGCGGCCCGCAACCCCGAGATCGCCGACGCCCTCCAGAAGGCGCTGCGCGAGGGCCAGGAGGGCGTCGCCAGCAAGATCGTGGCCGCGGCGGAACAGCGCGGCGAGGTCGGCCCGGGCTACGACCACGACCTCGCCCTGGACCTCATCTCAGGCCCGCTGTACTGGCGCTCGGTGGTGATCCGCAGCCCGAAGCTGCCCAAGGGGTATCTGGCGTCTTTGGCCCGTTCGACCGCGGCGGCCCTCAAGGCGCTGTGACCGCGGGGGCACCCCGCGCGCGGGAGACGCCCTGGCCACTCAGTCGGCGAGCCAGCTCCGTCAGCTCCGGCGTCCGCAGCACCCGCTCGCCGAAGCCGGGCAGCGGCACGTGCAGGGGCTCGGTGCACCGGCCGGGGATCGCGTCGATGCCGTACACCGCTACGGCGAGCCCGCCCGTCACGGCATCTCTCCGCCCTGCCCGGGCCGGGGAAAGCGGGCGGAGACGCCCCCTTCGGGCGCCGAACTCGAAGGGTGCGTCCAGGGCGTCGCCGACGGCCGAGCCGACGACGGCACCCAGCGCACGGGTCAGACGCTGGGAATCGGCCGGGCGGTGGGCGTCGGCCGGGCGGTGGGGGTCGGCCCGGCGGTGCGCGTCGGCCCGGCGCTGGGAACCGGTCGGGCGATGAGCATCGGTCGTGCGGTCGTGCGGTCGTGCGGTCGGCGTCGGCCGGGCGGTGAGCATCGGTCAGGCGCTGGGGGGGGGTGGTGAGCATCGGTCAGGCGCGGGGAACTGGTCGGGCGCGGGGAACCGGTCGGGTGCTCGGAGTCGGTCGCTGTGCTCGGAGTCGGTCCGGCCGTGGGCGTCGTTCACCCGCCGCCCGCTAGCCCAGCGCCGCCCCCGGATGCCTGCGCACCCACCCCTCCCAGGCCGACGCGATCATGTCCTGGACGTCGTACCGGGCCTTCCAGCCCAGCTCCGTGGTGATGCGGTCGGCGGAGGCGACGACGCGGGCGGGGTCTCCGGGGCGGCGCGGGGTGACGGTCGGGGGGCGGTGGTGGCCGGTGACCGCGTTGACGCGGTCGATCATGTCGCGGACCGAGACGCCCTCGCCGCGGCCGATGTTGAGGGTGAGGTCGCGGCCGGGGGAGGCCCGCAGGGCGTGGGCGACCGCCACATGGGCCTCGGCCAGGTCGACGACGTGGATGTAGTCGCGGATGCAGGTGCCGTCGGGGGTCGGGTAGTCGTCGCCGAAGATGCGCGGAGCAGCGCCCTCGGTGAGTTTCTCGAAGACCATGGGGACGAGGTTGAACACACCCACGTCCGCCAGCTCCGGGCTCGCCGCGCCCGCCACGTTGAAGTAGCGCAGGGACGCCGTGGCGAGGCCGGTGGCCCGGCCCGTGGCCCGCACCAGCCATTCTCCGGCCAGCTTCGTCTCGCCGTACGGGCTCATCGGCACGCACGGCGTCTCCTCGGTGACCAGGTCCACGTCCGGCATGCCGTACACCGCCGCCGAGGAGGAGAAGACGAACGACGGGACCCGCGCCGTCGTGACCGCGTCCAGCAGGACCCGCAGGCCCTCGACGTTCTCCCGGTAGTAGTGCAGCGGGCGGTCCACCGACTCGCCGACCTGCTTCTTCGCCGCCAGGTGGACGACCCCGGTGACCCGGTGGTCCGTGAGCACCCGGCCCAGCAGCTCGCCGTCCAGCGTCGAGCCGACCACCAGGGGGACGCCGTCCGGGACGCGCTCCGCGATGCCGGTGGACAGGTCGTCGTACACGACCGCCCGTTCGCCCGCCTCGGTCATCGCCCGAACGACATGCGCCCCGATGTATCCCGCGCCGCCGGTGATCAGCCAGGTCATGTGCGGCCGTCCCCTCGTCCGTTGCCCTGTGAGCCGTCCGCCTCACAGTGAAGCAGGTGACGGGGCGCCTGCCTCGCGATCGTCGCTCTTCGTACGACCACTGACGCAGGTGGTACCGGTTCCGTTCACGGACACCGTCGTACGCCACAGGCGGGTGAACGAGAGGGCGGCCGCCGCCGCCAGGAGTCCGTTGCGTACGACCATCAGCGCGCAGCCGGTCCAGGTGCTGTGCACGACCTCGGCGTACAGCCCGGGATACGCGACCGCGCTGACCGCCGTCGCCGCCACCAGCAGCACGGCCACCGGGCGCTGAGTGGTGTGCCGGGAGGTCAGGCACACGGCGGCCAGGCCGAGCAGCCAGATCATGTACTGCGGGCTGATCACCCGGCTGGTGACGGTGAACAGCAGCACCGCGGCCAGGGCCGCGTCGTACGGCACCGCCTCGCCGAAGGCGTCCGCCCGCGCCCTCAGCCGCCACAGCAGGAGGAGGACGAAGGCGACCGCGGTGAGCGCGAGCGACGCCGTGGCCACGGCGGCGACGTACGGGCCCGTGAACTCCATCGCCCCGTACTGGTACCGCACCTCGCCCGGCCAGCCCGCGTGCGTCGCGAGGCCGAGCAGGGTGCCGCCGAACGACTCGATCTGCACCCCCCGCTCGCCCTGTTGGGACAGGAAGGCGAGGGGATGGTTGAACAACACGCACAGGAGCAGCAGCACGGCCGTCCCGGACACCGCCGCCCACGCCCACGCCGACCTGCTCGCCCGCCCCTTCGGCGTGCCCAGCAGCACCAGGGCCGGCCACACCTTCACCAGCGCCCCCAGTGCCGCGAACACACCGCACGCGCGCGTGGAGCGCGCCGGCGTCAACAGGGAGATGACGGCAAGGGCCGTGACCTGCACGTCGTAACGAGCCAGCGGGATGTGCAGCAGCAGGGGGAGCGCGAGGATCCAGAGGGCGGCACCGAGGCGCGTGCGGCCGGGGCGTGTCCCCGCGCGTGTCAGCGCCAGGGCGATCACGGCGTCGGCGACGAGGGTGAGGGCCACGAACGCCCGGAAGTACGTCAGGCCCGGCAGCAGCGCCGGGAAGAGCAGCACCGGGCCAGCGCCCGGCGGGTACTGCCACAGGGGGTCGTCGGCCGGGAAGGCGCCCCGGGCGAGCGCCTCGTACCAGCGGTGATAGGTGACCCACACCTCGCGCGCCACGGCCCCGTGGCCCAGCAGGGGCTGGGAGTTGTGCGCGAGCAGCCACAGCATCAGGGCGCGGGTGGCGAGCCAGGCGGTGGCGAGAGCGAGAGGGTGACGTCTCATCACCGGCGGATCGTAATCCGTAGGAAGGTCATATCTACGCCGATACGCCGTCAATCCTCTGCAATCATCAGTAAATAGTACAAACTGTCCTCGTGATGAACGGGCAGCCGGAAACGAAAGGAATCAGCCAGGTCGGCGTCGCGGTCGTCGCGATGCCCGCGTTCGTCATGCTCGGCATCGGGCTGTGGGGCCTCGACCGGGGCGGGATGTGGCGCGACGAGGCCGTCACCTTCCAGGTCGCCCGGCGCTCGTTACCGGAGATCTGGCGCCTTCTGCACAGCGTGGACGCCGTGCACGGCCTGTACTACCTGCTCATGCACCCCCTCCTCGTCCTCCGCGCCGACGAGGTCGTCCTGCGTCTGCCGTCGGTGTGCGCGGCCGCCGTCACCGCCGGTCTGGTCGCGGCCCTCGGTTCACGGCTGGCCCGGCCGCGCGTGGGCCTCTGGGCGGGGCTGCTGTACGCGGTGACACCCATGGCGGGCCACTACGCCCAGGAGGGGCGCTCGTACGCGCTCGTCGCCGCCTGCGCGGCCGGGGCGACGCTGCTGCTGGTGCGGGCGGTCGCGGGGGCCGCCTGGTGGCCGTACGGGCTCGCCGTCGCCGTCACCTGCCTGCTGCACGAACTGGCCGTACTCCTCCTCCTCGCCCACGCGCTGACACTGGCCCACGCGCGCGTGCCGCGTGCCGTGTGGGGGCGGTGGGGGCGCGCGGCCGGGGCGGCGGTGCTGGCGCTGGTGCCGCTGGTCGTCGTCTCCTGCACGCAGGCCGGGCAGGTGGCGTGGCTGCCGGTGCCGCGCATGGGCAGCGTGGAGCGGCTGCTGCGGTCGTTCACGGGGTGGGAGACGGAGGTCTTCTGGGCGTACGTCGTCCTGATCGCCGTCGCGCTGTGGCCGGGGCGGGGACGTGGGACGCCCCCCGGGAGGCGCCCGTCCCTCGTCGGGGTCGCCCTGCCCCTGGTGACCGTGCCGCCCCTCACGCTGATCGCGGTGTCGCAGATCAAGCCGATGTACGACGACCGGTACGTCCTGTACGCGCTCGCCGGGGCGCCGCTCCTGGCCGCCGCCGGGGCCGACCGGCTGGTGCGGGGCGTCGGGCGCTCCCCCCTGGCCACGGTCACCGGCGTCCTCGCGGTGGGGCTGGCGTTCGCCCACCAGTTCCCCCTGCACCGCCAGGACCGCACGCCCTTTGTACGCGCCGACAACCTCGCCACCGTCTCCGCCGACGCCGCGCGCGAACTGAGCCCCGGTGACCCGGTGCTGTTCCTGCCGGCCATCGGACGGCGGGCCGCGCTGGCCTACCCGGAGGCGTTCCGGGGCGTGTGGGACGTGGCGCTCGGGGTGCCCGCACCGGAGTCCGGGACGCTGTACGGGCAGGAGGTCGACGCCGCCGAACTGCGCCGCAGGCTCGCCGGGCTCGACCGGCTGTGGGTGGTGGCCGAGCCGCATGCGTGGCGGGCGCGCCGGTCCCCCCGGGAGTCCGCCGAGCGCGTGAAGCTCGGCGTGGTGAGGGAGCAGTTCGTGCCGTACGGGCCCCGGCGGGAGCACGTACGCGAGGGCGCGACGCTGCGGCTCTATGTCCGCAGGGCGGGGGCTGCGGACACCACGGCGCTCATGGCGAGCGTGCCGGACGCCACAAGGAGCAAGCTCGACCCGGCCGGAGGCTCCGTGCCGACCACCGGCACCCCCGGCCTCACCGGGACTCCACAGTCGTCGCTTCCGCCGCCGCCTCCGCCTGCGCCGCCGCGTCGAGCGCCGTCGTGAGCTCGTCCAGGCGGGCGCGCAGCGCGCGGATCTCGTCGACGTCGAACCCGGTCGCCGCCATGATCCGGCGCGGTACCTGAAGCGCCCGCTCGCGCAGCGCGACCCCCTCCTCGGTCAGCCGCACCTCCACCGAGCGCTCGTCGCGCACGCTGCGCTCCCGGCGTACCAGACCGGCCGCCTCCAGCCGCTTGAGCAGTGGCGACAGCGTGCCGGAGTCGAGGCGCAGCCGCTCGCCCAGCCTCTTCACCGGCAGGTCGCCGTGCTCCCACAGCACGAGCATCACCAGGTACTGCGGGTAGGTGAGCCCCAGCTCCTTGAGGATCACCCGGTAGACCCCGCCGAAGGCGCGCGAGGCCGCGTTCAGGGAGAAGCAGATCTGCTGGTCGAGGCGGAGCCAGTCCGCTGTCGGCGTGGAGGTCATGTGCCCAGGGTAGCTCGCGCCCGCGCCATTCAGTTGTGCCCAATTGAATTGTGTGCTCTACTCTCGGTGTCAGGTTGGCCGGACCGGCCGCCGGTACACGACTCGAGAGGGATGGTTTCTCCATGGACGCGCTCTACACCGCCGTCGCCACCGCCACTCACGGCCGCGAGGGCCGTGCCGTCTCCTCCGACGGCAGGCTCGACCTCCAGCTGGCCATACCGGCGGAGATGGGCGGCAACGGTCAGGGCACCAACCCCGAGCAGCTCTTCGCCGCCGGGTACTCCGCCTGCTTCGCCAGCGCCCTCGGCCTGGTCGGCCGGCAGGCCAAGGTCGACGTGAGTGAGGCCGCCGTCACCGCCGAGGTCGGCATCGGCAAGCAGGGCGAGGGCTTCGCGCTCGCCGTCACCCTCCGCGTCGAGCTGCCCGACACCGTGGACCAGGCGACCGGCCGCAAGCTGGTCGAGCAGGCCCACCAGGTCTGCCCCTACTCCAACGCCACCCGCGGCAACATCCCGGTCGAGCTCGTCATCGAGTAACCGTTCGCGCCACCGCAGCGCCCGGAACGCCGTGTAGGCACCGGCCCACAGGAGCCACTGCCGCACCCCCGGCGGCCGGTGCCCGGCGGGCCGGTAACGCCGGTACAGCGCACCCGCCTGCCGGAAGAAGGCACGCCGTCGGCGCGCGGGCAGCCGTCGCGCATCGGCCGCCACCTCCACCACCACGGCGAACAGCTGGTCGAACAGCGCCCGCGCCCGCGCCGCCGACACCCGCTCGGCACCGGCCTGGAACAGCGCCAGCTCCACCTGGTCCAGCAGATCGAGCTGGTGCTCACCCGGAACGTCGAGCAGACTCCCCGGCGCCCGCACCAGATGCCGTACGACCACCGACGGCAGCACCGCCACCCGCTCCGCCATCACCGTCACCACCCCGCCCCACCCGAGGTCCGTGAAGTGGCCGTAGGGGAAGGCGAGTTGGTGAACCGCCAGGAAACCGCGCCGGTAGGCGGCGCTCCACACGGGCCGGTTCACCACCGTGAGCCGCGGGGCCGCGTCGGGGTGGAAGGTTCCTGCGGGGGCGGGCGGAAGGGTGCTGAGGCGAGCCGGGAGCCGCTCCTCGACCGCCCGCGCCGACATCCGTTCGTGCTCGAAATGCAGCACGTCCACCGGCCCGGTCTCCCGCAGCCGGGCATCCAGCGCCGCCAGCGCCCCCGGTACGAGGACGTCGTCACCGTCGAGAAACAGCAGATAGGCGCCGGAGGCCGCCCGCATCCCGGTCGTGCGGGCCGCGCTCAGACCGGCCGAGGGCGGGGAGTACGCCGGTGTCACCCGGCGGTCCCGCTCGGCGTACCCGGCGGTGATGTCCGCCGCGTGAGCCTCCGGCTCGTCACACACCGTGATCAGCTCGAAGTCGCCGAAGGGCTGGGCCAGAACCGACTCAAGGGCCCGGGCCAGCCGGCCCTCGACCCCGTGCGAGGGGACGATGATGCTGAAACGGGGCATGGCGCTCTTTCCGTTTTCGTCATCCGTGCTCGGCGGGAGGCGCGCGCCTCGGGCCGTGGGATTCCCGCCGAGCGGCCCGCCGCGGACCGGGCGCCGAGCGGCCGGGCCGCCCGGAAGGCCGCCAGGTGGACGGCCGTGTCGGAGTGGGCCGCGACGAGCTGCGGGGCATACGGACTCCCGGTAGGTGAACGGCGGTCGGTGGCTTTCGGTGACGGTGAAGTGACCACAAGGTTGCGGATTGGTGGCTGCCGGGGGATTCGCCCGTGATGCGACGGCCGACGGCACCGGCTGCCGCTCGTCCCTGCGCGGGCGTTCTGCCCGGGAACGGCCGATGGAGTGAACCGGTTACGTTCTGTACGGCATGCGGGGGATGTCGCCGTGCACGAGAAGGGGCGGACCGTTGCCCGGCCCGCCCCGACGTCGTTGTCCCTGCCGTTACTTCACCGCGCCCGCCATCACGCCGGACACGAACTGCCGCTGGAACGCGAAGAAGACGGCGAGCGGAATCACCATCGAGATGAACGCGCCGGGCGCCAGCACATCGATGTTGTTCCCGAACTGCCTCACCTGCGTCTGCAGCGCCACCGTGATCGGCTGGCTGCCGGAGTCGGTGAACACCAGCGCGACCAGCATGTCGTTCCACACCCACAGGAACTGGAAGATGCCCAGGCTCGCGATCGCGGGCCCGCCGAGCGGCATCACCACCCGTGCGAACAGCCGCAGTTCACCGGCGCCGTCCAGCCGGGCCGCCTCCAGCAGCTCGCGCGGGATCTCCGCGAAGAAGTTCCGCAGCAGGAACACCGCGAACGGCAGACCGAAACCGACGTGGAACAGGATCACGCCGAGCATCGAGCCGAACAGCCCGATGGTGCCGAACAGTTCGGCGATCGGGATCAGCGCCACCTGCACGGGCACCACCAGCAGGCCGACCACGCCCAGGAACCACCAGTCCCGGCCCGGGAACTCCATCCACGCGAAGGCGTATCCGGCGAGCGAGCCGATGACCACGACCAGCACGGTCGCCGGGACCGTGATCAGGACCGTGTTCACCAGGGAGTTGGTGATGTCGCTGTTGTTCAGCAGTTTCTCGTAGCTGTCGAAGGTGAGTTGGGCGGGTTTGGTGAACACCGTCCACCAGCCGCTCTCGTTCATGTCCGCGGGCGTGCGGAGCGAGGAGAGCAGCAGACCGATCGTCGGCACCAGCCAGAACAGGCCGACGACGATCAGGAAGACGCGGACCAGACCGCCGCTGACGCCCTCCGCCAGGCGTGAGCCGAGGGACGCCCTGCCCTTCACGGACTCCGTGTGCTTCCCGGTCTGTGTGGTCATCGCCGCACCTCCCGCCTGAGCCTGCGGATGTTGAACCACATCACCGGAATCACCAGCAGCAGCAGGAACACCGCGATGGCGCTCGCGATGCCCGGCTGGTCCTCGGAGAAGCCCTTGCGGTACAGCTCCAGGGCGAGCACGTTCGCGTCGTCCTGGGAGGAGCCCGGGGCGATGATGAACACCAGGTCGAAGATCTTCAGCACGTTGATCATCAGGGTGACGGTGACCACCGCGAGGACGGGCGCGAGCAGCGGCACGGTGACCCGTCTGAACACCTGCCACTCGTTGGCCCCGTCGACCCGCGCCGCCTCCAGCAGCTCCCGCGGCACCCCCGCCAGCCCGGCGGCGATCAGCACCATCGCGAAGCCCGCCCACATCCAGATGTACGACCCGATGATGGCCGGCGTGACCAGCGACGGGCCGAGCCAGTCCAGGCCGTTGTACGGCTCCCTGAAGTTGTCGCCGGGCAACCGCAGTTGGGCCCCGTCGGCGGCGGCCGGGAGGGTGAAGGTGCCGTCGGCGGCGGCCGTGGTCGAGGCGACGACCTCGCCGTCCTTGACCGCCTCGATCTTCATGCCGGGATAGCCCAGCTCGGACGGGTCCGGGGCGCCGAGGGTGCCGACGCCCTCGCCGCGCGTGAAGTCCTGCCAGGTGGTGCCGGTGACCTTGCCCGGGTCGGGTCGCGCCGCCACGGCCCTCGCGGCGTCGTCGGGCATCTGGTCGGGGGCGACACCCACCAGGGGCAGGCTGACCGGCTCGCCCAGGCTGACGGGTTCCTTGGTGATGAAGCCGCCTTGATCCGCCGTGAGCGGCGACTCCCGGCCCGGGTGCGCCTTCGGGAACGCCGACGCCTCGGCGAACGTGTCGTGCACCCCCACCCACACCGCGTTCGCGACGCCCTTGTCCGGATCCTGGTCGTACACCAGGCGGAAGATGATGCCCGCCGCGAGCATCGAGATCGCCATCGGCATGAAGACGACCAGCTTGAACGCCGTGCCCCAGCGCACCCGTTCGGTCAGCACCGCGAAGATCAACCCGAGCGCGGTCGCGACCGTCGGCGCGAACACCACCCAGATGATGTTGTTCTGCAGCGCCGTACGGATGCCGTCGTCGGTGAACAGGGCCTGGTAGTTGTCGAATCCGGCGAAACCGTCGCCGGACTGGTCGTAGAAGCTGCGGACGACCGAGTACCCGATCGGGTAGACCACGAGCGCGCCGAGCAGCACCAGGGCGGGCAGCAGGAACAGCGCTGCCACGGTCCTGCGGGTGCCGGTCACGCTCTTGCGACTCCGGGGAGGGGTCCCGGCCTTCCTCGGCGGGACCCCTGCCGTGGATGCCGACGCCATGCTCGGCTCAGTCTCCGTACGCCGCGGCCGCGTCGGCCTCCAGCTGTTCCTGGGTGCCCTTGATGTCCTTCGGGTTCTTCAGGAAGTCCTGCAGGGCCTTCCACTCGCCCTTGCCGGGCGTGCCACCGAAGGCCTGCGGGGCCTGGTCGGACATGTCGAAGCGGAAGTCGTCACCGGCCGCGACCAGCGACTTGGCCATCTCCTGCTGCACCGCGTTCGGATACGCCGACGGGTCCACGTTCTTGTTCGGCGACAGATAGCCGCCGAGCTTCGCCTGGATGGTCGCCGCGTCCGGCGAGGCGAGGAAGGTGGCCAGGGCCTGCGCGGCCTTCGAGTCCTGAAGGATCACCGCCGCGTCACCGCCGGAGACGACCGGCTCGGTGTCGCCGACCTTCGGGAACGCGAACACCTTGGCGTCCGTGCCCACTTCCGCGTCCGTCTCCGCGATGTTGACCTGCACGAAGTCGCCCTCGAAGACCATGCCGGCCTTCGGCTGGTCGCCGCCGGTGAAGGTCTGGGTGACAGAGGCCGGGAACTCGGTCTGCAGCGCGCCGCTGGCGCCGCCCGCGATGTACTCCTGCTTGCCCCAGATCTGCGCCAGCGTGGTCAGGGCCTCGGTGACGGACGGGTCGGTCCACTTGATCTCGTGCTTGGCCAGCTGGTCGTACTTCTCCGGGCCCGCCTGCGAGAGATAGACGTTCTCGAACCAGTCGGTCAGCGTCCAGCCGTCGGCGCCGCCGATCGAGAACGGGGTGACACCGGAGTCGTAGATCGTCTGCGCGGTGGCGAGCAGGTCCTCCCACGTCTTGGGCTCCTCGGCGCCCGCGTTCTCGAAGACCTGCGTGTTGTACCAGATCAGGGACTTGTTGGCGGCCTTGTAGTAGACGCCGTACTGCTTGCCGTCGACCTTGCCGAGGTCCTGCCAGCCCTGTGAGTAGTTCTTGCTGAGCTGCTCCTGGGCCTCCGGGCCGACCGGCTTGGCCCAGCCCTTGTCCACGGCCTGCTGGATGGCCCCGACCTGGGGGAGCATCGCGATGTCCGGTGGCGCGCCGCCCGCGATCTTCGAGCCGAGGAAGTTGACGATCGGGTCCTGCGCGGGCACGAAGGTCACCTTGGCGCCGGTCCGCTTCTCGAACTCCTCAAGCACCTTCTTGAAGTTGGCCTGTTCCGGGCCGGTCCAGACGGCGGCGACCTCCAGGGTCTCACCGTCCAGCTTGGGAAGGGTGACGGTGGTGGCGGTCTCGTCCGTACCGCCGCCGCCTTCGTTTCCGCTGTTGTCGTCGCCTCCGCAGGCGCTGAGCGAGAACGCGAGCGCTCCCGCCAGTGCGGCTGCGGCGGCGCGGGCGGTCCTGCGTGTCCGGGTGCGGCTGGTGCTGATGCTGGTGTGCATTACGGCCCCGTTCTTCGTCCCTCGTCGAACGTTCGAGCGCTGTCCCGTGGGACTGGTCTACGCCGGGTCTGTGGGGTCGGCAAGAGCGCGAACCGTGTCAAAGCGGTGATCGTGACCGCGTCGTGACTGTTCAGCGGGCAGGATCCACAGGGGTCGGCTACAACAGCGACGGCAGCTCCGAGGCGGCCACCTCCCGCGCCGCCCGCTCCAACGCGCTCGCCAGGAGGGCCAGATCCGTGGGGCCGTTGCCCAGTTCGCGGACCGGGCGGCGGGCGGGCGGGTCGCCCATGCGGTGCCACTCCAGCGGGACGACGGTCGGCCGCAGCGTCGCCGTGCGCGGGATACGCCCCGTCACCCGGCCACCCTGGAACGGCGTGACCCGTCCGTCGGGGTGAGCCAGACGGCCCCGGCCGGGCGCCGGTTCGTCCGGGCCGGGCGCGGGGGCGTCGAGGGTGACGCGCAGGGTGGCCCGTCGGGCGGGTTCGGTTTCGGCGGTACGACCACCTGGACCGGCGGCGGCCACCAGGTGCACGCCGAGCCGCTCGCCGTCACGGGCCACGGCCTCCAGCGCACGTATCACGGACCCGGCGGCCGGCCGGCCCGGGGAGCCCAGCGGGGGCGAGACCAGGGCGTCCAGGTCGTCGACGACCACGACGAGGCGGGGCAGCGGGGGGATGTCGTCCGTCGGGCGGCGGCCGGCGGCCGGGCGCAGTCGCAGGGTGGCGCTGGGCGGGGTGTCCAGGTCCCCGGCACCGGTGGTGGGGGAAGCCGAGCGCTGGCTGACCATACGGCCCGACACCTCACGTCCGGTGTGCCACTCGGCGAACTCCGAGCGGCCGAGCAGCTCGGCGCGGCGCTTCAGCTCGGCCGACAGGGACTGGGCGAACTCGCGCATGCGGACCGGGTCGTTGGCGAGGAGGTGCGTGGTGACGTGCGGGATGTCCATGCACAGGTGCAGACCGTCGGCGTGTCCGCTGCCCGCGCCCACGCTGTCCCGGCCGTCCATCAGCACCAGGCTCAGCCGGTCCGGCCGCTCGGCGGCGGCGAGCGAGGCGACGACGGCCCGCAGCAGCTCCGTACGCCCGCTGCCGGGCGGCCCCTCGATCAGCAGATGCGGTCCCTCGGTGACGAGGTCCACGGCGACCGGGCCACGCGGACCGGCTCCGAGGACGGCGTGCGCCCGGCCGCCGAGTGCGTGGGTGTCGTCGGCGGCGTCGGCCCAGCGGGCCATGAGCGAGGCGGGGGTGGCTCGGGCCAGGCCCAACTCGTCGAGCAGGCGGGCGGCTTGGGGCAGGGGAGCGCTGACGCGCGCGTGCCGGGTGCCGGTGGCGGTCGCGTCCGTGCGGAGGGGGGCCAGGGCACGGGCGAAGCGCTCGGCCCAGGCGGGGGAGACGGCGTCCACGGTGCCTACGGTTCCGTGGCCGACGGGGGCGGGGGATCCGGTGCCGGTGCCCGTGCTGGTCCCGGTGCCGACTCGGGCGACTCGGAGCAGGCGGAGGGCTGTCGCCACATCGCCGCTGAGCAGGGCGACGGCTCCGCACGCGCGGAACGCCGGGGCCGCGGTGCAGGCTGCCTCGTAGGTCTCGGTGACCGGGGAGGCGGGGGACGCGGGCGCGGTCTCGGCGAGGCAGATGACGTGGATCCCGGCCTGCGGTCCTTCCAGGGCCAGCCGTGCGACGGCCTCGCGGAGACCGGCGCCGCCGGGGTCGCCGTCGACGACCAGGACGGCGTAGGGGCCGGGATGGGCGTCTGGGTGGGCGGCGTCGATCGGCGAGTCGTCGTCGGGGCGGGCCCAGGAGGGGCGGCGGGGCGGGGCGGTCGAGGCACGGGTCGGCACCTCGGCGCTCCTGGGGTGCCGTTGGTCGGCCGCCGCCGGTGCTGGTGCGGTGGCCTTCGCTTCGGTGTTGCCGGGGTGGCGTTGGTCCGGTGTTGCCGGTGCTGGTGTGGTGGCTTTCGTGGTGGGGCTGTTGTGCTCGGTGAGGTGGTCGTCGTGGCGGCGGGGTGGGGTGGTGGCGGTGTGGGTGGGCGTTGCGGTGTTGCCGGGGTGGCGTTGGTCCGGTGTTGCCGGTGCTGGTGTGGTGGCTTTCGCGGTGGGGCTGTTGTGGTGCGTGAGGTGGTCGTCGTGGCGGCGGGCTGGGGTGGTGGCGGTGTGGGTGGGCGTTGCGGTGTTGCCGGGGTGGCGTTGGTCCGGTGTTGCCGGTGCTGGTGTGGTGGCTTTCGCGGTGGGGCTGTTGTGGTCCGTGAGGTGGTCGTCGTGGCGGCGGGCTGGGGTGGTGGCGGTGTGGGTGGGCGTTGCGGTGTTGCCGGGGTGGCGTTGGTCCGGTGTTGCCGGTGCCGGTGCGGTGGCCTTCCTGGCGGAGCTGTTGCGCTCCGCGAGGTGGTCGTCCAGGCGGCGGAGGAGTTCGTCGGTGCGGGCCGCGGCCTGTTCGCGGTCGTGGGCGAGGAGGAGGCGGCAGTCCTGGCCGTGGGCCGGGCGCAGATGCGGAAGCCAGCCGAGCCAGGCCCACTCGGCGCTGCGCTCCTCCAGGGAGCGCGCGCGGTCCGTGCTGATCAGGACGATTTCCAGGGCGTCGGGCGAGTGCAGCGCGGCCAGCTGGGCCACGACCGCGCGCGCCAGCCCGGCCAGGCGCGGGCGCGGACCGGCCAGGCCCAGGGCACCGGCCTCCCGCAGATCGGCGGTGACCGGCACGGCGGGCAGCAGTCCCGAACCGTCCGGCGCCGCCCGGTCGGCCGTACCGAGCCGCACGGTCAGCGCCTCCGGGTGCCCCGGCCCGCGCTCCCACAGGCGGGGCCCGGGACTCAGCGCGGTCAGCAGCAGCGCGGCCGGATCCGGCCAGGTCTCCGGCGCGTCGGCGCGGACGGGGTGCACCGCCGCTCCCCCGGCCGAATCCTCGCCGTACCCCACATGCCCGGCCGCTTCCTGCTCGCCGCCGCGCCCGCCGGCCAGCCGCCGCGCCCACGCCGTGAGCCCACCGCGCCTGCGCACGCCCTGCGGTACGTCGGTGCCGCGCAGGGGTGTGCCTTTGCGGCGGCTGGGGGTGGCCGCGGGGGCGTCGGCCGTCCCGGCGCCGACTCGTCCACTGTGCGTTGCGTCACTGGGGGGCCCGGCGGGCCGCGGCCCCGTGTGGGGATCGTCTCGGCTCTCGATGCGGGGCGGCCTGCCCTGCTCCGGCACGAGGTGCGGCTCCACGCGCGCGTGCTCCTTGGCCGCAGTGCCCGTCTGCGCCGCGTGCGTGTGCTCGTCGTGATCCGTACGCGCCGAGTCGGCAGGGGCGGCGCCCGTCGGCTCCGGCCCTTCCCGCGAGACGTCCGGACCCGCGTTTTCCACTGCGGCCGAACCGCCCTCCGGCACTCCCAAGCCCTCGGCACCCCCGTACGCATGCCCTGTCTTCCCGGACAGGCCCCCCGCCCGCGCACCCGAAGCCGCGGCCGGAGCCGACTCCCCGTCGCTCACCCCGACCCGCACACACCCCTCCCCGTCAGGCGCGGTCCCCACCCGCCGCCCCGGCCCCCCGGCCGGTGCCAGCCGCAGTGTGGACTCCCCGATCCGCAGCAGCGCCCCCGGCGTGAAGCGCGTCGGGCGGGTCCCCACGCGCGTGCCGTCGAGCGTGGTGCCGTTCGTGGAGTTGAGGTCGGCGACCGAGACGCGGCCGTCCGCGCTCAGGGTCACCGCGCAGTGGACGCGGGAGACGTCCGGGTCGTCCAGCGGCACGTCGACCTCGGTGGAGCGGCCGACGCGGATCTCGCCGCCGTGCAGCAGGTGGACGCCGCCGGCGTCGGGCCCGGCGATCACGTCGAGGCGGGCCGGGGCGTCCTCCAGCTCGGGATGCGGCTCGGGGGCGGCGGGGCCGCCCACGGACAGCACGGCGCCGTCGAGCAGGGGCGGCTCGCCCAGGGAGCAGCGCTGCGGGTCGAGCCGCTCCGCACCGGCGTACAGCACGACGGGCCCGGACTGGGCGTCGCCGGACACCGCCGCGGCCAGCGCCGAGGCCACGGCGGACAGGGCCGTGCCGGCGGGCGCCGTGACCAGCACGTCGCGGCTCGCGGCCCGGCCCCGCGCCTCGTGGGGCGGGCCCAGCGGGTCTACGACGGTCAGCCGGATCTGCATCGCCGTCAGCGGTCCCTTCTGCGCGGGCGCGGAGGTCCCCCACCCCACACGAGCACGTCGGCCAGTACTGCACGCATCCTCGCACCTGCCACTGACAGTGCGCCCGCCGCTCCGACACAAGTGATCTTGATTGGTCGGCTCTGCCCGTAAAAGTGCCTGCCCGGGGCGGCACCGGCGACCGGTTGAGATCGGTCATGTCCGCTTCCGGCAACCTGAAGACCGAGGCGAGCGTCTTTCCTTCGAACGCGCGCGGGAACGTGTACGTAAGACCCACAGCAGGACGACAGCCCGGTCGCCCGTACCACGGCACTACAGTGGGTCGGACCATGCAAGCAAGCAGCAGGGAGCCATGACGTGCGGCCGGTAGGGAGCAAGTACCTCCTTGAGGAGCCGCTGGGACGCGGCGCCACAGGCACCGTCTGGCGGGCCCGCCAGCGGGAGACCGCGGGGGCCGAGGCGGCCGTGCCCGGTCAGCCCGGTGAGACCGTCGCCATCAAGGTGCTCAAGGAGGAGCTGGCGAGCGACCCCGATGTCGTGATGCGCTTCCTGCGCGAGCGGTCCGTCCTGCTCCGCCTCACCCATCCGAACATCGTCCGGGTCCGCGACCTGGTCGTCGAGGGCGATCTGCTGGCCCTGGTCATGGACCTCGTCGACGGCCCCGACCTCCATCGCTATCTGCGCGAGAACGGCCCCTTCACGCCCGTCGCCGCCGCCCTGCTCACCGCGCAGATCGCCGACGCGCTCGCCGCCAGCCACGCCGACGGCGTCGTCCACCGCGACCTGAAGCCCGCGAACGTCCTGCTCCAGCAGCACGGCGGCCAGATGCACCCGATGCTGACCGACTTCGGCATCGCCCGTCTCGCCGACTCACCCGGCCTGACCCGCACCCACGAGTTCGTGGGCACGCCCGCGTACGTCGCGCCGGAGTCCGCGGAGGGCCGCCCGCAGACCTCCGCCGTCGACATCTACGGCGCCGGAATCCTGCTGTACGAGCTGGTCACCGGGCGGCCGCCGTTCTCCGGCGGCTCCGCCTTGGAGGTCCTGCACCAGCACCTGAGCGCCGAGCCGCGCCGCCCCTCCACCGTCCCCGAACCGCTGTGGACGGTCATAGAGCGCTGTCTGCGCAAGAACCCCGACCAACGGCCCAGCGCCGAGAACCTCGCGCGCGGGCTGCGGGTCGTCGCCGAGGGCATCGGCGTGCACGCGAACTCCGCGCAGATCGCCGCCGCCGAGGGCGTCGCCGCGCTCCTCGCACCCGACCCGGCCCCCGCGCCCGTACCCGGCACGCCCGGCGCGGCCGACCCGACGCAGGTGCTGCCGCACGGCGCCCCCGGGTACGACCCGAACGCGGCGACCAGCGTGCTGCCGCACACCGGCGGCCCGGCCGGTGCCGCCGACCCCACCGCCGTACTGCCGAACACCGGACCCGGCGGTGCCGACCCGACCCAGGTGCTGCCGCAGGGGCAGCAGCCCGAGCAGCCGCACCCCTGGCAGACCCAGCTGCGCGCCGCGCGCGACCGCAACGAGCAGACGCAGGTCCAGTACCTCGACCCCGGCCAGGACCCGCTGCGCCGCCGCCCGCAGCGGCAGGTCGCGCGCCCGCAGCAGCCGCGGCCCCAGCAGCGCCCGCAGCAGGGACCGCCGCAGGGGTACGGCTATCCGCCGCAGCAACAGCCGCAGCAGTACGCCCCGCAGCACCCACAGCAGCAGCCCCAGCGGTACGCCCCGCCGCCCACGCCCGAGCCGCAGCGGCCGGCGCGGGAGCCGCGGCAGCCGCGGCAGCGCAGCGCCAATCCGATGCGGATCCCGGGGCTGGGCTGTCTGAAGGGGTGCCTGTTCACGATCGTCATCCTGTTCGTGGCCGGGTGGCTGATCTGGGAGCTGAGCCCGCTGCAGGAGTGGATCGGCACGGGCAAGGGCTACTGGGAGCAGCTCACGGACTGGTTCGGCACGGTGACCGGATGGATCGGGGAGCTGGGCGGGGCCTCCAGTGGCACCGGCGGCACGTCCACGCAGTAGCCGGTGTGCCGTGGCGGGTGCGTTGATTTGTCGACACCTGGCGGGTGATTTCCGCCTCCGCGGTGAAGGTTGGCTCCTCGGACGCGTAGTTTTAGCGACAACACGCGTCTGTAGGAGCAGCCTTGGCACGGAAGATCGGCAGCCGGTACACCGCGAACCAGATCCTGGGGCGGGGCAGCGCCGGCACGGTGTGGCTGGGCGAGGGCCCCGAGGGCCCCGTCGCCATCAAGCTGCTGCGCGAGGATCTCGCATCCGACCAGGAGCTCGTCGGACGCTTCGTCCAGGAGCGGACGGCCCTGCTCGGTCTCGAACACCCGAACGTCGTCTCCGTCCGTGACCTGGTGGTGGACGGCAACGACCTCGCGCTCGTCATGGACCTGGTCCGGGGCACCGACCTGCGCACCCGGCTGGACCGGGAGCGCAGGCTGGCGCCCGAGGCGGCGGTCGCGATCGCGGCGGACGTCGCAGAGGGGCTCGCGGCGGCGCATGCGGCGGGGGTCGTGCACCGGGACGTGAAGCCGGAGAACGTCCTGCTGGACATGCAGGGCCCGCTCGGACCCGGCGGCTCGCACCGCGCGCTGCTGACGGACTTCGGCATCGCCAAACTGATCGACTCCCCGCGCCGCACCCGCGCCACGAAGATCATCGGCACGCCGGACTACCTCGCGCCGGAGATCGTGGAGGGCCTCCCGCCCCGGGCCGCGGTGGACATCTACGCGCTGGCGACGGTGCTCTACGAGCTGCTCGCCGGGTTCACCCCCTTCGGCGGCGGCCACCCCGGCGCCGTGCTGCGCCGCCACGTCACGGAGACGGTCGTACCCCTGCCCGGGATCCCCGAGGAGCTGTGGCAGCTGCTGGTGCAGTGCCTGGCGAAGGCACCGGCGTCGCGGCTGCGGGCGTCCGAGCTGGCGGCGCGGCTGCGGGAGCAGCTGCCGACACTGCGGGGGATGCCGCCGCTGGACGTGGACGAGCCCGACGCGGAGCCGGAGGAACCGTCCGAGACGCCGTCGGCCGGGCAGCCGGAGACTCCGGTACGGGTACGCCGGGGCGCGGTCCCGCTGGTCCCCGGCGCGAAGCCCGACTCGAACCGCGACACCCATACGTCGATGAGGGTCCCGGCGCCGGACGAGCTGGCCGGTGGCGCGCGGGGCACGGCCCGGGCCCCCCGCGCCACCGGCGCCCCCCGCCCCGGCTCGGCCCGCCACCGCGCCACCACCCGGCGCCGCCGCCTGATCCTGGCGGCAGCCGCCGTCGCGGTCGCCGCGGCCGCGGGCACCGGCGCCTGGCTGGCCACGTCGGACGAGGCGGCGTCTCCGCAGGACACGAAGAACACGGTCCCGGTGTCGCCCTGACCCACCCACCACCCGTTCACTGTCGGTCACAAGCCGAGCCCCCTCAGCCACCGGCCCAGCCCACGGCGCGGCCGAGGCCGGTTGCCACAGCCGTTACGCTGGAGGCGTGGCAGTCGTCGATGTATCCGAAGAGCTCAAGTCCCTCTCCTCGACCATGGAGTCGATCGAGGCCGTCCTGGACCTCGACAGGATGAGGGCAGACATCGCCGTGCTCGAGGAGCAGGCGGCCGCGCCGTCCCTGTGGGACAACCCGGACGAGGCGCAGAAGATCACCAGCAGGCTCTCCCACCTCCAGGCCGAGGTCAGGAAGGCGGAGGCCTTGCGCGGGCGGATCGACGATCTCGCGGTGTTGTTCGAGATGGCCGAGGAGGAGGACGACCCGGACACCCGCGCCGAGGCGGAGTCCGAGCTCGCCGCCGTCCGCAAGGCCCTCGACGAGATGGAGGTGCGGACGCTTCTGAGCGGTGAGTACGACGCCCGGGAAGCGCTCGTCAACATTCGCGCCGAGGCCGGTGGCGTCGACGCCGCCGACTTCGCCGAGCGTCTCCAGCGGATGTACCTGCGCTGGGCCGAGCAGCGCGGCTACAAGACCGAGGTCTACGAGACCTCGTACGCGGAGGAGGCGGGCATCAAGTCCACCACCTTCGCCGTGCAGGCGCCGTACGCCTACGGCACCCTCTCCGTCGAGCAGGGCACGCACCGCCTGGTGCGTATCTCGCCGTTCGACAACCAGGGCCGCCGCCAGACCTCCTTCGCCGGTGTCGAGGTCCTGCCGGTCGTGGAGCAGTCCGACCATGTCGACATCGACGAGTCCGACCTGCGGATCGACGTCTACCGGTCCTCCGGGCCCGGCGGTCAGGGCGTCAACACCACCGACTCGGCCGTGCGCATCACGCACATCCCGACCGGCATCGTCGTCTCCTGCCAGAACGAGCGCTCGCAGATCCAGAACAGGGCCACCGCGATGAACGTCCTCCAGGCCAAGCTGCTGGAGCGGCGCCGCCAGGAGGAGCAGGCCAAGATGGACGCCCTCAAGGGCGACGGCGGCAACTCCTGGGGCAACCAGATGCGTTCGTACGTCCTGCACCCGTACCAGATGGTCAAGGACCTGCGCACCGAGTACGAAGTCGGCAACCCCGAGGCCGTGTTCAACGGTGAGATCGACGGGTTCCTGGAGGCCGGAATTCGCTGGCGCAAGCAGCAGGAGAAATAACAGAAGCGCTTTGTCGACAAGGCAACTGCCGCCCCTCCGGCGGCAGTTGCCTTGTCCGTGCCTGGATGTCTGGGTTTTACATCACACTCACAGGCTTCAACTCCCGGCAAAGAACCCTTACCTGGACATCGCGTACGCAACGGCCTTGACGCTGCTGTGAAAAATCGGAAGGGTGAAGCGTGGCATGCGTATCTCTGGGGCGCATGTGAACCGGGGGGCTTCACCACAGCTACTCCCGTCGATCACGGCCCCGAGCGCCGCCTCAATGACGATCAGCTACTGGGGGTAGCAAACACATGACCAACAAGACGCGCATCCGTGTCGCGCGGATCGCGGCCGGCGCCGTGATCGCGGCCGGCGCCTCGCTGACCGCCGCGGGTGTGGCTATCGCCGACGAGACCGACTGCGATCTCCTGGACATCTGCGTCTCGCCGAGCCCCACGCAGACGACGCCGTCGACGCCGCCGACGGCTCAGCCGACTGCGACGGAGACCGTGCCCTCGACGCCGCCCGTGACGAATATCCCGACGGGCGGCCCGCCCCTCCCCACGGGCAACCCGACCCTCACCACCCAGCCGGACAACCCCACTGCGGACCCGTCCGAGTCCTCGGACGACGACACCACCGCCCCCGGCACCGGTGGCGGCGGCGACAACACCGACCCCGACGGCGGCTCCGGCCCGTCCACGCAGGACGAGGGCTCCTCGTCCCTCACGGACACCGGTACGGAGATCCCGGCGGCCGACACCTCCGCCCAGGGCGGCGGCGACGAGCTCGCCGAGACGGGTGCCGCGCAGACCACGTTCCTGCTGATCGGCGCCGCGACGATGATCGCCGGTGGTGTCGCCTTCCGTGTGCTGCCGCGCGTGATGGGCGGCCGTGGCGGTGCGGCTGCCTGACGGCAGCCGAGCGTGACCGGCGAAGGGCCCGGAGCGACTGCTCCGGGCCCTTCGGCGTTAGGTCTGCGGTCGTTACGCGGTCTGGTGCGCCAGGAGCGCGACCGCCGCGATCAGCACCACCAGCAGGGCGATCAGGGTCATGGGAGTGAGGGCCGCGAAGGGGTTCTCCTGCTGCAGCCGCTCGCGGTTGGCCCGGCACACGGGGCAGCGGCCCTCGTTCACGGGCGCGGCACAGTTCGCGCACACCAGTCGGTCGTACGTCATGTGCTCGCCTCCTTGCACCGGTACCAGTTCATCCTGACAACGTCTGGGGGAACGCAAACGTTCCCCCTCCACTGTGCCAGGTTCCTCCGGAACGGGCGCGGGCTGGTCGCGCGGTCCCCGCGCCCCTGGGGACGTGGACAAAACACACAACCAGTACGCAACCCTCTCCGGCGACTGCGCTTGCGTACCCGCTTCGCGTATGGTCACGCACATCTACCCCCGGCGACCCGTGGTGCATCCGTGATCCGATTCGACAACGTCTCCAAGGTCTACCCCAAGCAGACCCGCCCCGCCCTCAGGGATGTCTCCCTGGAGGTGGAGAAGGGCGAGTTCGTCTTCCTCGTGGGGTCCTCCGGCTCCGGAAAGTCCACCTTCCTGCGGCTGATCCTCCGCGAGGAGCGGGCCAGCCACGGGCAGGTGCACGTCCTGGGCAAGGACCTTGCCCGGCTCTCCAACTGGAAGGTGCCGCACATGCGGCGGCAGTTGGGGACGGTGTTCCAGGACTTCCGGCTGCTGCCGAACAAGACGGTCGGCGAGAACGTCGCGTTCGCGCAGGAGGTCATCGGCAAGTCGCGCGGCGAGATCCGCAAGTCCGTGCCGCAGGTGCTCGAACTCGTCGGGCTCGGCGGCAAGGAGGACCGGATGCCGGGCGAGCTGTCCGGCGGTGAGCAGCAGCGCGTCGCCATCGCGCGGGCGTTCGTCAACCGGCCCAAGCTGCTGATCGCCGACGAGCCGACCGGCAACCTCGACCCGCAGACCTCCGTCGGCATCATGAAGCTGCTCGACCGGATCAACCGGACGGGCACGACCGTGGTGATGGCCACGCACGACCAGAACATCGTGGACCAGATGCGCAAGCGCGTGATCGAGCTGGAGAAGGGCCGCCTCGTCCGCGACCAGGCCCGCGGCGTCTACGGC
The DNA here is from genome assembly GCF_019219825.1 of Streptomyces sp. TRM70350. Lineage (GTDB taxonomy): Bacteria > Actinomycetota > Actinomycetes > Streptomycetales > Streptomycetaceae > Streptomyces. The sequence continues at coordinate 89,841 of NZ_JAHUXH010000020.1, read as the reverse complement.
TACCAGCACTGAGACAGCAGCGAGATCCCCGGAAAGGCTTGAAGCAGACGCCATGCGCGCCCAGTTCGTTCTGTCGGAGATCGGTGTCGGTCTCCGCCGCAACCTGACGATGACCTTCGCGGTCATCGTCTCCGTCGCCCTGTCCCTGGCCCTGTTCGGCGGTTCGCTGCTGATGAGCGACCAGGTGAACACCATGAAGGGCTACTGGTACGACAAGGTCAACGTCTCGATCTACCTCTGCAACAAGAGCGACGCCGAGTCCGACCCCAACTGCGCCAAGGGCGCGGTCACCGAGGAACAGAAGGAACAGATCCTCACCGACCTCAAGAAGATGTCGGTCGTCGACACGGTGACGTACGAGTCGCAGGACCAGGCGTACAAGCACTACAAGGAGCAGTTCGGCGACTCCCCGCTGGCCAGCTCGCTCACGCCGGACCAGATGCAGGAGTCGTACCGCGTCAAGCTGAAGGACCCGGAGAAGTACCAGGTCATCGCGACCGCCTACAACGGGCGGGACGGCGTGCAGTCCGTGCAGGACCAGAAGGGCACCCTGGACAACCTCTTCGAGCTGCTGAACGGCATGAACTGGGCGGCCCGCGCGGTGATGGCGCTCATGCTGGTCGTGGCGCTGATGCTGATCGTCAACACCGTGCGTGTCTCGGCGTTCAGCCGGCGGCGTGAGACCGGCATCATGCGCCTGGTCGGCGCCTCCGGCTTCTACATCCAGGCGCCCTTCATCATGGAGGCGGCGGTCGCCGGACTCATCGGCGGGACGGTCGCGTGCGCGTTCCTGGTGATGGCGCGGTACTTCATCATCGATCACGGACTCGCCCTGTCGGAGAAGCTGAACCTGATCAACTTCATTGGCTGGGACGCCGTTCTGGCCAAGCTGCCGCTCATCCTCGCGACCAGCCTGCTGATGCCTGCCTTGGCCGCGTTCTTCGCGTTGCGCAAGTATCTGAAGGTGTGACCAACGCCAAGAGGGCCGTACGGTCAACCGCCCGTCCCGCCCTTCGCGTTGTCCTAGACTCACCGGCATGTCAGGTCGTGACCAGTTCTGTCAGTCCCGCCGCTTCGGCCGCGGGGCCGCCCTGACATTGGTGTTCGCGAGCGTGCTCGTCGCCGGAGCCGCGACCGGGACGCTGCCGGTGGGGCAGCGCGGACCCGCGCCCGGTACGACACCCTCCGCGGCCCCCGTCGGCAGTCAGCAGGCGGTCGCCCGGGCCGCCGCCGAGGCCATGGCCGAGGGCAAGTCCCCCATCGAGGCCGCGCAGCGCGCCGTCAGCCGCAGCGGCAACCGCTGGGACGCCGTCTACTCCGAGGGCGAGTACGAGGAGTTCCAGGAGGCCCTCGACGGCGAGTACACCGGCGTGGGCCTGTCCGCCCGCCGTGAGCGGGACGGACGTATCGAAGTGACGAAGGTGGCCGCCGGTTCGCCCGCCGCCGAGGCCGGGATCCGCGCCGGGGACCGGCTGCGCAGCGTCGACGGCCGGCAGGTCGCCGGGCGGCCGGTCACCGAGGTGGTCTCCTTACTGCGCGGTGACGCCACCGACGCGGCCGCCGGTACGACCGTCCGCCTCGGTCTGGAGCGCGGCACGCGCGCGTGGACCGAGACCCTGCGCCGGGCCCGCCTGTCCACCGACTCCGTGACCGTCCGCACGCTCGCCGACGGCGCCACCGTGATCAGGATCGCCGCCTTCACCAAAGGCTCCGGCGAGGTCGTCCGCGATGCCGTACGGCAGGCCCCGGCCGACTCCGGGATCATCCTCGACCTGCGCGGCAACTCCGGCGGCCTGGTCACCGAGGCCGTCACCGCCGCCTCCGCCTTCCTCGACGGCGGCCTGGTCGCCACCTACGACGTCGACGGCGAGCAGCGCGCCCTGCACGCCGAGCCCGGCGGCGACACCGCAAGACCTCTGGTCGCGCTCGTCGACGGCGGCACGATGAGCGCGGCCGAGCTGCTCACCGGCGCCCTGCAGGACCGCGGCCGCGCGGTCGTCGTGGGCTCGCGCACCTTCGGCAAGGGCTCGGTCCAGATGCCCAGCCGGCTGCCCGACGGCTCCGTCGCCGAGCTCACCGTCGGCCACTACCGCACCCCCTCCGGCCGCGGCGTCGACGGCCACGGCATCACCCCCGACCTGGAGGCCGACGCGCGGGCCCTGCAGCGGGCGGAGACCATCCTCGGCGGCCTCGGCCAGTAGCGGCCCCGGTCGATAAACGGCTTCCCGCACACCCCCTCCGTAGTGCGAAAATGGTCGGCACTATGGCTAAGGAAAAAGGGCGCAAGCTGATCGCGCAGAACAAGAAGGCGCGGCACGACTACCACATCCTCGACACCTACGAGGCCGGTCTGGTCCTCACGGGCACCGAGGTGAAGTCGCTGCGCCAGGGCCGGGCCTCGCTGGTCGACGGCTTCGTCCAGATGGACGGGCACGAGGCGTGGCTGTACAACGTGCACGTGCCGGAGTACAGCCAGGGCACCTGGACCAACCACAGCGCCCGGCGCAAGCGCAAGCTGCTCCTGCACCGCGCGGAGATCGACAAGCTGGAGTCCAAGTCGGGAGAGACGGGTCACACCATCGTGCCGCTCGCCCTGTACTTCAAGGACGGCCGGGCCAAGGTCGAGATCGCGCTGGCCAGGGGTAAGAAGGAGTACGACAAGCGGCAGACCCTGCGGGAGAAGCAGGACCGGCGCGAGGCGGAGCGGGCGATGTCGGCGGTGCGGCGCAAGCAGCGGGCGTAACCCCGCGGTCGCCGGGAATACGCTGGCACGTGGCTGCGTTGATCCCGTACGATGGCATCCGCACCCCACAGCGGGCGCAGGGTTTGAAAAATCAACATGGGGATGATCGGTTTCGACAGCGGCTGTCGAAGCAGGGGAAGCGTGTCGAGAAAGCGGCCATGATCTCGTAAACCACAGGCCGAAAAAAATAATCGCCAACACCAAGCGCGATTCCTTCGCCCTCGCTGCCTAAGTAGCGACTCGCGAAGTGTCAGCCCGGGGCTGTTCCCGACCCGGATCCTGGCATCAGCTAGGGAACTAAACCTCGATCCCGGTCACGGGGTGAAGAGGGAAACCGAACAGTGACTGAGCCCGTCGGAGACTTGTCCGCGTGATCTCCGGGGCCGAGAAAAGCACAGCGGACTGCACACGGAGAAGCCCTGGTTCCACACCGTTGGACGCGGGTTCGATTCCCGCCATCTCCACGATCTTCGTGATCTCCATGTGACGACGGCCCGGTGGTGTTCGACCACCGGGCCGTCGTCGTGTTTATGGGGTCCCCCTCCATATCGAGAGGTTCACGATTCACGCAACCGACCGCCGCCCCGTACTTCCCCGGTCCGTCATCCTCGGCGCCAGCAACGTCGCCTCCGGCACACCCTTCCCGTCCAGCTTCCGCATCAGCAGTTCCACCGCACGCGAGCCCACCTCGGTGGACGGCAGGGCGACCGACGTGACCGGTACGCGCAGGGACTCGGCCAGCTCGTCGGGGCAGATCGCGGTGATGGACAGGTCGCCCGGCACGCGCAGGCCCAACTGCTCGAAGGCGTCGGTCAGTGACTCCAGGATCGCCTCGTTGTGGACGACGACCCCCGTCAATCCCGGTTGCTCCCGCAGCAGTTGCTCGGCGACCGCGCGGGCCGCCGCCGGGGACGCCTCGCACGGACGCACCGCCGACGACAGCCGGTGCCGGTCGGCCGCCGCCGTGAACCCCTGCACCACCCGCTGGGCGAACGCCGTCTGCCGCACGTACACCTCCGGCGGCGAGCCGACCAGCGCCACCACCCGGTGCCCCAGCCCCGCCAGATGCTCCACGCAGGCTTCACCCGCCGCCTTGAAGTCCAGGTCGATGCAGGTCAGGCCGGCCGCTTCGGCCGGGAAGCCGATCAGGACGGACGGGCGGTCCAGGGAGCGCAGCAACGGCAGCCGGGGGTCGTGGAGTTGGACGTCCATCACGATCAGCGCGTCCACCAACGCCGTGTCCGCGACCCTTCGCAGGCCCTCCTCGCCCTCCTCCTGGGTGAGGAGGAGTACGTCGTGGTCGTGGCGGCGTGCCGTGGTGACCACCGAGACGGCGAACTGCATCACCACCGGGACGTGGATGCCCGCCCGTAACGGCACCACCAGCGCCAGGACGTTCGACTTGCTGCTGGCCAGGGCGCGGGCACCGGCGTGCGGGCGGTAGCCGAGCGCGCGGATGGAGGCCTCGACCCGGCGCCGGGTCTCCTCCGAGATCGGGCGTTTGCCGCTGATCGCGTAGGACACCGTGCTGGGGGAGACACCGGCGTGCCGGGCCACGTCCGTGATCTTGACCATCAGTCCAGCTCCAGGGAGAGAAATCCGGTGCCCGCCCTCGCCCGCGCCACCCGTTCCCCGGCGGCCAGCGCCCACGGCGCCGACGGATCACCGCAGGATGCCCGCAGCACGTCCCCTTCCCGTACGACGGTGAAGGCCACGTCCCCGACGGTCACCGTCACCTGCGCGCCCCGCCGCGGCCCGTACGCCCGCAGCGTCACCCCGTCGGCGTGCGGATAGTCGGGCCGGTCGTCCACCGCGCCCACCGGGATCACCGCCCCCGGCCGCACCAGCAGGGGCAGGCTCAGGAAACCGTGCCGCTCCCGCACCCACCGCGGCCCGGTCACCGTCTCCCCGCTCAGAAAGTGCGTCCACGTCCCCTCGGGCACGTAGTACGTCACGTCCCCCTCGTCGCTGAACACCGGCGCCACCAGCAGATCCGGCCCGAGCATGTACTGCCGCTCCAGGAACGCGCACCCCGGATCGTCCGGGAACTCCAGCACCATCGCCCGCATCACCGGCACCCCCTCGGTGTGGGCGGCGCGGGCGGCCTCGTAGAGATAGGGCATGAGGCGGAGCTTCAGCCGGGTGAAATGCCGGGCCACCGCCACCGACTCCTCGTCGAACAGCCACGGCACCCGGTAGGAGGAACTGCCGTGCAGCCTGCTGTGCGACGACAGCAGGCCGAAGGCCAGCCACCGCTTGAACAGGGCCGGGGTCGGCGTGCCCTCGAAGCCGCCGATGTCATGGCTCCAGTAGCCGAACCCGGACATCCCCAGCGACAGCCCGCCCCGCATCGACTCCGCCATCGCCTCGTACGTCGACTCGCAGTCCCCGCCCCAGTGCACGGGGAACTTCTGGCTGCCCGTGGTCGCCGACCGGGCGAAGACGACGGCCTCCTGCTCGCCGCGGTGCCCTCGCAGCACGTCGAAGACCGTGCGGTTGTAGAGGTATGTGTAGGAGTTGTGCATGCGCTCCGGGTCGGAGCCGTCGGACCAGGCCACGTCCACCGGGACCCGTTCGCCGAAGTCGGTCTTGAAGCAGTCCACACCCTGCGCGAGCAGCGCCTCCAGCTTCGCGGCGTACCAGTCGCGGGCGGCCGGGCTGGTGAAGTCGACGAGAGCCATGCCCGGTTGCCAGAGGTCCCACTGCCAGACGCTGCCGTCGGGCCTGCGCAGCAGATGCCCGAGTGCCTTGCCCTCGGCGAAGAGGGGCGAGCGCTGGGCGATGTACGGGTTGATCCAGACGCAGACGTGCAGGCCTCTTTCATGAAGCCTCTTCAGCATCCCCTCCGGGTCCGGGAACACCCTCGGGTCCCACTGGAAGTCGCACCAGTTGAACTCGCGCATCCAGAAGCAGTCGAAGTGGAAGACGGACAGCGGGATCTCGCGCTCCCGCATGCCCTCGATGAACGAGGTGACCGTCTCCTCGTCGTAGGACGTGGTGAACGACGTCGACAGCCACAGGCCGAACGACCAGGCGGGCGGAAGGGCCGGGCGGCCGGTGAGGGCCGTGTACTTGCGGAGGATCTCCTTGGGAGTGGGGCCGTGGATGACGTAGTACGTCAACCGCTGCGCCGCCACGCTGAACTGCACCCGCGAGACGGCCTCCGAGCCGACCTCGAAGGAGACCTTGCCCGGGTGGTCGACGAAGACGCCGTAGCCCGCGTCCGTCAGATAGAAGGGGACGTTCTTGTAGGCCTGCTCCGTCGCCGTGCCGCCGTCGGCGTTCCAGATGTCGACGACCTGGCCGTTCTTGACCAGCGGGCCGAAGCGTTCGCCGAGGCCGTAGACGTGGGTGCCGACGCCGAGGCCGAGCTGTTCGCGCAGATAGTGGGCGCCGGTGGCGTCCCGCATGATGCCGATGCCCTTGGGGCCGCTGGTGGTGAGGGTGCGGCCGTGGGCGAGGAAGTCGACCCGCCAGGGGCCGGTGCGGGTGATGCGGACGGACAGCTCGCCGGAGGTCAGGGTCGCGTGGCCGTCGTCGTACGACACCTGCGGCGTGAAGGACTCCGTCGTCACCTCGAACTCCGGTCCCCGCGGCTGCTCGCCCTCGAAGTGGGTGAGCGTGACGCCGATGACGCCCGGCATCGGCGCGTGCGCGTTGATCGTCACGACCGGTCCTTTCAGCAGGTCGCCGCGGTGGCGGACGGGCTGGGTCGGCGCGTGGATCTCCAGCGCGCCGTCGGTGGCGGTCACGTCGAGGACCTGGACCGGGTGCGCCGCGGTGACGCCCTCGCGCAGCAGCCAGTAGCCGTCGGTGAACTTCAAGCCCGGACCCCTTACTCGAACTGGTTCGATGCGGGATGTCGAAGCGCTTCGACGGCCGAAGATAGGGGCGGCCCCCAAGGGCGTCAATCGGTCGGGCGAGTTTCAGTGAAGCGGTTCGACGGCCCGAACGGCCTGAGGGCGATGGGCAGGACAGCGATCAGCAGGGCGGACCCCGCCGCCACGACCGGCACCCCGTATCCCGCCGTCACCGACAGTTGCTCCACCGTCCAGCCGCCGAGTGCGCTGCCGCCCGCGATGCCACCGAGGAGAGCGGTCACGGCGAGGGTCATGCCCTCGTTGAGGCGGTCGGCGGGGGTGCGGTGCTGGACGAGCGCCATGGCGGTGACCATCGTCGGGGCGGTCGCCATCCCGGCCAGGAGGAGGGCGGGGGCGAGGGCGAGGAGGGAGGAGGTGACGGTGACGGCGGCGAGGGGGAGGGCCAGCAGGGCGGCCATGGCGGCCACGCACCAGGGGAGGCGGCGGTCGGCCGGTCTGCGGGGCCTCAGCGTGCCGAAGAGCAGACCGGCCGCGCAGGAGCCCGCCGCCTGGAGGCCGAGCAGGACGCCCCCCGCCGTGCGGTGGCCCTGTGCGTCCGCGAACGCGATCGTCACCACCTCCATCGCGCCGAACACCGCGCCCGTGGCCAGGAACACCGCCAGCAGCCACGGCATGCCCGGGGAGCGCAGCGGCGAGCGGGCCTTCGTGCGGGGCGCGACGGGCGGCTCCGTGGCGCGCTGGGCGGTGAACAGGAACATGCCGGTGAGCAGCAGGACGCCCCCGACCAGCGTGCCCGCCTCCGGGAAGAACGTCCCGCAGAGGAAGGCCGCGAGCACCGGGCCCAGCATGAAGCACAGCTCGTCGGCGGCCTGCTCGAAGGAGTTGGCGGTGTGCAGGGCGTCGGGGTCGCCCTGGAGGAGGTGGGCCCAGCGGGCGCGGGACATGCCGCCGATGTTGGGGGTCGTGGCGGTGGCGGCGTATGCGGCGAAGAGGGTCCAGTCCGGGGCGTCGTAGTGCAGGCAGAGGAGCAGGGCCAGGCCGCCCAGCGCGGCGCACAGTGTGGCGGGGACGGCGATCCGGGCCTGGCCGTGGCGGTCGACGAGGCGGGCGGTCCAGGGGGCGACCAGTGCGGTCGCGGCGAGACCGGTCGCGGTGACGGCACCGGCGAGGGCGTACGAGCCGCGGGAGCCGGCGATCATCACGACCGCGCTCACGCCGAACATGCCCATGGGGAGGCGGGCGATGAGGTTTCCGAGCGTGAAGGCCCGGGTGCCGGGGTGGGTGAACAGGCGGCGGTAAGGGGTGTGTTGGACCCCCGTGGCGGATTGCGGCATGCGGCAACCGTCGCCCGTGGCCGATCAAGGGGTCCAACACCTTCTGCGCGGGGATTCACGCACCTCTGTTGTACGTTCCCGCCATGCCCGCTCCCGCCCACCTCGACCCCCGTCTCCTGCGCGCCTTCGTCACCGTCGCCGAGGAGCTGCACTTCACCCGCGCCGCGGCCCGGCTGTACGTCGCCCAGCAGGCGCTGAGCAGGGACGTACGGCGGCTGGAGCGGGAGCTGGGCGCCGAACTGTTCGTCCGGACGACCCGGCAGGTGACGCTGACGGCGGACGGGGAGCGGCTGGTGCCGTACGCCCGTCGGGTGCTCGCGGCGCAGGAGGAACTGCTCGCGGCCTTCGGCCAGGTCAGGCCCCTGCTCGTCGACCTGAACTCACCCGGCCTCGGCACTCCGCGCCGGGTGCTGCACCGAGCCCGCGAACTCGCCCCCGAGTACGAGCTGATGGCCCGCTACGAGAGCGGGCTCACGGGCGCGGCGGCGGAGCTGCTGGCGGGGCGGATCGACGCGTCGTTCGGACGGTTCGCGGGGCTGGATCCGGCGCTGCGGCGGCAGTTGGCGCACCGGATCGTCCGCTACGAGCCGATGGCGATCGTGCTGCCGGAGGACCATCCGCTGGCGGCGCTGGCGGAGGTGCCGCTGGCCGCGCTGGCGGGGCAGACCGTGTACGCCGGGGCCGGGAATCCGCGGACGCCGGAGTGGACCGATCTCGCCGGGCGGCTGTTCGAGGGGCGCGGGATCGAGATCGCGGCGCCCTCGCCGCTTGCGGTGGGGGACGAGGAGTTCCAGCGCGTGATGGCCAGGACACGGTGTCCGGTCCTCGCCGTGGTGGACTTCCCGGCCATGCCCGGGGCGGTACGGCGGCGGCTGGTGGACCCCGTTCCGTTGTCGCCCGTGTCGCTGGTGTGGCGGAAGGGGGCGGCGCATCCGGCGCTGGATGTGCTGCGGCGGGCGGCCTGCGAGGTCGGGCGGGAGGAGGGGTGGCTGCGGGTGCCGGACGGGGGATGGATGCCGGAGGCGGACAGGGCCGCGCGCGGCGACTGAGGCACCGGCGGCTTCGGGGGCTGACCGGTCCGTGACAGACTGCCCGCGCGTTGCCCAGGTGAACAGAGTGATCGGGGGCTCCGATGAACAAGCGCCAGGTGCAGAACATGCTGCTGCTGATGGCGAGCGGAGGGCCCGTCGAGCTCACCTGTCCCATGGCGTCCGCGAAGAAGCTCGCGCGGCTCGCCTTCTTCGCCCAGCAGTTGGGGTACGAGTACGCCGATGTGCGGCTGGGCGGGGCGCGGAACACCGTGGTGATGCTGCTCGTGCCCGACCCCGGCCCCGTGGCACGCGCGCGGGCAGCGCAGACCTGGGCGCAGTACCCGAACGCCGGTGACGGCGTCTCCCTGCCGCCGGTCGTCCCCGACGCCCTCGAGCTGCTCAGGGCCCGGATCAAGTTCGACCTCACCGGCCGGCACTCCGAGAAGCAGCGGCTGGTGTACGCGGTGCTCGCCGTCGGCGTCGGCAGCCTGGTGGTCGGGCTGAACACCGGCGGCGAGAGCGCCTTCCTGGTCGCCGGGATGCTGTGGGGCTCGTGCCTGAGTCTGCTCGCCGTCGCCTTCACCCTGGGACGCCGGCGCAACGCCACGTACGCCGCCCGCCTGAAAGCCGCCGGGTTCACGCCGGTGACGGACGAGAACGGGCGGCTGCGGTATCTGCCGCCGGGTGCGCGGACGCCGGGGAACCCGTTCACGAGCGGGCCGTACGGTCGGTCCGCGCAGAGCTGACCGACCGGCGACCTCTCAGCCCACCCCCACCCGGGGTGAGAGCAAAGTTCCTTTCCGGTCACCCACCGCCACAGACCGGAAACGCGCCCTCCCTACCTTCGGGACTCAGCCACTGATGAGCAGCACCACCGAGCCCGGAGCACCGTGGAGGCGTCATGACAGCCCCGAGTACAGCCCCCGCATCCAGCAGCAGGGGAGGCCGCTGGATCGAGCACTGGGATCCCGAGGACGAGACCTTCTGGAAGGAGACCGGGGAGAAGGTCGCCCGCCGCAACCTGATCTTCTCCGTCCTCTCCGAGCACATCGGTTTCTCCATCTGGACCGTGTGGTCGGTGATGGTGCTGTTCATGGGCCCGGAGTACGGCCTGACCCCGGCCGACAAGTTCGTCCTGGTGTCGATGGCCACGCTGGTCGGCGCGATCGTCCGCGTCCCCTACACCTTCGCCGTCGCGATCTTCGGCGGGCGGAACTGGACGATCATCTCGGCGAGCCTGCTCCTCGTCCCCACCATCGCCGCGTTCGTCGTCATGGAGCCGGGGACCTCGTTCACCACCTTCCTGATCTGCGCGATGCTCACCGGGGTCGGCGGCGGCAACTTCGCCTCCTCCATGACCAACATCAACGCCTTCTTCCCGCTGCGGAAGAAGGGCTGGGCCCTCGGCCTGAACGCCGGCGGCGGCAACATCGGCGTGCCGGTGATGCAGCTCGTCGGGCTGGCCGTGATCGGGGCGAGTGGCGGGCCGCGGGTGCTCCTCGGGATCTACATCCCGCTGATCGTCGTGGCCGCCGTGCTGGCCGCGATGTACATGGACAACATCGCGTCGCTCAGGAACGACTCCGGCGCCGCCAAGGAGGCCGTGCGGGCCGGTCACACCTGGATCATGTCCTTCCTCTACATCGGCACCTTCGGCTCGTTCATCGGCTACAGCTTCGCCTTCGGGCTGGTGCTCCAGACCCAGTTCGGGCGTACGCCGCTGCAGGCCGCGTACGTCACCTTCATCGGCCCGCTGCTGGGCTCGCTGATCCGGCCGGTGGGCGGCGCGCTCGCCGACAAGTACGGCGGCGCGAAGATCACGCTGTGGAACTACGTCGCCATGGCCGCCGCCACCGGCGTGATCATCCTGGCGAGCATGCAGGAGTCGCTGCCGCTGTTCACGGTCGCCTTCATCGCGCTGTTCGTGCTGAGCGGCGTCGGCAACGGGTCGACGTACAAGATGATCCCCGGCATCTTCCAGAACAAGGCCCTGGCCATGGGGCTCGAAGGGGAGGCGGCCGCGGCCTACGGACGGCGGCTGTCCGGGGCGTCCATGGGGCTGATCGGCGCGGTGGGCGCGCTCGGCGGGCTCGGGATCAACCTGGCCTTCCGGCAGTCGTTCCTGAGCGTGGGCTCCGGCACCGGCGCGTTCGTCGCCTTCCTCGCCTTCTACGGCCTCTGCTTCGCGGTCACCTGGGCCGTATACCTTCGCCGCCCGGTCGGCCAGGTTCCGGCCACTGAGGCCACCACCGAGAAGAAGCCGCAGCTCAGCTACGCCGAGGTGTGACGTAACACCGTCGACATCAAGCCGAACCGAGCCTGTCACGAGCCGTTGACAGGCTCGGTCGGCATGTAGGTGCAACGACTCGAGTGCGGGACGAGAGTTAGTGATGGACGAGCGACAGCAGCGACCGGAACAAGCAGAGCAAGGGGCGGAGCACGGGCCCCTCGCCGGGTTCACCGTGGGCGTGACGGCGGCGCGCCGGGCCGATGAGCTCGGGGCGCTGCTCGGGCGGCGCGGTGCTGCCGTGCTGCACGCGCCCGCCCTGCGGATCGTGCCGCTCGCCGATGACAGCGAGCTGCTGGCCGCCACGAAGGAACTGCTCGACCGGGTGCCGGACGTGGTCGTGGCGACGACCGCGATCGGTTTCCGGGGATGGATCGAGGCCGCCGACGGGTGGGGGCTCGGCGAGGCGCTGCTCGACCGGCTGCGGGGTGTGGAGCTGCTCGCCCGTGGGCCGAAGGTGAAGGGCGCGGTCCGGGCCGCGGGGCTCACGGAGGAGTGGTCGCCGTCCTCCGAGTCGATGGCCGAGGTGCTCGACCGGCTGCTGGAGGAGGGCGTCGACGGGCGGCGGATCGCCGTACAGCTGCACGGTGAGCCGTTGCCCGGGTTCGTGGAGTCGCTCAGGGCGGGCGGCGCCGAGGTCGTCGGCGTGCCCGTCTACCGGTGGATGCCGCCGGAGGATCTCTCGCCCGTCGACCGGCTGCTGGACGCCACCGTCTCGCGCGGCGTCGACGCGCTCACCTTCACCAGCGCGCCCGCCGCCGCGTCGCTGCTGTCCCGGGCCGAGGAGCGGGGGCTGCTGGCGGAACTGCTCGCCGCCCTCAACCACGACGTGCTGCCGGCCTGCGTCGGCCCGGTCACCGCGCTGCCGTTGCAGGCCCGCGGCATCGACACCGTCCAGCCCGAACGCTTCCGGCTCGGCCCTCTCGTCCAGCTCCTGTGCCAGGAACTGCCCGCCCGGGCACGCGCGTTGCCCATCGCCGGGCACCGGGTGGAGATCCGCGGCCACGCGGTCCTGGTGGACGGCGAACTCAAACCCGTACCGCCCGCGGGCATGTCCCTCCTGCGCGCCCTCGCCCGCCGCCCCGGCTGGGTGGTCGCGCGCGCCGAGCTGCTGCGAGCGCTGCCCGGCGCAGGCCGCGACGAACACGCGGTGGAAACAGCGATGGCCCGTCTCCGGACGGCCCTGGGCGCCCCGAAGCTGATCCAGACGGTCGTCAAACGCGGCTACCGTCTGGCACTCGACCCAGCAGCGGACGCGAAGTACGCGGACGCCTGAGCACCGGCAGCGGGGGCACGCCTGTCCGGTCGGCGCGAGGTACGTGGACGGTCGGTGGGGTTGTCGAGCGGGGGTGCTGCGTCTGGGGGGCGCCTGCGCGCGGCCTTGGGGCGCCGAAGCTGATCCAGACGGTCGTCAAACGTGGCTGTCGCCCGGCTCTGGATCCGGCGGCCACCGACCGGGGAGGCGATGACCGCCGGTTGGCGCGGCTCCGGCCACGCCGCTGGGCACGCCCGCTGGTTCCGGCGTGGCTCGGGTGCGGCCGCCGGGCACGCCGAACGCCGGCGCACCTCACGCAGCCGCGCGCCCGTTGCCGGTGCGACCGCGGCAGGGTGGAGGGCCGTCGGTCGGAAGCAGCACCCATACGGCACGGGCACCCCTGCCGCCCGCGCGGTACGCGGCCTTCCGGTCGTCGGGTCGGGCGGGCACTGTGAGAGGGAACGGGCCTCAAGGCCTCGAAACCCCTCTCCGGTGACCCCGAGGCGGTGGCGCGGAATGGCATTGGGTACGGCTCCTGCCCCCTACGAGCTGCGGTTCGACGCCGGGCGGGTCTGTCTGGACCTGCTCGCGACCACCCACCCCACCGAACGGCTCGGCACCGTCGAGGTGTTGCGGGCCTGGATCACCGGCTCGGGACTCGTCCCGCCGGGCACCCCGCTCGCGCACGCCGACGGCTCCTGGCTGGTGGCGGTACGTGAAGTACGGGGGTGCGTCGGCCAGGTGGTGTACGGCCGACTGACGCCCACCACACCGTCGTACGACCGCGCGCTCGCCCGCGTCAACGAACTCGCCCGCGCCGCGCCCCCGGCGCCACGCGCCCGGCGCGGTCAGGACGGGACCCTGGTACGGGAGTTGGACGGGCCGCCGGAGTGCGCCGCGCTGCTCGGCGCGATCGCCCGGGACGCGGTGGAGTTGCTCACCGATCCCGTCGCGCGGGCGAGCCTGCGGCAGTGCGCGGGGGACAACTGCCCCATCGTGTACCTCGACACCTCCCGGGGACGGCGCAGGCGCTGGTGTTCCAGTGAGGTCTGCGGGAACCGGGAGCGGGTGGCCCGGCATCGACGGCGTGCCGCAGTCTCCCGCGCCTGACAGCCCGTTATGTACCTTGTGCGAAACCGTCGTTCCGCGTCGTCGAAGTGATTTCGACAACACGTCGTTTCAGACTTGGGGCCCCGTTTCGGTCGAGCGATCTTGCCAGTGTGGCGGAAATGTAAAGGTGACGCGGGGGGATTGTGCATCCATGTCCCTCTCGTCACGTCACCTCGAAGAAAACCGCCACCTCACTTTGAACACTCAACGCCCCCTGTCCGTACCCCGTGTCGAGCGACCGACTGGGGGAACCCCCGGACACCGGAGGTGGGCGTGCGCAAGGATGCGGCCGTGGCCAATGAACGTGGAACGAGGGCCCGACATCGCATGTCCTCACAGCCCTCGGAACCTGACGAGGAGCTGATGCGTGCGCTGTACCGGGAGCATGCCGGGCCTCTGCTCGCGTATGTCCTGCGCCTGGTCGCCGGAGACCGGCAGCGTGCCGAGGACGTCGTGCAGGAGACGCTCATCCGTGCCTGGAAGAACGCCGGTCAGCTCAACCGAGCGACCGGATCGGTACGCCCCTGGCTGGTGACGGTCGCCCGGCGCATCGTCATCGACGGCCACCGCAGCCGGCAGGCCCGGCCGCAGGAGGTCGACCCGTCGCCGCTGGAGGTCATCCCCGCGGAGGACGAGATCGACAAGGCGCTGTGGCTGATGACGCTGTCGGACGCGCTCGACGACCTGACCCCGGCCCACCGGGAGGTGCTCGTCGAGACGTACTTCAAGGGGCGTACCGTCAACGAGGCGGCAGAGACCCTGGGCATACCGAGTGGCACCGTGCGTTCCCGGGTGTTCTACGCCCTGCGTTCGATGAAGCTGGCACTGGAGGAGCGGGGGGTGACGGCGTGATGAACACATACGGGGGATACGGAGCGGGGGGTCCGGGTATGTCTGGCCCCATGCAGGGATCAACGGGCCCGAACGAACACGAGACCGTCGGCGCCTACGCCCTCGGCATCCTCGACGACGCCGAAGCAACCGCTTTCGAGGCCCATCTCGCGACCTGCGAGTGGTGCGCCCAGCAGCTCGACGAGCTCGCCGGGATGGAACCGATGCTGGCCGCGCTCGCCGACCTGCCCGGCACCGGCACACCCGCGATCGGCGAGTCGCTGTCCGCCAAGCCGAGCCCGCGGCTGGCCGAGAAGCTGGTCGACGAGGTCGCCGAACGCCGCGCCCAGAAGCGCCGCCGCAGCATGTACATGGTCGCCGCCGCGGCCGCGCTGATCGTCGGCGGCCCGCTGGTCTCCGTCGCGGCGACCGGCGGCGAGGACTCCGGCGGCAACCGGCCGCTGCAGGCGTCCAGCCCGGCCCAGGAGGCGTTCCAGAACATGCCGGACCGGGTCACGGCGACCGACCCCGAGACCGAGGTCAGCGCCACCGTGGCCATGCAGGAGAAGGCCTGGGGCACCGACGCGGTCCTGGAGCTGAAGAACGTCAAGGGCCCCGAGAAGTGCTCGCTGATCGCCGTGGGCAAGAACGGCGAGCGGGAGACGCTCAGCAACTGGTCCGTGCCGAACTGGGGCTACGGCGTGCCGAACGCCACCACGGAGCAGGGCAAGAACCCGCTCTACATCCAGGGCGGCGCCGCCTTCTCCCCGAACGAGATCGACCACTTCGAGGTCATGACCTTCGACGGGGAGCTGCTGGTGGAGATCGACGCCTGAGCGAGCGGTGACGACACGGGCCTCGGGTCCCTGAGGAACGGACCCGAGGCTCATGCGTAGCCTTCAGGGGTCCCCTTCGCGTACGGTGGACGGCTGCCCAGCACGTCAGAAGGGGGCCCGGTGGCCGCACAGGCTCAACAGGAAACCGCGCTCGACCCCGCCCGGGACTCCGTACGCGACCGAGAGATCGGCGTGGAGCAGGAGCACCTGGACCGGGTGTACCGCCGCCTGGAGGAGAAGATCCACGAGGCGGAGTTCCTCATGCGCGACGCGGCCCAGCGCGGCCAGGTCGGCACCCCCGGCGCGCTCGCCGAGCGCGACGCGCAGGTGTTCCGGGCGGGTGTGCACCTGAACCGGCTGAACAACGAGTTCGAGGACTTCCTCTTCGGCCGCATCGACCTGCTGCGCGGCAAGGACGGCAAGAAGGGCCCGGACGGCGCCTACACCGCCGTGGAGCCCGCGGAAGGTGCCGTGCGGCCGGACAACACGGCCGACATCGCCGAGACCCTGCACATCGGCCGCATCGGCGTACTGGACGAGGACTACGCGCCGCTGGTCATCGACTGGCGGGCGCCCGCGGCCGCCCCCTTCTACCGCTCCACGCCGGTCGACCCGGGCCGCGTCGTGCGCCGCCGGGTCATCCGCTCCAAGGGCCGTCGCGTCCTCGGCGTCGAGGACGACCTGATGCGTCCCGAGCTGAAGGCGTTCCTCGACGGCCACGAGCTGCCCGTGATCGGCGACGGTGCCCTGATGGCCGCCCTCGGGCAGGCCCGCACCCACACCATGCGGGACATCGTCGCCTCCATCCAGGCCGAGCAGGACCTGGTCATCCGCGCCCCCGCCGCCTCCGTGACGTACGTCGAGGGCGGCCCCGGCACCGGCAAGACCGCCGTCGCCCTGCACCGGGCGGCGTACCTGCTCTACCAGGACCGGCGCCGGTACGCGGGCGGCATCCTGATCGTCTCGCCGACCCCCCTGCTGGTGGCGTACACCGAGGGCGTGCTGCCCTCGCTGGGGGAGGAGGGCCAGGTCGCCATCCGGGCGATCGGCTCACTCGCCGTGGACGCCGTCGGCGCCGAGGCCACGCTGTACGACTCGCCGTCCGTGGCCCGCGCCAAGGGCTCGTACCGCATGCTCAAGGTGCTGCGGAAGGCCGCCCGCGGAGCGCTGGAGCTGAACGATTCACCACAGCGTCTGCGGGTCGTGGCCTTCGGCCGGCGTCTCGAACTTCAAGGCGAGGAGCTGGAGCGGATCCGGCGCACCGTGCTGGGCGGCACGGCCCCGGTCAACCTGCTGCGCCCACGTGCCCGCAAGCTGCTGCTGGACGCCCTGTGGGAGCGGTCCGGCGCGGCCGGCCGGCACGCGGACCCGGAGCTGGCCGCCGAGCTGCGGTCGTCGTTCGACGAGGACATCACCTCCGAGGACGACTTCATCGCGTTCCTCGACGCCTGGTGGCCGGAGCTGACCCCGCGGGCGGTCCTCACGGCCATGGCCGACGAGCGGCGGCTCGGCCGCTGGGCCCGGCGGATCCTGAACCCGGGCGAGGTGCGCAAGGTCGCCCGCTCGCTGAAGCGGGACGGTTGCTCCGTGCACGACATCGCCCTGCTCGACGAGCTCCAGGCGATCCTCGGCGCCCCGGCCCGCCCGAAGAAGAAGCGCGAGCTCGACCCGCTCGACCAGCTCACCGGCCTGGAGGAGCTGATGCCGGTGCGCGAGGAGTCGCAGCGGGAGCGGGCCGAGCGGCTGGCGCAGGAGCGCGTCGAGTACGCGCACGTCATCGTCGACGAGGCCCAGGACGTCACGCCGATGCAGTGGCGCATGATCGGCCGCCGCGGCCGGCACGCCACCTGGACGATCGTCGGCGACCCGGCCCAGTCGTCCTGGTCCGACCCGGACGAGGCGGCCGAGGCCCGCGACGAGGCCCTGGGCACGCGTCCGCGGCGCCGCTTCCGCCTCACCGTGAACTACCGCAACCCGGCCGAGATCGCCGAGCTGGCGTCCAAGGTGCTGACCCTGGCGATGCCCGGCTCCGAGTCCCCGACGGCGGTACGCTCCACCGGGGTCAAGCCCCGCTTCACCGTCGTACGGGAGTCCCTGGGACAGACCGTGCGCGAGGAGGCGGCCCGGCTGCTGGACCGTGTCGACGGCACGGTCGGCGTCGTCGTGGCCATGAACCGGCGCGAGGAGGCCCGCCGCTGGCTGGCCGGGCTCGGCGACCGGGTGGTGGCGCTCGGCAGCCTGGAGGCCAAGGGCCTGGAGTACGACGCGACGGTCGTCGTCTCGCCCGCGGAGATCGCCGACGAGTCGCCCGCCGGACTGCGTGTGCTGTACGTCGCGCTGACCCGGGCCACCCAGCAGCTGACGGTGGTCTCCGGGGAGCGGGACGTGCCGGACGCGGCCGGGGTGCCGGATCTCCTGCGGGACTGACCTCCGGTACGGGAATGGCCTTACGGGATCGGTTTGTTAGCCTGGGTGTGGCACCGGCCCGATCCAAGCCCCCGGGCCCAACCTTCGTCGCTTCGAGCGACCACTTGCCGCGAGGCGAGCATGGCGGGTCGGTGTCACTGAACGAGAGAGGCCCACGTCCGATGTGACGTGGGCCTCTTTTCATGCCTGATCGTCTCTCGTATGGTGGAAGATGTTTTCCGAAACCGCCCCACCTATCGCGAACCGCGGCCGTGCGCCTGTGAACTAAATGAGCGCAATCCAGGTCGGCTACCGCGTACTCAGCGGTAGGTGCGACGATCGGACGGCATAAATCGGCGACAGCGTGAAAGCAGAGGAAGTCGGCCATGGCAACGGCGCCCAGCGTCTCCTACTCGATGACCATCCGGTTGGAGGTGCCCGCGAGCGGAACCGCCGTCTCGCAGCTCACCACCGCGGTGGAATCCTCCGGAGGCTCGGTGACCGGCCTCGACGTCACCGCGTCCGGACACGAGAAACTCCGGATCGACGTCACCATCGCGGCCAGCTCCACCGCGCACGCCGACCAGATCGTCCAGCAGCTGCGCGGCATCGAGGGCGTCACGCTGGGCAAGGTCTCGGACCGTACGTTCCTGATGCACCTCGGCGGCAAGATCGAGATGGCGTCGAAGCACCCCATCCGCAACCGTGACGACCTCTCCATGGTCTACACGCCGGGCGTGGCCCGGGTCTGCATGGCCATCGCCGAGAACCCCGAGGACGCCCGCCGCCTCACCATCAAGCGCAACTCCGTTGCGGTCGTGACGGACGGCTCCGCCGTGCTGGGCCTCGGCAACATCGGCCCGAAGGCCGCGCTGCCCGTGATGGAGGGCAAGGCGGCCCTCTTCAAGCGGTTCGCCGGTATCGACGCCTGGCCGATCTGCCTCGACACCCAGGACACCGACGCGATCGTCGAGATCGTCAAGGCGATCGCCCCGGGCTTCGCCGGTATCAACCTGGAGGACATCTCCGCCCCCCGCTGCTTCGAGATCGAGGCACGGCTGCGCGAGGCCCTCGACATCCCCGTCTTCCACGACGACCAGCACGGCACGGCGATCGTGGTGCTGGCCGCGCTGACCAACGCACTTCGCGTGGCCAACAAGGCGATTGACGACATCCGCGTCGTCATGTCGGGCGCGGGCGCGGCCGGTACGGCGATCCTGAAGCTGCTCATCGCCGCCGGTGTGAAGCACGCCGTCGTCGCCGACATCCACGGTGTCGTGCACGCCGACCGCAAGGACCTGGTCGCCGCCGCCCCGGACTCGCCGCTGCGCTGGATCGCCGACAACACCAACCCCGAGGGGATCACGGGCACCCTCAAGGAGGCCGTGCGCGGCGCGGACGTCTTCATCGGCGTCTCCGCTCCGAACGTGCTCGACGGTGACGACGTGGCGGCCATGGCCGACGACGCGATCGTGTTCGCGCTCGCGAATCCCGACCCCGAGGTCGACCCGGCAATCGCCCGCCTGACGGCGGCAGTTGTGGCCACCGGCCGCTCCGACTTCCCGAACCAGATCAACAACGTGCTGGTCTTCCCGGGCGTCTTCCGCGGTCTGCTGGACGCGCAGTCCCGTACGGTCAACACCGAGATGATGCTCGCGGCCGCGAAGGCGCTGGCGGACGTCGTCACCGAGGACGAGCTCAACCCGAACTACATCGTCCCGAGCGTGTTCAACGACAAGGTCGCGGGCGCGGTCGCGGGTGCGGTACGGGAGGCCGCGAAGGCGGCCGGGGTGGCGCCGGACAACTCGTCCAGCCTCTGATCCCGAGGATCATCGCGGCGGGCTGTGAGGATCACCACGACCGCGCTGATCACCGGCGCGTCGCGGAACGTCGTACCCTTGGCCGCCATCTAGGGTGGGCCGCCGGACAGGCCCAGTCAGTGGCGCTTTTCGTGTGACTCCCAAGGGTGTTCTCACGACTCCTGCGGGTGCCGGATTGGCATTCCCGCCGCAGGTGGGGGCAGGATGCGTCCCTGGGCGCGAGCATCCGACGACGGACCCGGGTCCGGGGACTGTCCGAGGACCCTGGCAGCATCGGCTTCGCTGTGCCCGATATGCGGCTCCGCCGCGTGGCACGCCTCAATGGCAAGAAGAACACGGGAGTAACAACATGAACCGCAGTGAGCTGGTGGCCGCGCTGGCCGACCGCGCCGAGGTGACCCGCAAGGACGCCGACGCCGTGCTGGCCGCGTTCGCCGACGTCGTCGGCGAGATCGTCTCCAAGGGGGACGAGAAGGTCACCATCCCCGGCTTCCTGACCTTCGAGCGCACCCACCGTGCCGCTCGTACCGCGCGTAACCCGCAGACCGGTGAGCCGATCCAGATCCCGGCCGGTTACAGCGTGAAGGTCTCCGCGGGCTCCAAGCTCAAGGAAGCGGCCAAGGGCAAGTAAGCGCTCCGCTGTGAGCGCCGTGCGCGCCCCGTGAGGGCGCCGCAGCGAACGCCGATGGGGCGGCCACCCGGACTCGGGTGGCCGCCCCATCGGCGTTCGCGTTCGGTGTGTCAGCCGAGGGCCTTGCCCGGCAGCTCCACCTTCGCGCCCAGCTCCACCAGCTTCTCCATGAAGTTCTCGTAGCCCCGGTTGATCAGGTCGATGCCGTGCACCCGGGACGTGCCCTGGGCGGCCAGGGCGGCGATGAGGTACGAGAAGCCGCCGCGCAGGTCGGGGATGACCAGGTCGGCGCCCTGGAGGCGGGTGGGGCCGCTCACGACCGCCGAGTGCAGGAAGTTGCGCTGGCCGAAGCGGCAGTTCGAGCCGCCGAGGCACTCGCGGTAGAGCTGGATGTGGGCGCCCATCTGGTTGAGCGCGGAGGTGAAGCCGAGCCGGGACTCGTAGACCGTCTCGTGGATGATGGACAGGCCCGTGGCCTGCGTGAGCGCGACGACCAGCGGCTGTTGCCAGTCCGTCTGGAAGCCCGGGTGGACGTCCGTTTCGAGGGCGATGGACTTCAACTGCCCGCCGTCGTGCCAGAAACGGATGCCCTCGTCGTCGATCTCGAAGGCCCCGCCCACCTTCCGGTAGGTGTTGAGGAACGTCATCATGGACCGCTGCTGGGCGCCACGGACGTAGATGTTGCCCTCGGTCGCGAGCGCCGCGGACGCCCAGGAGGCGGCCTCCAGCCGGTCCGGGACGGCGCGGTGGGTGTAGCCGCCGAGCTTGTCCACGCCGGTGATGCGGATCGTGCGGTCGGTGTCCATCGCGATGATGGCGCCCATCTTCTGCAGGACGCAGATCAGGTCCTCGATCTCCGGCTCCACGGCCGCGTTCGAGAGCTCGGTGACGCCTTCGGCGAGGACGGCCGTCAGCAGCACCTGCTCGGTCGCGCCGACGGACGGGTACGGCAGCCGGATCTTCGTGCCGCGCAGCCGCCGCGGCGCCTCCAGGTACTGCCCGTCCGCCCGCTTCTCGATCTTCGCGCCGAACTGCCGCAGCACCTCGAAGTGGAAGTCGATCGGCCGGCCGCCGATGTCGCAGCCACCGAGGCCGGGGATGAAGGCGTGGCCGAGGCGGTGGAGCAGGGGGCCGCAGAAGAGGATCGGGATACGGCTCGAACCCGCGTGGGCATCGATGTCAGCGACGTTCGCGCTCTCCACGTACGTCGGGTCCATCACCAACTCGCCCGGCTCCTCACCCGGACGCACCGTGACCCCGTGCAGCTGCAGCAGACCGCGCACGACGCGCACGTCACGGATGTCCGGCACGTTGCGCAGTCGACTTGGCGCGCTGCCCAGCAGAGCGGCGACCATGGCCTTCGGCACGAGGTTCTTCGCACCGCGGACACGGATCTCGCCCTCCAGCGGGGTTCCGCCGTGGACAAGCAGGACATCGTCGTTGACGGTCATGTATCTCGCGTTCCGATGAGTTGGGCAAGGGCCGGAGAGACAGAGTAATGGCCGCCGGCCCCCCTGAAGTAAGCCCAGGGACCGCCCAGGCCTGTCATAGCTCTGTCACAACACGAACCGTTCTCCGTCGGGCACATGGGGTCACTGGAGCTGCCGGACGGGCCCCGTGCGCCGGGGGCGCTTCCACCCGCCCCGAGCTGCGTTCACTCCCCTCGCCGGATTGGTTCCCCACACGACGGGAAGATGCGGGATCATGTCTGGCATGACCGAGGTGTCCTCGCTCACAGGGCGGCTGCTCGTGGCCACCCCCGCCCTGGCGGACCCGAACTTCGACCGTGCTGTGGTGCTCCTCCTCGACCACGACGAGGAGGGCTCGCTGGGTGTCGTCCTCAACCGTCCGACGCCGGTGGGCGTCGGCGACATCCTGGAGGGCTGGGCGGACCTGGCCGGCGAACCCGGCGTCGTCTTCCAGGGCGGACCGGTCTCGCTGGACTCCGCTCTCGGCGTGGCGGTCATCCCCGGCGGCGCGTCCGGCGACGTCGCCCCGCTCGGCTGGCGGCGGGTGCACGGCGCGATCGGCCTGGTCGACCTGGAGGCCCCGCCGGAGCTGCTGGCCTCCGTCCTCGGCTCGCTGAGAATCTTCGCCGGGTACGCCGGCTGGGGCCCAGGCCAGCTGGAGGACGAACTGGTGGAGGGCGCCTGGTACGTCGTGGAGTCCGAGCCCGGCGACGTCTACTCGCCGTTCCCCGAGCGGCTGTGGCGGGAGGTGCTGCGCCGGCAGCGCAACGAGCTGGCGATGGTGGCGACGTACCCCGACGACCCCTCGCTCAACTGACGGACGCCCTTCTCTCAACCGTTGCGTGTGAGCTTCAGTACCCTTGGCCGTATGAGCACTCTCGAGCCCGAGCGCGGGACTGGTACGGGGACACTCGTAGAGCCCACGCCGAAGACTTCCCACGGCGACGGTGACCACGAGCGCTTCGCCCACTACGTCCAGAAGGACAAGATCATGGCGAGCGCCCTCGACGGGACGCCCGTCGTGGCGCTGTGCGGCAAGGTCTGGGTGCCGGGCCGCGATCCGAAGAAGTACCCCGTGTGTCCCATGTGCAAGGAGATCTACGACTCCATGGGCGCCGGCGGAGACGACAAGGGCAAGGGCGGCGACAAGTAACCGCCTGACCGTTCCCTTCAGCGATGTCCGGGAGACCCCCGGGGCGCGCTTCGGCGTGGCCCGGGGGCCTCTTCGTCATGTCATGAAGTGGCGGACACCTGTTGTGGGCATGTTCATGCAGTTCATCACCTCCGCTTGGTGTTGCGCAGAGTGAAAGCGTCATTGCGCGGCGGGATGTCGGACAGCAGGAATTCGGCCGGTACTTTGTCAACCGACTTCCTGTTCCCCAAGTCCTTCATCATCAGTGACGATTCCGGTGCTGGTGTTCTTCGTGCTGGTGCAGCGCCGACGGGTGTCGGGGCCGGGTGGAGCGGTAAAGGACTGATGTGGTGGACGCGATTCCCCAGCCCCTTCGTGTGACGGCCCCCGGGACCGGATCTTTCGAACTGGGCCCCCGGACGCGGCTGGCGGCGCACGACGGCACCGAGCGGACGGAACGCTGGCTGCGGGCCACGCTGGGCGCCGCCACCGGCCTGCCGCTCCCGCCGGCGCACGGGCCGGGGGGCGACGTGATCCGCCTCTCGGTGGACCCCGCCGTCACCGAGGACCTCGGTGCGGAGGGCTACCGCCTCGCCGTCATGCCGACCGGCGTGCACGTGGTCGGCGGCGGCCCCGCCGGGCTCTTCTGGGGCGCCCAGACGCTGCGTCAGCTGCTCGGCCCCGACGCCTTCCGGCGCGCCCCGCTGCCCGACCGGACGTGGCGGCTGCCGCTGATCCAGGTCGAGGACGCACCCCGCTTCCCCTGGCGCGGCCTCATGCTGGACGTCGCCCGGCACTTCATGCCCAAGGACGGGGTGCTGCGCTACCTGGATCTGATGGCCGCGCACAAACTCAACGTCCTCCACTTCCACTTGACGGACGACCAGGGCTGGCGTCTGGAGATCAAGCGGTACCCGAGGCTGACCGAGGTCGGCTCCTGGCGGGCGCGCACCAAATTCGGCCACCGGGCCTCGCCGCTGTGGGAGGAGAAGCCGCACGGTGGCCACTACACCCACGACGACATCCGGGAGATCGTCGCCTATGCCGCCGAGCGGCATATCACCGTCGTCCCGGAAATCGACGTACCGGGACACTCGCAGGCCGCCATCGCCGCGTATCCGGAACTCGGCAACACCGACGTCATCGACACGACCTCCCTTGCGGTCTGGGACAACTGGGGGATCTCTCCGAACGTACTCGCCCCCACTGACAACACCCTGCGCTTCTACGAAGGCGTGTTGGAGGAAGTCCTGGATCTGTTTCCCTCGGAGTTCGTTCACGTCGGCGGCGACGAATGCCCGAAGGACCAGTGGCGGCAGTCGCCCACCGCGCAGGCGCGGATCGGAGAACTGGGGCTGGCCGACGAGGACGCGTTGCAGTCGTGGTTCATCGGCCACTTCGACACGTGGCTTTCCGCGCGCGGGCGTCGGCTGGTCGGCTGGGACGAGATCCTGGAGGGCGGGCTCGCCCCCGGGGCGACGGTGTCCTCGTGGCGCGGATACGCGGGCGGAATCGCCGCCGCCCGAGCCGGTCATGACGTCGTGATGTGCCCCGAGCAGCAGGTGTACCTGGACCACCGTCAGGCCGACGGCGCGGACGAACCCGTACCGATCGGCTATGTGCGCACCCTGGAGGACGTCTACCGCTTCGAGCCCGTTCCACCGCGGCTCACCGAGGAACAGGCCGGTCATGTGCTGGGCACCCAGGCCAATGTGTGGACCGAGGTGATGGAGGACCAGGCGCGCGTCGACTACCAGGCCTTTCCGAGGCTCGCGGCCTTCGCCGAGGTCGCCTGGAGCGCCCTGCCCGCCCCGGCGGAACGGGACTTCGCCGGTTTCGAACACCGGATGGCCTCCCACTACCGGCGACTTGACGCCCTGGGCGTCGCGTACCGGCCGCCCACGGGGCCGCGGCCCTGGCAGCAGCGCCCCGGTGTACTCGGCCGCCCGATCGACGGGCCGCCGCCGGACCGGTAGGCCCGCGCGGGGCGGGCGGTCTCGAAAGCGCGCAGGTCTCGAACAGGCAGGAAAAAAAGCGGACAAGGGTCACCGAAGAGTGGCAATTCCGCCTGACCAGGGATGCGCGGCGATGTGCGTACAAATCGGGCCATCTCCCCGATGAGGTGGGCGAATGCCTCCTAGCGGACCCCCGTCTTCGGGTCCTGCGAAGATGTGCCAGAGTTGCCACGTCCGCCCTGTCGGCACGTACCGTACGGCCACACAGGCGGGACCAGGTGGGCAGCGGGAAGGGGCAGCCGGTTTGACCACGCACGCACCGCAGGCGGCGCAGGCCGTCACCCTGCCCGCGACGCTGGACGAGGCCGTGGCGGCACTCACCGCCATGCCCGCCGCCGTGCCCGTGGCGGGCGGCACCGACCTGATGACCGCCGTCAACTCCGGACAGCTCAGGCCCGCCGCGCTGGTCGGCCTCGGCCGGATCAGCGAGATCCGCGGCTGGCAGTACCAGGACGGCCACGCCCTGCTCGGCGCGGGACTCACGCACGCGCGCATGGGCCGCCCCGACTTCGCCGCCCTGATCCCGGCGCTCGCCGCCGCCGCGCGGGCCGCGGGCCCGCCGCACATCCGCAACGCCGGCACCCTGGGCGGCAACATCGCCACCGCGGCCCCCACGGGCGACGCGCTGCCCGTACTGGCCGCCCTGGAGGCGACGCTGATCATCGCGGGCCCGCGCGGAGCCCGCCGGGAGATCCCGGTGTCGCATCTGCTGGCGGGCGTGGACATGCTGCGCGCCGGTGAGCTCATCGGGTACGTGCGCGTGCCGCTGCTGCACGCCCCGCAGGTCTTCCTGAAGGCGACCGGCCGCACCGGACCCGGGCGGGCGGTCGCCTCCGTGGCGCTGGTCCTCGATCCCGCCCGGCGCGGGGTGCGGTGCGCCGTGGGCGCCATAGCGCCGATGCCGCTGCGGCCCCTGGAGGCCGAGCAGTGGGTCGCGCAGCTCATCGACTGGGACAACAACCGCGCGATCGTCCCCGAGGCGCTCACCGCCTTCGGCGAGTACGTCGCCGCGGCCTGCATCCCCGACGCGCCCCCGGCCGAGGACGGTTCGGTGCCACAGCTTCCGCCCGCCGTACTGCACCTGCGGCGCACCGTCGCCGCGCTGGCCCGACGAGCAATGGGGAGGGCGCTGTCGTGACCGACGACCAGCACGGAGAGGGCACGCCCCAGGGCGGCGGACGCTGGGACCCGCTGCCCCAGGGCGACTACGACGACGGCGCCACCGCCTTCGTGAAACTCCCCGAGGGCGGCATCGACGCGCTCCTGGCCTCCGCCGACAGCCCGCTCGCCGCGCCCGGCCACGGCTATGTGCCGCCGCCGATAACGGTCACGCCCGCCGCCGGTACCGACCCGGCGGCCACCGGCACCTGGGGCGCGCCCTCCGAGGGCGCGCAGTGGCCCGACCCGAACGCGATGCCCCAGGGCGGCGGTCAGGAACAGTTCGCGTACAACCCCGGGGGCACCGGGCAATGGCACTTCGAGGAGGCCACCCAGCCGGAGGCCGCCCAGGCCGCGCCCGGTCACGATGTCACCGGACAGTGGTCGATTCCCGTAGCGAACGGTGACCTTCCGGACGAATCGGGTGAGTTCACGACGTCGGCACTGGTGGAGCAGTGGGGCGGCACGCCGCCGGCCACCCTTCCGGGTGGCGCGCCCGCGCCCTGGGCCACCGAGGCGGCCGGGCAGCCGTGGGGGCACGCCGACGGGCCGCAGTCCTACCCCGACGCCCCCGTGGGACACCCGGCGGAAGGCGCCCCTGCGGTCCGTGAGGGAACCGAGGGTGCTCAGGAGGCCCCGGGGGCCCACGAGGGCGTAGAGGCCGCTGAGGGGCCCGCTGAGACGCCGGAGGCCGGGCCGGGGGCACCGGGGGCCGCAGAGGCCGCGGTGAGCCCCTCGGAGGGCCCTGCCGAGCGCCCCGCCGAAGGGGCGGCACCGTCCGGGGACGCGGAATCCCGGCCGGAGCCCGCCGACGCGCAGCCCGGCGAGCCGGACGCTCCGGCCGAGCCGTCGGTCACGCCCCCGCACGAGGAACACCCCCTCGCCTCCTACGTGCTGCGCGTCAACGGCACCGACCGCCCCGTCACCGACGCGTGGATCGGCGAGTCGCTGCTCTACGTGCTGCGGGAGCGGCTCGGCCTCGCGGGCGCCAAGGACGGCTGCTCGCAGGGCGAGTGCGGGGCCTGCAACGTCCAGGTCGACGGGCGGCTCGTCGCCTCCTGCCTGGTGCCCGCGGTCACCGCGGCCGGCAGCGAGGTGCGCACCGTGGAGGGCCTGGCCGTCGACGGGCGGCCGTCGGACGTGCAGCGGGCGCTCGCCAAGTGCGGTGCCGTGCAGTGCGGTTTCTGCGTGCCGGGCATGGCGATGACCGTGCACGACCTGCTGGAGGGCAACCCGGCGCCGACCGAGCTGGAGACCCGCCAGGCGCTGTGTGGCAACCTGTGCCGCTGCTCGGGCTACCGGGCCGTACTGGAGGCCGTCAAGGACGTCGTCGCCGAGCGCGGGGCGCACGCCGCGGCCGAGGCGCCTGAACAGGACGCCGACCAGCCGCGTATTCCGCACCAGGCGGGCCCCGGGGCCGGTGGCGTCAACCCGGCGGCGTTCGAGTCCCCCGGGACACCGCCCGGACCACATGACCAGCCGTACGGACACGGACAGGGACAGGACGGAGGCCAGGCGTGAGCAACGAAGCCGCCACCGCGACCACCACCGCGGAGGCCGTGCCCGCCGCGGAGCCGCTGCCGCACGGCCTCGGCGCCTCCCTGCCCGCCGCGGACTCCCGCGCGAAGACCGAGGGCACCTTCCCGTACGCCGCCGACCTGTGGGCCGAGGGCCTGCTCTGGGCGGCCGTACTGCGCTCACCGCACCCGCACGCGCGCATTGTGTCCATCGACACCTCCCACGCGCGCGACATGCCCGGCGTACGGGCCGTCGTCACCCACGAGGACGTGCCCGGCTCCCCCCTGCACGGACGGGGCAAGGCCGACCGCCCGGTGTTCGCCTCCGAGGTCGTACGCCACCACGGTGAGCCCATCGCCGCCGTCGCCGCCGACCACCCGGACACCGCGCGGATGGCGGCGGCGGCCGTCATCGTCGAGTACGAGGTGCTCGACCCGGTGACCGACCCGGAGCAGGCCTTCGAGGCCGAGCCGCTGCACCCCGACGGCAATCTGATCCGGCACATCCCGCTGCGGCACGGCGACCCGGACGCGGCCGGCGAGGTCGTCGTCGAGGGCCTGTACCGCATCGGCCGCCAGGACCCCGCCCCCATCGGCGCGGAGGCGGGCCTCGCGGTGCCGCGACCCGACGGCGGCATCGAGCTGTACCTGGCGTCCACCGACCCGCACACCGACCGCGACCGGGCCGCCGCCTGCTACGGCCTGGAGCCCGAGCGCGTCAAGGTCGTCGTCACCGGCGTGCCCGGCGCCACCGCCGACCGCGAGGACCCGGGTTTCCAGCTCCCGCTCGGCCTGCTGGCGCTGAAGACCGGCTGCCCGGTGAAGCTGACGGCGACGCGCGAGGAGTCCTTCCTGGGCCACACACACCGCCACCCCACGCTGCTGCGCTACCGCCACCACGCCGACGGCGAGGGCAAGTTGGTGAAGGTCGAGGCGCAGATCCTGCTGGACGCGGGCGCGTACGCGGACACCTCGGCGGAGGCGCTGGCCGCGGCCGTGGCCTTCGCCTGCGGCCCGTACGTCGTCCCGAACGCCTTCATCGAGGGCTGGGCCGTCCGCACCAACAACCCGCCCTCCGGCCATGTGCGCGGCGAGGGCGCGATGCAGGTCTGCGCCGCCTACGAGGCGCAGATGGACAAGCTGGCCAAGAAGCTCGGCATCGAACCGGCGGAACTGCGCCTGCGCAACGTCATGGCGACAGGCGATGTCCTGCCCACCGGCCAGACGGTGACGTGCCCGGCGCCGGTCGCCGAACTCCTTCAGGCCGTACGGGACTTCCCGCTTCCCAAGCTCCCCAAGGACACGCCCGAGGAGCAGTGGCTGCTGCCCGGCGGCCCCGAGGGCGCGGGCGAACCCGGCGCGGTACGCCGCGGCGTCGGCTACGGGCTGGGCATGGTGCACATGCTCGGCGCGGAGGGCGCCGACGAGGTCTCCACGGCGACCGTGAAGGTCCAGGGCGGCGTGGCGACGGTGCTGTGCGCGGCCGTCGAGACCGGGCAGGGCTTCACCACGCTCGCCCGGCAGATCGTCCAGGAGACCCTCGGCATCGACGAGGTGCATGTGGCGCCGGTGGACACCGACCAGCCCCCGGCGGGCGCGGGCTGCCGAGGCCGCCACACGTGGGTGTCGGGCGGTGCGGTGGAGCGCGCGGCGAAAATGGTCCGCACCCAGCTGCTCCAGCCGCTGGCGCACAAGTTCGGCATGTCCACCGAGCTGCTGCAGATCACCGACGGCAAGATCACGTCGTACGACGGCGTCCTGTCGACGACGGTCACCGAGGCGATGGACGGCAAGGAACTGTGGGCGACGGCCCAGTGCCGCCCGCACCCGACCGAGCCGCTGGACGGCGCCGGGCAGGGCGACGCCTTCGTCGGACTGGCCTTCTGCGCGATCCGGGCGGTGGTGGACGTCGACATCGAGCTCGGCTCGGTACGGGTGGTGGAGCTGGCGGTCGCGCAGGACGTCGGCCGGGTGCTGAACCCGGCGCAGCTCACGGCGCGTATCGAGGCGGGCGTCACGCAGGGCGTCGGTATCGCCCTCACCGAGAACCTGCGCACGCCGCGGGGCGTGATACGGCATCCCGACCTCACCGGATATGCCCTGCCGACGGCGCTGGACGCGCCCGACATCCGGATCGTGAAGCTGGTCGAGGAGCGGGACGTGGTCGCGCCCTTCGGCGCGAAGGCGGTCAGCGCGGTGCCGGTCGTGGCGTCACCGGCGGCGATCGCGTCGGCGGTGCGGGCGGCGACGGGCCGACCGGTGAACCGGCTGCCGATCCGGCCGCAGGCGGCGGTGGTGACGGGGCAGTGAGGCTGCCGGGTCGGTGGTGACGGGGCAGTGAGGCTGCCGGGTCGGTGGTGACCGGGCAGTGAGGCTGCCGGGGCCGGTGGTGAGAGTGCGCGGGTTCGCCGTGGGGGCTTGTGACGTACGGCTGCTGCGGGTTGTGTGTGGCTGGTCGCGCAGTTCCTCGCGCCCCTGAAGGCATTGAGGGCGCCCGGCGTGTCTGCCGGGCGGCCCTCTCTCCTGCCGTTCGCTGACTGTTTGCGCAGGTCGGAGCGATTGTCAGTGGTGGCGCGTAGTGTTCTGGGCAGTGGGGACGGCCGCGCGGGGCACGGACGGCGGGCGTACCTCCTGGACAAGCATGCGCGGGGGAGCCATGAGCACGATCGACGCCGCTGCCGCGGTGATCACCCTGACCGAGGACCAACTCGACCCGTACGTCACACACGCGCCGACGCGCCGCTGGCTGACGGGTCCCGGACTGCCGGGCGACAGCGCCCTGTTGACGTTCGAGGCACTGCGCAGGGACGGCCTGCGGACGGTGGCGGACTCCACGGCCGACCCCGACGGCCTGCTGGCCCGGCTGCGCGAACAGCTCGTGACAGGCGGACTCCTGGCACCCGACGGCCTGGAGTCGGAGTCGGTGCTGCTCGACGGCGCGAGTGGCGAGGTCTCGACGATGTACTTCTTCCACGACCGCCCCGCCCTGACGGACAGCCGCCCGCTGGCGCCGTCGCTGCGGACGCTGGTGCGGTGCGCCGCGGCGACGGAGGAACTGGCGGACCTGCGCGGCCGGTTCGCCTCGTACGCCGGCCGCTTCGGCCCGAAGGCGGTGACGGAGGCGACGCGGCAGCTGCTGGCGGTGTTCGAGGAGGGGACGGGACCGGACGGTGAGATGCCGCCGTACTGGCGGATGGCGGCACTGATCCGCCCGCTCGCCCTGATCGCGGGCCCGGGCGCGGAGTCCGGCCTCGCCCTGGACCTGCCCCCGCGCCTGCTGGAGCAGGAGTTCGGCGCCGCCCGGATCGCCCGCTTCGAGGACGTCGACTTCCCCACGACCCTCACCCACGAACCGACCCGCCGCTTCCTGCGCGAGACGGGCCTGCCCGAGGACGGCTTCCTCTGCTACCTCGACACGGACGTCCCGCTCCCGACCCTGACCGAGTACTACACCGAGGAACGCCCCGGCGACTTCCCCACCGACAGGCTCCCCGACCGCGCCGACCACTTGATACGCCTCGGCCATCTGATCGAGGACAACAGCCTGGTCGTCGACGGCGCCACGGGCGAGGTCCTGAACTGGAGCGAACCCGAGGCGAAGCTGTACCCCCTCAACACGGACATCTCCACCCTTGCCTTCACCCTCTGGCTGCTGCACCGGGAGAAGAGGATCGACGCGGCGACGGACCACGAGCTGACGACGGAGACGTACGACCAGCTGGCGGCGACGATGATCGACGTCCTGCGCAAGGTGGACCCCACGGGCACGGCCGACCCCTCCGGCTGGCACTACTGGACGGAGCTGTTCCAGGACGAGGCGGGCGAGGTGCTCTGAGGCACGCGGAGGGGGTTTCGAACTGCTGCCGATTTAGGGGTCCTTGCACTATGAGCGTCTGATCAGGTCGCGTGGTCTGGTGCCGTGCATCGCAAGGCGCCGGAGCGCCCTGGTAGCGGAGCTACCTGGGCGTTTCGGCAACGCGGCGAGGTGCGGTGCCAGACCACGCGACCCGGGCGGGCATAGTGCAAGGACCCCTTAGTGAGCGGTAGTGATTCTGGTGAGTGTGAGTGAGTGCCGGGGGTCGGGGGTGTGGGTCCGGTCATCCGTAGTGTGCCCGGGGCTGTTCTCCGTTGCCATGGCATGCCAAATCGCACGATGCGGCGAGCATCGCGGTCGGGCGACGCGCCCTCGGGCACCCGATCCGGCGACGGACGGCACCGCCCCACGACGACCGGAGCGATTGTCGTGGGCATCGGACCGTCCAGGCCCCCTCGGGCACCCGCAGGCGTGAGGAAACCCGCCCCCACCTGCCCGGACCGCACACCAGATGTGTGTCACCGGTGGCGGAGCGAAAGCGGGGGACCAGCCTGCCCAGCACCGTTCGGGGCAGCGCCACTGAGCAGCAGACCTGGTAACGGGACTCACTCCCGCTCAGTGTTTGGGAACGGTGGGTCTACGACCAAGGTCCGAGGCGATCACCGTCTCCCGACAGGGGCCACATCCAGTTATGCCCCTTACGCTGACAGGCATGGCTGCCCCGAACCCCCGCGACACCGACGTCGCAGACGCCCTGACCGTCCCGCCGGAACCCGGCAGCGAGGGTGTGCTGGGCCGGTCGTACCGGGCGCTGAGCGTGGGCATCGTCTCGGTCGTGCTGCTGATCGCCTTCGAGGCGACGGCCGTGGGTACGGCGATGCCGGTGGCGGCGCGGGAGCTGGACGGGGTGTCGCTGTACGCGTTCGCGTTCTCCGGGTACTTCACGACGAGCCTGTTCGGGATGGTGCTCGCCGGGCAGTGGTCGGACCGGCGGGGGCCGCTCGGCGCGCTGACCACCGGCATCGCCGCCTTCGGCGCGGGGCTGCTGCTGTCCGGGACGGCCGGGGCGATGTGGCTGTTCATCCTCGGGCGCGCGGTGCAGGGGCTCGGCGGCGGGCTGGTGATCGTGGCGCTGTACGTCGTGGTCGGGCGGGTCTATCCGGAGCGGCTGCGGCCGGCGATCATGGCGGCGTTCGCGGCGAGCTGGGTGGTGCCGTCGGTGGTCGGGCCGCTCGCGGCGGGTGCGGTCACCGAACAGCTGGGCTGGCGCTGGGTGTTCCTGGGGATACCGGTGCTGGTGCTGCTGCCGCTGGCACTCGCGCTGCCGCAGATACGGACCCGCGCGTCCGGAGCGGTGACGGACGGCGACGGCCGGGGCGCCTCCTTCGACCGCCGCCGTATCCGCCTCGCGCTCGGCATCTCGTTCGGCGCGGGCCTGCTCCAGTACGCCGCCCAGGATCTGCGCTGGCTGTCCGTGCTGCCCGGCGTGGCGGGCGCCGCGCTGCTGATCCCCGCGGTGCTGGGGCTGCTCCCGCGCGGCACCTACCGGGCGGCGCGTGGGCTGCCCTCGGTCGTGCTGCTGCGCGGCATCGCGGCCGGGGCCTTCATCGCCGCGGAGTCCTTCGTACCGCTGATGCTGGTCACCCAGCGGGGGCTGTCCCCGACGCTCGCCGGTCTCTCGCTGGCGGCGGGCGGGGCGACCTGGGCGCTGGGCTCGTGGGCGCAGTCGCGGCCGCGCCTGGAGCCGTACCGGGAGCGCCTGATGACGCTGGGCATGCTGCTGGTCGCGGCGGCCATCGCCACCGCCCCGAGCGTCCTGCTCGACGCCGTCCCCGTATGGATCGTGGCCGTCGCCTGGGGCTTCGGCTGCCTCGGCATGGGCCTGGTCATCTCCTCCACCAGCGTCCTGCTGCTCCACCTCTCCGCCCCCGACCAGGCCGGCACCAACTCCGCCGCCCTGCAGATCTCCGACGGCCTCTCCAACGTCGTCCTCCTGGCCGTCGGCGGCGCCGCCTTCGCGGCCCTCGGCGGCGGCACGGTGACCCACGCGGCGACCGGGGCCACGGCCTCCCACCCGGCCGCGTTCGCCGCAGTGTTCCTGCCGATGGCGGGGGTGGCGCTGGTGGGGGCGTGGGTGACGACGCGACTGCGGGAGCGGTGACGGCGGCGGCGCGCTGTGACGTCGGTCCCACCCGCGGGCGACCCGGGGGAGTTCGCGCCTTGGCGGGAGGTGGCCGCCGGTAGGGTGGCCCGGTTGTCGTACCCAGCCGAGCCGCCCGACCCCCACGGAGACCGTGACTACCGCCCGCCCGTCGCCCGCCACCACCCTCAACGGAGGGCCCTCCGGGCCCGCTGCTATGTCCGCTTCCTCCTCGTCCTCCCATCACCTCTCGCCCGCCTTCCCCGGCCGCGCCCCCTGGGGTACCGCCAGCAAGCTGCGTGCCTGGCAGCAGGGTGCGATGGAGAAGTACATCCAGGAGCAGCCGCGTGACTTCCTGGCGGTCGCCACCCCCGGCGCCGGCAAGACGACCTTCGCGCTGACGCTGGCGTCCTGGCTGCTGCACCACCACGTCGTGCAGCAGGTCACCGTGGTGGCGCCCACCGAGCATCTGAAGAAGCAGTGGGCGGAGGCCGCGGCGCGCATAGGGATCAAGCTCGACCCCGAGTACAGCGCCGGGCCGCTCGGCAAGGAGTACCACGGCGTCGCGGTGACGTACGCGGGCGTCGGCGTGCGGCCCATGCTGCACCGCAACCGCGTCGAGCAGCGCAAGACCCTCGTCATCCTCGACGAGATCCACCACGCCGGTGACTCCAAGTCCTGGGGTGAGGCCTGCCTGGAGGCCTTCGAGCCCGCGACCCGGCGGCTGGCCCTGACGGGTACGCCCTTCCGGTCCGACACCAACCCCATCCCCTTCGTGACGTACGAGGAGGGCGCCGACGGCATCCGGCGGTCCGCCGCCGACTACACCTACGGCTACGGCTCCGCCCTCGCGGACGGCGTCGTGCGGCCCGTCATCTTCCTCTCCTACAGCGGCAACATGCGCTGGCGCACCAAGGCCGGTGACGAGATCGAGGCGCGGCTCGGCGAGCCGATGACCAAGGACGCGATCAGCCAGGCCTGGCGTACCGCGCTCGATCCGCGCGGTGACTGGATGCCGGCCGTGCTGCGCGCCGCCGACCAGCGGCTGACCGAGGTCAGGAAGGCGATTCCGGACGCCGGTGCCCTCGTCATCGCCTCCGACCAGGACTCGGCGCGGGCGTACGCCAAGCTCATCCGGGACATCACGGGCCACAAGGCGACCCTCGTGCTGTCCGACGACGCCGGGGCGTCCGACCGGATCGACGAGTTCAGCAACAACACCGACCGGTGGATGGTCGCGGTGCGGATGGTGTCCGAGGGCGTCGACGTGCCGCGGCTCGCGGTCGGGGTGTACGCCACCACCATCTCGACACCGCTCTTCTTCGCGCAGGCCGTCGGCCGCTTCGTACGGTCCCGGCGGCGCGGCGAGACCGCGTCCGTCTTCCTGCCCACCGTCCCCGACCTGCTGTCCTTCGCCAACGAGATGGAGCGCGAGCGCGACCACGTGCTCGACAAGCCGAAGAAGGACGGCGAGGAGGACCCGTACGCCGAGGAGGACAAGCTCCTCAGGGAGGCGGAGCAGCAGAAGGACGAGGACACCGGCGAGCAGGACATGCTGCCCTTCGAGGCCCTCGAATCCGACGCCGTCTTCGACCGGGTCATGTACAACGGCGCCGAGTTCGGGATGCAGGCGCACCCGGGGAGCGAGGAGGAGCAGGACTACCTCGGCATTCCGGGACTGCTGGAACCCGACCAGGTGCAGCTGTTGCTCCAGAAGCGGCAGGCGCGGCAGATCGCGCACAGCCGCAAGAGGCCGGACGCCGAGGCCGACCTGCTCGAACTGCCCGCCGAGCGGCG
Source organism: Streptomyces sp. TRM70350 (assembly GCF_019219825.1). Taxonomy (GTDB): domain Bacteria; phylum Actinomycetota; class Actinomycetes; order Streptomycetales; family Streptomycetaceae; genus Streptomyces. The sequence continues at coordinate 54,694 of NZ_JAHUXH010000020.1, read as the reverse complement.
GCCGGTGGTCAGCCACAAGGAGCTGATGGAGCTGCGGCGGCAGCTCAACACCATGGTCGGTGCGTACGTCCACCAGAGCGGCAAGCCGCACGGTGTCATCCACACCGAACTGCGCCGGGTGTGCGGCGGGCCGCCGAGCGCGGAGGCGACGGCGGGGCAGCTGCGGCAGCGGATCGCCAAGGTGCAGGAGTGGGCGACGCGGATGCGGTGACGCCGGGCGCTGTGCCTGGTCGATACGCCCCCGTGCCCCTTTCGGGGTGCTGCACGCCGTACGTACCGGGACAAATCGGAGTACCCCATACCGGTCTCTGACCGGATTCTGGACGGAGCCTTCCGCTCAGCGAACCCCCTTCGCTACTGTCCCGCTACGCACACGCCCCGTGGCAGCGCCGCCGCGGAGCGCAGCCGTGAAGCGACTGGGCCCGGACCACCGGCCGGGCCGTCAGCCGATCGGCAGCCTCTGAAGCGCGTCGCTGACGGGACTCGGTGACGCATCCGCCGAGAGGGGGCTGCCGACCTCACCACCAAAGGAGTGGGCGTCGTGACCGCGGAGACCTCTCAGACGCTCGACCGGGGACTCAGGGTCCTCAAGCTGCTGGCCGACACGGACCACGGGCTCACCGTCACCGAGCTGTCCACCAAGCTCGGCGTGAACCGGACCGTCGTGTACCGCCTGCTCGCCACGCTGGAGCAGCATGCGCTGGTACGCCGTGACCTGGGCGGGCGCGCCCGGGTCGGGCTGGGTGTGCTGGGGCTCGGACGGCAGGTGCATCCGCTGGTACGGGAGGCCGCGCTGCCGGCGCTCAGGTCGCTGGCCGAGGACATCGGGGCGACGGCGCATCTGACGCTGGTGGACGGGGCGGAGGCGCTGGCCGTCGCCGTGGTCGAGCCGACCTGGACGGACTATCACGTGGCCTACCGGGCCGGCTTCCGCCACCCCCTGGACCGGGGCGCCGCCGGCAAGGCGATCCTGGCGGCCCGTCAGCGCCCGGGCGGCGACCCCGGCTACACCCTCACCCAGGGCGAACTGGAGGCCGGCGCGTGCGGCGCCGCCGCGCCCCTGGTCGGCGTGACCGGCGTCGAGGGCAGCGTGGGCGTGGTGATGCTGGCGGACGCGGTACCGGAACGGGTCGGCCCGAGAGTGGTGGACGCGGCCCGGGAGGTGGCGGAGGCGCTGCGCTGAGCGCAGGCGTGATCCGGACCGGAGATGGTTCGAACACTCCCGCGCGTTAGATTGACCTCGTGCTCTCTCGTCTCACACGCCCCCAGGCCCTCGCCGTCTGCGCACTGCCCGTCGTCGGGCTGATCGCCACGGCGGTGTCCGCGCCGTTGCCGTTCTCGGTGGCGCAGCCGGGGATGACGGCGAACGTGCTCGGCAAGGACCAGGGCACCCCGGTGATCACGATCTCCGGTGCGCCGACCCGTGAGACCAGCGGGCAGTTGCGGATGACGACGATCGAGGCGACCAGCCCGGACACCCGCGTCCGGCTCGGCGATGTGATCGACGCCTGGTGGCGTACCGACCAGGCGGTGATGCCCCGCGACGCGGTCTACCCGAGCGGTGACACCGTCAAGGAGATCGAGCAGCACAACGAGGCCCAGATGCGCCAGTCCCAGAACGCGGCGACCGAGGCGGCGCTCACCTATCTCGGCCTCGACGACAAGAACATCAAGGTCGACCTCGAACTCGCCGACGTCGGCGGCCCCAGCGCCGGTCTGCTCTTCTCGCTCGGCATCATCGACAAGCTCGAGGGCGACGGCAGCGGCGGCGACCTCACCGGCGGCCGCACCGTCGCCGGCACGGGCACCATCGAGGCCGACGGCACGGTCGGCGCGGTCGGCGGCGTCGCCCTGAAGACCCAGGCAGCCCACCGCGACGGCGCAACCGTCTTCCTGGTCCCGAGCGCCGAATGCGCCGACGCCAAGTCGGAACTGCCCAAGGGCCTCCGCCTGATCCCGGTCAAGACCCTGAAGGGCGCGGTCCAGTCCCTGGTGTCCCTGGAGAAGGGAACGGGCTCGGTCCCCAGCTGCTAGCCCGGCACGGGCCACCGTTCACCCCTCCCGCACCAGCCCCTCCTGCACCAGCCAGTCCAGCGCCACCTGATGGGGGTCCTCGCCGTCCACGTCCACCTTGGCGTTGAGGGTCCGGGCCACGGAGTTGTTGAGCTTCTTCGTGATCGGGTCGAGGATCTCCGTGATCGCGGGCCATTCCTCAAGGGTCCTGGTGTTGATCACGGGGGCCGCGTTGTAGTGGGGGAAGACGTTCCTGTCGTCCTCCATAACCACCAGGTTCATGGACTTGACGCGCCCGTCGGTCGTGAAGACCTCCCCGTACGTGCAGCCCCCCTTCGCCGCCCGGGTGTAGATGATCCCGGTGTCCATCCGGGCGGTCCGGGACGGCGGGATGTTCATGCCGTACGCCCGCTCCATGCCCGGCAGCCCGTCCTCCCGGTTGGCGAACTCGCCCTCCACGCACAGCGTCACGGCCCCGGGGTGGGTCCTGGCGAGCTCGGCCACGTCCGAGAGGGTCCTGGTGCCGTACTTCGTGAAGTTGGCCTGGTTCATCGCCAGGGCGTAGGTGTTGTCCAGCGACGACGGCTCCAGCCAGGTCACGCCGTTCCTCAGGTCCGCGTCACGCACGGCCCGCCACTGCTGCCGCGGGTCCGGGACGGGCTTGCCGTTGCCCAGGTACGTGATCCAGGCCGTGCCCGTGTACTCGTACCCGGCGTCCGCCTGCCCGCTCCTGACCGCCTCGCGCGACCCCACCGAACCCTGGATGCCGGTCCGGTCGAGGACGTTCGCGCCCGCCGCCTCGAAGGCGATTCCCATGATCGCGCCCAGGATCAGCTGCTCGGTGAACTCCTTCGACGTGACCGTCAGATCGGCGCCCTTCAGCGGCTCGCCCCGCCCGATCGACCCGGGCCGCACATCGTCGACCATCGGGGAGCCGCTGGTCAGCCCGCAGCCGGAGGCCAGCGCCACGGCCAGGCACAGCAACCGCCTCATGTCCCCACCTCCAGCCCCCGCGGCCGCAGCAGCAGCTCCGCCAGCGAGGCCAGCCAGTCCACCAGCAGGGCGAGGGCGACGGTGAGGACGGAGCCCAGGACCAGCACGGGCATCCGCTGACCGGTGATGCCGGTCGTGATCAGCGAACCCAGGCCGCCCCCGCCGCCGAACGCCGCAAGCGTCGCCGTACCGACGTTCAGCACCAGGGCCGTGCGGACGCCCGCCAGGATCAGCGGGACCGCCAGCGGCAGCTCCACCCGGGTCAGCACGCCCATCGGCGACATGCCGATGCCCCGGGCCGCCTCCAGCAGCGTCGGGTCGTTCGCCCTGAGACCGGAGATCGTGTTCGCCAGCACCGGCAGGATGGCGTAGACGATGATGCCGACCAGCGCCGACCTGTGGCCGACGCCCAGCCAGATCACCAGCAGCGCGAGCAGACCGATCGCCGGGGTCGCCCGGCCCATGCCGGCGAACGCCATCGCCGCCGGGGCGACCTTCCGGAACGTCCTGCGGGTGAGCAGGACGCCCAGCGGGACGGCGATGACCAGCACGAAGAACGTGGAGATCGCGGTCAGCCGGACGTGCTGCCACAGCGCCTCGGGCACCCGCCCGCCCGACAGCGCGTTCCGGGAGATCGGGTCCAGGTCGGCCTGCCGGAACCACAGCCAGGTCGCCAGCAGCACGGCCACCACGAAGACCGGGAGCAAGGTCAGCTTCTGCCAGCGGATGCGGGGGCCCGTCCGGCTCGGCGGGGGAGGCGGCTTCTGGTCGCCGGGCACCTCGCCCTCGTCCCGGTGGACGTGCGCCCTGACGTCGTGCCCGGCGGGGGGACGGTGCTGCTCCGCAGAGGTGGTCACGCCTTCGGCTCCGCTCCGTGCCCCTTCTGTTCCGCATGCGTCCGGGTGGCCCTCGTCTCCTCCCGTTCGTGCTGGTGCTCCATGGCGTCCAGCCGGTCGGCCTCCAGCAGCTCGTGCACGGAGTTCATCAGCGTCTCCACGTCGACGACGCCGATGTACTCGCCCCGCCGCCCGGTCACCGCCACCCGCCCGGTGTTGTCCGTGAGCACGGCCTCCAGCGCGTCCCGCAGGGTGGCGTCCCGGGTCACCGTGTCGTGGACCAGGGTCCCGGCCCGCGCCAGCGAGCCCTTGGCCCGCATCAGATCGCCCTGCCTGAGCCACTTGTAGGGGCGGCCCCGCTGGTCCAGCAGCAGGATCTCGTTGGTACCGCTGGAGCGCAGCCGGCTGAAGATGGTCTGCAACGGGTCCTTCACGGTCACCGTGGGGTAGTCGATGATCTCCACATCCCGTACGCGGCTGAGGTTGAGCCGCTTCAGCGCCGCCCCGGCGCCCACGAACCCGGACACGAAGTCGTCCGCCGGGTTGGTGAGGATCGCCTCCGGCGTGTCGAACTGCGCGATGTGCGAACGCTCACGCAGCACCGCGATCCGATCACCCAGCTTGATCGCTTCGTCGAAGTCGTGCGTGACGAACACGATCGTCTTGCGCAGCTCGTGCTGGAGCCGGATCAGCTCGTCCTGGAGGTGGTCCCGCGTGATCGGGTCCACCGCGCCGAACGGCTCGTCCATCAGCAGCACCGGCGGATCGGCGGCCAGCGCCCGCGCCACGCCCACCCGCTGCTGCTGCCCGCCGGACAGCTGGCGCGGATAGCGGCCGTGGAACTCGCCCGGATCGAGCCCGACGAGATCGAGCATCTCCTCGACCCGCTCACGAACGCGCGATGTGGACCAACCGATCAACTTCGGTACGACCGCGATGTTCTGGGCGACCGTCATGTGCGGGAACAGACCGGACGCCTGGATCGCATAGCCGACCCTCCGGCGCAGCTTGACCGGATCGATGTGGGTCACGTCCTCACCGTTGATCCGGATGCGCCCACCGGACGGCTCGATCAACCTGTTGATCATCTTGAGCGTGGTCGACTTGCCGCACCCGGACGGACCGACGAAGACGACCGTCTCGCCCGCCTTGATCTCCATGGTGACGTTGTCGACGGCGGGCTGCGGGTTGCCCGGATACCGCTTGCTGAGGTTCTCCAGCTCGATGGTCGCGCCATGGGACTCAGACACGGATCCCCCTGGACATGGTCAGCCGCCCGATCAGCACGTACGCGGCGTCGAACAGCAGGGCCAGGACGATGATCCCGAGCGTGCCCGCGAGCACCTGGTTCAGGGCGTTCTCGCTGCCCAGGGACGCGATACCGCGGAAGATCAGGCTGCCGAGGCCGGGACCGGAGGCGTACGCGGCGATGGCCGCGATGCCCATCAGCATCTGCGTCGAGACCCGGATGCCGGTCAGGATCGGCGGCCAGGCGAGCGGCAGCTCGACCCGGGCCAGCCGCTTCAGCCGGGACATCCCGAGGCCCGTGGCCGCGTCCACCAGCGTCGGGTCGACGCCCCGCAGCCCCACGATCGCGTGACGAACGATCGGCAGAAGTCCGTACAGCGTCAAGGCGATCACGGTCGGCGCCACACCGAGCCCCACGATCGGAACCAGCAGACCGATCATGGCCAGCGACGGAACGGTCAGGATGGTGGAGGTGGCGAGCGTCGCGAGGTTCCCGGCCCACTCGGAGCGGTAGGTGACCACGCCGATCAGCACACCGAGCACGGTCGCCACGACCATGCACTGGAAGACGGCGCCGGCGTGCTGGCAGGCGTCGATGAGCAGCTGCTGGTGGCGATTGCCGAGGTACTCCCAGAAGTTCACACACCATCACCCCACAGCCTTGATCACTCCTGTCCGTCGCCCTGCCTTTGATCGTTCGCTCACTCCTGAAGCGCCGCCTGCTCCACCAGCGGGATGATCCGCAGCGGAACGGGGTTCTCCATCACGATCGCCGTGGCGGCCCGCACGATGCCATCAAAACCGACGACCCGGTCGATCACACGCTGAAGATCGGCGTTCGAGCGAGCCACCAGGCGGCACAGCATGTCCCCGCTGCCGGTCGTGGTGTGCAGCTCCAGTACCTCCGGCACGGTCGCCAAGTGCGCCCGTACGTCGGCCCCTTGCCCCTGCCGGATCTGCAGCGTGGCGAACGCGGTGACCGGATAGCCGAGGGCCGCCGGGTCCACCTCCGGGCCGAATCCACGGATGACTCCGTTCGACTGAAGCCGGTCCAGCCGGGCCTGCACGGTGCCCCGCGCGACCCCGAGCCGACGGGACATCTCCAGCACCCCGATCCGCGGCTCGCGCGCCAGCAGCACGATGATCCGCCCGTCCAGTTGATCGATCGCCACAGGCCACCTCCCACGATGGTCATCCTGTACAGAGAGACCGCCATTACGGCTGTATGACTGAACAGATTGCCCAGTGAAGACGCAAACTATTGCGCACCTTGCGTCACCGGGGAGACGCTGCCGCTATGACGCAGACCACACACCACACTCCCGACACCGCACGGCAGGCCGACCCCTTCCCGGTCAAGGGAATGGACGCGGTCGTGTTCGCCGTGGGCAACGCCAAGCAGGCCGCGCACTACTACTCCACCGCCTTCGGCATGCGGCTGGTCGCCTACTCCGGACCGGAGAACGGCAGCCGCGAGACCGCGAGCTACGTGCTGGAGAACGGCTCCGCCCGCTTCGTGCTCACCTCGGTGATCAAGCCCGCCACCACCTGGGGCCACTTCCTCGCCGAGCACGTGGCCGCGCACGGCGACGGCGTCATCGACCTCGCCATCGAGGTCCCGGACGCGCGCGCCGCGTACGCCTACGCGATCGAGCACGGCGCCCGCTCGGTGGCCGAGCCGTACGAGCTGAAGGACGAGCACGGCACGGTCGTGCTCGCCGCGATCGCCACCTACGGCGAGACCCGGCACACCCTGGTCGAGCGGTCCGGCTACGACGGCCCGTACCTGCCCGGCTTCGTCGCCGCCGACCCGATGGTCGAACCGCCCGCCCAGCGCACCTTCCAGGCGATCGACCACTGCGTGGGCAACGTCGAGCTCGGCCGGATGGACGAGTGGGTCGGCTTCTACAACAAGGTCATGGGCTTCACGAACATGAAGGAGTTCGTGGGCGACGACATCGCCACCGAGTACAGCGCGCTGATGTCGAAGGTGGTCGCCGACGGCACGCTCAAGGTCAAGTTCCCGATCAACGAGCCCGCCATCGCCAAGAAGAAGTCCCAGATCGACGAGTACCTGGAGTTCTACGGCGGCGCGGGCGTCCAGCACATCGCGCTCAACACGGGCGACATCGTCCAGACGGTCCGCACGATGCGCGCGGCCGGCGTGCAGTTCCTGGACACGCCCGACTCGTACTACGACACCCTGGGCGAGTGGGTCGGCGAGACCCGCGTACCGATCGACACCCTGCGCGAGCTGAAGATCCTCGCCGACCGCGACGAGGACGGCTATCTGCTGCAGATCTTCACCAAGCCGGTCCAGGACCGCCCGACCGTCTTCTTCGAGATCATCGAGCGGCACGGCTCGATGGGCTTCGGCAAGGGCAACTTCAAGGCCCTGTTCGAGGCGATCGAGCGGGAGCAGGCCAAGCGCGGCAACCTCTGACGGCGGCTCAGCCTCAGCCTCTGACGGCTCAGCGAGTCGCCGGAACCTCCACGTCCGGCGGCTCGCCCAGCTCCTGCAGCACCTCCCGCGCCAGCGGCGCCCACAGCGGCGAGAAGTACGGATTGATCAGCAGCGCCTCCCGCAGATGCCGCCGCGCGGGCCCGTCGAGGCCCACGGCGTGCTCGATCATCCCCCGGTGGTAGGCGTACAGTGCACTGCGTACGCCGCCACCGCGCTCCTTGTCGGTCGCCCGCTCGGCGTACTCCAGCGCCTCCTCGTGCTGCCCCGCCCGGTGCAGCGCCCACCCCAGCGCGTCGGCCACCGCGATCCCGGGCTGCTTGCGCCACTCGGCGCGCAGCCGCCGCACGGCCTCCTCGGGATCGCCGTGGTCCGCCTCGAAGCGGCCCAGCACCAGCTCCTCGTCCACCCCGCCCTCGGCGGCGCTGCGGACCTGCGCGTGCAGCAGGTCGTACTGCGCGCGGGCCGCCTGGTCCAGCCCCAGCGACTCGTACAGCTCGCCCAGCTCCAGCGCGTAACCCGGCGACGGCTGCTTGGCGAGCGCCAACCGGTACGCGCTCAGCGCCTCCGTCGTCCGCCCCAGCGCCGCCAGCGCGCGCCCCTGCCCGGCCTGCGCGGCCCGCTGGTCGGGATCGACGCGCACCGCCTCCTCGAAGTGCCGCAGGGCGACCTCCCGGTCCCCGCGCTCCCAGGCGAGCTGCCCGGCCCGCTCCAGCCAGGCCGCCCGCTCGGCCGGTGCCTCGGCGGCCGCCGCCGCGTCGGAGAGGGTGGCCGCCGCGTCCTCACGCCAGCCCCGGTCCCAGTACACGGCGGCCGACCGGGCCATCACCGCCGTACCGGAGTGCAGGGCCTGCAGCCGGTCGAGGGTGGAGCGGGCCGCCTTGTAGTCGTTCAGGCCCGTGTACGCCTCGATCAGCAGCGCGTGCGTCGTCCAGCGTGTGCGGTCCACCTTCAGCGCGGCCTCGCCCCAGGTCCGCGCCGCCCGGAAGTCCCGGCGCGCGATCCCCAGCGCCGCCATGCCGTCCAGCGCCTCGGCGTTGCCGCGCGGCCGCACCTTCAGCGACGTCCGCAGCGCCCGCTCGGCGGTCGGGTAGTGGGCGGCGTCGGCGGTCCGCCGCCCCTGCTCCACATACGCCGCACCGAGCACCGCCCATGACCGCGCGTCCCTGGGATGCGTCCGCAGGTGCGCCCTGCGCTCGCCGATCAGCACCGCCAGATCCGGCAGCGCGGCCGGCACCCCGGTGGTGACCGCGGTCATCGCCTTTTCCGCGGGGCCGGGCTCGGGCGGTGGGTCCTGCCGGGGCTGCGGGCGCAGCAGCAACAGCAGCCCGGCGATGACGAGGGCACCCACGAGCAGGCCGATCAACACGCCCATGGCGAGCCGCCGGACCCGCCGCCGCGACAGGCCCCTGCCCGCGGCCGGCTCGCCGTCGGTCTCCGTGCCGGTCCTGCTGGCGGTCTTCGCACCGGTCTCCATGGCGCACACTGTGCGTCAGTACGACGACTGCGTCCCGGCAGGTGAAGGGTGCCGCAGACGGGGTTCACACCGATGGCCCCGGGTGACAGTCTGTGATCATGAGCCGTATCCCAGCCCCTCCCGACGAAGCGCAGGGCAGCCTCACGGACCGGCTGCTGGCGGGCCTGCCGGCCGAGGCCGTCCTCACCGACCCCGACGTCACCGCCTCCTACGCCAACGACATGGCGAGCTTCTGCCCGGCCGGCACCCCGGCCGTGGTCGTGCTGCCGCGCACCGTCGAACAGGTGCAGCACATCATGCGCACCGCCACCGAGCTGCGCGTCCCGGTGGTCCCGCAGGGCGCCCGCACCGGCCTGTCGGGCGGGGCCAACGCCACCGACGGCTGCATCGTGCTGTCGTTGACGAAGATGGACCGGATCCTGGAGATCAGCCCGGTCGACCGGATCGCCGTCGTGGAACCCGGCGTCGTCAACGCCGCCCTCTCCCGCGCCGTCGGCGAACACGGCCTCTGCTACCCGCCCGACCCCTCCAGTTGGGAGATGTGCACGATCGGCGGCAACATCGGCACCGCGTCGGGCGGCCTGTGCTGCGTGAAGTACGGGGTGACGGCCGAGTACGTCCTCGGCCTCGACGTCGTCCTCGCCGACGGCCGTCTGATGTCCACCGGCCGCCGCACCGCCAAGGGCGTCGCCGGGTACGACCTCACCCGCCTCTTCGTCGGCTCCGAGGGCTCCCTCGGCATCGTCGTCCGGGCCGTCCTGGGCCTTCGGCCCAAGCCGCCGCAGCAGCTGGTGCTGGCCGCCGAGTTCGCCTCCGCGGCCGCCGCCTGCGACGCCGTGTGCCGGATCATGGAAGGAGGCCACGTGCCCTCCCTCCTGGAACTGATGGACCGTACGACGGTCAAGGCGGTCAACGACCTGGCGCACATGGGACTGCCGGAGTCCACGGAGGCCCTGCTGCTCGCCGCCTTCGACACCCCCGACCCCGCCCCCGACCTCGCCGCCCTCGGCGCGCTGTGCGAGGCCGCCGGTGCCACCCAGGTCGTTCCCGCCGACGACGCGGCCGAGTCCGAACTGCTGCTCCAGGCGCGGCGGCTGTCGCTCACCGCGCTGGAGGCGGTCCGGGGCACCACGATGATCGACGACGTGTGCGTGCCCCGCTCCCGGCTCGGCGACCTGATCGAGGGCGTGGAGCGCATCGCCGAGAAGTACCGGCTCACCATCGGGGTCGTCGCCCACGCGGGCGACGGCAACACCCACCCGACCGTGTGCTTCGACGCCCAGGACCGCGACGAGTGCCGGCGCGCCCGGGAGTCCTTCGACGAGATCATGGCCCTCGGGCTGGAGCTCGGCGGCACGATCACCGGCGAACACGGTGTGGGCGTACTGAAGAAGGAGTGGCTGGCACGCGAGATCGGGCCCGTCGGGGTGGAGATGCAGCAGGCGATCAAGCAGGTGTTCGACCCGCTGGGGATCCTCAATCCCGGCAAGCTGTTCTGAGCCCTCACCCGCCTCAGCGGCTTCACCGGGCGAGCAACTGGGCCAGAGCGTCGTCGATGCCGAGCTGCTCTCCCTCACTCCCCGGGGGCATCACGCGCAGCGTGCGCTCCAGCCAGGCCGACACCTGCGCCGCCGGTGCCTCCAGCAGGGCGTCCCCGTCGGGTGAACTCAGCGCCATCAGAACGACGCCGCGTCCGTTCACCTTCGACGGCCACACCCGCACGTCCCCGTGCCCGCACGGCCGGAACACCCCCTCCACCAGCAGGTCCCGGGCGAACGTCCAGTTGACGGGGTGTTCGGAGTTGATGTGGAAGCCGATGTGGACGGCGTACGGATCGTCGGTGCGGTAGCCCAGCCGGGCGGCGACCGGGATGCCGCGCTCCGGCGACAGAACGAGCTTCAGCTCCAGCTCGCGCTCCACCACGGTGTACATGTCGTGTGTCTCCCTTCGATCGGGGGCCCTTGGGGCGGGCCGTACGAGGGAAGAGCGGGGGAGGGCTGGAGCATTACGCGGATTTCCGGAAGTTCTTTCGCGGGTCTACCACATCCGTGCTCGAATGGGGTTGGTCCGGCGGGACGGGCGGTGGGGGTTGCGCGGGTCTGATAGATGTGGAGGCCCCCATAACACCCCCGAGCAGATACGGGACGACGGACATGAGCGCCCCAACCCCGGCACCCGGCGACGACAGGCCCCGCGAGGGCTATTACCCGGACCCCTCCATTCCTGGATATGTCCGGTACTGGAACGGAGCCGCCTGGGTGCCGGGCACCAGCCGCCCGGCACCGGCCGACGGTGAACCGCTCGCCCCGCCGCCCGGCGTACGCCCCGCGCAGCCCGCCGTCGAGGAGACCGGGCCGCACTTCTTCGACGAGGACCCCGAGCCCGTACGCCAGGACACCCACGACGCCCGGCACGGCAGCCGCCCGGAGCCCGCCTCCGCGTGGAGCGCCGACCGCTCCCGGCAGTCCGGCTTCGGCGGCGACCAGGACCAGCGCGTCTCCTGGCCCGCGGCCCAGGGCTCCGACCCGCGCGTCCCCGCCGACCCGCCCGCGCAGCCCGACGGCGACGCCGCCCGCATGGACGGTGCGGCGTCGTCCCCGGAGTTCTCGGCCTCGCTCGAACAGGGGGAACCCCCGTCGCCCACCGAGTCCGGGGCGGCGGCCTCCGGCAACACGTTCGTGTTCCGCCGCCCGGCCGCCACGTCCCGGAGCGCGAGCGCCGGTACGGAGGATGCCGCCGAGGACCCGGGCACGATGACGTTCCGCGCGCTCACCCCGCGACAGAGGCAGCAGGAGGGGGCGGCGGGGGCGCAGGGCGCGGCGGCTTCGGGCGCTCCCGCGTCGGGGCCGGTGGCCGCGCCGCATGCCTCCGGCCCGGCGGTGCCCCACCAGGCCGCGTCCGGCGGTCAGGGCGCCCCCGGCTGGACGGCCTCGCCCAGCACGCCCGCCCAGACGCCCGTCGGCAACTCCGGCGGTCCCGGTTTCGGCGCGGGCAAGGCGGCCGCCGCACGCGCCGCGGCGGCCCAGTCGGCCCAGGCGACCCCGCCCGCCACCGTCCCTCACCAGGCCCCCGCCACCCCGGCCGCCCCCGTCACCTCGGGCCCCGGCGGCGGCCAGTCCTCCTGGGCGCAGCAGGTCCACCGCCTCGCCGGTACCTCCGGCGCCACCCCCGACGAGCCCGTCGCCCCCTGGAAGCCCCCGGTCGAGGACCCGTTCCAGGCGGCGGCGAGGCGGCAGGCCGCGGCCCGCCCCGCCGCGCTCGGCAAGCGGCTGGCCGCCCGGCTGATCGACACCCTGGTCATCGCGGGCGTCACCTCGGTCGCCGCCGTACCGCTCGGCACCCAGGCCCTCGACCACATCCAGGGAAAGATCGACGAGGCCAAGCTCTCCGGCCAGACGGTCACGGTCTGGCTGCTGGACGGCACGACGTCGGCGTATCTCGCCATCGTCCTCGGCGTGCTGCTCCTCTTCGGTGTGGTGTACGAGGCGCTGCCCACCGCCAAGTGGGGCCGCACGCTGGGCAAGAGGCTGCTCGGGCTGGAGGTGCGGGACATCGAGGCCCATGAGCCCCCGTCCTTCGGCGCGGCCCTGCGCCGCTGGCTTGTCTACAGCGTCCCCGGCCTGCTCTGCTTCGGCCTCATCGGCGTGCTGTGGTGCCTGTTCGACAAGCCGTGGCGCCAGTGCTGGCACGACAAGGCCGCACACACGTTCGTAGCGGGCTGACCGCCCACACACATCCGAACCGGTACCCCGGACGGCCCCTCGCCGGATGCGGACCCGCGGGGTTCGCGATCGACTCGGGCCATGAGCACCCAACCGCCCCCCGGTTCCGGCGGGCAGCCGCCGGAGGACGACCCGTTCAAGAAGCAGCCCCCGCCCGGCGAGGGGGCCGGCTCGCCGTACGACAGGCCCCCCGGGGGCGGTGAGCAACCCCCGCCGTACGGCGGCGGCCAGCCCCCGCCCCACGGGGGCGGGGGCTGGCCGCCGCCCCCGCCCCACGGGGGCGGCCCGTACGGGGGCGGGCCCCACGGCGGTGGCCCCTACGGCGGTGGCGAGTTTCCCGCCGACCCGCTCGCCGGTATGCCCCCGCTCGCCGACAGCGGCAAGCGCACACTGGCCCGGCTGATCGACATGGTGCTGGTCGGCATCGTCGTCTGGCTGGTCACCTGGGGCCTCAACGTGGACGAGTACCAGATGAACGCCGAGCGGGTCGACGTCGGCGACTCCGTGGCGCAGTCCGTCATCGCCGCCGTGCTCTACATGGCGTACGACACGATCATGATCGCCAGGTCGGGGCAGACCCTCGGCAAGAAATGGCTGAACATGCGCGTGGCACATCTCGACAACGGAGCCACGCCTTCCGTGCAGGTCTCACTGATCCGCGCGGCGGTGCTGTGGATTCCGTTCGCGTTCTGCTGCGCCTGCGTGTGGACGGCGATCTGCGGCGGCTGGAGCTTCTTCGACAGGCCCTACAAGCAGGGGCTGCACGACAAGGCGGCGAAGACGGTGGTGGTCAGCACCGGTTGACGCCGGTCAGCGGCACGGCGGGCCCGTCACATGAGAGGGCGGGCCCGCCGTGCTGTGCGCTGCCGGCGCGTGTTCAGGAAGCCGTCGATTCCCGTACCGGCTCACGGGCCGCCGTCGCCGGCATCGGCGGCGCCACGTCGGTGACGGGCCGTGGCGCGGGAGCCGGGGTCCGCTTCGGCATGGGCACCGTCATGGCGACCAGCAGCCCGAGCAGGAGCGCCGCGACGGCGATGACCGCGATCCCCGCACCCGAACTCGTCTGTGACAGCAGCAGCATGGCGAGCGTCGAGAAGATCACGGTGCACGAACCGTAGGCGAGCTGTGCGGCAGTCGGACGAGGCATGGCAATCGTGTCCTCGAAGAATGGGGGTGGACTCCCCCCGTGCCTCTCGCTGCGGGGGAGGGTGCGGACTGAATCTATTCGCGTGCATGCCCGAGTGGAACGAACAGTAAGCGTGACCTGACCAACAGTGCCGGTGCACAAGGGGCGCACCGAGTCATGTCAGCCACTGGATCAGCGGTCCTGCGCGCCCGCTGAACGGACCCGACCTGTTCGTTAAGTGAAACGTCATCTCCGCATAGTGCAGTTGTCCTGCTCAAGTCAAGGTCTGTCTTTTCCCGGCAACCTCTAGTCCAATGTCGGCACTTGACTACACGCGTCGATCAGGCGCGCGCGGACGCACCACCTTCATCTCCCTCCTTCCGCGCGCCCGGACGCTGGGGAGGAACTCAAGTGACCAGTAGACCCTGGACGTTCAGAGCGGCGGCCACCGCCGTAGCGCTCGCCGCGGCCACCGCCACGCTCTCCGGCCTGACCGTGGCCCAGGCCGACTCCGGTGGAACGGCGGCCAAGGCGCCCGCTGCCGACCGGCAGGACCCGGCGTCGCCGGAGAACCACGAGGGCCATGCGCACGACCTCGACGGCCCGCTGAGCAAGACTCAGGAGGCCCAGCGCGAAGAGGCCCTGAACCAGGTCATATCCGGCAAGGCCTCGGTCGAGAACCGCGAGGGCTCGAAGGTCGTCGAGCTCAAGAGCCGCAAGGGCGACAGCAAGTACGTCGAACTCGGCCGGGAGAAGACGGACAAGATCTTCACCATCCTGGTCGAGTTCGGCGACCAGATCGACAGCCGGTACGGCGGCACCCCCGGCCCGCTGCACAACCAGATCGCCAAGCCGGACCGCAAGCAGGACAACAGCACGGCCTGGCAGGCGGACTACAACCGCGAGCACTTCGAGGACCTCTACTTCGGCGAGGGCACCGCCTCGATGAAGACCTACTACGAGAAGCAGTCCTCGGGCCGCTACTCGATCGAGGGCGAGGTCTCCGACTGGGTCAAGGTGCCCTACAACGAGGCCCGTTACGGCTCCAACAAGTGCGTCCCCGACAACTGCGCCTGGTATGCGGTGCAGGACGGTGTCAACGCGTGGGTCGACCAGCAGAAGGCAGCTGGTAAGACCGAGGCGGAGATCAAGGCCAAGCTCGCCGAGTACGACCAGTGGGACCGCTACGACTTCGACGGCGACGGCGACTTCAACGAGCGCGACGGTTACATCGACCACTTCCAGGTCGTGCACGCCGGTGAGGACGAGTCCGCGGGCGGCGGCGCGCAGGGCGAGGACGCGATCTGGGCCCACCGCTGGTACGCGTTCGGCACCGACGCCGGCGCCACCGGCCCCGACGGCAACAAGCTCGGCGGCACGCAGATCGGCGACTCCGGCATCTGGGTCGGCGACTACACCATCCAGCCGGAGAACGGCGGACTCGGCGTCTTCGCCCACGAGTACGGCCACGACCTCGGCCTGCCGGACCACTACGACACCGCCGGCGGCGAGAACTCCACCGGTTTCTGGACGCTGATGTCGTCCGGCTCCTGGCTCGGCACCGGCCGCAACCAGATCGGCGACCTGCCGGGCGACATGACCGCCTGGGACAAGCTCCAGCTGGGCTGGCTGAACTACGACACCGCCAAGGCGGGCGTCAACTCCTGGCACAAGCTGGGCGTTGCCGAGTACAACACCAAGCACAAGCAGGCGCTGGTCGTCCAGCTCCCGAAGAAGGCCGTCACCACCGAGATCATCGCGCCCGCCGAGGGCAAGACCCAGTGGTGGAGCGGCAGCGGTGACAACCTCAAGAACACGCTGACGCGTTCGGTCGACCTCACCGGCACGTCGTCCGCCGAGCTGACCCTCGACGGCTGGTACGACATCGAGGCCGACTACGACTACCTCTACACCGAGGTCTCGACCGACGGCGGCGCCAACTGGACCGCCATCGACGGCACGGTGGACGGCCGGCCGATCCCGCGTGACGGCAGCGACAAGCCCGCCCTGCACGGCACGCTCGACGGCTACCGGAAGCTCGCGTACTCGCTCGACGCCTACGCCGGCCGGAAGATCGACCTCCGCTTCCGCTACCAGACCGACGGCGGCGTGGCCCAGAAGGGCTTCACGGCCGACGCGATCACGGTGACGGCGGACGGCGCCCCCGTCTTCTCCGACAACGCCGAAAGCGCGGACGCCGCCTGGACGGCCACCGGTTTCTCCCGGATCGGCGCGTCGTTCACCAAGGAGTACGCGCAGTACTACATCGCGGAGAACCGCCAGTACGTGTCGTACGACAAGACGCTCAGGGTCGGCCCGTACAACTTCGGCTTCATGAACACCCGTCCGTCCTGGGTCGAGCACTTCCCGTACCAGAACGGCCTGCTGATCTGGAAGTGGGACACCTCCCAGGCCGACAACAACACCTCCCAGCACCCGGGCGTCGGTCTGCTCCTGCCCGTCGACTCCCACCCGACGGCCTTGAAGTGGTCCGACGGCACGCTGATGCGCAACCGGATCCAGTCCTACGACGCGCCGTTCAGCCGGTACCGCACGGACGGCATCACGCTGCACAAGGACGGTGTCGCAACGAAGATCCGGTCGTCGCGAGGGGTGCCGGTCTTCAACGACCACATCAGCACCTACTACGACCCGGCGAACCCGACCAGCGGCGTCAAGATCACTGACACCAACACCAAGATCAAGATCGTCAAGGAGGCCCGGAACGGCTCGACGATCGAGGTCGAGGTCGGACCCGCGGTGAAGTAGTCGGCATTTCCGCAGGTCAGAAGCGAATCGGCGGCAACCCCTTGGCGGGTTGCCGCCGATCGTGTTTAGGTGCGTCCTGTGGTTCTCTTATTGACACCGACTGACACGGGGGTATGACCGCATGGCCGCAGGAGGCTTCTGCAAGCTACCGAACGGCACGGTGGTGGTGGCACTGAACCTGCCCAGCCCCGCCGCCGACGGGCCCGCCGGGGTGCGCGTGCTCGTCCACGCCCAGAACCGGGCGCGCGCCCTGACCAGGCTGCGCAATCTGGGGCTGCGGGCGGTCTACCTGCGGGGCAACGCCGCCCCACCGACCCCGGACGAGATCACCGCGGTCCTGCACCACCCGGACGGCCTGATATGGCGCACGGCCCCGGACACGGCGATCGGCAGCCCGGAACTCGTCCAGGAGCTGTGGCGCCCGATCCGCGCGCTGCTGCGCCGCCCGACCCCCCAGATGTGAGGCCGGGCTCGCCCGGGGCGGGCTCAGACGACGGGCTTCCCGGACAGCTCCACGCCCGCCTCCCGCAGCTCCTCCAGTGCCCGCTGCGTGGTCTCCTCGGCGACACCGGCCGTGAGGTCCAGCAGGACATGGGTGCGGAAGCCCTCGCGGACGGCGTCCAGGGCGGTCGCCCGTACGCAGTGGTCGGTCGCGATGCCGACCACGTCCACCTCGTCGATCTGCCGCTCCCGCAGCCAGTCGGCCAGCGGGACCCCGTTCTCGTCGACCCCCTCGAAACCGCTGTACGCCGCCGCGTACGCGCCCTTGTCGAAGACCGCGTCGATCGAGCCGGAGGCGACGGCCGGGGCGAAGTTCGGGTGGAAGCCGACCCCCTCGGTGCCCGCGACGCAGTGCGCGGGCCAGGAGTGCACGAAGTCGGGGTTGTCCGCGAAGTGGCCCCCGGGCGCGATGTGGTGGTCGCGGGTCGCCACCACATGGCGGTACCCCGCGGGGGCCTGCCCGATCAGCTCGGTGATCGCGGCGGCCACATCGGCACCCCCGGCCACCGGGAGGCTGCCCCCCTCGCAGAAATCGTTCTGCACGTCTACGACGATCAAGGCGCGGCGCATGGTCGGTGTCCTTCGGCTATGGGTCTC
The DNA here is from genome assembly GCF_019219825.1 of Streptomyces sp. TRM70350. GTDB lineage: Bacteria > Actinomycetota > Actinomycetes > Streptomycetales > Streptomycetaceae > Streptomyces. The sequence goes on along the minus strand of NZ_JAHUXH010000020.1, from coordinate 36,951 downwards.
GGCGGTTCGGTACGGGTCGGTGCGGAGCCTGGTGCTGAGGGGGCGCGGGCCCGGGCCGGTGCGTGAACCTGAACTTCCGAGCCTAGAGACTTCGGGGCCCCAAGGGGAGGGGGCACCGCGGGGCGCACGACGGGCGCCCCCTCGGCTCGCGCTAGGTGCCCGTGCCCCCGGTGGTGTACTCCGTCGGGATGACGGGTTCCCCGCGCGAGAGCTGTGTAGCGGACAGCGGCAGGTTGGCGAGGGCGGCGATGTGCCGTTCGCGGGGGACGTCGAGCGGCTCGCGGGCGACCACCTCGCCGCCCTTGACCAGCTCCACCAGCAGCTGCCGGTCGACCAGCTCGGCCGGGACGGGCCCGGTGCCGACCACCTCCGCCTCCGCGACGCCCTGCTCGTCCAGCCGCCGTGCGGCCCACTTGCGGCCGCCGATGGAGAGCTTGCCGCCGGTCGACTTCTTCGCCACCGGCACCAGCGGCGCCTTCGGGTCGCCGGAGTCGGCGCGGGCGACCAGCTTGTAGACCATGGAGCAGGTCGGGTGCCCGGAGCCGGTGACCAGCCGGGTGCCGACGCCGTAGGCGTCCACGGGCGCCGCCGCCAGCGAGGCGATGGCGTACTCGTCGAGGTCCGAGGTCACGATGATCTTCGTGTTCGTGGCGCCCAGCTCGTCCAGCTGCTGGCGCACCCGGTGCGCCACCAGCAGCAGGTCGCCGGAGTCGATGCGCACCGCGCCGAGCTCCGGTCCGGCCACCTCCACCGCCGTACGGACGGCCTCCGTGACGTCGTACGTGTCCACCAGCAGGGTCGTGCCCCGGCCCATGGTGTTGACCTGCGCCTGGAAGGCGTCGCGCTCCCGGTCGTGGAGCAGGGTGAAGGCGTGGGCGCTCGTGCCGACCGTGGGGATCCCGTAGCGGAAGCCGGCGGCCAGGTCGGACGTGGAGGTGAAGCCGCCGACGTACGCGGCCCGGGCGGCGGCGACCGCGGCGAGTTCGTGGGTGCGGCGGGCGCCCATCTCGATCAGCGGGCGGTCCCCGGCGGCCGAGGACATCCGGGAGGCGGCCGCGGCGATCGCGGAGTCGTGGTTGAGGATGGACAGGATCACGGTCTCCAGCAGCACGCACTCGGCGAAGCTGCCCTCGACCCGCATGATCGGCGAGCCCGGGAAGTACACCTCGCCCTCGGGGTAGCCCCAGATGTCGCCGGAGAAGCGGTAGTGGGCGAGCCAGTCGAGGGTCTCCTCGCCGACGATGCCGCGCTCACGCAGGAAGCGCAGGACGCCCGTGTCGAAGCGGAAGTTCTCGACGGCGTCCAGGACCCGGCCGGTCCCGGCCACCACGCCGTACCGCCGCCCGTCCGGCAGCCGCCGGGTGAAGACCTCGAAGACACTGCGCCGCTCGGCGGTGCCGGCCTTCAGGGCGGCCTGCAGCATCGTCAGCTCGTACTGGTCCGTGAAGAGGGCGGTCGAGGGGACGTCCACCGGCAGCCCAAGGTCCGCTGTGTTCATGGCAACAAAGGGTACACCCCCATTTCGTCAGTGTGACGATTTGTGGAGCCCATGGCAGCATGGGAGTTGTGACGTCAGCCGCTCCCATCGAGATCGAACGCACCGAGTCGGCGGAGGAGGTCTCTGCCGTACCCGAGCCGGACGTCCCGTGGGTCACGATCGTCCACAACGACCCGGTCAACCTGATGAGCTATGTGACGTACGTCTTCCAGTCGTACTTCGGCTACTCCAAGGACAAGGCCACCAAGCTCATGCTCGACGTCCACCACAAGGGCCGGGCGGTCGTCTCCAGCGGGAGCCGCGAGGAGATGGAACGCGACGTGCAGGCCATGCACGGCTACGGTCTGTGGGCCACCCTCCAGCAGGACCGGAAGTAGCGAATCGCCTTGCCAGGAACCTTCGAACCGCTCCCCGGCGGCGGCGCGGCCGTCGCCCTCGACGACGTCGAGATCTCCATCATCCGGTCGCTGGCCGTCCAGCTCCTGGAACTCATCGGCCCCGGCCCCGGCGAGGAAGCCCCCGCCGACCCGCTCGCCGAGCTGTTCGCCGAGGGCCCCAGCGAACCGCCCTCCGACCCGGTGCTGCGGCGCCTGTTCCCGGACGCCTACAGCGACCCCGAGCGGCCGGTGCAGGGCGAGGAGCAGAAGGCGTACTCCGCCGAGTTCCGCCGCTACACCGAGAACGACCTGCGGGCCGGCAAGCGCGAGAACGCCCTCGCGGTGATCCGCTCCCTGGACGAGCTGGCCTCCGCCGGGGACGGTGGGGCGGTGCTGCAGCTGACGCCGGAGCAGTCCCAGCAGTGGCTCGGCGCCCTCAACGACCTGCGCCTGGCGATCGGCTCCCGGCTGGAGATCGTCGACGAGGACGACACCGACCTGCTCTACCGGCTGCCGGACGAGGACCCGCGCAAGCCGATGGTGATGGCGTACCTCTGGCTGGGTGGGCTGCAGGAGACGTTGGTCTCCACTCTTATGCCGTGATTTCTCCACCCTTGTTCCGTGAGGGTGGAGGCGGTGTGTTCGCTCAGCGGACGCTCAAATCCGGATAACGATCCTGTCACCGTTGTGGCCGCTTATGGCCCGCTGCGTGACTGTCTGTCCGCTTCTTCCCGTGCTGGGTGTCACACGCCGTACAGGTGATCAGTGTTGCGGCCGTGATAGATCTTCACGACCGCCCGGCGAACACCACCCTTATGTCGCGCCGGGTGCGCCACCGAGCCGGTGACCGCCGGCCAGGCACGAGGGGCCTTGGGAAGGCCGCTCAGCTCCATCAATCCGGGGGGATCGAAACCCGATCCGAGGCCGACGCGAGGCCCGGGTCGGCATGGAGAAAGGCGCACTACACATGGCCTCTGAGAAGGTCACCGACGCTCCCGAAGAGGGGTACGAGCGAGGGCTCGGCAGCCGTCAGGTCCAGATGATCGCGATCGGCGGCGCCATCGGCGTCGGCCTCTTCCTGGGTGCCGGGGCGAACATCGCCAAGGCGGGCCCCAGCCTCATCCTGATGTACGCCCTCGCCGGTGTGATCATCTTCTTCATCATGCGGGCCCTCGGTGAACTCCTGCTCTACCGCCCGGTCTCGGGCTCCTTCGCGGAGTACTCCCGGGAGTTCCTCGGCCCGTTCTTCGGCTACTTCACCGGCTGGACGTACTGGCTGATGTGGGTCGTCACCGGCATGGCCGAGCTGACGGCCGCCGCGATCTACGTCAACTACTGGTTCCCGTCCATCCCGCAGTGGGTGACGGCACTGGTCTTCCTGGTCGTCCTCTTCGCGGCCAACCTGATCTCGGTGAAGCTGTTCGGCGAGATCGAGTTCTGGTTCTCGATGGTCAAGGTCACCGCCATCATCGGCATGATCGTCATCGGCCTGGGCGTGCTCACCTTCGGCTTCAGCGCCGCCGGTGACACCGCCGCGGTCTCCAACCTCTGGGCCTTCGACGGCTTCTTCCCCAAGGGCATCGGCTCGTCCCTGATGACCCTGCAGGGCGTCATGTTCGCCTACCTCGCCGTCGAGCTGGTCGGCGTCACGGCCGGCGAGTCCGAGAACCCGGAGAAGACCCTCCCCAAGGCGATCAACACCCTGCCCTGGCGTATCGCGCTGTTCTACGTCGGTGCCCTCACCGTCATCCTGTGCGTGGTCAAGTGGACCGAGTTCGCCGGGGGCGCCAGCCCGTTCGTGAAGGCGTTCGCGGTGATCGGCATCCCGGCGGGCGCGGCCATCGTCAACTTCGTCGTGCTGACCGCGGCCCTGTCCTCCTGCAACTCCGGCATGTACTCCACGGGCCGCATGCTGCGCAACCTCGCCGAGAGCGGGGAGGCCCCCAAGGTCTTCACGCGGCTGTCGGCCACCAAGACCCCGGCCCTCGGCATCTTCGTCTCGGTCCTCTTCATGGGCATCGGCGTGGTTCTGAACTACATCGTCCCGGAGAAGGCCTTCGGCTACGTCACCTCCGTCGCCACCGGTGCCGGCATCTGGACCTGGCTGATGATCCTGATCAGCCACGTCCTGTACCGCCGCGCGGTCGAGGCCGGGCGCCTGCCCGCCTCCTCCTTCCCGGCGCCCGGCGGCTCGGTCTGCTCGTACATCGCCATCGCGTTCCTGCTCTTCGTCACCGTCCTCATCGCGATCGACACGGACGCCCGGATCAGCCTGTACGTGATGGCCGGCTGGTCGGCCGCCCTGGCCGTCGGCTGGGCGGTCCTCAAGACCCGCGACCCGCAGGTCACCGAGCGCCGCACGGCGGAGTTCGAGAAGGTCGGCTGACCAACGCGCGGACGTCCAGCGGCAGGGAGTACTCGTGGCACCCCCTGCCGCCGCCGCTCAGGACGTCCGGCATGTGGGCCGTCCCGTACCACCCCTCGGTACGGGATGGCCCTTCTGCTTATCCTGACAGTCATGCTGACCATCACCCAGGCCCTCTACGACCAGATCGTCGCCCACGCGCGCGAGGACCACCCCGACGAGGCGTGCGGCGTGGTCGCGGGCCCCGTGGGCGAGGGCCGCCCCGAGCGCTTCGTCCCGATGCTGAACGCCGCCCGCTCGCCCACGTTCTACGAGTTCGACTCGGGCGATCTGCTCAAGCTCTACCGCGAGATGGACGACCGTGACGAGGAGCCGGTGATCATCTACCACTCGCACACGGCGACCGAGGCCTACCCCTCGCGCACCGACATCTCCTACGCCAACGAGCCCGGCGCGCACTACGTCCTCGTCTCCACCGCGGACACCGACGGGCTCGGCGACTTCCAGTTCCGTTCCTTCCGGATCGTCGACGGCGAGGTGACGGAGGAGGAGGTCAAGGTCGTGGAGGCCTACTGATCCCCGGCCTGATCCCGGGATTCGGTCAGAATTCATCCACTATCCGAGATCACATTCCAGGACCCGGACCGGGAATCGATACGATGAACCCATGGTTTTCCTCGACGTGAGCGACAAGACGCCGGGCACGCTGCTCGTGGCGCGGCTGCACGTCGACCTGTGCAGGCTCGCCAGCGCCATCTGTTGACGCCGACCCCTGCCGCCGTACGGCCATGAGCCGCGGCGCCCCTACGCACGACCTGCCGTATCTGCGCTGCCGCGCGTCTTTTCGACCTGACTTCCCCCGACAGGAGCCCTGAGCCATGGCCATCGAGGTCCGCATCCCCACCATCCTCCGCCAGTACACCGACGGTCAGAAGGCCGTCGAAGGCACCGGGGAGACCCTCGCCGAGCTGTTCGCCGACCTCGACACCCGGCACGCGGGCATCCAGGCCCGCATCGTCGACAAAGAGGCCGGTGACCAGCTGCGCCGCTTCGTCAACGTCTACCTGAACGACGAGGACGTCCGCTTCCTCGACGGCATCAACACCAAGCTGACCGACGGCGACAACGTCACGATCCTGCCGGCCGTGGCCGGCGGCATGGCCTGAAGGCTCTGAGCCCCGATGCGCTACGACTCCCCGCTGGCCGCGGTGGGCAACACCCCGTTGGTGCGCCTGCCGCGGCTGTCGCCGTCCGCCGACGTCCGGATCTGGGCCAAGCTGGAGGACCGCAACCCGACCGGCTCGGTCAAGGACCGCCCCGCCCTGCACATGATCGAGCAGGCCGAGAAGGACGGGCGCCTGACCCCGGGCTGCACCATCCTCGAACCGACCTCCGGCAACACCGGCATCTCCCTCGCCATGGCGGCCAAGCTCAAGGGCTACCGGATGGTGTGCGTGATGCCCGAGAACACCTCCCAGGAACGCCGCGACCTGCTCGGCATGTGGGGGGCGGAGATCATCTCCTCCCCGGCGGCGGGCGGCTCCAACACCGCCGTACGCGTCGCCAAGGAACTCGCCGCCGAGCACCCCGACTGGGTGATGCTCTACCAGTACGGCAACCCGGACAACGCGGGCGCCCACTACGCCACCACCGGCCCCGAGATCCTCGCCGACCTCCCCTCCATCACCCACTTCGTCGCGGGCCTCGGCACCACGGGCACCCTGATGGGCGTCGGCCGCTTCCTGCGCGAGCACAAGCCGGACGTGAAGATCGTCGCCGCCGAGCCGCGGTACGACGACCTGGTGTACGGCCTGCGCAACCTCGACGAGGGCTTCGTACCCGAGCTGTACGACGCCACCGTGCTGACCACCCGCTTCTCGGTCGGCTCCGCCGACGCGGTCACCCGCACCCGTGAACTCCTCCAGCAGGAGGGCATCTTCGCGGGCGTCTCCACCGGTGCCGCGCTGCACGCGGCGATCGGCGTCGGCAAGAAGGCGCTGAAGGCCGGCGAGAGCGCGGACATCGTGTTCATCGTGGCCGACGGCGGCTGGAAGTACCTCTCGACCGGCGTCTACACGGCCGCCACCACCGAAGAGGCCATCGAGCGGCTGCAGGGCCAGCTCTGGGCGTAAGGCCCCTAAGGGGTCCTTGCGCTATGCCCGCCCGGGTCGCGTGGTCTGGCACCGCCCCTCGCCGCGTTGCCGAAACGCCCAGGTAGCTCCGCTACCAGGGCGCTCCGGCGCCTTGCGATGCACGGCACCAGACCACGCGACCTGATCGGACGCTCATAGTGCAAGGACCCCTAAGTCGCCAGGTGACGGACCTGGTCCCACAGGACCGGGTCCACCACCCCCACCCGCCGCCGGAAGTCCCACACGGCGACCTCGCGCAGCTCGTCCGTCTGAAGGAAGCTCGCCCGGCCCTGGGTGTCCCCGACCGAACCCGGCGGCAGCGGGATCACCCCGGCCCGCTCGTCGTGGTACTTGCTGGTGATCTTCGCGACCGTCGCCCGCCGCCCGTGCACCGCCAGCACCAGGCACGGCCGGTCCTTGGCGCCGGGCCCGTCCTCGTAGGGCACGTTGGCCCACCAGATCTCCGCCGCCCGCGGCCGGGCGGCCGGTCCCTCCGCGCGACCCGGCGGCCGCGTCCGGCGACCCGCGGGCCGTCGCCGCCCCCAGCCGTCCACGAGCGCGGCGACCAGCGCGAGCAGCACCACCGCTGCGAGTGCCAACCACCAGGACGTGTCCATACGATGACGTTACCGGCGTACGCACCCGCACGCGCGCCCTCCGCCGCGCCGCGTGCGCCCCGCGTCCAGCCGAACCGGTGACAGCACAGGTGAGTTCCCCCACAACGGCCCCTGGCGGAGGAGCGACCGGACGTTTTGCGCCTTACGCTCGACGGACCGCACGACCCCCGTTTCTCCACACCCGCCCGCGGAGGTTTCTGCTTCATGAAGCTCACCGTCGTCGGCTGCTCGGGGTCGTTCCCGTCCGCGGAATCGGCCTGTTCGAGCTACCTCGTCGAGGCCGACGGCTTCCGGCTGCTCCTCGACATGGGCAATGGCGCCCTGGGCGAGCTGCAGCGCCACTGCGGTCTCTACGACCTCGACGCGATCTTCCTCAGCCATCTGCACGCCGACCACTGCATCGACATGTGCGCCTACTTCGTGGCGCGCTACTACCGGCACGACGGCGGTCGTTGCGCCCCCCTGCCGGTCTACGGCCCCGAGGGCACCGAACACCGGCTGACCACCGCGTACGCCGACACCCCTTCGGCCTCCTCGATGAGCGAGGTCTTCGACTTCCACACCGTCAAGCCGTCCACGTTCGACATCGGCCCCTTCACGGTGCACACCGAACGGGTGGCCCACCCCGTGGAGGCGTACGGCATCCGCATCGAGCACGCCGGACGGACCCTGACGTACTCCGGCGACACCGGGGTCACCCCGGCCCTGGACGAACTCGCCCGGGACGCCGACCTCTTCCTGTGCGAGGCCGCTTTCACGCACGGCAAGGAGAGCATCCCCGACCTGCACCTCAACGGCCGCGAGGCGGGCGAGACGGCCGCCCGGGCGGGCGCCCGCCGACTGCTCCTCACGCACATCCCCCCGTGGACCGACCCGCAGGTCAACCTCGCCGACGCCCGCGCGGTGTACGGCGGTCCGGTGGAACTGGCGGTGCCCAGGAAGTCGTACGAGATCTGACCTCCACAGCATGACGAAGGCCCCCGGAACGCCGGGGGCCTTCGGGTGTTCGGGGTCGGCCGGGCCTACTTCGCCTCGGCCTTCTGCAGCTCCGCCAGCTCCTCGTCGGACTCGCGGCCCGGCGTGGGGAGGTTGAACTTGGTGATCGCGAAGCGGAAGACCACGTAGTAGACCGCCGCGAAGCAGAGGCCGACCAAGGCCAGGCCCCACGGATTGGTCGCGATGCCCAGGTTGAGGACGAAGTCGATCGCGCCGGCCGAGAAGCCGAAGCCGTCCTTCATGCCCAGCGCCCAGGTCAGCGCCATCGAGACACCGGTGAGGAGGGCGTGGATGGCGTAGAGCACCGGCGCGATGAACATGAACGTGAACTCGATCGGCTCGGTGACACCCGTGACGAACGAGGTGAGCGCGAGGGAGAACATCATGCCGCCGACGACCTTGCGGCGCTCGGGGCGGGCGCAGTGCACGATCGCCAGGCAGGCCGCCGGGAGCGCGAACATCATGATCGGGAAGAAGCCGGTCATGAACTGGCCCGCGGTCGGGTCACCGGCCAGGAAGCGGGCGATGTCGCCGTGCTTGCCCTCGTACTCGCCGGCCTGGAGCCACGGGAAGGAGTTGAGCAGGTGGTGCATGCCGACCGGGATCAGGGCGCGGTTGGCGACACCGAAGATGCCCGCGCCGACCGCGCCGGAGCCGACCAGCCACTCACCGAAGTTGTGCAGGCCCGCGCCGAGGACCGGCCAGATGTAGCCGAAGACGATGCCGATCGCGAGGCCCGCGAAGGCGGAGAGGATCGGCACCAGGCGGCGGCCGCCGAAGAAGCCCGCCCAGTCGGGCAGCTTGGTGCGGTGGAAGCGCTGGTAGAGCAGCGCGACGACGATGCCCATGACGACACCGCCGAGGACGCCGGCGTTGACCGCCTTCTCCACCATGACGACCTTGCCGTCGACGGCCGTGGGCACCTTGGGCTGGTTCGGGTCGGTGAAGGTGGCGAGCACCTTCTGGAAGACCAGGTAGCCGGTGACGGCGGCGAGCGCGGTGGAGCCGTCCGACTTCTTCGCGAAGCCGATCGCGATGCCCACCGCGAACAGCAGCGCCATGTTGTCGAGGATCGCGTTGCCACCGGCGGCCATGAAGCCGGCGATCTTCGTCAGGAAGGCCGGGAACTCGGGGCGTCCGAGCATGTCCTCGTTGCCGAGGCGCACCAGCAGGGCGGCGGCGGGCAGCACGGCCACCGGCAGCATCAGGCTCCGGCCGATACGCTGCAGGACAGCCATCACGCCGGAGCCCTTGTTCTTCGCGGCCGCGGGAGCGGCGCTGGCCGTGGACACAACTTCCTCCAGTGGGCATGGCGCCGCCCTTGGACAAAGGAAGGGGAGACGGCGGCGTCCGGTGGTCTACACCACCTAGTGGTGTAGACCTGTTGTAGCACGACGAAGGGCGCACAAGGAACCCTCGCCTCCGCCCCTCCGGAGGACCGGGTTTGGCGACCGTTCGCCAGGTGGTGTAGACCAGTCGGCGGAAGGTTCCGCTGTCGTGACGTCATTATTCGGTACGTACACCATGACCGCTCGCGAAGTGGTCGGATCAGGTCGGATCAGGTCGGACCAGGGAGAAAGACATGGCCAGCAAGGCTGAGAAGATCGTTGCCGGGCTCGGCGGCATCGACAACATCGAAGAGGTCGAGGGCTGCATCACACGGCTGCGGGTCGAGGTGTCCGACCCCTCGCTGGTCGACGACGCCGCCCTCAAGGGCGCCGGCGCCCACGGCGTCGTGAAGATGGGCAGCGCCATCCAGGTCGTCATCGGCACCGACGCCGACCCGATCGCGGCGGACATCGAGGACATGATGTGAGCTCGGGCTCTCCGGCGAGGGGCCCTTCCACACGGGATGCTGTTGGTCGGCACCCACACGGGGAGGGGCCCCTTCCGTACGGGGGCCGCACAGGGGGACCGACCCGGAACGACGGGGGCTAGGCTCGACCCATGTCTCGAATCGACGGCCGCACTCCCGAACAGCTCCGCACGATCACCATCGAACGCGGCTGGAGCAAGCACGCCGAGGGCTCCGTCCTCGTCTCCTTCGGCGACACGAAGGTCTTCTGCACCGCCTCCGTCACTGAGGGCGTCCCGCGCTGGCGCAAGGGCAGCGGCGAGGGCTGGGTCACCGCGGAGTACGCCATGCTGCCCCGCTCCACCAACACCCGGGGCGACCGCGAGTCGGTCAAGGGCAAGATCGGCGGCCGTACGCACGAGATCTCCCGCCTCATCGGCCGCTCCCTGCGCGCGGTCATCGACTACAAGGCGCTCGGCGAGAACACCATCGTCCTGGACTGCGACGTCCTCCAGGCCGACGGCGGCACCCGCACCGCCGCCATCACCGGCGCGTACGTCGCCCTGGCCGACGCCGTCTCCTGGGCCCAGGCCAAGAAGCTGATCCGGCCCTCCCGCCAGCCCCTCACCGGCACGGTCAGCGCGGTGTCCGTCGGCATCGTCGGCGGAGTTCCGCTGCTCGACCTCTGTTACGAGGAGGACGTGCGCGCCGAGACCGACATGAACGTCGTCTGCACCGGCGACGGACGGTTCGTCGAGGTCCAGGGCACCGCGGAGGCCGAGCCCTTCGCGCGCGAGGAGCTCAACGCGCTGCTGGACCTGGCGGTGGCCGGCTGCACGGAACTCGCCGAGCTGCAGCGCACGGCGCTCGCCGCGACCGGCGGAAAGTAGCGCGCCGAAGGTAAAGGGCGTACCAAAAGTGGTGGTCGGTGCGGGCAACCGTACCGGCCGTCGCCGCGTCTCATGAGATACGGGCGCACGGCTCATCCTGTGCGTCCGGCCAGCAACCGGGCCCGCCGGGCCCGACCCCGAGGGAGGGACCGTTCCATGGCCGCGAGCCGCCGCCGACGCCGTACCGCAGCCGTCGCCGCCACCCTGGCGGCAGTCGCGCTGACCGCCGGACTCACCACCGGCTGCGACGCCGTGAACAAGGCACTCGACTGCGTCCAGACCGCCGACGCCATCGCCGACAGCGTCACGGACCTCCAGCAGGCCGTCGAGACCGCCACGAACGACCCGACCCAGCTCCAGGAATCCCTCGACTCCATCGAGCGGAACCTCGGCGAGATCGGCGACAAGACCGACAACGCCGACGTCAACAAGGCGGTGGACGACCTCCAGAAGGCCGTCGACAACGTCCGTACGGGGGTGCAGAACGGCGACGAGACCCCCGACATCAGCCCGGTCACGGACGCGGCCGGCGAACTGACCAAGGTCTGCACGCCGTAAGGGAACCCTCGGCCGGGCACTGGATACTGAGGGCATGACCCGCTTGATCCTCGCCACCCGCAACCACGGAAAGATCGCCGAGCTGAAGGCGATCCTCGCCGACGCAGGTCTGCGCCACGACCTCGTCGGCGCGGACGCCTACCCGGACGTCCCCGACGTCCGGGAGACCGGCGTCACCTTCGCCGAGAACGCCCTGCTCAAGGCCCACGCCCTGGCCAAGGCCACCGGCCTGCCCGCGGTCGCCGACGACTCCGGGCTGTGCGTCGACGTCCTCGGCGGCGCGCCGGGCATCTTCTCGGCCCGCTGGGCCGGCAGGCACGGCGACGACCGCGCCAACCTCGAACTCCTGCTGGCCCAGCTGTCGGACATCCCCGAGGAACACCGCGGCGCCCACTTCGCCTGCGCGGCGGCGCTGGCCCTGCCCGACGGCACGGAGCGGGTGGCCGAGGGCAAACTGAGGGGCGTACTGCGCCACAAGCCGGCGGGCACCCACGGCTTCGGCTACGACCCGATCCTCCAGCCCGACGGCGAGACGCGAACGTGCGCGGAGATGAGCCCGGACGAGAAGAACGCCATCAGCCACCGGGGGAAGGCGTTCCGGGCGCTGGTGCCGGTGGTGCGGGAGTTGTTGGGCTGAGCAACAGGAGAGGGGCTGCCCGGCTGGGCGGCCCCTCTGCGTGTGCGGCCGGTGGGATTCGAACCCACACGGGCTTTCGCCCACGGCGTTCTAAGCGCCGCATGTCTGCCGTTCCATCACGACCGCATGTCCGGCCATGGTACCGGTCAGCCTGCGCTGACCTTGCGGGAACGTCGACCGCCTCGGCACCAGGTGGTGGTGACCGCGTGACAGTTGGGACACGGCAACCGCAGGTTGTCGCGCCGGTTGTCTCTCCAGTCCCCGTTGATGTGGTCGACCTCCAATGTCATGGGGCCTTCCGTGCCACTCACGACCGAGCCCGCATCTGGCGCACTGCTCAGGTACGCCGAATTCCCGGAGTGCGCGACGCAAGCGCTTGGTTGCGATCCGATGCTCGCCGCTGTGCCGCACCAGCAAGTCCTCAGGTCGTTTGGCGTTCGTGCCCGGCTTCCCGCGCTGATGTGCCTGCCCGAGGAAGTGCGCAGTCGTCAGCTGCTCGCCCGCGATCCACTTGCGTACGTTCGCTCGTTGCGCACCGTTGTCTGCGCGGCCCAGGCGGCGCAGTACCCCGGCAATGGAGGTTGACTCGGCGACCGCCAGTCGCAACTCGTCGGACGTGGGCCGCGCCTGCCTGCCCCATGGGCGGAAATGAGAGACGTCGATACTGAAGTGAGCGAATCGCCTCATGAGGTATCGACGGAGGTAGCTGTATGGGCGGGTGCCGAAGAAGGCGATGACCTCGTCGATGTCGGAACACCGTGCGGCGGCTTCGGTCAGCCGTTCCCGGGTGTACCGCGCACCGCTGCTCATGAAGCCCTGCTTTTGCCGCGGCCCCGGTAACTGTCCGTCGTGGAGTGGCAGTTGGGGCACAGCAGACGCAGGTTCTCGATCCGGTTGTTGCGCCAGTCGCCGTCGATGTGGTCGACCTCGAGCGGCAGCGGTTCCCCTAGCCAAACCGGCTCGATTCCGCATAGGGCGCAACGATCATCCACCCCGCACTCCAGTATTGCCCGCTTGAGGCGGCTGCTCTGGACGCGCCGAGCCTGAGGGGCCGACCGCTTGACGAGCAAGCCCGCCGATGCCCGGTGGCGTCGGGCATCGCCACGCTGGTTTGGCACCTGGAAGTGTGAGGTGTCGATGGCGTATGCCTTGATCTTGCGGCTGATGTGAGTGTGATGTCCTCCCACGACCTCAAGCCCGAGGTGCCGCAAGACCTCGGACATGTTCGTCGACGCCGAGACCGCCGCCTCGAGGATCTCCCTCGTCCACTTGATCCCCTCCCGCTCGAAGTGCGAGACATCCACCTCGAGCTTCTTCGTCCGCTCGAAGATGTATCGCCGCGTAGAACTCCCCGGATCCACCCCCAACCTCGCGCACGCCTCCGACAACGTCCGTGCCCCCCGAGCCGCCTCCTCCAGCCGCTCCTTGGTGTACGCACTGGCCCCATCGAGCCCTTCCGTCCCCGGCCACACGTTCGCAGCCCGTGTGAAGCAACGAACCGCTTATCGGACGGTCACGCTCGAAATGCAAAGCGGCTCGTACCGGGCCACCCCGGTACGAGCCGCTCAGCGCACTCGTCGTGCTCTCAGATCCCCAGATCCTTGATGATCTTGGCCACGTGGCCGGTTGCCTTGACGTTGTAGAGGGCGCGTTCGACCTTGCCCTCCTCGTCGACGATCACCGTGGAGCGGATGACGCCGACGACCGTCTTGCCGTAGAGCTTCTTCTCGCCGAAGGCGCCGTACGACTCCAGCACCTGCTTGTCGGGGTCGGCGAGCAGGGTGACCTTCAGGGACTCCTTGTCGCGGAACTTCGACAGCTTCTCGGGCTTGTCCGGTGAGATGCCGATCACGTCGTAGCCCGCGCCGGCCAGCAGGTCGAGGTTGTCGGTGAAGTCGCAGGCCTGCTTGGTGCAGCCGGGCGTCAGCGCCGCGGGGTAGAAGTAGACGATGACCTTGCGGCCCTTGTGGTCCGAGAGGGACACCTCGTTGCCGTCGGCGTCGGGCAGGGTGAAGGCGGGGGCCACGTCCCCGGGCTGGAGTCGTTCGCTCATCGATCCAGCGTAACCGGGGGTCCTGACAACGCGGTCGCCCAGAGAACTGACAGACTGTTCGGAACAGCATCAGAAGACTTCGGAGGCCGTACGGTGGCGGACACGTCGGACACCAGAACCCCGGCGCAGATCGAGGCGGACATCAGGCGCCGCCGCGAAGCGCTGGCCGAGACGCTCGACGAGATCGGGGTGCGGGTGCACCCGAAGACGATCGTGGGGGATGCCAAGGCCAAGGTCGTGGCGAATGTCGATCACTCCCTCGGGCGGGCCTACGTTCAGGTCAACCGGGCGGTGAGCGACGTCAAGGCGCAGTTCGTCGACGAGAACGGCTCGCTCCGGATGGCGCGCGTGCTGCCCGCCGCACTCGTCGCCGTCGGTGTCGTCGGCCTGCTCGTTCTCGGCCCCCGGCGCCGCAAGCGCTGACCCACCGGCGTACGGATTCCTCGAATGCAGGTAGGTTCAAGGGCGTGAGCGGTAACAGAAACGACCACAGCACCCATCCCGACAAGCTCCCGATCCGGATGCTGCACGACCGTGTGCTCGTGCGGCAGGACACCAGCGAGGGCGAGCGGCGTTCCGGCGGCGGCATCCTGATCCCCGCCACGGCGGCCGTGGGCCGTCGGCTGGCGTGGGCGGAGGTCGTCGCGGTGGGGCAGAACGTACGGACCGTGGAGCCGGGCGACCGGGTCCTGTACGACCCGGAGGACCGCGCGGAGGTGGAGGTGCGCGGTGTCGCGTACGTCCTGATGCGCGAGCGCGACCTGCACGCGGTGGCCGCGGACCGGTTCGAGGGGTCCGAGGACTCCACGGGGCTGTATCTGTAGGTCACCTGTGGGTCACCTGTAGGTCAAGCGGGTACGAAAGGGCTGGTGACGCACCTCACCAGCCCTTTGGTCTGCCCCTTGCTACCGTGGAGAGGCACCCGACGAGACGCGCCGTACCGGGTTGAAGGCAAAGACGACGCATCCCCGTCAGTCCGCCCGTCTCTCGGAGGTGCCTCTCATGGCCTGGGTTCTGCTGATCATCGCCGGTGTGCTGGAGGTCGGCTGGTCGGTCGGGATGAAGTACACCGACGGTTTCACCCGGCTCGTCCCCAGCCTGTTCACCGGCGCCGGCATCGTCGCCAGCATGCTGCTGCTCGCGTACGCCGCGAAGTCCCTGCCCATCGGTACCGCCTACGGCGTGTGGGTCGGGATCGGGGCGGCCGGGTCGGCGGTGCTCGGCATGGTGGTGCTGGGTGAGCCGGCCACCGCCGCCCGGATCTTCTTCGTCTGCCTGCTGCTGGTCGCCGTCGTGGGCCTGAAGGCGACCTCCGGTCACTGATCCTGGGTCACTCGCGCAGGACGCCCGGCGTGCCGCCGGTCGTCGTGCCCGTGGACGTGCCGCCGCCGGTGGTGCCTCCCTGGGTGCCGCCGGTGGTCGTACCGCCGCCGGTCGTCGTGTCCCCGCCGGTGGTGGTTCCGCCGTCCGTGGTCGTCCCGCCGTCGGAGGTCGTGCCCCCGTCCGTGGGCGTCCCGCCGGTGTTCCCGCCGTCCGTGGGCGTGCCCCCGGTCGGCGTACCGCCGTCGCCGGTCGTGCCTCCGTCGGCCGTGCCGCCCTGCGCCTCGCCCGGGGTCCGGGTGCCGTCGGCGCTGGGCGTGCCGTCACCGGACGGGGCGTCCGTCTCCTGGTCGTCGGCGGGCGGGGCCGTGGGCGTGTGGACCGCGTCGGCGCCCTCCTGGAGCCGCAGGTCGAAGTCGGTGACCGGGGTGCCTTCGAGGGCGTCCTTGGTGAACTGGGCCCAGATCCTGGCGGGCGGCCCGCCGCCGTTGACGCGGTCCAGGCCCATCGCGCCGTACAGCGACTTGTGGTCGGCCGTGACCGGGTCCTGGCCCATCACGGCGACCACGGTGGCCAGGTCGGGGGTGTAGCCCGCGAACCAGGCCGCCTGGTCCTCCTCGGCCGTGCCGGTCTTGCCCGCCGCCGGACGGCCGGCGGCCAGCGCTTCGGTGGCGGTGCCGTTCTCCACGACGCTGCGCAGGATCGACGTCGTGGTGTCGGCGGCCTCGCGGCTGACGGCCTGGGTGGTCTTCCGCTCGGGCAGCCGGACGTCCTCGCTCCCGTCCTTGGTGATCTTCTTGACGAGGGTGTACGTGCCGTGCTCGCCGTGGTTGGCGAGGGTGGCGTAGGCCTCGGCCATGTCGAGGACGCTCGCGGTCGCCACGCCGAGCGCCACGGACGGGTACGGGCCGAGCGCCGGAGTGCTGGAGGGAAGGCCCAGGTCGACGGCGGTCCGGACGACCTTGGCGGGGCCGACGTCGACGGCCATCTGCGCGTACACCGAGTTCACGGACTTGTCGGTGGCCTCGCGGACGGTGATGTCGCCGTAGTCGACGTGGTCCTCGTTCTCCGGCGCGTAGGAGCCGCTCCAGCCCTGGACCGGGCGGGAACTGGTGCCGTCGTAGTACGTGTTCGGGGTGATCGGCCTGCCGTCCTGGGTGGTGGCGTCGTTCTCGACGGCCGAGGTGAACACGAACGGCTTGAAGGTGGAGCCGACCTGGAAGTCCCGGCGGGTGGCGCCGTTGGTGTACTGCTTGACGTAGTCGATGCCGCCGTACATCGCGACGACCTCGCCGGTCCTGGGGTCGACGGAGGCGCCGCCCGCGCGGACATAGGTGTCGACCTTGCGGCTCTTCTTGTCCAGCTTGGACATCAGCTGGTCGTTCACGGCCTCGACGAAGGCGTCCTGCTTGGGCTTCTGCAGGGTGGTGGTGATGCGGTAGCCGCCGGCCTCCAGCGCGTTCGCGTCGATGATCTCGTGCTCGGTCAGGTACTGCTTGACCGCCTCGACGATGTAGCCGCGCTGCCCGGACATACCGGTCGAGACGGTGCCCTCCTTCGGCATCGGGAACTTCAGGCCCGCCCGCTCGGACCGCGTCAGCCAGCCCTCCTTGACCATGCCGTCCAGGACGTAGTTCCAGCGGGCCTGCGCGGCGGGCTTGTTCTCCGGGTGGGCGACGACGTCGTACTCACTGGGCGCGTTCAGCAGCGCGGCGAGGTAGGCGCCGCGGGCCGCGTCCAGCTCGGTGGCGTCCATGCCGTAGTAGGCCTGGGCGGCGGCCTGGATGCCGTAGGCGTTGCGGCCGAAGTAGCTGGTGTTGAGGTAGCCCTCCAGGATGTCGTTCTTGCTCTTCTCCTGATCGAGCTTGATCGCGATGAAGAACTCCTTGACCTTCCGGGTGACCGTCTGTTCCTGGGCCAGGTAGTAGTTCTTGACGTACTGCTGGGTGATCGTGGAGCCCGACTGCTTGCCCTTGCCGGTGGCCGTGTTCCAGGCGGCGCGGACCATCGCCTTGGGGTCGATCGCGGACTCGGTGTAGAAGTCGCGGTCCTCGGCGGCCAGTACGGCGTGCTGCGCGTCCTTGGAGATCTGGGCGAGGGTGACGTTCTCCCGGTTGACCTCGCCGTCCCGGGCGAGCTGGGAGCCGTCGGCGTACAGGTAGACGTTGCTCTGCTTGGTCGCCAGGGCGTTCGCGGGCGGGATCTTGACGATCGAGTAGCCCAGGAAGAACAGGCCGATCAGCAGCAGGACGCCAATGACGAAGGTGCCCAGCACCACGCGCCAGGTCGGAATGATCCGGCGCCAGCCGGTGCGCCTGGGCCGTCCGGGTTCCCCCTCCCCGGGCCCGCCCTGGTTCGGCTGCTGCGGCTGCGGCTCGTCGCTCATGTCGTGCACGGACTCCTGTGTCGTCCCTCGTATGTCATCTGCGCCCCCATCTGAAGACTCTCGCACCCCGCGTTCCGTTCCCGGATCCCGGCACGTGTCCGCCCGGAAAATGCCTGGCAGGCCGGATCGGCCGCGTACTAGGCTCCTGCGCTTCGGTGTCGGGCTGGTCGGGGACGGTGGTTCAGTGTGGGCACGGGACGGTTGTACGCGGCCGTCGCGGTGGGGAGTTTCCGACGGTACGCGACCTATCGGGCGGCCACGGCCGCCGGGGTGTTCACCAACACCGTCTTCGGGCTGATCCTCGTGTACACCTACCTCGCTCTGTGGGACGAGAGACCGCAGCTCGGCGGGTACGACCAGGCGCAGGCCGTCACCTATGTGTGGCTCGGGCAGGCGCTGCTGTCGACGCTCGCGATCGGGGGCGGCGGTTTCGAGACCGAGTTGATGGAGCGCATCCGTACGGGCGATGTGGCGATCGACCTGTACCGCCCGGCCGACCTCCAACTCTGGTGGCTGGCGGGCGACGTGGGCCGGGCCTTGTTCCAGCTGCTGGGGCGCGGGGTGGTGCCCTTCGGGTTCGGGGCGCTGTTCTTCGACGTCGCGCTGCCGTCGGATCCGGCCACGTGGGGTGCCTGTCTGGTCGCGGTGCTGCTCGGGATGGTGGTCAGCTTCGGGATCCGGTACCTGGTGGCGCTGAGCGCGTTCTGGCTGCTCGACGGGACCGGGGTGACGCAGATGCTGATGATCACCGGGATCTTCTGCTCGGGCATGCTGCTGCCGCTGAACGTCTTCCCCGGCCTGCTCGGCGAGGTCGTACGGGCCCTGCCGTGGTCGTCGCTGCTCCAGGCGCCGGCGGACGTGCTGCTGGGGCACGCCGATCCGGTGGGCACGTTCCTCTTCCAGGGCGCGTGGGCGGTGGCGCTGCTGGCGGCGGGGCGGCTGGTGCAGTCGGCGGCGACTCGGCGGGTGGTGGTCCAGGGTGGGTGACATCGGTCACGTCAGGCAGGTCGGCCGGGTCGCGGACGGGCTGCGGGCGTACGGGCTGGTCGTCGCCATGTGGATCAAGTCCACGATGGCCTACCGGGCCTCCTTCGTCATGACCACCGTCGGCAACTTCGCGGCCACCGCGCTGGACTTCGTCGCGATCCTGCTGATGTTCTCCCGCGTGGACGCGCTCGGCGGCTACACGCTGCCCGAGATCGCCTTCCTGTACGGCCTGAGCGGCGTCGCCTTCGGGCTGGCCGACCTGGCGATCGGCTCGATGGACCGGCTGGGGCGCCGGGTGCGGGACGGCACGCTGGACACGATGCTGGTGCGTCCGGCGCCGGTGCTCGCGCAGGTCGCCGCCGACCGGTTCGGGCTGCGCCGCCTGGGCCGGGTGATCCAGGGGGCGCTGGTCCTCGGCTACGCGCTGGCGGCGCTGGACATCGACTGGACGCCGCTGAAGGTGCTGCTGATGCCGGTGATGCTGCTCAGCGGGGCGGCGATCTTCTGCGCCGTGTTCATCGGGGGTGCCGCCTTCCAGTTCGTGGCGCAGGACGCCTCCGAGGTGCAGAACGCGTTCACCTACGGCGGTACGACGCTGCTGCAGTACCCGCCGACCGTGTTCGGCAGGGAACTGGTGCGCGGGGTGACCTTCGTCCTGCCGCTGGCCTTCGTCAACTGGCTGCCCGCGAGTTACGTCCTGGAGCGGCCGTATCCACTGGACCTGCCTCAGTGGCTGGCGTTCGCGCCGCCGCTGGTGGCGGTGGCGTGCTGTGCGCTCGCGGGGCTGGCCTGGCGGGCCGGACTCAAGTCGTATCGAAGTACAGGGAGTTAGGCCGGTGACGGTGACCGAGGGTGCGGATGGCTTCATCGAACTCGACCGGGTCGAGAAGGTCTTCGACGTAACCAGGAAGACCGGCTTTCTGAGGCGGGAGCGGCGGCAGGTGCGGGCCGTCGACTCGATCTCGTTCCGGGTGGCGCGCGGCGAGATGGTCGGCTACATCGGGCCGAACGGCGCCGGGAAGTCGACCACGATCAAGATGCTGACCGGCATCCTCACCCCGAGCGGCGGGCGGCTGCGGGTCGCGGGCATCGACCCGTCCCGGGAGCGGACGCGGCTGGCGCACCGCATCGGGGTGGTGTTCGGGCAGCGTACGACACTGTGGTGGGACCTGCCGCTGATCGACTCCTACCGGCTGATGCACCGCATGTACCGGATCCCCGACGCCCGTTACCGCGCCAACCTCGACCGGTGCGTCGAACTGCTGGAGCTCGCCGACCTGTTGGACGTGCCGGTACGGCAGCTCTCGCTCGGCCAGCGGATGCGCGGGGACATCGCGGCGGCGCTGCTGCACGACCCCGAGGTGCTGTACCTCGACGAGCCCACCATCGGCCTGGACGTCATCTCCAAGGCCAGGGTGCGGGAGTTCCTGCGCGACCTCAACGCCGAGCGGGGCACGACGGTGCTGCTCACCACGCACGACCTCCAGGACATCGAGCAGCTCTGCTCCCGGGTGATGGTCATCGACCACGGGCGCCTGATGTACGACGGCCCGCTCGCCGGGCTGCACGAGGCGGGGGAGAGCGAGCGGACCCTCGTCGTCGACCTGGAGCGGGAGCTGCCGCCGATCGAGGCGCCGGCGCCCGCGCGCGTGGTCCGGGTGGAGGGGCCCCGGCAGTGGCTGGCCTTCCCGGCGGCGCAGTCGGCGGCGCCGCTGGTGGCGCGGATCGCGGCGGAGTACCCGCTGGTGGACCTGTCGGTGCGGGAGCCGGACATCGAGGCCGTGATCGCCCGGATGTACGAGGAGAGGGCGAGCGCGTAGTGCTGTGCCGGGAGAGCGCAAGCGCATAGTGCGGGGGGCGGGGAAAACGTAGGCTGCTGTCCATGACCGACGATGCCCCGGAGCTGCGTGCCTCCGACGCCGATCGTGAACGAGTCGCCGAGGTCCTGCGGGACGCCCTCGCGGAGGGGCGGCTGGACATGGCGGAGTTCGAGGAGCGGCTGGACGCGACGTACCAGGCACGGACGTACGGGGAGCTGGCGCCGATCACGCGGGACCTGCCGGTCGGGAGCGGGGCGTCGGCGCCGTCGGTCTCCATGGTCAAGGAGCCCGCCGAGCGGGGGAGTTGGGCCGAGCGGATCACCCGGGGCGAGGGGTCCTCGACGTGGGGCGTCGCCGTGATGTCCGGGTTTCAGCGCAAGGGGCGGTGGACCGTGCCGAAGCGGTTCACGTGCTTCACGTTCTGGGGCGGCGGGGAGATCGATCTGCGCGAGGCGTACTTCGCCGACCGCGAGGTCGAGATCAACTGCGTGGCGATCATGGGCGGCGTGAACATCGTCGTGCCGCCCGGCGTCGAGGTCGTCGTCCGCGGCATCGGCATCATGGGCGGCTTCGACCACCGGGAGGACGGCGTGCCGGGCGAGCCGGGCGCCCCGCGGGTGATCGTCTCGGGGTTCGCCTTCTGGGGTGGGGTGGGCGTGGAGCGCAAGCCGACGCGCGCCCGGCGGCGCCGCGAGGAGCGGGAGGTCGACGGGCCGGACCGGCGGATGCTGGGGCATGGGGACCTGACGCACGGCTGGTGGCACGCCCAGCGGCGCAGGGACGCCGAGTAGCCGGTTACAGCCGAGCCGGAGCCGCGCCCTTCAGGGACTCCAGGCCGAACTCCTGTGCCATCCGTTCGTATCCCCTGTCGTTGGGATGCAGATGGTCCCCCGAGTCGTGGACCGGGCGGAGCCTGCGCGGGTCGTACGGATCCCGCAGCGCCCTGTCGAAGTCGACCACCGCGTCGAACACCCGCCCGGACCGGATCTCGGCGTTGACCGCCTGCCGTACCGCCTCGCGGTCGGCGCTGTACCCGCGGTGGCCGCCGAAGGGCATCAACGTCGCGCCGATGACCCTGATGCCGTGGGCGTGGGCCTGGTCGACCAGGGTGCGCAGACCGTCGAGGATCTGCTCGGGGTCGGTGACGGAGGGGCTGCGCAGGATGTCGTTGACGCCGAGGTCGATGACGACGACCTTGACGTTCGTCCGGCCGAGCACGTCACGCGAGAAGCGGGTGAGGCCGCTGGGGTTGTCGGCGGGGCGGCCGTTGCCGCCGGTCAGGATACGGTTGCCGCCGATGCCCTGGTTGACGACGCCGTACCGGGGCACGTCCCGCCCCGCGAAGGACGCCTCGCGCAGCCGCTTCGCGAGGACGTCGGTCCAGCGCCGGTTGGCGCCCACGGTGGAGGAGTGGCCCTCGGTGAGGGAGTCGCCGAAGGCGACGAGGGTGCCGTGGGACTCCTTGCTGAGCACGTCGAGGGCGGTCAGATAGCGCCAGGACTCGACCTGCTCGGTGTACGGCGTGCCGGTCACGTCGTCGGCGTGGTCGCCCTGCGCGGCGTACGAGATCTGCCGTACGTGCGCGTGCACGGTGACCGGGCCGGGCTCGGCCGGGGCGTACGTGGTGACCAGGACGTCGCTGTCGTGCGGGACGATGACCCGCACGGCGTCGCTCATCACCTGCTGCCCCGGCGGGATCACGACCGTGGTGGTGCCGTCGAACGTCAGCCGCCGCATCGTCCCCGGCGCCGCGGCCGCGCTGTCGTCGGCGGCGGCGAGGGCGATGGTGGCGTGTGTGATGGTCAGCGGCAGCCGGCCGTAGAGGTTGGACAGCGTGATCCGGGCGGCCGTGCCCCCGACGCTGGTGTGGATGACGTTGCGCACGGAGCGGTCGTGCAGGCCCGCCGTCTCGGTGCCGGGCTCGGCGGCGGCCGGGGATGTCCCCCAGGATCCGACCCAGGTGCCGGTGGAGACGGGGGCGGCGGAGTTGTGCGGGGGGCGGGGACCCGGGACCGTGCGCTGTGCCGTGCCGTCGTCGGAGGCGGCTGAGACGTATATGGCGACCGACATGGCCACGATCAGCGAGACGATCGCGGCGAGCAAGGCATAACCGTGGTGACGCCTGGTCATGCGGTGCGTTCTCCTCGGGCGGAAGTGGAGCCCGGGGCTCCGATGTGATCACCCCATGATGCGCCATGGGGCTGGGGGAAGTTGACCGGGCCCCCGGGGAAGAGACCCGTTCGGCCGCGAGAGTTCACTTACCGGTTCACTTACCGGTTCGCCTTCGCGCCGCCCTGCCCGACGGACGCGGGGAACTCCTGTCCCGTTCCAGGAGTCGGTCAGGAAGGGACAATGTGGAGTGGGGGCTCGGGAACGGGTGGAGCGGATGGATCATACGAAACCGGATCAGACAGGCGAAACCAGAGCAGTCGCCATGGAGCAGCGTGCCCGGCCGGACACCGCCGGTAACCGAACCGTCGGCACGCGTGGCGTGCCCGCGTCCGCCGTGCGCGCGATGACGACGTTCAGCCCCGCCGACGTGGAGAAGCAGCGCGGGGTGCGCCGTATGAAGCTCACCGCGACCGGGCTGCTGCTGTTCGTGGCCCTGGTGTACGTCCTGGCCAAGTGGGCGTCGAACGCGGGCGCCGGCCCCTGGGCGGGCTATGTCGCCGCGGCCGCCGAGGCCGGCATGGTCGGCGCGCTGGCCGACTGGTTCGCCGTCACCGCCCTGTTCCGCCACCCGCTCGGCATTCCCATCCCGCACACCGCGATCATCCCGACCAAGAAGGACCAGCTGGGTGTCTCGCTGGGCGAGTTCGTCGGCGAGAACTTCCTCTCCGAGGACGTCGTACGGCAGCGGCTGCGCGCCGTCGGCATCGGCAGTCGCCTCGGCGCCTGGCTCGCCGACCCGCAGAACGCCGACCGGGTGACCGCCGAGCTGGCGACCGCCCTGAGAGGCGCGCTGACCGTGCTGCGCGACTCCGACGTCCAGGCGGTGGTCGGCGAGGCGATCACCCGGCGGGCGAACGTGCAGGAGATCGCCCCCGGCATCGGCAAGATGCTGGAGAAGGTCGTCGCCGACGGCGGCCACAAGCGGGTCGTCGACCTGATCGTCTCCCGCGCGCACGACTGGCTGGTGCTGCACGGCGACTCCGTGATGGACGCCGTGCAGGGCGGCGCGCCCGGCTGGACCCCGCGGTTCGTCGACCGCAAGGTCGGCGAGCGGGTCTACAAGGAGCTGCTGCGCTTCTGCGCGGAGATGCGGGACATGCCGTCCCACCCGGCGCGCGGCGCCCTCGACCGCTTCCTCACCGACTTCGCCTCCGATCTGCAGTCCGACACCGAGACGCGCGCGAAGGTGGAGCGGCTCAAGGGCGAGGTGCTGGGCCGCGGCGAGGTGCAGGACCTGATCGCCTCCGCCTGGACGGCCGTACGATCCATGATCGTCTCCGCGGCCGAGGACGAGCGCAGCGAGCTGCGGCTGCGCGTGCGGGCCTCGCTGCTGTCGCTGGGCGCCCGGATGGCCACCGAACCCAAGATCCAGAGCAAGGTGGACAGCTGGGTCGAGGGCGCGGCGGTGCACGTCGTGACGACGTACCGCGGCGAGATCACCTCCCTGATCACCGACACCGTGGCGAGCTGGGACGCCGAGCACACCACGAAGAAGATCGAGGCACACATCGGCCGTGACCTGCAGTTCATCCGGATCAACGGCACGGTCGTGGGCTCCCTGGCCGGGCTGCTGATCTACACGATCACCCGCATGCTGGGGGCGTAGCCGGACGGGGCGTGCCCGCGCTGGAGCGGGGGTTGGGCTCCGCGTGGCATCGGGGCTGGTCTCCGGGCCGGACCGGGTTGCCCTCCGGCGCCGGGGCAGGGGCTGATCCCCGTGTCGGACGGGCCTGGGTGCTGTCCGGGCACGGGGATCAGCGCGAGTGTCAGGCGCCGCCGCCGGTGCGTCCTCGGCGCCGCAGGAGGAGTAGTCCGCCTGCCAGGGCGGTGATGCCGGTCGCGGCGATCCAGCCCGCGGTGTCGCCGGTGCCGGTGGCGGCGAGGCCGCCGTCCGGGGTGGGGGTGGGGGTGGGGCTCGGGGGCCCGGGCCGCGTGGGCTGTGCGCCGGAGGCCGACGCGGTCGGTGTCGGCGGCGACGACGTACCCCTGGAGGCCCGGTCCCGGGTGAACGTCAGCGTGCCGTAGCCCAGTTGGTCGTAGCCGCCACTGTTCGGCCCGTAGTCCCCGCCCCCGCCCTCCGGCGCGGACTTCGCGGCGATCCGGGTGACGTACGAGGCGTCGAGCCCCCGCCGCTTGGTGTAGTGGTTGGCGATCATCGCCCAGATCGGCCGGGTCATCGCCGGATCGACCGCCGCGGCCTCGGTCGCGGTCTCGGTCCCGGACCAGCCCCCGATCGCACCCTTCTTCCGGGTGTTCGCGGTGTACGGCACCTCCTCCCCGAGGCACCACTTGGCGACGTACTGCGCGCCCTTGAGGAACCGATTGTCGTCGTGGCCGTACAGATCGATGCCCTGGTTCCAGGCCATCTCGCAGAACGTGCCCATCAGCCCGACCCCGAGCAGCGCGTGCCCCTGGTCCCGCCCGGCCTCCAGCCACTCGGCCAGCCCGTCCTCGCGCACGACGGGGATGGCGTTCTTGACGGACCCGAGCCCCTCGCCGTGCTTGAAGTACGCGACGGCCCGCTCGACGGCGGCCCGGTCGTCGCAGAAGATGCCGACGGCCAGGACGCAGGCCATCGCGGTCAGGTCCCAGTTGGTCCAGTAGTTGGTGACGACGGCGTTGTTGTGGTTCTTGAGGAAGTCGTCGCCGAGTGGCAGGAAGACCTCCCGCAGCATCTTCTGGAAGCGCGCCAGTTCGAAGCCCGGGTGGTCGCGCACGAGTTCGGCCGCGTTGGCGAACTGGTAGCCGTACAGGCCCGCGGCGAGAAACCGGTCGGCGGAACCCTGCACGCTGGTCAGCTCGGCCGACCAGGCGTTGAGGATCGCCACCGCCGTGTCGGCGTGCGCGCTGTCCCCGGAGACGTGTGCGCGCAGGGCGTTCTGGTAGGCGGCGTGGATGTCGTTGTAGAGGATCGAGTAGTTCTGCGGGCTGCCCGACCCGCGGTAGACGATCGCCTGCGGATTGGCCTTCCAGCCGCTCTGCGCATGCCGGTTGGCGGTCAGCTTGGCGTACCCGGCGGTGTAGGGCTCGGCGCCCGCCTTCACCTTCGCGGCCATACGGTCCAGATCGGCGCGGGTGTGCAGCAGGCCGGGGTGGGCGAAGGCCCCGTCGGCGGCGGTCGCGGCGGTCGCGGTGGGCCCCTGCAGGGCCGTACCCATACCGATGACTCCGGCTGCCACGCCCGTGGCCTTCAGCATGCCGCGGCGGCTGATGTGTCGTGTCACGTGCCTCGTACCTCAACGTCGTCGGTCGCGTGCCTGGGGAGGGGACGGTGAGGAGACGTGCGGAAGGCGGGGCGATAACAAAAACCTGAGCGTGGAGGTCGAGGACGTCGACGCGGTGTACGCGCGGGTGGTGACGGCGGGCGAGGAGTGGGGCGTACGGCGCTTCTTCGTACCTTCGTAGGGATTCGAACGGGCGCGTGGTGAACGTGCTCACGCACCGGCGACAGCACAGGCGATCATGCTCAGGCGCCGGTCGTCGACCCCGGCCGGACGATCATCAGCACCGTCACCACCGCCCACAGCAGGTTGAACACGCCGGTGAACATGGCGAGTCGCACGGTCGCCTCCCGCGTCCCGCCGCCCTCCACGAGCGCGCCCTGCCGGGGCAGCACCAGGGCGACCAGGACGACTGCGGCGAGGGCGGTCAGCACGATGGACACGATCAGCCAGGCATCGCCGAGCACCCCCATGGCGCTCGCCGTGGCGAACCCGAACACGGGCACGACGACGCCGACAGTGGCGTACACCCGGCAGATACGGTGCAGCAGCTGAACGGTCTCGACGGCCTTCGGGTCGCCGGGCGCGGCCAGCACCCGGCGCGCGGCGGGCGGGAACATGCTCGCGGCGACGGTGACGGGGCCGATGGCGACGATCGCGGCGAGGACGTGGACGGCGAGGAGGAACTTGGTCACGGGCGTCGACGTTATGGGCGGCCCGGATCTTGGAGAAGTGGCGGTAGTGCCATGCTTCAACGGAATCTCGCCAGGGGTGCGGTGCGGCATGCGAGCGGTGGAGGTAGCGGTAGCGGTGTGCGAGGCGCCTCGGCCGTGTTGCGGGGCGGGGTGTGAGGGGCGGCTCCTTGGCGGTTTGGGGGGCGGGGTGTGAAGGGCCCGTTGGCGGTTCTCGGTGCCGGGCGTGCGAGCTGCCGTTGGTCTTATGCGGTGCTGGATGCCGTGCCGCGGTACGGGGCCGAGGCACCGTCGGCCGGGCGGCGGGCTTGGCGGAAGTCTGGCGGGTGTCTACGATCCCGCCATGCACACCGTGGCCGTACTGGCGCTGGACGGCGTCATCCCGTTCGACCTCTCCGCCCCGATCGACGCCTTCGGCTGGGCCCGGCTGCCGGACGGCCGTGAGGCCTACCGGGTGCGGGTCTGCTCGGTGCGGGAGGAGGTGAGCGCGGGGGCGTTCACCGTGCGGGCGCCGTACGGGATCGAGGCGCTGGCGGAGGCCGACACGATCATCCTGCCCGGCGTCCAGGACCCGCCGCAGACGCTGCCGCCCGGCGTCGCCGAGGCCCTGTGCGCGGCGGCGGCGAACGGCACGCGGATCGCGTCGGTGTGCGTCGGCGCGTTCCTCTTCGCGGCGACGGGCCTGCTGGACGGGCTGCGCGCCACGACGCACTGGTTCGCGGCGCCGGACCTGGCCCGGCGGTACCCGAAGGTGACGGTCGACCCGAACGTCCTCTACGTCGACAACGGCCAGTTCCTGACCTCCGCGGGCGCCGCCGCGGCGATGGACATGTGCCTGCACATGATCCGCATGGACCACGGCTCGGCGGTCGCCGCGCACGCCGCCCGCATGTCGGTCATGCCGCTGGAACGGGAGGGCGGGCAGGCCCAGTTCATCGTCCACGACCAGCCCCCGGCCCCGGCGGGCGCGACGCTGGAGCCCCTGCTGGCGTGGCTGGAGGACAACTGCGACCAAGATCTGACGCTGGACGACATCGCGGGGGAGGCGGGCATGAGCACCCGTACGCTCAACCGGCGCTTCCGGGAGCAGACGGGGACGACGCCGTTGCAGTGGCTGCACCGGGCGCGGGTGCGGCGGGCGCAGTACCTGCTGGAGACGACGTCGTACCCCGTCGAACGCATCGCGACCCAGGCCGGGTTCGGCTCGCCCACGGCGTTCAGGGAACGCTTCCGGCGGGTGGTGGGGACGAGCCCGCAGGGGTACCGGAGGGCGTTCAGGTCGGCGTCGTGACAAGTGCTTCGGGGCTCACGCCTGCCGGTCGGCGACCGCCCATGACGCGAGGGCGACGGCCCCCGCCACCCCGAACACGGCGGGCCAGGCGCCCACCTTCTCGGCCAGCGGATGGGACCCGGCGAAGGCGGCGACGTACG
This sequence comes from Streptomyces sp. TRM70350, assembly GCF_019219825.1. Lineage (GTDB taxonomy): Bacteria > Actinomycetota > Actinomycetes > Streptomycetales > Streptomycetaceae > Streptomyces. The sequence continues at coordinate 9,004 of NZ_JAHUXH010000020.1, read as the reverse complement.
CGGCGGTCAGCGCCCGCCCCGCCGAGCTGCCGCTGCTTGGTCCAGCGGGCGACGCCGTACCCACCGACGAGCCCGCTCACGTGGGCCTCACCCCCGAACCTGAGTCGCCCCTTGTCAAGTTTCCTCCCGGGCGTTATATAAGAAGCCGTAGGGCATCGCACCCCATCCCCTCCACGAAAGGAGTGACCCGTGATGCTCATGCGCACCGACCCGTTCCGCGAATTCGACCGACTCGCGCAGCAGGTCTTCGGCCCCACCCGCCCGGCCGCGATGCCGATGGACGCCTACCGCTCCGGGGACGAGTTCGTCGTCCACTTCGACCTCCCCGGCATCGACCCCGAGACGATCGAGCTGGACGTCGAACGCAACGTCCTGAACGTCCGCGCCGAGCGCCGCGGCCCCGCCCCCGAGGGCGCGGAGCTGATCGTCGCCGAACGCCCGACGGGCAGCTTCACCCGCCAGCTCTTCCTCGGCGACACCCTCGACGCGGACCGCGTCGACGCCTCGTACGACGCCGGCGTCCTCACCCTGCGCATCCCCGTGGCGGAGGCGGCCAAGCCGCGCCGCATCCAGATCACCGGCGGCGACAGCCGCAAGCAGCTCAGCAGCTGAGCGACGTGGCTGAGCGCAGTAGCTGATCGCCCCAGGTGAGCGCCGTAGCTGAGCGCCGTAGCTGAGCGTCGGGGCCGAATGGGGCAGCCGAATTCGGCAGCCGAGCTCAGCAGCCGACGAGAAGCGTCCCGCAGGCACAGTCCGCCGCCTGCGGGACGCGCCCCCTTGCCCTACGACCCGGAGGAGGAGCCGCACGATGACCGCGCCGACGATGCCGACGATGCCCACGCCGACCACGTCCCCTCTGACGACGACACCCGCACCGGACCATCCCCGTAAGCCGACCTGGGCGGAACTGATCACGGCCGTACAGGAAGCGGGCCAGTACCCGACGAGAGCGGAAGCCGAACGCGTCACCCGCATCGTCCTCTCCGCCCTCGGCGGCCACGTCACGGGCGACGAACGAGTGGCACTGGCCCAAGCCCTCCCCGAGGAAGCGGCCCGGGTCATCGCCTCCCAGATCCCCGCCACCCGCCCCCTGACGGCCCCGGAATTCGTCGACTCGGTGGCCACCCGCATAGAGGGCGCCACCCCGGCAACGGCCCGCTGGGACGTCAGCTCGGTCCTCAGCGCCCTGCCGCAGCTGGTGGGTGACGACCTGGTTGCCCGGATCATCGCCCAACTCCCCTCGGGCTACGCCCTGCTGTTCGGCCGAGCGGACCTGAACCCGACGCCGTAACGCACAGGACACACAGAACGCGATGACGCCCACATGACGGCCGCCGCCGCCCTCCCCGGGCTGGCGGTGGCCGTCAGCCCACCACCTCCCCGCAGGTCACCCAAGCCTGTGGCGTGGCTGCGACCAGCGCCTTCTAGGCACCGGCCGGGCGGCGCGGCGCGCGCCACATGGCCCACAGCACCGGCCCGTTCTCCGGTAGCCGCAGCTCCTCCCGCACGGTGAAGCCGAAGTGCTCGTAGAAGGGCAGGTTGGACGGCTTGGAGGACTCCAGATAGGCGGGCAGACCCGCCGCGTCGGCCTTGGCCAGCCCCGAGCGCAGCAGAGCGGCCCCGTGTCCCCGGCCCTGGGCGGCCGGGTCGGCGCCGATCACCGCCAGATACCAGTGCGGTTCCTGGGGGGTGTGCTGGGCGGCCGTCTCGACAGCGTCCCTGAACAGTGGAGCCCGGTCGCCCAGGATGTTCTGGAGCACCTGGATGGTCTCCGCGTCGGGAACGGCCTTGGCCTGCGCCTCCGGCGGTACCCAGAAGGCGGCCCCCGCCTCGGTACGCTCGCACACTCCGTGGTGGACGTACTGCCGAGCGAAGATGGTGCTGAAGTAGCGGCTCAGCCCCGCCTCGCGCGAGGCGTCGTCGGGGAAGAACCAGCGCATCATGGGGTCGTCGTCGAAGGCACGGGTCAGAATGCGACTGATCAGCGGAGCGTCGTCGATCGTGGCCGTCTTCGGGGAGTTCGTTATCGACATACGGGTCATTCTGCACCCCGGTGATCTTGGACGACGGGTGGGGCCCGGCCCGCTCGCGGGCCAACAGAGCCGCCCGTCCCGCCCTCATGCTCGTGCAGACCGGCACGGCCGGGGCAGCGGCGGCGACGCCCACCCGGTCATCCCAGCAGCGCAGCGGCTTCCCGCCGCGCCCGCGCGAGCCAGTCGGCGCGGACGTCATCACCTGAGTCACTGACGGTACGGAACACCACCCGGCGCACATCGACAACGCCCACATACGGCAGCACACACGCCGCCCAGATCCGTTCCAACGGATCTCCGAACTCGTCGGCCTCCCGCTCGGCAGGAGTGTCGGACGTGTTCAGCACAAGCGCCCGCCCGGCCCGCAGCAGCCCCGCAGGTTCCCCCTGCGCCGACCCCAACTTGTAGGCCACGCCAGGCACGAACACCCGCTGCACCCACCCGGCCAGCACAGCGGGTGGCATCCCCCACCAGTTGGGGTGTACGAACACCATGGCATCCAGCATGGCGACCTCGCTCCGATGCAAGGCGACCTGAGAGTCCTGCGCGCCAGGCGCCGCCTGAACGGTCCCCGTCTCATCAGCACGGAGCACCGGCGGAAACCCTTCAGCACAAAGGTCATGCGCGAGCACCTCGCACCCGCGCCCGCGCAACTCGTCCACCACGGCCTCGAAGAGAGCGTGATTGAAACTCCCGGCGCGCGGATGCGCGAGATAAACCCCCACACGCATAACGCCTCTCCTCCCATGGCCCCGACCCGTCCGAAGATCATGACAGGCCACCGACACGACCACAGCCACCCACCACCGGCCGCCCCGCCACCCTCGACAAAGCCGGGCGGCCATGGGCCACTCGAAGCCAAGGGCGGCGTACGCCGACCGGATGTCGGTGTACGCCGCCCTCGGGTGGGACGGGTTGCGGGAGGTGGCCCGCGTTTTCATGGCGGCTATTTCGGGTCGTGGTTGAACTTCGAGGTCGACCAGAAGTAGCCGAGCACCGCGAGGCCCAGGCACCAGCCGACGGCCAGCCACCCGTTGTCGCCGATCTCGGTGCCGAGCAGCAGGCCGCGCAGGGTCTCGATGGCGGGCGTGAACGGCTGGTACTCGCCGATCGGCTGGAACCAGCCCGGCATCGCGTCGAGGGGGACGAAGGCGCTGGAGAGGAGCGGCAGCAGGATCAGGGGCATCGCGTTGTTGCTGGCGGCCTCGGCGTTCGGGCTGACCAGGCCCATGCCGACCGCGATCCAGGTGAGCGCCGTGGCGAAGAGCACAAGGAGTCCGAACGCCGCGAGCCACTCCAGAACGGTGGCATCGGTGGAGCGGAAGCCGATGGCCACGGCGACGGCGCCGACGAGGACGACACTGATGATCGACTGCAGCACGCTGCCGACGACGTGCCCGACGAGCACCGACCCGCGGTGGATCGCCATCGTGCGGAAGCGGGCCATGATGCCCTCGGTCATGTCGTTGGAGACGGAGACCGCGGTGCCGATCGTGGTGCTGCCGATGGTCATCAGCAGGAGGCCCGGGACGATATAGGCGATGTACACGGAGCGGTCCGCACCGCCGCCGCCGATGCCCGCGCTCATGGTGTCGCCGAAGATGTAGACGAAGAGCAGCAACAGCATGATCGGCGTGAGCAGCAGATTCAGCGTCAGGGACGGGTAGCGCCGCGCGTGCAGCAGGTTGCGTCGCAGCATCGTGGAGGAGTCGCGTACGGCGAGGGAGAGGGGGCTCATCGGGCAGTCTCCTTGGGCTGGCCGGGCTGGCCGGGCTGGTTGGGCGGCTTGGCCTGGTTGGGCTGGCCGGGCTGATTGGGCTGGCCGGGCTGGTTGGGCCGGTTGGGCACGGTGGGGCCGGTCAGGGCGAAGAACACGTCGTCGAGGTCGGGCGTGTGCACGGACAGTTCGTCGGCCTCGATGTCGGCCGCCTCCAGCCAGTCGAGGAGGGAACGAAGCTCGCGCTGGCTGCCGCCGCTGGGGATCTGCAACGCCAGCGCCTCGTCGTCGCGCGTGACCTCGCGCAGCGCGACGGCGGCGTTCATGTACGCGGCCGGGTCGGTGAAGCGGAGCCGCACGTGTCCGCCGGGGATGAGCCGCTTCAGCTCCTCGGCGGTGCCCTCGGCGGCGATCCTGCCGTCGTTGAGTACCGCGATGCGGTCGGCGAGTTCGTCGGCCTCCTCCAGGTACTGGGTGGTGAGGAAGACGGTGACGCCGTCGGAGACGAGCTCACGGATGATCTGCCACATGTTGTGCCGGGAGCGCGGGTCGAGGCCGGTGGTCGGCTCGTCCAGGAAGATGACCCGCGGGCTGCCGACCAGGGTCATGGCGATGTCGAGGCGGCGCTTCATACCGCCGGAGTAGGTGGACGCGGGCTTCTTCGCGGCATCGACGAGGTCGAACCGCTCCAGCAGCTCGGCCGTGACCCGTCGCCCCTCGCGCTTGGACAGGTGGTGCAGGTCGGCCATCAGCAGCATGTTCTCCTCGCCCGTGATCAGCCCGTCGACGGCGGAGAACTGCCCGGTGACACCGATCGCCGCGCGCACCGCCTGCGGGTCGGTGGCGAGGTCGTGGCCGCCGACACGGATCTGGCCACTGGCGGGGTCGGGGGAGACGAGGCTGGAGAGGATCTTGACGGCGGTGGTCTTACCGGCGCCGTTCGGACCGAGCAGGGAGAAGATCGTTCCTTCCGGGACGGCCAGGTCGACGCCGTCGAGGACGGTCTTGTCGCCGTAGGACTTGCGCAGCCCGTACGCCGCGATGGCCCAGTTGGTCATGAGGGACGCTCCTTTTGCAGGCTGCGGTTCAGAGGCTGCGGGCGGTGATGTCGCCGTAGGCGGTGGTCGCCTGGATGGTCAGGCCGGCGGCGGCGCCGTCGGTGTTCATGAGCGCGTTGTGGATCCGGCCGTAGGAGGTGCCGGCGTCCAGGGAGGCGGAGACTCCGCGGGCGGCGCCGACCGAGATGTCGCCATGCTCGGTGCGCAGGGTGACCGTGCCGCGCACGGCCTCGCTGATCTGGATGGCGCCCTTTAGGGTGCTGATCTCCGCCGGGCCGCCCAGGCGGCCGACCGACACATCGCCGTCGAGGACGGTGAGGCGGGCGCTTGACGCCTCGTCGAGCTTGACCGAGCCCTGCGCGCCCTCGAAGGCGACGTCGCCCAGCCGCCCGACGCCGCGGAACTCGCCGGCGGCCGCCTTCCCCTCCACACGGGAGCCGGCGGGCAGCTGGACCGCCACCTCGACGGATCCGGAGTGTCCGAGGATCCGGCTCTTCGCCGCCGGAGCCTCGATCCGCAGGACGCCGTCGCCGTAGCCGACCTCGATCTGCTCCGCCGCCTTCACGTCGCGGCTCTTCGAGGGGTCCGCGGGCAGGACCTCGACCGTGGTGTCGGCCCGGTCGGCGGCGATGAACTGAATGCGTCCCGCGGGGATGTCCAGGACGGTGACGATCGGGGCGGGGGTGTCGAACTTCTGCATCGTGCGCTCCATCGGGTCGTCGTTTCCGGCATGGGAAACGCTACGTTGCGTTTAATAACCCGACAACAAGCGCGTTGCGCATGACTGTCATTGCTGCAGGTCAGATCCCGGAAATCGTTGCAATGGTTCTGAATCTAATGCAACAGTCACCACTCTGTTCGTTGCAATGAACCGAAGGTGAACGCTATGCTGAAGGTGCCACGGACCACGAAGGAGACCGCGATGCCGGGAGGCAGACTCACCCAGCAGGAACGCCAGCAGATCGCGCTGGGACTGGCCGACGGCCTCGCCTACGCGGAGATCGCCCGACGCCTCGACCGCCCCACCTCGACGATCACGCGTGAGGTGATGCGCAACGGCGGCCCCACCGCCTACCGCGCCGACCTCGCCCACCGCGCCACCGAACGCCGCGCCCACCGCCGCAGGCAGGCCGCGCCCCGGGGCACGGAGGCGCCCGCGCAGGCCTACGGGCGCGACGCCGAGGCGGTCCGCGCGTACGAGGAGACGTACACCACCGTCATGATGCAGTCGGGCATGCCCAAGATGATGGCCCGGGTCATGGCCGCCCTCAGCATGACCGACTCGGGCAGTCTCACCGCGTCCGAACTCGTCCAGCGCCTCGATGTCAGCCCGGCGTCCGTCTCCAAGGCGATCGCGTTCCTCGAGAGTCAGGGCATGGTCCGCCGGGAGCGCGACGAACGCCGTCGCGAGCGCTATGTCGTGGACGACGACATCATGTACCAGTCGATGATGGCCAGCGCCCGGGCCATCGCCCAGATCGTCGAGGTCGCACGGCAGGGCGTCGGCGTCCTCGGCCCCCACACCCCGGCCGGCGTCCGCTTCGAGAACACCGCCCGCTTCATGGACTTCGTCGCCGAGAACACCGTCCGCGCCGCGGAGCAGGCCCGCGAGATCCTCCACACGAAGCCCGAGACCACCGCGGGCGGCACTGCCGAGCCACGTTCGGATCGCTGATGGACAGCGGTCCGCGGAGACGAGGTCAGTCGCACATGGCGCGCTCGATCAGCGTCCGCCGTGCGGCAGCCCGCGCGTCCTCCGCGGCGGGGTCGAACGAGCGGCTGAACTCGGCGACGGTCAGCCGCCTGGCGCCGTCATGGGTGGCTGTCACCTCGACGTGGTAACCGAGCCCGTGGCCACCGTGGGTCCACGAGCCGCCGCCGCACGGCAACGGGTGGTAGTACAGCCCCGAGCCCGTATCCGGTGTGCCCGCGGAGGCCGGGCGGGACATCGGAGGAACGGCCAGCTGCCGTAACCGCCCGGGACGTCAGCTCGTGCCGAGTGGTGCGCTCTCCTCAGCGCCGAGCTGGTGGTCGGCCCAAATGTAGCTTTCGGGAAGCAGGTCGGCGACGGGCACCATCCGGAGGCTGTCGTTTGTCCCGACGATGACCTTGAGGGCCGGGAAGTAGTCAAGAAGGACCTGGCGGCAGCGGCCACATGGGGGCACGACGCCTCGGTCGCGGTCACCCACGGCGACGATGGTGTCCAGGTCGTAGGCCCCCTGGGCGGCAGCGGTGCCGATCAGGACCAGCTCGGCGCAGGGACCTCCGGTGAAGTGATAGGCGTTCACCGCGGTGACGATCCGGCCGTCTCGGGCGCGGGCCGCAGCCGCCATGGTGTGGTTGTCGCCCCGGCAGTACGTGGCCGCAACGTGCGCAGCTGCCCGGACAAGTTCATGGTCGACACGGTCGGTCTGCGTGGTCATCTGCTCTTCCCTCTCACAAAAACCAGGCGGCCATGGGCCACTTGAAGCCGTCGAGCATGCGAACGCCGCCCCCACCTGAGGGAGACGAGGGCCCCAGCAAGAGACCTCATACAGCGGTGGCCGTACAACCAATCGCGCCGCCGTGCGTCCTAGTCTCCGGCAGTAGCCTGAGAAGCCCCCGGAGGAGCAGAGCACATGAAGACGCGTTCCGGACTGGCCGCCCTCCTGGGCCTGCTGCTCTCCCTCCCCCTGGCCGCCTGCACCACCGAGGAGCCGGGCCCGACGGCGTCGCAGACTCCGGAGGACCACCTCGACCTGGCGGAAGACGCGATGGCCGCCCGCCCAGGGTGGACGTTCCAAGTGCGGGGGGAGGAGAAGTTGACGCAAGCCGAGCAGCAGAGCGAGGCCATCTACTCGGCCATGATGGAGCGCACCCAGGACCCCCTGGCGCTGCATGTACTGGGGAATGTGAGCACCGGCAAGGACACGCGCGGTGAAGAGCTGTTCGTGTTCGACAACACGGCCTACCTCCGTAAGGAGGGCTCGCCAGAGTGGAAGCAGGCGTCCGCGACCGACCCGGCGATAGCGAACAAAGTCGAGGACCCGGTGGCCGCCCTCGCCGATTTCAGGGGCTACATGAAGAAGACGGACGGCGTTGACGTCACGCTGACGAAGCTCGCGTACGGCCAACAGGTCAGCCTCAGGGCCGACGTCGCGTCGAGGAAACTCGCCGACGCACCGGACCGTCCCTGGGCGGCGAAGGCCCGGCGGGAAGTGCAACCGGCCCTGGACCGACTGCGCGAGGCGGGTGTCCGGGTGAACGAGGACCAACTCACGCTTGTCAGCCTGGAGGAGGAACTGGTCCTGGACTCCGCGACGCACCGCATCCTGACGCACTGGTTCCGCTTCACCGTCCGCCTGCCGAGCGACCACATCACATACACACAGGAGGTGAAGGAGACGAACAGGGGCGAGTTCAGGGAGCGGATCGAAGTCCCGGAGGACATCGCTTGACCTAGAGGCCGCACAGGTGATCGCCTCGGCGAGGTCGAAGCTGGTACTCCGCTCGCTCGGGCAGCAGGGCCGCGAAGTGGTCCCGCAGTGGTTCGGTCAGCCATGACGGTAGCGCTGGGCTCACTCCGCATCCCGCTCCGGCAGGGGTGAGTAGCCGGTGGGCCCCGGCGTTCGGCCCTCCGGGGGGTAGTCGCAGTCGAGGCTGGAGATCTCGTAGTCCCGGCCCTGGTTCTGCTCCTGGTCGACGACCACCGCAGCGGTGCAGACGCGGCCGTGCCCGTCGGTGAACGTGACGACCTCGCTGTAATCCGTCGGAGCGGTGCTGCATCCCGCGAGCAGCAGCGCCGCCGCCCCGGCGGCCACCGCCACGCCGAGCCCCCACAGCCGTTTCATCCCTCGCCCCTCACGCCCGCTGTGCCGTCCAACTTGGTTGCCACTCCACCAACGTAGCCGCCAACGACGGTCCGGTCACCGTGCCCGTCATCGCCGATCCCCAGGAGCCGTGGGGGATCTCGTGCAGACCGGCCACCTCGGCTGAGAAGCCGACGAGCAGTCGAACGCCCCGCTTCTGGACAACAGCGACGGAACTCTCAGTCGCCGCTCCAGAGCAGCAGCGCCGCCGCCCCGGCGCCCTCCGACGTTGGAGACACATTGCAACGCCCAGCGAGCCGGACTCGGGACAGCCCGGCTCGCTTGCGGAGCGTTCGCAGCATTTCCGCTAGGGCGGCTTTCGAATGCCCTAGTACTCCAGCCGCAGAT
>NZ_JAHUXH010000002.1 GCF_019219825.1 Streptomyces sp. TRM70350 | reverse complement strand
CTTTCGGTTCTGATTCCCGGTCGGCGGGTTTGCCTTTCGGCCTCGCGGCCTTTCGACATTCACTACGTTAGCCGATTCCCTCGCCCGATTCATAATCGAGTCCGCGGATTCGAATTCAGGCATGCGGGCACACCCGAATCGACCCCGCTGAGGGGTTGCTCGCTAGGTAGTGGGTTGGCCGCTCCGGCTGCTGACGATCGCAGTACCCGGTTCAGCGGCTCGGGCTACATTACGCACCTTCGGAGTGCGCGTCAACTTCCGCGGCGCCTCGGAACGTGGGCCCGATAGGGGCTCACCGTCGGGTCGTTGGCGACCCAGAAGCGCCAGGGATGGATGTCTCCGTCGCCCCCGTCGCCGGCCACTCCGGTGCGTGGGCCGTTGCGTACCTGGTCAGAGGGCACAGGGCTGCCGGTCAGCATACGGAGGGGGGTGTCGCCGGAGGCGCAGGCGTCGGTGCCGTCCAGGGTGCGGTCCACGTCCAGGGCCGTGGCCAGGCGGGCCGGACCTTTGGCCAGTTCCTTGTCGTTGCGGGCCGAGAGTCGACGGGTGCGGGCCAGCTCGGCGCCCTCGATGATCTCGCCGGCCCGGAGCAGAACGGCGCTCGCCGTTCCGTCCGGGCCGCAGACCAGGTTCATGCAGTGCCACATGCCGTAGGTGAAGTAGACGTACACATGTCCGGGTGGACCGAACATCACGTCGTTGCGGGGTGTGCGGCCGCGGTAGGCGTGGGAGCCGGGGTCGTTCGGGCCGTCGTAGGCCTCGACCTCTGTCAGGCGCAGCGCGATCGGACCGTCCGGGGTCGTGCGTACGAGGATGCGGCCGAGGAGGTCGGGGGCCACTTCCAGTACGGGCCGGTCGAAGAACTCTCGGGGCAGGGGCGTACGGTCGGGGGTCGCGATCATGCCGTCCGAGGGTAGTGCAGACGGGTGGTGCGATGGAGTGGTCAGGGGGCGTTCGTCTTGCCAGGGTGGGGCCCGGAACCGGCCGCGGCCGGATCGCGTTTGTAGTGATCAGAGACGTAGTCATCGAGGGAGAGACATGGCGTTCAAGAAGCTGCTCGCGAGTCTGGGGGCCGGTGGGGCTTCGGTCGAGACGGTGCTGACCGAGGTCAATGTCGTGCCGGGCGGCGTGGTCCAGGGTGAGGTGCGGATCCAGGGCGGGTCCGTGAACCAGCGGATCGAGGCGCTGTCGGTCGGGCTGCAGGCCAAGGTCGAGGTCGAGGGCCAGGACACGGAGTACAAGCAGGACATCGAGTTCAAGAAGGTGCGCCTCGGCGGTGCCTTCGAGCTGCAGGCCGAGGCGGTGCACGCGGTGCCGTTCGGGCTGGACATCCCGTGGGAGACGCCGATCACGATGATCGACGGCCAGCCGCTGCGCGGCATGCACATCGGTGTGACCACCGAGCTGGAGATCGCGCGTGCGGTGGACTCCGGTGACCTGGACCCGATCAACGTGCACCCGCTGCCGGCGCAGAAGGCGATCCTGGACGCCTTCATCCAGCTGGGCTTCCGCTTCAAGAACGCGGACGTGGAGCGCGGTCACATTCGGGGTACACGCCAGAAGCTGCCGTTCTACCAGGAGATCGAGTTCCTGCCGCCGCAGCAGTACCGCGGGCTGAACCAGGTCGAGTTGAGCTTCGTGGCCGACGAGCAGGCGATGGACGTCGTGCTGGAGATGGACAAGAAGCCGGGTCTGTTCAGCGAGGGCAGCGACACGTTCCGGTCGTTCCAGGTGGGGCTGCACGACTACCAGGGCACCGACTGGGTGGCCTATCTCAACCAGTGGCTGTCCGAAGTCGGCAGCAGGCGCAACTGGTTCTAGGCTCGGAATCCACTGAACCATCCGATCAGGAGGTACCGAGGTGACCGAGCTCAAGAGGCGGCCGCTCCCCCACGACTTCCATCCGCCCGTGCCGTCGTTCACGGTCACGAGTGAGGACGTGCAGGAGGGTGCGACCCTCAAGGACGCTCAGGTCCACGCGGCCGGCAACACCTCACCGCAGCTGCGGTGGGAGGGCTTCCCGGCCGAGACCAAGAGTTTCGCCGTGACCTGCTACGACCCGGACGCCCCGACGGGGAGCGGGTTCTGGCACTGGGTCCTGTTCGACATCCCGGCCTCGGTGACGGAGCTGCCGGCGGGGGCGGGCAGCGGGAAGTTCGAGGGCCTGCCGGAGGGCGCGGTTCACGCGCGCAACGACTACGGCACGAAGGACTTCGGCGGTGCCGCGCCGCCGCCCGGGGACGGGCCGCACCGGTATGTGTTCACGGTGTACGCCGTGGACCAGGAGAAGCTCGGTCCGGACTCGGACGCCAGTCCGGCCGTCGTGGGCTTCAATCTGCGGTTCCACACGCTGGCGCGCGCCCAGCTCATCGGTGAGTACGAGGTGCCCGCCGAAGCCTGACGTTCACTGAGCGTTTGCCCGCCTCTGGTCTGGGAGTGATCGGAGGCGGGCATTTTTGTGGCCGGGGGCTGCGAGGTCACACCTCGTGGGAGCAGCGGATATTGCGTTGTCCATCTCGGCGTGCACGGCCAGAGTTGATCCCAGCCCGCCAAGGGGTGGGCCGGTGCACACGGGAGGTGGGCTGGTATGCGGGACACGCTGGTACTGAACGCGAGCTTCGAGCCGCTGTCGACGGTGACGTTGAACCGAGCCGTCGTTCTGGTGCTCCAGGACAAGGCCGTCGTCGAGCAGGCCCACCCCGAACTGCGCATGCGCGGAGCCGCGGTCGACATACCGGCGCCCCGGGTCATCAGGTTGTGCAGGTACGTGAGGGTGCCGTTCCGAAGACAAGCGCCGTGGTCGAGGCGGGGTGTGCTGGTGCGGGACCGGCACCGGTGCGCGTACTGCGGTCGTCGGGCGACGACCGTGGACCACGTGGTGCCGCGGTCCCAGGGCGGTCAGGACACCTGGCTGAACACGGTGGCGTCGTGCGCCCAGGACAACCACCGTAAAGCGAATCGGACGCCGGAGGAAGCCGGTATGCCGTTGCTGCGGGAGCCGTTTGAGCCGACGCCGGCCGACGCGATGCTCTTGGCTTTGGCGCAGGACGACTATGAGGCGTTGCCCGAGTGGTTGGCCTCGGCTGCGGCTTAGGGGTCCTTGCACTATGCCCGCCCGGGTCGCACGGCCATAGTGCAAGGACCCCTTAGACCGTAGGGCTGCGGATGTCTGTTGTCCGCGGGTCGTATGTGGTTGTTCGCGCAGTTCCCCGCGCACCTGAAAGCAGGGCGCGGGGGCTGACCCGCCTAGGGACGCGCCCTTAGTCGATCGACGGCTTCTCCCGGCGTTCCGGGCCCGAGCCGGTGCCGTTGCCCGTGGAGTCCGAACCGCCGGGCTTGGGGGCGAAGTTGCCCATGGCGCCGGAGAGGCCCTTGAGGGCGTCGCCGATCTCGCTGGGGACGATCCAGAGCTTGTTGGCGTCGCCTTCGGCGATCTTCGGCAGCATCTGGAGGTACTGGTAGCTGAGCAGCTTCTGGTCCGGGTCGCCGGCGTGGATGGCCTCGAAGACCGTGCGGACGGCCTGGGCCTCGCCCTCGGCGCGCAGGGCGGCGGCCTTGGCCTCACCTTCGGCGCGCAGGATCTGGGACTGCTTCTCACCCTCGGCGCGCAGGATTTCGGACTGCCGGACACCTTCGGCCTGGAGGATCGCGGCGCGCTTGTCGCGGTCGGCGCGCATCTGCTTCTCCATGGAGTCCTGGATGGAGGTGGGCGGCTCGATCGCCTTGAGTTCGACGCGGTTGACGCGGATACCCCACTTGCCGGTGGCCTCGTCGAGGACGCCGCGCAGGGCCGCGTTGATCTCCTCGCGGGAGGTGAGGGTGCGCTCCAGGTCCATGCCGCCGATGATGTTGCGGAGGGTGGTGACCGTCAGCTGTTCAATGGCCTGGATGTAGCTGGCGACTTCGTAGGTCGCGGCCCGCGCGTCGGTGACCTGGTAGTAGATGACCGTGTCGATGTTGACGACCAGGTTGTCCTGGGTGATCACCGGCTGCGGCGGGAAGGGGACGACCTGTTCGCGCAGGTCGATGCGGTTGCGGATGGTGTCGATGAACGGGACGACAATGTTGAGGCCCGCGTTCAGTGTCCGCGTGTAGCGGCCGAAGCGCTCCACGATGGCGGCGCTGGCCTGTGGGATGACCTGGATCGTCTTGATCAGGGCGATGAAGACCAACACCACCAGAATGATCAGGACGATGATGACCGGTTCCATCGTCGCTCCCCGTACCCTTCTCCGCCTCGGCGCGTTCGGCGGATCCGCTCCCGGCGGATCCTGTTGGTGCAGATCTTATGGTTGTTGAAGATCTTGCTGGTCGAGTCTGACAGACCCTCGCACCGCAGGTGCGGTGTTCGGCCACCTTGTGTCGTGCGGGGTCACATGACGATCGCCGTGGCTCCTTCGATGTCCACGACGTCGACTTCCTGACCGGCTTCGTAGACGCGGTCGGTGTCGAGGGCGCGGGCCGACCAGACCTCTCCGGCGAGCTTGATGCGTCCGCCCGAGCCGTCGACGCGTTCCAGTACGACGGCTTGTCTGCCTTTCAGCGCCTCTACGCCGGTGGCGAGTTGGGGTCGTTGGGCGCGGTGCCGGTTGGCGATGGGGCGTACCACCGCGATGAGGGCGGTGGAGACGACGGCGAAGACCACGACCTGGAAGACGGCGTCTCCGCCGAAGAGGCCGGCGGTCGCCGAGGCCGCGACGGCGCCCACCGCGAGCATGCCGAGTTCGGGCATCGCGGTGATCACGAGCCCGATGCCGAGCCCGGCCGCCGCGATCAACCACCACACCCACGCGTCGATTTCCACACGGTCATGGTAGGACCGCCGAACCTGCGCGGACAGGGCGCGGTCTGGTTTGGCACCGGCTTATTACCCGTGCCCTGGTGGGGACTTCACCGGCTCAGGACAGCGGCAGGCCCTGTGCGGTCCAGCGGTCGCCGACCTGTTCGACGACGAGGGGCAGGCCGAAGCAGTGGGAGAGGTTGCGGGAGGTGAGTTCGAGCTCCAGCGGGCCGGCGGCGAGGACCTTTCCCTGGCGGATCATGAGGACGTGGGTGAAGCCGGGGGCGATCTCCTCGACGTGGTGGGTGACCATGAGCATCGAGGGGGCGATGGGGTCGCGGGCGAGGCGGCCGAGACGGCGTACGAGGTCCTCGCGGCCGCCGAGGTCGAGCCCGGCGGCGGGTTCGTCGAGCAGGAGCAGCTCGGGGTCGGTCATCAGGGCGCGGGCGATCAGGGTGCGCTTGCGCTCGCCCTCGGAGAGGGTGCCGAACCTGCGGTCCAGGTAGTCGGACATGCCGAGGCGGTCGAGGAAGGCGCGGGCGCGCTGCTCGTCGATCTCGTCGTACTCCTCCTGCCAGCCGGCCGTCATGCCGTACGCGGCGGTCAGCACGGTCTGCAGGACGGTCTGGCGCTTGGGGAGCTTGTCGGCCATGGCGATGCCGGCCATGCCGATGCGGGGGCGCAGTTCGAAGACGTCGACCTTGCCGAGGGTCTCGCCGAGGATGGTGGCGGTGCCCTTGCTGGGGAAGAGGTAGCTGGAGGCGACGTTGAGGAGGGTGGTCTTGCCGGCGCCGTTCGGGCCGAGGATCACCCAGCGCTCGCCCTCCTTGACCGACCAGGAGACCTGGTCCACCAGAGCCCGGCCCTCGCGGACCACGGATACGTCCTGAAGCTCCAGAACATCGCTCATGAGCGCGTTGTCTCCCCTTGCAGTGTGGCCGGTCTCGGCTGTCGCGTACGCCTGTGGCTCGGGCGGCCGCGCCGGTGGGCGCAGCCCTCAACGAAATCTACGCCACCGGTCGGGCGGTCCATTCCCTCGGCCCGGTACTTAGGGTGGGAGCATGCTCTCGGAACCGCGCGCTGGACGCCTTGCCGCTTGGGGAAATGCCCTTCTTGCCGGACTTGTTTCGCCGGACGACGCCGTGCTCGCCATCGTCGGTGAGGACGCCGTGCACCGGGTGGAGGGGCTGCCGGGGGAGTCGGCGCCCGTCGGGCTCAGTCTCGCGCTGGGGCGGCTGCGGGCGCTCGGGGTGACCGGGCTGCGGGTCGCGCTGCCGGCGCCGGGGCATCCGCTGGGGCTGAGCGGGCCGCCGGAGTTCAATGCGCGGGCGCTGGAGGCCGAGGAGGCGGTGATCTGCCACGGGGGTGCGCTGGGGCTGGTTCCCGAGGTGTACGAGGCCGGGCCCGAGGGCGATGTGCATGTCGAGGTGGTGTGGCACTGCCTGCCGGTGCGGGAGGCGCCGCCCGCCGATGTGCCCTCGCTCGGGGAGGCGGAGCGGGAGCTGGCGGAGGCGCTCAGGGAGGCGACCGAGGTGCTGACGCGGCTGGACGTGGCCGGGTCGGGGCCGGTGGCGGAGGCGGCGATCGATGCGTACCGGGCGCGGGCCGAGAGGGGGCGGGAGGTGCTGGCGCCGGGGTATCCGGGGCGGGCGGTGCGGGTGCTGGAACTGGCGCAGCGGGTGGGGGTGCTGATCTCGGTGGCGTACGACAACGGGCACGGGGGTGCGGTGAGCGCCTCGGAGATGGCGGCCCGGGCGGAGGTGCTGCGGCCGGTGGAGCGGACGGCTCGGCGGGCGCAGGTCGCGGCGTACAACTCCGTTGTGGAGGAGCGGGAGCGGGGGATGCGGTGATCGTCGGTTGCCTTGGTGTGACCGGCGTGAGTGACTGACCGGCGCGTGTCCGGCAAAAGGCTCCGCGAGTCGTCCATGACTCGCGGAGCCTTTCGGTGCCCGGTCGGCGTCAGGCGGTGGGGACGTGGGGTGGGAGCTTGCCCACGTGGTCCGGGCCGACGGCCGACACAGCGGTACTCAGCGGTTGATGCCGAGGTTGCCGAAGGCCGGGTTCAGCACACCGACGACGTTCACGCTGTTGCCGACGGCGTTCACCGGAACGTGCACCGGGGCCTGGACGAGGTTGCCCGAGATGACACCCGGCGAGCCCACGGCCTTGCCGGTGGCGTGCGATCCGTCGGTGGCGGAGGCCATACCGGCACCGGCGGCCACCAGACCACCGGCCACCATCGTCACGGCCGCTGCCTTCTTCAGGTTCTTCACTTCGTATGCCCTTCTGATGCGACTGCCACGGCCAGTCGCCGCAGCACGCACTGAAGAACGCCGGAGCCGCGCGGAGGATGCGCCATCCGGGGGACATTCCCACGACGGTATGAATCTCAGCCCGGAGCGGAACCCTCCGTATTGCCGTACGGAGTGTTTTTCAGCCTGTTTCAGCCAGTCACGCCATGGCGTACGGCCCACAGGGCGGCCTGCGTGCGGTCCGCCAGGTCGAGTTTCATCAGGATGTTCGAGACATGGGTCTTGACGGTCTTCTCGGAGAGCACCAGCGCGCGGGCGATCTCGCGGTTGGAGCGGCCGTCCGCTATCAGACCGAGCACCTCGCGCTCCCGCTCGGTGAGCGAACCCGGCCTGCCCTGGCCGGAGTTGGTCTCCTCCTGGGACAACAGGGCGCCCGCCACCTCGGGTTGGAGCAGGATGTGCCCGGCGTGCACCGAGCGGATGGCACCGGCGAGCGCGTCGGGGTCGACGTCCTTGTAGACGTACCCGGCGGCGCCCGCGCGCAGGGCCGGGACGACCGTGCGCTGCTCGGTGAAGCTGGTCACGATCAGCACGCGCGCGGGGTTGCCCAGCTCGCGGAGCCGGCGCAGCGCCTCGACGCCGTCCATGCCGGGCATCTTGACGTCCATCAGGACGATGTCGGGCTTCAGTTCCTCGGCGCGGGCGACGCCCTCGGCGCCGTCGGCGGCCTCGCCCACGACCTCGATGTCGTCCTGTACTTCGAGGAAGGTGCGCAGGCCGCGGCGGACCACCTGGTGGTCGTCGACGAGCAGCACCCTGATTGCGTCAGCCACCGGGGACCTCCATCTCTATCGTGGTGCCCTTGCCGGGCGCCGACTCCACGGTGAGCGTGCCGCCCACGCCGCTCGCGCGGTCCCGCATGGAGACCAGGCCGAGGTGGCGTCCGGCACGGCGTATCGCGCGCGGGTCGAAGCCGCCGCCGTCGTCCGTGACGCGCAGGACGGCGCCGCCGCCGCGCCTGGCCAGGGTCACGTCGACCCGGTCGGCCCCGGAGTGCCGCAGGGCGTTGTGCAGGGCCTCCTGGGCGACGCGCAGCAGCGCCTCCTCCTGGGCGGCGGGCAGGACGCGCACGCCGTGGGCGGTGAACGTCACGCGCGCGGTGTGGGCGCGGTCGAGGACGTGCACCTGGGTGCGCAGGGTGGCCACGAGGCCGTCCTCGTCGAGGGCCGCGGGGCGCAACTCGACGACTGCGGCGCGCAGTTCGTCGGCGGCCTCGGCGGCGAGCGCGGCCACCTGCTGCAGCTCACCCTTGGCGCGGGACGGGTCGCGGTCGACGAGGGCGGTGGCGGCCTGGGCGGTCAGGCGCAGGGAGAAGAGCTTCTGGCTGACCGCGTCGTGCAGCTCGTGGGCCAGGCGGGAGCGCTCCTCGGCGATGGTGAGCTCGCGGCTGCGTTCGTAGAGCCGGGCGTTGGTGAGGGCGATCGCGGCGTGCTGGGCGAGGATGGACAGCAGTTCCTCGTCGTCGGCGGTGAAGCCGCAGGTGCCCTCGGGTTTTGGACAGTTCTTGTTGGCCAGGAAGAGGGCGCCGATGACCTCGTCGCCGTCGCGGATGGGCAGGCCGAGGAAGTCGGCCAGGTCGGGGTGGGCGGAGGGCCAGCCCTCGAAGCGGGGGTCCGTGCGGACGTCGGCCAGGCGCTGCGGCTTCGCGTCCTGGAGCATCGCGGCGAGGATGCCGTGCTGGCGGGGCAGCGGGCCGATGGCCTTCCACTGATCGTCGCTGACGCCGTCGACCACGAACTGCGCGAAGCCGCCGTGGTCGTCCGGCACACCGAGCGCGGCGTACTGGGCGTCGAGCAGCTCGCGGGCCGAGGCGACGATCGTCTTCAGGACGTCGCGCACCTCCAGATGCCTGCTCATGGCCAGCAGCGCGGAGCTGACCGCGGCGAGGCCGGACCGGGGACCTTGACTCATGGCTTCAACGCTACCGGCGGGGTGTGACAGGGCGGATCGGACCGGTGACGGCAGCCGCCCGGGCCTGCGGGCCTAGGCCTCCGGGCCTACGGCCTGTCCGGCGGAGGTCGTGGCCCGGTGGCCTAGGCCGAAGGGCCCCGCCGTTGTGCGGCCCGCGACCGAGGCGGGGCGGGGTCCCCGGTTCCTACGTTGAGGGCACGCCGATCGAGCGGCGTCGAGGACGAGGGGAACGTGACATGCCGGTAGCGATCATCACGGGGGCGTCGAAGGGGCTGGGGCGGGCGCTCGCAGAGGCCCTGGCCGCGCGCGGGTGGGATCTGGTGCTGGACGCCAGGGGTGAACAGGCGCTGAAGGAGACGGCGGCGGCGCTCGCGGTGCACGGGACCCGGGTGGAGGCCCTCTGCGGGGACGTCACGGACGCCGGGCACCGGTCCGAGCTGGTGGCGGCGGCCTGGAAGCTGGGCGGCGTCGATCTGCTGGTGAGCAACGCGAGCGCGCTGGGCGCCGAACCGCTGGTCCGGCTGGACCAGCTGCCCCTGGACGGGCTGCGGCGGGCGCTGGAGGTGAACGTGGTGGCCGCGCTGGGCCTGGTCCAGGAGGCGCTGCCGCTGCTGCGTGCCTCCCAGCGGGCCGCGGTGATCGCGGTCAGCTCGGACGCGGCGGCCGAGGCGTACGAGACCTGGGGCGGCTACGGGGCGTCGAAGGCGGCCCTGGACCAGCTCGCGGCGGTGCTCGCCGCCGAGGCGCCCGGCCTGCGGGTCTGGGCGGTCGACCCCGGGGACATGGCGACGGAGCTGTATGCGGCGGCCGTACCGGAGGACGACGATCCGCGGCCGGAGCCGGCGAGTGTGGTGCCGGCGTTCCTGCGGCTGCTGGACGAGCGGCCGCCGAGCGGCCGCTACGGGGCGCCGGCCCTGCTGGAGGGGACGCGATGACGTCGGCTCTCGGGGTGACGCCGGTGGAGCCCGTCCGGGAGTGGGGGAAGGTCCCGGAGGAGCTGTCCGCGCGCGTGCCGGCCGAGCAGCGTGGGCCGGGGCTGGACCGGGATGCCGTACGGCTGCTGGTGTCGCGTGGGACTGGGGTGTCGCACCACGCGTTCGCGGAGCTGCCACGGCTGCTGCGGGCGGGTGATCTGCTGATCGTGAACACCTCTCCGACGCTGGCCGCGGCGGTGGACGGGTGGATCGGGCACGCGCGCGTGGTGGTGCATTTCTCTACCCGCGGCGACGACGGGCGGTGGGCCGTCGAGCTGCGGGATCCGGATGAGAAGGGCACCACGCGCGCGCGTGCGGGTGGTCCGGCGGGGACGGAGGTGCGGTTGCCCGGGGGCGTGCGGCTGGTGCTGGAGGAGCCGCTGAGTGCGCGGGGCGAGCGGTTGTGGTGGGCCCGGGCGGCCGGGGCCGAGGTGCGGGAGCTGCTGGATGAGTACGGGCGGCCCATCCGCTACTCCTACACGGAGCGGGATCAGCCGCTGTCCGTGTACCAGACGGTGTTCGCGCTGCCGCCGGCCGACGGGTCGGGCAGTGCGGAGATGCCGAGTGCGGCGCGGCCCTTCACGCCTCGGATGGTGGCGGAGCTGGTGAGCCGGGGTGTGCAGTTCGCGCCGATCGCACTGCACACCGGGGTGGCCTCGGCGGAGGCGCACGAGCCGCCGTATCCGGAGCGGTTCGCCGTACCGGAGGTGTCGGCGCGGCTGATCAACGCGGTACGGGCCGGGGACGGCCGGGTGATCGCGGTGGGTACGACCGCCGTACGCGCCGTGGAGTCCGCCGCGGGGCCCGACGGGGTGGTGCGGGCGGCCGAGGGGTGGACGGACCTCGTGGTCACTCCCGAGCGCGGGGTGCGGGTGGTGGACGGGCTGCTGACCGGACTGCACGAGCTGGAGGCCTCGCATCTGCTGATGCTGGAGGCCGTGGCCGGCGCGGCGGCGATCCACCGCGGGTACGAGGAGGCGCTGCGCCACCGCTACCTGTGGCACGAGTTCGGGGACGTCCATCTCCTCCTTCCGCAGGAGAGCGGTCACACTGAGCATTGCTCCAGCAACTGCTGGTGAGACTGTTACGTCGTCGATGTGAGGCCGCGCATAGGGCGCAGGTCACGTACGAAGGTCAATAGGAGATAAAGAGACCCGTAACGAGCGGGAAAGACGGTCTGGTCTGTCCCGATTTGCCCCTAGCTGATCCACTACCCGGGATCGTAGGTCACACCTTTGCCACTGGTTTTTGCGGCCGCTAAGAATGGCTGCCGTCGCTCAGCGCCGCGGGTTGTCTGCCCGCGGCGTTCGTGCGGGAAGCACCTGTCCCCCGCCGGACGTGAGCGACCTCCGCGCTATTCGAAGAGGTCCGTCAGCCATGCCCAAGAACAAGATCGCCCTCGCCGGTGTCGCCGCGCTCGGTGCCGCCACCCTCGCGTTCTCCACGGTGCCCTCCGGCGGACAGACCACCACCGCCGAGGCCGCCGTTCCGGCGGAGGTCGCCTACAGCTCCGAGCCGATCAAGGACGTCAAGGCCAACGTCACCGACCAGCTCGCCGGTGCCGGCCTGAAGGTCGAGGCCATCGCGGCGAAGAAGAAGGCCGCCGCCGAGGCCGCAGCGAAGGCCGAGGCCGCCGCGCAGAAGAAGAACGCCGCGCGGGCCGCCGCCGAGAAGAAGGCGGAGCAGCAGCGCGAGGCGAAGGCCGCCGCGAGCCGGTCCGTCCAGCGCATCGCGTTCCAGCCGGTCGCCGCGAAGAAGGCCTACTCCAACAACCTCGACGGCTGGATCCGCGAGGCGCTGTCCATCATGAAGGCCAAGGGCATCCCGGGCTCCTACAACGGCCTGCACCGCAACATCATGCGAGAGTCCTCGGGCAACCCGAACGCGATCAACAACTGGGACATCAACGCCCGCAACGGCATCCCGTCCAAGGGCCTGCTCCAGGTGATCCCGCCGACCTTCAAGGCGTACCACGTGCCGGGTACCTCCTGGAACATCTACGACCCGGTCGCCAACATCACCGCCGCCGCCAACTACGCGGCCGACCGGTACGGCTCGATCGACAACGTCTTCGGCGCGTACTGAGGTGACGCACGGCGCGTGCTGAGGCAGGCGCGGACCTCTGCTCGCCGTACGCCGAAGGGCGGCACCCTCCTGACGGGGTGCCGCCCTTCGCGTCGTACGGCAGGGATTACCGGCAGGGATTACTTCCGCATGACCTCGGGCTCGTGGCGGCGCAGGAAGCGGGCCACGAAGAAGCCGCAGATCACGCCGAGCGCGAGCAGGGCGACCATGTCCATGGTCCACACCCCGACCGTGTTCTCCCACAGCGGGTCGTTGTCGGCGCCCTCCTCGGGCGGGCTGATCTTGTTGAAGTCCAGCGTGGCACCGGCCGCGGCGACCGCCCAGCGGGACGGCATCAGATACGAGAACTGGTTGACGCCGACCGTCCCGTTCAGGGCGAACAGGCAGCCCGTGAAGACCACCTGGATGATCGCGAACATGACCAGCAGCGGCATGGTCTTCTCGGCCGTCTTCACCAGCGACGAGATGATCAGGCCGAACATCATCGACGTGAAGCCCAGCGCCATGATCGGCAGGGAGAGCTCGATCATCGTGGCGCTGCCCAGGATCAGGCCCTCCTCCGGCAGCTCCCGGCTGGAGAAGCCGATCACACCGACCAGCAGGCCCTGGAACACGGTGATCATGCCCAGCACGAACACCTTGGACATCAGGTACGCGGAGCGGGACAGGCCGGTCGCGCGCTCCCGCTCGTAGATGACCCGTTCCTTGATCAGCTCACGGACCGAGTTGGCGGCACCGGCGAAGCAGGCGCCGACCGCGAGGATCAGCAGGACGGTGGTGGCCGTGCCGTTGGGGATGATCCGGCCGGTCTGCGGGTTGGGGTCGTTGGGCAGCAGGCCGTTGTCCGGCTCGATGAGCAGGCTCACCGCGCCGAGGACGGCCGGCAGGATCACCATCAGGGCGAGGAAGCCCTTGTCGGAGGCGATCACCGACACATAGCGGCGCACCAGCGTGACCCACTGGGACATCCAGCCCTGCGGCTTGGGCGGCTTCATCGCCTGCATGGCCGGCATCGGTACGGCCTGCGGGGCGACGGCGTCGATGTCCGCGGCGTACATCTGGTAGTGCTGCGAGCCCTTCCAGCGGCCCGACCAGTCGTAGTCGCGGTAGTTCTCGAAGGCGGAGAAGACGTCGGCCCAGGTGTCGTAGCCGAAGAAGTTCAGCGCCTCCTCGGGCGGGCCGAAGTAGGCGACCGAGCCGCCCGGGGCCATCACCAGGAGCTTGTCACACAGTGCCAGCTCGGCCACGGAGTGGGTGACCACGAGGACCGTACGGCCGTCGTCGGCGAGGCCGCGCAGCAGCTGCATGACGTCGCGGTCCATGCCCGGGTCGAGGCCGGAGGTCGGCTCGTCGAGGAAGATCAGCGACGGCTTGGTCAGCAGCTCCAGGGCGACGGACACGCGCTTGCGCTGGCCGCCGGACAGGGAGGTGACCTTCTTGTCCTTGTGGATGTCGAGCTTGAGCTCGCGCAGCACCTCGTCGATGCGGGCCTCGCGCTCGGCGGCCGTGGTGTCGGCCGGGAAGCGCAGCTTGGCCGCGTACGTGAGGGCCTTCTTGACCGTCAGCTCCTTGTGCAGGATGTCGTCCTGCGGGACCAGGCCGATGCGCTGACGCAGCTCGGCGAACTGCTTGTACAGGTTCCGGTTGTCGTACAGGACCTCGCCCTGGTTGGCGGGCCGGTAGCCGGTGAGCGCCTTGAGCAGGGTCGACTTGCCGGAGCCGGACGGGCCGATGACCGCGATCAGCGACTTCTCCGGGACGCCGAAGGAGACGTCCTTGAGGATCTGCTTGCCGCCGTCGACCGTGACGGTCAGGTGGCGGGCGGAGAAGGACACCTCACCGGTGTCGACGAACTCCTCAAGGCGGTCGCCGACGATCCGGAACGTCGAGTGGCCGACGCCCACGATGTCGGTGGGGCCGAGCAGTTGGGAGCCGCCCTTGGGGATCGGCTGACCGTTGACGTACGTACCGTTGTGCGAGCCGAGGTCGCGGATCTCCATGCGGCCGTCGGGCGTGGAGTGGAACTCCGCGTGGTGGCGCGAGACCTGCAGGTCGGAGACGACCAGGTCGTTCTCCAGGGCACGGCCGATGCGCATCACGCGGCCGAGCGCGAACTGGTGGAACGTGGTCGGGCTGCGGTCGCCGTAGACCGGCGGTGCCCCCGCCGCACCGCCGGGCACCTTCTGCACATGCTGCTCGGCCGCACCCTGTTGCTGCGGGAAAGGCTGGGCGGGCTGCTGCCAGCCCGCGTGCGGGGCCTGCTGCTGCGGCGCCTGCTGGGACCAGCCCGGATTCGCGCCCTGCGCGGCGAACGGCTGCTGCTGGGGCTGGGCCTGGGGCGCGACCGCGGCCGCGGCGCCGGACAGGCTCAGCAGCGGTCCGTCGGTCGCGTTGCCGAGGTGGACGGCCGAACCGGGGCCGATCTCCAGCTGATGGATCCGCTGGCCCTGCACGAACGTTCCGTTGGTGCTGCCATGGTCCTCGATGACCCAACTACGGCCGTTGAAACTGACCGTGGCGTGCCGCCAGGAGACCCTGGCGTCGTCGAACACGATGTCGCCCTGCGGATCGCGTCCGAGTGTGTAAGCCCTGGACGAGTCGAGCGTCCAGGTCCGTCCATTGGTTTGCAGTACGAGTTCCGGCACTCCATGCCCCACTGAGTTGTCCCCCGAATTACCCCCGTCGCGGGGAGTCTAGGGATGTCGAACATCGGGGGGAACTATTTCAGGAGCGGCCCCCTGACCGAAAGTCGGGCCTTGCGAAGGCCGCGTACAGGCGCGTACGGGCGCGTTCCCGTGCGCCGTTGACGGGGTTGAAATCGGCCCGGAGAGTGGTAATCCCACGCGAGGGCGCATGCGCGGCGGCGACGCCGTGCCGCGGATCGGGGGGTCTGCCGTGAGTGTGGAGAAGGGCGGGTACGGCACGAGGCTGCCGTGGGTCGACATCCTGCTGTCCGCGATCGCCTCCGTGAGCTGGGCTTTGATCGGGATGGCGGGTACGGCGGCGCTCGGACTGCGTCTGCTGCAGGCGGACTCGGCCGGTTCGCTCGGGCCGATGACCGCGGCGGCGGTGGCGCTTGGGGCGGGTGGTTCGGTGACGCCGTCCGGGGATGTGTCCGCCTTCGGGCTGACCGGCGCGGAGGCCACCACGGCCATCGAGATCACGCCATTGGGCGTGAGCCTGGCCGGTGCGCTCCTTTTGTCCTGGTTCTTTCTACGGTCCCTGCGGGCGGCGGGAGTTGTGATCTCCGCGTCCGAACTCCTCGCGCGCGCGGGCGCGGTGGTCGCGCTCTTCGTGGCGGCGCTGGGCGGGCTGGCCTGGGCCGGGCACGACGTCATCACGATCGACGGGGGCGCGCTCGGCCTCGACGACCTGCCCGGCGGCTCCGGGGGCATCGAGATTCCCGGGCTCGGTGACACCGGGGACGTCGGGGGGCTGCTGCCCGAGCGGGTCGGCGACCTGATCGATGCCGAGGCGGCGGTGGGCTTCAGCGTCGACACGGCGCCCACCCTGCTCGGCGGGCTGGGCTGGGCCGCCGGGGTGCTGCTGATCGCGCTGCTGGCCTCCCGCCGCACTCCCCTGCCGCGCGGCTGGGAGGCGGTCCACCGGGTCGTACGGCCGGCTGTGTCCGCGCTGGTCACGGTGCTCCTGGTGGCGGTGGCCGCGGGGCTCGCGGCGGCGGCGTACGCGGCGATCGGCGACGACCATCCCCGGCGGATCGCGGGGGCGGCGCTGCTGGGCGCGCCGAACGGCGTGTGGCTGGGCATTCCCCTCGGCCTGTTCGTGCCGTGGCACGGGGAGGCGTCGGGGGCGCTCACCCGCTTTCTGCCGGATCCGCTGGACGACCTGCTGGTCGACTCGGACCAGCCGGTGACGCTGGGGCGGCTGGCGGAGCTGGACGGGCGGGTGTGGCTGCTGGGGGTGGCGGCGGCGCTGATGATGCTGCTGGCGGGGGTGCTCGCGGGGGCGCGCACGCCGGTGGGGGCGGGTGCTGGGGGCGTGCGGGATGCGGGTGCCCTTGGCTTTGCCGGGCGGTGTGCGCTGCGGCTGGGGGTTGTGACCGCGTTGGCGTTGCCGTTGCTCGGGTGGCTGGCGGAGGTGTCCGTGGATGCCTCGCTGTCCGTGCTGGGGTTCGACGCGTTCGGGGCAGGGGTCGAGCTGCGCGGGAACCTCGGGATGGCACTGCTGCTCGGGGCTCTGTGGGGAGCCGGTGCGGGGGCTGTCGGGGCGCTGCTGGCGTACGCGAGCGGGGCGGCGGGGCGCCAGGTGGCGCCCCTGGCACTCAGTGACGTGGAGGCGGGGGCGCGGGGGTATGCGGCGGCCTCAGGGCCGTATGCGCCGCGTACGCCGTACCGGCCGCCGAACCCTGACACCAACCCGTATCTGCGTCTGCCGGACGGGGTGCGGAGGCCGGAGGATGCCCGGCCGCCGGGTGGGGTGGCTGGGGGCGCGGGGGGACGGCCGCCGGGGAGCGACGGCCGACGGCCGCCGGGAGACGCGGGCGTACGACCGCCGGGGAGCGAAGGCCGACGGCCACCGGGGAGCGAGGACGGACGGCCGCCGGACAGCAAGGGCCGACGGCCACCAAAAGACGCAGGAGTACGACCGCCGGACAACGAAGGCCGACGGCCACCGGGGAGCGAGGACGGACGGCCGCCGGACAGCAAGGGCCGACGGCCACCAAAAGACGCAGGAGTACGACCGCCGGACAACGAAGGCCGACGGCCGTCGGAGGGCGGTGATGTGTACGGCGCTCCGACCGTCACTCGGCCGTTCGAGCTGCCTCCTCCGGGGCCGCGGGGGACGCCGGGGGCCTCGTCGTCCGGGAGGCCGCCGCCGGGGTCCTCCCCACCGCAGGACGGCCCGCCGCCTCCTGGGCCACCGCCGGGGCCGCCACCTCCAGGGCCGCCACTTCCGGGGCCTCCGCCCCCGGGGCGGCCGAAGCGGGGCCGGTGAGGCGGGTCGCGGGCGAAGTCGTGGTCGACCTGTCAGGCGTTCGCCACCGGAGCGACATCCAGGGTTATTGAGTGTTCCGTGTCCGGTAGGCGGACCTCGGGGGCCATCGGCACTCCGTGCCGGTTACCGTGGGAACACCATGAGCGCTTCGCAGACCTCTGACGTCCCCACTCTCCTTGTCAAGATCTTCGGCAGGGACAGGCCGGGCATCACGGCCGGACTCTTCGACACCCTCGCCGCCTACTCCGTCGACGTGGTCGACATCGAGCAGGTCGTGACGCGAGGCCGGATGGTGCTGTGCGCGCTCGTGACCGAGCCGCCCCAGGGCCTCGAAGGCGAGCTGCGGGCGACCGTCCACGGCTGGGCGGAGTCGATGAAGATGCAGGCCGAGATCATCTCCGGCCACGGCGACAACCGGCCGCGCGGTCATGGCCGGTCCCTGGTGACGGTGCTCGGGCATCCGCTCACCGCCGAGGCGACGGCCGCGATCGCCGGGCGGATCACCAAGGCCGGCGGCAACATCGACCGTATCTTCCGGCTCGCCAAGTACCCGGTGACAGCCGTCGAGTTCGCGGTGTCCGGCGTGGAGACCGAGCCCCTGCGCACCGCCCTGGTGACGGACGCCGCGGCCCTCGGTGTGGACGTGGCGGTCGTGGCGGCGGGACTGCACCGACGCGCTCAGCGTCTGGTCGTGATGGACGTGGACTCGACCCTCATCCAGGACGAGGTGATCGAGCTCTTCGCCGCCCACGCCGGGTGTGAGAAGGAGGTCGCCGAGGTGACGGCGGCCGCGATGCGCGGGGAGCTGGACTTCGAGCAGTCGCTGCACGCGCGCGTGGAGCTGCTGAAGGGGCTCGACGCGTCGGTGGTGGACAAGGTGCGCAGCGAGGTGCGGCTGACACCGGGCGCGCGCACGCTGATCCGCACGCTGAAACGACTCGGCTACCAAGTGGGCGTCGTCTCCGGCGGGTTCACCCAGGTCACCGACGACCTCAAGGACCGGCTGGGTCTCGACTTCGCGCAGGCCAACACGCTGGAGATCGTCGACGGCAGGCTGACCGGCCGGGTCACCGGCGAGATCGTGGACCGGGCGGGCAAGGCGCGGCTGCTGCGCCGGTTCGCCGCGGAGGCGGGCGTACCGCTGTCGCAGACGGTGGCGATCGGCGACGGCGCCAATGACCTCGACATGCTGAACTCGGCGGGTCTCGGGGTCGCCTTCAACGCCAAGCCGGTGGTGCGCGAGGCGGCGCACACCGCGGTGAACGTGCCGTTCCTGGACACGGTCCTCTATCTGCTCGGGGTCACCCGCGAGGAGGTCGAGGCGGCGGACGCGCACGAGGACGACTGAGTCTTCCCTTGCTGTTTTCCCAGTGCTGTGTCCCCAGCGCTGTGTCTCCGGCGCTGTGTCCCCCGCCTCCCCTGCGCCGTGTCCCCTGCGCTGTCCTCCCCACGCTCGGCCCCGAGGGGCCCGGCGCCGTGTGGCGCCGGGCCCCTGGTGTGGCCGGTGGGTCACTCGGACGGGGCCCAGTAGTCCAGCAGGGTGGCCACGCCCGGTTCCAGTGACTTCCAGGAGCCGGTGAAGGACAGCACGGCGAAGGCGGCGGCCGGGAAGCCGCGGCGGCTCATGCGCTCGCGGGCGTCACCGTCGGCCGAGCCGGACAGCACCTCGGCGAGGCCCTGCACGCCCGGGTTGTGGCCGACCAGGAGAACGTTCTGCGCGTCGTCGGGGGTCTCGTTGAGCACGGCGATCAGCTCGCCGGGCGAGGCCTCGTAGATCCGCTCCTCGTAGACGGTCTTCGGCCGCTGCGGGAACTCCTGGACGGCGAGCTTCCAGGTCTCGCGGGTCCGGGTCGCGGTCGAGCAGAGGGTTAGGTCGTAGTGGATGCCGGAGTCGGCCAGCTTGCGTCCGGCGACAGCGGCGTCCTTGCGGCCCCGCTCGGCGAGCGGCCGCTCGTGGTCGTTCACCTGTGGCCAGTCGGCTTTCGCATGCCGGAAGAGGACAATCCTGCGGGGTTCAGCGACGCTCATGAGATCCAGCTTCGCATGAAACAGGCCATGGGGCGCAGGGAGTTGACGGGCGGCTCGGGGCGTGCTCAGCGCGATATGAGCTGATGGGCGCGCTCGACGAGGTGCGCGATCGCCGGCTCGCCGCTCGCCGCGTGGGCGTCGGAGGGGTTCAGCATCAGCGCCAGCAGGGCGACGAAGGCGAGCGTCGGCAGGGCGAGGGCCCACCAGGGCAGCCGGATGTCGACGCGGCCCGTGGTCGCCGAGCGGGGCCGGGTGTGCGTGCTGGCCGACATGCTGCCTCCGTGAGTCCGTCCTCGATGGGGGTGGCCCGCATCCCCGTGGCCACGTTTCGAAGCTACGGAACAAGGAGCCGCCAACCCATCCGGTGATCCACCCACTTGACCCTGACCCTCGCCCCCTAGGGGATGGTGGGGCTAACCCCACCATGGCCCGCAAGGCAGCGGGGGAAGCGGCGGGGAAGCCGTCATGGCGCGGCGATCGACGCGATGACGGCGATGATCACGAAAATGGCGAAGAACGAGCCGAAGACGAGCAGCATCTTCTTCTGGCCGTTGCGGGGGTTCGGGTCGAGCACTGGCATGCGGCAAGTCTCGCACCCCGCCCCCGCGCCGGACCCGCGGGGGTCAGCGAGCCGCCTCGTCCTCCACCGTGCGGTTGCGGCCCGCCAGCAGGCCCACCGCCATCTGGGGGACCATCAGCGCGGCCATCAGCGCGAGCGGCACGCCCCAGCCGCCGCTGTGCTGGTAGAGGACGCCCACCAGCAGCGGCCCGGGGATGGAGATCAGATAGCCGGTGCTCTGCGCGAACGCCGACAGCTGGGCCACGCCCACGCCGGTGCGCGCACGCATCCCGACCATCGTGAGGGCCAGCGGGAAGGCGCAGTTGGAGACGCCGAGCAGCAGCGCCCAGGCCCAGGCGCCCCCGGCCGGCGCGACGTACAGCCCGGCGTACCCGGCGAGTCCGCAGACGCCCAGCGCCAGCGCGATCGGGCCCTGCTGGGGCAGCCGGGTGGCCAGGCGCGGGATGACGAAGGCCAGCGGCACGCCCATCACCATCGTGACGGCGAGGAGCAGACCGGCCGTGCCCGCGGGGACGCCCGCGTCGCGGAAGATCTGCGCCATCCAGCCCATCGTGATGTACGCGGCGGTGGCCTGGAGCCCGAAGAAGACGGCGAGCGCCCAGGCGGTACGGCTCCGGGTGATCCGCAGCCCGGGTGCCGAGGCGGCCTCCGCACGCGCGTGCCGCTCACGTCCGGACGTCCGTCCGGCAGAGGCCGAGCGCTCGCCCCGTACGCCCCCTCGGTCCCGTACGAACGGAATCCACGGCACCACGGCCACGGCCGCCAGTGCCGCCCACACGGCAAGGCCCGACTGCCAACTGCCGCCCAGGGCCCCGGTGATGGGGACGGTCACCGCGGCCGCGAGGGAGGTACCGAGGGCGAGCGCCATCGAGTACAGGCCGGTCATGGAGCCGACCCGGTCCGGGAACCAGCGCTTGACGATGACCGGCATCAGCACGTTGCTGACCGCGATGCCCATCAGGGCGAGGGCGCTGGCGGCCAGGAACCCGGCCGTGCCGCCCGTGTACGGCCGGATGAGCAGGCCCGCGGTGATGGCGGCCATCCCGGCGCACACCACCGCGCCCGGCCCGAAGCGGCGGGCCAGCCGTGGCGCCATGACGCCGAAGACGGCGAAGCAGAGCGGCGGCACGGAGGTGAGCAGCCCCGCCACACTGCCGCTCATGCCGATCCCGTCGCGGACCTCCTCCAGGAGCGCGCCGAGGCTGGTGATGGCGGGGCGGAGGTTCAGGGCGGACAGCACGATGCCGACGACGACGAGTCGCGTGGTCCACGCGCGCGCGGGCGACGTCCCGGCCGCCGTAGGGCTCCACGCGCGTGTGGGCGAGGATTCCGTCGCGCTCCGGGGCTCGGCCGTGGCCGAACCGTGTGGGTCGGGGTGGTGCTGCGTCCGGGTCTCCTCGCTTGCCATGTCGCCCATCATAGAATCATGGGATGATTGGTCCTCCATCGCGGTGCGGTCCGCGGCCGCCGTTCCCGTGCGAAGGTGTGCCATGCCTCTGAGCCATCCCCGCCGTTCGGCGCTGTCCGAGCAGGTCATCGCCGAGCTGCGCAACCAGATCACGTCGGGTGAGTGGCCGGTCGGCTCGCGCATCCCGACGGAGCCGGAGCTGGTCGAACAGCTCGGGGTCGCCCGCAACACGGTCCGCGAGGCCGTCCGGGCGCTGGCGCACAACGGCCTGCTGGACATCCGGCAGGGCTCCGGCACATACGTCGTGGCCACCAGTGAGCTGGCCGGCGTGATGCACCGCCGTTTCGCGGGCGCCGACCCCCGGCACATCGCCGAGCTGCGCTCCACGCTGGAGTCGGCCGCCGCCAAACTGGCCGCCGAGCGGCGCACCGAGAAGGACCTCAAGCAGCTCGACGCACTGCTGCTGCGGCGTGAGGAGGCCTGGGAGTCGGGTGACGCGGAGGCGTTCGTCGCGGCCGACACCACCTTCCACCTGGCCGTCGTGGCCGCCTCCCACAACGACGTGATGACCGCGATGTACGCCGACCTGGGGGAGGTGCTGCGGGACTGGCTGCGCGAGGACGTCGGCGAGGAGCTGACCCCGGAGACGTACATGGACCACGGCCGGCTGCTGGACGCCATCCGGGCGGGCGACGCCGGGACGGCGGCGACGGAGGCGGCGAGCTATCCGTTCCAGTGCCGCCCGGGACGGTTCAGCTCCCCCGGTTCTGGTGGCTGATCCACACCGAGCGGACTTCCTTCCAGCAGCGGCCGGTCAGGCGCACGGTCATCGCGGGCTCGGTGTCCACGGGGGCGCTGTCGGTGTCCAGGTCCCACCACCGGTCGCACTCGATGTGCAGGCGGACCCGGTCGATGTCCACATAGGGGTTGTGGCAGTGGGCGACCACATGGGAGCCCTCGATCCTGGTGCGGCACGCGGCACCGAACGGCGACGCGGCCTTCGGTTCCCCGGCCGCCACGCGCGCGTGCGGCATCGCGTCGTACGGCGCGGACAGGACGAGGGCCACGGCGACGGTCACTGAGGCCAGGCAGCGGTACAGGCGCACAAGGGGGACCTCCTCGGCCGTGCTGGGGAGGGACGCGTGGGGAACCGCGTACTCCAGCGTGCCCAGTCGCCCCCGGCCCCCGCCCGCCGGGTAGGCCGAACGGGTGACAGGTCAAGGGCCCGCACCCCGCCGGATGCGAGCCCTTGATCAGGAGAGATCAGGTGATCAGGTGGTCAGCCGATCACCAGGCGACCGATCGATCAGGCGCCGATGGCGTGCAGCCCGCCGTCGACGTGGATGATCTCGCCCGTGGTCTTCGGGAACCAGTCGCTCAGCAGGGCGACGATGCCGCGGCCGGCCGGCTCCGGGTCCTTGAGGTCCCACTCCAGCGGGGAGCGGGTGTCCCACACGGCGGCCAGATCGTTGAAGCCCGGGATGGACTTGGCGGCCATGGAGCCGATCGGGCCGGCGGAGATCAGGTTGCAGCGGATGTTCTGCTTGCCCAGGTCGCGCGCCATGTAGCGGTTGACGGCCTCCAGGGCGGCCTTGGCCGGGCCCATCCAGTCGTACTGCGGCCAGGCGTACTGGGCGTCGAAGGTGAGGCCGACGACCGAGCCGCCGTTCTGCATCAGCGGCAGGCAGGCCATGGTCAGCGACTTGAGCGAGAACGCCGAGACGTGCATGGCCGTGGCGACCGACTCGAACGGCGTGTTGAGGAAGTTGCCGCCGAGCGCGTCCTGCGGGGCGAAGCCGATGGAGTGGACGACGCCGTCGAGGCCGCCCAGTTCCTCGCCGACGATGTCCGCGAGGCGGCCGAGGTGCTCGTCGTTGGTGACGTCGAGCTCGATGACCTTGGTGGGCTTCGGCAGCTTCTTGGCGATGCGCTCGGTCAGCGTGGGCCGCGGGAAGGCGGTCAGGATGATCTCGGCGCCCTGCTCCTGGGCCAGCTTGGCGGCGTGGAAGGCGATGGAGGACTCCATCAGCACACCGGTGATCAGGACGCGCTTGCCCTCGAGAATTCCGCTCATGGTGATCAGTGACCCATTCCCAGTCCGCCGTCAACGGGGATGACGGCTCCAGTGATGTACGAGGCGTCGTCCGAGGCGAGGAACCGCACCGTCGCGGCGATCTCCTCGGGCTGCGCGTACCGGCCGAGCGGCACCTGCGACACGATGTGCGCGCGCTGCTCGTCGGTCAGCGCCTGGGTCATGTCGGTGTTGACGAAGCCCGGCGCGACGACGTTGAAGGTGATGTTGCGCGAGCCCAGCTCACGGGCGAGCGAGCGCGCGAAGCCGACCAGCGCCGCCTTGGAGGCGGCGTAGTTCGCCTGGCCCGCCGAGCCGAGCAGCCCGACCACCGACGAGATCAGCACGACCCGGCCCTTCTTGGCGCGCAGCATGCCGCGGTTGGCGCGCTTGACGACCCGGAAGGTGCCGGTGAGGTTGGTGTCGATGACCGAGGTGAAGTCCTCCTCGGACATCCGCATCAGGAGCTGGTCCCTGGTGACGCCGGCGTTGGCGATCAGGACCCCGACGGGGCCGTGCTGGGCCTCGATCTCCTTGTAGGCCTGCTCCACTTGTTCGGGGTCGGTGATGTCGCACTTGACCGCGAGGAAGCCGGCCGGCGGCTCACCAGAGCGGTATGTGATCGCGACCTTGTCGCCGGCGTCGGCGAAAGCGCGGGCGATGGCGAGGCCGATGCCCCGGTTGCCTCCGGTGACGAGAACCGAGCGGCTCAACGGATCACCCTTTCGATAGCGGTCTGGTACCCCCGCCCGAACACCTGGATGACAGGCGGCTTCACCGAAAACCTATCGGTCCGCCCGCGCCGCGGGACATTCGGGCACCGACAGTGGCGCAGGGGCGGCACTGTCGGATCCCTACAGAAAGTCGCGCACTCGGGACGGAAACGTGTGGTCCACGGGACCGCTCCCGCGACATGATCGGACCCGACAGGCGACGACAGCAGGGAGACCGCGGTGCCTCATACCATCGACGAAGCCTTCACGGCGCTTCCGCTACGCGCCCTCGCCGACGCCGCGCTGGCACGCGCGCGTGCGCTGGGGGCGGAGCACGCCGACTTCCGGTTGGAGCGGGTGCGCAGCGCGTCCTGGCGGCTCAGGGACGGCAAGCCGTCCGGGTCGTCGGACACCACCGACCTCGGGTACGCGGTGCGGGTCGTGCACGGCGGGACGTGGGGGTTCGCGTCCGGTGTGGACCTGACCATGGACGCCGCCGCGCGGGTGGCGGGTCAGGCCGTGGCGATGGCGAAGCTGTCCGCGCAGGTGATCAGGGCGGCGGGGTCGGACGAGCGCGTCGAGCTGGCCGACGAGCCGGTGCATGCCGACAGGACGTGGATCTCGTCGTACGAGATCGATCCGTTCACCGTGCCCGACGAGGAGAAGTCGGGGCTGCTGACCGAGTGGAGCGAGCGGCTGCTCGCCGCCGACGGGGTCGACCATGTGGACGCCTCGCTGCTCACCGTGCACGAGAACAAGTTCTACGCCGACACGGCCGGGACCGTGACCACGCAGCAGCGCGTACGGCTGCACCCGCAGCTGACCGCGGTGTCGGTCGACGAGTCGACCGGCGAGTTCGACTCCATGCGCACCATCGCGCCGCCCGTGGGACGCGGCTGGGAGTACCTCAGGGGCACCGGCTGGGACTGGGACGCCGAACTCGCCCAGTTGCCCGAGCTGCTCGCCGAGAAGATGCGCGCGCCGAGCGTGGAGCCGGGCCTGTACGACCTCGTCGTCGACCCGTCCAACCTGTGGCTGACCATCCACGAGTCCATCGGCCACGCCACCGAACTGGACCGCGCACTCGGCTACGAGGCCGCCTACGCCGGCACCTCCTTCGCCACCTTCGACCAGCTCGGCAAGCTGAAGTACGGCTCGGAGCTGATGAACGTCACGGGCGACCGCACCGCCGAGCACGGCCTCGCCACCATCGGGTACGACGACGAGGGCGTCGAGGCGCAGTCGTGGGACCTGGTCAAGGACGGCACCCTCGTCGGCTATCAGCTGGACCGCAGGATCGCCCGGCTGACCGGGTTCGAGCGGTCCAACGGGTGCGCCTACGCCGACTCCCCCGCGCATGTGCCGGTGCAGCGGATGGCCAACGTGTCGTTGCGGCCGGATCCGGCCGGGATGTCGACCGAGGACCTCATCGGGGGTGTGGAGCGGGGCATCTACGTCGTCGGTGACCGGTCCTGGTCGATCGACATGCAGCGCTACAACTTCCAGTTCACCGGGCAGCGCTTCTTCCGGATCGAGGACGGGCGGCTCGCGGGGCAGCTGCGGGACGTCGCCTACCAGGCGACGACGACCGACTTCTGGGGTTCGATGGCCGCTGTCGGTGGGCCTCAGACGTACGTCCTGGGCGGCGCCTTCAACTGCGGCAAGGCCCAGCCGGGCCAGGTCGCGGCCGTGTCGCACGGCTGCCCTTCGGCCCTGTTCAGGGGCGTGAACATCCTCAACACGACGCAGGAGGCGGGTCGATGAGCGCTCCCACCAACAAGCCGCACGAGATCGTCGAGCGTGCCCTGGAGCTGTCCCGGGCCGACGGCTGCGTCGTGATCGCCGACGAGCACTCGACCGCCAACCTGCGCTGGGCGGGCAACGCGCTGACCACGAACGGCGTCACGCGCGGCCGCACGCTCACCGTCATCGCCGCCGTCGACGGCAAGGAGGGCACCGCCTCGGGTGTGGTGTCGCGGTCCGCGGTGACGATGGACGAGCTGGAGCCGCTGGTGCGGGCCGCGGAGGCCGCCGCGCACGGCGCCGGGCCCGCCGAGGACGCGCAGCCGCTGGTGACGGGCGTGCCGGAGTCGCCCGACTTCACGGACGCGCCGGCCGAGACCTCGTCCGCCGTGTTCGCCGACTTCGCGCCGGCGCTGGGCGAGGCGTTCGCACGCGCGCGTGCGGGCGGCCGCGAGCTGTACGGCTTCGCCAACCACGAGCTGACGTCCAGCTATCTGGGCACGTCGGCGGGGCTGCGGCTGCGGCACGACCAGCCGAACGGGACGCTGGAGCTGAACGCCAAGTCGCCGGACCGTACCCGCTCGGCGTGGGCCGGCCGGTCGACGCGGGACTTCAAGGACGTCGACCCGGCGGCGCTGGACGCCGAGCTGGCCGTACGCATCGGCTGGGCCGAGCGGCGCGTGGAGCTGCCTGCCGGGCGGTACGAGACGCTGCTGCCGCCGACCGCGGTCGCGGACCTGCTGATCTACCAGATGTGGTCGGCGTCGGGCCGGGACGCGGCGGAGGGCCGGACGGTGTTCTCCAGGCCGGGCGGCGGCACGCGCGTGGGCGAGCGGCTCACCGAGCTGCCGCTGACCCTGCGCAGCGACCCGAACGAGCCGGGTCTCGAGGCCGCGCCCTTCGTGCTGGCGCACTCCTCCGGGGGCGACTCGTCGGTGTTCGACAACGGGCTGCCGCTGACGCCCACGGAGTGGGTGGCCGAGGGCGAGCTGAAGCATCTGCTCACCAGCCGGCACAGCGCGGGGACGACCGGGCTGCCGCTGGCGCCGGGGATCGACAACCTGATCCTGGAGAACGGGGGCGGGGGCCGTTCCCTGGACGAGATGGTCGCGAGCACCGAGCGCGGGCTGCTGCTGACCTGCCTGTGGTACATCCGCGAGGTCGACCCGGCGACCCTGCTGCTCACGGGCCTGACCCGGGACGGGGTGTACCTGGTGGAGAACGGGGAGGTCACCGGCGAGGTGAACAACTTCCGGTTCAACGAGTCGCCGGTCGGGCTGCTGGGCCGGGCCGTCGAGGCCGGGCGCACGGAGAAGACGCTGCCCCGGGAGTGGAGCGACTGGTTCACCAGGGCGGCGATGCCGCCGCTGCGGATCCCGGATTTCAACATGAGCTCTGTCAGTCGGGGCGTATAACCTCGTAGGCGGTGGTCACCCGACTGCCCGAAGATCACCCAAGGAGACACGAGAACCGTGACGGACATCGTCGACGAGCTCAAGTGGCGGGGGCTGTTCGCCCTCTCCACCGACGAGGAAGCACTGCGCAAGGCGCTCGCGGACGGTCCCGTCACGTTCTATTGCGGCTTCGACCCGACCGCGCCGTCCCTGCATGTGGGGCACCTGGTGCAGGTGCTCACCGTGCGCCGGCTCCAGCAGGCCGGTCACCGGCCGCTGGCGCTGGTGGGCGGCGCGACGGGCCTGATCGGCGACCCCCGCCCCACGGCGGAGCGCACGCTGAACGACCCGGAGACGGTCGCCGGCTGGGTCGAGAAGCTGCGCCGCCAGATCGAGCCATTCCTGTCCTTCGAGGGCGAGAACGCGGCCGTGATGGTCAACAACCTCGACTGGACGGAGAACCTCTCCGCGATCGAGTTCCTGCGGGACATCGGCAAGCACTTCCGGGTCAACAAGATGCTGACGAAGGACTCCGTCGCCCGGCGTCTGGAGTCCTCCGAGGGCATCAGCTACACCGAGTTCAGCTACCAGATCCTGCAGGGCATGGACTTCCTGCAGCTCTACCGGCGGTACGGCTGCACGCTCCAGCAGGGCGGCAGCGACCAGTGGGGCAACCTCACGGCGGGGCTGGACCTGATCCACAAGCTGGAGCCGCACGCCAACGTGCACGCGCTGGCGACGCCGCTGATGACCAAGGCGGACGGCACCAAGTTCGGCAAGACCGAGGGCGGCGCCGTCTGGCTCGACCCGGAGATGACGACGCCGTACGCGTTCTACCAGTTCTGGCTGAACGTGGACGACCGGGACATCTCGACGTACATGCGGATCCTGTCCTTCAAGTCCCGCGCGGAGCTTGAGGAGCTGGAGAAGCAAACGCAGGAGCGTCCGCAGGCGCGGGTGGCGCAGCGCGCGCTGGCCGAGGAGCTGACGACGCTGGTGCACGGCGCCGACCAGACCGCCGCCGTGATCGCCGCGTCCAAGGCCCTCTTCGGGCAGGGTGAGCTGGTCGAGCTGGACGAGCGGACGCTGGCGGCGGCCCTGTCGGAGGTGCCGCACATCCGGGTCGCCGAGCCGGCCCCGGTGGTGGACCTGTTCGCCGAGGTCGGCCTGGTGCCCAGCAAGTCGGCCGCGCGCCGCACGGTCAAGGAGGGCGGCGCCTACGTGAACAACGCGAAGGTCGACTCCGAGGACGCGGTTGTGGCCAAGGAGGACCTGCTGCACGGGCGGTGGCTGGTGCTGCGCCGCGGCAAGAAGAACCTGGCGGCGGTCGAGGTCACGGGCGCCTGAGCGGACACCGCGCGCGAGCGGGGCGGCTCCTTCCGGTGGCGGAGGCCGCCCCGCTCGTCGTACGCCGCCTAGGCGCGCCGCTTGCCGCCTCTGAGCTGCATGTAGGCCATGTCGCCCAGGAAGACGAGGATGATCGCGGCCACGAGCTGGAAGATGTGACGGCTCCAGTCGATACCGGGCGTCTCGTCGACACCGAAACCCCGGGCGATGGCGTTGCCGGCGATGGCGCCGATCATGCCCAGGATGGTGGTCAGCCAGAGCGGAATGTGCTGCTTGCCCGGGATGACCGCCTTTGCGATCAGACCCAGCACGAATCCCACGATGATCGCCCACAACCAGCCCATGGCTGCCTCCTCGTACGGCTCGACGTGAGCATTACGGCCAGTCTCGGCCCGTAGGCCGTACAGCGCATGTCGGGTACGGCCGTACGCGCTACGTCCGGCGGCGTTCGCCCAGGCAGCGGGGGCCCGGCCTCGTGGGCGGCGCGGTGGCGGCGTAACGTGGAGGCTGTCCGGCCCCGGTTCCGGCCCGGTGCGGAGCTGGGACGGGCCGGGGAGAGTGCGAGGCGGGCGGATGGTGGAATGTGATGCGGAATAGGCATGGCGACGGCAACGGCCAGGTGTTCCGGATCACCGGAGCCCGGCAGGGCCTCCAGGACGACGTGCGGGGCCGGCAGCGGCGGTACGTCATCTCGATGTCGGTCCGGACCATCTCGGTGATCCTCGCGGCGACCCTGTGGAACGTCGAACGGCACGTCGCGATCGTGGCGCTGGTGCTGGGCGCGGTGCTTCCCTATATCGCGGTGGTGATCGCCAATGCGGGGCGGGAGAACGCGCCGTCCCTGCCGTCGACGTTCGTGGCCGTGCCTCCTCGGCCGATGATCGGGCCGCCGCCGAGGGCGGACGACGGCGGCTTCGCGGAATCCGTACCGGAGGACATGGTGGGCGATCCGGCGAAGGAGCGGCCCGGACAGAGGACGTAGGGCCTGGGCGTCAAGCGTTCGTTCAGGGCTCTGCAAAAGCTCGGTTCAATCATGTTGTTCAGGTGCCCGGCAAGGGGTTACCCGTGACATACTTCGTAGGCGCTCCGCATCCCCCGTCGGAGCGACAGACCGACGCCGGGCAGCTCCCCCCGTGGCTGCTCGGCGTCGCCTTTTCTGTGCAGTGGTGAGACGAGCCTGTGAGTGACGAGACCCCGATCTGCTCCGCGAAGGGCTGCCGTGCCGACGCCGTGTGGGTGCTGGCGTGGAACAACCCGAAGATTCACACGCCTGAGCGGCGCAAGACGTGGCTCGCGTGCGAGGAGCATCGCGAGCACCTTGCGCAGTTCCTCGGGGTGCGGGGGTTCTTGAAGGACGTGGTGAAGTTCGGGGACTGGCGGGAGCCCGAGCGCTCCTAGGCCGTCCGACAAGCCCTGGCTAGCCGCCGATCGCCGACATCGGGCGGTCCGGCTGGACGAAGGTCGGGTCGTCCAGGCCCGCGCCCGCCTTCTTGCCCCACATCGCCAAGCGCCAGATGCGGGCGATCTCCTCGTCGGGGGCGCCCGAGCGGAGGGCCGCGCGCAGGTCGGTCTCCTCGCGGGCGAACAGGCAGGTGCGTACCTGGCCGTCGGCCGTGAGGCGGGTGCGGTCGCAGGCCGCGCAGAACGGGCGGGTGACGGAGGCGATGACGCCGACGCGATGCGGACCGCCGTTCACCGTCCAGCGTTCGGCGGGCGCCGAGCCGCGCGCCTCGTCGCCCTCGGGCGTGAGGTCGAAGCGGGTACGCAGGGAAGCCAGGATGTCCCCGGCGGTGATCATGCCGTCGCGCTTCCAGCCGTGCTGGGCGTCCAGGGGCATCTGCTCGATGAAGCGCAGCTCGTAGTCGTGCTCGACGGCCCAGGCCAGCAGGTCGGGGGCCTCGTCGTCGTTCAGGCCCGGCATCAGCACCGAGTTGACCTTCACCGGGGCCAGGCCCGCCTCGCGGGCGGCGTGCAGGCCCTCGATGACGTCCTGGTGGCGGTCGCGTCGGGTGAGGGCCTTGAACACGTCCGGGCGCAGGGTGTCCAGCGAGACGTTCACCCGGTCCAGGCCGGCCGCCTTCAGGGCCGCCGCCGTCCGCTTGAGGCCGATGCCGTTGGTGGTCAGCGACATCTGGGGGCGCGACTGAAGGGCCGCGACGCGCTCGACGATGCCGACCAGCCCGGGACGCAGCAGCGGCTCGCCGCCGGTGAACCGGACCTCCTCGACGCCCAGGGTGGTGACCGCTATGTCGATCAGCCGGACAATCTCGTCGTCCGTGAGCAGATCGGGCTTGGCCAGCCACTGCAGGCCTTCCTCGGGCATGCAGTACGTGCAGCGCAGGTTGCAGCGGTCGGTCAGCGAGACCCTCAGGTCGGTGGCCACCCGGCCATAGGTGTCGATGAGCACGTGGCCCCCTCCCTCGTGGCGGATCACACGCAGCGGAGCACATCTTTCTCCGACACCTGCGAGCCTACGTGACCCCACTGACAACGCCTAAGGCCCGATCCCACGACGTAAGACGCGGCCGCGTCGTAGGGACCCACAGGAGTCCCTGCGACGCGGCCGCTTCAAGGTGCGTGCTCAGTGGGCGCCGGTGCCGGTCAGGGACCGGACCTCCAGTTCGGCGTACTTGCCGGTGTCCGGCTCGTCCTTGGACAGGACGGTGCCGAGCCAGCCCATCAGGAAGCCGAACGGGATGGAGATGATGCCCGGGTTCTTCAGCGGGAACCAGGCGAAGTCGACGCTGGGGAACATCGCCGTGGGGGCGCCGGAGACGACGGGCGAGAACAGCACCAGGCCGACGGCGACGATCAGACCGCCGTAGATCGACCACAGCGCGCCCTGGGTGGTGAACTTCTTCCAGAACAGGCTGTAGAGGATCGTCGGCAGGTTGGCGGAGGCCGCGACCGCGAAGGCCAGGGCGACCAGGCCGGCGACGTTGAGGTCGCGGGCGAGGGCGCCGAGGAGGATGGAGACGGCGCCGATGCCGATGGTCGCGAGGCGGGCCGCCCTGACCTCCTCCTTCTCGGTGGCCTGGCCCTTCCTGATGACGTTCGCGTAGATGTCGTGCGCGAACGACGAGGACGAGGCGAGGGTGAGACCGGCGACCACGGCGAGGATCGTCGCGAAGGCCACCGCCGAGATCGTGGCCAGCAGGATCGCGCCCCAGGCCGAGTCGACGCCGCCGAGGTGCAGGGCGAGCAGGGGCGCCGCCGTGTTGCCGGACGGGTTGGACTCGATGATCTCGTCCTGGGAGATCAGCGCGGCGGCGCCGAAGCCGAGGGCGATGGTCATCAGGTAGAAGGCGCCGATGATGCCGATCGCCCAGTTCACGGACTTCCGGGCGGCCTTGGCGTTGGGCACCGTGTAGAAGCGGATCAGGATGTGCGGCAGACCGGCGGTGCCGAGCACCAGGGCGATGCCGAGGGAGATGAAGTCCAGCTTGGAGATGCCGGTGGCGCCGAACTGGAGGCCGGGCTCCAGGAAGGCGGCGCCCTTGCCGCTGTTCTCGGCGGCCTTGCCGAGCAGGTCGGAGATGTTGAAGTTGAACTTCAGCAGCACCAGGAAGGTGATCAGGATCGTGCCGCCGATCAGCAGCACGGCCTTCACCATCTGCACCCAGGTGGTGCCCTTCATGCCGCCGATGGAGACGTACACGATCATCAGGACGCCGACGAGGGCGACGATGAGGACCTTGCCGAAGTCCGACGTGATGCCGAGCAGCAGCGAGACGAGAACACCGGCGCCCGCCATCTGGGCCAGCAGGTAGAAGATCGACACGACGATCGTGGAGGTTCCGGCCGCGGTACGGACCGGGCGCTGGCGCATGCGGTACGCGAGGACGTCACCCATGGTGTACCGGCCGGAGTTTCTCAGCGGCTCGGCCACCAGGAGCAGGGCGACCAGCCAGGCGACCAGGAAGCCGATGGAGTACAGGAAACCGTCGTATCCGAAGAGGGCGATCGCGCCCGCGATACCGAGGAACGACGCGGCCGACATGTAGTCGCCGGAGACCGCGAGTCCGTTCTGGAAGGCGCTGAACTGACGGCCACCGGCGTAGAAGTCGGACGCGCTCTTGGTCTGGCGGCCCGCCCAGACCGTGATGAACAGGGTGGCAACGACAAAAAGCCCAAACAAC
This sequence comes from Streptomyces sp. TRM70350, assembly GCF_019219825.1. GTDB lineage: Bacteria > Actinomycetota > Actinomycetes > Streptomycetales > Streptomycetaceae > Streptomyces. The sequence continues at coordinate 552,077 of NZ_JAHUXH010000002.1, read as the reverse complement.
GTGATGATGAGCGGGCGGTGCTGGCTGGCCTCGTTGGCCGCGAGAATGGTGTGCTGTACGGGGCTCATGCGCGGCCCTCCATCTGGGACTTGATGGCCTCGGCCTTGGGGTCGAGCTTCGCGGCGGCGTGCCGCGCGTACCACCAGGCGATGAGGAACGTGGTGACGAACTGGGCGATACCGAGGACGAAGGCGACGTTGATGTTGCCGAAGAGCTTGGTGCCCATGAAGCCGCCCGCGTAGTTGGACAGCAGGACGTACAGCAGGTACCAGGCGATGAAGCCGACGGTCAGGGGGAAGGCGAAGGAGCGGTAGGAGCGGCGCAGTTCACCGAACTCCGCGCTCTTCTGCACCTCGACGAACTCCTCGGTCGAGGGGAGTCGATGTTCTGTTTTCGAGGGGGGCGGTGCGTCGGTGGCCACGGAGTCTCCTCGCGTTGCGGGTGCTGTGCTGATGTGAGTGATGTGGATCACGGCAACCGGGCGGCGATGGTAGTGGCCGGGTGCGTGATCCGACAGGGGGCCTCGATCGTGCTCGGGCTCCCTGCTCAACGTCACGGCGCCACGCGTGGACCGGTTCAACCGCCCCGGGTTCTTTCGGAAGTCATCGCCGGAAAACTCGGAGATCATCTCCAGAAGTGATTGCTGGCCAGGGAGGTCGGGAGATAGCTTCACCCTGCACCGCCCGTCATGTACCTGCCCGAGCACCACCTGTGTCTCGGGCCGGTTTCGTTTCCGGATGATGTGGAGACCCCATGGCTCATCTGCGTTCCAGACGCCGGCTCGCCCTCGCCGTGCCCGTCGTGCTGTCGCTGACCGCCTCGCTCGGCTTCCTGCCGGCGACCGCCTCGGCCGCCCCGCGCGCGGAGTCCGCCGCCCAGTCCGCGGACGCGCCCAAGCTGGCGTACGTCGTCAACACCAAGACGGACCGTCACACGATCGCGTCGGTGCGGAAGGCGATCGCCGCGGCCGGCGGCACGGTCGTGATCACGTACGAGAAGATCGGCGTGATCGTCGTGCACTCGGCGAACCCGGACTTCGGCGCGCAGATACGCAAGGCCCGTGGTGTGCAGTCGGCGGGTGCCACGCGCACCGCTCCGCTGGTCGCCGCGGGAACGACGGACCAGGATGCGGCGGACTACCTGACCGCCGCGGAGGCCGCGAAGGTGGAGGCGGCCGCCACGGCCGGGAGCGAGCCCCTCGAAGCCGACCAGTGGGACCTGCGGGCCATCGGCGCCGACAAGGCCGCGCAGATCAACCCCGGCAGCCGCAAGGTCACCGTCGCCGTGATCGACACCGGCGTCGACGACACCCACCCCGACCTCGCGCCGAACTTCTCCGCGGCCCAGTCCGCCAACTGCGTCGGCGGCGTCGCGGACACCAGCGAGGGCGCCTGGCGGCCGTACACCGCGGAGGACTACCACGGCACGCATGTCGCCGGTGAGATAGCGGCCGCCCGCAACGACATCGGGGTGGCCGGCGTGGCGCCGGGTGTGAAGGTCTCCAGCATCAAGGTGAGCGACCCGCACAACGGGCTCTTCTACCCGGAGAGCGTTGTGTGTGCGTTCGTGTTCGCGGCCGATCACGGCGTCGAGATAACGAACAACAGCTACTACGTCGACCCGTGGCTGTACAACTGCATGGACGACCCCGACCAGCGGGCGATCGTCGACGCGGTCAACCGGGCCCAGCTGTACGCCCAGAAGAAGGGCACCCTGCACCTGGCGTCGGCGGGCAACTCCAACCACGACCTGGACGCGGACGCCATCGTCGACGACAGCAGCCCCGACGACTCCACCCCGGTCGAGCGCACCATCGACCCGCACGAGTGCTACGACGTGCCGACGCAGCTCCCGGGGATCGTCACGGTCAGCGCCACGGGCGTGCAGAACCTCAAGTCGTACTACTCCTCGTACGGCAAGGGCGTCGTCGACGTGGCGGCGCCGGGCGGCGACCGGCTCTACCAGATCCCGGACACGCCGTCGAAGAACGGCCGCATCCTGTCGACCATGCCGAACAACCAGTACGCCTTCCTGCAGGGCACCTCGATGGCCTCGCCGCACGCCGCGGGCGTCGCCGCGCTGCTGAAGTCCGAGCACCCGTGGGCGAGCCCGGCGCAGCTCCAGTGGCTGCTCAAGGCACAGGCGGACAAGACGGCCTGCCCCGAGTCCTACGACCAGGACGGTGACGGCACACAGGACGCGGTGTGCAAGGGCGGCACACGCGTCAACGGCTTCTACGGACACGGCATCGTCAACGCGCTGCGCGCGGTCAAGTAGTGGCCCAGACGGCGGCGCGGCCGGTGCTCCGGCCGCGCCGCCCCGACCATGTACGTCCCGCACGGTCCGCTCGTACCGCGAACGAACTGGAGACACGCACACCATGACAGTGCCTCACCCCCGCCACCGCCGTGCCCTGGTGATCCCGGTCGGGATGGCCATGGCGACGGCTCTCGCGTTCCTGCCGAACGCCACGGCGTCCGCGGCGCAGCCCGCCGCCCCGGTGGCCACCGACGCCACCTCGCTCAGCTACGTCGTCAACGTACGTCCCGGGAAGGGCTCCTCGGGGCACGTGAAGAAGGCGATCGCCAAGGCCGGCGGAACGATCGTCATGTCGTACGACCAGATCGGTGTGATCGTTGTGCACTCGGCGAACGCCGGGTTCGCTCAAACGATCAGGAAGGTGCGGGGGGTGCAGTCGGCCGGCGCCACCCGGACGGCGCCGCTGCCCGCGCAGTCCACGACCGACGTGGGGACGCCGAAGGTGCTCACGGCCGACGACCTGGCGGATGTGGAGGCCGTCGAGGGGCAGGATCCGCTCCAGCCGCTGCAGTGGGACCTGCCGGCGATCAAGGCGGACAAGGCGCATGAGAAGTCGCTCGGAAGCGACCGGGTGACCGTTGCCGTGATCGACACCGGCGTGGACGACACTCATCCGGACATCGCCCCGAACTTCGATCGCGAGGCGTCCGTCAACTGTGTCACGGGCAAGCCGGACACCACCGACGGTGCCTGGCGGCCCAGCGCGGAGGAGAGCCCGCACGGCACGCACGTGGCCGGGGAGATCGCGGCCGCCAAGAACGGCGTCGGCATGACGGGCGTGGCGCCGGGCGTGAAGGTCTCCGGCATCAAGGTGTCGACCACCGCCGGCTACTTCTACACGGAGGCCGTCGTCTGCGGCTTCGTCTGGGCCGCCGAGCACGGCGTGGACGTCACGAACAACAGCTATTACACCGACCCCTGGTACTTCAACTGCAAGAACGATCCGGACCAGAAGGCGCTCGTGGAGGCCATCACCCGGGCCTCGAAGTACGCGGAGAAGAAGGGCGCGGTCAACGTGGCCGCGGCCGGCAACGAGAACTACGACCTCGCGGCCGACGAGATCATCGACCCGGTCTCCCCCAACGACTCCACGCCCACCGAACGGGTGATCGACCCGTCCGAGTGCTACGACATACCGACCCAGTTGCCGGGCTTCGTCACGGTGGCGGCGACCGGTGCGAAGGGCCTGAAGTCGTCCTTCTCCAACCACGGTCTCGGCGTCATCGACATCGCCGCGCCCGGCGGCGACTCGACGGCGTACCAGAAGCCGGAGCCGCCCGCGACCAGCGGCCTGATCCTGGGCACGCTGCCCGGCGGCAAGTGGGGCTACATGGCCGGTACGTCGATGGCGTCGCCGCACGTCGCGGGCGTCGCCGCCCTGATCAAGTCGACGCACCCGTACGCCCCGCCCGCCCTGGTGAAGGCCCTGCTGTACGCCGAGGCGGACGGCACGCCGTGCACGGACCCGTACGACATCAACGGTGACGGCAAGGTCGACGCGGTGTGCGAGGGGCCGAAGAACTACAACGGCTTCTACGGCTGGGGCATGGCGGACGCGCTGGACGCCGTGACCAAGTAGGGCGACGCGCCGAGGGGCGCCTGCTACAGCCGGCCGGGCCGGACGGGGTCGTCCGTTCGGCCCGGCCGCTCGTCGCCGCGGTCACCGCGACCGGCATCCGGAGCATGCTGCGGCGTGCGCCACTCGCCGAGTGTGCCCCCGGTCAGCAGGACCTGCGCGGCGATGTACGTGAGCATGATCCAGAAGTCCGGCCCGGGCAGCTGGGGCCAGTCGGCGACGCCGGTGGCGATGAGCGTGTCGGACAGCATGAAGAGCGCGCCGCCGAGCCCGGCGAGCAGGCCGAGCCGGGTGAGGGCGCCGTACGCCATGGCGGTGAGCAGGGCGCTGTAGGCGGCGACGGGGACGCGCAGGGCGGCGGGCAGGTCGGGCCAGAGCAGGGCCACGGTGCCGGTGAGGGCGGCGGCGTAGCCGAGGGCGATCAGGCCCTTAGGGGTCCTTGCACTATGCCCGCCCGGGTCGCGCGGCCTGGCACCGCACCTCGCCGCGTTGCCGAAACGCCCAGGTAGCTCCGCTACCAGGGCGCTCCGGCGCCTTGCGATGCACGGCACCAGACCACGCGACCTGATCGGACGCTCATAGTGCAAGGACCCCTTACGCGCGCGTGGAGCGGTGTTGCGTCGGCCGTGTGCCCTGAACAGGGCGAGGTAGCAGACGTGCCCCACGGCGAAGGAGGCCATCCCGGCGAGGAAGGCGGGCTCGGCGTCCGACAGGAGCAGCATGTCCCCGCCCCAGCCGAACAGCAGGGCGGCGACGAGCAGCCGGGGCGCGCCGCGCAGGGCGGCCCAGGCGGCGAGGAGGGGCATCAGGAGCGGCTTGGCGACGGTGTGCCCGGGCTCGAAGCCGACGGCGAGCGAGGCGAGGTCGACGACGACGGCGAGGCCGAAGGCGGCGAGGAGTATCCGAGGAGTCCTCACGCCGCCGCGCTCTCCCCGGCCGGTTCCGGCGACGGCGCGGGCGAGGGTGCCGGCGTCGGCTGCCAGCCCGGTCCGCGGAACAGGCGCCCCGCACGCTCGCGCCAACCGCGGGCGGCCCTGAGGTCCTTGGCGATGGCGACGTACTCGTGGGTGGCGACCTTCAGCGGGTTGTAGGTGTTGATGTTCTTGGTCAGTCCGTACACCGGCCGCTCGGTCTCGGCGACGAAGGAGCCGAACAGGCGGTCCCAGACGATGAGGATCCCGCCGAAGTTGCGGTCGAGATAGCCGCCTTGGGAGGCGTGGTGCACCCGGTGGTGGGACGGCGTGTTGAACGCGAACTCGAACCACCGGGGCATCTTGTCGATCCGCTCGGTGTGGATCCAGAACTGGTAGACGAGGTTCGCGGACGAGCAGAAGGCCAGAGCGGCCGGATGCACACCGAGAGCGATCAAAGGAACATAGAACGGCCAAACGGTCAGAGACGTCCATGGCTGACGCAGCGCGGTGGTCAGATTGAACTTCCTGCTCGAATGGTGCACCACGTGACAGGCCCACAGGATGCGGATGACGTGGTGACCGCGGTGCGACCAGTAGTAGAAGAAGTCCTGCGCCAGCAGCATCAGCACAACGGTCCACCACAGCACGGGCACGCGCAGCGGCGTCAGCTCGTAGACGGCCGTGTAGACGGCGACGATCGGGATCTTCCACAGCAGGTCGAAGAAGAGACTGCCGAGTCCCATGGTGACGCTCGTGGCGGCGTCCTTGGCCTCGTAACCGGCCGCCTCCTCGTCCGGATGGAGGCGGACGCTGATCATCTCGATGACGGTGAGCAGCACGAAGGCCGGTATGGACCAGACCACGACATTGGGGAGGCTCGGCATGCGTGCACCGTAGGACCGCCGGTCGGCCACGGCTAGGGGTTGTTACCGACAAGTATTACCGGCGGTACGCGCTTGCTTGTTGGCGACCTCCACCAATGGTCGGCGACTTCGGCCCGAGCACGGGCCTAGACCCCCGCCGCCCCCAGCAGACTCCCCGCCGCATAAGTGACCCCCATGGCCACCGCCCCGCCTCCCATGTTCCGCACCACGGCCCGCCCCGGCTCCGCCGCCCCCAGGCGCGCGCTGCTCCACCCGGTGAAGGCCAGCGCCACCAGCACCGACCCCACCGTCACGAGCAGCCGCCAGCCCGCGGGCGGCAGCACGATCGCCAGCAACGGCAGCAGGGCACCCGCCGTGAACGCGAGGAAGCTCGCCCACGCCGCGTGCCAGGGGTTCGTCAGCTCGTCGGGGTCGATGCCGAGTTCCACGCGCGCGTGTGCGCGCAGGGCGTCACGTTCTGTCAGCTGGACCGCCGCTTCCCGGGCCACGTCCCGGGACAGTCCGCGTTCCTCCAGAAGGTCCGTCAGCTCCTCCAGCTCGGCATCCGGCTGCTCCCTCAGTTCCCGTGTCTCCAGGGCCAGAGCGGCCATCTCGGAGTCGCGCTGGGTGGAGACCGAGACGTACTCCCCGGCGCCCATCGACATGGAGCCGGCGAGCAGGCCCGCGAGGCCTGCCGTGAGGAGGACGGAGCGGTCGTCCGTCGCGCCGGCCACGCCGACGACCAGGCCGGCGGTGGAGACGATGCCGTCGTTGGCGCCGAGGACCGCCGCCCGCAGCCAGTTGAGGCGTTCGCCGAGCGCGCCTCCATGGGCCTCGCCATGGGTAGGTTCCGTCACGGTCGGAGCATGTACCAAGGCACGTCACGGCTGCGTGGCGACCCGCCCTCGCCGCCGCAGACGTACGCCTCTCGAACGGGCGGACGGAGCAGGAGACCTGACGGACAGCGGTGTCAGTCCCGGCCCGTATCCTCAGTGACCATGCTCGAAGACCGTACGACCGCAGCGTCCTCCCCGACAGTCTGGCCGGCCGCGTATCCCCACGGATACGCGGTCGTTGACGTGGAGACCACCGGACTGGCCCGGGACGACCGGATCATCTCCGCCGCGGTCTACCGGCTGGACGGGCGCGGTGAGGTCGAGGACCACTGGTACACGCTGGTGAATCCCGAGCGGGACCCGGGTCCGGTGTGGATCCACGGGCTGACGAGCGAGGCGCTCGAAGGGGCGCCCCTCTTCCAGGACATCGCCGAGGAGTTCGCGACCCGGCTGGAGGGCCGGGTCCTCGTCGCGCACAACGCCGTGTTCGACTGGCAGATGATCGCCCGCGAGTACGCGCGCGTGCAGCGCGACGCGCCGGTACGTCAGCGGCTGTGCACCATCGCCCTGTCCAAGGCGCTTCAGCTGCCGCTGCCCAACCACAAGCTGGAGTCGCTGGCCGCGCACTTCGGCGTCGTACAGCGGCGGGCGCACCACGCGCTGGACGACGCGCGCGTGCTGGCGGAGGCGTTCCGGCCGAGCCTCAGGGCCGCGGCGGAGGGCGGTGTGCGGCTGCCGCTGCACGAGTGCCGGCCGCTGACCGAGTGGGTGGAGCGGCCTGCCGCCCTGATCCAGCAACGGGCGGGCGGATACGGCGGCTCCAGCGGCTATCGGCCGGGCGGCTGGCGTCCGTCCCGCAAGAGGCCCGCCTGCCCGTACCCGAACCCAGGGCGGTACGAGGAGGGCAAACGCCTCAAGCAGGGGATGCGGGTCGCCTTCTCCGGGGACACCTCCGTCGAGCGGGAACTGCTGGAGGACCGCGCCGTCGAGGCGGGGCTGCATGTCGCCACGAGCCTGTCCCGGCTGACCAGCCTGCTCGTCACCAACGACCCCGACTCGGGCACCTCGAAGGTCGTCAAGGCCCGGCAGTACGGCACACCGGTGGTCGACGAGGCGGCGTTCGGACAGCTCCTGAGGGATGTGGAACCGGCGTCGGAGGCATGACCGTACGGACGGGTGATTGGTGTGCGACTCGCCCGGCGCCCACTCGCCCGCGCCTCGGGGACGGCTCACCCTGTGGCGCATGGCGACTTGCGAAGTTTGCGGCAATAACTACGGAATGACCTTTGAGGTGCACGCGCAGGGCGCGGTGCATGTCTTCGACTGCTTCGCCTGTGCGATCCACCGCATGGCACCCATCTGCGAGCACTGCCGGGTCCAGATCATCGGACAGGGCGTCGAGGTCGAGGGCCACTGGTACTGCGGTGCCCACTGTGCACGCGCGGAGGGGAGGGTGGGCATCGTCGACCGCGTCTGAGCCCCGGGAGCCCGTCCCGCACACCCCCACCCACCGCACCCCACGGCCCGAGATGTACGGTCGTGGGGTGTACCGCTTCCTGTTGTCCCGGCAGTGGGTGATCCTCACCCTTGTCGCCCTCGCGCTCATCCCGACGATGATCGATCTGGGCTTCTGGCAGCTGCACCGGCACGAGCGCAGGGTCGCGCTGAACAACGTGATCGCCGAGTCGCTGGCCGCCGAGCCGGTCCCGGTCGAGTCGCTGACCTCGCCCGGGGCTCAGGTCAAGGACGCCGACCTGTACCGGCGCGTGACCGCGCAGGGACGTTTCGACACCGCGCACGAGGTCGTCGTACGCCGCCGGACCAACGCGGACGACGAGGTCGGCTACCACGTGCTGACCCCTTTCGTCCTGAGCGACGGCAAGGTCCTGCTGGTCAACCGGGGCTGGGTGCCCTCCGACGGGCTGAGCCAGACGGCGTTCCCGAAGATCCCGGCACCCCCGCAGGGTGAGATCACCGTCACCGGGCGCCTGATGCAGGACCAGACGACCGCCCAGAGCGGCATCAAGAACGTCCAGGGCCTGCCGGACCGCCAGATCATGCTGATCAACAGCGAGCAGGAGGCCGAGCGCCTCGGCAAGCAGGTCCTCGGCGGGTACATCGAAATGACCGCGCCCGAGCCGAAGGGCGACACGCCCGAGCTGATCCCCGCCCCGGACCACGACAGCATCGGCAACCACATGGCGTACGCCGTCCAATGGTGGCTGTTCTCCGCGGGCGTCCCGGTCGGCTGGGTGATCCTGGCCCGCCGCGAGGCCCGGGACCGTGCGCAGGCGGCGACCAAGAAGCAACAGGAGGAGACGGCACCGGCCCCGGTGTAACCCGGGTCCCGAATGCCGCACCGGCATCGGCGTAGCCCGCGCCACCCTGCGGCACGCACCGCGGTGACCGCGCCACCCATGCCGCACGCACCGGCGTGCCGCGTCGACCACGCCGCAACGGCACCGGTCCGGGCCCTCGTCACCCGAACGCACACCGGCGTAGCCCGCGCGACCCATTCGCACCGGCCCCGGCCCAGCCCGCACGACCCATGCCGCACACGCCCGCCCCGGCCCAGCCCCCACCGCTCAAACCACACCCCGCCCCCACCCACCCCAGTGCAGCCCCGGTCACCCAGCCGGTCTTCACCCCCGATTGCCCGACGGCCCTCTGGGCACCCGCACTCCGTGCACCCGCCCACCAGGATCTCCGCCGAGGACATCGCCAAGAGCCGCATCGAGGACTACGCCCTCATCGGCGACGAACAGACCGCCGCCCTCGTCGGCAGGGACGGCTCCATCGACTGGCTGTGCCTGCCCCGCTTCGACTCGGCCGCCTGCTTCGCCAAGTTGCTCGGCGACGAGGAGAACGGCCACTGGCGCATCGCCCCCAAGGAACCCGAGGAGGCTGAGGACGCCGCGGACGCCGACGGCACCCCACACACCTGCACGCGGCGTGCCTACCGCCCCGGCACGCTGGTCCTGGACACCGAGTGGGACACCCCCCAGGGCTCGGTCCGGGTCACCGACCTGATGCCGCAGCGCAACCGCGCCCCCGACCTCGTACGCATCGTGGAGGGCCTCAGCGGCCGGGTGACCGTCCGCAGCACCCTCCGCCTGCGCTTCGACTACGGCTCGATCGTGCCGTGGATGCGCCGGACCGACGGCCATCGGGTGGCCGTCGCGGGTCCGGACTCGGTGTGGCTGCGCAGCGAGCCGCCCGTGCCCACCTGGGGCGAGAACCTCGGCACCCACTCGGAGTTCACGGTCGGCGAGGGCGAGAAGGTCGCGTTCGTGCTCACCTGGCACCCCTCCCACGAGCCGCGCCCGCCCCTCGTCGACCCCTACAACGCGCTGAGCACCAGCGTCGCGGACTGGCAGGCCTGGTCGGCCCGGTGCCGCTACAACGGCCCGCACAAGGACACCGTGCTCCGCTCGCTGATCACTCTCAAGGCCCTCACCTACGCCCCGACCGGCGGCATCGTGGCCGCCCCCACCACGTCCCTCCCTGAGGAGATCGGCGGCGTACGCAACTGGGACTACCGCTACTGCTGGCTGCGCGACTCCACCCTCACCCTGGGCGCGCTGCTCACGGCCGGATACCGCGAGGAGGCCGAGGCCTGGCGTGACTGGCTGGTGCGCGCGGTCGCGGGCGCCCCGGCGGACATGCAGATCATGTACGGGCTGGCCGGGGAGCGACGGCTGCCCGAGTCCGTACTGCCCTGGCTGAACGGTTTCGCCGGTTCCACCCCGGTCCGGATCGGCAATGCCGCCGTACGGCAGCTGCAGCTGGACGTGTACGGCCAGGTGATGGACTCGCTGTCGCTGGCGCGGCGTGCGGGGATGGCCGTCAAGCCGCACATGTGGCAACTGCAGTGCGCCCTGATGGAGTTCGTGCGGTCGGCGTGGCGGCAGCCGGACGAGGGGCTGTGGGAGGTGCGTGGCGGCCGCCGTCAGTTCGTGCACTCCAAGGTGATGGTGTGGGTGGCCGCGGACCGCGCGGTGCGCACCATGGAGCGGCATCCGGAGCTGAAGGGCGATCTGCACGGCTGGCGGAAGCTGCGCGAGGAGGTGCATCGCGAGGTGTGCGAGCGGGGCTACGACCCCGGGCGGAACACCTTCACGCAGTACTACGGCTCCCAAGAACTCGACGCGGCCCTGCTGCTCATCCCGCGCGTGGGCTTTCTGCCGCCCGACGACCCGCGCGTGCAGGGCACCGTCGAGGCGGTCCGCGCCGAGCTCGGCCACGGCGGCTACCTGCGCCGCTACAGCACCGATCACGCGGTCGTCGACGGGCTGCCCGGCGGTGAGGGCACGTTTCTCGTGTGCTCGTTCTGGCTCGCGGACGCGCTGCACATGACGGGGCGGACGAAGGAGGCCCGCGAGCTGTTCGAACGGCTGGTGCGGCTGACGAACGACGTGGGCCTGCTGGCCGAGGAGTACGACCCCGTGGCCGACCGCCAGCTCGGCAACTTCCCGCAGGCGTTCAGCCATATCGGCCTGGTGAACACGGCCCTCGCCCTGTTCGGGGACGAGGGTGCAGGATAGGGCGCATGGATCTTGGACTGAAGGACCGGGTGTACGTCGTCACCGGGGCCACGCGCGGACTGGGCAACGCCTCCGCGCGCGAGCTGGTGGCCGACGGTGCGAAAGTCGTCGTCACGGGACGGGACGAGAAGCGGGTCGCCGACGCGGCGGCGGAGCTGGGGCCCAACGCGCACGGGCTGGCCGTGGACAACGCCGACCCGGAGGCGGCGGCTCGGCTGATCGGCGCGGCGCGGGAACGGTTCGGCGGGTTCGACGGGATTCTGGTGAGCGTGGGCGGTCCGCCCGCCGGGTTCGTCGCCGACACCACCGACGAGCAGTGGCAGGCCGCGTTCGAGTCGGTGTTCCTGGGGGCGGTGCGGCTGGCGCGTGCGGCGGCCGCGGAGCTGGAGGCCGGGGGCGTCATCGGGTTCGTGCTGTCGGGGTCGGTGTACGAGCCGATTCCTGGGCTGACGATTTCGAACGGCCTGCGGCCGGGGCTGGCCGGGTTCGCCAAGTCGCTGTCGGACGAGCTGGGTCCGCGGGGCGTGCGGGTGGTGGGCCTGCTGCCGGGGCGGATCGACACGGACCGGGTGCGGGAGCTGGACGCGCTGTCGGCGGATCCGGAGGCCACGCGGGCGGCCAGTGAGTCGCGGATTCCGCTGCGGCGGTACGGGACGCCGCAGGAGTTCGGGCGTACGGCGGCCTTCCTGATGTCTCCTGCCGCGTCGTACCTGACCGGGGTCATGGTGCCGGTGGACGGTGGGGCCCGGCACGGGTTCTGACACGGGTTCTGGGTTCTGAGGACGTCAGGTCACCCGCTCCGCACGGTGTCTGGCGCCCTTCAGCCGTACCTCCGCCGGCAGCGACGCCAGCCCCGCCGAGGTGCGGGCGTGGGCGAGGGCCCGGTCCGTCAGGTGGTGCAGCGCCTCCCCCGGGTCCACGTGGGGTTCCAGCAGGAGCCGGGCGCGGGCCGCGGGGGCGGTACGGCGGCCCCTGAGGTGGACGTGGGCGCGGGCGACGCCCTCCAGGGCGGTCGCCTCGGTGGCGAGTACGCCCTCCAGGGCGCTGCCCCGCAACAGCGCGCCCTCGCCGTCGCCGGTGTCGACCAGCACCTCGGCCAGCCTGCGCCGGCGCAGCACCGCGACCAGCCACCACAGGGCGAGCAGGACGAGGACCGCGAGGGCGGCGAGGACGGCCGGCCACCACCAGCCGGTGTCCTGCCAGCGGGTCCGCTCGGCGTCACTGAGCAGTACGTCCGTGCGGCTGTCGTGGATCCACCAGGGCGGCGCCTCGACTCCCAGCCCGACGGCCAGCACCGCACCGCCCAGCACGAGCAGCACGAGACCTGCGACGCCGAGCAGTACCCGGTTGACGGCTCTGAGCACCGTGGTCACCCCTTCCGGCCGGGCCGCCGGACGTGCACCGACAGCGCGGGGCGGCGGGACAGGCCCAGTGCCCTGATCGCGTCGGCGAGCGCGTCGTCCAGGTCGGCGCGTACGTGGTCCAGTTCACGAAAGTGCGAGATCGCCCGGACGTCGGCCCGCCGGCGGCGCATCCGCACCCGTACCGACTGCACCCCGGACACCTCCATGGCCCGGTCGCGCAGGACCGTCGCGGCGGCGCCCCGGTGCAGTCCGGCGCGTACGTCGGGGTGCGTGCGCCGCATCGGCAGCACGTCCCGCAGGCCGGGCGTGGCGGCGAGCACGATCAGCCAGAGGCCGAGGGCGGCGGCGACGCCCGCGCCGACCAGGACCCAGATGTCGTCGAGGGGGCGTTCGGCGAGTTGGCGGGCCAGTTCGCGACGCCAGAACATGGCCCGCTGGTCGGCTCGTACGGCCGCGATGTCGTAGAGGAAGGCTCCGGCCACGACCAGGAGCAGCGTGGCGACGACGGCCGCGGGGACGCGGCGGGCCGACCAGAAGCGGTGGGTCCTGCCGTCCTCGCCGTCGAGCGCGGGCCGGGGCTCGTTGTCGGCCGCCGACTGGCCCGGCTCCGGTGCGGCCTTCTCGATCACCGGCAGTCTCTGCGTGGTGCTCTCGGAGCCCTGGGGCTCGCTCATCGCGTCCTCCCCTGTGCCGGGTGCGTCGCCGCCAGGTGCAGCCGCTCCACCTGGACGGCGACCTCCGGAACCTCCATTCCCGCCAACGCGCCTACCCGCTCGACGACGTGGCGACGCACCTGGCCGCACCGGGAGCCGATGTCGCTGGGGTAGTCGAGTTCGAGATGGACGCGGACCCGGGCGGTGTCCACGGGGGTCCCCCCTGGTCGATCGGAGCCGAGGGCCTGGGGGCGGACGACGACGGTGGCGTGCGGGCGCGCCGCGTCCTGCGGGAGCCTGCCGAGGGCCTCGCGGGCGGCCTGCGCGGCGATCTTGGCCACCACCCGGTCGGCAATGGAAGTCTGCCCGCGCTCGCCCGCCGGAGTGACGGCGACCGTTGCGCGGGGTTCGTCGGCCCCGCTACTCACGGGCGTCACCGCCGCCGGTCGCGGGTGCGGAACAAGTCGCCGACTTCCAGGTCCCCTTCCAGGAACCGGCCGACGACGAACCCGACGGCGCCCAGCGCCGCCACCAGTACGAACGCGCCGAACCCGCCGAAGTACCCGGCGAAGCCCAGCGCCATTCCGGCGATCATGCCGATCATGGCCCTGCTCATCGTGCGCTCCTCAGCTCGTAGCCGTGCTGGTCATTCGGGCCCGTTTTGGGTGCATTCAATGCCATTCTTGCCCATTACGGTCTTCGGGTACGGTCTTCGGGTGACGGCATGTCACTGGATCCGGGGCTCCGGTTCCTCTTCTTCCTCCTCCGGAAGGTTGACGTCGCTCACCGCGATGTTGACCTCGACGACCTCCAGGCCGGTCATCCGCTCCACGGCCGCGATCACGTTCTCGCGCACGGCCCGCGCGACATCCGCGATCGACACGCCGTAGTCGACGACGATCTCCAGGTCGAGCGCGGTCTGCACCTCGCCGACCTCGGCCTTCACGCCACGCGTCACGGACTTCGACCCGCCGGGCACCCGGTCCCGTACGGCCCCGAAGGTGCGGCTCAGTCCGCTGCCCATCGCGTGGACGCCCACGACGTCGCGGGCGGCGAGCCCGGCAATCTTCTCCACGACCCCGTCGGCGATGGTGGTCCTGCCCCGGGACCCCGGGTCCCCGCCGCCCCGCCTGGCGGGCTTGCGGTTCTGCGCCGACGGCTCGGTCTCGTCTTCGGAGGTCTGCGTCCGGTTCTGGTCCATCTCGGTCATCGCCATGCGTCCTTCCGTCGTCCTGCGACCACGGTAAGTGAGGTTGCATGATCTCGCGCCGGGAATGCGGCAGGCTGGAGGAATGACGGCGGACGGATGGATGCATGCAGTACGACAGCAGCTGGGCCTCGGCAGACTGCTCCCGCTGGGCGGCCCGCGCGATGGCGCGTGGATCGCGGAAGGAGCGGCCGGGACGGTCCTTCGGCGCGCGGGGAACGCGGTGCCGGGCGTGCGCCTGGGCGCGCTGCGGATCAACCTGGCGGACCCGGACGCCGCCCACGCCCCTGCCGTACCGCCCCCACCGACCGCTCTGCCGCCGGGTCCCCTCCGGCTGACGGCCGACATCGCGGCGACGGCGACCGAGCCGCTGCCGACGACGGCGTCCCGGCTGCGCACGGCCCTGTCGGCGGCCGCGTCGGCACGGCTCGGGCTGACGGTGGCGGAGGTCGACCTACGGGTGACGGCCCTGCTGGACGAGGAGACGGAACCCGACGTCGTACGACCGCCCGAGCCGCCTCAGGCCGGGCAGCCCGCGGACGGCGACGCGGCCGTGGTGGCCGCCGCGGCCCTTGCGGTTCCGGGCGTGACGTGCCTTACGGAGACGCTCGGCCGGGCGGTGCACATCGAGGAGAGCCCGGGCGAGGCCACACTGCCGCGCCGGCATGTCCGGGTGGAACTCGCCGTCGGCGCGGACCACCGGACCCTGGAGGTGGCCCGGCAGGTCCGCGCGCACGTGGGGGCGGCACTCAGGGATCACCCGTCAGTGGCCGTACTGATCACGGCGGTGAGCTGACGGCGTCACTCGCCCAGGCCCGCGAGGTCCCGCAACCTCCGTGCCTGAGCCGCGCGTTCGGCGACGCGCTGGTCCTCGTACGTCCGCTCCCCCGCGCCGCGCAGCAACGCCTTGGTCTCGATCACCGCGTCGCGCGGCGCGGCAAGCAGCGCCGCCGCCAGGTCGCGGACCGCACCGTCGAGCTCGGCCGCCGGCACGGCGACATTCGCCAGACCGGTGTGCACGGCCTCGTCCGCGTGAACGAAGCGCCCCGTGGCACAGATCTCCAGCGCGCGGGCGTAGCCGACGAGCCCGACCAGCGGATGAGTGCCGGTCAGGTCCGGGACCAGGCCCAGGCTGGTCTCGCGCATGGCGAACTGCACGTCGTCGGCTACGACGCGCAGATCACAGGCGAGGGCGAGCTGGAAACCCGCGCCGATGGCATGCCCCTGCACGGCGGCGATGGAGACGATGTCGCTGCGCCGCCACCAGGTGAACGCCTCCTGGTACTCGGCGATGGTCGCGTCCAACTCCTCGTCGCTGCCGCGCGCGAGGTCGATGAAGGACGGCTCGCCGTCGAAGCCCTCGGGGGTGAAGGCCTGTCGGTCGAGGCCCGCCGAGAAGGACTTGCCCTCGGCGCGCAGCACGACCACACGGACGGTGCCCGGCAGCAGCCGACCGGCCTCGGTCAGCGCCCGCCACAGAGCGGGGCTCTGCGCGTTGCGCTTGGCCGGGTTGGTCAGCGTCACCGTGGCGATCGCGTCGTCGACGGTGAGCCGTACGCCGTCCTTGTCGAGTACCGGGTCGAGCGAAGCCATGGGGCGCCTCCGATGGGTGCGGTCATCGTGAGTGCCGTACCGAGGCACTCATAAGTGACTGCACAGTAACCACCCAGCCGATCACCGGACCGACCGGGTGGCCACCATCGAAGTCGAGGGGCGCCCCGGGCGTCAGGCCGAAGCGGCCTTCTTACCCCGTGTCGCCCCGCCACGCCCACGGAGCGTGACGCCCGACTCGCTGAGCATGCGGTGCACGAAGCCATACGAGCGGCCGGTCTCCTCGGCCAACGCCCGGATGCTCGCACCGGCGTCGTACTTCTTCTTCAGGTCTGCCGCGAGCTTGTCGCGCGCGGCGCCGGTCACCCGGCTGCCCTTCTTCAGAGTCTCGGCCACCCGTGCCTCCTCATGGGAAGTGCGCTCTGGTCCCCTCATGATCACCCCTCCGGCGCTTCATGGCCACCCATTCGGCAAGGTCCGTGGATGAGGGTTTTGACGACAGGAGCAGATCCCCACAAGTGGAATATGTGGTTCCGTCGAGTGGTGCGCATACGGCCGAACGGGTTGTTCCGCGAAGGGCCAGGTCAGGGAGGTGATACGGCCGGACCCTTGTCGACAAAGGGATGCACCGGGAAATCGGTGTAGGACACACCCGGGTACGAGGAGATCTCACACAGATGATGGATCACGGCTAGGCCGAATGATCCATACGCAGTGGATCAACCATTCGATCAAGCCGCACTGACCGACGGGACCGGGTGCGAGGGATCAGGCGAGGGCGACCAGGTCCGCGTAGTCCGCGCCCCACAGGTCCTCGACGCCGTCCGGCAGCAGGATGATCCGCTCCGGCTGGAGTGCCTCGACCGCGCCCTCGTCGTGGGTGACCAGGACGACCGCGCCCTTGTAGGTGCGCAGCGCGCCGAGGATCTCCTCGCGGCTGGCCGGGTCGAGGTTGTTGGTCGGCTCGTCGAGCAGCAGCACGTTCGCCGAGGACACCACCAGGGTGGCGAGGGCGAGCCGGGTCTTCTCACCGCCGGAGAGGACACCGGCCGGCTTGTCGACGTCGTCGCCGGAGAACAGGAACGAGCCGAGCACCTTGCGGACCTCGACCAGGTCCATGTCGGGGGCGGCCGAGCGCATGTTCTCCAGGACCGTGCGGTCGGGGTCGAGGGTCTCGTGCTCCTGCGCGTAGTAGCCGAGCTTGAGGCCGTGGCCGGGGGTGACCTGGCCGGTGTCGGGCTTCTCCACGCCGGCGAGGAGGCGCAGCAGCGTGGTCTTGCCGGCGCCGTTGAGGCCCAGGATGACCACGCGGGAGCCCTTGTCGATCGCGAGGTCGACGTCGGTGAAGATCTCCAGCGAGCCGTACGACTTGGACAGCCCCTCGGCGGTCAGCGGGGTCTTGCCGCAGGGCGCGGGCTCGGGGAAGCGCAGCTTGGCGACCTTGTCCGACTGGCGGACCTCCTCCAGGCCGGCCAGCAGCTTCTCCGCACGGCGGGCCATGTTCTGCGCGGCGACCGTCTTGGTGGCCTTGGCGCGCATCTTGTCGGCCTGCGCGTTCAGCGCGGCGGCCTTCTTCTCGGCGTTGGCGCGCTCGCGCTTGCGGCGCTTCTCGTCGGCCTCGCGCTGCTGCTGGTAGAGCTTCCAGCCCATGTTGTAGATGTCGATCGCGGCCCGGTTGGCGTCCAGGTAGAACACCTTGTTGACGACCGTCTCGACCAGGTCGACGTCGTGGCTGATGACGATGAAGCCGCCGCGGTAGGTCTTCAGGTAGTCGCGCAGCCAGATGATCGAGTCGGCGTCGAGGTGGTTCGTCGGCTCGTCGAGGAGCAGGGTGTCCGCGTCGGAGAACAGGATGCGGGCCAGCTCGATACGGCGGCGCTGACCGCCGGAGAGGGTATGCAGCGGCTGGCTCAGGACCCGGTCGGGCAGGTTGAGCGCGGCGGCGATGGTGGCGGCCTCGGCCTCGGCGGAGTACCCGCCCTTGGTGAGGAACTCCGTCTCCTGCCGCTCGTACTGCTTCAGCGCCTTCTCGCGGGTGGCGCCCTTGCCGTTGGCGATGCGCTGCTCGTTCTCGCGCATCTTGCGGATCAGTACGTCGAGGCCGCGCGCGGAGAGGATGCGGTCGCGGGCGAGTATGTCGAGGTCGCCGGTGCGGGGGTCCTGCGGGAGGTAGCCGACCTCGCCCGAGCGGGTGACGGCGCCCGCGGCGGGGATGCCCTCGCCTGCCAGGACCTTGGTGAGGGTGGTCTTGCCTGCGCCGTTGCGCCCGACCAGGCCGATGCGGTCGCCCTTGGCGACACGGAAGGTGGCGGACTCGATGAGGACGCGGGCACCGGCGCGCAGCTCGATACCGGAGGCGGAGATCACGGACAGACTCCAGGGCGGGTTGGTGGCGGGACGGGCGGCTGAGGACGTTCCCGCCGTCTAATGCGCGAGGAGAATGGCCATGGGGCCAGTCTAACGGGGTGGTGCAACCAGTTTTTGCTCCGTTCGTGTGTTCGGGGGCGGGGGTGGGGTGGGGTGCTGGGCGTGGGGGCGGTGTTCGGGGAGTGGGGTGGGGTGCCGGGCGCGGCGGCGGTGTTCGGGAGTGGGGGGGTGGGTGTGGGTGGGGCGGGTGCCGGTGTCCGGGAGTGGGGGGTGGGCCGGTGTTTGGGGGTGTGGGCGTTCGGGGGCGGGTGTGGGTTGGCGGAGCGCGGCGTTCGGGGCGGCGTTCGGGGCCGGGGGCAGGGGTCGGTGCACGGGGGGCGGGTGCGCGGGAGGCGGGGGTCGGCGTTCGGGGGGCGGGTGCGCGGCAGGCGGGGGTCGGCGTTCGGGGGGGCGGGTGCGCAAATGCAGGGCTTAGAAGCGCGCAGGTGCGGGGCTCAGGACGGGCGTGGGTGTGGGGCTTCGGAGCGTGGGCGGGGACCTTCGGAGCGGGGAAGCGCGGCTGCTGACCCCGCAGGTGGGGCCTCGGTGCGCGGAAGCACGGCTGCTGACCCCGGAAGCAGGGACCCGGAGCCCGGGAGCACAGCTGCCGACCCCGCAAGCAAAGCCCCACAACGCGGGAACACAGCTGCCGACCCCGCAAGCAAGGCCCCAGAACGCGGGAGCACGGCTGCTGGCTCCAGAGGTGGGGCCTCGGAGCCCGGGAGCGGGGTTTCTGAACGTGGATGCAGGCTTTCGGGGCGTCGACCCGGCGCGTCGTTGCCGAGTGGGGTGCGGTGTGGGGTGATCCGGCCGAGGTCGTCGACGGCGACGAGCTGGGCGGTCCAGGCGGCGCGTGGGCAGGGCTGGGCGACGAGCAGGGCTCGGCCCCGGTGCAGCGCGCGTTCGGGCCGGAACGCGCATCCCTTGCGGGCGGGCAGCACCCAGCGCAGGTCGCCGTCCGCGGTGCGGTACGCGGCGATGCGGCGCGGGGTGACAACGGCGAGCATGCCGCGACCGAGGGGACGCAGGACGCCGGTGCCGCCGTGGGCCGGGAGCCAGTCGGCGGCTGCGGGGAGGGCGCGGTGCCAGCGGACGGAGGTGCCGTCGGTGTCGGTGACGAGTCCGTCGTCCCAGAGCGTGATCGCCTCCTCGCGCGCGGGAAGTACGGCCAGGGGACGGCGGCCTTCGCGGGTGTAGCGCCAGCGGACTTCTCCGGTGGCGTGGTCGTACGCCTCGACTGCCGCCCTGTCGATGCGCAGGTGCGGGGTGGTGTCCTGCACGCGCGCGTGCACGGTGAGGCGGTCTCCATAAGGAGCCGGGCGGGCCTGGTGGGCGGCGGCGAGGAGAGGAGCCGTGAGGAGAAGGGCGGCCAAGGCTGTCAGGCGACGGCGGGGTCCGCGGCGCGGGGGCGCGGGGACGGCGGGTTCCGTGTCCGGGGAGAGGGGACGGGTCGGCATCGCCTCGGCCGGAAGAACGACCACCGGGCTCCCTTCGACAACCGTGCTCGAACCGTGCTCGCGGACAGGCGCAGAGCCTAGTCAGGGGTGCGGGGTGCCGCCGGGAGGTGGCGGGCCCGCGGTGGGTGCGTCGCCCGTTCGGACGTTCGCCCCCGGCGCCTGGCGACTTGGGCGGTGAGGATGGTGCCAGGGGGAGGTGCGGCAGAGGGGGATCCTCGGCGGCAGGGCGACCGTCGGGGGCACAGCGGTAGGCGTGGTTCCGGCAGGGGTACCGGACCGGGGACATGGCCGGGCGCGACACCTTCAACTGAGGCTTCCGCGCAGGTCAGATGGCGTTGTCAGTGGCGGGTGCCAGGATGAATGCACCGGCCGGATCCGGCAGACGGATCACCTGCTGATCCACCAGTTCACCAGTCCACCAGTGAGACCACCCACGACATCCGACTGATTTTCCGGCCCGACGCACAAAGGAGTGATCGGCATGGCAGGCACGAGCGGTCGCGGTCCGAGCATCTACCCGACGCTGATGTACGCGGACGCGAAGGCGGCGATCAAGCAGCTCACGGAGGCCCTGGGCTTCACGGAGCTGGCCGTGTACGAGGGCGAGGGCGGCACGGTGACGCACGCCGAGCTGGCGCAGGGCAACGGCGCGGTGATGATCGGCTCGAAGGGCCGCGGCGGCCTCTACGACACGGTGATGAAGGACGCGGGCCCGGTCGGGGTGTATGTCGTCGTGGACGACGTCGACGCACACCACCAGCGGGCCGTGGACCACGGCGTGGAGATCCTGATGCCCCCGACGGACCAGGACTACGGCTCGCGGGACTACATGGCCCGGGACGCCGAGGGCAATGTCTGGAGCTTCGGCACGTACGCGCCGCGGATAGCCGACTGACCCACGCCGCGGACCGGCGGCCGAACGGCCTCAGCTGCCCCCGGTGTGCACCTGGAAGGCCGCGCGGCGCACGACTTTGGCCAGGGCGGGGTCGGGGTGCGCCGCGGCCAGCGCGACCAGGACCTGCACGGTGCGCGGGTGGCCCACGGCACGCACCTCGTCGAGCAGGGCGGGCACGGTCGGCTGCACGGCGGACTCCAGATGCCGTACCAGGAGCGGTGCCTCGCCGTGGTCGGCGACGGCGGCGGCCGTGTCGACCCACAGCCAGGTGGCCTCCTCCCGGGTGAGCACCTCGTGGGCGTCCTCGGGGTCGGCACCGTCGTGCTCCGCGAGCCACAGCAGGGCGTACGGCCGCAGGGTCGGCTCGTCGAGCACGGCGCGTACGTCGGGCTCGGCGGGGGCGCCGACGACGCGCAGCGCCTCGAAGGCCAGGCCGCGCAGCAGGGCGTCCTCGCCGCGGGCGGCGTCGAGGAGCTCGGTGACGGCGCTGCCGACAGGGCGTGCCGCGAGCCAGGCGCGGTACTCGGCGCGGGCGGCGTTGGGCCGTAGCTGGGCGCAGCCGCGCAGCATGTCCTCGGCGGCGGCCTCGATGTTCCCGGCGGGGCTCTGCGCGGCGACGCAGATCTGCTCCAGCTTGACCCAGACCGCCCAGCTGCCCAGCGGGGTGAGGGTGGCCTGTCCGGCGCCGTAGGTGAGGGCGCCGACGGAGGCGAGGGCGTGCAGGGCCCAGTCCAGGAGCGGGGCGAGTTCGGTGTCCTCGGGCTCGGCGTCGACGGGGGGCGCGGTGCCGGGGGCCGGGGGGCTCGCGGGTTCGCGCTGGGGGCCGTAGGGGACTTCGCAGCGTTCGGTGCGCAGTTCCCTGACGCGCTGTTGGAGGAGGTCGAGGAGTTGCTCGACGGGGACGGGGCCGGCCGAGAGCTGGAGGAAGGAGAGCACCTGAGGCATCGCCGAGACGACCTCGGCGACGGCGGCGGGCTCGTGGTCGGCGGGTTCCGGGTGGGCGAGCGACCAGGCGTCGAAGAGGGCGACCCAGCCGCGCAGGACGGCGGTGTCGTCGCGGTGCCAGGCGCGCAGCCGCCAGCCGGGGCGGGCGCTGTCGCCGTGCACCTCGACGAGCCCGGCGAGGCGGGCGGTGTCCCACTCGGCGCGGACCTGGGCCGGCGTCAGGCCCAGTTCCTCGGCGGCCCGTTCGGCGGTCGCGTCGGCGAGGGTGGCCTTGCCGTCGGAGGTGGCGTTGCCCTTGCCGGGGCGCAGGGCGGCGTCGGCCCAGCGGGCGACGCGGGCCGCGCCGGCCAGCCGGGAGCGCGCCATTCCGGCCAGCTCCGCGGGGGCCGGTGTGCCCTCCGGGGGCCGGGGGACGGGGCGGCGCGAGCGCCGCTGGTTCATCGCTCGGGGGGCGGCGGCCAGGGGTCGTGGGCGGACGAGTCGGAGCCTGGAGTCGCGCGGGATACGGGACGTCACGGGTGCAGTCTTCCGGTTGACGGTCCGAAAACCCAAACGGAATGTCACACGCGGCGACGGGAGTGGCCAAGGGACGGGCCCCGTGAGCGGGTACCGGCCGAAATCCGGACAGTGGTACGGCGTTAAACGGAACCGTGGGGCGGGGCTGGTGGGAGTGTGCGCGGGGAGCAGGGAGAGGGAGTTGCGGCGGCGGTGGCCCCGGGTTCGTCACCGGGGCGCGCGGCAGAGTGGCCGGGCCCCGTCGCGGCGGCACGGCGGGAGGGCCGCCGTGTCACATCAGCGGCGTGAGGAAGCGTCGGAGGGCTTCCTCGTAGCTGGACGGGTCGGCGTTCCACATGGCGTGGTGCGGGGCCTGCCGGACGGTGTGGAGGGCGACCAGGTCGGGGCGGCGGTCGGCCAGGCGGCGGGAGAAGGCCCAGGGGGCCACCGTGTCGTCGGGGCCGTGGAAGATCAGCGTCGGGATCGTCAGCCGCTCGGGGTGGGCGGCCTCGTCGATGCGGTCGCCGTGCAGGCCGGTGCGGCCCTGGGCGGCGCGGACGGCCAGCGGCAGCAGCGGGCTCGGGGTGCGCCGGGCAGCGGCGAGGGCGCGCAGGGTCGCCTCCCAGTTGAGGACCGGGGAGTCGAGGACGAGTCCGCGGACGCGGTCCCGTACCGAGGAATGCGCGGCGGCGCGCAGGGCCATGGTGGCGCCGGTGGACCAGCCGTAGAGGACGACGCGTTGGGCGCCGTGGCCGGTGGCGTGGTGGATCGCCGCGTCCAGGTCGCGCCACTCGGTCTCGCCGAGGTGGTTCAGGCCGTCGGGAGAGCGGGGGGCGCCGAGGTCGCCGCGGTAGGAGAGGTCGAGCACCGGGAAGCGCAGGCTGTGCAGGAACTCCATGAGGTTCATGGGGTGTTCGCGGGTGGTGCCCAGGCCGTGCACGGTGATGACCCAGGTGTCCCGGGCGCCGGGCACGAACCAGGCGGGCAGGGGCCCCAGTTCGCCGGGTATGTCGACGTCGGTGTGGTCCAGGCCGAGGGCGGTGGCGGGGTCGCCGATGTGCAGGCCCGGGGTGAGCCAGACCTTGTCGCCGGGCTCCAGGGTGCCGTGGGTGACGCGCTCCAGGCGGCGTACGACGGAGTCCGGGGGGTGCGGCGCCGACTCCAGGACAGGGCCGACGACCGCGTGGGAGCCGTTGCCGGCGAGGCCGTAGCTGCCGGGGCGCAGGGAAGCGAGGGCGCGGGTGAGGGTGACGCGGCCGGCGGCCGTGCCGTGCACGGTGAGCCGGGGCTCCGTGGGCAGGGGCCGACCGGGCGGCGCCTTCAGCGCGGCATCACTGGCGAACCGGCCGACGGCCACGGCTGCGGCCCCGGCCACCGTCATGGCGGTGACGGCAGCGGCCGTCGCTTTGACAGTGCGCACGGATCCAGTGTCCTGTCCGACCGGCCCGGGGGCCAGCGGGAGGGCGGACGGGGTGGCGCGGCCTGGCGCGCCAGGGGGTTGTTCCGAGGGTCCGGCGCCACGGGGCGGGGTCGACGTCCTCCCGGCCCCGCGCCTCATCCGCGCTGCCCATACCCCCGAAGCCGCTCACCCACCTCTTTCAGCTGCTCCTCCGACAGCAGGGACGGCGACAGGCCGGGCACGGAGGACGCCGTCAGCCACAGGTGGCACATCCACTCCAGCTGGGCCGTGCGGTCGTAGGCCTGGGTAAGGGTCGTGCCGTAGGTGATGGTGCCGTGGTTCTGGAGGAGGCAGCCGGAGCGGTCGGCGAGGGCGCGGAGCATGTTCTCGGCCAACTCGTCGGTGCCGTACGTGGCGTAGGGGGCGACCCGGACGGGGCCGCCGAGCGCGGCGGCCATGTAGTGGATCACCGGGAGCTCGGGGACGAGCGTGGAGACGGCGGTGGCGTGCACGGCGTGGGTGTGGACGACGGCGCGGGCGTCGGTGGTGCGGTAGACGGCGAGATGCATGGGCAGTTCGCTGGTCGGTACGAGCGTGCCGCGCACCTGCCGCCCGTCGAGGTCGACGCCGGTCATGTCGTCCGGCGTGAGCCGGTCGTAGGGGACGCCCGACGGGGTGACCAGGATCGTGTCCCCGACCCGTACGGAGACATTGCCGGACGTACCGACGACCAGGCCGTCGGAGACGGTCCGGCGGGCCGTGGCCACGAGCTCGTCCCAGGCCCGGGCCTCCTCCCGCGCATCGCGCTGCTCCCACCACTGTTCAGCCATGCCGCGATCCTGCCAGGCGGACCCCCCGCCGCGTCCCGGCGCGGGCGCACTGCAGTGGGGAACCCAGGGTGAACTGAATCTCTTTCCGGTACGGCAGGGGGCCGTCGATTCCCGGGAGGACGGCCGCTGCCACCTAAGGACATCAGGAAGCCCCCCTCAGTTCACCTTTCGTTCATCTAGGTTACTTACGTTCGTCCGGCCAATGACCTCGAACGATTGCCTGGGTAAATGGAAGGCATCTCGCTGATCCTCGCGATTGTGGTGGTAACCGCACTCGCGTTCGATTTCACGAACGGTTTCCACGACACCGCGAACGCGATGGCCACCACCATCTCGACAGGTGCCCTCCGACCCAAGGTCGCGGTGGCCATGTCCGCCGTCCTCAACCTGGTCGGCGCCTTCCTGTCCGTGGAGGTTGCGAACACGATCTCGAAGGGCCTGGTGGACGAGAGCGGCATCCGTCCCGAGGTCATCTTCGCCGCACTGGTCGGCGCGATCCTGTGGAACCTGCTGACCTGGCTGGTCGGCCTGCCGTCCTCGTCCTCGCACGCCCTGATGGGCGGCCTGATCGGCGCCACCGTCGCCTCGGCCGGTGTCGGCGCGGTGCACGGCGACGTGCTCGTCACCAAGGTGCTGATCCCGGCGATCGCCGCCCCGCTGGTCGCGGGCGTCGCGGCGATGATCGGCGCCCGGCTGACGTACAGGCTGGGCAAGAAGGCCGACGACACCCAGGCCGCCGCCAAGGGCTACCGCGCCGGCCAGATCGCCTCCGCCGGCCTGGTCTCCCTGGCCCACGGCACGAACGACGCGCAGAAGACCATGGGCATCATCACCCTCGCCCTGGTCGCCGGCGGCACCCTGGCCCCCGACTCCGACCCGCCCATGTGGGTCATCCTCTCCGCGGGCATCGCCATCGCCCTCGGCACCTACCTCGGCGGCTGGCGCATCATCCGCACCATGGGCAAGGGCCTGACCGACCTCCAGCCGCAGCAGGGCTTCGCCGCGCAGACCAGCGCCGCGACCGTCATCCTGGCCTCCTCGCACCTGGGCTTCTCCCTCTCCACCACGCACTCGGTCTCCGGCGCGGTGATGGGCGCGGGCCTGGGCCGCAAGGGCGGCGTCGTGCGCTGGTCCACCGCCACCCGGATGTTCGTCGCCTGGGGCCTGACGCTCCCGGCCGCCGCGCTGGTCGGCGCGATCGCCGAGTGGGTGACCGGCTTCGGCTCCTGGGGCACCGCCGTCGTGGCCGTCTTCCTGGTCGGCTCCAGCGCCGCGATATGGAAGATCTCCCGCCGCGAGATCGTGAACCACACGAACGTCAACGACACGGACGAGGAACCGGCCGGCGTGGTGACGGCGGCGATGGCCGCGGTGACGCCGCCCCCGGCCGGCACCCCGGCGGACGACCTCACGGCCACGATCCCCGCACAGGCCACGGCCCCGGAGCCGACGCCCTCTCAGGCCACCGTCTGAGCACCCGGTTACTGAAGGAAGCAGCAGCAACATGAAGATCGACTGGGCGGCCCTGGGCTCCGTCTTCGGCGTCAGCCTCGTGGTCACGGTGGCCCTGGTGGGCCTGTTCACCCTCGGCATCGCCGGTCTGTCGCGACGCGAACGCGCGGCGGCGCGGGGTCAGTCGGCGGCACTGGCGGTGACCGGCGCGTACACCGCGTTCGCCACCTGCGCGGCCGCCGTGGCGTACGGCATCTATCTGATCGTGGTCTGACGGCCGCCAAAGAGTGCGCCCTGCACGATGCCCTCGACGGGGGCTCGGGCAGGGCGCTTCGCGCTGCGCGGAACGAGGCGGGAGCAGACAGGCGCGAGACCTGGGTCGCCGGTGTCGTGTGGGCCTCAGCACACTTGCCCCGCCGCAGGTCAACGGCAAGTTGACGGCCGTTCGGGCCCCGTGGTGGACTGCCGGGGCCATGTACGGCGGCAGGAGAGGAAGCCGGTGCGAATCCGGCGCGGTCCCGCCACTGTCACCGGGGAAGGAACTCCCCGGGAGCCAGGAACTCTCACCGCCGGTCTCGTCGAACCAGGGCGTGGACACCCTGAGTGAGGACATAACGCGATGCTCGGCTGCCCAGTGAGGTCCCGTACCAGGTCTCTGCCCGACCGCACGGCCGGCTGAGCCCCATGCGTGCCGATCGCGTCTTCGCGTACGGCGCCGCCGCCGGCCTTCTCGGCGACCTCCTCCTCGGCGATCCGCGCCGCGGGCACCCGGTCGCCGCGTTCGGGCGGGCCGCCGCCGCGGTGGAACGGGTGGTGTGGCGCGACCACCGCGCGTGGGGGGCGCTGCACGCGGTCGTGTGCGCCGGTGGCGCCGTCGCCCTCGGTGCCCTCGCTCACAGGGTCGTACGGTCCTCCCCCGCCGCCTCCGTCGCCCTCACCGGACTCGCCACCTGGGCCGTCGTCGGCGGAACCTCACTCGGGCGGGAGGCCCGGGCCATCGGGCGTGCCCTGGAGTCGGGGGACGTCGAGGGGGCGCGGGCGCGGCTGCCGCACCTGTGCGGGCGGGACCCACAGGCGCTGGACGCGGACGGGATCGCCCGGGCGGTGGTGGAGTCCGTCGCCGAGAACACCTCCGACGCCGTGGTGGGGGCGTTGGTGTGGGGGGCCGTCGGTGGGGTGCCGGGGCTGCTCGGGTTCCGGGCGGTGAACACGCTGGACGCCATGGTCGGGCACAAGTCGCCCAAGTACCGGCGGTACGGGTGGGCCTCCGCTCGGCTCGACGACCTCGCCGGGTGGCCGGGGGCTCGGCTGACCGCCGTGCTCGCCGCCCTCGCCGGGCCTGATCCGGGGGCGGCCGTGCGGGCCTGGCACGACGACGCCGGTCGGCATCCCAGCCCCAACGCCGGGCCCGTGGAGGCGTCGTTCGCGGGGGCGCTGGGGGTGCGTCTGGGCGGGACCCTCTCGTACGGGGGGCGGGTCGAGCACCGGCCTGTGCTCAACGGCCGAGGGCGTGCGGTCGGGGTCGCCGACATCGAGCGGGCCGTGCGGCTCTCCCGCCGCGTCGGCTGGCTCGCGCTCGGCGTGTGCGCGGGCGCGCGGATGCTGAAGAAGGGGCGTACGTCATGAGCGGGGGACTTCTGGTCGCCGGTACCACCTCCGACGCCGGTAAGAGTGTCGTCACCGCCGGGATCTGTCGCTGGCTGGTGCGGCAGGGGGTCAAGGTCGCGCCCTTCAAGGCGCAGAACATGTCGCTGAATTCGTTCGTCACCCGCGAGGGTGCCGAGATCGGGCGGGCGCAGGCCATGCAGGCGCAGGCGTGCCGGGTGGAGCCGACCGCGCTGATGAACCCCGTGCTGCTCAAGCCGGGTGGGGAGCAGAGCAGCCAGGTGGTGCTGCTGGGCAGGCCCGTCGGGGAGATGAGCGCGCGGGGGTATCACGGGGGACGGCAGCAGCGGCTGCTGGGCACCGTGCTGGACTGTCTCGCCGAGTTGCGGGGCACGTATGACGCGGTGATCTGTGAGGGGGCGGGCAGTCCGGCGGAGATCAATCTGCGCCGGACCGACATCGTGAACATGGGGATCGCCCGGGGCGCCGGGCTCCCCGTGCTGGTGGTCGGCGACATCGATCGCGGGGGCGTGTTCGCCTCGTTCTTCGGGACGCTGGCGCTGCTGTCGCCGGAGGACCAGGCACTGGTGGCCGGGTTCCTGGTCAACAAGTTCCGGGGCGATGTATCGCTGCTGGAGCCGGGCCTGGACATGCTCCACGACCTCACCGGGCGGCGGGCGTACGGCGTCCTGCCCTTCCGGCACGGGCTCGGTATCGACGAGGAGGACGGGCTGCGGGTCTCGATGCGCGGGACCGTGCGGGAGTCCGTCGTCGCGCCGCCCGTCGGTGAGGACGTGCTGCGCGTCGCCGTGTGCGCCGTACCGCTGATGTCCAACTTCACGGACGTGGACGCCCTCGCCGCCGAACCCGGTGTCGTGGTGCGGTTCGTGGACCGGCCGGAGGAGCTGGCCGACGCGGATCTCGTGGTGATACCGGGGACGCGCGGGACCGTACGGGCGCTGGAGTGGCTGCGCGAGCGGGGGCTGGCCGAGGCGATCGGCCGGCGATCGCGGGCGGGACGGCCCGTGCTCGGGATCTGCGGCGGCTTCCAGATCCTCGGTCAGCACATCGAGGACGACGTGGAGAGCCGGCGCGGTCGGGTCGACGGGCTGGGCATCCTGCCCCTGCGCGTGCGGTTCGCCCCGGAGAAGACCCTCGCCCGGCCCGTCGGCGAGGCCCTCGGCGAGCCGGTCGAGGGGTACGAGATCCATCACGGCGTCGCGGATGTCACCGGCGGCGAACCCTTCCTGGACGGCTGCCGGGTCGGACAGACCTGGGGCACGCACTGGCACGGCTCGCTGGAGTCGGACGGTTTCCGGCGGGCCTTCCTGCGCGAGGTGGCCGCCGCCGCGGGCCGCCGCTTCGTGCCGGCGCCCGACACGTCCTTCGCCGCGCTGCGCGAGCAGCAGCTCGACCGGCTCGGCGACCTGATCGAACAGCACGCGGACACGGACGCGCTGTGGCGGCTCATCGAGTCCGGCGCGCCGCGAGGACTGCCTTTCATTCCACCGGGAGCGCCCGCATGAGCACTGTGTTGTTGTTGTCGACCGCCGACACCGATCTGCTGGCGGCCCGTGCCTCCGGCGCCCCCTACCGGATCGGCAACCCGACCCGCGTCGACGTCGACAGCGAGCTGCCCGCGCTGATCGACGGCGCGGACATCGCCGTCGTACGGCTGCTGGGCGGCAAGCGCGCCTGGGAGGACGGGCTGGCCCGGCTCAAGTCGTCCGGGATTCCCACCGTGCTGCTCGGTGGGGAGGCCGTGCCGGACGCCGAGCTGATGGCGGAGTCGTCCGTGCCCGCCGGTGTCGTGGCGGAGGCGCTGCGCTATCTCGTCGAGGGCGGGCCCGCCAACCTCACCGAGCTGGCGCGGTTCCTGTCGGACACCGTGCTGCTGACGGGTGAGGGGTTCGTCGAGCCGCGGAAGATGCCGGAATACGGCGTCCATGGCTCCCGTGCGCGCGAAGAGGGCCGTCCGACCGTCGGCGTGCTCTTCTACCGGGCTCATGAGCTCAGCGGCAACACCGCCTTCGTCGACACGCTGTGCGACGCCATCGAGGCGCGGGGAGCCAACGCCCTGCCCGTGTACTGCGGTTCGCTGCGCGGCGCGGACGCGGAGCTGTACGAGGTTCTGTCACAGGCCGACGCCCTGGTCGCCACCGTCCTCGCAGCGGGCGGCACGCACGCCTCGCAGGCGTCGGCGGGCGGCGACGAGGAGTCCTGGGACATCGGCAGGCTCGCCGAGCTCAACGTCCCCGTGCTGCAGGGCCTGTGCCTCACCTCCTCGCGGGCCGCCTGGGACGAGTCCGACGCCGCCCTGTCCCCCATGGACGCGGCGATGCAGGTCGCGATCCCGGAGTTCGACGGACGGCTGGTCACCGTGCCGTTCTCCTTCAAGGAGCAGGGCCCGGACGACGTGCCGGTGTACGTCGCCGACCCCGAGCGGGCGGCGCGGGTGGCCGGGATCGCCGTACGGCACGCGCGGCTCAGGCACAAGCCGAACGCCGAGAAAAGGCTCGCGCTGGTCTTCACCGCGTACCCGACCAAGCACTCGCGCGTCGGCAACGCGGTGGGGCTGGACACGCCCGCTTCGGCGGTACGGGTGCTGGACGCGCTCCGGGACGCCGGGTACGGGCTCACCGAGTACCCCGACAACGGCGACGAGCTGATCCACCGGCTCATCGAGGCCGGTGGGCACGACGTCGAGTGGCTGACCGAGGAGCAGCTGGCCGCCGCGCCCGCGCGGGTGCCGCTGGCCGACTATCGGGCGTGGTTCGACAGGCTCGACCCGGAACTCAAGAACGCGATGACCGAGGCGTGGGGCGAGCCGCCGGGGTCGTTGTACGTCGACGGCGACGACGTCGTCCTCGCCTCCCTCCGGTTCGGGAACGTCGTCGTCATGATCCAGCCGCCGCGCGGCTTCGGCGAGAACCCGATCGCGATCTACCACGACCCGGACATGCCGCCGTCCCACCACTACATGGCGGCATACCGGTGGCTCGAAAACTCCTTCGGCGCCGACGCGATCGTGCACATGGGCAAGCACGGCACGATGGAGTGGCTGCCGGGCAAGGGACTCGGGCTGTCCCGAGGATGCGCTCCGGACGCCGTCCTCGGTGATCTGCCCCTGATCTACCCCTTCATCGTCAACGACCCCGGCGAGGGCACCCAGGCCAAGCGGCGCGGGCACGCCACCGTGGTCGACCACCTCGTCCCGCCGATGGCGCGTGCGGACACGTACGGCGATCTGGCCAAGCTGGAGCAGCTGCTCGACGAGTACGCGCTCGTGTCCGACCTGGACCCGGCGAAGGCCCCCGCGGTCCGCGCACAGATCTGGACCCTCGTCAAGGCGGCCGAGCTGCACCACGACCTGCATGTGGACGAGCAGCCGGACGACGGCGAGTTCGACGAGTTCGTGATGCACATCGACGGCTATCTGTGCGAGATCAAGGACGTGCAGATCCGGGACGGCCTGCACATCCTGGGCGGTGGACCGGTGGGTGAGCCGCGCGTGAACCTCGTCCTCGCCGTGCTGCGGGCCTCACAGGTGTGGGGCGGGCAGGCCAACGCGCTGCCGGGGCTGCGGGCCTCGCTGGCCGCGCACTTCGGGCTCAGTGAGAAGGAGTTGCTCGCCGAGCCGGGCGCGGCGGTGAAGGTGCCGGTCGAGCTGACGGACCTCGTCGAGGGCCCGTCCCGTACGGGCGCCGACGCGATCGACCTGCTGGAACAGCTGTGCCGGCGGATCGCGGAGGGCATGGAGGCACGCGGCTGGGCGGCACCCGAGAGCGCCGCTCTGGTACGGGAGGTGCTGGGCACCGACGTCCCGGACGCCGTCGCCGTCCTCACCTTCGCCTGCACCGAGGTGGTCCCGCGCCTCGCCCGCACCACCGACGAGATCGGTCACATCCTCAAGGCCCTGGACGGCGGTTACGTCCCGGCGGGCCCGTCGGGTTCGCCGACCCGTGGCCTGGTCAACGTCCTGCCGACCGGCCGGAACTTCTACTCCGTCGACCCCAAGGCGATTCCGTCCCGGCTGAGTTGGGAGGTCGGGCAGTCGCTGGCGGACTCGCTGGTGCAGCGCTACCTCGCCGACAACGGGGAGTACCCGAAGTCCGTGGGCCTCACGGTCTGGGGCACCTCGGCCATGCGCACCCAGGGCGACGACATCGCCGAGATCCTCGCGCTGCTGGGCTGCCGCCCGGTGTGGGACGACGCCTCGCGCCGGGTGACCGGCTTCGAGGTGATCCCGCCGGCCGAGCTGGGCCGGCCGCGCATCGACGTCACGGTCCGCATCTCGGGCTTCTTCCGGGACGCGTTCCCGCATGTCGTCGGGCTCATCGACGACGCGGTGCGGGCGGTGGCCGAGCTGGACGAACCGGCCGAGTCCAATTACGTACGGGCGCACGTCGAGGCCGACACCGCCGAGCACGGTGACCGGCGGCGGGCGACGGCTCGTATCTTCGGGTCGAAGCCGGGGGCCTATGGCGCCGGTCTGCTGCCGCTGATCGACGCGCGCAACTGGCGCAGCGACGCGGACCTGGCCGAGGTGTACGCCGTCTGGGGCGGCTACGCGTACGGGCGTGGGCTCGACGGGCGGACGGCGCGTGGGGACATGGAGACGGCGTTCCGGCGGATCGCGGTCGCCGCGAAGAACGTCGACACGCGCGAGCACGACCTCGTCGACGCCGACGACTACTTCCAGTACCACGGCGGCATGGTCGCCATGGTCCGGCACCTCACGGGCGCCTCCCCCGAGGCGTACGTCGGTGACTCGGCCACCCCCGACCAGGTCAGGACCCGCACCCTCGGCGAGGAGACCCACCGCGTCTTCCGCGCCCGCGTGGTCAACCCGCGCTGGATGGCGGCGATGCGACGGCACGGCTACAAGGGCGCCTTCGAGATGGCGGCGACCGTCGACTACCTCTTCGGCTACGACGCCACCGCCGGGGTCGTCGACGACTGGATGTACGAGAAGCTCAGCGCCGAGTACGTCTTCGACCCGGAGAACCGGGACTTCATGAAGCAGTCCAACCCGTGGGCGCTGCGCGGTATCACCGAGCGGCTGCTGGAGGCCGCCGACCGGGGGCTGTGGGCGGAGCCGGACGCTCAGACGCTGGAGCGGCTGCGCGCCACCTACCTGGAACTGGAAGGCGACTTGGAGGGCGACGACAAGTGACCACCCCGTTTCCGTTCACGGCCGTCGTGGGCCAGGACGATCTGCGGCTCGCGCTGCTGCTGAACGCCGTGTCGCCGGCGGTCGGTGGTGTGCTGGTGCGCGGCGAGAAGGGCACGGCCAAGTCGACGGCGGTGCGGGCGCTGTCGGCGCTGCTGCCGGAGGTCGCCGTGGTGCCCGGGTGCCGGTTCTCCTGCGACCCCGCCGCACCGGACGCCGCCTGCCCGGACGGGCCGCACGAGCCGGGCGCGGGGACGACACGTCCGGCGCGCATGGTCGAGCTGCCCGTCGGTGCCTCCGAGGACCGGCTCGTCGGTGCGCTCGACATCGAGCGGGCCCTCGCCGAGGGCGTGAAGGCCTTCGAGCCCGGTCTGCTCGCCGACGCGCACCGCGGGATCCTGTACGTCGACGAGGTCAACCTGCTCCACGACCACCTGGTCGACCTGCTGCTGGACGCGGCCGCGATGGGTGCCTCGTACGTCGAGCGGGAGGGCGTCTCCGTACGGCATGCCGCCCGTTTCCTGCTCGTCGGGACGATGAACCCGGAGGAGGGCGAGCTGCGGCCGCAGCTCCTCGACCGGTTCGGGCTGACCGTGGAGGTCGCGGCCTCGCGGGAGCCCGACCAGCGGGTGGAGGTCGTGCGCAGGCGGCTCGCGTACGACGACGACCCGGCCGGGTTCGCGGCGCGGTGGGCGGACGAGGAGGCCGCCGTACGGGCGCGGATCGTGGCCGCGCGGGAGTTGTTGCCGTCCGTGCGGCTGGGCGACGGGGCGCTCAGGCAGATCGCGGCGACCTGCGCGGCTTTCGAGGTGGACGGGATGCGGGCGGACATCGTGATGGCGCGTACCGCCACCGCGCTGGCGGCCTGGGCCGGACGGACCGACGTACTTGCCGAGGACGTGCGCCAGGCCGCGCTGCTCGCGCTGCCGCACCGCAGGCGCCGGAACCCCTTCGACGCGCCCGGGCTCGACGAGGACAAGCTGGACGAGACGCTGGAGCAGTTCGGCGGCGGTGACGAGGATCCGGATCCCGGCGGCCCGGACGGGCCCGGTGGTGGGGGTGGCGGTGAGCCGACTCCCGACAGCGGGCCCCAGGGCGGGGACACGGCTGCGCGGCCCGAGTCCGGTGAGGGCGATCAGCTGCCCGGTGGAGGCGGTGAGCAGTCCGCCGTACGGGCTGCGGAGCCGTTTCGGACCAAGGTGCTGAGCGTGCCCGGTATCGGTGAGGGTGCCGCCGGGCGGCGTTCGCGGGCGCGGACCGAGCGGGGGCGGACCACCGGGGCCCGGCGGCCCCGGGGTGCGCTGACCACGCTGCATCTGGCGGCCACGGTGCAGGCCGCGGCGCCGCATCAGCGGGCGCGGGGGCGGTCCGGGCCGGGGCTGGTCGTCCGCAGGGACGATCTGCGGCAGGCGACTCGGGAGGGGCGCGAGGGCAATCTCGTGCTGTTCGTCGTCGACGCCTCCGGATCCATGGCGGCTCGGCAGCGGATGAGTGCCGTGAAGGGGGCCGTGCTGTCGCTGCTGCTGGACGCCTATCAGCGGCGGGACAAGGTGGGGCTGGTGACCTTCCGGGGTGCCGGTGCCGAGGTCGCGCTGCCGCCGACCTCGTCCGTGGACGCGGCGGCGGCTCGGCTGGAGTCATTGCCGACCGGGGGTCGTACGCCGCTCGCGGCGGGCTTGCTGCGAGCGCATGATGTGCTGCGGGTCGAGCGGTTGCGGGATCCGGCGCGGCGGGCGCTGGTCGTGGTGGTGACCGACGGGCGGGCCACCGGCGGCCCCGAGCCGGTCGCGCTGGCCGGGCGGGCGGCGCGGTTGTTCGCCGCCGAGGGGGTCGCCTCGGTGGTCGTGGACTGTGAGTCGGGGCCCGTGCGGCTGGGGCTCGCGGGGCGGCTCGCGGGTGAGCTGGGCGGTACGGCGGTGACGCTGGACGAGTTGCGGGCCGACTCGATCGCCGGGCTGGTGAAGGACGTACAGAGGAGGGCCGCGTAATGCCGCAGGGACAGCCGAGTGTCGTACCGGATGATGGACTGACGACTCGTCAGCGTCGGAACCGGCCGCTCGTCGTCGTGCACACCGGGGTCGGCAAGGGCAAGTCCACCGCCGCCTTCGGGCTGGCGCTGCGCGCCTGGAACCAGGGGTGGCCGATCGGGGTGTTCCAGTTCGTCAAGTCGGCGAAGTGGAAGGTCGGCGAGGAGCGGGCGCTGCGGGTGCTCGGGGACTCCGGTGAGGGCGGGACCGTCGCCTGGCACAAGATGGGCGAAGGGTGGTCCTGGGTCCAGCGGGATTCCCAGATGGACAACGAGGAGAAGGCCCGGGAGGGCTGGGAGCAGGTCAAGCGGGACCTGGCCGCCGAGACGTACCGGCTGTACGTGCTCGACGAGTTCGCCTATCCGATGCACTGGGGGTGGGTGGATGTCGACGAGGTCGTGTCCGTGCTGCGGGACCGGCCGGGGACCCAGCATGTGGTGATCACCGGGCGGAACGCGCCCGGGAAGCTCGCCGACTTCGCCGATCTCGTGACCGACATGTCCAAGGTCAAGCATCCGATGGACGTCGGCCAGAAGGGGCAGAGGGGCATCGAGTGGTGACGTCCTCCGTCCCTCGGCTGGTCATTGCCGCGCCCTCTTCGGGGAGCGGCAAGACCACCGTCGCCACGGGGTTGATGGCCGCGTTCGCCGCGCGGGGGCTCGCCGTGTCCCCGCACAAGGTCGGGCCGGACTACATCGACCCCGGCTATCACGCGCTCGCGACCGGGCGGGTGGGGCGGAACCTCGACGCGTATCTGTGCGGGCCGGAGCTGATCGGGCCGCTGTTCGCGCACGGGGCGCGCGGGTGTGATGTCGCCGTCGTCGAGGGTGTGATGGGGCTGTACGACGGGGCCGCGGGGGAGGGTGAACTGGCGTCCACCGCCCAGGTGGCGAAGCTGCTGCGGGCGCCGGTGGTGCTGGTCGTCGACGCCTCGTCGCAGTCGCGGTCGGTGGCGGCGCTGGTGCACGGGTTTGCGTCGTGGGATCCGGAGGTGCGGGTCGGGGGCGTGATCCTGAACAAGGTCGCGTCGGATCGGCACGAGGAGTTGTTGCGGGGGGCGTTGGAGTCGGTCGGGGTGCCGGTGCTGGGGGCGCTGCGGCGGGTGGCTCAGGTGGAGACGCCTTCTCGGCATCTGGGACTGGTGCCTGTGGCCGAGCGGGGGGATGCCGCCGTGGAGGCGGTGGCGGCGATGGCTGCGCAGGTGGAGGCGGGGTGCGATCTGGAGGGGCTGCTGGGGCTGGCGCGTGGTGCGGGGGCGTTGTCCTGTGCGGCTTGGGATGCGGGTGAGGTCCTGGTTTCCTCGCCCCCGCCGCCCCTACCCGTTCCCATCCCCAGGGGCTCCGCCCCCTGGACCCCCGGTCGGCCTGAACGGCTACGTCCTCAAACGCCGGACGGGCTGGTTGTTGCCGTTGCCGGTGGAGAGGCGTTCACCTTCTCCTACGCCGAGCATGCCGAACTGCTTGCCGCTGCCGGGGCCGACGTCGTCGTGTTCGATCCGCTGCGGGACGAGGAGCTGCCCGAGGGTACGAGCGGGCTGGTCATCGGGGGCGGGTTCCCCGAGGTGTATGCCGGGGAGTTGTCGGCCAACGAGCCACTGCGCAAGGCCGTTGCCACGCTCGCGGAGCGGGGCGCGCCCGTGGCGGCGGAGTGTGCCGGTCTGCTCTATCTGTGCCGGGAACTGGACGGGCAGCCGATGTGCGGGGTGCTGGACGCGTCCGCGCGGATGTCGGAGCGGCTCACCCTCGGCTACCGGGACGCCGTCGCCGTGAGCGACAGTGCGCTCGCGGAGGCGGGGACGCGGATGCGCGGGCATGAGTTTCATCGGACGGTCGTCGAGCCGGGGGCCGGGGCGGCCCCCGCCTGGGGCATGCGGGCCCCGGTCCGGCGGGTCGAAGGTTTCGTACAGCAGGGCGTGCACGCGAGTTATCTGCACACGCACTGGGCGTCCGCGCCCGGTGTCGCCCGTCGGTTCGTGGAGAGGTGCCGGACGTCATGAGCAGCAGGCTGATCGGAGTGGGGGTCGGGCCGGGCGATCCGGAGCTGGTGACCGTGAAGGGCGTCAACGCCCTGCGCGCCGCCGATGTCGTCGTCGTACCCGTCATGGACAGCGGCGAGCGGGGGCGCGCCGAGGCGACCGTGCTGCACTACGTGCCCGAGGAGAAGGTCGTCCGGGTGGTGTTCGCGCTGAACGAGCGCACCGACCGGACGCGGCGTGAGGCGGCGTGGGACGCGGCGGGTGAGCGGGTCGCCGGGTTGCTGCGGCAGTACGGCTCCGTCGCCTTCGCGACCATCGGGGACCCGAACGTGTACTCCACGTTCACCTATCTCGCGCAGACCGTCGCCGGGCTGGTCCCGGGGACCGTCGTCGAGACCGTGCCCGGCATCACCGCCATGCAGGACCTGGCCGCGCGGTCGGGTGCCGT
The DNA here is from genome assembly GCF_019219825.1 of Streptomyces sp. TRM70350. Classification (GTDB taxonomy): domain Bacteria; phylum Actinomycetota; class Actinomycetes; order Streptomycetales; family Streptomycetaceae; genus Streptomyces. Next base: position 515,143 of record NZ_JAHUXH010000002.1, on the reverse strand, counting down.
GCTGACGGAGGGGACCGAGCCGCTCACGCTGGTGCCGGTGACCGCCGGGGCCGCCGTGCTGAAGGAGGCGCTGAACGGGCCCGGGACCGTCGTCGCCTACAAGTTCGGGCGGCAGGCCGGTGAGGTCGCCGAGGCGCTGCGCGAGAGCGGGCGGATCGAGGGGGCCGTGTGGGGGTCGGCGCTGGGACTGCCGGAGGAGTCCATCCGGCCCGCCGGTGAGCTCGACGGGGCGCCGCTGCCGTATCTCTCCACGCTCATCGCGCCCGCGCGGCGCGACGGCGGGCGGGGCGGGAAGCTGTGACGCCCTGGAGAGGGGCCGTGCCGCCCGGGCGATCACTCGGCGACGCCCACCACCAGCCACATGAACGCCGCTCCCCCGATCGTGCACAGCAGCGTCGGCCCGGCGGGGTGCTTGTGGTGGGCCTCGGGGAGGATCTCGGCGGCGGCCAGGTAGAGCAGCGCTCCGCCGAACAGGCCGAGGTAGCCGCCGAGTACCGGCTCCGGGATGCTGAGCAGCAGGGTGCTCGCCGCGCCGACGACCGGGGCCACCGCGCCCGCCCACAGCATCGCGATCGCCCGGCGGCGGGCATTGCCGTACAGGGTCGTGATCGTGAAGGTGTTGAAGCCGTCCGCGAAGTCATGGGCGACGACGGCCAGCGCGACCGCCACGCCCATGCCCTCGCCGATCTGGAACGCGGCGCCGATCGCCACGCCGTCCATGGCGCTGTGCACGACCATCGCACCGGCGGCGGTCAGGCCCACCTCGGGCGTGCGGTGGTGCTCGTCGCCGCCGTGCGCGGCCGGCAGACGTCCCGCCAGATGGGCGAAGAGGAAACCGGTCACGAACAGCAGCAGGGCCGCGGGTACGCCGAACACCTCCGCGCCCGCCGCGTCCAGCGCCTCCGGCAGCAGGTCCAGGCCGACCACGCCCAGCATCAGGCCGCCGGCCAGGCCCAGCACGAGGTGACGGCGGTCCGTCACGCGCTGTGCCGTCCAGCCACCCGCGAGCGTCATCAGGAACGCGCCCAGCGCGACGTAGACCGCCATGTGCCCTTGCTATCCGATCAGAGCGCGGTCGTGCACATCCGGCCGCACGCGCGTTGACATCCGTACGAGAGGATCCGAATCCATGGCCGAAGCCCCCACCGGCAAGGTGACCTTCGTCGGTGCCGGCCCCGGCGCCGCCGATCTGCTGACGTTCCGTGCCGCGCGCGCCATCGCCGAGGCCGACGTCGTGATCTGGGCGGCGAGCCTGGTCCAGGCGGAGGTCCTCGAACACGCCCGCGAGGGCGCCGAGATCCTCGACTCGGCGACGATGTCGCTGGAGGACGTCGTCGCCGTGTACCGAAGGGCCCACGCCGATGGGCTGAAGGTCGCCCGCATCCACTCCGGCGACCCGGCGCTGTGGGGCGGCACGCAGGAGCAGCTCGACCGGTGTGCCGAGATCGGCATCGCCACCGAGGTCGTGCCCGGCGTCTCCTCGTTCTCCGCCGTCGCCGCCCTCGCCCGGCGCGAGCTGACGATCCCGGAGGTCGCGCAGTCGGTCGTGCTCACCCGGCTCGGCGGCGGCAAGACGCCGATGCCGCCCGGTGAGGAGGTGCGCGAGTTCGCCCGGCACGGCACCACCATGGCGGTCTTCCTGTCGGCGGCCCGCAGTGGGCAGTTGGTGCGGGAGCTGCTGGAGGGCGGCTATCCGACCACGACGCCGGTCGTCGTCGCGTACCAGGCGACCTGGCCGGAGGAGCTGGTCGTGAAGTGCACGATCGGGACGCTGGAGGAGACGGTGAAGGAGCACAGGCTCTGGAAGCACACCCTCTTCCTGGTCGGCCCGGCCCTCGACGCCCACGGCACCCGCTCGCACCTCTACCACCCCGGGCACTTCCACGGCTACCGCAAGGCCGACCCCGTGGCCCGCCGGGCCCTGCGTGAGCGGGGTGCGAGCACATGATCAGGGTCGTCGGTACGGGGGCGGGGGCGCCGTTGCCGGACGATGTGGCCGCCGGCGCGGAACTCGTCGTCGGCGGGCGGCGCCATCTGGAGGCGGTGCGGCTGCCTCGGGCGGCCGAGCGGATCGTGCTCGGGCCGCTGGCGCCCGCCCTGGACGCCATCGCGGAGTACGTCGAGAAGGACCGGCCGGTCGTGGTGCTGGCATCGGGGGACCCCGGGTTCTTCGGGATCGTGCGGGCGCTCGCCGAGCGGTTCGGGGCGCGGCGGCTGGACGTCCGGGCGGGTGTCTCGTCCGTGGCCGCCGCGTTCGCGCGTGTCGGGCTGCCCTGGGACGACGCGGTGGTGGTCAGCGCGCACGGGCGTGAGCTGCGGACGGCGGTGAACGTGTGCCGGGCGCGGCCGAAGGTCGCCGTGCTGACCGGGCCGGGGTCCGGTCCGGCGGAGCTGGGGGCGGCGCTGGCGGGCAGTGAGCGCGTTCTCGTGGTGGCCTCCGCGCTGGGTGATCCGGCGCGGGAACGGGTGGAGCGGGTGACGCCCGCCGAGGCGTCGGCCCGGGACTGGGAAGCGGCGGTGAGTGTCGTGCTGTGCCTGGACGAGCGGCGGGCGCTCGGTGCCGTGCGGACCGTCGCGGGCCCTGCCGAGGGGCCCGCCGGGTGGGCGCTGGACGAGGGCGCGTTCACGCACCGGGACTCGATGATCACCAAGTTCGAGGTCCGCGCGCTGGCCCTGGCCCGGCTCGGACCGCGCCTCGGTGACCTGGTCTGGGATGTCGGGGCGGGGTCCGGGTCGGTGGCCGTCGAGTGCGCGCGGCTGGGCGCCGCGGTCGTCGCCGTGGAGAAGGCGGCGGACGGCGTGGAGCGGATCCGGGCCAATGCCGGGGCGCACGGCGTCGACGTGACGGTGGTGCACGGTGAGGCGCCCGAGGCGCTGGCCGGGCTGGACGATCCCGACGCGGTGTTCGTCGGGGGCGGGGGGCGTGAGCTGCCCGCCGTCGTCGCCGCGTGCGCGCGGCGGGCACGGCGGACGGTCGTCGTCGCCCTGGCCGCGCTGGACCGGGTGCCCGGCGTGCGTGAGGCGCTCGCGGGGGCCGGGTTCGAGTGTGACGGGGTGCTGTTGCAGTCGTCGCGGCTCGCGCCGCTGCCGGGGGAAGTGACCCGGCTGGCGGCCACCAACCCTGTTTTTCTGCTGTGGGGCGTCCGGCCTCCGGCTGGTAGTGAAGGAGACACTCAGTGATCGGCCTCATCTCCGCCACGGCGGCGGGAGCGGCGGCGCGGGACCGGCTGGCCGCGGCGTGGCCGGAGCGGACGCGGGTGTACGGGGGTCCCGTGGGGGACGCCGTGCGGGCCGCGTTCGGGGAGTGCGAGCAGCTGGTGTGCTTTCTGGCCACGGGGGCCGTGGTGCGGCTCGTCGCTCCGCTGCTGGGCGACAAGGCGTCCGATCCCGGGGTGGTGTGCGTCGACGAGGGGGGCCGGTTCGCGGTGTCCCTCGTGGGCGGGCACGGCGGCGGCGCCAACGAACTCGCCCGGGAGGTGGGCGAGTTGCTGGGCGCCGAGCCGGTGGTGACGACGGCGACGGACTCCGTCGGGCTGGCGGGCCTGGACACGCTGGGCCTGCCCGTGGAGGGTGACGTGGCCGCGGTGTCCCGGGCGCTGCTGGACGGCGAACCGGTCGCCCTGCGCGCCGAGTCGGCGTGGCCGCTGCCCGCGCTGCCGGTCGCGGCGGACGGCTCGTACGCCATCCGCGTCACCGACCGTGCCGTGGAGCCCGCGGCACACGAGGTCGTCCTGCGCCCGCCGTCCCTCGTCGTGGGCGTCGGCGCGTCCAAGGGCGCCCCCGCCGGCGAGGTGCTCGCGCTGATCGAGGGCACCGTGCGGGAGGCGGGCCTGTCCCCTCGCAGCATCGCCGAACTCGCCACCGTCGACGCCAAGGCCGGGGAACCCGGGATCGTCGCCGCCGCCGAACGCCTCGGCGTGCCGCTGGTGACCCACTCCGCCGAGCGGTTGGCGGCGGTGGAGGTCCCCAACCCCTCCGACGCGCCCCTCGCCGCCGTCGGCACCCCGTCCGTCGCGGAGGCGTCGGCGCTCATCGGCGGTGGTGAACTCCTCGTGCCCAAGCGGAAGTCGGCGATGGCGACCTGCGCGGTCGTACGGCGCCCCGCGCGCGGCCGGCTCGCGGTGGTCGGCCTCGGGCCCGGCGCCCGCGATCTGCTCACCCCGCGTGCCAAGGCGGAGCTGCGCCGCGCATCGGTGCTCGTCGGGCTCGACCAGTACGTCGTCCAGATCCGCGATCTGCTGCGCCCCGGCACCCGGATCCGTCAGTCCGGGCTGGGCGCCGAGGAGGAGCGGGCGCGGACGGCGGTCGAGGAGGCGCGCAAGGGGCACGCCGTCGCGCTGATCGGCAGCGGCGACGCGGGCGTGTACGCCATGGCGTCCCCGGCCCTGGCCGAGGCCTCCGACGACATCGACGTGGTCGGCGTCCCCGGGGTCACCGCCGCGCTCGCGGCCGGTGCGATCCTCGGGGCGCCGCTCGGGCACGACCACGTGTCGATCAGCCTGTCCGACCTGCACACGCCGTGGGAGGTCATCGAGCGGCGGGTGCGGGCGGCGGCCGAGGCGGACATCGTCGTGACGTTCTACAACCCGCGCAGCCGGGGCCGCGACTGGCAGCTGCCCAAGGCGCTGGCGATCCTCGCCGAGCACCGCGCGCCGACGACGCCCGTCGGCGTCGTGCGGAACGCCTCCCGGCCGGACGAGTCCAGCAGGCTGACGACCCTGGCCGCGCTCGACCCGGCGACGGTCGACATGATGACCGTCGTGACCGTGGGCAACACGGCCACCCGGGAGGTCGCGGGACGCATGGTGACACCGCGCGGCTACCGCTGGCAGCAGGAGGAGGCCCGGTGAACCGTGTGGTCCACCCGATCGAGCGGGAGTCGTTCCGGCGGCTGCGCGCCCGACTGGACACCTCGCACTTCCCGCCGCTCACGCGGGCGGTGGTGGAGCGGGTGATCCACTCCGCCGCCGACCTCGACTACGCGACCGACCTCGTCATGGACGAGGAAGACCTGGGCGGGGCGTACCGGGCGCTGCACTCCGGCGCCCCCGTCGTCGTGGACGTCGAGATGGTCGCCGCCGGGATCACCCGGCGCGACACCGTCTGCCGACTGAAGGACGCCCGGTCCGGGCCGGGGCTGACGCGTTCGGCGCACGCCGTGCGGCTGGCGTACGACGACGTCGGCCCCGGCGCGATCTGGGTGATCGGCTGTGCCCCGACCGCGCTGGAGGAACTGCTGACCCTGGACGCCGACCCCGCGTTGGTGATCGGGCTGCCCGTCGGTTTCGTCGGTGCGGCCGAGTCCAAGGCGGCCCTGCGGGAGAGCGGACTGCCCGCCGTGAGCAACGTGTCCGAGAAGGGCGGTTCGGCGGTCGCCGCGGCCGCGCTCAACGCCCTGCTGTACCACCCCACGTCGTACGAGGAGAAACCGTGACCACCCCGCCGCCCGCCCTGCTCATCGCCGGCCACGGCACCCGGGACGACGCCGGAGCCGAGGCGTTCCGCGACTTCGTACGGGAGCTGGGGCGCCGCCACCCCGACCTGCCCGTCGCGGGCGGCTTCATCGAGCTGTCCCCGCCGCCGCTGGGCGACGCCGTCACCGAGCTGGTGGAGCGGGGCGTGCGCCGCTTCGCCGCCGTACCGCTGATGCTGGTGTCCGCCGGGCACGCCAAGGGCGACATCCCGGCCGCGCTGGCCCGCGAGAAGGAACGGCACCCCGGGATCTCGTACCGCTACGGCCGTCCGCTGGGCCCGCATCCGGCGCTGCTGTCCGTGCTGGAGCGGCGGCTGGACGAGGCGCTGGGCACCGAGGGGCGTACGCCCGGGGACCGTTCCGATGTGACCGTGCTGCTGGTCGGACGTGGGTCCACCGACCCCGACGCCAACGCCGAGGTGCACAAGGCGGCCCGGCTGCTGTGGGAGGGGCGCGGGTACGCCGGAGTGGAGACGGCGTTCGTGTCGCTGGCGGCGCCGGACGTGCCGAGCGGGCTGGACCGGTGTGTGCGGCTGGGGGCGCGCCGGGTCGTCGTGCTGCCCTACTTCCTCTTCACCGGCATCCTGCCGGACCGGGTGCGGATGCAGACCGAGGGCTGGGCGGCGGCGCATCCGGAGGTCGAGGTGCGCTCGGCGGACGTCATCGGTCCGGAGCCGGAGCTGCTCGATCTGGTGATGGAGCGGTACCAGGAGGCCGTGCAGGGCGATCTGCGGATGAACTGCGACTCGTGCGTGTACCGCATCGCGCTGCCCGGCTTCGAGGACAAGGTGGGCCAGCCGCAGCAGCCGCACTACCACCCCGACGACGACGGCCACCACCACGGGCACGGGCACGGGCACCACCATCACCACCACGGCACCCACTCCCATGCCCACTGACGGGCACGACCTGCGGCATCACGGCGACGCCGAGGTCCGCGACGACGGCGCGGCCCTGGTCGACCTCGCCGTGAACGTCCGCGCGGACACGCCCCCGGCCTGGCTGCGGGAGGTGATCGCGGACTCGCTGGGCGGGCTCGCCGCGTATCCGGACGGGCGGCGCGCGCGGGCCGCGGTGGCCGCCCGGCACGGGGTCGGCGTGGAGCGGGTGCTGCTGACGGCGGGCGCAGCCGAGGCGTTCGTGCTGCTGGCGCGAGCGCTGAAGGTACGGCAACCCGTCGTCGTCCACCCCCAGTTCACCGAGCCGGAGGCCGCGCTGCGGGACGCGGGGCACACCGTCGACCGGGTGCTGCTGCGCGAGGAGGACGGCTTCCGGCTGGATCCGGCGGCCGTTCCCGAGGACGCCGACCTGGTGGTGATCGGCAACCCGACCAACCCGACCTCGGTACTGCACCCGGCCGCCGCCATCGCCCGGCTCGCCCGCCCCGGGCGGACGTTGGTCGTGGACGAGGCGTTCATGGACGCGGTGCCGGGCGAGCGGGAGGCGCTGGCGGGGCGGACGGACATCCCCGGGCTGGTCGTGCTGCGCAGCCTGACGAAGACGTGGGGCCTGGCCGGGCTGCGCATCGGGTACGTCCTCGCGTCCCCGGAGACGATCGCGGACCTCGAACGCGCTCAGCCGCTGTGGCCGGTCTCCACACCCGCGCTGGCCGCCGCCGAGGCCTGCGTGGGGCCACGGGCCCTGGCGGAGGCGGCCCACGCCGCCCACCGCGTCGCCGCCGACCGGGCCCATCTGGTGGCCGGGCTGTCGCGGATCGCCGGGCTGCGGGTCGTGGCACCGGCCGAGGGCCCCTTCGTCCTCGTACGGCTGCCCCGAGCCGCCGCCGTCCGCGGGCGACTGCGCGAGCTGGGGTTCGCGGTCCGGCGCGGGGACACCTTCCCCGGGCTGGACGAGGAGTGGCTGCGGCTGGCGGTGCGGGACCGGGCGGCGGTCAACTCGTTCCTCCGGGCGCTGCAGACGGCGGTGACACCGGCGGACCGCTGATCCGCTCGCGGGTGCCGTCCGGGAAGCGGATCTCCACGGTGCCGTCGGCGTCGACGGTCGCCCGCGTGCCCGAGGTCACGGTCACGGGGTCCAGGTCCGGGTCGGCGCTGAGCACCACCAGGGTGACCAGCAGGCGGGCGCCCGCGTCCCGTTGGAGGCAGGGCGTCGCCGAGTGGTGGCCGACGGCGTTGGTGCCGACGGCATGGGCAACCCTGCCGTCGGTATCGCCCCAGCCGTGCAGGCCGACGATCGTGCTGGTCAGCCCGTCGGCACGGCGGGCCAGCGCCCAGCGGGGGCCGGTGTGAGCGGTGGGCGGCACGGCATCGTCGGCGACCGCCCAGCCGCCCTCCCGTACCGGCGAGTCGGCGCACGGATCGAACCTGTGCACCCGCACCTCGAACGGCCCGTGCACCACACTCACCGTCTCGATGCGCCGCCCCTGCCCCGCACTGTGCCAGGAGGCGGCGCGGCGGCCCTCGACGCCGAGCGGGTGGATACGGCCGCGGGCAGACGGGGTGCCGTCGGGGGCGAGCAGCGCGATGTGGTTGTCGGGCCCCGGCCCGGGCGTTTCGGGCGCGGCGGCGCTGGCGTAGGCGAACTTGGCGTAGTGGGGGCTGTCCTCGTCGGTCGCGGGCGGCGGCGGGAGCCGGTCGCTGCCGTGGTTGACGAGCCGTACGATCCCGTCGGCGGCGGTGGAGTGCAGCAGCCAGCCCGGGGCGGGCAGCGGAAGCCGGACGTCCGCGGTATCCACGCTGGCGGGCTCTTCGGGCGCCGTCCACACCGGATGGTCGGCGGGCAGGAGCAGACCGAGGAAGGCCTTGCTCGCCCAGTAGGGGGAGGCGGGGCCCGAGTAGCGCTGGGTCACCCCGAGGAAGGGCCGGTACCAGCCGAGGGTGAGCAGGCCTCGCTCGTCGGGGACACCTCGCTCGGCGAAGTGCTTCAGGGCACCCGAGGCGAGGCGGCGGGTGCGGCCGGGTGGCAGCGGGGTGGCGTCGGCGAGGGCGCCCGCCCACAGCGGGGCGGTGGTCGCGAAGCGGTAGGTCAGGGAGCGGCCCTGATGGACGGGGGCGCCGTCGGACCCGAAGAAGTGCTGGTGGACGGCGAGGAAGGTACGCAGTCGCGAGCGGTACTTGTCCACGCGGGGGGCGTCTGCCCGTGGCCCGGCGATCCGCGCCCACAGGACCGGATACAGGTGCAGCGCCCAGGCGTTGTAGTAGTCGAACTTCCGGCCGTCCCCGTCGGTGTACCAGCCGTCGCCCCGGTACCAGTCGTCCAGCCGCGCGAGCCCGGCGTCGATCTCGGCGCGGCTGTGCGGGGCGCCGACCGAGGCGAGGAACTCCTCGGTGATGACCTGGAACAGGCGCCAGTTGGAGTCGTTGGCACGGGCACCGACGAATCCGCCGAGCCAGTCGGTGACCTGTTCGCGTACGCGGTCGTCGAGGTGGTCCCACAGCCAGGGGCGGGACTCGTGCAGCGCGATGGCGACGGACGCGGCCTCGACCATCGGCTGGGCGCGGTCGGTGACGGGCGGCCAGCGCTCGTCGCCGTGCGGATCGGTACCGGCGGCGAGCCCGGCGGCGTACCGCTCGACCAGCTCCGGCCCGATGCGCCCACCCGAGCCCGCGATACGGAAGGCGGCGAGCAGGAAGGACCGTGCGTACCCCTCCAGAGCGTCGGACCAGGCCCCGGAGTGGCTGGCGGGCCCGGGCAGCCGGTACTGGGCGAACTTGGGCGAGGCGTAGGGCAGCAACCCGTCAAGCAACCGGTCGGCCATCGCCTCCCAGTGGGCACGGGTCCACCCGGTGACGGGCGAGAGGTGGGCATCTGAGGTCATGCGGGTCCTTGGTGAATCGGGGGCGATGGAAAGCCCCCCTCAGGGGCGCGGGCTGTATCGATATGCGGCTCCGCCGCGTGGGCGCGACCAGCCACCGATCACCCGCAAGACCGCGACGGCGAACAGACACTACGGCGCACGACGATATGAGTACCGAGCAGATGTCGACGCCCACCCGCACTGTCGGGATCCCGCAGAGCAATCCGCACAGCAGCCCGCCCCAGCTCCTCCGCCGGAGTCCGCACAGTCGTCAACGGCGGATTGAAGTCCTCGGCCAGCGGAATGTCGTTGTAGCCGACCACGGAGATGTCGTCCGGCACCGTGAGCCCCGCCTCCGCAACAGCCCGCAACACCCCCGCCGCCACCATGTCGTCCCCGGCGAACACCGCGGTGAACTCCCGCGTCCTCTCCAGTAGTGCACTCATCGCCCGCAACCCCGCAGCCCGCCCCAGCCCACAGTCCACGACATACGCCGACTCCGGCGGCAGCCCATGCTCGGCCAGCGCGGCCCGATACCCCGCCACACGGGCATCCAGCGCCGTGTTGCCGGGCAGTCCCCCGAGAAAGGCGATCCTGCGATGACCGGCGGACAACAGATGCCCGGTGACCGCCCGGGCCCCCGCCTCGTTGTCGAACTCCACGACGAGCGCCGGGATGTCGGGATCCGGCGCGGGCCGCCCGCACAGCACCAGCCGCGCCCCCGAGGAGTCCAGCGCATGCGCGTAGTGCGCGACCCGCTCGCGATAGGCGTCGTCCTCCACCACCCCGCCGACCAGGATCACCAGCCGCGCCCCCTCCTCCCGCATCAACTGCACGAACTCCATCTCGCGCTGCGCGTCCCCACCGGTCGCGCCGACCACGCAGAGCCAGCCCCGGTCGGCGGCCTCCGCCTCCACTCCCTCGGCGACCTGGGCGTAGAACGGGCTGGTGACCTGGCGGACCACGACCGCGGCCATCTTCCGGCCGCCACCCACCAGTGCCCGCGCATGCGCGTTCGCGACGTAGTCGAGGTCACGCGCGGCACGCAGCACGCGGGCCCGGGTCGCGGCGGGCACCGGATGACTGCCGCTGAGCGCACGCGACGCCGTGGCCATCGACACGCCCGCCCGCTCCGCGACCTCCCGGATCGTGACCCGTCCCTTGCCCCTCATGCCGTTCCCCATCCCCCACGTCTCCTGTTCCGCCGGCGGAGCGTCACGTGTTGGCCGCGTGGTCCTGCGCGAACTCCTCGGCCATTCTGTCGCCGCCCCGTGCCCGCCAGCGCTTCACCGCCGCGTCCCATTCGGACAGCGCAAGGCGGCCCGCGACGATGCCGGTGACGGTGTCGTCGAGGAGGGCCTTGAGGGTGGTGCCCTGGGCGTTCTTCGTGCGGGACTGCAGGCCGAAGGAGGCGTTGCGGATGGCGCGCGGGACGACCTTCTCCTGCCAGGCGTGCAGGGCCCGTACGGCGTCGGGCATGCCCGGCACGAACAGCACCTGGGGGCCCTCGGCGAGGTACTTCAGCGGCAGGTTGGTGTTGTTCTCCACCTCGCCGAGCTTGGTCGGCTTCGGTGAGCCGTCGGCCGCGCGGGTGAAGTGGGTGCCCTCGACGCCGTAGTGGACGAGCTCCCACTCCTCGCTGCCGAACGGGGCGGCGAGGTAGTCGAGGATCCGCAGCAGCAGCTCGATGCGCTCCTTCTTCGCCTTCTTCAGCACGGTGTAGCCGAAGGAGCGGCGGGCCGCGACGATCCCGCCGGGCTCGCCGCCGACGCTGTAGGGGAGGGCGGCGGCCGGGGTCATCCCGTCGGGGGCCTCCCGGTACTTGGGCAGGTACGCGCCGAAGCCGTCCTGCATCGAGCCGACCGTGCCGTTGTAGTAGAGCGTGGTCAGGTCGATCTGCGAGATGGACGTGGCGTCGGGGTGGTACGAGCCGTTCTTGCGCAGCTGCGCCTGGAAGGCGATCGCCGCCTTGTAGCGCTCGTCGGCCCAGCCCGGCTGGAAGGTGCCGTCCTTGGTGACGGCCCACTCCTGGGGCGCGTTGTGGGCGGCGGAGTGCACGGCGTTGCCGAACAGGGAGCCTTGGGCGGCGCCGAGCGCGTACGTCCGCCCCCTGGTCGCCCGCTGGGCGACGGCGGCGAAGTCGTCCGCGGTCCAGCCCTCCGTCATTCCCGCGTCGGTGAACATGCCCTGGTTGATCCACAAGGTCGAGCCGGGCAGCGGGCGTTCCAGCGGGATGCCGTGGATGCGTCCGCCGATGCGGCCCATGTCCTGCCAGGCGTGGGTGGGGATGTTGGCGAGGTTGGGGTAGTCGGCGATCGCGTCGCCGGAGAGGTACGGCGTGAGGTCCTCGGCGCGGCGCTGCACGAACTCCGCCTCGCGGGGCAGGACGAAACCGGCGAAGAGGTTGATGATGTCCGGGAGGGTGTCGGCGTCGCCGGCCATCACGGTGGCCATCTTCTTCTGGTAGTCGGCCTGGGACACGATCGTGTACTCGATCTTCACGCCGAGGGCCTTCTCCACGGCCGACCAGAACCGGTTGGCGGAGGCGGGCTTGGGCGGCGTGCCGAAGGACACCGACATGACCTTGACGGTGGAGCCGTCGCCCGGGGTGCGGGACACGGACTTGACCAGGTCCGAGGGGTAGGTGGTGTAACCGGCCTGGACGCCTGCGTCGGTGGGCGCGAGGTCCGGCTCGGGTCCGGTCACGGTCTTGTGGGTCGGCCAGGGGGCGAGCTTCTTGCCCGCGTTGGAGACGTCGCTGTCGCCGGAGCTCGTGGAGCAGGCGGTCAGCAGGCCGGGGGCGGAGAGGGCGGCACCGCCCACCGCCATGGAGCGCAGCAGGGTTCGTCGGGACATGCGGGGCATGGGTGGATCACCTCGTGTCGGCTTGTGTCAGCTCTTGATGGCGCCGGTGAGCACGCCCTTGGTGAAGTACTTCTGCAGGAAGGGATAGACGAGCAGGATCGGCACGGTGGCGATCACCAGCACCGCCATCTGCACGGTCTGCGGCGCGGTGACGGTGGCCTCGCCGGTGGTGGCGTCGGTGAGTCCGGACCCGGCCACCACGTAGGTGCGCAGCACCTGCTGGAGGGGCCAGTGGTCGCTCTCCAGGTAGAGCGAGGCGTAGAACCAGGAGTTCCAGTACGACACCGCGTAGAACAGGCCTACGACGGCCAGCGCGGCCTTGGACAGCGGCAGGACGACCGACCACAGCACCCGCCAGTCCCCCGCTCCGTCCAGGCGTGCGGCCTCGTACAGCTCCTCGGGGATGCCCTGGAAGAAGCCGCGCAGGACGACGAGGTTGAACACGTTCACCAGGACCGGCAGGACGAGGGAGGCGTAACTGTCGAGCAGGCCCAGCTCCTTGACCAGCAGGAAGCTGGGGATCATGCCGGGCGGGAAGAGGAACGTGAACAGGATGAGCAGCAGGACGGGCTTGCCGCCGAGGACACCGGGGCGGGACAGCGCGTAGGCGAGGGTGACGGTGCAGGCGAGGCTGAGCAGGGTGCCGACGACGGTGACACCGGTGCTGACCCCGAGGGCGTGGGTGACGATGCCGCCGTCGAGGATGTCGCGGTAGGCGTCCAGCGTCGGCTCGGTCGGCCAGAGCACCCAGCCGCCGTTCTCCACCACCTCGTCGGTGGAGGCCAGTGAGGTCGAGACGATCACCAGGAAGGGCACGCACACCAGCAGGACGACGGTGGCGAGGGCGAGGACCTTGCCCACCTGGGTGATCGGCCGGGGCTTCTCCCTCCACCGCGGCCGTGCGGATGCGGTCACTTGTAGACCCCCTGTTCGCCGAGGCGGTGGGCGACCTTGTTGGCGGCGTAGACGAGCAGGGCGCCGATGACGCCCTTGAACAGGCCCGCGGCGGCGGCGAATCCGTAGTCGCCGCCGACGATGCCCTGGTAGTAGACGAAGGTGTCGATGATCTCGGCGGCCTCGGGGCCGACCGCGTCGCGTTGCAGCAGCATCTGCTCGAAGCCGACGGAGAGGATGTCGCCGAGCCGCATGATGAGCAGCAGCACGATCACGGGGCGGATGGCGGGCAGGGTGACGTGCCAGAAGCGCCGCCAGGGGCCCGCGCCGTCGATGGCGGCCGCCTCGTACTGCTGCTCGTCGACCTGGGAGAGCGCGGCGAGGAAGATGATCGTGCCCCACCCGGCGTCCTTCCAGATGACCTGGGCGACGACGAGCGGCTTGAAGGCGTCGGGGTTGCCGATGATGTCGACGGTGTGCAGGCCGGCGCCGCTCAGCGTGCTGTTGAGCAGTCCGGTGTCGCCGAGGACCTGCTGGAACAGCGCCACCACGATCACCCATGAGATGAAGTGCGGCAGATACGCCACCGACTGCACGAAGCGGCGTACCGAACTCCAGGTGAGGCTGTGCAGCAGCAGGGCGAGGGCGAGGGGCACCGGGAAGTAGAAGGCCAGCTGGAGGACGGCGATCCAGAGGGTGTTGAGGACGGACGCCCAGAACGCCCCGTCCTCGAACATGCGCTGGAAGTTGGCCAGTCCGGTCCAGGGACTGCCCCACAGGCCGTCGAACGGGACGTACTCCTTGAACGCGATGACGTTGCCGACCAGGGCGCCGTAGTGGAACAGCAGGAAGTAGGCGAGGCCGGGGAGCATGAGCAGGAACAGTGTGCGGCTGCGGCCGTGAAGACCCCGGCCGTGAAAACCTTTTCGCCGGACAACGGCCACGGTTCCCCCCCCTCACTGCCTCGGATGCGGTGTGAGGGAAACTAAAGCGCTTTCACAGTGTCGTCAACGGTTCTGCCGGAGAAAGGACGTTGGCCCATGTCAACGTCGGGCGTCGGCAGGGGCCACCGCGTGAAAACGCTTCCTCTGATGGGGTTTCAGCTCCGGTTGCGGCGGGCCAGGGCGACCGCTCCCCCACCGGCCACGAGCAGCGCCAGAGCCCCGCCCGCGAGGTACGGCGTCATCGCGTTGCCGCCGGTCTCCGCGAGGTTGTCCTGTGCGGGGGCGCCCTGGGCCCTGACGTCGGAGACGGGGTCGGTGCCCGTGCCGGTGCTCGGGGCGGCGGACTCGCCCTGCGGTGCGGTGGGTGCCGGGGGCGCCTCGCAGGTCGCCTTCGCCAGGGTCACGCTGCCCTGCACGTCGGCCACGTTCAGCTTCAACGGGTTGACGGACACGGTCAGTTCGAGGGCGGTGGCGGCCGCCGTGCGGGAGGTCGTCTCCCGCTTCGACAGGTCCAGGCGCACCTCGCCCACGCCCGGCACCGTCACGTTCGTGGTTCCCCCGGCGGTGAGCGTCACCTTCTTGCCGAGCACCGTCACGGCACCGGCCACGTTCGATTCGGCGACCGGAGTCTCCCCCGCGGCGCAGGTCGCGGTCGACGTGACGGTCTCGACCTCGATGAGCGACAGCAGCGGCAGCCCGGGCACGTGCAGCCGGGCGTTGGACAGCCGCGCGCTGCCCTGCGCCTTCTCGTCGGTCGCGGTCGCCTTCGCCTGCGCCACGTCCGCGCGCAGCACGCTGAACGGCTTACCGCCGTCGACGCCGTCCAACTGTGCGGTGAGCGCCGTCTTTTCGGCGCTCGCGGGGGCCTGCACCTCGTTGAGGGTGACGGCGAGCGGGACGTTGACGGCCTTGTTGAGCAGGGAGACGTCCAGTCCGGTGCGCAGCACGAGCGCGCTCGCGCGCCCCTGGTCGCCGGTCGCGTACGCAGAGCCCGCCCCGGCCAGGACCGCGGGACCGGCGGCGAGGACGGCGGCGACCGCGACGGCGACCGGACGGCGTGCGGGCATACGGAAGTTGTAGCTGTTCAAGGTGGTGGGACCCCTCACAAGAGTGACGCTTGGGACTCCGCAAGAATTACGCACTGAGAGTGAACGGACAGCGATCCTGCGTCACTTCACCCGTTCGTGGGGTTTCTCTGAACGAGTTCGATTTCCCGGTACGTGTGTTCAAGGCGGCCGACAGGGCCCTAGCCGACGATCCGCCCGTTCAGCATCACCCTCTGCGGTGCCGCCAGTGCCCGTACGTCCGCCCGTGGGTCCGTTCCGTACACCACGAGGTCGGCCGGTGCCCCCTCGTCGAGGCCGGGGCGGCCGAGCCACTCCCGGGCCGCCCAGGTCGCCGCCGACAGGGCCTGAAGCGGGGGGATCCCGGCGGTGACCAGTTCCGCCACCTCCGCCGCCGCCAGGCCGTGCGCCAGGGAGCCGCCCGCGTCCGTGCCGACGTAGACCTGGATCCCGGCGTCGTAGGCGTTGCGGACGGTGTCGTAGCGGCGCTCGTGCAGTCGCCGCATGTGGTCCGCCCAGCGCGGGAACCTGGACTCGCCGCCGTCGGCGAGCTTGGGGAAGGTCGCGATGTTGACGAGGGTGGGGACGATCGCCACGCCTCGGTCCGCGAACAACGGAATCAGATCCTCCGTCAGGCCCGTCGCGTGCTCGATGCAGTCGATGCCCGCCTCGACCAGGTCCTGGAGGGAGTCCTCGGCGAAGCAGTGGGCGGTCACGCGGGCGCCCAGGCGGTGGGCCTCGGCGATGGCGGCCTCGACCGCGTCCCTGGGCCAGCAGGCCGAGAGATCGCCGAGGTCGCGGTCGATCCAGTCGCCGACCAGCTTGACCCAGCCGTCGCCGCGCCGGGCCTCCCGGGCGACGTGGGCGACCAGGTCCTCGGGCTCGATCTCGTGGGCGTAGTTGCGGATGTAGCGGCGGGTGCGGGCGATGTGACGACCGGCGCGGATGATCTTCGGCAGGTCGTCGCGGTCGTCGATCCAGCGGGTGTCGGAGGGGGAGCCCGCGTCGCGGATCAGGAGAGTCCCGGCGTCGCGGTCGGTGAGGGCCTGCTTCTCGGCCACGTCCCGTGGCACCGCGCCGTGGGCGTCGAGGCCGACGTGGCAGTGGGCGTCGACCAGGCCGGGGAGGGTCCAGCCCTGCACCGTGCGCACGTCTCGGGCCGTGGTGGGACGGTCGTACGAGATGCGTCCGTCGACGACCCACAGCTCGTCGCGGATGTCTTCGGGGCCGAGGAGGATACGGCCCTTCACGTGCAGCACTTCGCTCATGTACCGCACCTTAACGCTCCGCTTTCCGGCCGGTTTTCGGGTGCGGGTTGTACGTGGTTGGTCGCGCCCACGCGGCGGAGCCGCATAGCGATACAGCCCCGCGCCCCTACCCGGCGCTGTCCTCCTCCACCTGTGCCATGGCGGGGTCGAGAAGCCTGGACAAGAAATGGCGCGTGCGCTCGTGCTGCGGATTCGTGATCACCTGCTCGGGGCTGCCGTCCTCCACGATCACTCCCCCGTCCATGAAGACGACCCTGTCCGCCACCTCACGCGCGAAGGTCATCTCGTGGGTGACGACCATCATCGTCATGCCCTCCTCGGCGAGCCTGCGCATGACCGCCAGGACGTCCCCGACCAGCTCCGGGTCCAGCGCCGAGGTGGGCTCGTCGAAGAGCATGACCTCCGGGCCCATCGCCAGTGCGCGGGCGATGGCCACGCGCTGCTGCTGGCCGCCGGAGAGCGACGAGGGGTACGCGCTCGCCTTCTCGGTGAGGCCCACGCGCTCCAGGTTCTCCGCGGCCACCTTCGCGGCCCGCGCCTTGTCCCGCTTGAGCACCCGGCGCTGCGGCAGCGTGAGGTTCTCGGTCACCGTGAGGTGCGGGAAGAGGTTGAACTGCTGGAAGACCATGCCGATCCGGCGGCGTACGGCGTCGATGTCGACATCGGGGTCGGTGACCTCGGTGCCGCCGACGAAGACCTGGCCCTTGGTCGGCTCCTCCAGCAGGTTCACACAGCGCAGCAGCGTCGACTTGCCGGAGCCGGAGGGGCCGATGACACAGACGACCTCGCCCTGGGCGATCTCCAGGTCGATGCCGCGCAGGACGTGGTTGCCGCCGAAGGACTTGTGCAGGTCGCGGATCTCGATCTCGGGTCGGCTCATTTCACGGCCTCCTGGGCCTTCGCCTCCATACGGCGTACGACGAAACCGAGCGGGATCGTGACCAGCAGGTAGCACAGTCCGGCGACCAGGATCGGCGTGGAGTTGGCGGTCTGGCCGGCCAGGTCGCGGCCGAACTTGGACAGCTCCCGCTCCTGAAGGGTGACGCCGAGGAACAGCACCAGCGAGGAGTCCTTGAAGAGCAGCACGAGTTCGTTGGTGAGGGGCGGCAGGATGATCCGGAAGGCCTGCGGGATGATGATCGAGACCATCGCGCGGGCCGGTGAGAAGCCGAGCGAGCGGGCCGCCTCCATCTGCCCCTTGGGCACCGCCTGGATGCCCGCGCGGAACGTCTCCGCCATGTACGCGGCGGCCACCAGGCCGAGCGCGAGGGCGACCTTGCCGTAGGTGCCGCCGGGGATCTCGGTGCCGGGGAAGGCGAGCGGCACGGCCACGCCGATGAAGATGAAGATCAGCAGGGCGGGCAGGCCCCGGAAGATCTCGATGTAGACCCCGGCGACCCACCGGTAGGGCCCCACGGACGACAGCCGCATCAGCGCGAGGACCATGCCGAGCACCAGGCCGACGGCGAAGCCGGAGACCGTGTAGAGCACGGTGTTCTTCAACGCCAGCGTGATGACGTCGGGGAACATCTGCTCGGCGATGTCGCCCTGGGCGAACTGGTTGGCCAGCCGGTCCCAGTCGGCGCCGACCGCGAGGGCGATCATGGCGCCGACGAAGACGACGTACTGCACGCCCCGGGACAGGCCGCGCTTCTGGCGCCGTGTCATCCCCTTCTTGCGGGGCTGGGTCTCGGCCTTGGTGGCGTCCGTCATGAGGCGGTGGGCGACGGGGAGGCGGCGGCGGACTCCTCGTACGGGCCGATCCACTGCTCGTACAGCTTCTTGTACGTGCCGTCGGCCTTGGCGTCGGCGATCGCCTTGTTGATGGCGGCGAGCAGCTCGGTGTTGCCCTTCTTCACCGTGAAGCCGTACTGCTCACCGGTGTTGACCTGCTCGGCGACCTGGAAGGCGGCGGCGTTGGCCTGGTCCTTCAGCCAGCCCTGGACGACGGGGTAGTCGATGACGACGGCCTCGACCTGGCGGGTGCGCAGGCCGTTGAGGACGGCGTCGGAGGACTCGAAGGAGACCGGGTCGAGGCCCTGGCTCTTGGCGTAGTCCTCGCCGGTGGTCTGCGCCTGGGCGCCGACCTTCTTGCCCTTGAGGTCCGCGAAGGACGTGATGCCGCTCTTCTTGTCGACCAGCACGCCCTGGGTGGCTTCGAAGTACGGGTCGGAGAAGTCGACGTTCTTCTTGCGCTCCTCGGTGATGGTCATGCCGGCGGCGGCCAGGTCGCACTGACCGGCGTTGAGGGACCCACCGGTCTTGAAGTTCTCGAAGGGCTGGTCGACGATCTGCTGCCGCACGCCGAGGTCCTCGGCGACCAGGTCGACGAGGGCGACGTCGAAGCCCTGCACCTTGCCGTCGATCTCCGACTGGAAGGGCGGGTAGGGCAGGTGGGTGCAGGTGGTGAGCTGACCGGCCTGGACCAGTTCGACCCCGCCGGCGGCGGTCTTCGTACCACTGCCGCCGTCACCGTCCGACGAGCAACCGGCGACCAGCACCAGCCCGGCCGTCGCGGTGGTGGCGGCCAGCATGCGGGCCCGGCGCCCGAGGACCGTGTTCACGGGGAACCTCCTGTGAGGGAACTTTGAAGTTCCGATGATAAGGAAAGCTTTGGGTTGCTCAAAACAAACCGATGGCCAGGAGGCTGTGTGACCTAAGAAGTCGCAAGTGCCCGGGGGTTGTGGTGCGGCGGTTACGCTCGACCGCGTCGATCCCGTGGCGCCGCTGCCGCTGGAGGGCGCGATCCGGGCCGCCGCGGGTCCGGGGACGGCGGCGCTGAACGTGATCACGGGGCCCGTACGGGCAGACCTTCGGCGACTGGCTGCGGGACTGCGGGGCGACGGTGTACGACCTCGCGGTGCCGTACCACACGGCGGTCACGGCGGCGCAGATCCGTGCGGCCTTCGCCGAGCATCCGGAGATCGACTTCGTGTCGCTGGTGCACGCCGAGGCGGCGACCGGGAACACCAACCCGGTCGCGGAGATCGGCACGGCGGTACGGGAGCAGGGTGCCCTCTTCTGCCTGGACGCCCTCGCCTCCGTGGGCGCGGAGCCGGTGCTGCCGGACGCGTGGGGTGTGGACCTGTGCGTCATCGGGGCGCAGAAGGCGATGGGCGGGCCCGCCGGGGTGTCGGCGGGCCCGGTGAGCGAGCGGGCGCGGGCCCGGACGGCGGCGAACCCGCACGCGCCCCGCCGCTCGTATCTGTCGCTGCTGGACGGGAAGGAACGCCGGGTCGACACCGGCCGCAAGGCCCTGCCGCACGCGCCCGCCCAGCTGGAGATGCCCCCTGGAGGCGTGCGTCGAGCGCATCGAGGCGGAGTCGGCTTCGGACGGTGATGTCCCGGCACGCGTCCGTCGCGGCGACGACCCGTGCGGGGGCGCTCGCGGGGGCCTGGAGCCGTACGTCCACGAGGCGACGGAGGCGGCGCCGGTGGCGACGACCCTCCGGGCACCGTCCGGCGTCGTGGCGTCCGAGCTGGTCGCCCGGACCCTCGCCGCCGACCCCGCCCCGGGCCTGGGGGCAGGTGTGACCGGAAACTGAATTCACCGCAATTAGCGAGCATTCTCCGGGCATCATTCCGTAATTCAATCCTGCGCAGCTTCCCGTATTCTTCTGCCCGCTTTCCTCGACCCTAAACCCAAAGATTTCACGAACACCGAGCGACTCAATTCGGGCAGGTCTCGTGAGGGTTACGCGATTGTGACACGTTCCACAGCGGGACCGTTATGCCCGTTATATCCCGGTCAAAACCGGGCATTTCACCATCCCCTCGCGCGAACACCCGCGCCCGCGTGATAACACATGACGCGGCCATGCGTAAGCCCCCGCGGCCATGCATTTTCAATTCGCGGTCGGTAAATTCAATTCGCATGACTGCCGCACAAGCAGACCTACTCATAGACCGCCCGACGGTGGCCGACGGGGCCGCTTTCTGGCGGCTCGCCAAGGAATCCGGAACGCTCGACCTGAACTCCGCGTACAGCTATCTGCTGTGGTGCCGCGACTTCGCCGGTACGTCGGCCGTGGCGCGGACGGCCGACGGCGAGGCCGTCGGTTTCGTCACCGGGTACCTGCGGCCGGACCGCCCGCAGACCCTGCTCGTCTGGCAGGTGGCCGTCGACTCCGCACACCGCGGACGCGGGCTCGCGGCACGCATGCTCGACGGACTGACCGCCCGGCTCGCCGCCGAGCACCGGCTGACCTCCGTCGAGACCACGATCACGCCGGGCAACACCGCCTCGCAGCGGCTGTTCACCTCGTACGCCGCGCGCCACGGCGCCCGCGTCGAGCGCGAGGTGCTGTTCGGCACGGGGCTGTTCCCGGACGGCCCGCACGACCCCGAGGTTCTCTACCGCATCGGTCCGCTGACCCACCTGCCACAGACGGCGGACTGACCCATCCGCCACAGACGTCGGACCGACCCCCTGCACACAGGCCCCGATTGCTCTCGTCACGACCTCCCACATCGACCAGTCGCACAGAGGAGCGAATCCCCGTGACCATCACCCAGCCCGACCTCAGCGTCTTCGAAACCCTGGAGTCCGAGGTGCGCAGCTACTGCCGCGGCTGGCCCACCGTCTTCGACCGTGCGCGCGGCAGCCGTATGTACGACGAGGACGGCCACGAGTACCTCGACTTCTTCGCGGGCGCCGGCTCGCTCAACTACGGGCACAACAACCCCGTCCTGAAACGTGCCCTGCTCGACTATCTGGAGCGGGACGGCGTCACCCACGGTCTCGACATGTCGACCACCGCCAAGCGCACCTTCCTGCAGACCTTCCAGGACCTGGTGCTGCGGCCGCGTGACCTGCCGTACAAGGTGATGTTCCCGGGGCCCACGGGCACCAACGCCGTGGAGTCCGCGCTGAAGCTGGCGCGGAAGGTGAAGGGCCGCGAGGCGATCGTGTCGTTCACCAACGCCTTCCACGGCATGTCCCTGGGCTCCCTCGCCGTGACCGGCAACGCCTTCAAACGCGCCGGTGCCGGAATCCCGCTGGTGCACGGCACGCCGATGCCCTTCGACCACTACCTCGACGGCAAGGTCCCGGACTTCCTGTGGTTCGAGCGGCTCCTGGAGGACCAGGGCTCCGGCCTCAACAAGCCCGCCGCCGTGATCGTCGAGACCGTGCAGGGCGAGGGCGGCATCAACGTGGCCCGCGCCGAGTGGCTGCGCGCGCTCGCCGAGCTGTGCGAGCGCCAGGACATGCTGCTGATCGTCGACGACATCCAGATGGGCTGCGGCCGCACCGGCGCCTTCTTCTCCTTCGAGGAGGCAGGCATCGTGCCGGACATCGTCACCGTGTCGAAGTCCATCAGCGGCTACGGGCTGCCCATGTCGCTGTGCCTGTTCAAGCCCGGGCTGGACCTGTGGGAGCCGGGCGAGCACAACGGCACCTTCCGCGGCAACAACCCCGCGTTCGTCACCGCGACCGCCGCGCTGGAGACGTACTGGACCGACGGCTCGGCCATGGAGAAGCAGACCCGCGCGCGCGGTGAGCAGGTCGAGCAGGCGCTGATCGCCATCACCGAGGAGAACCTCGCCGACGTCAAGGAGTACCGGGGCCGCGGCCTGGTGTGGGGCCTGGAGTTCCACGACAAGGACCGGGCCGAGCGCGTCGCGCGCCGCGCGTTCGAACTCGGGCTGCTGATCGAGACGTCCGGCCCGGAGAGCGAGGTCGTCAAGCTGCTGCCCGCGCTGACCATCACGCCCGACGAGCTCGACGAGGGCCTGCGCGTCGTCGCCCGCGCCGTACGCGAAACCGTCTGAGAAAAGGAGCTGTTCACCACCGTGATCGTCCGTTCGTTCAAGGACATCGAAGGCACCGACCGGCATGTGAAGGCCGCGTCCGGTACCTGGGAGAGCAAACGCATCGTCCTCGCCAAGGAGAGGGTCGGCTTCTCGCTGCACGAGACGACCCTGTACGCGGGGACGGAGACGTCGATGTGGTACGCCAACCACATCGAGGCCGTCGTCTGCGTGCAGGGCGAGGCCGAGCTGACCGACCACGAGACCGACCGAACGTACACGATCACGCCCGGGACGATGTACCTCCTCGACGGCCATGAGCGGCACACGCTGCGCGTCAAGGAGGACTTCCGCTGCATCTGCGTGTTCAACCCGCCGGTGACCGGTCGGGAGGACCACGACGAGAACGGCGTCTACCCCCTGCTCACCGAACCCGAGGAGGTGTGACCGACCATGACCACCACCGTCACCGATCTGTACCCCAGCCGCGGCACCACCGAGGTGTCCATCCCCCGCCAGGACCCGGTCGTCTGGGGCGCGCCCGGCACACCGGGGCCGATCGACGTCGCCGATCTGCAGGCGTACGAGCGCGACGGCTTCCTCGCCATCGAGGAACTCATCACCGAGGACGAGGTCGCCGTCTACCGGCAGGAGCTGAACCGGCTGGTCAACGACCCGGCGATCCGGGCCGACGAGCGGTCGATCGTCGAGCCGAAGTCCAAGGAGATCCGGTCCGTCTTCGAAGTGCACAGGATCAGCGAGGTGTTCGCCGCGCTGGTGCGGGACGAGCGGGTCGTCGGACGGGCCCGGCAGATCCTCGGCTCGGACGTGTACGTCCACCAGTCGCGGATCAACATCAAGCCCGGTTTCGGGGCGAGCGGCTTCTACTGGCACTCGGACTTCGAGACCTGGCACGCCGAGGACGGGCTGCCGAACATGCGCACGGTGTCCGTCTCCATCGCGCTGACCGAGAACTACGACACCAACGGCGGGCTCATGATCATGCCGGGGTCGCACAAGACGTTCCTCGGGTGCGCGGGGGCCACGCCGAAGGACAACTACAAGAAGTCGCTGCAGATGCAGGACGCGGGCACGCCGTCGGACGAGGCGCTGACCGCGATGGCCTCGCAGTACGGCATCAAGTTGTTCACCGGCAAGGCCGGTTCGGCGACCTGGTTCGACTGCAACTGCATGCACGGGTCGGGTGACAACATCACGCCGTTCCCGCGCAGCAACGTCTTCATCGTGTTCAACAGCGTGGAGAACAAGGCGGTGGAGCCGTTCGCGGCGCCCATCCGCAGGCCGGAGTTCATCGGAGCGAGGGACTTCACGCCGGTGAAGTGAGCCGCCGTCGCCGAGCCCGGGCCCCTCCTTACGAGGGTCCCGGGCTTCGGCATACGGCGCGTCAGCCGGACAGCACGTCCAGGATCCGCTCCACGTCGGCGGGCGTGTTGTAGAGGTGGAACGACGCCCGCAGGTTGCCCGCCCGGCTGGAGACCTGGACGTCCGCGCGGGCCAGCTCGGGCACCCGGTGCCCGAGCCCGGGCACGGAGACGATCGCGGAGCCGGGCGCGGGGACGGGCTCGTGGCCCAGCTCGCGCAGCCCGGCGCGGAAGCGGTCGGCGAGGGCGAGGTCATGGGCGTGTACGGCGTCCACGCCGAGTTCCTCGATCAGTTCGAGGGAGGGGCGCAGCCCGGCGTAGCTGAACAGGGCCGGGGTGAGGTCGAAGCGGCGGGCGGAGTGGGCGAGTTCGGTGACCGGGCCGTAGCAGCTGTCTATCGGGACCTCCCCGGCGACCCAGCCCGCCAGCACCGGCGTCAGCCCGCCGAAGTCCTCCGGTACGACGAGGAAGGCCGCCCCGTGCGGGCCGAGCAGCCACTTGTAGCAGGTGGCGGCGGTGAAGTCGTACGCACCCGCGTCCATCGGCAGCCAGCCCGCGGCCTGGGAGAAGTCGATGTACGTACGGGCCCCGTGCTCCCGGGCCGCCTCGCGCAGCGCGGGCAGGTCGGCGACGCGTCCGTCGGCGGACTGCGCGGCGCTGACCGCGACGAGCGCGGTGCCCGGGCGGACGGCCTCGGCGATCCGCTCCAGCGGCACGGCCCGCACCTTGAGGTCGCCGCGCACGTGGAACGGGTTGAGGACGGAGGTGAAGTCGTCCTCGGCCGTGAGGACTTCGGCGCCCGCGGGCAGCGAGGCGGCGATCACGCCGGTGTGCGCGGCGACCGAGGCTCCCGCCGCCACCCGGCCGACGGGGACGCCGGCCAGCCGGGCGAAGGCGGCGCGGGCGGCCTCCACGTCGTCGAACAGCGGGTCCAGGGATCGGCCCTCGGCCCGCAGCCGTACCGCCTCGTGCAGCGCGGTCACGGTGCGGGTGGGCAGCAGCCCGTGGCTCGCGGTGTTCAGATAGGTGTTCTTCGGGGTGAACTCGGCCCGGACGAGGCTCTCGAAGGTCTCCATGGCTCCACTGTGCGGCCCGGCGACCTCCAAGTCCATTGCGTATTTCTACGTGGTTTCCCTAAGGGCCGCTTATGCACCCGGCGTGGCCTGGGCCTTCACCGCTCGCCCCAGGCCTGCGTCAGCGCCCGCTCGAACACCTCGGCGGGCTGGGCGCCCGACACTCCGTACCTCCGGTCGAGCACGAAGAACGGCACCCCGGTGGCCCCGAGCTGTGCCGCCTCCCGCTCGTCGGCGCGCACCGCGTCGGCGTACGCCTGCGGATCGGCGAGCACCTTGCGCACCCCGGCCTCGTCGAGTCCTGCGCCGACGGCGATCTCCACGAGCCGCTCGTCGTCGTTGAAGACGGACCGCTCCTCGGCGAAGTTCGCCCGGTACAGCCGCCGGATCAGCTCGTCCTGCAGCCCGTGCTCCTTGGCGAGGTGGAGCAGCCGGTGCATGTCGAAGGTGCTGCCCTGGTCACGGCCCCGCGTCCGGTAGTCCAGTCCCTCGGCGGCGGCCTGCACCCCCAGGTTGTCCTCGGCGGCCTGTGCCTGCGCCTCGCTCATGCCGTACTTCTTGACGAGCATCGTCAGCACGGGCTGCACGTCGTCCTTGGCCCGCCCGGGGTCCAGTTCGAAGGACCGGTGCACCACCTCGACCTGGTCGCGCTGCGGGAAGGCCGCGAGCGCCTTCTCGAAGCGGGCCTTGCCCACGTAGCACCAGGGGCAGGCGATGTCGCTCCAGATCTCGACGCGCAGGGTCACGGCTCTCTCCAGCTCGTACGGCCGCGGAGACTCTCTCCGCGGATACGTGAGCGTTCAAGAGTTCGCGTTTCATTCCACCGGTCAGGGATGCGACCCTGAGGGGCGCGGGTCTGTATCCATATGCGGCTCCGCCGCGTGGGCGCGCCAAGCCACACCCAACCCGCAGCCCGGTCCGACACCCGCACCCCTACGGCGCTACCGCTCCAAGCGTCCGTTGAACCTACGAGGCAGCCCCAGCGGGTTGTCGTCCCGAAGCTCCGGCGGCAGCAGCGCCTCCGGCGCCCCCTGATACACCACCGGCCGCAACCACCGCTCGATGGCCGTCCCGCCCACCGAAGTCGACGTGGAGGTCGTAGCCGGGTACGGCCCTCCGTGATGCTGCGCGGGCGCCACCGCGACCCCCGTCGGCCAGCCGTTCACCAGCACCCGCCCGGCAAGCGGCGTCAGCTCGGCCAGCAGCTCCGGCCCACGCCCCTCCCCCGCGGCCTCCTCCGCCGACAGATGCACCGTCGCCGTCAGGTTTCCCGGCAGTCGCGACAGAACCGCCGTCGCCTCGCCCTCGTCCGCATAGCGGGCCACGACCGTGACCGGCCCGAAGCACTCCTCCAGCAGCAGGTCGTACGCCCCCTCCCGCGCCAGCTTCTCCGCCGGCACCGTCAGGAACCCCGCGCTGACCGTGTGCTCGCCCCCGGCACCCGGCGTCACCGGCGACTCCACCCCGTCGAGCGCGGTCCGCTCGGCGACCCCGGCGATGAAGTTGTCCCGCATCCGGTGGTCCAGCAGTACCCCCGCCTCGGTGTCGCTGACCGCGTCCGTCAGCGACTTCACCAGCCGGTCCCCCGCCGCGCCGGACGGCGCCAGCACCAGCCCCGGCTTCACACAGAACTGCCCGACGCCCAGCGTCATCGACCCGGCAAGACCCGCCCCGATCTGCTCCGCCCGCTCGGCCGCGGCGGCCTCGGTGACCAGCACCGGGTTCAGGGAGCCCAGCTCGCCGTGGAAGGGGATCGGGACCGGGCGGGCGGCCGCCGCGTCGAAGAGGGCACGCCCGCCCCGCACCGAACCGGTGAAACCGGCCGCCGCGACCAGCGGATGCTTGATCAGCTCCACGCCCGCCTCGAAGCCGTGGACGAGGCCCACCACTCCCTCGGGGATGCCGTGCTCCCCGGCGGCCCGGCGCAGCACCTTGGCGACCAGCTCGGACAGGGCCGGATGGTCGGGATGGGCCTTGACGACCACGGGGCAGCCCGCGGCCAGGGCACTCGCCGTGTCACCGCCGGCGACGGAGAAGGCGAAGGGGAAGTTGGAGGCGGAGTAGACGGCGACGACGCCCAGCGGGACCTTGTAGCGGCGCAGGTCCGGGATGGGCGGGGTGGCGGTGCCGTCGGGGTGGTTGATGACGACGTCGAGGAAGGCGCCCTCGTCGACGATGTCGGCGAAGGCCCGCAACTGGTAGCAGGTGCGCGCGAGTTCGCCGGTCAGCCGGACCGGCCCGAGCGCGGTCTCGGCGTCGGCGGTCTCGACGAGTCCGTCCCTGGCCGCCTCCAACTGCTCCGCCGCGCTGCGCAGGAAGGCCGCACGGACCGTGCGGTCGGCGAGGGCGCCCCGGGCGTCGTGCGCGGCACGGACGGCGGTGTCCACCTCCTGGGCTGTGGCCTCCACCGCAACCTGCTCACGCTGCTTCCCGGTACGGGGGTCGACACTCCAGACTGGTGCTGCTGCCACCGCGGGTTCCTCCACATGTCTTGCCGCAGTACATAGGTCATTCACCAGGGGTGTTAGGGGTGTTCGATATACTGAACACCATCCGTGATGGTGAATGCCATGCGAGACTATTTCCCGTCGAACGAAGGGGTCAAGGGCGATGTCGGCAGGCGAGACAGGCGGCGGGGCGCAGGTCAAGTCCGCGGTGCGGACCGTTGAATTGCTCGAGTACTTCGCGGGAAGTCCCGGTATGCACTCGCTGGCCGCCGTGCAGGAGGCGGTGGGATACCCCAAGTCGAGCCTGTACATGCTGCTGCGCACCCTCGTCGAGCTCGGCTGGGTGGAGACGGACGCGACGGGCACGCGGTACGGCATCGGCGTACGGGCGCTGCTCGTCGGCACGTCGTACATCGACGGCGACGAGGTGGTGGCGGCGGCCCGGCCGACCCTGGACCGGCTCTCGGACGACACCACGGAGACCATCCACCTGGCCCGCCTGGACGGCACCAACGTCGTCTACCTCGCCACCCGCCAGTCGCAGCACTACCTGCGCCCGTTCACCCGGGTCGGCCGCCGCCTGCCCGCGCACTCCACCTCGCTGGGCAAGGCGCTGCTCAGCACCTACTCCGACGAGCAGGTGCGCAAGATGCTGCCGGAGACCCTGCCCGCGCTGACCGAGAACACCATCACCGACCGGGAGAAGCTGATCGAGGAGCTGCACCAGGTACGGGAGCAGGGGTACGCCGTCGACCGCGAGGAGAACACCCTCGGCCTGCGCTGCTTCGGCGTGGCGATCCCCTACCGCACCCCCGCCCGCGACGCCGTCAGCTGCTCGATCCCGGTGGCCCGGCTCACCCCGGCGCACGAGCAGATGGTGAAGGACGCCCTGTTCGACGCCCGCGACCGGCTGACGCTCGCCACGCGGAGGCTGTGAGCAGCGGGCCGCACCCCGGGGCTTTCTGAGGAGCGGATGAGAAACCGGGCGGAAGGGAACGTTCCGGCCGGTGTCGCTCGTCCTGTAGTGCGGGATGAACAAGACGATCAGGCGCGCGTCGGTCTTCGCGCTGCTCCTGGTGCTGGTCCTGCTGGTCAGGGCCACCTGGGTGCAGTTCTACCAAGGCCAGGCGCTCGCGGACGACAAGGACAACCGGCGGAACGCGATCGAGCTGTACAGCGAGCCCCTCGGCAACATCATCGTGGCCGGAGACTCGGTGACCGGCTCGGCCCGGACCACGAGCGGCGACCTCGAGTACAAGCGGACGTACAAGGACGGCGCGCTGTACGCCGCGGTGACCGGCTACAGCTCGCAGGTGTACGGCGCCACCCAGCTGGAGGGCATCTACCAGGACCTGCTGGACGGCACCGACACCCGGCTGAAGACCGTGATGGACACGGTCACCAACAAGCGCGCCGACCCCGGTGACGTGATCACGACGATCGACCCGGACGCCCAGCGGGCGGCGTACGAGGCGCTGGGCGACAAGAAGGGCGCCGCCGTCGCGATCGACCCGAAGACGGGCAGGATCCTGGCGGTCGTCTCGACCCCGTCGTACGACCCGTCGGAGATCACCGCCGGGAACTCGGAGGCCTGGACGCGGCTCACCGAGGACGAGGACAAGCCGATGACCAACCGGGCGCTGCGCCAGCCGCTGCCGCCCGGCTCCACCTTCAAGCTGGTGGTCGCGGCGGCCGCGCTGGAGGACGGGCTGTACTCGTCGGTGGACGAGCGCACGGACAGCCCGGACCCGTACCCGCTCCCGCTGTCCTCGGACAAGCTCACCAACGAGAACCCGAACGCGCCGTGCGAGAACGCCTCGATCCGGGTGGCGCTCCAGTACTCGTGCAACAACGTCTTCGGCAAGATGGCCGTCGACCTCGGCCAGGACAAGGTCCGGGCGATGGCGGAGAAGTTCGGCTTCAACGACGACGAGCAGGACGTTCCGGTGCGCGCCTACGAGAGCGTGTACCCGAAGGACATGGACAAGGCGCAGACCGCCCTGTCCGGCATCGGCCAGTTCGACGTCACCGCGACCCCGCTCCAGATCGCCATGGTGTCCGCGGCCATAGCCAACGGCGGCAAGCTGGTCCAGCCGCACATGGTGTCGCAGATCACCGACCACAGCGGCGATGTGCTGGAGGACTACGACGACAACGCCTCCACCAAGGAGATCGTCAGTTCCTCCACGGCCGAGCAGCTGCAGTCGGCGATGCGGACGGTCGTCGAGAAGGGCACGGGGTCGAACGCGCAGATCTCCGGCGCCACCGTCGGCGGCAAGACGGGTACGGCCCAGCACGGCGAGAACAACAGCAAGACGCCGTACGCCTGGTTCACCTCGTACGCCAAGTCCGACAGCTCGGACAAGGAGGTCGCCGTGGCGGTCGTGGTCGAGCAGTCGGACGCGGCGCGGTCGGAGGTCAGCGGCAACGGGTTGGCCGCGCCGGTGGCCAAGGCTGTGATGGAGGCGGTGTTGCAGTAGGAGCCGGGGCAGCCCCCACCGGGGTTGCCCGCGACCTCACTTGACGCCGAGGATCTGCTCGATCGGGTCGATCGCGAAGTACACCAGGAACAGCGCCGAGGTGCCCCACAACAGCCAGTGGACCTCCTTGGCCTTGCCGAGCACCGTCTTGATGACGACGTAGGCGACGAAGCCCGCACCGATGCCGTTGGTGATGGAGTACGTGAACGGCATCACGGCGATGGTGAGGAACGCCGGGATGGCGATCTCGTACCGGTCCCAGTCGATCTGCTTGACCTGGGTCATCATCAGGAACCCGACGGCGACCAGGGCCGGGGCGGCCGCCTGCAGCGGGACGATGGTGAGCAGCGGGGTGAAGAACAGGGCGAGGGCGAACAGGCCGCCGGTGACCAGGTTGGAGAAGCCGGTGCGCGATCCCTCGCCGACGCCGGCCGCCGACTCGATGTAGGACGTGGCGGAGGACGCGGACGCGGCGCCGCCCGCGACGGCCGCCGCGCCGTCGATCAGCAGGACACGGCCGAGGTTCGGGACCTTGCCGTCCTCGTCCAGCAGCCCGGCCTCCGCGCTGATGCCGACGACCGTGCCCATGGTGTCGAAGAAGTCGGACAGGACCAGCGTGAAGATCAGCAGCACGACGGTGAGGACACCGACGCCGGGCTCGCCGAACGCGCCGAACAGGCTGAAGTCGCCGATCAGTCCGAAGTCGGGGGCGTCGACGACCTGGCCCGGCCAGGCGGGGGTGGTCAGGCCCCAGGTCCTGACGTCGGCGAGGGAGTTGATGACGATCGCGGCGATCGTCATGGTCACGATGCTGATCAGGAGGGCGCCCTTGACCTTGCGGGCGAGCAGTCCGATGGTCAGCAGCACACCGAGGCAGAAGACGAGGATCGGCCACCCCGTGAGCGTGCCGGAGCCGCCCAGCTGGACCGGCACGGTGGTGTTCGCGGCGTCCGGGATCCGGCTGACGAAACCGGCGTCGACGAAGCCGATGAAGGCGATGAACAGGCCGATGCCGACGCTGATCGCCTGCTTGAGGGGCTGCGGGATGGCGTGCATGACGGCCTCGCGCAGGCCGGTCACCACCAGGACGCAGATCAGCAGGCCTTCGAGGACGATCAGGCCCATCGCGTCGTCCCAGCTCATCAGCGGGGCGATCTGGAAGGCGACGACCGCGTTGAGGCCGAGTCCGGCGGCGAGGGCGAGCGGCAGATTGCCGCCGACGCCCATGATGACGGTCATGACCGCGGCCACCAGGGCGGTGGCGGTGGTGAGTTGGACGGGGTCGAGCTGCTCGCCGTACTTGTCCTGGGCGCTGCCCAGGATGATGGGATTCAGAACAAGGATGTAGGCCATCGTGAAGAACGTGGCGAAGCCGCCGCGTATCTCCCGGCCGAAGGTGGACCCCCGCGCCGATATCTTGAAGAACCTGTCGACGCTGTTCGCCGCCGGTGGCGGGGCACTTGGCCGGTCGGCCACCTTCTGCATGTCGGACATGGCGGTACTCCCTGGTGCCTGAATGATCTGTGTGCGGATGCTGGCTGGATTGTTCCCGCGGTGAACGCGTTACAGGTTTTCTCCGTGTTACGGAATCGGGTTCGGCCCGGCATACGTCGTTCGAAGCCCCGTACGAAACGCATCGGTAACGCTGCTACAGTTCCGGATCTCATCCCGGCGTACGGCTGTTCGATGCCGGGTCGACGCTTCGAGGAGAGACCGCCCGTGGGCACAGTCGTCGACGACGCCGCCTCCGTGGAGTTCCATGCCTTCTTCGAGCGCCATCACGCCGAACTCGCCCGGCTCGCCCATCTGCTGACGGGTGAGGCGGACGCCGCCGACGATCTGGCGGCGGACGCGCTGCTCGCGATGTGGCACCGCTGGGACCGGGTACGCGCGGCAGAGCATCCGGTCGCGTACGCGCGCGGGGTGGTGGCCAACCTGGCCCGCACCCGGATCCGCAGCGCGGTGCGCGAGCGGCGGCGGATCGCCCTGTTCTGGTCGCAGCGCGAGGAGAAGGTGGAGAACCCGGACGTGGCGGGCGCGGTGGACGTCCAGGCGGCGCTGCGCCGGCTGCCGTTCCGCAAGCGGGCGTGTGTGGTGCTGCGGCACGCCTTCGATCTCTCGGAGAAGGACACCGCGCTCGCCCTGGGCATCTCGGTGGGTACGGTGAAGAGCCAGACGTCGAAGGGAATGGCCGAGCTGCAACGATCGCTCGGTACCCGGGCGGCTCCGCAGCGAGTGCACGCGGTCATGGCACGCACCGGTGAGGCCGGAGGAAGGGACCGATGACGATGCAGCGGGACGTGCACGACGAGCTGCGCGCCCGGCTGCACGAGGCGGCCGGGGCGCACCAGCCCGACCGCGCGCGCATCCTGGCCCGGATCGAACGCGGGATGACCGTGGAGGCCCAGCGCGCCGGTGGCCACCGCGTCACGCCGCCGCCGGTGTTCGGCTGGTTGCGGGTGGCCGGGGCGACGGCCGCGGTCGCCGGTGTGCTGGGGGTCGGCGGCTATGCGGTCGCCTCCGCGGTGAAGGACGAACCCGCTTCCCCGCAGGGCAAGGTCGCGGCCACGGCGACGCCCACCCCGTCGCCGGACACGACGAGCCGGCCGCCCGCCTTCCCGGTGGAACCGGCGCCGAGGACCTCCCCGGAGTCCCGCGAGGTGGAGACCGGTACGCCGTCCGCCTCCGCCTCGCCCACCACGCGGCCGTCGGCCGCCGGCGTCGAGGACGGCCCGCTGTGGTCGGACGGCTCGGTGGACCCCCACAGCAACGACTTCTGGGCGCAGAGCAACGTCACCGTCAAGGCCCGCGAGCAACTGACGCGGCTCACGGTGCAGTTGCGGATCGCCCAGACCGGCGGGGTCTCCTCGACGGGCGCCTGGCGGTCGCTGCCGGAGCGGGACTTCGACCTGACGGTCGGCGAGCAGGACGGCTTCCTCGTCTACACCTGGGTGCTCAAGGAGGGCCGTACGGTCCCGGCGGGCGAGTGGGTGTTCGCGGGGCAGTACAACCACGAGCGCGGCGGCCGGGACGCCAAGGACGACCGCTACACGGCGACGGCGACGGCGGCCGGCCGCCAGCTGTCCGTGGCGGGCGACTTCGCGGCCCAGGACGACGACTCGTCCGAGGGCGACTCGTGAAGGCCGACACCCGCTTGTGAAGAAGTCTCGAAGACGCGGCAACCCTTTCTCCACCGGTGGCGACCACAAGGCGCAAGAGTCACCACCCAGTTGAGGAAGCGGTACATGACTGCACCAGCACAACAGCGCGTGCGGCACCGGCGCCGGGTCACCCGGCGGCGGGCCGTGATCGGCGGAGCGGCCGCACTCGGCCTCACCGGCGCGGCGTTCGCGACCACGTCGCTGCTGTCCACCGCCGGCGCTGCGGCCACCTGGCCGACCGCCAAGGGCACCAAGGCGGTGAGCAGCACCATCTCCGTCTCGGGCACGTACGACGGCGGGTACAAGCGTTTCCACGGCAGTGGCGCGCTGGGCGGGTCCGGGCAGGACGAGGGCCAGGACCCGATCTTCAAGCTCAAGGACGGCGCGGTCCTGAAGAACGTGATCCTGGGCTCCCCGGCCGCCGACGGCGTCCACTGCCTGGGCAGCTGCACACTGCAGAACGTGTGGTGGGAGGACGTCGGCGAGGACGCCGCGACCTTCAAGGGCAAGTCGGCGTCGGCCGTGTACAAGGTGTACGGCGGCGGCGCGAAGAAGGCCGACGACAAGGTCTTCCAGTTCAACGGCGCGGGCAAGCTCGTCGTGACCAAGTTCCAGGTGTCGGACTTCGGCAAGCTGGTGCGCACCTGCGGCAACTGCTCCACGCAGTACAAGAACCGCTCGGTGATCATCAACGACGTCGATGTCACCGCGCCGGGCACGTCGATCGTCGGGATCAACGCCAACTTCGGCGACACGGCCGCCCTGCGCAAGGTGCGCATCCACGGCGACAGCGGCAAGAAGATCAAGCCGTGTACGCGTTTCCAGGGCAACGACACCGGCGCCGAACCCAAGGAGCTCGGCACCGGCCCGGACGGCACGCACTGCCGGTACACGGCCTCCGACCTCACCTACCGGTGAGGCCCAACGCCCCCGCCGGTGACCGGCGGGGGCGTTCCCCGTTCCGGTGGGGAACGCGACCGAAAGTTTCGGTCCCCTCCTGCCCCTTCCCCACCGATTGACGCCCCGTCCCCCACCGGTGACACTCCGAAGGCACCGCGGACTCAACAGAATCCCCCAGACTCCCACAGGATGTGTCATGCGCGCCCGCACGCTCCTGCTTCCCTTCCTGGCTCTGCTCGTGGCTCTGCTCGCCGCGCCGCCCGGCACCGCCCTCTCCGGAGCACCACCCGTGAAACAGCCCAAGTACGCCGGTTACCTCTTCGCCTACTTCACCGGTGAGGGCACCGCCGACGGCGAGCAGATCCGTTACGCCCTCAGCCGTGGCAACGACCCGCTGCACTGGCGGGAGCTGAACGCCGGTAAGCCCGTGCTCACCTCCACCATCGGGGAGAAGGGCCTGCGCGACCCGTTCGTGATCCGCTCCCCCGAGGGCGACAAGTTCTACATGATCGCGACCGACCTGCGCATGTACCGCAACTCCAGCGGGAGCTGGGACCACGTCCAGCGGCACGGCAGCAAGTCCATCATGGTGTGGGAGTCCACCGACCTGGTCCACTGGACCGACCAGCGCCTGGTGAAGGTGTCCCCGGACAACGCGGGCAACACCTGGGCACCGGAGGCCTACTGGGACGACACGCTCGGCGCGTACGTCGTCTTCTGGGCGTCGAAGCTGTACGCCGCCGACGATCCGAACCACACCGGATCGACGTACAACAAGATGCTGTACGCGACGACGAAGGACTTCCGCACCTTCAGCGAGCCGAAGGTCTGGAACGATCCCGGCTACTCGGTGATCGACTCGACCGTCGTCGAGCACAGGGGCACGTACTACCGCTACACCAAGGACGAGCGGAACCCCAGCTCCTCCAGCCCCTGCTCGAAGTTCATCACGGGCGAGAAGTCGCGCGCGCTCACCTCGACCGCCTACGACTTCGTCTCCGACTGCATCGGCAAGGGCGCGATGGACCGCGGCGAGGGACCGACGGTCTTCAAGTCCAACACCGAGGAGAAGTGGTACCTCTTCATCGACGAGTACGGCGGCCGCGGCTATCTCCCCTTCGAGACGACCGACCTCGACTCGGGCCGCTGGACCCCGTCGACGAACTACCAGCTGCCCGCCAGCCCCCGGCACGGCACGGTCATCCCGGTGACGCAGCAGGAGTACGACCGGCTGCTCGCCGCGTACCCGGTGAGCCCGGCGTCGGTCGTGGACGCGACGGCGAAGGGCCAGAAGGGGTACGCGATCGTCACCGAGTCGGCGTCGAAGGTCGTGCTGCCGATGCGGCCCCACGCGGATCTGCGGCGCCTCGCCCCGCGGCTGTGGGTCGGTGAGGGCGCCACGGTCAGCCCCCGCTCCGGCACCCGCCGCGACTTCCGCAAGCCGCAGACGTACACGGTGACGGCCGCCGACGGCACGAAGCGCACCTGGACGGTCGATGCGGTCCGCACCCGCAGCCCGATCCTGCCCGGCCTGAACGCCGACCCCGACGTCAGGTACATGGACGGCCGCTACTGGATCTACCCGACCACGGACGGCTTCCCCGGCTGGAGCGGCACGCAGTTCAAGGCGTACTCGTCGAAGGACCTGGTCCACTGGAAGGACCACGGCGTCATCCTCGACCTGGGACCGGACGTCTCCTGGGCCGACAGAAACGCCTGGGCGCCCGCGATCGCGGAGCGAGACGGCAGGTACTACTTCTACTTCTGCGCCGAACAGCAGATCGGCGTGGCGGTCGCCGACTCCCCCGCGGGCCCGTTCAAGGACGCCCTCGGCAAACCCCTCGTTCCCAAGGGCCGGTTGAGCGGCCAGATGATCGACCCGTCGGTCTTCACCGACGACGACGGCACGTCGTATCTCTACTGGGGCAACGGCCGCGGCTACGTCGTTCCGCTGAACGACGACATGGTGTCGTACGACCCCGCCCAGGTGCGGGACATCACCCCGGCGAACTTCCGTGAGGGTGCCTTCGTCGTGAAACGGCAGGGAACCTACTACTACATGTGGTCGGAGGACGACACCCGCAGCGAGAACTACCACGTCGCCTACGCGACCGGCCCCTCCCCGCTCGGCCCGTGGACCAAGCGCGGCACGATCCTTGAGAAGCGCCCCGAGTACGGCATCCTCGGCACCGGCCACCACTCCGTGGTGAACGCCCCCGGCACCGACGACTGGTACATCGTCTACCACCGCTTCGCCCTGAACGGCCCCGGCCGCCCGGGCGGCGACGGCACCCACCGCGAGACCACCATCGACCGCATGGAGTTCGCGGCCGACGGCACGATTGAGCCGGTGGTGCCGACGCTGGAGTCGATCAGGCCGGTACGGCGGTAGCAGTCACAGGACGGCGTCGAGCCACGCGAAGACCTCGTCCTGCATACGGTCGTTGAAGACGTGGCCCAGCTCGGGCCACGTCTTCAGCCGCAACCGCTCCTCGGCGTGGCGCGAACGCCAGACGGCGCGCAGCCTGTCGTACGCGACGCGCACGCCGTCGGCGGGGAACAGCGGGTCGAGCCCGCCGTGGAAGAACAGCATCGGTCGGGGCGCGGCGATGCTCGCCACGTCCGGGATGTCGAGGTGCCGGGCGAGCCCCGGGTGGAGCATGTAGTACGCCGACTGCCCGCGCAGCGTGTTGTTGCCGGGCACCATCATCTCCTTCAGCCCGGTCATCCAGCACACGCTCGCCGCGGCGGCGAGGTCGTCACTGAGCGCGGCGGTCTGCCAGGCGCGGTAGCCGCCCATGGAGAACCCGAGGGCCGCGACCCGGCGGGCGTCCACCCGGTCGAGGCCCGCGAGGAAGGCGGCGGCCCGCTGGTCCTCACGGGCCATCAGCCCGGCGAGCGACGACCCGAGGTTGAGGAGATTGCAGGCCAGGGCCTGCTGCCGCTCGTAGCCGAGCGGCCCGCGATCGCCCCAGCCGAGCGCGTCCAGGCAGAGCACGACATAGCCGCGCCGGGCCAGTGCGTCGCCGACGAAACGCCCGCTGAAGCACCGGTCGGCCCAGGCCTGGGCGGAGGCGAGCCGGGTGTCGTCGTACCAGGGCCGGACGAGTTTCTCCTTCCCGATGTCGAACTTCGCTCCGTGGTCGTGCAGCAGCAGGACGGCGGGGAAGGGCCCGCCGCCGTGCGGGGTGAGCAGGACGCCGCGCACCCGCTCGTAGGCGGTGAGCGAGACGGTCACCGACTCCCGGGTGTATCCGTCGCCCTGGGCGCGCTCGCCGTACTCCGGCGCGTACGGCACCCCGTCCTGCCGCCCGACGATCAGCGCCTCCTCGACCCTGGCCCGGGCGGCCCGCCGCCACGCCCGGAAGTCCCGGATCGGCGAGCTGCCCCAGGCCAGCGGGAAGCGCAGCTCCTCCTTGAGCGACGGGTGGAAGCCGGGCAGGGGGCCGTCAAGCGTCGGGACGCCAGTCACCCAGGTAAGCCTTCCGGGTGTGCGCCTCGGCCTCGGCGCGGGTCAGTTGAGGTCGGTTCTCGGGGACGACGATCCGCGCGCCGGGGCCAGAGTTGCGGTACTCGGCGAAACGCTGCTCCTGCCAGGGGTGGGCGTCCCGCATGTTCGCGTACGGCGCGACCGCGTCGATGCCGGAGCCCAGCCAGGTGTTCCGGACCGTGAGCATCGGGTGAGCGGTGGTGTCGGAGCTGGGCACCCAGGGGCGGGCCAGCTTGTAGTAGGCGTCCGGCGCCTCGCTGGTGACGCGGCTGCGGGTCACGAGGTAGCCGCGCGGGTTGGCGCCGACCGTGGAGGGCGCGAAGACGAAGCCGTACGGGGCGCCGGCGCGGTCGGTGCGGATCAGCGTACGGAAGTGGCAGTGCTCGTAGACGGCGGTCGCGCGGCCGAAGACGAAGTCGACGTCGCCCTCGACATAGCAGTGGGAGTAGTACTGACGGGCGAAGACGCCGCGGTCGAAGGAGTCGGCGTACAGCGTGTCCTGGTGGCCGAGGAACCGGCAGTGGTGGAAGGCCGAGCGGTCGCCCTGCACCTTGATGGCGACGGCCTGGGTGCCGGAGACGCCGGGGTGGTCGGCGCGCAGCCAGTCGTTGGCGAAGGTGATCCAGCGGGCGGTGAAGCCGTCGGTACGGATCAGGGTCGTGGCCGAGCCGCTGGTGCCGTAGGTGCCGGAACCGTCCGGCTTCGGTGTGCCCGCCGCGTTGTCGTACACGATGACGACGTCCCGGGGATCCTCGCTCGCGCCGATCCACGTCATCTCGGAGGCGGCGTCGGTGCGCTGCCCGGTGGCCGGGTCGACGACACCGGCGCTCACCGTCTCTCGGTAGACGCCGGGGGCGATGACCAGGGTGAATCCGGCGGTGGTGGCGGCGTTCACGGCGGCCTGGACGCCGGTGAAGTCACCGCGGCCGTGCGGGTCGACGTAGACCGTCCTCGGGGTCAGGCGGCGGGCCGGTGACCCGTACCGGCCGAAGGGCCGTCGCCGTTCTGCGGCGTGGGCGGGCAGGGGCGCGAGGCCGAGCGCGGCGGCGGCCCCGCTGCTTGCCACGAGAAAGCCTCTTCTGGTCTGGGGCATGCGGATGCTCCTTGGCGGTGCGGCTCGTGAAAGGTGTGGGGGCCGGGGCGGGCGCGCCCCTGATGGAGGCACGATGCGGTCCCGCCCCGGCCGGTCCGTGGGCCGTGCGGCGTCAGCGCAGTCGGCCCGCGCCCGCGTGGTGGCCGACGATCGCGGGAATCGCCTTCGGCGGGTGGACCTTCGTCCGCAGCGTGGGCGTCCAGCCCGCGCCGCGCTGGAGGGTCTCACCGGGGATCTCCGCGTTGTGCACGGCGATCAGATCGGTGAGCCGGCCGTTGACGTAGTTGTTCTCGGCGGTGAGCGGCGCGTCGTTCCACCTCTTCAGCGTCTGGGCGGCGCTGACACCGGGCGGCAGCGAGAACGCGTTGTGCGTCGCGTACAGCCTGGATTCGATGCCGATGCCGAAGGTGTAGGCGTACTTCTGGTCCTTCGTCACGGCGAAGTGGTTGTTGTAGGCGTCGACCTGGCCGTACCGGACGCGCGGCGCGCGCTCGACGATGCCCTCGAAGCGGTTGTGGTGGAGCGTGACCTTGAGCTTGCCCCGGTCGTCGGCGCCGTGGCTGTCGCCGCCCCCGATCAGCATGGTCTTGTCGTGGTCCTCGAAGGAGTTCCACGACACCGTGACGTAGTTGGCGCCGCGCACGATGTCGACCAGGCCGTCGTGCTGCTGGTAGATCTTGCCGAAGTAGGACGGCAGCGAACTGTCGGGGTAGCGGCCGTCGGTGAGCGTGTTGTGGTCGATCCACACATGGGTGGAGCCGCGGACCACGACCGTGTCGTAGTCGGAGTTCCAGGCACCGGTCTTGGTGTCGTCGGTCGGGTCCCACTGGGGGAAGCAGTCGATCGGGGCCTCGATGGTCAGGTTGCGCAGAATGACGTTGTCGACGCCTTTGATCTGCAGGCTGCCGCCGAGGATCCCGGCGTTCTTGCCAACGCCGACGATGGTGGTGTTGGAGGGGATGTTCGCGGTGATGGCCTTGGCCTGGTTGTCGGCCGACGCGTCGCGCAGCTCCTCCTGCTCGCCGCTGACCGGGGTGTCGTGGCCCCAGACGGCCGGGTCGTAGTCGGCGAGGTACTGCTGGAAGTCGTATCCCTTGGCGGCGAACGCGTCGCACCCCTCGGACACTGCGTCGATCATGCCCTTGACCTTGATGATCTTCGGCGCGTCACCGCCGTCCGCGAGCGCCTGCCTGAACTCGGCCCAGGTGCGGACGGTGTACACGTGATCGGCGTCGGCGGCGGCCCCGCCGGTGGTGCCGGCCCCGTGCGACGCCCAGCCGTCGTTCGCCGGGAGGGTCTGCCGGGCGAGGTCACGGGAGGGGTGCGCCTGGGCCGTCGTACCGGTGACCGTCAGCGCGAGGGCGGTACAGCCGACCACGGCCATACTGATGGCACGCCCATGCCACTTCCGTCTGTTCACTGTGCGGCTCTCTTTTCTTGTCGGGGACGGTGTTCGCGTTACGCGGCGGCCTCCGGCCAGGTGATCCAGGACTCGGGAATCCCCTCGTCCAGC
Source organism: Streptomyces sp. TRM70350 (assembly GCF_019219825.1). GTDB lineage: Bacteria > Actinomycetota > Actinomycetes > Streptomycetales > Streptomycetaceae > Streptomyces. The sequence continues at coordinate 475,588 of NZ_JAHUXH010000002.1, read as the reverse complement.
CGGCGCACGTCCCGCGGCGCGAGCACCCGCGTGCGCAGCAGCTCCCGCGCCACGAGCCGGGCCACGGCGATCGCGCCCGGCGGATTGAAGTGCGTGTTGTCCTGCTCGGTCTCGGTCCAGTTGAAGTACGCCTTGGTTCCCTCGACCCCCAGCTCCTGCCACAACGCCAGCGACAGGGCCTGGACGTCGAGCAGGGCGACGCCCTCCTCCTCGGCCAGCGCCCGCATCGCCGCCGGATAGTCGCCGTGACTCGGCACGGCGTTGCCCGCCGCGTCGAACCTCCGCCGCTCGACGGGCGTGACCAGCACCGGCCGCGCACCACGGGCCCGCGCCCCGTCGACGTACAGCCGCAGATGGTCCTGGTAGGTGCTCCAGGGCTCGGTGTACCGGGCCGGGTCGTTGACCTTCTCGTCGTTGTGCGCGAACTGGATCAGCAGGAAGTCTCCCGGCCGGATCTCACCGAGAATCACCTCAAGCCGCCCTTCATCGACGAAGCTCTTGGAACTCCGCCCGTTCACGGCGTGATTGGCGACGGGAAGGTGCTTGCGGAGGAAGAAGGGAAGCGCCATGCCCCACCCGGTCTCGGGGGCGGCGTCGGCGTACTTCTGGGCGGCGGTGGAGTCACCGGCGATGTAGAGAGTGCGAGGTCGGCGAGCGGCCTGGGCGGTGCCCTGCGCCGCGAAGGCGAGAGGGACGGCGGCAACGGCCGCCACGCCGACCTGTCTGCGGGTAAGAGACACAAGGGATCCTTTCAAACAGGCGTTGAGGGAATTGCCCCAGGGGGGCGGGGAGCTGCGCGACCAGCCTCAACGGACCCGCAGTCCCCCACAACGAAAACCACCCGAGCTCTCAGCCGTTCTGTTCCGTCCATTCGGCCTGAGCCTCGTTCAACTGATCGGCCAGAGTGTCCAGAAATTCCTTGGCACTCATGTCCCCCAGCAGCACCTTCTGGAAGTTCGGCTCGTTCTCCGCCTTGGAAATCGTGTTCCAGTCCGGCAGGTAGTACGGCAGCTGCACAATGGTCGTGGAACCGTCACCCAGCGCCTGCGCGGCCAGTTTCGTCGGCTCGGCCTCGGAGATCCACGCGTCCTTCGCCGCTTCGGTGTGTGACGGCACCTGCCCCGCCGCCTTGTTGAACTTCGAGTTCTCCTCGTGCGAGGTGGCGAACTCGATGAACTTCCACGCGGCTTCCTTGTTCTTGGAACTCTTGAACAGCCCCAGCCCGTCCACGGGGTTGGACACCTGGACCCGCTTGCCCCCGGGCCCGGTCGGCTGCGGAATACCCCGGAACTTGTCGACGCCGAGCGCCTTCACGTGATCCTGGTACGAGCCCAGGTTGTGGTTCAGCATCCCGATCGTGCCGGAGTCCCACTGGGCCACCATCTTGGTGAAGTCGTTGTTGAGGTCGGCGGCCGGAGTGACCCTCTTGTACAGCCCGGCGTACTTCTCCAGCGCCTCGACGTTCTTCGGGTCGTTCACGGTGGTCTTCTCACCGCTCGCGTCCCAGAAGGACGTGATCCCCGACTGCCCGTACATCGCGTCCAGCGCCTGGGCGATGGATCCCGCGCCACCCCGGATGGTGTAGCCGAACTCGTTCTTGCCCGCGTCGGTGAGTTCCTCAGCGGCCTTGTAGAAGGCGTCCCAGGTGGTCGGCTCCTCCAGCCCCGCCTTCTCGAAGAGGTCGGTGCGGTAGTACAGCACACCGTTGTTGGCGGAGGTCGGAATCGAGTAGAGCGTCTCGTCGCCCCCGCCCGCGGCCTTCAGGGACGCGACCATGTCCTTGTTGAGCTTGCCGTTCAGCGACGAACTGGCGAGCCGCTCGTCCAGCGGCTCCAGCGCGCCCTGCGCGGCGAACCCGGCGAGCATCGCCGCGCCGACCCCGCCGACGTCGGGCAGTCCGCCGCCCTGGATGGCGGTGTCGACCTTGGACTGGTACTCGGTGGAGGCGATGCCCACGTACTCGACGTCGATGTCCGGGTTCGCCGTCTCGAAGTCGGCGATGATCTCCTTCCAGATGTCGGTGCGGACACCGCCATTGTTGTCCCAGAAGACGATCTTTCCGGTGCCGCTGCCCTCGGCGCCGCTGTCGCCGCCCGCCCCGCTGCCGTCGTCGCCGCAGGCGGTGGCGGTCAGCGCGAGCACGGCGCCCAGGGCGACGGCGGCCGGCGTACGCCGCCTGCCGGTGCTGTTTCTGAGCATGCTGATCTTCATTGGTCGGCTCTCTTCTTCTGGATCCAACGGAGAGTGAGGCGGGGGGTCAGTGGTGGCGGGTGTGCGGTGCCCAGCCGTCCGTACCGCGCAGATAGGCGGCGACCGTGTGGGCGCGCGCCGCGTCGTCGTCCAGCTGCGGCCGGTCGGCGGTCACCGCGGCCCCCGGCCCGAAGTTCCGGTACTCCGCGAACCGCGCGTCCTTCCACGAGAAGCCGCTCATGTCGGTCCACGGCGAGGCCTTGATGGCGGCGGGCAGCTCGGTGTCACGGATGAGAACCTGGGCGACGGCGTCCGGTTCACCGCCCGGATGCCAGGGCCGTCCGAGGTGGAAGGTCCCGGCGGGCGCGTCGCTCACGATCCTCGACCGGGTGATCAGGAATCCGTACGGGTTGCCCTTCCAGGTCGAGGCGGCGGTCACGTAACCGTTGTTGGTCAGCGAACCGCGGCTCAGCGCCCGGATCACCGACCGCTCGATGACGGTCGTGGCCCGTCCGTAGACGAAGTCGACATCGCCCTCGATGTAGGAGTCGCGCAGGTAGACCCGGCTGACGGTGGTGAGGTTCGGGCTGTCGGTCATCAGGGTGTCCTGGTTGCCCAGGAAGGCCGTGTTCTCGAAGACGATCCGGTCACCGGTCGTCTTCATCGCCAGCGCCTGCTCGCCGTTGAGCTCGTGCGCGGCCTCGTCGAAGTCGTTGCTGAAGGTGAGGTTGCGCGCGGTGACGTCGTGCGCGGCGATCCGCACGGTGGCGCTCCCGGTGGAGCCGCCGTACGCGGCGGGCGTGTCGTGGACGATGACGGTGTCGGACCGCTTCCGTCCGGTGCCCTCCAGCACGATGTTCGGCTTGCTCGCCGGGATGAGGACCTTCTCCCGGTACGTCCCCGGCGCCACCGCGATCGTCACCGCCACGTCGTTTCCGTCCGGCACGGCGTCGACGGCGGACTGCACGGTCGGATAGTCGCCCGGCACCCGCAGCACGACGGCACCGATCCGTTGCTGCGGCCCGGAGAACCGCTTCACGATCGCGGGCACGGCGGCGGCCGGGTCCAGCCGGTAGTCGTAGAAGTCCCGCGGGTCGAACGCGGCGCCCCACTCGTCGTGCCGCCCGCTGGTGTTCCGCAGGATCGACCCGCGTTCCACCAACTCGGCCGTGGCGTCGGCCTGGTGGGGATGCTGGACGCCGTCGTAGTAACCGTTCTCGATCACCATCCTGGTGCGGCCGCGCGCCCAGCTCCCGTACGTCCACACCGGGTCGCCGTCGGCCACCTGCGCCGAGAGGTAGTTGTTGTACAGGTGTGCGTAGGCGCAGTTGTCGGCGGACGGGTTGCGCTGCTTGGTGCCGGTGAACCAGTTGTGGTCGATGGTGATCTGCGTCAGCGCGTTGGTCGTCCAGCCGATGCCGAGCGCCTTGTTGTGGTTGCTGAACCGGTTGTAGGAGACGGTGATGTACTGACTGTCCTTGCGGATGTCGAGCAGCCCGTCGCCCATGTGGGTGAGGTGGTTGTGATCGATCCAGACGTGGTGCACGGAGTCCATCTGGATGGCGTCGAAGTCGGTGGTCTTGCCGTCCCAGTCGCCCTCGACGTACGAGTCACGGATCGTCAGGTTGCGGATGATGACGTTGTGCGTGCCGGGGTTGAGGTGCAGTTCGCCGTGGACGATCTCGCCGGTGTCGCCGACGCCGATGATGGTCTTGTTCGACCCGACCACGATGTCGGAGCCGAACGGTGCGACGGCGATCGACCCGGCCACCCGGATGACGTACGGCTCGTCCGCGGCCACGTACCGGGCCAGCGAGGCCTGGTCGCGGACGGTCACGACCTTGCCGCCCGCCCCGCCGGTGGTGCCGCCGGCGAGGGACGCGAAGCCGTGCGGCCGGTCGGTGAAGCGGTCGGCCACCGGGGCGGCGGGGCCGGTGCCGTGCGCCTCGGTCACCGTGCCGAGGCCGAGGGCGACGGCCAGGCCCAGGACGGCGGCCAGGGCTCTGCCCGCTCCTGGCAAGCGCTTGCTACGGAGGTACGTCATTGCGGCTCCCACAGGGGTGCGGACGGGGTGACTTCACATGGCGGTGAGGCGGAACTGCGTGAACACAGCGGCTCCGGCGTGCCCCTGCGCCTCCCCGGGCGCGAGGGCGAAGAGGCCGAGCAGGGCGCCGACCCACCGCCACGGCGTGGCGGCGAAGACCTGGCCGGAGGGACGCGGCCCGTCGCCGAGGTCGTAGTGGAAACGACACCGCGCCCCGGCCCCGATCTCGATCCGCAGCCGCGCCCGACCCTCGGGGGCGAGCCGCGGACGGTCGGCGTCCCGCTCTCCCTCCGCCACCGCTTCCGCGAACCGGTGCACCAGGTGGACCGTCCCGTCGGTCCCCCGCTGCAACCCGATCCAGCTGAACGCGTCCCCCAGCACCGCCAGCCCGGCCCTCGCCCCCGGCTCCGCGCTGTCGAGCCGCAGCTCCACCTCGACGGCGACCGGCGTCCCGGGCAGCCGCTGGGTGAGGACGTTCGGCACCTTGCGCAGGTCGTGCGCGTCGGCCGAGCGGACGCAGGTCAGCCGGAGCCCGTCGCCGGAGTGCTGGGTGGCCCAGCCGTCGCGCTGGTTGGCGGTCCACTGCCACTGGCGGCCGTACCGTCCGCCGGGGAAGTCGTCGTCGGTGGCGGGCGCGGCGGGCGGCTGCGGCGGCAGGTCGGGGCGTGGGTGTACGGCGACGGGGGCGCCGTCGTCACCGAGCACCGGCCAGCCGTCGGCGTCCCAGCGCATCGGCTGGAGGTGGATGACCCGGCCGTACGCGCCCCGCTGCTGGAAGTGCACGAACCAGTCCTCACCGGACGGCGTGCGGACCCAGCCGCCCTGGTGCGGTCCGTTGACGTCGGTGTCCTTCTGTTCCAGGACGACCTTCTCCTCGTACGGCCCGAAGAACTCGCGGGAGCGGAACGCGCCCTGCCAGCCGGTCTCCACGCCGCCCGCGGGGGCCAGGATCCAGAACCAGCCGTCGTGTTGGTAGAGCTTGGGGCCTTCGAGGGTGAACCAGCCGGGGATGCGGTCGCCGTCGACGATCAGCTTACCCTCGTCGAGCAGGGAGGTGCCGTCGGGGTGCATCCGGTGGCCGGTGAGGCGGTTCTTGACGCCGGAGCGGGACTTGGCCCAGGCGTGCACGAGGTAGGCCTCGCCGGTCTCGTCGTCCCACAGGGGGCAGGGGTCGATCAGGCCCTTGCCCGGCTTCAGCAGGTGCGGGCGGGTCCAGGGGCCGCGTATCCCGGGGGCGTTGACCTGGTAGACGCCCTGGTCGGGGTCGCCCCAGAAGATCCAGAAACGGTCGGCGTGATGCCTCAGGGCGGGTGCCCAGACGCCGCAGTCGTGGCGGGGCGTCGCGAAGGCGCTCGCCGGTTCCAGCCGGTCCAGGGCGTGGCCGACCAGGGTCCAGTTGACCAGGTCGCGGGAGTGCAGCAGGGGCAGGCCGGGGACGCGGCCGAAGCTGGACGCGGTGAGGTAGAAGTCGTCGCCGACGCGGACGATGTCCGGGTCGGACCAGTCGGCGTCGAGGATCGGGTTCCGGTACACGGTGTCCGTGGGTTCCGCGCTCACTGGGTCACCGCCTTGCGGACCAGGGCCGTGGCCTCGTCGCGGGTGAGGCGGCCGTCGGCGACGACGGTGACGATCCTGCGGACGACGGTGTCGCCGGGCGGGATCGGCAGCCGTTCGTCGTGGGCGAGGGAGGAGCCGACGCCCGGATACTCGGCGGTGCGGACGAACCACGGGTCGCGGCGGGTGGCGTCCGTGGCACCAGCGAGGACCAGCGTCCAGCTTCTCCCGCTCTCGGCTCCGCTCAGGGCCACCCAGTCGGCGCGGGTGCCGTGCACGTCCGACTCGCCCTCGGCCTCGGCGGTGAACGCCTCCGGTGCCGATGCCTCCTTCCGCGCCCGCCAGAAGAAGCCGCCGTAGGCCGCTCCGGGGCGCCCGTTGGTGGCGGGGCTGCCGATCGACAGGGAGCGGGAGGTGGTGTTGGTGAGGGCGAAGGTGAAGTCCAACGCCCAGGCGGTGTCGGTGAGTTCGCTCGCGGAGACGGTACGGCGCTCGCGCAGCAGCTCCGCTCCGGCGGCCATCCAGCGCAGCTCCTCGACGAAGCCGTCGGGGTCGCGGAGCTGGAAGGCGAGGTGGCGCTGGGCGCCGTGGTTGTCGAGCTCGGTCGGGCCCTGGTCGCGGACGAAGGTGCGCCCGCCCCAGAAGTTGTGCCCCTCGACGTCGGGAACGGCGACACCGACGCCGAGGTGGTGGGGGTGGTCGGCGGGGGTCAGCTCGGTGACCGCCGTGCCGGACAGGGTGGTGACGGGGTGCAGATAGGGGCGCGGGGAGAGCCGGGCCGGGAGCTCGGGCCGGGTGACGTACCGGCCGACCGGGCGGCCCGCCACACGCAGCAGCGCGGTGTCGTTGCTGGTCATCGAGCGCTCACCTCTTTCTGACGGCGCTCCACGGGCGGGGCCCAGGGGGTGCCCAGCTCGGAGTAGAGGGAGAGGGTGTCGGCGGCGGCCGCGACGAGTCCGTCGACGCCGGGCACCACACGGCGGTTCTCGTCGGGGACGCGGTGCCAGGCGGTGTCCGGCAGCGGGGCCGGGTCGGGGGCCTGCCGGATCGCCTCGACGACCTTCATGAAGGCGCCCGTCTCGTCGGGGGTGACGAGCAGCTCCGCCCCGGTGGTCAGGTGCGCGACGAGGTTCTCCAGCAGGTCGGTGCGGCCGTACTCGTACTCCTCCGGGCCGTGGTCCGCCCGCTGGAGCAGCACGCGGTCCTGCTTGTACCAGAAGGTGATCCGGCCCCGGCTGCCGTGCACCAGGACGTACGGTTCGTCCGGCCGCTCGGCGCACAGGGTCGCGGCGACGGTGACCGGGCGGCCCTGGGCGGTGGTGATCCGGACGCAGGAGGTGTCGTCGGCCTCGATCGCGTTGGCCCGCCACAGCTCGGTCTCGATGGCGGTGACGTCCTCCGCGCGGGTGGCGCCGCTCAGCGTGAGGGCGGTGGCGACGGCGTGCGCGAGCGGGTTGGTGAGCGCCCCGTCGATCACGTCGGCGCCGTTCATCCGGCGCCGGCCCGCCCAGGGCGCCCGCCGGTAGTACGCCTCGTCGCGCGCCCACGCGCCGGCCCCGCCGACCCCGGCCACCGCGCCGATGGTCCCGTCGGCGACCAGTTGGTGGATCGCGGGCACGGCGTGCGAGCCGAGCGACTGGAACCCGATCTGACAGACGACCCCCGCCTCGGCGACCCCGTCGGCCATCCGGCGGAACTCCGCGTAGGAGGGGGCCGGGGGCTTCTCCAGCAGGATGTGCACGCCTGCGCGGGCGGCCGTCAACGCGAGGTCGGTGTGGGTGGGGATGGGCGTGCAGATGACGGCGACCCGCGCCCCGGTGGCGTCGAGCAGAGCGCCGAAGTCGGCGGACTGGGGCGGGAGTTCGCCGCCGAACTCCTCCTCGGTGAGCGGGGTCAGCTCGCAGATGCCCGCGAGCCGGACCAGGCCCTTCTCCTGCAGGCGGCGGATGTTGGCCACGTGCCAGCGGCCGTGGCCGCGGGCACCGGCGAGTACGACAGGTATGGTCATGGGATCCTCCCCGCGCCCGCGCCGCGCGCCACCTCTCGGTCGGCCCGCTCGGCGCTGTCGATCCTTCCATGGAGGGTGGGTGTCCAGCCGACGTCGGCGGTCAGATCGCGTTCACTGCCCGAGTTGTAGGCGTTGTGGATCGCGAGCAGGTCGACCGGGTAGCCGTTGAAGGTGGTTCCGCTCTGGTGCAGGGCGCTGCCGTTCCAGCTCTTGACCAGGTCGGCGGCCTCGATGTGGCCGGGGGTGGTGAAGGCGTTGTTCTCGGCGTGGACGGCCGATTCGGTGCCGACGCCGATCGAGTAGCGGTAGTCGTGGGCGTCGGCGGGGACGACGTAGCGGTTGTTGTAGAGGTGCACCTGTCCGAAGCGGACCCGGGGGGCGCGCTGGACCACGGAGTCGAACTCGTTGTGGTGCAGGGTGACCCGCAGCCTGCCCCGGTCGCCCGTGGCCGAGTCGCCGTTGCCGATGAGCATCGCCTTGTCGTGGTCGGCGAACCGGCTCCAGGAGACGGTGACCAGGTCGGAGGCGTTGGTGATGTCCAGCAGGCCGTCGTGGCGCAGGTAGGTGCGGGCGAAGTAGGTCGGCTCGTCGGCGTCCGGGTGGCCCTTGTCGGAGGCGGTGACGTGGTCGATCCAGACGTGGGTGGCGCCGCGCAGCCAGAGGTTGTCGTAGGCCGCCTTCCAGTCGCCGAGGCCGCCGGTGTTGGGTTGCCAGACGGGGAAGCAGTCATAGGCGTCGCGGAGTTCGAGGTTGCGGACGATGACGTTGTCCGCGTCGCTGATCTGCAGGCTGGCGCCCTTGAGGACGGCGTTCCGGCCGAGGCCGACGATCGTGGTGTTGGAGCCGACCCGCAGCACGACGCGCTCGGCCTGACGGGCGGCGGACGCCCGGCGGGCCTCCTCCTGCGGGCCGGACGGCTTGGCGGAGCCCCAGGTACGGGGGTCGTAGGCCGCGAGGTACGTGCGCAGGCTGTAGCCGTCGGTGGTGTAGTCGGCGCAGTCCAGGGGGCGGCCCCGGTCGTCGGTGTTGGCGTCGATGGTCCCGGCGATGCGGATGATCTTCGGTGTGTCACTGCCGCCGTCGAGGGCGCGCACCAGCTCACTCCGGTTGCGTACGGTGAAGACGTGGGCTTCGTCGGCGGTGGAACCCCCCGTGGTTCCGCCGTCGGCCGCCGCCCAGCCGTCGTTCGGGTCGAGGGTGTCGCGGCTGATGTCACGGGCGTCGTCGGCGTGAGCGGGGACGCAGAGCACTCCCAACAGGGCTGTCAGCAAGGCGATCCGGCGCAGCCTCATCCCTTCACCGCCCCCGCGCTGAAGCCCGTGATCAGCCACTTCTGGATGAAGGCGAACACGATCACCACCGGCACCGCGGCGATGATGCCGCCCGCGGCAAGGGCTCCCAGGTCGACACTGTCCGCGCTCATCAGGGTGTTGAGGCCGACGGGGATGGTCTGCTTCTGCTGGTTGTTGAGGAACATCAGGGCGAACAGGAAGTGGTTCCAGGAGTGCACGAAGGCGAAGGAACCGACCGCGATCAGCCCGGGCCGCAGCAGCGGCAGCACGACGACCCGGAAGGCGGTCATGCGGTTGCAGCCGTCGACCCAGGCCGCCTCCTCCAGGGAGTACGGCACGTTCTTGATGAAGTTGCTGATCAGGATCATCGACAGCGGGAGCTGGAAGACCGTCTCCGCGATGATGACGCTGCCCAGCGAGTTGATCATCTGCAGCTCGGCGAAGATCTCGAACAGCGGCACCAGCAGCAGCGCTCCGGGCACGAACTGGGAGCAGAGCAGGCCGAGCATGAACGCCCGCTTGACCCGGAAGTTGAACCGGGCGAGCGCGTAGCCGCCGGCCAGGGCGACGACGGTGGTCAGCAGCAGGGTGGCGACACCGACGTACACGCTGTTCTGGAAGTAGGTGCCGAAGCTTCGCTCCGTCCAGACCTTCTCGAAGTGGTCGAAGGTCATCGGCCAGGGGACGAGGGAGGTGGAGCCCGCCGGGCGCAGGGCGAAGAGCAGGATCCAGTAGAACGGGATCAGGGTGAAGACGAGGTAGAGCGACAGCGGCAGGTAGATCTGCCAGCGCGGGGCCTCGTCCCAGGAGCGGCGCGTCTTCCTCGCCGGACGCGGCGGCTCGAAGGCCGCGCGCCGGGGAGCGGGCGCGACCACGGGGGCCTCCTTGGTGGTGCTCACTTGTCCTCACCTCCGAACTTGCTCAGCCGCAGATAGGCGATCGAGCAGAAGAGCAGGATCACGAACGCGACCGTGGTCAGGGCCGACGCGTAGCCGAAGTCATGGGCGTCGACGCTGGTGTTGGCGATGTAGAGCGGGAGGGTGGTGGTCACGCCGGCCGGTCCGCCACCGGTGAGCGTGTAGAGCAGGTCGACGTTGTTGAACTCCCACACCGCGCGCAGCAGTGTGGACAGCACGATGGCGTCCTTCAGGTGCGGCAGCGTGATGTGCCAGAACTGCTGGAGCCGGCTCGCGCCGTCGACCTCGGCGGCCTCGTACAGGTCCTTCGAGACGGACTGCAGGTCGGCGAGGATGAGGATCGCGAAGAAGGGCACGCCGCGCCACAGGTCGGCGACGATCGCGGCCCAGAACACGGTTCCGGTGTCCGACAGCCAGCTGGTGCCGTAGGAGCCGATGCCGACGTCGGCGAGGTAACGGGTGATGCCGGTCTGGGAGTTGTAGAGCAGCACCCAGATCGCGGAGGTCAGCACGCCGGAGACGGCCCACGGGGAGAAGACCAGCGCCCGCCCGAGCGCGCGGCCCACGAAGGTCTGGTTGACGATCAGGGCGAGGGCGAGGCCGAAGAGGAGCTGGAGGCCGACCTCGACGACGACCCACTTCGCGCTGAAGACCAGCGTGTCCCAGAAGATGGGGTCCTCGGTGAACGCGTGCACAAAGTTGTCGAAGCCCGCGAAACCGTTTCGCCACGGCTTGGTGGGGTTGTACTCCTGCAGGCTGTAGTAGAAGACGCTGAGCACCGGGTAGGCGATGAACCCCAGCATCAGGACGGCCGCCGGGGCGATCAGCAGGTACGGCAGCCTGCGCGGCGTGGCGGAGGCACGGCGCCGCCCCGGTGGCGCGGGTGGTTTCGCCACGGCTGCGGCTTGGGCCATGACTGTTCTCCGTTCAGGTACGGCGTTCTGGTACGGCGTTCTCGTACGGCGCGCAGGAAGCGCTTTCTGCTGGTGCAGGGCTGTGCGAGGTGGTGCTGCTGCTGGGGATGGTTCAGCCGGCGTACGGGTCCTGCACCTTGCCCGGGCGGGCCAGGAACTCGAAGTCGCAGCCGGTGTCGGCCTGGGTGATCTGTTCGTTGTAGAGCGCGCCGTAGCCGCGCTCGTGGCGCACGGGCGGCGGCGTCCACGCGGCCCTGCGGCGCTCCAGCTCCTCGTCGTCCACGTGGAGACGAAGGGCCCGGGCCTCCACGTCGAGCGTGATGAGGTCCCCCGTCCGGACGAGGGCCAGCGGTCCGCCGACGTGCGACTCGGGCGCCACGTGCAGCACGCACGCGCCGTAACTCGTGCCGCTCATCCGGGCGTCGGAGATCCGCACCATGTCCCTCACGCCCTGCTTCAGCAGGTGGTCGGGGATGGGGAGCATGCCGTACTCGGGCATGCCCGGACCGCCCTTGGGTCCGGCGCCCCGCAGCACCAGCACGCTGTCCGCGGTGATGTTCAGGGACGGGTCGTTGATGGTCCGCTGCATCTGCCGGTAGTCGTCGAAGACGACCGCGGAACCGGTGTGCCTGAGCAGGTGCGGTTCGGCGGCGATGTGCTTGATGACGGCGCCGTCCGGGCAGAGGTTTCCGCGCAGCACGGCGACCCCGCCCTCGGACGCGACCGGGTTGTCGCGGGGCCGGATGACGTCGTCGTTGTGCACCTGGGCACCGGCGATCTGCTCGCGCAGGGTGTCGTACGAGACGGTCGGCCGGTCCAGGTGGAGCAGGTCCGGGATCCGGGAGAGGAAACCGGGCAGGCCGCCCGCGAAGTGGAAGTCCTCCATCAGGTACGTCTGTCCGCCGGGCCGTACGTTGGCGAGCACCGGCACCGTACGGGCGATGCGGTCGAAGTCGTCGAGGGTGAGCCTGACTCCGGCCCGGCCCGCCATGGCGATCAGGTGGATGACGGCGTTGGTGGAGCCGCCGAGGCCGAGGACGGTGGTGACGGCGTCCTCGAAGGCGTCCCGGGTGAGGATGTCGTTCAGCGTGCGGCCCTGGTGGACCAGTTCGACGATCCGCAGGCCCGCCGCGGCGGCCATCCGGTCGTGCCCGGAGTCCACGGCGGGGATGCTGGACGCGCCCGGCACGGTCACGCCGAGCGCCTCCGCGGCGGCGGTCAGGGTGGACGCGGTACCCATCGTCATGCAGTGACCGGGCGAGCGGGCCAGCCCGCTCTCCAGCTCGGCCATCTCGCAGTCGCCGATCAGCCCGGCCCGCTTGTCGTCCCAGTACTTCCACATGTCGGTGCCGGAGCCCAGCACCTCGTTGCGCCAGTGCCCCGGCAGCATGGGCCCGGCGGGCACGAACACCGACGGCAGGTCCACCGAGGCGGCGCCCATCAGCAGCGCGGGCGTCGACTTGTCACAGCCGCCCATCAGCACCGCCCCGTCGACCGGGTACGACCGCAGCAGCTCCTCGGTCTCCATGGCGAGGAGGTTGCGGTAGAGCATGGGGGTCGGCTTCTGGAACGTCTCACTGAGCGTGGCGACCGGGAATTCGAGCGGGAAGCCCCCGGCCTGCCACACGCCCCGTTTCACCGCCTGTGCGCGGTCCCGGAGGTGCACATGGCAGGGGTTGATGTCGGACCAGGTGTTGAGGATCGCGATGACCGGCTTGCCCAGGTGTTCCTCGGGCAGATAGCCGAGCTGGCGGGTGCGGGCGCGGTGACTGAAGGACCGCAGGCCCTCCGTGCCGTACCACTGGTGGCTTCTGAGCTCTTCCGGACGCTTCCTGCCGGTCGTCCTCCTGTCGGTCATATCGACCACCCGGCGGCGATGGCGGCGACCTCGGCGCGCTCGCTCTCCGGCAGCGGCTTGCTCGGCGGGCGGACCTCGCGGCGGCACAGCCCGAGGGAGGCGAGGGCCTCCTTGACGACGGTGACGTTGTTCGCGGAACCGTTCGCGGCACGCAGTTCCTCGAAGCGGCGGATCTGTTCCCAGACCTTCATCGCGGCCGGGTAGTCGCCGGAGCGAAGCGCTTCGATCATGTTCAGCGAAACGGACGGGGCGACGTTCACCAGGCCGGAGGTGAAGCCGGTGGCGCCCGCGGAGAAGTAGGAGGGGGCGTACGGCTCGGCGAGGCCGGCCACCCACACGAACCGGTCCAGGCCCGCGTCCCGGGCGAAGGCGGCGAACCTTGCCGCGTCCGGGACGGCGTACTTGACGCCGATGACGTTGGGGCAGGCGTCGGCGAGTTCGGCGAGGCGGGCGCCGTGCAGCTGCGCGTTGCGGATGTACGGGACGACGCCCAGCTCGGGGACGGCCTCGGCGATCGCGCGGTGGTAGTCGACCCAGCCGCTCTGCGAGACGTACGGGTGGACGGGCTGATGCACCATCACCATCTGGGCGCCCTGCTCCCGGGCGTGCCGGGCGGAGGCGACGGCGGTGGGCACGTCGTGGCCGACGCCGACCAGGATCACCGCGCGGTCACCGGCCTCGTCGACGGTCAACTCGGTGATCAGTTGGCGCTCTTGGGGACCGAGGGCGTAGAACTCGCCGGTGTTGCCGTTGGGGGTGAGGGTCCTGATCCCACCGTCGAGCAGACGACGCAGCAGGGCCCGGTGGGCGTCCGGGTCGACGGAGCCGTCCTCGGCGAACGGGGTCACCGGGATCGCCACCACGTCGGCCAGTGCCGCCCGGTGGGTCTCGAACGTCGTTGTCATTCCTGACCGTCCTCTCCATGGGCCATGGGCCCCGCGTCCGGGAAGGCCCGCTCGACGAACGACGCGATGTGCGCGTGGAGGGCGCGTGCGGCGCCGTCGGCGTCCCCCTCCAGGGCCAGGCGCAGGATCTCGCGGTGCTCATGGGCCTCCCGCTCCCAGGACGGGTCGGCGGCCCAGGCGACGGCGGAGACGAGGGCCGCCTGGTCGCGGACCTCGTCGAGCATCCGGCCGAGCAGGGGGTTGCCGCACGGCACGTACAGGGCGCGGTGGAACTCCCGGTTGGCCAGCGACCGTTCCGCGGTGTCGGTGGCGTCGTCGGCCCGGGTCAGCGCCTCGCGCGCGGCGTCGAGGGAGGCTCCGCGCCGGACGGAGCGCCGCAGTGCCTCCGGCTCCAGCAGCAGCCGCACGTCGTAGACCTCGCGTGCCATGTCCGCGTCCACCATGCGCACGGTGACGCCCTTGTACTGGTTCATCACCACCAGCCCGGTCCCGGCGAGCGTCTTGAGTGCCTCCCGCACCGGGGTCTTCGACACCCCGAACTGCGCGGCGAGCTCGGTCTCCACCAGTGCCTGGCCGGGCGTCAGCTGCCCGGTGAGGATGCGGCGTTTGATCTCCTCCAGCACGTACTGCGTGCGGGAGGGGATCGGCGTGGGCACAGAGGTCATGCGCGCCTCTCGGATCTCGCGTCTCGGGTCGAGACCGCGTCATCGGATCTCGCGTCCCGTAGGGAATCGCGTATCGCGTCTCATATATGACGTACGAAGTATGACGCGTTGAAGGTAGAAGCGCCTCTGTGTTTCGTCAATGCCTCTGACAAAGGAAGTGGGGATTTGCCCTCAGACCTGGCGGAGAACGGTACTCGCGCTCTCACCCCCGGGCGTCCACTCCGGATCCCGCCCGCTCAGCCCCACCGCCCGGTCCAGCAGGGGCGCGTCCTCCGGGACGGCGACGACCGGGCCGAAGAGGGTGCCGTCGCGGACCGGTTCGTCGGCCGCGGCGAGGAGGACGTCGTACGACGACCGCAGCGCCGCCGGGTCCGGGGCGTACGGCTGTCCGGTGGCGCGGGCGAGGTCCCAGGCGTGGATCACCAGCTCGTTGATCGCGACCGCGCCCGCCACCGCGCCGGGCAGGTCCACGCCGCCCGCGCGGGTCATGCCGGTCCAGGCGGCGGGGTCGCGCCAGGCGTCGGCGAGCTCGTCGAGGACCTTGGGCAGCTCCTCGCGCCAGCCGGGACCGACGTCCGGCACGGCCGCGTCCGGGCTGGTGTCGGTCGTCGGGCCGAGGGCCTTGCGGCCGGCGTCCCGGAAGGCGACGGCGAGCCCCACCAGGTGCCCCAGCAGGTTGCGCACCGCCATGTCCGGGCAGGGGGTCGGGTCCGCGAGCTGCTCGTCGGTCACCCCGGCGGCGAGGCTCGCGACGATCCGGGTCTGCGGGCCGAGGTCGAAGGTGGTCGGGTCGTTCATGGGTGCTCCTCAGTGGTGGCGTCCTGGGAGGTGGACCGACGGCGGCGCCGGAAGTCATCGGTCACCCGTGCGGTTTCTACGGCATCTGCCCGATCCGTCGCACCGGGGCTTAGGGGTCCTTGCACTATGAGCGTCCGATCAGGTCGCGTGGTCTGGTGCCGTGCATCGCAAGGCGCCGGAGCGCCCTGGTAGCTCCGCTACCAGGGCGTTTCGGCAACGCGGCGAGGTGCGGTGCCAGGCCGCGCGACCCGGGCGGGCATAGTGCAAGGACCCCTTAGGCCCACGATGACCGGGCATGAACGGCATGCATGGCAAGACGGGCGGCACACCCGGCACAGCCCGCCCCCTCCCCCGCCTCCTGCGCGACCGCAACGCCGCCCTCCACCTCACCGGCGTGGTGATCTCCGGCCTCGGCACCTCCGCCCTGTGGCTGGCCTCCGGCGTCTGGGTCAAGGACCTCACCGGCTCGGACGGCCTCGCCGCGCTGAGCCTGCTCGCCATGTGGGCGCCCACCCTCGCCGGTCCCCTCCTCGGCGCCCTCGCGGACCGCGTCCGCCGCAAGCCCCTGCTGATCGGCACGAACCTGCTGATGGCGGCGCTCCTGCCCGCCCTCCTCACGGTGGACTCCCCGGGTGACGTGTGGCTGCTGTTCGCGGTCCTGTTCGGGTACGGCGCGGCGGGCGTCGTCCAGGACGCCGCCGAGTCGGCACTTGTCGCCACCGCCCTCGACCCGGACCTGCTCGGCGACTTCAACGGCCTGCGCATGACCCTCACCGAGGGCGTGAAGCTGATCGCCCCGGTGGCCGGAGCGGGCGTCTACGCGGCGTACGGCGGGCCGAGCGTGGCCCTGCTGGACGCGGCCACCTTCGTGCTCGCCACGGGCCTGTACGCCGCTGTGCGCGTCCGGGAGAGCACGCCCACCGGCGGCCGACGCGCACGCACGTCCGAGGGCGTCCGGCACCTGTGGGCCCACCCCCGCCTGCGCCCCCTCGTCCTCACCGGCGGCACGACCATGCTCTTCGCCGGACTCAACGGCGCCCTGCTGTACGCCGTCGTCGAGCGCCTCGGGCACCCCCCGGCGTACGCCGGTGTGCTCGCCGCCCTTCAGGGCCTCGGGTCGGTCGCTGTCGGCCTGGCCTCCGGCGCCGCCCTGCGTCGGAGGGGCGAACGCCGGTTCGCGGCGGCCGGGGTCGCGCTCACCGGCGTCGGGGTGGCGCTGCGGGCGGTGCCGTACGATCCGGCGGCCTGGGCGGGCAGCGTGGCGATCGGCGCCGGGCTGCCCTGTGTGCTGATCGCCGCCCTGACCGCCGTACAGCACGGCACACCGGCCGCCCTCCTGGGCCGTACCGCCGCCACGGCGAGCACCCTGATGTTCGCGCCGAACGTGCTGGGCCTTGCGGTGGGGGCCGCCCTGGTCGAACTGCTCCCCCACCAGCCGCTGCTCGTGCTGCTGGGCGTGGCCCTGCTCCTGACGCCGCTTCAGCTGCCGTTGAGCGCCGCCCGCACCGCCGCCAGGTCGCCGTCCGACGCCAATCCGGCGTGATACAGCCGCAGTTCCGTGGCGCCGAGGGCACGCGCGCGTGCGGCGTCGTCGGCCAGGGTGCCGGGGCGGCCGCCCATCCCGGCGACCACGGTGAAGTTGGCGGCGAGCACGGCACCGTCCCGGCCCTGCTCGGCGAACGGCGTCAGCAGGCCCGCCCCGCCCGTGCACGGCACCACGACACCGTCCGCGACGGACAGGATGTGCGCCGGGTCCACGCCCGCGTTGGCGCCGCAGTGGTACGACACCGGGTCCGCGTGCAGCAGGACCTGGAAGCCGTCGGGTGCGGCGGCGCGCACGGCCGTGACCGCCGCCTCCTGGAGGGCGCGTGCGGTCTCGTCGCGCCACGCGCGCGTGGCGGTCGCCCCGGTCTCGCCGAGCAGCTTCTCCACGCCCGCCCAGCCGCCGTCCGAGGGCGCCCCCTGCCACACCGGTTGCAGTGCGCTGCGTACGGCGTCGGCCAGTTCGTCGGGGTCGAGGCCCTGTGCGGCGTAGCCCGCCCGGCAGTCGGGGCAGAAGCACAGCGACATCAGGTACTGCCCGGCGTCCCCCAGGCCGACGCCCGCGGTCTTGTCGTGGGCGTGCAGATGGGCGAGGCCGTACCAGCCGAGCGACTCCAGCTCGGTGCCGCGCGCGCCCGGCCGTACGGCGGCCTCGGCGGCCAGTTCCACGAGGTACGCGCGCGTGGCGGGCTGCGCGATGCAGGGCGCCCAGGGGTAGCGGTCGCCGTAGGCGTTGACGACGGAGGTGTCCGGGTGCTCGGCGCCCAGGCGGGAGTTGTGCGCGAGGACCACCCAGGTGTGCACCTCCAGTCCGGCGTCCGCGAGGGCGGCCGCCGCCTCGCCGTACGCGTCGCCGGGCGCCCAGTCCCCGGCCGGGTACGGGCGCAGGCGGCGGCCCGCCCAGCGGTCGTCGGCCGGGTAGAGCACGGCGGCGTGTTCGGCGGTGACGATGCGGTGGCGGGGATGGCGCGGGGTGACGGCGCGCGTGGAGTGGTAGGCGGCGGCGAGCGTCACCTGGTCCACGCCGAGCGCGGCGATCCGTGCCGGTGCCTCGGGGTCCCCGTTGATGTCCCAGGGGTAGACGAATGCCGACGCCTTCACGCGTCCTCCTCCAGCAGCGCGTAGCCACGCTCGATCACCTGAGCGAGCTGTTTGACATGATCCTCGCTCGGTTCGTGCAGCGGTGGCCGCACTTCGCCCACATCGAGCCCGCGCAGCCGTACGCCCGCCTTGACGAGGGAGACGGCGTAGCCGCGGCCCCGGGCGCGCAGTTCGACGAACGGCCGGTAGAAGCCGTCCAGCAGGCGGCGGACGGTGTGGCCGTCACCGGCGTCGAGGGCGCTGTGGAAGGCGAGGGCGATCTCCGGCGCGAAGCAGAACACGGCCGAGGAGTAGAGCGGGACACCGATGGCGCGGTAGGCGAGCTGGGTCTGCTCGGCGGTCGGCAGTCCGTTGAAGTGGAGGAAGTCGCCCGGGGCTTCGGTGCGTACGGCGCTCACGGTCCGTTGCATCAGGTCCAGGTCGCCGAGGCCGTCCTTGAGGCCGATGATCCCGTCCGTGCGGGCGAGGTCGACGACGGTCTCGGGGGTGAACACGGCGTTGTCGCGCTGGTAGACGATCACCGGCAGGGCGGTGGCCGACGCGAACTCCCGGTAGTGCCGCAGCAGGCCCTCCTGCCCGGCGTGCACGAGGTACGGCGGCATGGCGAGCAGTCCGTCCGCCCCGGCCCGTTCGGCGAGCCGTGCGTAGTGGACGGCGAGCGCGGTCCCGTATCCGGCGCCCGCGACCACCGGCACGCGCCCCGCCGCCTCCTCCACCGCCGCCGCCACACAGACCTCGAACTCCTCCGGCGTGAGCGCGTGGAACTCCCCGGTGCCGCAGCACGCGAAGACGGCAGCGGCCCCGGCCTCGACCCCGCGGCGGACGTGGGCCCGGTAGGCGTCGAGGTGCAGGCAGCCGTCGGGTGCGTAGGCGGTGACCGGGAAGAACAGCGGCCCGCCGGGGACGCTGAGGCGGGCGGCGAGCGGAGCTGGCGTCACGGGCCCTCCAAGGTTTTGGTTCATATTCATGTTTCGCGTCCACAGTCCTGAACATGCTCACGCTAAGGTGGCTCCATGGGAGGGGTCAAGCCGGTCAACCCCCAACGCACCAGCGGATTTCATGCCTCCGCGCACCCCTTGACGGGCGCGGCCCCGCTCCTTAGCGTGTCCACGATTGTGAATGCCGTGCACCCATGCGGCCGTTCACCCAAGGAGACCCCGCAAGGAGACCCGAGGATGCCCGCTCCCCGCACCGTTCTGCTCACCGGCGCCGCCGGGGGGCTCGGCACCCTGATGCGGGACCTGCTCCCGGCGCACGGGTACGCGCTGCGCCTGCTCGACCTGCGCCCCGTCGAGGACGCACCGGACGCGATCACCGCGGACCTCGCCGACCGGGCGGCCCTGCGCGAGGCCGTGCGGGGCGTCGACGCGATCATCCACCTCGCGGGCATCTCCCTGGAAGCCCCCTTCGAAAAGATCCTCAAGGCGAACATCGAGGGCACGTACCACCTGTACGAGGCCGCCCGCGAGGAGGGCATCCGCCGTATCGTCCTCGCCTCCTCCAACCACGCGGTGGGCTACACCCCGCGCCCTCAGGGCGACGACCCACTGATCCCGATCGACACGCCGCGCCGCCCGGACACCTTCTACGGCCTGTCCAAGTCCTTCGGCGAGGACCTCGCCCAGTTCTACTGGGACAAGTACGGCATGGAGACCGTCTCCGTCCGCATCGGCTCCTGCTTCCCGGAGCCGACCAGCGTGCGCATGCTCTCGGTGTGGATGAGCCCCGCCGACGGCGCCCGCCTCTTCCACGCGGCCCTGACCGCCGAGAACGTCGGCCACACGGTCGTCTACGGCTCCTCCGCCAACACCCGCCTGTGGTGGGACCTGTCCACCGCGCGGGCGCTCGGCTACGAACCGCAGGACGACTCGGAGCCGTACGCCGAGAAGCTGATCGCCGAGCAGGGCGAGCTGG
Source organism: Streptomyces sp. TRM70350 (assembly GCF_019219825.1). Taxonomy (GTDB): domain Bacteria; phylum Actinomycetota; class Actinomycetes; order Streptomycetales; family Streptomycetaceae; genus Streptomyces. The sequence continues at coordinate 455,886 of NZ_JAHUXH010000002.1, read as the reverse complement.
ACCCGGCCAATCCGGCCCACGCCTGCCTGGGCGGCCACTTCGTGAACGACCCGCCGATCTGGCCGTACTGATTCGGCCAGGACGGCGCAAGGCGAGCGCCTGGCGGGAGCGGGCGGGCACCGAACGGGCCCGCCCGCTCCCGCATTCGGGCATCCGCGCTGCCCGCTCTCACGCCGCCCCCCTCGGACGCGCAGGTCCGAGACGGGCAGGCGCCGCGGCAAACGGTCACAAACGGGCAGTATCGGCTCGGCGACAGGCCTGTTCAGTCCCGCACCACCGCTGTAGAACTTCCCCCACGGGCTCCACCGGGCCCGAACGGGCAGTACCGGTTCGAACGCCTCCCGACGATCGAGCCACGCACACAGCACGGAAGCGGGTGTCGACAATGACGACGGCGAGGACGGCGCGGACGGCGTGGACCGCCGAGGAGCGCCAGCGCGAGATCGTGCGGGTCGCGCGCGCCACCGGCTCGGTCGACGTCACCGCGCTGGCCACCGACCTCGGCGTGGCGAAGGAGACCGTCCGGCGGGACCTGCGCGTGCTGGAGGACCACGGCCTGCTCCGCCGCACCCACGGCGGCGCCTACCCCGTGGAGAGCGCCGGCTTCGAGACGACACTCGCCTTCCGCGCCACCAGCCACGTGCCCGAGAAGCGCCGGATCGCGGCCGCGGCGGCCGAATTGCTCGGGGACGCCGAGACGGTCTTCGTCGACGAGGGCTTCACCCCGCAGCTCGTCGCCGAGGCCCTGCCCAGGGACCGGCCCCTCACCGTGGTCACCGCGTCCCTGCCGGTCGCGGGCTCGCTCGCCGAGGCCGAGACCATCTCGGTCCTGCTGCTCGGCGGCCGGGTCCGCTCGGGCACGCTGGCGACCGTCGACCACTGGACGACGAAGATGCTCGCCGGCTTCGTCATCGACCTGGCGTTCATCGGCGCCAACGGCATCTCCCGCGAACACGGCCTGACGACCCCCGACCCAGCGGTCAGCGAGGTCAAGTCGCAGGCGATCCGGTCCGCGCGGCGCACGGTCTTCGCGGGGGTGCACACCAAGTTCGGAGCGGTCAGCTTCTGCCGGTTCGCCGAGGTCGGCGCCCTGGAGGCGATCGTGACGAGCACCCTGCTCCCCGCGGCCGAGGCCCACCGCTACTCACTGCTGGGGCCGCAGGTCGTCCGCGTCTGACCTCGGGTCCGCCGCCCCCACCTCCCCACGCACCGCATTCGAAGATCCACCAGTCCAACCGACCCTCCTGCAAGGCACCCCCATCCCCTAACAGTCCCCTTTGCACCTATATGTTCAGGAGAGCCGCATGCGAACCCAGAGCCGTCGCACGCCATGCAGACTGCTTGCCGTGGCCGCCGTGGGAACACTGATCACTTCACTCGCCGCCTGCGCGGGCGCCGGCGGGTCCGGGTCCTCCGACGGCGAGTCCCTCAACGTCCTGATGGTGAACAACCCGCAGATGGTGGAGCTGCAGAAGCTCACCGCCGGCCACTTCACCAAGGACACCGGGATCGCGGTGAACTTCACCGTCCTGCCGGAGAACGACGTCCGGGACAAGATCAGCCAGGACTTCGCCAACCAGGCGGGCCAGTACGACGTCGCCACCTTGAGCAACTACGAGATCCCGATCTACGCCAGGAACGGCTGGCTCCACTCCCTGGACGAGTACGTCAAGAACGACACCGCCTTCGACCAGGGCGACATCCTCACCCCGATGACGCAGGCCCTCACCGCGGAGGACGGCAAGCTCTACGGCGAGCCCTTCTACGGCGAGTCCTCCTTCCTGATGTACCGCAAGGACGTCTTCGAGAAGGCGGGCCTGACCATGCCCGACAAGCCCACCTGGAAGCAGGTCGCCGACCTCGCCGCGAAGGTGGACGGGGCCGAACCCGGCATGAAGGGCATCTGTCTGCGCGGCCTGCCCGGCTGGGGCGAGGTCATGGCGCCGCTGACCACGGTCGTCAACACCTTCGGCGGCACCTGGTTCGACGAGGACTGGAACGCGCGGCTGGACTCCAAGGAGTTCAAGGAGGCCACGCAGTTCTACGTCGACCTGGTCCGCGAGCACGGCGAGGCGGGCGCCGCGCAGTCCGGCTACGCCGAGTGCCTGAACAACATGACCCAGGGCAAGACGGCCATGTGGTACGACGCCACGGCCGGCGCCGGGTCCCTGGAGGCCTCCGGCTCCCCGGTCAAGGGCAAGATCGGCTACGTCCCGGCGCCGGTCGAGAAGACCGACAGCTCGGGCTGGCTCTACACCTGGGCGTGGGGCGTCCAGAAGGCGTCCAAGAACGCCGATAGCGCCTGGAAGTTCATCTCCTGGGCCTCCGGCAAGGACTACGAGAAGCTCGTCGGCGAGAAGCTCGGCTGGGCCAACGTGCCGGCCGGCAAGCGCGCGTCGACCTATGACATCCCGGAGTACCGCGAGGAGGCGGCCGCCTTCGCGGACGTCACCCGGGACGCCATCGCGAACGCCAAGCCCGAGGACCCGGGCGTGCAGCCCCGGCCCGCGCCCGGCATCCAGTTCGTCGGCATTCCCGAGTTCACCGACCTGGGCACCAAGGTCTCCCAGGAGATCAGCGCCGCGATCGCCGGCCGGCAGTCCGTGGACAGCGCGCTGAGCCAGTCGCAGAAGCTCGCCGAGGCCGTCGGAAAGAAGTACCAGTGATCATGACCGTCACGACTCCCCCCACCCGGGTCGCCGCCGCCCCCGCGCGGCCGGCGGCCCGGCGGCCGAACCGTATGCGCGCGTGGGCCACCCGCGCCCCGCTGCTGCCCGCTCTGATCTTCATGATCGTCGTGACGCAGCTGCCCTTCGTGGCCACCCTGGTGATCTCGTTCTTCGACTGGAACGCCCTCTACCCGGACCAGCGCCACTTCGCCGGCTTCGCCAACTACGCGGAGGTGCTGAGCACGCCCGCACTGCGCAAGTCGGTGTGGACGACGGTCCTGCTGACGGTCACGGTCGTGCTCGTCAGCCTGGTACTGGGCCTGATGCTGGCACTGCTCCTCGACCGGAAGTTCCGTGGCCGGGCCGTCGTGCGCACGATGCTCATCGCCCCGTTCCTGCTGGTGCCGATCGCGGCCGCGCTGCTGTGGAAGCACGTGCTGTTCAACCCCGAGTACGGCCTGTTCAACGGCATCCTGCACTGGATCGGAGGGGACGGGGCGGTCCAGCCGGACTGGATCTCCGAGATGCCGCTGATGGCGGTCGAGGCCTCGCTGATCTGGCAGTGGACGCCGTTCATGACGCTGATCCTGCTCGCCGGGCTGCAGAGCCGTGACCCGCAGCTGATCGAGGCGGCCCGGGTGGACGGCGCCAACGACTGGCAGGTGTTCGTCCACATGACGCTGCCGCACATGCGCCGCTACATCGAACTGAGCGTGCTGCTCGGCTCGATCTACATCGTGCAGAACTTCGACGCGGTGTACACCATCACCTCCGGTGGCCTGGGCACCGCGAACCTGCCGTACACCATCTACCAGACCTTCTACCAGGCACACGAGAACGGCCTCGCCTCGGCGGCCGGCGTCATCGTCGTCATCGGCTCGCTCGTCCTCGCGACCTTCGCCCTGCGTGTCGTGTCGTCCCTGTTCCGCGCTGAGGTGTCCCGCTGATGACCGCCACGCTCACCACCGCCGCCCCGCGACCGTCCCGGCCCCGCGCCCGGCTTCAGGGTGCCGCCCTGGGGATCACCGCCTGGCTGGCCGGCATCCTCTTCGTACTCCCCGTCCTCTGGATGGTCCTGACGTCCTTCCACTCCGAGGCGGACGCGGCGACCAACCCGCCCTCCGTCGCCGCCTCGCTCACCCTGGACAGCTACCGCGAGTTCTTCGGCGTGGGCGGCGGCGCCGGCCCCTGGCCCTCGCTGATCAACTCGGCGACGGCCTCGGTGGCCTCCACGCTGCTGACGCTCCTCCTCGCGCTGCCCGCCGCGTACGCCCTGTCCATCCGCCCGGTGAAGAAGTGGACGGACGTCCTGTTCTTCTTCCTCTCCACCAAGATGCTGCCGCTGGTCGCGGGCCTGCTGCCGATCTACCTGTTCGCGAAGAACGCCGGTCTGCTCGACAACATCTGGGCGCTGGTCGTCCTCTACACGGCCATGAACCTGCCGATCGCGGTGTGGATGATGCAGTCCTTCCTCTCCGAGGTGCCCGTCGCGATCATCGAGGCGGCACAGATCGACGGCGCGAGACTGCCGACCGTCCTGTGGCGGGTGGTGGCGCCCATCGCCCTGCCCGGTATCGCGGCGACGTCCCTGATCTGCTTCATCTTCAGCTGGAACGAGCTGCTGTTCGCCCGTGTGCTCACCGGCGTGGTCGCCGAGACCGCCCCCGTCTTCCTGACCGGCTTCATCACCAGTCAGGGCCTGTTCCTGGCCAAGGTGTGCGCCGCGTCGCTCGTCATCTCCCTGCCGGTGCTCGCCGCGGGGTTCGCCGCCCAGGACAAGCTGGTCCAGGGCCTGTCGTTGGGAGCCGTGAAATGAAGGCCGCCGTCATCGAGTCCGTGGGCAAGGCCGTCGTCGCCGAGGTACCGGACCCGACGCCGGGACCGCGCGACGTCGTGGTCGAGGTCGCGGCGTGCGGCCTGTGCGGCACGGACCTGCACATCCTGCAGGGCGAGTTCGCACCGAAGCTGCCGATCGTGCCCGGTCACGAGTTCGCGGGCGAGGTGGTGGCCGTGGGCACCCGGGTCACCGAGGTGGCACCGGGCGACCAGGTGGCGGTCGACCCGTCGCTGTACTGCCACGAGTGCCGCCACTGCCGTACCGGCCACAACAACCTCTGCGAACGCTGGGCCGCGATCGGCGTGACGACGGCGGGCGGCGCCGCCCAGTACGCGGTGGCGCCGGTGGCGAACTGCGTCAGGCTCCCCGAGCACATCCGCACGCAGGACGCGGCACTGGTCGAGCCGCTGTCGTGCGCGGTACGCGGTTACGACGTCCTGCAGTCCCGCCTCGGCGCCCACGTCCTGATCTACGGCTCGGGCACGATGGGCCTGATGATGCTGGAGCTGGCCAAGCGGACGGGCGCGGCGAGTGTGGACGTGGTGGACGTCAATCCGGCCCGGCTGGAGACGGCACGGAAGCTGGGTGTCTCCGGTTCGGCGGCGAACGCCGACGAGCTGGACCGTCCGCAGGGCTGGGACGTGGTGGTGGACGCGACCGGGAACGCGGCGGCGATCCAGGACGGCCTGGACCGGGTGGCCAAGGCCGGTACGTTCCTCCAGTTCGGCGTGGCGGACTACGCGACGCGCGTGACGATCGACCCGTACCGCATCTACAACCAGGAGATCACCATCACCGGCTCGATGGCGGTCCTGCACAGCTTCGAGCGCGCTGCGGAACTGTTCGCGGGCGGTGTCCTGGACCCGGAGATCTTCATCAGCGACCGCCTGCCCTTGACCAGCTATCCGCAGGCCCTGGAGCAGTTCGCGTCCGGCGTCGGCAGGAAGATCGTCGTGGTGCCGTAGGGGTTTTCCTCGCCCCCGAACCGCCGGTGACCCGATCGGCCGCCCGGTAAGGGAACGGTAAAGCGGCCCCGGTCGTTCACGGGGCATGACAGCTATGACCCCCGGCTCGAACATCCCTCTTTCCGCCGCCCGCGTGACGGTGGACGTCGCCGCACCGGTGCGGCTCGACGTATCGGGCCTGCTGCTCACCGCCGACGGCAAGGTGCGCTCCGACGACGACTTCATCTTCTACAACCAGCCCAACGGCCCCGGCGTGACGTACCGTTCAGGCGGCGGCACCGCCCCCGACGCCATCACGGTCGACACCAGCGCCCTCCCCCCGGGCATCGAGAAGATCGTCGTCACCGCCAGCCCGGACGCCGCGGGCCAGACCTTCCAGGGCATCGAACCGACGGCCACGATCCGCAACGCGGACGACAACAGCGTCCTGGCGACGTTCACGCCCCCGCAGCTCGGCACCGAGACGGCACTGGTGATCGTCGAGATCTACCTGCGGGGCGGCGCATGGAAGGCCCGCGCGGTCGGCCAGGGCTACGCCAACGGCCTGGCCGGCATCGCCACGGACTTCGGCGTCACCGTGGAGGAGCCGGCCGCCCCGGCCCAGCCGGTCACCCCGCCCCCGGCGCCCATGCAGCCCCCGGTGGCCCCGCCCGCCCCGGTCATGGACCCGCGCCGCACCACGCCCCTGGCGCCCACCGCACCCCCGGCGGCCCCGCCCGCCCCGGCCGCAGCCCCCGGCGCCGGGAAGATCAACCTCGACAAGGGCCGGGTCAGCCTCCAGAAGAACCAGACCGTCTCCCTGGTCAAGGGCGGCCGCCCGCTGCTCTCCCAGGTCAAGATGGGCCTCGGCTGGGAGCCTGCGTACCGCGGCAAGGACATCGACCTGGACGCCTCGGTCATCGCGTACGGCCCGCAGCGCAACCACATCGACAGCTGCTACTTCGGCAAGCTCCAGATCGTGGGCGGCGCGATCCGCCACTCCGGCGACAACCTCACCGGCGAGGGCGGCGGCGACGACGAGGTGATCACCGTCGACCTCGGCCGCCTCCCGCAGGAGGTCAGCGGCCTGGTCTTCACGGTCAACTCCTTCTCCGGCCAGAAGTTCACCGAGGTCGCCAAGGCCTACTGCCGACTGATCGACGCGGGCAGCGGCGAGGAACTCGTCCGCTTCGACCTCACCAACGCCGAGCCGCAGACCGGCGTGATGATGGCCAAGCTCATCCGCCAGTACTCCGGCGAGTGGGAGATGACGGCCATGGGCGACTTCGTCAAGGCCCGCACGGTCCGCAACATGGTCAAGCCGGCGGCGCAGGCACTGTAGAGAAGCGCCGGTCGGAGCAGCATGCGAGCACCGTGCCAACCCGAGGCTGCGCGTCCTCAGGGTGGGCACGGCGCACGCCCTGGCCGGTCACCCCGGCCCCTTGCTTCGACACCTCTCTATGTTGGCGTTTTTCGATTCAAGGCGCACTCTTGTATCAAGTCACGCCGCACTCTTGTATCAACGAACGTCAATGCACGCCGTGGGGTGAGCCATGCGCGAGCAGTCCACCGACCTGCGCGAAACCGTCCGCCTGCGCTACGCCGCGGCGGCCGTGAAGGTCACCGAGGGCGGCACCGCCTGCTGCGGGCCGCAGCCGGCCGAGGTCGAGGAGGACTTCGGCTCCACGCTCTACGCCGCCGACGAGCGCGACACCCTGCCCGCCGAGGCCGTCGCCGCCTCCCTCGGATGCGGCAACCCCACCGCCGTCGCCGAACTACGGGACGGCGAGCACGTCCTCGACCTCGGCTCCGGCGGCGGCATCGACGTCCTGCTCTCCGCACGCCGGGTCGGTCCCACCGGCAAGGCGTACGGGCTGGACATGACCGGCGAGATGCTCGCCCTGGCCCTGGCCAACGCCGAGAAGGCGGGCGCGACGAACGTCGAGTTCCTCAAGGGCACCATCGAGGCGATCCCGCTGCCCGCCGAGACCGTCGACGTGGTGATCTCCAACTGCGTGATCAACCTGTCCGTCGACAAGCCCGCGGTGTTCGCCGAGACCTTCCGCGTGCTGAGGCCCGGCGGCCGCGTCGGTGTCTCCGACATCGTCGCCGACGACGCCCTCACGCCCGAGCAGCGGGCCGAGCGCGGTGACTACGTCGGCTGCGTCGCCGGCGCGCTGTCCGTCACCGAATACCGGGAGGGACTGGAAGCCGCCGGGTTCACCGACGTCTCGATCACCCCCACCCACTCGGTCGCCGACGGCATGCACTCCGCCATCGTCCGCGCCACCAAGCCGGAGACCGCCGGCGCTTCGACCGAACCGGCGGGAGCGGCCGACGCGTGCTGCGGCGTCAACGCCCGCTGCACTGCCGTCGAGACCTCCGCCGAAGCCGCGCCGACCGGCACGCAGGCCAGGACCGCGTCAGGGTGCGGCTGCGACGCCTGACCACGCGCACGCTCGCAGACCTGGCGGCAGGCTCGTACGTCAAGGTCCGCTCGGGCGGCCCGCGGCAGGCGCACCGAGGCGCCGCTCACCGCACCGCCCGCAGCCCCTCCATCAGCAGGGACAGATACCGCCGGATGTCCCTGCCCTGCCCGTCCGCCAGCTCCGACGCCGTCGCCACCCCGTGCGTCAGCCGCAGGACCTCGATCGGCTCGACGTCCTCCCGCAGGGCCCCCTCCGCCCGAGCCGCCCGCACCAGCCGCTCGGCCGCTCCCTTGAGGCTGGTCCCGCAGGCGGTGGCCACGGCCGAGCCGTCGTCCGTGACGGCCGAACCCAGCAGCGACTTCAGGCCACGGACCTGGATCATGCCCAGGGCCAGCTCGTTGAGCCACTCCACCAGTGCCTCACCCGGCGGCAGCTCCCGCGCGATCTCGTCGCCGCGCCGCGCGAGTGCCTCGATCCGGTCGAGGTGGGCGGCCACCAACAGCGCCTGGCGCGTGGGGAAGTGACGGTAGAGCGTGCCGGACCCGACCCCCGCCCGCCTGGCGATGTCATCGAGCGACGCGCCTTCCCCCTGCTCGGCGAAGGCCTCCACCGCCGCCTTCAGCAACCGCTCGTAGTTGCGCCGAGCGTCCGCGCGCATGGGCTTGACCTGCGTCATCCAGCAACTCCTCGCAAACCGGAGACTCTCCCCGATGCTACTGATGAGGCCCACGGACGGTGTACCGCCGCCCGTGGGCCTCATCCGGTGCCCCTCGGCATCAAGGAACCCCCCGATGGATCAGCCGGCCGACCCCACGGCGAGTCGGCGTCCCGCGCCGCCTCCAGCAGCGGCACCATCCGGAACGCCGCGTCCGACAGCCCGCCCAACGTGTGCCTGTCGCCCTTCCGGACGGCCCGTGGCCCGCCCGGTGACCGGCCAGGTTCCAGGTGTGGCCCGGAATGTGCGCCGGGACCTGCTCGGTCGGGTCGCCGTGGCGGCACGGCGCGGGCTCACCGGCATGCCGCACCGCTCACACAACTTGGACATGCGTGAACCGTATGTCCAGCACCACAGGTCGTCCGTCGAATCGGACAGCCCCACCCGTACGGGTGACTCGGCGTTCTAACGCCGCTGCCGCTTCCAGGGACCGGTGATGGCGAGCATGATGCCCGGCTCCTGGATGTTGGCGTACAGGGTCCTGCCGTCGGGTGAGAAGGTGACGCCGGTGAACTCGCTGTACTCGGGCTCGTCCTCGGTGCCGATGTTCAGGTCGTTGCGGGCGAGGGGGTAGGTGCGACCGCTGTCGGTGGCGCCGAACAGGTGCTGGACGCCGTCGCCGTCCTCGGCGATGATCAGGCCGCCGTACGGGGAGACGGTGATGTTGTCGGGGCCGTCGAAGGCGCCGTCCCTGGCGGGGTCGGGGTTCACGCCGAGCAGGACCTTCAACGTCAGCGTCCGGCGCTTGGGGTCGTAGAACCAGACCTGGCCGTCGTGCTGGGCGGGGCTCTCCTCACGGGCGTACGAGGAGACGATGTACGCGCCGCCGTCGCCCCACCACATGCCCTCCAGCTTGCGGCCGCGGGTGATCTCGCCCTCGCCGAACTGCTCCCGCACGGGGACCGTCCTGGCGTCGCGGTCCGGGACGTCGACCCAGTCCACGCCGTAGACGGTGCCGACCTTGGTGGCGCGGGAGAGGTCGTCGACGAAGTGGCCGCCGGAGTTGTAGCACTTGGGCGCCTGCAGGACACCGGCGTCGTCGGCGAGGGTGCGGAACCTCCCGGGGCCGTACTCGAAGCCCTCCGGCGGGGTCCAGCGGTAGAACAGGCCGTTGGGTTCGTCGGCGTCCTCGGTGAGGTAGGCGTGGCCGCGCTTGGGGTCGATGACGACGGCCTCGTGGTCGTAACGGCCGAAGAACTTCAGCGGCTTGGGGTCGCGGTTGGCGCGCCGGTCGCAGGGGTCGACCTCGAAGACGTAGCCGTGGTCCTTGGTCATGCCGTTCTCGCCGGCCCGGTCTGAGTTCTCCTCGCAGGTCAGCCAGGTGCCCCAGGGGGTGGAGCCGCCGGCGCAGTTGTTGGCGGTGCCGGCGATACCGACCCACTCGGCGACCCGGCCGTCGCGGCGCACCTCGACGACCGTGCAGCCGCCGGGGGCGGCGGGGTCGTAGACGAGGCCGTCGATGAGCGGTACGGGGTACTCCTGTTCGTCGCGCGGGCCGTCCATCTCGTGGTTGTTGACCAGGAGGGTGGTGCCGCGCGGACCGGCGAAGGCCGCGGTGCCGTCGTGTTCGGCGGGGGTGAACTCGCCCGACTCCAGCCTGGTCCTGCCCGCGTAGGTGAGGATCTTGTACGAGAAGCCTGCGGGCAGCGCGAGGATGCCGTCCGGGTCGGGGACGAGCGGGCCGTATCCGACCCCGCCGTGCCTGGCCGCGGACTCCTCGCCCGTGGTCTCCGTCTCGGCGGACGCGAGGGCGCCGGGGGCGGTGGCGAGCGCGCCGACGCTGCCCGCCAGTGCGACACCGGCGCCGGTGATCGCGGTGGTCCTGGCGAAGTCCCTGCGAGTGAGCGACATGCTGTCTCCTGTGACGGGGCGAGTGCCGTGGAGGGTGGCGGACCTCGGGTCGGCGCAACGGTGACGCCCGGTCGTGAACGCCACCTGAACACCGAGCGACACCGCCCGGCTCGCTTCCATGAATCCGTACACCCCCACCACCGGCCGGGAACCGCTCGGACAACGGCGGAAACGGGCCCCGGCACGGCCACGTCCCGTCGAGTGGTGCAGCCGGGCAGCGTTCATTGCCCGCAGGTCATGGCAGTGGTCGGCCCAACATCCGGGTGGCGAGCCGCGCATACCGCCCTGCTGGGCTCGGGCAGCGGCCCGCGACGCCTGGCCGCACCGGCCGCCACAGGCCCCCCGGACGGGCGGGGGCCAAAGGGCTGCACCACGCGGCGGGACGCCGCCCCCGGCACAAGCCGACACCACTCCCACAACAGCAGAAACCAGTCCCGGCACGCGGTTTCGGGGAATCCGCCCCCGCAACTCCGCCCTCGCAACGGGGAAACCGATCACCGTTCGTACGCGAGGCGACCGCTCCCGCAGCGTCGGGAAACCCTCAACCGCCCTGCTGCGAGCGCGCCTTGAAGGCCGCCTTCCTGGCCTCCTTGGCGATCTTCTTGTCGGGGTGGATCCGCCCCATCGCCTCCAGGACGTCCGCGGTGGCCGGATGGTCGACCCGCCAGGCCGCCGCGAAGAAGCCGCTGTGCTGCTCCGCGAGCCCCTCCACCAGGCCGCGCAGTTCCTCGGAGTTGCCCTCGGCGGCGAGCTGTGCGGCCAGGGTGTCCACGGTGAGCCAGAAGACCATCGCCTCGGACGGGGCGGGTACGTCCGTGCAGCCGTGCTCGGTCAGCCAGACCCGGGCGAGACCGCCCAGCTCGGGGTCGTCGAGGACGTCCCGCAGGGCGGGTTCGGCGTCGGGGCCGACGAGCGAGAGGGCCTGCTGGCAGCGCAGTCGGCGCAGCGGGGCGCCGGAGTCCGCGCCCCGGGCGGCGGCGAGCAACTCCCGCGCGGCGGCGAGGGGTTCGCGGCGGGCCAGCCACTGTTCCGTCTCGGCCTGCGCGGCCCGCGGCCCGAAGGCGGCTGTCTTGTCGAGCAGCGCGTCGGCGCCCTTGTCGGCCAGTTCGCCCACCGCGGGCGCGTCGAAACCGGCTTCCAGCAGCCGCGCCCGCAGCCCGTACAGGCCGAGCGGGGTGAGCCGGACCATGCCGTAGCGGGAGACGTCGGTGTCGTCGACGGCGCCCGGTTCCCCGGCGGCGTCCTCGGCGTCCGCCATCAGCGCCTCGTCGACCGGCTGGTACTCCACCAGCCCCACCGGCTGAAGCACCCGGAACTGGTCGTCCAGCCGCATCATCGCGTCCGACACCTGCTCCAGAACGTCGTTGGTGGGCTCGGCCATGTCGCCCGGCACGATCATCGACGCGGCCAGCGCGGGCAGCGGCACGGGCGCCCGGCCGGGGCCGTCCTCACTGACGGTGAGCAGGTAGAGGTTGCCGAGCACGCCGTCGAGGAACGCGGACTCCGCCCCGGGGTCCCAGTCCAGCGCGGTGTGGTCGACCCGGCCGCCCTCGTCCATCGCGTGGGCCAGGTCGTCGAGGTCGGGCACGCTCGCGTCGGCGAGCACCGTCTCCAGGGCGCCCAGCCACACGCCGAGCACGTCGTGCGGGGAGCCGCCGGTGAGCCGCGCCAGCTCCTCGCCCGCCGTGACGGTGCCGGCCGCCTCGTCGACGACCTCGACCAGCCCGGTGTCCACGGCCATCCGCCAGGCCTCACTGGCCAGCGCGGCCGCGTCGTCCCCGCTCAGCCCGAGCGCCTCGGCCGCGGCCGGCAGCTGCTCGTCGACCAGTGCGCCCCCGGCCTCCACGCGTGTGCCGGGCCCGGCCCAGCGGGCGAGCCGGGCGGCCCGGGACAGCAACGGCGTGGACAGCGCGTCGCGCGCCAGCTCCGCTTCGGAGGTCAGCCGCACCGGCGGCAGGGGGGAGCTGTCTGACATCGGGGGGATCTCCTAGGGCGCCTTGGAGGCCGTACGACCGTCTGTACGTCGTACGACCCCGAAACCCGTCGTACGACTCAGCCGCTCAGCCTAGACGGATTTCCACCCATGCCGCCCGGTTCATCTCCCCGTCGGGCGCTGTACATGGCCGAAACCTTGACAAGTGGCCTGAGGACACAGGAAATTGACGCGCGTAGAAATGGGGGGGACAGGTGTTCACTCCGTTCACGGTTTCTACGCGCGTCGTCACTGTTTTCCGTTCCACCCTCGTCCCGGCGCTCACGTACGTCCCCGGAGGGATCCCGTTGCCGAGCAAGTCTTCCGCGCGCCTTGCCGCGCTCACCGTCGCCGCCGTCTGTTCCGCGGCGTCCACCGTCGTCATCGCCGCGCCCGCGCACGCGGACGCGGTGCGCATCCATGACATCCAGGGCAGTACGCGGATATCTCCGTACGCCGGCCGGCAGGTCACGGACGTGGCCGGAATCGTCACCGGCGTGCGCACCTACGGTTCGTCGCGGGGTTTCTGGATCCAGGACCCGATCGCGGACGCCGACCCGGCCACCAGTGAGGGCATCTTCGTCTTCACCGGCTCCACCCCGAAGGTCGCCGTCGGCGACTCGGTGACCGTGTCCGGAACGGTGTCCGAGTACGTCCCGGGCGGCACCTCCTCCGGCAACCAGGCGCTCACCGAGATCACCCGGCCGACAATCAGCGTCGTCTCCAGCGGCAACCCGGTCCCGGCCGCCACGGTGATCGACGCGCGGTCCGTGCCGAACGCCTACACCCCGGCGGGCGACCCGGCGGCGAACGGTTCCATCAACGGCCTGCCGCTCCGGCCGGAGAAGCACGCCCTGGACTACTACGAGTCCCTGGAGGGCATGAACGTCCAGGTCGCCGACACGCGCGTGGTCGGCGCCACCGACCCGTACACCGAGCTGTGGGTCACGGTGAAGCCGCGCGAGAACGCCAGCCGCCACGGCGGCACGGTCTACGGCTCGTACACCTCGCAGAACACCGGCCGCCTGCAGATCCAGTCCCTCGGCAAGGTCGCCGACTTCCCGGACGCGAACGTCGGCGACATGCTCACCGGCACGACGACCGGCCCGCTGGACTACACCCAGTTCGGCGGCTACACCCTCGTCGCGAGGGAGCTCGGCACGCTGAAGCAGGGCGGCCTGGAGCGCGAGACGACCCGCAAGCAGCGGCGCGGCGAGCTGGCGGTGGCGACGTACAACGTCGAGAACCTCGACCCGGCCGACGCCACGTTCGACGAGCACGCCGCCGCGATCGTGCACAACCTCCAGTCGCCCGACATCGTGTCCCTGGAGGAGATCCAGGACAACAACGGCACGAAGAACGACGGCACGGTCGCCGCCGACCGGACGATGACCAAGCTGATCGACGCGATCGTCGCCGCGGGCGGCCCGCGCTACGACTGGCGCTCCGTCGACCCGGCGGACGGCGAGGACGGCGGCCAGCCCGGCGGCAACATCCGCAACGTGTTCCTGTTCAACCCCGAGCGGGTGTCCTTCACCGACCGCCCGGGTGGCGACGCGACGACCGCCACCGGCGTGACCAAGGTGCGCGGCAGGGCGGCGCTCACCGTCTCCCCCGGCCGGATCGACCCGGCGAACGCGGCCTGGGAGGACAGCCGCAAGCCGCTGGCCGGAGAGTTCGTCTTCCGGGGCAGGACGGTCTTCGTGATCGCGAACCACTTCGCGTCGAAGGGCGGCGACCAGTCGCTGCACGCCCAGTACCAGCCGCCGACCCGCACGTCGGAGACCCAGCGCCACCTCCAGGCGACGGTGGTGAACGCGTTCGTGAAGCAGATCCTGGACACCCAGAAGAACGCGGACGTCGTCACGCTCGGCGACATCAACGACTTCGAGTTCTCCGACACGGTGGAGATCCTCGAAGGCGACGGCGAGCTGTGGTCGGCGATCAAGTCGCTGCCCAGGAGCGAGCGTTACTCGTATGTCTACCAGGGCAACAGCCAGACGCTGGACCAGATCCTGATCAGCCCGTCGATCCGGCGCGGCTGCGACTTCGAGTACGACAGCGTGCACATCAACGCCGAGTTCCACGACCAGATCAGCGACCACGACCCGCAGGTGCTGCGGTTCCGCCCGTAACCGCTTGTGATCAGGGCCGGCTGAACCCCGCCCATGAAGAGGGCCGGCCGGTTCGTCCACCGGCCGGCCTTCGATCTCGACCGGCACTCAGGCGCCGACGAGCGTTCCGGTCACCTACCGCCCGCCGTGCCGCCGCCGCATCACCGCCGCCGCGACGACCACCGCTCCGGCCGCCGCCCCGGCGAGCAGCACCGTCCGGGGATGCCGTAGCCCGGCCTGGACGACCGTACGCACCGGCTGCGGCATGCCACCGTGCTCGACGGCCTCGCTCGCCCGGGCGGCCCTGCCCTGCACCGCGTGGCTCGCCTTCGTGGCCCTGCCCTGCACGGCGTGCGTCGCCTCGGCGGCCTTGCCCTGCACGGCGTGCCCCGCCTGGGCCGCCTTGCCCTGGACGGTGTGTCCGGCGTGGGCGGCGGTGCTGCGCAGTTGGACGGTCATCGCGCCGGCCTTGTCCCTCAGGTCGGCGGCGCGGGCCCTGGCACGGCCCTTGACGTCTGCCTTGGCCGCCAACTCCTCGACCGTGTCGCCGAGTTGGCTGCGGGTCTGCGCTATCTGCCGGCGCAGCTCGTCGGGCCCCTTGGCGCCGGTCCCCTGCGTCGTCCTGTCTGTCATCGATGTGCCCTTTCCTTGATCTCCTCGACATCGGCTCTGACGCTGCCGAGGGTCTCCTCGGGCGTGGGGGGTGCCGCGCGGCGCAGCTGGGCGCGGCCGGTCGCGGCCAGTAGTCCGGCGAGCGCGAAGAGCACGCCGGTGACGATGAGCGCCGCAGCCCAGACGGGCAGCGTCAGCGAGAGCGCGGCGGCGGCCGTGGCGGCAAGGGCGAGCAGCCCGGCGTAGGCGACGGCGCCCGCGGCGCCGAGGAGTCCGCCGCCGCGACCCGCGCGTCGGCCCTTCTCGGCCAGCTCCTCCTTGGCGAGGTGTATTTCCTGCCGTACGAGCTGGGAGAGTTGTTCGGTTGCCTGGCCGACGAGTTCGCCCACCGAGTGGTGCTCCTCGGCCACGGGCTTGGCGTCCGGGGTCCCGGTCACGGTGTTCCGCCTCCTCTCGTTCGGAATACCCGGGTACCCGTCCCCGCCCTCGCTACCCGTTCCCCGCGTCCCCGCCACCACGGCGGCCCAGTCGCGCCCAGCTGGGTCTGGAACCAGTCGAGGCGGGCCTGCAACAGGGCAGCCTCGGCGACGAGTTCGGCTGCGCCGAGTCCGGCGGGCGGCAGCCCGGGCTCGCTGTGCGCACCGGTGAACCATCTCCACCGCGCCGCACAAGCACTTACCAATACGTCGTAGAAAATTTAAGTGGATCTACAAGATCCCCCTGCCGACACTACTCCCATGACGAACGCCCCCTGCCCCGCCCCGCCCTTCGGCCGCACCCTCTGCGCGATGATCACCCCTTTCACCGAGGCGGGCGCGCTCGACCTCGACGGCGCGCAGCGGCTCGCCGACCGGCTGGTGTCGCGGGGCTGCGACGGGCTGGTGCTCAACGGCACCACGGGTGAGTCGCCGACCACGTCCGACGCCGAGAAGGCGGCGCTCGTCCGGGCGGTGCGGGAGGCGGTCGGGGACCGCGCGTCCGTCGTCACGGGCGTCGGCACCTCCGACACCCGCCACACGATCGAGCTCACCGTGCAGGCCGAGCAGGCGGGCGCGGACGGTGCCCTGGTCGTCACCCCGTACTACAGCCGACCCCCGCAGGACGCCGTGGAAGCGCACTTCCGCGAGGTGGCGGACGCGTCCGGCCTGCCGCTGATGCTGTACGACATCCCGGCCCGCACCGGCACCCGCATCGAGCCGGACACAGTGATCCGGCTCGCCGAGCACCCCCGCGTCGTGGCGGTCAAGGACTGCTCGTACGACTTCCTCGGCACCCAGAAGGTCCTGTCCCGCACGGACCTGGCGTACTACGCGGGCTGCGACGAGCACAATCTGGCCCTGTACGCGGTGGGCGCGGCGGGCTGCATCAGTACGGTGGCGAACGTGATCCCCCGTCACATCCGCTCCGTTCTCGACGACTTCGACGCGGGCGACACGACCGGCGCGGCCCGCCGCCAGCGGCAGGCCGTGCCCCTCATCGAGGCGATGATGTCGGCCGGGCTCCCCGGCACGGTCACCGCCAAGGCACTGCTGTCCGCGCTGGACCTGCCGTCGGGCCCGGTCCGCCCGCCCCTGCGCCCCGCGGGCCGGGAGGCGAGGGACGGTCTGCTGGCGACGTACGAGGAGCTGGCGGCGGACGAGGGATGGGCGGCGCGCGAGGAAAGGACGGCGGACGAGGAAAGGACGGCGGGCGAGCGACTGCCCGCATGACGAACAGCCCGCTGACAAGCGATGGCCCAGGGGACCACAGAGGCCCGGGGCCCCCACCGCAGACCATGTCTCCATGGCCTCCACGCGGTGGGGGCCCCGGGCCCCGGTGCTCGCGGCGGGACGGATCAGCCCGCGGCGTTCTCCGTGGTCTGCTCGTCGCCGACCAGCCGGAAGTGCTCCAGCACGTCCTCCATCGGGTCGTCGACCTGGCCGAGGTTGACCAGGCCGATCCGCGGACCGTTGTGCGAGGCCCGGTTGGTCTCGTCGGCGTGCGCGGCGCCCGCCGGGAGCCAGCACATCGTCGCCAGGATGACCACACCGGTCAGCCGACGCGCCACGATCCTCGCCCGCTCGTTCGTCATTTTGCTCAGTCCTCGTCTCACCGTTTCGGCATCTGATCGGACACTGGGTCCACCGAACTCATCTGCCGGAAGCGGCCCGAGGTAACGGACGGTAATCCTTTTAAGTGATCGTCTTGAGCGACGACAGGTGTCAGTTGTGGCTGTGCAGTACGTCGTTCAGCCCGCCCCACTCGGCGTTGTTCGGGCGGGCCTCGACGGTGCCGGTGACGGAGTTGCGGCGGAAGAGGATGTTGGAGGCGCCGGACAGTTCGCGGGCCTTGACGATCTGGCCGTCGGGCATGGTGACCCGGGTGCCGGCGGTGAGGTAGAGGCCCGCCTCGACCACGCAGTCGTCACCGAGCGCGATGCCGATACCGGCCTCGGCGCCGACGAGGGAGCGCTCGCCGATGGCGACCCGCTCCTTGCCGCCGCCCGACAGGGTGCCCATGGTGGAGGCGCCGCCGCCGATGTCGGAGCCGTCGCCGACGACGACGCCCTGCGAGATACGGCCCTCCACCATCGACGTGCCGAGAGTGCCGGCGTTGAAGTTGACGAAGCCTTCGTGCATGACGGTGGTGCCGGACGCGAGGTGGGCGCCGAGGCGGACACGGTCGGCGTCGGCGATCCGGACGCCGGCCGGGGCCACGTAGTCGGTCATGCGCGGGAACTTGTCGACGCCGAGGACGCTGAGGTGCAGGCCGCGGGCGCGGGCGGCGAGCCGTACGGTCTCCAGGGTGTCGACGGCGACCGGGCCGAGGGAGGTCCAGGCGACGTTGGCGAGCAGGCCGAAGATGCCGTCGAGGTTCGGCTCGTTCGGCTTGACCAGGCGGTGCGAGAGCAGGTGCAGGCGCAGGTAGGCGTCGTGGGTGTCGAGCGGCTTGTCCTCCACGGAGGAGATGACCGTCCGGACCGCCACGACCTCCACGCCGCGCACCTCGTCCTTGCCGACGGCCGCGACGCCGTGCTCACCGAGCAGCTCGGCCGTGCGCGCCCCGTCGAGGCGCTCGGTACCGGCCGGTCCGGGCTCGGCGGCCAGCTCGGGCGCGGGGAACCAGGTGTCGAGAACAGTGCCGTCAGCGGCGATCGTGGCAAGGCCGGCGGCCACGGCGCCGGTGGTGCGAGGAGCAGTCGTGTCGGTCATGAGGGCAACCTAACCGGCGGGGGGCCACGGATGCGAACCAGCGGGGCGATGTCTCAGGTGGCGGGCGGGGCGGCGGGGCCACCGGCAGGCAGGGACGTGGGGCCGTCGGCGAGCAGGGACGTGGGACCACCCGCGGGCAGGGACGTAGGGCCACCGCCGAGCAGAGGCGTGGGGCCGCCACCGGGCAAAGGCGTGGGGCCACCCGCGGACAGCGACGCGGGCCCACCACCAGGCACAGACATACAGCCACCCGCGGACAGCGACGCAGGCCCACCACCAGGCACAGACGTACCCCCGGGCAGCGACGTAGAGCCACCCCCGGGCAGAGGCGCAGGACCACCGCCAGGTCGGATCACCCGGTCCAGAACCTCCCGAGCCCACCCCTCCTCATACTCCACCCCCGTCAGCAGCACCTGCAGACAGATCCCGTCCATCACCGCGAGCAACGCCCGCGCGGTCGCCGGATCCGTGCGGTCGGCCAGGCGTTCGCTCACGGCCTCGGCCCACTCCGCGGCGACCGGCCGCAGCGCCGGGCGGCGCAGGGCGGCCAGGTACAGCTCGTACTCCAGCTCCACCCCCGTGCGGTCGCCCGCGAGCCACTCCCCCAGCAGGGCGGCGAGCTCGGCGGCCAGGTCGGTCCCCGGATCGGTCAGCGACGTGCGCCCGGCGACCAGCCGGGCGAAGCCCTCGTTCGCCTGCCGCAGCGCCGCGACCAGCAGGTCGTCCAGGGTCTTGAAGTGGTACGTCGTCGAACCGAGCGGCACTTCCGCCTCCGCGGCGACGGATCGGTGGCTCAGCCCGGCGATCCCCTTGGCGCCCACCACGCGGATCGCCGCGTCGATGATCCGCTGCCGTCGCTCGGGGTCGTACCGCCGGACCATCAGTGCGCACCGCCCAGGTTGAGCACCACGACCCCCACGACGATCAACGCGATCCCGGTGGCCCTGACCACGGTCATCCCCTCCCCGAGGAACAGCATCCCGATCACCGCGATCGCCGCGGTGCCGACGCCGGACCAGATCGCGTACGCCGTGCCGACGGAGACCGTTTTCAGGGTCTGGGCGAGCAACGCGAACGCGACCACGTACCCGAGGGCGGTCATCAGCGACGGCCACAGCCGGGTGAAGCCATGGCTGTACTTCATGGCGGTGGTGGCGGCGACCTCGGCCGCGATGGCACCGGCGAGCAGCAGGAATCCCATGTGTACGAGGGTACACAACGATGTGTACGGCCGTACACAAAGCGTCAGAGCCGTTGGCTGAACTCGATGTGGAAACGCTTGCCGAATCAGGCTGCTCAAGCGTCACATCGTCCACTAGTGTTTCACCGCTCAAATAGCGGCCCGTCGCGGCCGCGCCTTCCCCCGCGCGCCCCTGGAGGAACCGCGCATGCCCGAAAGCACCTCCCCACCCCCGCAGCAGCCGTGGGAGAACAACTGGTCCCCGGACACCTCCCGGGTCCCCGGCACACGGCGCCTGTGGCTGGCGGGCGGACTCGCCATGGCCACGATCGTCGGCTGCGTGACCGCGGTGGCCGTCATGGACGCGCGCCCTGACGGCGTGTCACCCAAGAGCGCGCCACCCGCCCCCACGGGCGGCGCGACCATACCCGGCCTGATCTCCTTTGCCAGCCCCTCCGCAACGGGCACGGCCACACCCCCCGGCAAGAGCGGCCTGTCGTCCGCCCAGCCCTCCGGGACCACGTCCGGGAAGCCGAGCCCCACCCCCATCACGAGCACACCGCCCAAGTCTCCCGCGCCCGGCACCACGTCCTCCAACGACCCGAAGCCGCCCACGAGTTCGGCCACCTGGCGCTTCGTCAACTCGGTCAACTACCCGGACCGCTACTGGCGCGTGAGCGACGGTCGGGTCACCCTCGACACGATCACCTCGTCCTCGGCCCGCCAGGACGCCACCTTCGAACTCGTCAAGGGCCTGGCCGACTCCTCCTGCTACTCCTTCGTCACGGCCGACGGCGACTACCTCCGCCACCGCGAGTTCGTCCTGCGCGCCGAGGACCACGACGGATCCAGCCTGTTCCGGCAGGACGCCACGTTCTGCCCCCGCTCCCTCGCCCACTCCGACGCGATCGCCCTGGAGTCCGTCAACTACCCCGGCCGCTTCCTGCGCCACCAGAACTTCCGGCTGCGCCTGGACCCCTACGAGCACCACGGCCAGTACTACGCCGACGCGGCGTTCCGCCTGGTGACCGACGTGGCCCGGACGGGGAACGAGTAACGGGTACGACAGTGGCCCCCGGCGGTGCGCCGAGGGCCACTGAAAGAACGTACGGGCGGGCTCAGACGTTGAACCCCAGCGCCCGCAGTTGCTCCCGACCGTCGTCCGTGATCTTGTCCGGACCCCACGGCGGCATCCAGACCCAGTTGATGCGCAGCTCGCTGACCAGGCCGTCCGTCGCGGACTTGGCCTGGTCCTCGATGACGTCGGTGAGCGGGCAGGCCGCGGACGTCAGGGTCATGTCGACGGTCGCCACATTGGAGTCGTCGATGTGGATGCCGTAGATCAGGCCGAGGTTGACGACGTCGATGCCCAGCTCGGGGTCGACGACGTCCATCAGGGCCTCGCGGAGCTCCTCCTCCGAGGCCGGTTTCATCTCCACGGTCTCGCTCATGCCGTCTTCCTTTCGGCGTCGGCGCCCAGCGCCTGGGCCGTCGCGTCCTTCCACGCCATCCAGCTCAGGAGGGCGCACTTGACCCGGGCCGGGTACTTGGAGACACCCGCGAACGCGACCGCGTCCTCCAGGATGTCCTCCATGGCGTCGTCCGGTTCGATCTTCCCCTTGGACTGCATCAGCTCCAGGAAGGTCTCCTGGATCTTCCGCGCCTCGGCCAGCTCCTTGCCGACGAGGAGTTCGTTCAGTACGGAGGCGGAGGCCTGGCTGATCGAGCAGCCCTGACCCTCGTACGAGACGTCGCTGATCGTCGTGCCGTCGTACTTCACGCGGAGCGTGATCTCGTCACCGCATGTGGGGTTCACGTGGTGCACCTCGGCGTCGCCATCCCGCAAGCCCCGCCCATGAGGGTTCTTGTAGTGGTCCAGGATGACTTCCTGGTACATCGAATCCAGCTTCACGGTTGCCGCTCACGCCCCTCAGCCGAAGAAGTTCCGTACGTGCTCCAGGCCGTCGACCAGTGCGTCGATCTCCGCCGGCGTGGAGTACAGATAGAACGACGCTCGCGTGGTCGCAGGAATTCCGTACCGCAGGCAGACCGGGCGCGCGCAGTGGTGGCCCACGCGGACCGCGATGCCCTGCTCGTCGAGGACCTGGCCCACGTCGTGCGGGTGGATGTCACCGAGGGTGAAGGAGATCGCGGCGCCGCGCTCCTCGGCGGTGGCCGGGCCGATGATGCGCAGGTCGGGGACCTCCGCCAGGCGCTTCACCGCGTACTCGGTGAGGGCGTGCTCATGGGCGAGGATCTTGTCCATGCCGATCGCCGACAGGTAGTCGATCGCCGCGCCCAGGCCGACCGCCTGCGCGATCGGCGGCGTACCCGCCTCGAACTTGTGCGGGGCGGGAGCGTACGTCGACGAGTGCATCGACACCGTCTCGATCATCTCACCGCCGCCGAGGAACGGGGGCAGGTCTTCGAGCAGCTCCTGGCGGCCCCACAGCACACCGATGCCCGTCGGGCCGCACATCTTGTGGCCGGTGAAGGCCACGAAGTCGGCCTGCAGGGCCTGCACGTCCAGCGGCATGTGCGGCGCGGCCTGCGAGGCGTCGACGCACACCAGCGCGCCCACCTCCTGCGCGCGGCGCACTATCGCCTCGACCGGGTTCATCGTGCCCAGGATGTTGGACACCAGCACAAAGGAGACGATCTTCGTCTTCTCCGTGATGATCTCGTCGATGGTGGACAGGTCCAGGCGACCGTCGTCCGTCAGGCCGAACCACTTCAGCTTCGCGCCCGTGCGCTGCGCCAGCAGCTGCCACGGCACGATGTTGGAGTGGTGCTCCATCTCCGTGATGACGATCTCGGTGTCGGAGTCCACCCGGTAGGGCTCGTCGGCCCAGCCGAGCATGTTGGCCACGAGGTTCAGCGACTCGGAGGCGTTCTTGGTGAAGATCACCTCGTCGCGGCTGGGCGCGTTGATGAACTCGGCGACCTTGTCGCGCGCGCCCTCGTACAGCGCCGTGGCCTCCTCGGCGAGCACATGCACACCGCGGTGGACGTTGGCGTTGTAGCGCTCGTAGTACTCACTCAGGGCGTCCAGCACCTGACGCGGCTTCTGGGAGGTCGCCGCGTTGTCCAGGTACACGAGCTTCTTGCCGTCGTGGATCAGTCGGTCCAGGACGGGGAAGTCCTTGCGGATCGCCTCGGTGTCGAGGAGGCCCGGCAGCTGTGTCACGCGGATGCGCCACCCTTCGTGTATGCCTCGTAGCCCTCGTTCTCCAGCTTGTCGGCGAGCTCGGGGCCACCGGACTCGGCGATGCGGCCGGCCGCGAACACGTGGACGTGGTCGGGCTTGATGTAGCGCAGGATGCGCGTGTAGTGGGTGATCAGCAGGGTGCCGACCTCGCCGGTCTCGCGGACGCGGTTGACGCCCTCGGAGACCACGCGCAGCGCGTCGACGTCCAGGCCGGAGTCGGTCTCGTCGAGGATCGCGATCTTCGGCTTGAGCAGCTCCAGCTGGAGGATCTCGTGGCGCTTCTTCTCACCGCCGGAGAAGCCCTCGTTGACGTTGCGCTCGGCGAAGGACGGGTCCATGTTGAGGCGCTCCATGGCCTCCTTGACCTCCTTCACCCAGGTGCGCAGCTTGGGCGCCTCGCCGCGGATCGCGGTGGCGGAGGTGCGCAGGAAGTTGGAGACCGACACGCCGGGGACCTCGACCGGGTACTGCATCGCGAGGAACAGACCGGCGCGGGCGCGCTCGTCGACGGACATCTCCAGGACGTCCTCGCCGTCGAGGGTGACGGTGCCCTGGGTGATCGTGTACTTCGGGTGACCCGCGAGCGAGTAGGCGAGGGTCGACTTGCCCGAGCCGTTGGGGCCCATGATGGCGTGCGTCTCGCCCTGCTTCACGGTGAGGTCGACGCCCTTGAGGATCTCCTTCGTGGCGTTGTCGGCCTCGACGGTGACGTGCAGGTCTCGGATTTCAAGCGTTGCCATGGGTGCCTCAGGACTCCTGGGTGAGGGAGACGAGCACGTCGTCCCCTTCGATCTTTACGGGGTATACGGGGACGGGTCGCGTCGCCGGAAGGGCGTCGGGCTTGCCGGAACGGAGGTCGAAGCGCGAGCCGTGCAGCCAGCACTCGATGTGGCAGTCGTCGACCTCGCCCTCCGACAGGGAGACGTTCGCGTGCGAGCAGATGTCGTGGATGGCGAACACCTCGCCCTCGGTCTGCACGATGGACATCGGTGTGCCGTCGAGTTCCACCCGCTTCGGGGTGTCCTCCTCCAGCTCGCTCAGTCCGCAGACGCGTACGAATGCGGTCATGCGACCGACTCCTCCAGCTCTTCCTCGATCTTGGCGATGAGCCGCTCCTCGATGTCCGGGACGCCGATCTGCTGGACCAGTTCGGCGAAGAAGCCGCGCACCACCAGCCGGCGGGCCTCGTACTCCTGGATACCGCGGGCCATCAGGTAGAACAGCTGCTCGTCGTCGAAGCGGCCGGTGGCGGAGGCGTGACCGGCGCCGACGATCTCGCCCGTCTCGATCTCCAGGTTCGGCACCGAGTCGACCCGCGCGCCGTCCGTCAGGACCAGGTTGCGGTTCATCTCGTACGTGTCCGTGCCCTCGGCCTTGGCTTCGATCAGCACGTCGCCGATCCACACGGCGTGCGCGTCGTCGCCCTGCAGCGCGCCCTTGTAGGCGACGTTCGACTTGCAGTGCGGGGTGTTGTGGTCGACGAAGAGACGGTGCTCCTGGTGCTGGCCGGCGTCCGTGAAGTAGAGGCCGTACAGCTCGGCCTCGCCACCGGTGCCCGCGTAGGTGACGCGCGGGTGCAGCCGTACGAGGTCGCCGCCGAAGGTCACGATGACCGACTTGAAGCTCGCGTCCCGGCCGACCAGCGCGTTGTGCTGAGCGGCGTGCACGGCCTTGTCGTCCCAGTCCTGGACGGAGACGACGGTCAGCTTGGCGCCGTCGCCCAGGATGTAGTCGACGTTGGCGGCGAGCACGGCGTCACCGGTGTGGTCGATGACGACGACGGCCTCGGCGAAGGCCCCGAGCTCGATGACCTGGTGGCCGTAGGCGACCCCGCCCTGGCCGTGCACGGCGATACGGATCGGCTCGGTGAGGACCGTCTCCTTGGGGACGGTGACGACCCCGGCCTTCTCGAACGCCGAGTACGCCTGGGCGGCGACGCGGTCCACCGGGGTGCCGGCCTTGCCGAGCCGCGCGTCGTCGCGGCCGACGGTCTCGACGGTGACGCCCTCGGGGGCCTCCACCTCGACCTTGACGCCCTCGCCGGTGGCGACGGCGGTGCCGTCGTGCAGGCCGCGCAGGCGCTCCAGCGGGGTGAACCGCCACTCCTCCTCACGACCGTGCGGGACCGGGAAGTCCGCCACGTCGAAGGACGGGGGCGCGCTCATGCGCGTGGCGACGGTCGACTCGGCGGCCACCGCGATCGAGCCGGCGGTGGTGGAGCCCACCGGGATATTCTGAGCCTCAGCCATGGCTGTCGGTCTGCTCTCTTTCCTACGTTTTCGATCTTCGGCCCGCCCCGGGGGCGGGCCGCCTGCTGCCGGACCGGATGGCGGGTCTTAGCCGACCGCGCCTTCCATCTGCAGCTCGATCAGCCGGTTGAGCTCGAGGGCGTACTCCATGGGCAGCTCCTTGGCGATCGGCTCGACGAAGCCGCGCACGATCATCGCCATCGCCTCGTCCTCGCTCAGGCCACGGCTCATCAGGTAGAAGAGCTGGTCCTCGGAGACCTTGGAGACGGTCGCCTCGTGGCCCATGGACACGTCGTCCTCACGGACGTCCACGTACGGGTAGGTGTCGGAGCGGGAGATCGTGTCGACGAGGAGAGCGTCGCACAGCACGTTGGACTTCGCCCCCGGCGCGCCCTCGCCGATCTCGATCAGGCCGCGGTAGGACGTACGGCCACCGCCGCGCGCCACCGACTTGGAGACGATGTTGGACGAGGTGTTCGGCGCCATGTGGACCATCTTGGCGCCGGCGTCCTGGTGCTGGCCCTCGCCCGCGAAGGCGATCGACAGGGTCTCGCCCTTGGCGTGCTCGCCCATCAGGTAGACGGCCGGGTACTTCATCGTCACCTTGGAGCCGATGTTGCCGTCGACCCACTCCATGGTCGCGCCCTCGTAGGCGACGGCGCGCTTGGTGACCAGGTTGTAGACGTTGTTCGACCAGTTCTGGATGGTCGTGTAGCGGCAGCGGGCGTTCTTCTTGACGATGATCTCGACGACCGCGGAGTGCAGCGAGTCCGACTTGTAGATCGGGGCGGTGCAGCCCTCGACGTAGTGCACGTAGGCACCCTCGTCGACGATGATCAGGGTCCGCTCGAACTGGCCCATGTTCTCGGTGTTGATCCGGAAGTAGGCCTGGAGCGGGATCTCCACGTGCACGCCCGGCGGGACGTAGATGAAGGAGCCACCCGACCACACGGCGGTGTTCAGCGACGCGAACTTGTTGTCACCGGGCGGGATGACGGTCCCGAAGTACTCCTTGAAGAGCTCCGGGTGCTCCTTCAGCGCGGTGTCGGTGTCGAGGAAGATGACGCCCTGCTCCTCCAGGTCCTCACGGATCTGGTGGTAGACGACCTCCGACTCGTACTGGGCCGCGACACCGGCCACGAGGCGCTGCTTCTCCGCCTCGGGGATGCCGAGCTTGTCGTAGGTGTTCTTGATGTCCTCGGGCAGGTCCTCCCAGGACTCCGCCTGCTTCTCCGTGGAGCGCACGAAGTACTTGATGTTGTCGAAGTCGATGCCCGACAGGTCCGAGCCCCAGTTCGGCATGGGCTTCTTCTCGAAGAGCTTCAGGCCCTTGAGGCGGAGCTTGGTCATCCACTCCGGCTCGCTCTTCTTCGCCGAGATGTCCCGGACGACGTCCTCGTTCAGGCCACGACGCGCCGACGCGCCGGCCTCGTCGGAGTCGGCCCAGCCGTATTCGTACTTGCCCAGGCCCTCGAGTTCGGGGTGGGCAGTCTCCGTGGGGAGAGTCATGCGGGGTTCCTCCCGGCCGTGCTTGCGGTGTTGTGGGTCTTGGAAGTCTTGGGGATGAACGTCGTGCAGACACCGTCGCCGTGCGCGATGGTGGCCAGCCGCTGGACATGGGTACCGAGCAGCTCGGCGAAGATCTCCGTCTCGGCCTCGCACAGCTGCGGGAACTGTTCGGCGACGTGGGCGACCGGGCAGTGGTGCTGGCACAGCTGCTCGCCGGTGGGCGCGCTGCGCGCCGTAGCAGCGTACCCGTCCACGCTCAGGGCCTTGGCCAGCGCTTCCGTCCGCTGGTCGGGTGCGGCCGACTCGATCGCCTTGCGGTACGCGCTCGCCTGCGCGGCGATCCGGGCGCGGGCGAAGGCGGCGACCGCCTCGCTGCCGCCCTCGCGCTCGGCGATCCAGCGCAGCGCGTCGGCGGCGAGCTTGTCGTACGACTGGTCGAAGGCGTCCCGGCCGCAGTCGGTGAGGGCGAACACCTTGGCGGGCCGGCCGCGCGTCCGCGCTCCGTAGACCCGCTGTTCGCGCGCCTCGACGACATCGTCGGCGACCAGCGCATCCAGGTGCCGGCGTACGGCCGCCTGGGTGAGGCCGAGCCGTCCGGCGAGTTCGGCGACGGTCGACGGGCCGTGGTCCAGGATGGACCGCGCGACCCGGTTGCGCGTGGAGCGCTCCCCGGTCACGAACTCCTCCTGAGGGGCCCCCGTGGGGGTCTCCCGAACCTCGCCGACGTTTTTCACAACGCCATTGTTGCGTAATTCCTCAGAGGCAGGCAAGCGGCGTCCCACCCGCCCGACGGTGCCCTGCGTCACTTAGGCATACCTAAGCTGACCTGCAGAAACGATCTTTGATCGATCATCGTGCCCCGTCGGAGGGGTTCCCGGTCACCGGCCGGATCCGGCCCCCCGCCCCCCGCGGGCGCGGGCCGCGAACCTAGACTCTGGGGCCATGCGAAGTGAGCCCGTGGTCCAGGTGCAGGCCCTGGTGAAGCGGTACGGCGACAAGACCGCGGTGAACGGCCTGGACCTGCGGGCCCGGGCGGGCGTCACCGCCGTGCTCGGTCCCAACGGGGCCGGAAAGACGACCACGGTCGAGATCTGCGAGGGCTACCGGAGGCCGGACTCGGGCACGGTGCGCGTCCTGGGCCTCGACCCGGTGCGGCAGTCCCGCGAGCTGCGGCCGCGGGTCGGCGTGATGCTCCAGTCGGGCGGCGTCTACTCCGGCGCCCGCGCGGACGAGATGCTCCGCCATGTCGCGAAGCTGCACGCGCACCCCCTGGACGTGGAGGCGTTGATCGAGCGCCTCGGGCTCGGCTCCTGCGGCCGTACGACGTACCGGCGGCTGTCGGGCGGGCAGCAGCAGCGTCTCGCCCTGGCCATGGCCGTGGTCGGCCGCCCGGAGCTGGTCTTCCTGGACGAGCCGACCGCGGGCCTGGACCCGCAGGCCCGCCGGGCCACCTGGGGTCTGGTACGGGACCTGCGCGCGGACGGCGTCTCCGTGATCCTCACGACCCACTACATGGACGAGGCCGAGCAGCTCGCCGACGACGTCGCGATCATCGACGCCGGCCGGGTCATCGCCCAGGGCTCCCCCGAGGAACTGTGCCGCGGCGGCGCCGAGAACACGCTGCGCTTCACCGGCCGCCCCGGCCTCGACATAGGCTCCCTGCTCAAGGCGCTCCCCGCGGACTGCGCGGCCGCCGAGCTGACGCCGGGCTCGTACCGGGTCGTCGGCAAGGTCGACCCGCAACTGCTGGCGACGGTGACGTCGTGGTGCGCCCAGCACGGGGTGATGCCGGACCGGATCTCGGTGGAACGGCACACCCTGGAAGACGTCTTTCTGGAGCTCACCGGCAAGGAGCTGCGCGCGTGACCACGACGGCCGGAAAAGGCACGTACGCACCCAGGCCCGGCGCGGCCCCGCTCCCCCGCATGATCGCGGCGCAGGCGGCGCTGGAGACGAAGATGCTGCTGCGCAACGGCGAGCAGCTGCTGCTGACGGTGATCATCCCGACGCTGCTGCTCGTGCTCTTCAGCACCGTCGACATCGTCGACACCGGCGCGGGAAAGGCCGTCGACTTCCTCGCCCCCGGCATCCTCGCGCTCGCCGTGATGTCGACGGCGTTCACGGGCCAGGCCATCGCGACGGGCTTCGAACGCCGGTACGGCGTGCTCAAGCGGCTGGCGTCCTCCCCGCTCCCCCGCTGGGGCCTGATGACCGCGAAGACCGCGTCCGTGCTGGTCGTCGAGGTGCTCCAAGTGGTCCTCGTGACGGTGATCGCCCTCGCGCTGGGCTGGTCGCCGCAGGGCAACCCGCTCGCCGTACTGCTTCTGCTGATCCTCGGTACGGCCGCCTTCTCCGGCCTCGGTCTGCTGATGGCGGGCACGCTGAAGGCGGAGGCGACGCTGGCCGCCGCGAACCTCGTCTTCCTGCTGCTGCTCGTCGGCGGCGGGGTGATCGTCCCGCTGGGCAAGTTCCCGGACGCGGCGCAGAGCGTGCTGGGCCTGCTGCCCATCTCGGCGCTGTCGGACGGGCTGCGGGACGTGCTCCAGCACGGGGGCGGGATGCCGTGGGGCGACCTGGGGATCCTGGCCGGGTGGTCGGTCGTGGGCCTGGCGGCGGCGGGCCGGTTCTTCCGCTGGGAGTAGCGCACGCCGACTGGGGCCGGGGGACCCTCGTGAACGTGTGCACAAGCGGCCACCTACGATGGTGCGCGTGCCAAAGTTGACCCGCGCCGACGCCGCAGCGGCCCTGCGCAACCCGCTCGCCTTCATCGCCGCACGCTGGACCCCCACCACCAGGACGGTTCGGAGAGCGGCCCTCGCCGCACTCGTCATGTCGGTGGTCATCGTGGTCACCGGCGGCGCGGTCCGGCTGACCGGCTCGGGCCTCGGCTGCCCGACCTGGCCCAAGTGCACGGCCGACTCGCTGACCGCGACCCGCGAGATGGGCCTGCACGGCGTCATCGAGTTCGGCAACCGCATGCTCACGTACGTGCTGTGCGCGGCGGTCGGCTGGGCGATCATCGCGGCCCGTGCGCAGAAGCCGTGGCGGCGCGGCCTGACCCGGCTGGGCTGGGCGCAGTTCTGGGTCGTCATGAGCAACGCCGTGCTCGGCGGCATCGTGGTGCTGGTCGGCCTCAACCCGTACACGGTCGCGGCCCACTTCCTCGCCACCACGGCGCTGATCACCGTCGCCACGGTGATGTGGCAGCGCGTCCGGGAGGGCGACGGTGCGGCGCGGCCGCTGGTCGGCAAGGCCGTGCGGCAGCTGGTGTGGTGCCTGATCGCCGCCAGCGTCCTGCTGATCGTGGTCGGCACGGTGGTCACCGGGGCGGGCCCGCACGCGGGCGACTCCAGCGACGTACCGCGCATGCCCGTGGACTGGGAGACCGTCAGCAAGGTGCACGCGGTCCTGGCGTGGATCGTGGTGACGCTGACCTTCGCACTGTGGTTCGTCCTCAAGGCCGTAGACGCCCCGCGCGGCCCCCTGAACCGCACCCGCGACCTGTTCCTGATCCTGCTCGCCCAGGGCGTCATCGGCTACGTCCAGTACTTCACGGACCTCCCCGAACTCCTGGTCGCCCTGCACATGCTCGGCTCCTGCCTGGTCTGGATCGCGGTCCTGCGCGTGGCCCTGTCCCTGCGCGAACGCCCCGGGACCGCCCCGGCGGACCTGCCCGGGCAGACGGACCGGACGCTGACCACCGCCTGACCGGCCGCCCCGGCCAGGGCGCTCACTCCAGCCCGTACACCCGGCGCGCGTTCCCCGCCGCGATGAGGCCCGCGACCCGCTGGGCGTCCGCCAGGGACCAGGCGCCCTCGGCCACCCAGGTGCCCAGGACGCGGGCCAGGGCCTCGCGGAACAGGCGGGCGCCCACCACGTGCAGCTCGGGCAGGCCCTGGGCCCCGCTGGAGAAGAGGATCTTGCCGAAGGGGGCGAGTTCCAGGATCTCGGCGAGGACGGTGGCGGCGCGGGCGCCGGTGCGGACCAGGGCGGCGCCGGAGTCGGCGTAGACGTGCGGGAAGACGCCGGCGAGGTGGGCGGCGTGGCGGTGGTACGGGTAGCCGTGCAGCAGGACCAGGTCGGTGCCCATGCCGGCCGTCGCGCGGACGAAGTCCGTGAGCAGCACCGGGTCCGTGCGGTCGATGCGCAGGCCCGGTTCACCGAGCCCGGCGTGCAGCTGGAGGGGCAGGCCGGAGGCGACCGCGATCCACAGCAGATGCCGCAGCAGCACCGGGTCGCTCAGCTCGCCGCCGACCCGCCGACCGGCCAGCCAGCGGCCCGCCGCGCCCCGCACTTCACCCGCCCCCGGCGGCTCGGGCGCGAGCGCGAGGCCGTGCCGGACGCCCGCGACCGAGGTGAAGGCGACGGCGTTCGCCGCGGCCCCGTGCACCGACTCGGCGAGGTTCGCCAGGAACGACTCGACGGTGCCGGAGGTGTCGGCGACCTGCTCGGCCAGCAGTTCCAGGCGGACGATCTCACGTGCATCGGCGGTCGCGGTCGAGGCCATCTCGGCGGGGCCGGTCAGGTCGCCGGGCAGTCCGGTGTCGATGAGATACGTCGTGATGCCGCTGCCGCGCAGCAGCCGCCGGGCCGCCTCCAGTACGCCGAGTTCGCGACGCCGGGCGAGATAGCGGGCGGGCGGGCAGTGCGGTTCCAGGCCGAGCAGCGGGGGGCACCAGCGGCGTACCGCGAAGCCGGTCTGGGTGTCGAAGAGGGTGGTGCCGGGGGCGGGCGGGCCCTCGGTGCGGGCCAGCTGGGCCTCGAAGGTGCCGAGGCCCAGCTCCGTTCTCAGAACGCCGTGGCAGTACTGGTCCACGAGGGACGGCGTTTCGATCATCCGGACTCCCGGGACTGGGCCACGTACTCCTACGAGTCCTAACGGGTGAACCGGGTGTCAGGTGTTGCGTTCCCCGCACCGGCGGAAAAACGTCCGGGAAAAGCCCGGGAGAGCGCGGAAAGCCCGGGAAAGGGGTGGTGCTCAGCCGCCGATCTGGATTCCGGCCATCCGCTTCCACTCGTAGGGGCCGGTCTTCACCTTCGCCGCGAACTCGCCGTCGAAGGACTCGTGGACCGTGAGGCCGGACTTCTCCACCGCCTTCTCGGCGGTCGCGTACGTCGGTGCCACCAGGTCGCCCCAGCCGCCGTCCTCGCCGACGAGCACGATCCGGGCGCCGCTCCGGCCGAGATACGAGACCTGGGCCTCCGCCCCGCCGTGCGCCCTGGCGAAGGCGTTGATCTGCTTGGCGAGCCGGGTCACCCGGCGCTCGTCCACCTGCTGCGTGTCTCCCATGGACACGATGCTACCGGCGAGTAGCACAGACGGAAAGGGAGGGCCGCTAGCGCAGGAACGGGTCCACCGCCACCGCCACGAACAGCACCGACACATAGGTGATCGACCAGTGGAACAGCCGCATCTCCTTCAGCTTCGCGCCCGTCACCTCGGCCTTCGCCCGGTTCTGCAGCGCGTGCGCCTCCCACAGCCACCAGCCGCCCGCCGCCAGCGCGACCAGCGTGTAGAACCAGCCGGTGTAGCCGAGCGGGGTCAGCAGCAGGGAGACCGCGACCATGACCCAGCTGTAGATCACGATCTGCTTGGCGACGACCTTGTTGGACGCGATGACCGGCAGCATCGGCACGCCCACGCGCGCGTAGTCGTCCCGCACCTTCATCGACAGCGGCCAGTAGTGCGGCGGCGTCCAGAAGAAGATGACCATGAAGAGGATGAACGGCGCCCAGGAGAGGGAGTTCGTCACGGCCGTCCAGCCGATGAGCACCGGCATGCAGCCCGCGATGCCGCCCCAGACGATGTTCTGCGAGGTACGGCGCTTGAGGATCATCGTGTAGACGACGACGTAGAAGAGGAGCGCGCCGAGGGCGAGCCAGGCCGACAGCCAGTTGACGGCGAGGCCGAACAGCAGGGTGGAGGCGACCGCCAGGGCGATGCCGAAGGCGAGGCACTCGCCGGGGCTGACCATGCCGGTGACCAGCGGACGCTGCGAGGTGCGGTCCATCAGCGCGTCGATGTCGCGGTCGATGTACATGTTGAGCGCGTTGGCGCCGCCCGCGGACAGGTACCCGGCGAGGCAGGTGACGAGCACGAGGCCTAGGTCCGGCACGCCCTGCTCGGCGAGGAACATCACCGGCACGGTGGTGATCAGCAGCAGCTCGATGATCCGCGGCTTGGTCAGCGCCACGAACCCCTTGACACGGGCCCCGAACGGCCGGTGACTCGGGCTCTGGCTCGTCCCGATTACCCCCGCAGGACGGGATTCAACGGCCGTCACGCACACCCCTGACAGAGACATCCCAGCAAGCCCGAACCGTGTGAGGTCCCGGTAAAGGCTCGCGCGTACCACGCCACTGTAGACGTTGCCCATACCGCGACCTTCGCGGGGGTGGGGTCGTGTTGGACAGCGTGCTCCGAGGTGCGCGGAGGGCGTCGATTGAGCACTCGGACGAGCGGCTGCGTATTCACTTGCCGAATACGGAAACGACCCGGTGGGGAGGCGGATCCACGACACTCCCGGCACTCTGGAATGACGCGAAAAAACGCACGTTCTTACGGGGGTAGGCTCGACTACGGCCGGTGGGCGCCATGTGCACCGGCAGCCGGTGTACGCGCAGGACACCGGCCTTCGACATGTGGAGAGGAGCCCTGACCCAGGGTGAGCACCAAGCCGACCACCACAGACCTCGAGTGGACCGAGTTGGACCAGCGGGCCGTGGACACCGCCCGCGTCCTGGCCGCCGATGCCGTACAGAAGGTCGGCAACGGCCATCCCGGTACGGCGATGAGCCTGGCGCCGGCCGCCTACACCCTCTTCCAGAAGGTGATGCGGCACGACCCGGCGGACGCCGACTGGGTCGGGCGGGACCGTTTCGTCCTGTCCGCCGGTCACTCGTCCCTGACCCTCTACACCCAGCTGTACCTGGCCGGCTTCGGCCTGGAGCTGGACGATCTGAAGGCCTTCAGGACGTGGGGTTCGAAGACCCCGGGTCACCCCGAGTACGGCCACACCGTGGGCGTCGAGACCACCACCGGCCCGCTCGGCCAGGGTGTCGCCAACGCGGTCGGCATGGCGATGGCCGCCCGCTACGAGCGCGGCCTGTTCGACCCGGACGCAGCCCAGGGCGAGTCCCCGTTCGACCACTTCGTCTACTGCATCGCCGGTGACGGCTGCCTCCAGGAGGGCATCTCCGCCGAGGCCTCCTCCCTCGCCGGCCACCAGAAGCTCGGCAACCTGATCCTGCTGTGGGACGACAACCACATCTCGATCGAGGGCGACACCGAGACCGCCGTCTCCGAGGACACGGTCAAGCGGTACGAGGCCTACGGCTGGCACGTCCAGCGCATCGCCCCGAAGCCGGACGGCGACCTGGACCCGCACGCGATCTACAACGCCATCGAGGCGGCCAAGAAGGTCACGGACAGGCCGTCCTTCATCGCGATGCGCTCGATCATCGCCTGGCCCGCCCCGAACGCCCAGAACACCGAGGCCGCGCACGGCTCGGCGCTCGGCGACGAGGAGGTCGCGGCCACCAAGCGCGTCCTCGGCTTCGACCCGGAGCAGACCTTCGAGGTGGCCGACGAGGTCATCGCCCACACCCGGGGCGCCCTCGAGCGGGGCCGGCAGGCGCGGGCCGAGTGGGAGAAGTCGCTGCAGGAGTGGCGCGACAACAACCCGGAGCGCGCCGCCGAGTTCGACCGGATCAGCAAGGGTGAGCTGCCCACCGGCTGGGAGGAGAAGATCCCGGTCTTCGAGGCGGGCAAGGGCCTCGCCACGCGCGCCGCGTCCGGCAAGGTGCTGCAGGCGCTCGGCGCGGTGATCCCGGAGCTGTGGGGCGGCTCGGCCGACCTGGCCGGCTCGAACAACACGACGATCGACAAGACGTCGTCGTTCCTCCCGGCGGACAACCCGCTGCCCGAGGCGCAGCCGTACGGCCGCACGATCCACTTCGGCATCCGTGAGCACGCCATGGCCGCGGAGATGAACGGCATCGCGCTGCACGGCAACACCCGTATCTACGGCGGCACGTTCCTGGTGTTCTCCGACTACATGCGCAACGCCGTCCGCCTGTCGGCGCTGATGCACCTGCCGGTGACGTACGTCTGGACGCACGACTCCATCGGTCTCGGTGAGGACGGCCCGACGCACCAGCCGGTCGAGCACCTGGCGTCGCTGCGCGCGATCCCGGGGCTGAACGTGGTCCGCCCGGCGGACGCCAACGAGACCGCGATCGCCTGGCGGGAGATCCTCAGGCGCTGGACCAAGGAGTTCGGCAAGGGCGCCCCGCACGGTCTCGCGCTGACCCGCCAGGGCGTGCCGACGTACGAGCCCAACGACGATGCCGCGCGCGGCGGTTACGTGATGTTCGAGGCCGAGGGCGGCGAGGCGCAGGTCATCCTGATCGCGACCGGTTCCGAGGTGCACGTGGCCGTCGAGGCGCGCGAGCGGCTCCAGGCCGACGGCGTGCCGACGCGGGTGGTGTCGATGCCGTCCGTGGAGTGGTTCGAGGAGCAGGACCAGGGGTACCGGGACAGCGTGCTGCCGCCGTCCGTGAAGGCTCGTGTCGCGGTCGAGGCAGGAATCGGCCTCACCTGGCACAAGTACGTCGGGGA
Organism: Streptomyces sp. TRM70350; assembly: GCF_019219825.1. Lineage (GTDB taxonomy): Bacteria > Actinomycetota > Actinomycetes > Streptomycetales > Streptomycetaceae > Streptomyces. The sequence goes on along the minus strand of NZ_JAHUXH010000002.1, from coordinate 420,786 downwards.
CGCCGGTCGCATCGTTTCCCTGGAGCACTTCGGGGCTTCGGCCGACGGCAAGGTCCTTTTCCGCGAGTACGGCTTCACCGCCGAGACCGTCGCCACCAAGGCGAAGGAGTCGATCGCGGCGGCCCGGGAATCGATCGCCGCCACCCGGCGCTGACGCTCATATACGACACGTAGGAGATGGAATTTCCATGACAGACGCACTGAAGCGCCTCTCCGATGAAGGCGTCGCGATCTGGCTGGACGACCTGTCGCGCAAGCGGATCACGTCCGGCAACCTCGCCGAGCTGATCGACCAGCAGCACGTCGTGGGCGTCACCACCAACCCGACGATCTTCCAGAAGGCGATCAGCAGCGGTGACGGCTACGAGCAGCAGCTCGCCGACCTCGCCGCCCGCAAGGTCACCGTCGAGGAGGCCGTCCGCATGATCACCACGGCGGACGTCCGGGACGCCGCCGACATCCTGCGCCCGGTCTTCGACGCCACGAACGGCCAGGACGGCCGGGTGTCCATCGAGGTCGACCCGCGCCTCGCGCACAACACCCGCGCCACCGTCGCCGAGGCCCGGCAGCTGGCCTGGCTGGTGGACCGGCCCAACACCCTGATCAAGATCCCGGCCACCAAGGCGGGCCTGCCGGCGATCACCGAGACGATCGGCAACGGCATCAGCGTCAACGTCACGCTGATCTTCTCGCTGGAGCGCTACCGCGAGGTCATGGACGCCTACCTCTCCGGCCTGGAGAAGGCGAAGGCGAAGGGCCTCGACCTCTCCCTGATCCACTCGGTGGCGTCCTTCTTCGTGTCCCGCGTGGACACCGAGATCGACAAGCGGATCGACGCGCTCGGCACCGACGAGGCCAAGGCGCTGCGCGGCAAGGCCGCCGTCGCCAACGCGCGGCTCGCCTACCAGACGTACGAGGAGGTCTTCGGCTCGGACCGCTGGAGCGCGCTGGAGAACGCGGGCGCCAACAAGCAGCGTCCGCTGTGGGCGTCGACCGGCGTGAAGGACAAGGCGTACAAGGACACCATGTACGTCGACGACCTGGTCGCGCCGAACACCGTCAACACCATGCCCGAGGCCACCCTGCTGGCCACCGAGGACCACGGTGAGATCACCGGCAACACCGTCGCCGGGACGTACGAGCAGGCCCGGGCCGACCTCGACGCGGTCGAGCAGCTCGGGATCAAGTACGACGACGTGGTCCAGCTTCTTGAGGACGAGGGCGTCGAGAAGTTCGCGGCGTCCTGGAACGACCTGCTGGCCTCGACCGAGGCCGAGCTGAAGCGACTCGCCCCTTCGGAGGGCTGACACCTTGTCGAGCAGCAACCCGCTGCGTGACCCCGCAGACCGACGGCTCCCGCGTATCGCGGGGCCGTCGGGCCTTGTCATTTTCGGCGTCACGGGCGATTTGTCACGAAAGAAGCTGATGCCCGCGGTGTACGACCTCGCGAACCGGGGTCTGCTGCCGCCGGGCTTCTCGCTGGTCGGGTTCGCCCGCCGCGAGTGGGCCAACGAGGACTTCGCGCAGGAGGTCCACGACGCGGTCAAGGCACACGCCCGCACGCCGTTCCGCGAGGAGGTCTGGCAGCAGCTCATCCAGGGGATGCGCTTCGTGCAGGGCACCTTCGACGACGACGACGCATTCGAGCGGTTGCGCGCCACCATCGACGAGCTGGACAAGGCGCAGGGCACGGGCGGCAACTTCGCCTTCTACCTGTCGGTGCCGCCGCGCTCCTTCCCGGTGGTCATCCAGCAGCTGAAGAAGCACGGGCTGGCGGACCAGACGAGCGGCTCGTGGCGCCGCGCGGTGATCGAGAAGCCGTTCGGGCACGACCTGAAGTCGGCCGAGGAGCTGAACAAGGTCGTCCACGAGGTCTTCGCCCCGGACCAGGTCTTCCGGATCGACCACTACCTGGGCAAGGAGACCGTCCAGAACATCCTGGCGCTGCGCTTCGCCAACACGATGTTCGAGCCGATCTGGAACCGGTCCTTCGTGGACCATGTGCAGATCACCATGGCCGAGGACATCGGCATCGGCGGCCGGGCGGGGTACTACGACGGGATCGGCGCCGCCCGTGACGTCATCCAGAACCACCTGCTGCAGCTGCTCGCGCTGACCGCGATGGAGGAGCCCGCCTCCTTCGACGCGGACGCGCTGGCCGCGGAGAAGACGAAGGTGCTGGGTGCCGTGAGGCTGCCCAGGGACCTGGGCCGCGACACCGTGCGCGGACAGTACGCGGCGGGCTGGCAGGGCGGCGCGAAGGTCATCGGCTACCTCGAAGAGGACGGCATCGACCGCGCGTCGAAGACCGACACGTACGCCGCGATCAAGCTGGAGATCGACAACCGGCGGTGGGCCGGTGTGCCGTTCTACCTGCGCACCGGCAAGCGCCTCGGCCGCCGCGTCACCGAGATCGCGGTGGTCTTCCAGCGCGCCCCGCACTCCCCCTTCGGCGCGACGGCCACCGAGGAGCTGGGCCAGAACGCGATCGTCATCCGCGTCCAGCCCGACGAGGGCGTCACCGTCCGCTTCGGCTCCAAGGTGCCGGGCACCTCGATGGAGATCCGGGACGTCTCCATGGACTTCGCGTACGGCGAGTCCTTCACGGAGTCCAGCCCGGAGGCGTACGAACGGCTGATCCTGGACGTCCTGCTGGGCGACTCGAACCTCTTCCCGCGCACCGAGGAGGTCGAGCTGTCCTGGAAGATCCTCGACCCGATCGAGGAGTACTGGGACAGCAACGGCAGGCCCGCCCAGTACCCGGCCGGAACGTGGGGGCCCGTCGAGGCGGACCAGATGCTCGAACGAGACGGACGGAGCTGGCGCCGGCCATGAAGATAGACCTCACCGACACCACGGCCAGCAAGGTCAACAAGGCGCTCGTGCAGGGCCGCCGGGCGATCGGCACGCCGGCCGTCGGCATGGTCCTCACCCTGGTCGTCGTCACCGACGAGGAGAACGCCTACGACGCCCTGAAGGCCGCCGGCGACGCCTCGCGGGAGCACCCCTCGCGCACCCTCGTCGTCATCAAGCGCGTCTCACGCACCCCCCGCGACCGCACGCAGTCCCGCCTCGACGCCGAGGTGCGGGTGGGCGCGGACGCGGGCATCGGCGAGACGGTCATCCTGCGGCTGTACGGCGATGTGGCCGACCACGCCCAGTCGGTGGTGCTGCCGCTGCTGCTGCCGGACGCCCCCGTGGTCGTCTGGTGGCCGGTCAACGCGCCCCTCGACCCGGCCAACGACCCGCTCGGCGCGCTGGCCCAGCGCCGGGTCACCGACACCTACGCCGCCGAGCAGCCGGTACGGGAGCTGTCCGCCCGCGCCGGCACCTACACGCCCGGCGACACCGACCTGTCGTGGACCCGGATCACGCCCTGGCGCTCGATGCTGGCGGCGGCCCTCGACCAGGTCGTCTGCGAGGTCAAGGGCGTCGAGGTGGAGGGCGAGGAGTTCAACCCGAGCTGTGAGCTGCTGGCGATGTGGCTCGCGGACCGGCTGGACGTCCCCGTCCGGCGCTCGCTGTCCGCCGGGCCCGGTCTCACGGCGGTCCGCATGGACACCGACTGCGGCCCGATCACCCTCGACCGCGCCGACGGCTCGCTGGCCACGCTGTCCATCCAGGGCCAGCCGGACCGTGCGGTGGCGCTGAAGCGGCGGGAGACGGCCGAGCTGATCGCCGAGGAGCTGCGGCGACTGGATCCGGACGACACGTACGCGTCGGCGCTGCGGTACGGGGTGGACCGGCTGAACGCGTCGGCCTCGGTCGCCGTGGAGGAGCCGCCCGCCAAAGGAGAAGGCCTCGGCGACGAGCCGGAAGCCGTCCCGGCTCCCGTCGAAACCGCTGCGAAAGCACCCGCGAAGGACGCGGCGGCGCCGGCACCGGTGAGGAAGGCGGCGGCGAAGTGAGCACACCGCAACTGGTCGTCCACCGCGACAAGGAACTGATGGCGCAGGCCGCCGCGGCCCGGCTGATCACGAAGATCGTGGACGCCCAGGCCTCGCGCGGCACCGCGTCCGTCGTCCTCACCGGCGGCCGCAACGGCAACGGCCTGCTGGCCGCGCTGGCCGCCGCGCCCGCCCGGGACGCCATCGACTGGGCCCGCCTGGACCTGTGGTGGGGCGACGAGCGCTTCCTGCCCGAGGGCGCCCCGGACCGCAATGTCACCCAGGCCCGCGAGGCGCTCCTCGACTCCGTGCCGCTGGACCCGGAGCGGGTGCACGCCATGCCCGCGTCGGACGGCCCGTACGGTTCGGACGTCGACGCGGCGGCGGCCGCCTACGCCGAGGAACTGGCCGGGGCGGCGGTCCCGGAGAACCACGCCCCGGTCCCGACGTTCGACGTCCTGCTGCTGGGCGTCGGCCCGGACACCCACGTGGCGTCCCTGTTCCCGGAGCTTCCCGCGGTGCGGGAGACGGACCGCACGGTGGTCGGCGTCCACGGCGCCCCCAAGCCCCCGCCGACCCGCATCACCCTCACCCTCCCGGCGATCCGGGCGGCCCGTGAGGTGTGGCTGCTGGCGGCGGGCGAGGACAAGGCGAACGCCGCGGCCATGGCCCTCTCGGGCGCGGGCGAGGTCCAGGCCCCGGCGGCGGGCGCGTACGGCAGGCAGCGCACCCTGTGGCTGCTGGACGCGGCGGCGGCCTCCCGGCTGCCGAGGTCGCTGTACCCACCGGCTTCGCCGTGAGCGACGGGGCGGCGCGGCCTGCGCGCCGCCCCTACTTCACCGACCCCGCCATCACCCCCTGCACGAAGTGCCGCTGGAACGCGAAGAACACCACCACCGGCACGATCAGCGAGACGAAGGCGCCCGGCGCCAGTACGTCGATGTTGCTGCCGAACTGCCGTATCTGCGACTGGAGTTCCACGGTCAGCGGCTGTGAGGAGCTGTCCGCGAACAACAGGGCCACCAGCATGTCGTTCCAGACCCACAGGAACTGGAAGATGGCGAGGCTGGCGATGGCCGGGCGACCCACCGGCAGGACCAGGCGGGTGAAGATGCGCCACTCGCTGCCGCCGTCCATCCTGGCCGCCTCCAGCATCTCCTTCGGCATCTCGGCGAAGTAGTTGCGCAGGAGGAAGACCGCGAACGGAAGGCCGTAGGCGACGTGGAAGAGGACCACGCCCGGGATCGTGCCGAACAGGCCTAGCCGGCCGAAGAGTTTGGCCACCGGCAGCAGGCCGATCTGGACCGGCACCACCAGCAGCGCGACCACCAGCAGGAACAGCGGCTCGCGGCCCGGGAAGTCCAGCCAGGCGAAGGCGTATCCGGCGAGGGCCGCGATGACGACGACCAGGACCGTCGTCGGCACCGAGATCAGGACCGTGTTCCAGAAGGCCTGCGTGATCCCGGCGTTCTCCAGCAGCGCCGAGTAGTTGTCGAAGGACAGCCGGCCGGGGCTGGTGAACACCGTCCACCAGCCGCCCTTCGCCGTGTCCTCGGCGGACCGCAGCGACGACAGGAACAGCCCGGCCAGCGGGGTGAGCCAGATCAGGCCCACCACCACGAGGAAGGCCTGGACCAGGCTGTTGCCCAGGCTCCGTCGGACGGTGTTCATCGCTGGCTCCTTCGGAATCGGCGGACGTTGAAGACCATCGCGGGGATCACCAGGAGCAGCAGCAGGACGCCCAGCGCGCTGCCGAGGCCCTGGTCGTTGCCCCCGCCGAAGGACACCAGCCACATCTGTGTCGCCAGCACGGTCGCGTCCTGCTGCACGGGGCCGGGCGCGATGATGTAGACGAGGTCGAAGACCTTCATCACATTGATCACCAGCGTCACGAACACCACCGTCAGCACCGGCGCCAGCAGCGGCACCGTGATCTTGCGGAAGATCTGCCACTCGTTGGCGCCGTCCATCCGCGCCGCCTCCAGCGCGTCCCGCGGCAGCGTCGACAGCCCCGCGCCGATCAGCACCATCGCGAAGCCGGTCCAGATCCACAGGTACGCCCCGATGATCGCGGGCGTCACCAGCGTCGGCCCGAGCCAGGAGATGCCGTCGTAGGGCGGGGCGAAGTTCGAGGCGGGCAGCCGCAGCGTGTACGAGCCCGGGTCCAGGCCCGCGAAGCGGAAGGAGCCGTCGGACGCCGTGGTCGTCGTACCGGCCGTCCTTCCGTCGCGCACCGCCTCGACCGTGATCTCGGGCAACCCGCTCTCCTGCCGGTCGACCCGGCCCTGCTGCCCTCCCCCACCGGGCGTGAAGTCCAGGTACACCACTCCGCGCAGCTCACCGGCTCCGGCCTTCCGTTCGGCCGCGGCATACGCGGGCTGCGCACCGCCGGGCAGGTCACCGGGCAGCACCCCGACCAGGCCGAGCGCCACGGTCTCCCCCGGCGACACACTCGCCGTCGTCCGGTACGCCCCGTCCGCCTCCTTGGTCATCCCCTGGCCGTCGCGCGCCCGCGCGGTCGGATAGGACGACGTGCCCTGGAAGGCGTCGTGGACGGAGACGACGGCGGCGTTCAGCACGCCCTTGTCCGGGTCCTCGTCGTAGGCGAGCCGGAAGATGATGCCCGCGGCGAGGAAGGACACCGCCATCGGCATGAACAGCAGCAGTTTGAACGCCGTCGCCCAGCGGACCTTCTCCACCAGCACGGCCAGGATCAGCCCGAGCCCGGTGAGCAGCGTCGGTGCCACGACGACCCAGATCGCCGTGTTGCGTACGGCCTTCAGCGTCGCCGGGTCGCGGAACATCTCGGTGTAGTTGTCGCCGCCCACGAAGCGGGTGCCGGACGCGTCGAAGAAGCTGCGGCCGACGGAGAACAGCACGGGGTAGACGACGAGGGCGCCGAGCAGGAGCAGGGCGGGGAGGACGAAGAGCAGGGCGACGAGCGGCCCCCGCCGCCGCGGGCGCCGGCCCTTCCCGGCGCCCGCGGCGGCCGGACGGCTCGCGTCTTTCACCAGCGTGGCCGCCATGTCAGCCCCGGTACGCCTTCGCCGCCGCGGCCTCCAGCTCGGCCGCGGTGCCCTTCGGGTCCGACGGGTCGCGCAGGAAGTCCTGCAGGATCTTCCACTCGCCCGCGCCCTTGGTGCCGCCGAAGGCGGCCGGTGCCTGGTCGGACATGTCGAAGCGGACCGAGTCGCCCGCGTCGACCAGCGACCTGGCGGTGGCCCGGGTGACGTCGTCGCCGTAGGAGGCGAGGTCGAGCTTCCTGTTCGGGGACAGGAAGCCGCCCGCCTCGGCCCACACCGCCGCGGCCTCGGGCGTGGCGAGGTACTCCAGGAGCTTCATCCCGGCCTCGGCGTTCTTGCCGTCCTTCAGGACGACGGCCGCGTCGCCGCCGCTGACGACCGGCGCGTCACCGCCGCCGACCGCCGGGAAGGGGAAGAAGTTCGCGTCCTCGCCGATGGTCCGGCCGAACTGGTCCTTGGCGACCCCGGCGACGAAGTCCCCCTCGTAGACCATGCCGGCCTCGGGCTTCGGCCCGAACACCTTCTCCACCGAGCCGGGGAAGTCGGTGTTGAGGGCTCCCTTCTGGCCGCCCGCTATCAGCTGCTTGTCCTTGAACAGCTTGCCGAGCGTCGTCAGCGCCTCGACCACCGACGCGTCCGTCCACTTCAGCTGGTGCGCGGCGAGGGCGTCGTACTTCTCGGGCCCGGCCTGGGAGAGGTAGATGTTCTCGAACCAGTCGGTGAGCGTCCAGCCGTCCTGCCCGGCCACCGAGAAGGCGGCGAGCCCGGAGTCCGAGATGGTCTGTCCGGCCTTCAGCATCTCCTCGTACGTCGTCGGCGGCTCGACCCCGGCCTGGGTGAGGGCGTCGGGGCTGTACCAGACGGTCGACTTGTGGGCGGCCTTGAAGTACAGGCCGTACAGCGTGCCGTCGACGCTGCCGTACGTCTTCCAGACGTCCGCGTAGTTGGCGTCGACGGCGGACTGGGCGGTCTGGGACAGCGGCTTGAGCCAGCCCTCCTTTGCGAACTGCTGGAGCACGCCGACCTGCGGGACCATCACCACGTCGGGGGCGTTGCCGCCCTCGATCTTGCTGCCGACGACGGTGGAGACGTTGTCCCCGGTGGACACGAACTGGGTCTTCGCGCCCGTCTTCTGGCTGAAGGCGTCGAGCACCTTCTGGAAGTTCTTCTGCTCGCTGCCGGACCAGACACCGGCCACGGTGACCGTCTGGCCACTGAGCGCCTTGTCGCCGCCGCCGGCCGTGACGGGTCCGCCGCCGCAGGCGGTCGCGCCGAGCGCCAGGACGAGGGCGGTGCAGCCGGTGAGCAGGGTGGTACGTCGTCGCATCATCGTTGATGTCCCTTCAGGGGTTGGGAGTTGACGTGGGGTCGGTGATCCACCAGGCGGTGGTGGAGCCGGGCAGCACCCCCGCGTCCGGGCAGGGCCCGCTCGCCAGCAGGGGGGTGCCGGGGACCGGCGCGGGTGTGGGGGCGGTGCCGAAGTTGACGGCGCAGACCAGGTCGTCGCCGCGGGCGAAGGCCAGGACGCCCGGCGGGGTGTCCAGCCAGCGCAGCGTGCCCTCGCCCAACTGGGGCAGTGAGGCGCGCAGTTGGAGGCCGTCGCGGTACAGGTGCCAGAAGGATCGGGTGTCGGCGAGGGCCCGGTCGGTGGCGTGCTCGGCGAACCACTCCGGTTGCGGCAGCCATGGCTTGACGCCCTCGACGCCGGAGGTGAAGCCGAACGGCGAGGCCTGCCCCGACCAGGGCAGCGGCACCCGGCAGCCGTCGCGTATCCGGGCCCGGCTGCCGGTGCGGCGGAAGATCGGGTCGGTGAGCACGTCGTCGGGCAGATCGACGACCTCGGGCAGCCCCAGCTCCTCGCCCTGGTAGATGTACGCGGCTCCGGGCAGCGCCAGCATCAGCAGCGCGGCGGCACGGGCACGGGCGGCGCCCAGGGCCTGCGTCGGAAGTGGCGTCGTCCGCCCGAAGGGCGGGCCGGGCGGCGTCGTGGGGGTACCTCCCGCCCGAGCCGTGCGAAGCGCGGTTCGAGGGTGGGGGAGCGTGCTCTCGGCGTGCCGGGCGGAAGCCCTCGTACTGGACGTACTTGGGCTTTCACCCGGTGCGGCGAAGGGGGTCCCCCCGTCCGAGCCGTGCGAAGCCGGTTCGAGGATGGGGGCGCGTGCCGGGCGTCGGCCGGCAGGCGCCACTTCCGACGCAGGCCCTGAGCCGCTGCCCTCGGGGGCGAGTTCGCCGTAGCGGGTGACGGTGCGGACCTGGTCGTGGTTGTTGAGGACCCAGGTGACCGTGGAGCCGGTTCCGGCGATGTCCTGCATGGCCTCGGAGATGACCTTGCGGAAGGCGTCGGGGTTCCAGGGGGCGCCGAGCAGGTCGAAGAAGAAGGCCTGGTGGAGTTCGTCCGGGCGGACGTACCGGGCGTGCTCGCGGGCGGATGGCACGGACACCTCGCCGACCAGCAGTCGTTCCCGGCCGTCGCGGGCGGCGTACTCGTCGCACAGGGCGCGCCACTGCCGCCATACGTCGTGCACCTCGGGCTGGTTCCAGGCGAGCGGGTTGACCGAGTCGCGGGTGCGGGCGTCGGCCTCCGGGTCCGGGGAGTCGGGCAGGTCGGGGTGCTTGAAGAGGCCGGCGGCCACGTCGATGCGGAAGCCGTCGACGCCGCGGTCGAGCCAGAAGCGGAGGATGCGGGCGAACTCGGCGCCGATCTCGGGGTTGCGCCAGTTCCAGTCCGGCTGCTCGGGCGTGAACATGTGCAGGTACCACTGGCCGTCGGCGACCCGGGTCCAGGCCGGGCCGCCGAACATGGCGTGCCAGTTGTTGGGCGGCTCGGCGCCGTCCGGGCCGCGGCCGTCGGCGAAGTGGAACCGGGCGCGGGCCGCGCTGCCGGGCGGCGAGGCCAGCGCCTCACGGAACCAGGGGTGCTCGCTGGAGCAGTGGTTCGGGACGATGTCCAGCAGCACCTTGACGCCGAGCCGCCGGGCGGCCCGCACCAGGAGGTCGAACTCGGCGAGATCGCCGAACAGCGGGTCGACGTCGCAGTAGTCGGCCACGTCGTACCCGTGGTCGTGCTGCGGCGACGGATAGAAGGGGCTCAGCCAGATCCCGTCGACACCGAGCTTCTTCAGATACGGCAGCCCGGCCCGGACCCCGGCGAGGTCGCCGACGCCGTCGCCGGTGCTGTCGAGGAAGCTGCGGACGTACACCTGGTAGATCACCGCGTCGCGCCACCAGTGGTGCCTGTTCAACCCATTGATCCATCTCTATGAGGGCAGCGGTTATGCATGCATGTTAAGTAGGCGTGACGTGAGGGTGTCAACGAACAGACGGAACCTACCGGGGAGTTGAACGGCACATACGCGGACTTATATGGACATCCCGCATCCAGTTGAGATGTCGGCGTTACCTAACAGGTAACTATCGGCCGGAGAGGGCGGCCAGCTCGCGCGCCAGCCGTCGCACCGCGCCCTCGGGCGTCTCACGGCCGGTCATCGCGTCGTGCACGACCGCCTGCACCACCAGGCTGACCTGGTCGTAGCGCGGGCTCTTGGGGCGCGGCGCCGCCGCGAGGACGCCCGCGCGCAGGGTCGGCAGATAGGGGAAGTCCCGGACCAGCTCAGGGTCCTCGTACAGCGCGGCCCGCACGGGCGGCAGCGCGCCGCGTGTGAGCACCTGTCGCTGGACGGGCTCACTGGTGAGGTACGCGATCAGGCGCGTGGCCGTGTCGGGGTGCCGCGCGTGGCTGCTGACGGCCAGGTTGGAGCCGCCGAGCACACTCGTGCCCGGCCCGTCCGGCCCGGGCAGGGGCACGGCCCCGACCTTCCCGGCCAGGGGAGAGCCCTCGGCCGACGCGGCGGCGTAGGCGTAGGGCCAGTTGCGCAGGAACAGCAGACGGCCGTCGAGGAAGGCCTGCTTGGACTCCTCCTCCTTGTACGTCAGCGCCTGCTGGGGGATCCAGCCCTCGCGGACGCCGCGGGCGAGGAAGCCGATGCCCTCGCGGGCCGCGTTCGAGTTCACGGTGACGCGTTCGCCCTCGTCGCCGAGGATGGTGCCGCCCGCCGAGTACACGGCCTCCGCCGCGTTGACGGTGAGGCCCTCGTACGGCAGGAACTGTCCGGCGTAGCCGTCGAGGCCGTACTTCGGCGCGACGGTCCTCGCCGCCCGTTCCAGCTCGGCCCAGGTGCGCGGCGGTGGGACGCCCTCCTTGGCGAGGACGTCCTTGCGGTACAGCAGCAGCCCGGCGTTGGTGACGTACGGGACGGCGTACAACCGCCCGTCGTACGTGGCGGTGTCGACGACCGGGGGCAGGAAGCTGCCGAGCGGGAAGCGGTCGCGCGGCAGCGGGCGGATCCAGTCGGCCGCCGCGAACTCGGAGGTCCAGGCGACGTCGATGTTGAGGACGTCGAAGCGGCCGCGTGCCTCGCGCAGGTCGGTGATCATCTGCGCGCGGGTCTCGTCGGCGGAGTCCGGCAGCTCGACGAGCGTGACCTGCTCGGCGGGGTGGGCGCGGTTCCAGTCCTGAAGCAGCGGGCCGAGATAGCCGGTGAGGTCTCCCGCGGTGGCCAGGGTGAGCAGGCCACGGCCGCCCGCGGCGTGGTCGTCGGCGCGGGCGCCGGAGGCGACGTAACCGGTCAGTACGACGACGAGGACGAGGAGGCCCCTACCGGCGGCGCGTATCCACCGCATAGGTTCCTCCCTGTACACCGGCAACGGGCCCCTTCGCCCGGAGTCAGACGCCATGTATACCTGTTAGGTATGGGCGATACTAGGGCGTGGAGCACACTACGCAGACGCGGGGAGGAGAGCACGAGTGCGCCTGCCCCTCCTGGCACTCCTCGCGCGCGGCCCGGCCCACGGCTACGAGCTCAAGCAGGACCTTTCGCAACTGCTGGGCGCCGCGTACCCTCAGCCGAACATCGGCCAGATCTACGTCACCCTCGGCCGCCTGGAGAAGTCGGGACTGATCGAGGGCGAGGAGGTCGAGCAGTCGAGTCGGCCCAACAAGAGGATCTACCACCTCACCGACGCCGGGCGTGAGGCGCTGCACGCCTGGTACGAGGAGACGGCGGACGAACCGCGGGTCCGGGACGAGTTCTTCATGAAGCTCGCGCTCGCCCCGCAGACAGGGCTGGCCGACCAGATCGCGCTGATCAACAGACAGCGGCGCCAGTATCTGAACACCATGCGCAGCCTGTCGAAGCTGGCCGCCGCCGAGAACCGGGACAACCGCATCGCCCAGCTGCTGATCGAGGGCGCGATGCTGCATCTGCAGGCCGACCTGGACTGGTTGGAGCGCTGCCAGGAGGAACTGGAGGAGTCGGAGTGAGCGAGCACCACCCCACTCCTGCGCTGCGCGCCGAAGGCCTGGTCAAGACGCACCACGGCGAGGGTGCCCCGGCGCATGCCGTGCGCGGGGTCGATCTCGGTGTGGCGCGCGGCGAGTTCGTGGCCGTCACCGGTCCGTCCGGCGCGGGCAAGTCGACGCTGCTGCATCTGCTCGGCGGACTCCAGCGCCCGGACAGCGGCAGCATCTGGCTGGACGGCGCGTGCACGGACTCCTACAGCGAGGCGCGCTGGGCGGTGGAGCGCCGGCGGCGCATCGGGATCGTCTTCCAGTTCTTCAACCTCGTCTCCAACCTGTCGGTCGCGGACAACGTCGAGCTGCCCGCCCTCCTCGCCGGGGTGCCGCCGAAGCGGGCCCGCGCCGAGCGGGAGGCGCTGCTGGCCGAGCTGGGGCTGGCCGGCAAGGAGCGCAGCATGCCGGGCGAGCTGTCCGGCGGTGAGCAGCAGCGGGTCGCGCTGGCCCGCGCCCTGGTCAACCATCCGCCGCTGCTGCTGGCCGACGAGCCCGCGGGCAGCCTGGACAGCCGGGGCACCCGCGAGGTGATGCGGCTGCTGTCCCGCTTCCACCAGCGTGGCCAAACGATCCTGCTGGTCACCCATGACGCCCGGCTGGCGAGCGCCGCGGACCGGGTCATCAGCTTCTTCGACGGGCGGATCGTGGACGACGCGGAGCTGACCGGCACCCCGTCACGCCGGGCGGGGGCGTCCGGGGTGCTGGAGCTGAGGGACTGAGGCGGAGGCATGCGAGCAACCCTGCGCTGGGTGCGGTCCGATCTGCGCGCGCACCGCGGCGAGGCGCTGTTCATCGTGCTCGCGACCGCCGGAGTCGTCGCCTCGCTGCTGCTGGCGACGGCGCTCTTCGGCTACGCCACCAACCCCTGGCAGCGTGTGTTCACCCAGTCCCGGGACGCGCACGTGTGGCTCCACACCACCCCCTCCGCCGACGCGGGCAGGCTCTCCGGCCTGGACGGCGTCGAGTCCGTCGCGGGCCCCTACCCCACCGAGTCCGCCACCGTCGCCGCCCGCGGCATCCGCGCCTCCGTCGAACTGCGCGGCACCACCGCCCACCCCGCCGCCGGGCGCCCGCTCCTCACCTCGGGCCGCTGGCTGGACGGCGCGCGGCCCGACGGCGTGGTGCTGGAGAGCCACCTGGCCCGCGCCCTGCTCGCCCAGCCCGGCGACGTCCTCACCCTGCCCGGCACCGCGCGCACGCTCACCGTCGCCGGGATCGCCGACAGCGCCGAGCCGCGCTACCGCCCCGGTGAGCGGCCGGGCCTGGTGTGGGCGCTGCCGTCCGCCGTACGCGCCCCGGACGGCGAGGTGACCGGGCTGCGCCTGACGGATCCCGACGAGACGGGCTACGCCGTCCAGCGCGCCGTCACCGTGCTCGGGGCCGGTGCGGTCAGCGAGGTCTCCACGTGGCAGCAGGCCCGGTCCGAGGCGCAGGGCGACACCCGGCTGCTCGGGCAGGTGCTGGGCCTGTTCGGGCTGGGTGCCCTGCTCGCCGCGGGGCTGGCCGTGCACGGGGCGATCGGCACCCGGATCCGGGGCCATCTGCGGGACATCTCGGTGCTGAAGGCGATCGGCTTCACGCCCGGGCAGGTGGTGCGGGTCTTCCTGCTCCAGCACGTCGCGTACGCCCTGCTCGGCGCGGTGGCCGCGGCGGCGCTCACGGAAGGCCTGGGCAGCCGGATCCCGGGGCGCCTCGGGGACGCGGTCGGTGTGTGGCAGGGGCTGCCGGGGCACACGGCGGCCCTGGCCGGGATACCGGTCGGCGCGGTGCTGTTCATCGCCGCGACCACCGGACTGGCCGCCTGGCGGGCGGGGCGGGTGCCGCCGGTACCCGTGCCGCGGCCCGCCGCCTCGGCCGCCGGACGGCTGTCGGGCCTGGCGCGCGGGGCGCTGGGCTTGCGGCTGTCGCCCGCGCTGGTCCTGGGCTGGCACCAGGCGTTCGCCCGTCGGCCGCGCACCCCGGCGACCGTCGCCCGGCTGGCGCTGCCACTGCTGCTGATCGTGGTGGCGATGAGCGCCTGGACCACCATCGACCGCTTCCACAGCAGGCCCGAACAGGTCGGCCTCGCCGCCGCGCTCACCGCCCGCCCCGACGGCGAGGTCGGCGACCGGGAGGTCCGCTCCCTGCTGGAGCGTGACCCGCGGATCACCGCAGCCCATCCGGGCGTCGAGGTGGCGGCCCTGGTGCCGGGCCAGACGGGCACGATCGCCCTGCGCGGCCTCGGCACCCGCCAGGAGCCCTACCCGTACGCCGTGGCCGAGGGCCGCGCGGCACACGGCCGGGACGAGGCGGTGGCCGGGCAGGGACTGCTCGACCTGCTCGACGTGCGCGTCGGCGACTGGGTGCGGATGACCGTCGGCGACCAGCCGCAGATCCTGCACATCGTGGGCCGCAGCATCGAGCCGGAGAACGCCGGCCGGGTCATCTCCACCTCGCTCGACACCCTCCGCGAGAACGACCCGGAGCTGCGCCCCACCCACTACGAGCTGCGCCTGCGGCCCGGCGCCGACCCGCAGCAGGTCGCGGGTGACCTGGCGGCCGCGTCCGGTGGGCACCTGGACGTGCACGCCGTGCCCAATCCGGCGGACGGGCTGGCGTCGCTGCGTGGCGTGGTCCTCGGCCTGATCGCCGTGCTCGCCCTGATCGGGATCGTCGACCTGCTGACCGTGATCGGCGGCACGGTCCGTGAGGGCGAACGGGACCTGCTGGCGCTCAAGGCCGTCGGCCTGTCCCCACGGCAGATCACCGCCGTCACGGTCACGGCCACCGCCTGCACCGCTCTGTGCGCCGTCCTGCTCGGCACGGCCGTGGGGCTGCCCCTCGCGCACTGGCTGATCGACGCCCAGGGCAGATCCAGCGGCATCGGCGCCGGGATGGCGCAGGGTCCGTCGCCCGGCCTGCTGCTGCTGTTCGGCACGGTCGCCGTAGCGGGCGCCGCCGCTCTCGCCGCCGTGCCCGCGGCCCGCGCGGCCCGCCGCCGCCTCGCCGACACGCTGAGTGCGGTGACCTGAGCGCGGCCCCCGGCGGCGCCGTCAGACGGTGACCGCGGTGGCGTCCCGCCGAGTGGTGCAGGAATCCTGGCCCTGCCCCTCCCGATGGCCCGTGTCGGGCGACGCGGCCGAGCGCCCTGGGCCGCCGCCCGAGCCCGGTGAGCGTGGTCGCGACTGCCCGGCGCCCGGGACCTGGCATGGCCCCGGCCGCGACCTGCGACGACACCAAGACCGCCTCGCTACACCACTCGGCGGGACGTCATCGTGACCGCGGTGACGCGCCGGTAGCTGCTGCCGTCCCGCTCGCGCACCAGCAGACCGTTCTCCACGCAGGAGCGGCGCAGCGCGGAGGTGTCGTCGTGGACGGTGCGGAACGCGTCGTTGACCTCGCGCTCGGTGTAAACGCGGTCGGCCGCGAAGAGGGTTCGCGTCAGATGCTCCAGCAGTTCGCGGCGTACGACCGGACGGACCGGGATCGATGTCAGCCGCCCGTGGGCGAAGAACCCGGTCAGGCGCCGGGGCACCCCGGTCTGCGCCGGCTCGGCGGAGCGTGCGCGGCGGAAGACCGCCGGATCGGCCCTGAGGGAGCCGTCGGGCAGGCGTTCCACCAGGCCCGCCGAGATCAGGCGCCCCAGGTGTTTGCGCGCGGCGGGAGAGTCCTCCTCGCGGGACGGCAGGTCCTGCAGCACGATCCGGGCGTACAGCCGCAGCCGTTCCGGGTCGGCGAGGGCGGCCAGGAGCTGGTCCATGGTGGGTGTCCTTCCGGCGGGTGACGGACCGGAGCAGTGTCACCCGCCGTAAGTCGGCCGCGCATCCGCTTTTTGGCTGCTACGGCTCACCTGCTTGTGGCCGCTACGACTCAACGGCCGCGCAGCTCCCGGTACTTGGCGACCAGGGACGTGGTGGACGCGTCCAGGCCCGGCACCTCGGCGCCCTCGGTCAGCGCGGGCTCGACGCGCTTGGCGAGGACCTTGCCGAGCTCGACGCCCCACTGGTCGAAGGAGTCGATGTTCCACACCGCGCCCTGCACGAACACCTTGTGCTCGTAGAGTGCGACCAACTGGCCCAGCACGGACGGGGTCAGCTCGCGCGCGAGGATCGTCGTCGTCGGGTGGTTGCCCTTGAACGTCTTGTGCGCGACCAGCTCCTCCGGCACGCCCTCCGCGCGCACCTCCTCGGGCGTCTTGCCGAAGGCCAGCGCCTGGGTCTGGGCGAAGAAGTTGGCCATCAGCAGGTCGTGCTGGGCCTTCAGCTCGTCGCTGAGCTCGGCGACCGGTTCGGCGAAGCCGATGAAGTCCGCCGGGATCAGCTTGGTGCCCTGATGGATGAGCTGGTAGTAGGCGTGCTGCCCGTTGGTGCCGGGCGTGCCCCAGACGACCGGCCCGGTCTGCCACTCCACTTCACGGCCGTCCCGGCCGACGTACTTGCCGTTGGACTCCATGTCGAGCTGCTGCAGATACGCCGTGAACTTCGACAGGTAGTGCGAGTACGGCAGCACGGCGTGCGACTGGGCGTCGTGGAAGTTGCCGTACCAGATGCCGAGCAGGCCGAGCAGCAGCGGCACGTTGGACTCGGCGGGCGCGGTGCGGAAGTGCTCGTCGACGACGCGGAAGCCGTCGAGCATCTCCCGGAAGCGGTCCGGGCCGATGGCGATCATCAGCGAGAGGCCGATCGCGGAGTCGTAGGAGTAGCGGCCGCCGACCCAGTCCCAGAACTCGAACATGTTGGCCGTGTCGATGCCGAACTCGGCGACCTTCTCGGCGTTCGTCGACAGCGCCACGAAGTGCTTGGCGACGGCGGCCTCGTCACCGAGGGCGGCCAGCAGCCACTTCCGCGCGGAGGTGGCGTTGGTGACCGTCTCGATGGTGGTGAAGGTCTTGGACGCGATGACGAACAGCGTCTCGGCCGGGTCCAGGTCGCGGGTCGCCTCGTGCAGGTCGGCGCCGTCGACGTTGGAGACGAAACGGACGGTCAGTTCGCGGTCGGTGAAGGCGCGCAGCACCTCGTACGCCATCGCGGGACCCAGGTCGGAGCCGCCGATGCCGACGTTCACGACATTGCGGATCCGCCGGCCGGTGTGCCCGGTCCACTCCCCCGAACGGACCCGCTCGGCGAAGTCGGCCATCTTGTCGAGCACGGCGTGCACACCCGGCACGACGTTCTCGCCGTCGACCTCGATCACCGCGTCCCGCGGCGCGCGCAGCGCGGTGTGCAGGACGGCGCGGTTCTCGGTGGTGTTGATCCTCTCGCCGCGGAACATGGCGTCCCGCAGCCCGAAGACGTCGGTGGCGGCGGCCAGCTCGCGCAGCAGCCGCAGCGTCTCGTCGGTGACGAGGTGCTTGGAGTAGTCGATGAACAGGTCACCGACCTGCAGCGTGTAGCCGGAGCCGCGCCGGGGGTTCGCCGCGAACAGATCCCGCAGATGGGTGTCCGCGAACTCCTCACGGTGCTTGGCCAGAGCGGTCCACTCGGGTGTCTGATTCAGCCTGGTACGGCCGTCTGCGTTCATGGTCCCAACCTACAGCGACCCGCAGACCAAGCAGTTCCGGCCGGGCATCGCGCGGTGCCCGGCCGGGTTCAACTGCTAGATCTCGCCCCGCAGTTTGGCGAGCGCCTCGGCGAGGATCGCCTCGCCGTCCGCGTCGCTGCGCCGCTCCCGTACATACGCCAGATGCGTCTTGTAGGGCTCGGTGCGCGGCGGGTCCGGCGGGTTGTCCCGGTCCTGTCCGGCCGGGAAGCCGCAGCGCGGGCAGTCCCAGGTGTCGGGGACCTGCGCGTCGCTGGCGAAGCTCGGCTGGGTCTCGTGCCCGTTGGAGCACCAGAAGGAGACGCGCAGACGCGGCGCGGACTCGCCGCGCTCGGCCTCGCCCATCGGCCCCGCCCCGACCCGGCTTCCTCGGATCGCGTTGCCACTTGCCACGGTCGTAACTCCCTGCGTGATGGTGCCGCGAAGCGAGTCGGCGTTCCGCTTCGCTGCGAGCGCCTCAGTCTACGTAAGGCCCAACGCGCGTCCAGTGATTGGAGTTACAGCCCCCACACGTAGACGCAAGCCCCATGATAGGCCGCGCTCAGCTGCGCGTACCGAACATGGGGCGTTACGTGCGAAACGCGTGGGCGGCTCAGTTGTTGATCTTCATCAGAATGCCGAGCACGACAATGCACGCGACCCACAGCAGACCGACCACCACGGTGATCCGGTCCAGGTTGCGCTCGGCGACGGAGGAGCCGCCGACGGACGACTGCATACCGCCACCGAACATGTCGGAGAGGCCGCCGCCCTTCCCCTTGTGCATCAGCACCAGCAGCATCAGCAGCAGGCTGAAGACGATCAGGGCGATGGAGAACCCCATAACCACGGCTGGACCAACTTCCTCGGATTCGGATGGACGACGGGGACACAGCGACCACCTGCTGTGTCCCCGCAAGGGTACGACGGATCGCCGCTAGCGCATACTCACTGGTCGCGGAAGCGCACGATCTTGACGAACTCGTCCGCGTCCAGCGAGGCCCCGCCGACCAGCGCGCCGTCGATGTCGGCCTGCGCCATGATCTCGGCGACGTTGCCGGACTTCACGGAGCCGCCGTACTGGATGCGGACCTTGTCGGCCACCTCCTGGGAGTACAGCTCGGCGATCTTGCCGCGGATGGCGGCGCAGACCTCCTGGGCGTCCTCGGCGCCGCAGACCTTGCCGGTGCCGATGGCCCACACGGGCTCGTAGGCGATCACGATGGTCTCGGCCTGCTCGGCCGGAATGCCCTTCAGACCGCCCTCGACCTGGGCGAGGGTGTGGGTGACGTGGTTGCCCGCTTCGCGGACCTCCAGCTCCTCACCGACGCACATGATCGGCGTGATGCCGTGCTTGAAGGCGGCCTTGACCTTGGCGTTCACCAGCTCGTCGGTCTCGCCGTGGTACTGGCGGCGCTCGGAGTGGCCGATCGCCACGTAGGTGCACCTCAGCTTGGCCAGCATCGGGCCGGAGATCTCGCCGGTGTAGGCACCGCCGTCGTGCACCGAGATGTCCTGGGCGCCGTACTTGATCTTCAGCTTGTCGTGCTCGACCAGGGTCTGGACGGAGCGCAGGTCGGTGAAGGGCGGCAGGACGGCGACCTCGACGGCCTCGTAGTCCTTGTCGGCCAGGGCGAAGGCGAGCTTCTGGGTGTGGGCGATGGCCTCCAGGTGGTTGAGGTTCATCTTCCAGTTGCCCGCCATCAGGGGCGTACGGGTGGTCATCGAGGGTCAGTCCTCCAGTGCGGCGAGGCCGGGGAGCGTCTTGCCCTCGAGGTATTCGAGGGAGGCGCCGCCACCGGTCGAGATGTGGCCGAATGCGGTCTCGTCGAAGCCCAGGGTGCGCACGGCCGCGGCGGAGTCGCCGCCGCCGACGACCGTGAAGCCCTGGGAGTCGACGAGGGCCTGGGCGACCGCCTTGGTGCCCTCGGCGTAGTCGGGGTGCTCGAAGACGCCCATGGGGCCGTTCCAGAAGACGGTGGCGGCGTCGGCGAGCTTCGAGGCGTACAGCTCGCGGGTCTCGGGACCGATGTCCAGGCCCTCCTGGTCGGCCGGGATGGCGTCCGCGGCGACGGTGGTGGGGTTCGCGGGGGCCTTGGTCTTCAGGTCCGGGAACTCGGGGGCGACCAGGACGTCCACCGGCAGGACGATCTCGACGCCGTTCTTCTCGGCGCGCTCCAGGTACTCGGTGACGGCCGGGATCTGGTCCTCCTGGAGCAGGGAGATGCCGACCTCGTGGCCCTTGGCCTTCAGGAACGTGTACGCCATGCCGCCGCCGATGAGCAGGCGGTCGGCCCTGCCGAGCAGCTGGTCGATCACGGCGAGCTTGTCGGAGACCTTGGCGCCGCCGAGCGCGACGACGTACGGCCGCTTGACGTCCTCGGTGAGCTTCTTCAGCACGCCGACCTCGGTGGCGATGAGGTGGCCGGCGTAGTGCGGCAGCCTCTTCGGCAGGTCGAAGACGGAGGCGTGCCCCCGGTGCACGGCGCCGAACCCGTCGCCCACGTACACGTCGGCGAGGGCGGCGAGCCGGTCGGCGAAGGCGGCGCGCTCGGCGTCGTCCTTGCTGGTCTCACCGGCGTTGAAGCGCAGGTTCTCGATGACCGCGACCTGGCCGTCGGCGAGGCCGCCGACGGTGGCCTGCGCGGAGTCGCCGACCGTGTCGGTGGCGAACTTGACCTCGGCACCGAGGAGTTCACCGAGCCGCGCGGCGGCCGGGGCGAGCGAGAAGGCGGGGTCCGGGGCGCCCTTGGGGCGGCCCAGGTGCGAGGCGACGACCACGCGGGCGCCCGCCTCGGCCAGCGCCTTGACGGTGGGCAGTACGGCGCGGATGCGGCCGTCGTCGGTGATGGTGGTGCCGTCCAGCGGCACGTTGAGGTCGGCGCGGACGAAGACCCGCTTGCCGGCCACGCCGTCCGCGAGAAGCTCGTCGATCGTCTTCATGAAGGGGCTCCTGGGAAGGGCTCTCGCTACGAGAGGGCTGGTCGATCTGTACGTGAGTCAGGGCTCGGGCAACGCGGCCTGCGCTGCCCGAGCCCTGCCCTCACACCGAGGTGCCTGTGGAAGCTGCTCAGAGCTGGTTGCCGACGAAGACCGTGAGGTCGACGAGGCGGTTCGAGTAGCCCCACTCGTTGTCGTACCAGCCGATGACCTTCACGTTCTTGCCCTCCTGGACCATCGTCAGGGAGGAGTCGAAGGTGCAGGACGCCGGGGCGTTGACGATGTCGGAGGAGACGATCGGGTCCTCCGTGTAGTGGAGGAGACCCTTCAGCTCGCCCTCGGCGGCCTTCTGGAAGGCGGCGTTGACCTCTTCCTTGGTGACCTCACGGCCGAGCTCGACGACCAGGTCGGTGACCGAGCCGGTCGGGACCGGGACGCGCATGGCGATGCCGTCCAGCTTGCCCTTGAGCTGCGGCAGGACCAGGGAGGTGGCCTTGGCGGCACCGGTGGTGGTCGGGATGATGTTCTCGGCGGCGGCACGGGCGCGGCGCAGGTCCTTGTGCGGGAAGTCCAGGATGCGCTGGTCGTTCGTGTACGCGTGGACCGTCGTCATCAGGCCCTTGACGATGCCGAAGTTCTCGTCGAGGACCTTCGCCATCGGCGCCACACAGTTGGTGGTGCAGGAGGCGTTGGAGATGACGTGGTGGTTCGCCGGGTCGTACTTGTCCTGGTTGACGCCCATCACGATGGTGATGTCCTCGTCCTTGGCCGGGGCCGAGATGAGGACCTTCTTGGCGCCACCGGCGAGGTGCTTCGCGGCGTCTTCCTTCTTGGTGAAGATGCCGGTCGACTCGATGACGATGTCGACGCCCAGCTCGCCCCACGGGATGTCGGCGGGGTTGCGCTCGGAGAGCACCTTGATGGTGTGGCCGTCGACGGTGATCGTGTCGGCGGTGTGCGTGACCTCCTGCTTGAGGCGGCCCAGGATGGTGTCGTACTTCAGCAGGTGAGCGGTGGTCGCGGTGTCACCCAGGTCGTTGACAGCCACGATCTCGATGTCTGCACCCTGCTCCAGCAGCGCGCGGAAGTAGTTACGACCGATGCGGCCAAAGCCGTTGATGCCTACGCGGATCGTCACGAACCGATCTCCTCGTTGGTACGCCGGCCGTTGATGCCGGCGAGCTGTATGGGATGTCCCCGACCGCCTACGACCCTACCTCCCCGAGGCCCCTGTGGTGACATCGAGATGCCCCATACACGGCAGTGCGGTCCGTACCCACCAGTAGGGGTACGGACCGCCCGGGCCGTGCGACCCGATCACCCGATATGACTACGAACGGTGGGCGGCCGTTGACCTGGTGTTCAGTCGTCGAGCGCGGTGAGCGCCTCGCCGATCAGGTCCCTGCGGTCGGCCGCTGCGGTGACGTGTTCCAGGCCGAAACCGAGCAGCACCGTGTCGTCCGTGGTGACCGCTCCATATGTCTTGAACAGCTCTCCGGACAGACCCCAGTCCTTGGCCACCGCCGGACTGCCCGCGGGCGGCCCGGGCGTGCTCCAGGCGCCGAGCGAGGTCTCGAAGCCGTCGGTCCGCCCCGCCGTACCGCCGATGACGACGGTGGCGTTGTCGGCGAGGACGCCGTGGCCGCCGGAGCCGGGGTCGGTGAGGTAGCTGAGGGAGACCTCGACCGTCTTCCCCGCGTAGGCGGAGAGGTCGAACTCGACCTGCTGCCAGCCGTGGGAGGCGCCGGTGAAACTGTTCCAGGAGCCGCTGGTCCCGGTGGGCGTGCAGCCGCTCTCGCCGAGGGTGAGATACCGCTTGAGCGCCGGGTGCGCCTGGATGAAGTAACCGGCCTCGCACTCGGTGGGTACGGCGGTGCCGGTGGCGCCGTTCTTCTCCGGGAGCGTGGTCCAGTCGTCGGCCCCGGCCGTGTGCGCCTCCAGGACGGCATGGTCGTAGCCCGCCTCGGTGTTCCACAGCAGCCGGGTGCGCAGGGTCGGGGTGTCGGCCGCGCTCACCGAGGTGAGGTCGATGGTGCGGGTCAGGCGGTTCCAGGCGTAGTCGGAGTGCGTGACGGCCGCCATGGACGCGCCCTCGTACGGGCCGTAGGGGTTGACGGTCCCCGGGTACTGGCCCGCGCCCGCGCTCTCGAACTGCGGGAACGTCTCCACGGGCAGGGTGTCGGAGGTGACGCCGAACGATCCGGCGGTGTTCAGCGGGTTGCCGGGCGCGTCGCCGAGGGTTCCCGTGACGCCCGCCAGCCTGCCGGTGCCGGTGAAGCCGGTGACGTCCGGCAGGGACGTACGGGTGTGGGCGCCCAGGTAGTACTGGCTGAAGTCGTTCGACAGGGTGCCCCCGCCGAGGTCGACCGAGCCACCGGCCGTCTCCCCCGCCTCGATCAGCTTGCCGCCCTCGTTGAGGTAGGCGCGCAGGGCGAGCTGGGTGGCGACGCCCGGGCGGACGGCGCCGGTGTAGTGGACGACCGTGTCGAAGTGCTTCAGCACCCCGAGCGCGTCCGGTGCACCCTGGGTGGCGACGTCCCAGACGACGGCCCGTTCCCCGTTGGCCCTCAGCGCGTCGACGTACTTCTGCGCCTGGGTCGCGGGTGCGCCCTCCTCGGCGACGACGAGCACATCGGCGCGCGGCCGTTCGGCGACCGTGTAGGTGAAGTGCTCGCTCGCGGTGCGCTTTCCTGACCTCGTCCTGCCGGTGAACCAGACCTCGACCGTGTCTCCGGGGTCACCGTCGTCGACCTTCGCCCGGTACTCGTCGAAGTAGAGGTTGTCCTCACCGCCGTACGTCTCGCCGCCCCTCCAGGGCCGAAGCCGCATGTCGTGCGTTCGGCCGCCGTTGACGCGGTACTTGAGTTCCTTGTCGCGCACCGACTTGCGTACGACGACGGAGACCTCCTGGTCGGCGCCGCGCGCGTACGACGTGGTGAACGGCGCGGGCGTGAAGTCGGGGGCGTCGATGCCGACCGAGGACTTCGGCTGGTCGGGCCGGGCGGCGGACTCCGCGACGGAGAGCGCGAACGGGATGTTCTTCTCGAACTCCTGCTGGATCAGCTTCTCGTCGTCCGGGAAGGTGAAGATCGACGCGCAGTCGGCGGCCTCCCAGGCGTCGTCCGGGTCGGCGTTGGAGACGGTCTGACAGGTCGACATCTCGGGCGTGAACATGGCCGCGCCGTGCAGGTTGGCCGCGTGGCCGTCGGTCTCGCCGTTGGTGGTGTACAGCTCGGAGGAGAGCTGCGGGTGGTAGCCGGGGACGGCCGGGTTCTCGGGCGTGCCGGCGAGGGACTTGTAGAGGACGTCGTCCGGGGTGGACGTGGCGACCTGCCAGCCGACGCCGTAGAGGATCAGCTCGGCGGCGGAGTGGTAGTTGATGCCGTACTCGAAGCCGATGCGCTGGAAGAAGGCGTCCAGCGCCCTGGTCTCGGGCTCGGAGTTGGGGCCGGGGCCGCGGTAGGTCTGGCTGGTGGGGTACGGGGAGGAACCCTCGTCGTCGTAGCCCCACTTGTAGGCGAAGTTGCGGTTGAGGTCGACGCCGTCGCCGATGGTGGTGGCGCCGTCGCCGTTGTTGTCCCGCATGTTCTTGCGCCAGAGGCGGTCCCCGTCGGCGGCGTGGGTGAAGTCGTAGCCGTCGGGGTTCGCGGAGATGACGAACCACAGCTCGGTGGTGTCGACGATCTTCCTGATGCGCTTGTCCGTCGCGTAGTTGTCCAGGTAGTGGTGCATCAGCCGCCGGGTCATCTCCGGGGTGATCCACTCGCGCGCGTGCTGGTTGGAGAGATAGAGGACCGAGGGCTTGGCGCCGTCCTTGGTCTTCCTGGCGTTCTTGGTGAGCTTGAGGGCGAGGATGTCCTGGCCCTGGAGGGACTTGCCGATGGAGACCACCTTGGTCAGGGACGGGTGCTCCTGACCGGTCCTGAGGATCTCCTCCTTGAGGTTGCCCTTGCCGCTGTACGGCCGGAAGACGCCCTCGCCCGCGGCGCTCACGCGTGCGTGTGCCTGCGCGGAGAGCGTGTGCTCCTTGAGGTGGATGCCCTGCTTCTGGAGCTTGTCGGCCTGTTTGTCGGTGAGGTAGACCTCGACGGTGGCGGTGCCCTTGTCGGGGATCTGTTCGCCGAGTTCGTGACTGTCCTGTCCGGTGGCGAGCAGCAGGGGTACCTGCTGCTGGGTGACGTCGGCGCGGAAGACCTTGACCTCTTGGGTGTCGGGGTCGGATGCCTTCTCGTCGGCCTGGGCCAAGGGTGCCAGGGTGAGGCCGCCCAGCAGGAGCGCGCCGGCGGCGAGGATCGATCTCGCTCTTCGTCTCATGAGCCCCCCTTGCGGTGGTTCGCCACGGTGGCGAGTGGAGATGCCAGGCTCATGACAGGGCATGGTCAAGTCAAGAGCGCCTCATGACACGCGAACGCCGGTGCCGACCACCCACGTGGGCGTCTTCACCGGCGTCTTGTGGCCCTTCAGGTCTCCCCTGACCCCAGGTCACCCCTGCCCTTCAGGTCACCCCTGCCCGTGCAGGGTCACCCCGCGAGGTTGTCGGCCAGTTCCTCCGTGAGGTTCGCCTCCGTACCCGGGATCCCCAGGTCGGCCGCACGCTTGTCGGCCATCGCCAGCAGGCGGCGGATACGGCCCGCGACGGCGTCCTTGGTCAGCGGCGGGTCGGCCAGCGCGCCCAGCTCCTCCAGCGAGGCCTGCTTGTGCTCCATGCGCAGCCGGCCGGCCGCGGCGAGGTGCTCGGGGACGTCGTCACCGAGGATCTCCAGCGCGCGGGCGACCCGGGCCCCGGCGGCGACCGCCGCGCGCGCGGAGCGGCGCAGGTTGGCGTCGTCGAAGTTGGCGAGCCGGTTGGCGGTGGCACGCACCTCGCGGCGCATCCGCCGCTCCTCCCAGGCCAGCACCGACTCATGGGCGCCGAGCCGGGTGAGCAGCGCGCCGATCGCGTCACCGTCCCGGACGACCACCCGGTCCACGCCCCGCACCTCACGGGCCTTCGCGGCGATCGACAGGCGGCGGGCGGCGCCGACCAGGGCGAGCGCGGCCTCGGGGCCCGGGCAGGTCACCTCCAGGGAGGAGCTGCGGCCGGGCTCGGTGAGCGAACCGTGCGCCAGGAAGGCCCCGCGCCAGGCCGCCTCGGCGTCACAGGTGGCCCCCGAGACCACCTGCGGGGGCAGACCCCGGATCGGCCGGCCCCGGCCGTCGACCAGGCCGGTCTGCCGGGCCAGCTGATCGCCACCGGCGACGACCCGCACGACGTACCGCGATCCGCGCCGCAAGCCACCCGGCGCCATCACGATCAGCTCCGAGCTGTGCCCGAAGATCTCCAGGATGTCCCGCTTGAGCCGCCGCGCCGCCATCGCGGTGTCCAGCTCCGCCTCGATCACGATGCGCCCACTGACCAGGTGAAGGCCGCCGGCGAACCGCAGAATGGCGGAGACCTCCGCCTTCCTGCAGCAGGTCCGGGTGACGGGGAGCCGGGAGATCTCGTCCTTCACCGCTGCCGTCATCGCCATGGGCCGATCCTTCCATGCATCCGAAAAATACGGTCGTACGCGGCGGCCAGCAGCTCCGGGTCGTGCCGCGGAGTTCCGTCCGTCCGGGCCACCGGCGCCAGCTCGACCGCGGCGCCGAAACGCTTGGCGGCGTCGGTCAGCGAGTCGCGGTCGGGCACGGCGGCCTCGTCGGCCAGCACCACGTCCAGGGCGAGTTTAGGGGCGTGTCGTCCCAAAACCTCCAAATGACGCTGCGGGGAGAAGCCCTCGGTTTCTCCGGGCTGGGGGGCGAGGTTCAGCGAGAGCACCCGGCGTGCCTTCGTCTCCGTCAGGGCGTCCAGCAGCTCGGGCACGAGCAGGTGCGGGATGACCGAGGAGAACCAGGAGCCGGGGCCGAGCACCACCCAGTCCGCGTCCAGCACCGCCTCGACGGCCTCCGGGACGGCGGGCGGGTCGTTCGGCACCAGGTGCACGGACTGCACCTCGCCGGGGGTGAGGGCGACGTTCGCCTGCCCGCGGACGGTGTCGATGCCATCGGGCCGCTCCCGGTCGTGCCCCTTGACCAGCGCCTGGAGCTCCAGCGGCACGGCGGACATGGGCAGCACGCGCCCGTGCGCGCCGAGCAGCTTGCCGACCAGGTCGAGGGCCAGGACGTGGTCGCCGAGCTGCTCCCACAGGGCGACGATCAGCAGATTGCCGACCGCGTGGTCGTGCAGTTCGCCCTTGGACTGGAAGCGGTGCTGGATGACCCGGGCCCAGGTCTGACCCCAGTCGTCGTCACCGCACAGCGCGGCCAGCGCCTTGCGCAGATCGCCGGGCGGCAGCACGCCCAGCTCGTCCCGGAGCCGGCCGCTGGAGCCGCCGTCGTCGGCCACGGTGACGACGGCCGTGAGGTCGCCGGTGATCCGGCGCAGCGCGGCGAGCGAGGCGGACAGTCCCATACCGCCGCCGAGGGCGACCACCTTGGGCTGGGTGCCCCGGCGGCGCGCCCGGCCACCCCGGGACTCGGTGAGCCGGCCGGCCCGCCCCTCGGGGGTGACCCTGCGCAGCCGGCTCAGCCGCAACGTACGTCCCGTCATTCCCGTCCCATGTCCCGGTGCACGACCACCGTCTCCACGCCCTCGGCCGCCAGGCGCGCGGCGAGCTTCTCCGACATCGCGACCGAGCGGTGCTTGCCGCCGGTGCAGCCGACCGCGATGGTCACGTATCGCTTGCCCTCACGCCGGTATCCGGTCGCGATGAGCTGGAGCAGTTCGGCGTACCGGTCGAGGAACTCCTTCGCGCCGGGCTGGTTGAAGACATAACCCGACACCTCCTCGTTGAGGCCGGTGAACGGGCGCAGCTCCGGGACCCAGTGCGGGTTGGGCAGGAAGCGGCAGTCGACGACGAGGTCGGCGTCGACCGGCAGGCCGTACTTGTAGCCGAAGGACATGACGGTGGCCCGCAGTTCGGGCTCCTCCTCGCCCGCGAACTGGGCGTCCATCTTGGCGCGCAGCTCGTGCACGTTGAGGCTGGAGGTGTCGATCACCAGGTCGGCGTCGCCGCGCAGCTCGCGCAGCAGCTCGCGCTCGGCGGCGATGCCGTCGACGATCCGGCCGTCGCCCTGGAGGGGGTGCGGGCGGCGCACCGACTCGAAGCGGCGCACCAGGGCCTCGTCGGAGGACTCCAGGAAGACGATCCGCCGGGTGACCCCGCGGGTGTCGAGGTCGGCGAGGGACTCGCGCAGGTTGTCGAAGAAACGCCGGCCGCGTACGTCGACGACGACCGCGATCCGCGCCACATTGCCCTGCGAACGGGCACCGAGCTCCACCATGGTGGGGATCAGCGCGGGCGGAAGGTTGTCGACCACGAACCAGCCGAGGTCCTCCAGACACTTCGCGGCCGTCGAGCGTCCGGCTCCGGACATGCCCGAGATGATCACCAGTTCGGGGATGGCCGCTTCGGGGACCCCGCCTGCTTCGATGCCCGTACCCACCTGTGCTCCGTCGTCCTGGGGCGCGTCCTGCCGGGTGCGATCCTCGTGGGTCACCTTGTGTGTTTCCTCGGTTTCCTGATCTCGCTGGGCTGTGGACTGCTTGTCGTGTTCGGTCATCTCTCCTGCCCCCGTCGCTCGTCCGGGGCGCCCGTGGGCACGGGCGTCCCTGGGGTACCCGCCGTCGTCTCGGGTGCCCCGTCCTCCACGTCATCCATGATCTCTCCAGTCGCCGTGTTCACGGCGGGTGCGGCCGGGGCCGTCCGGGCGAGCGCCACGGCGATCGTCTCGGCCGTCTTGCGGCCTATGCCCGGAACCTCGCAGATCTGGTCGATGGTCGCGGCGCGCAGCTTCTTCACCGACCCGAAGTGCTTGATCAGCGCCTGTTTGCGGGTCTCGCCGAGCCCCGGTACGTCGTCCAGGGGGCTGGAGCGGACGCGCTTGGCGCGCTTGCTGCGCTGGTAGGTGATCGCGAACCGGTGCGCCTCGTCGCGGACGCGTTGCAGCAGGTAGAGGCCCTCACTGGTGCGGGGCAGGACGACCGGGTCGTCCTCGCCGGGCAGCCAGACCTCTTCCAGGCGCTTGGCGAGGCCGCAGACGGCGATGTCGTCGATGCCGAGCTCGTCCAGGGCCCGCTGGGCGGCGGCGACCTGCGGCTGCCCGCCGTCGACGACGACCAGCTGCGGGGGGTAGGCGAAGCGCTTGGGGCGGCCGTCGTCCTCGGTGAGGGAGCTGACGAGGCCGTTGGTGTCACCGTTGGTGCTGCCGTCGGTGAGGCCGCTCGTGCTGCCGTCGCCGGTGGCGCCGTCCGTGTGGCCGTTCGTGAGGCCCGGCTCACCGTCGGCCCACTCGCCCGTCTTCTCCTTCTCGGCGAGGTAGCGCCGGAAGCGGCGGGTGATCACCTCGTGCATCGAGCGGACGTCGTCCTGGCCCCGGAAGCCTTTGATCTGGAACCGGCGGTACTCGCTCTTGCGCTGCAGCCCGTCCTCGAAGACGACCATGGAGGCCACCACGTCGTCGCCCTGGAGGTGCGAGATGTCGTAGCACTCGATCCGCAGCGGGGCGCTGTCCAGGTCCAGGGCGTCGGCGATCTCCTCCAGCGCGCGCGAGCGCGTGGTCAGGTCGGAGGCGCGCTTGGTCTTGTGCAGCGCGAGCGCCTGGAGGGCGTTGCGCTGCACGGTCTCCATCAGGGCCTTCTTGTCGCCACGCTGGGGGATGCGCAGCGAGACGTTCGAGCCGCGCCGCACGGTGAGCCACTCCTGCACCGGCTCCACCGGGTCGGGCAGCGCCGGGACGAGGACCTCCTTGGGGACCGCGTCGCCGGTCTCCTCCCCGTAGAGCTGCTGGAGGGCGTGCTCCACCAGGGCGCCGGTGGTGATCTCCTCGACCTTGTCGGTGACCCAGCCGCGCTGGCCGCGGACGCGACCGCCACGGACGTGGAAGATCTGCACGGCCGCTTCCAGCTCGTCCTCGGCCACGGCGATCAGGTCGGCGTCGGTCGCGTCGGCGAGCACGACCGCGTTCTTCTCCATGGCCTTCTTCAGGGCCTCGATGTCGTCACGCAGCCGGGCCGCCCGCTCGTACTCCAGCTCCTCGGCCGCCTCCGTCATCTGCTTCTCCAGACGGCGCAGGTACGTGCCCGTACGGCCCGTCATGAAGTCGCAGAACTCCTCCGCCAGCTCCCGGTGGTCCTCGTCGGAGATCCGGCCGACGCAGGGCGCGGAGCACTTGCCGATGTAGCCGAGCAGGCAGGGGCGGCCGGTGCGGTGGGCGTTCTTGAAGACGCCCGTCGAGCAGGTGCGCACCGGGAAGACGCGCAGCAGCAGGTCGACCGTGTCCCGGATGGCCCACGCGTGCGCGTACGGCCCGAAGTAGCGCACGCCCTTCTTCTTGTGGCCGCGCATCACCTGCACGCGCGGGTACTGCTCGTTCATCGTCACCGCGAGGTACGGGTAGCTCTTGTCGTCGCGGTACTTGACGTTGAACCGGGGGTCGTACTCCTTGATCCAGGAGTACTCCAGCTGCAGTGCCTCGACCTCCGTGGAGACCACCGTCCACTCCACGGACGCGGCCGTGGTGACCATGCTCCGGG
Source organism: Streptomyces sp. TRM70350 (assembly GCF_019219825.1). Classification (GTDB taxonomy): domain Bacteria; phylum Actinomycetota; class Actinomycetes; order Streptomycetales; family Streptomycetaceae; genus Streptomyces. Next base: position 390,537 of record NZ_JAHUXH010000002.1, on the reverse strand, counting down.
TGCGCGGGTGCAGGCCGCCCAGGTCCTGGAAGTAGTTGGCCAGGCGCTGGCGCAGGCTCTTCGCCTTTCCGACGTAGATCACCCGGCGGTGCTCGTCGCGGAACCGGTACACCCCGGGGGAGTCCGGGATGTCTCCCGGCCTGGGGCGGTAGCTGGAGGGATCGGCCATGTCTCACACCCTACTGGCGAGCAGTGACACTCCGGCGGGCCTGTGGACAACGCCCACCGCACCGCCGGTCGGACCGGTAAACGATCACCTGCGGGGCAGCGGTCGAACCTCGGCCACGAGCACACCACGGTTGGGCATCAGGTGTTGTCGCGGCATGGTCAACACGCTTCAATGCGGAGGAACTCGGGACCGTGAACGGCGGCGTACGGATGTGCAGACGGCCCGGCGCCGCCCGGGTGACCCGGACGACCTGCGCGAACGGACCGACCAGCCGTTGTGCTCCAGCACAGAAAGGCCCCTGCATGCCGCACGCCACACCGCACGCGGACGTCGTCCCCGCGGAACTGGACACGGAGCCGGGCTCCGAACTGGACACGGCCCTGCGTGGCGGCCCCTTCCACGTCGCGCTGCGCGCCGCGATAGCCGCCCGTGGACTGCCGCTGCAGCGGGTGCAGCACCATCTGACGCGGTACGGCGTGAAAGTGGGCGTCACGAGCCTGAGTTACTGGCAGCAGGGCGCGCGCCGCCCCCAGCGCCCCGAGTCGCTGCGCGCCGTCCGGGCCCTGGAGGAGATCCTCCACCTCCCGGAGGAGTCGCTGATCCGGCTGCTCGCCGAGCCGACCGACGACCGCGTGTCCAGGCGCCGCCGCGAGGGCCGCTCCTACCGGTCCCTCGTCGAGGCCTCGGGCGTCCTGGAACGGCTGCTCGCCGAGCTGGGCGCACCGCTCGACGGCGGCCTGCACATGCTCGGGCTGCACGAGCGGGTACGGATCGGGGCGCGCCGCGAACTGCTGGGGCGCGAGTCGCACCACATCGTGCGCGCGCACCGGGACGGCGTCGACCGCTTCGTGGCCGTCCACCACGGCGACCCCGGCTGCGCACCGGACCGGACGGCCGTGCAGGCCCTGGACAACTGCCGCACCGGGCGCGTCCGTTGGCACCACGAGACCGGGATCCTGGTCGCCGAGCTGCTCTTCGACACCCGGCTGCGGGCCGGCGACACCTTCCTGTTCCGCTACGGCGTCGAGGACGGCACCGCCGGTGTGTCACGCGAGTACGTCCGCGCCTTCGGGCCCGCCGGCGGCCAGTACGCCCTTCAGGTGCGGTTCGACGAGAACGCCCTGCCGGTGCGCTGTCACCGGTTCACCCAGCACTCGGCGGCGGCCCCGCGCAGCGGCCGCCAGGACCTGCCGCTGACCGGGCGGCACCACTCGGTGCACCTTGTGGAGCCGCGGGTGCGGGCGGGGATCGTGGGGATCGGGTGGGAGTGGGACGGTGGGTGAGTTTCGGGTGACGTAAGCGTTTGCGCAAGCGTTTACGTCCGGGGCTGAATGGGATACCGTCCTCGCCAGGATCGGCGCGGCCCGGCACGGGCGCTTTCGCGGAGGGGACACCATGGCGACGATGGCGGACGTGGCGCGCAGCGCCGGTGTCTCCGTGGCGACCGTCTCCCATGTCCTGAACGGCACCCGACCGGTCCTCCCACAGACCCGCCAGGCCGTCCTGGACGCCGTCGACGAGCTCGGTTACACCCCGAACACCCTGGCCCGCTCCCTGGTGACCTCCCGCACCCGCTCGATCGGCCTCGCGGTGTCGGCCATCAGCAACCCGTACTTCACCGAGATCCTCCAGGGCGTCGAGGCGACCGCCCTGGAGCAGGGCTACAGCCTTCTCATCGCCGACCCGCACGACGATCCCGAGCACGAGCGCAAGGTCGTCCAGCTGCTGCACGAGCGACGCGTGGACGGCCTGATCGTCGCCCCGTCCTCGTCCCCCCGCGAACTGCTCTCCTACCTGCACCGGCACAAGGTGCCGACGGTGCTCCTGGACCGCGTGGTCGACGATCCGGCGAGCGGCACGCCGCGCTTCGACCAGATCTGCGCGGAGAGCACGGAGCCGGTGGCAGGCCTCGTCACGCACCTCGCCGAACTCGGCCACCGCCGTATCGCCCTGATCGCGGGCCGCCGCGGGCTGAGTACGACCGCCGAGCGGATCACCGGCTACCGGCACGGTCTCGCCGCCGCCGGACTGCCCCACGACGAGCGGCTCGTCGTGCACGGCGACTCCGAGTCGGCCGGCGGCGCGGAGGCGACCGCCGCCCTGCTCTCCCTCGCCGCGCCGCCCACGGCTCTTGTCACCGCCAACAACGCCATGACCATCGGCGCCCTGCGCGCGCTGCGCGAGCGGGGTCTGTCCGTGCCCGGCGACATCGCGCTGTGCTGCTTCGACGACTTCCTCTGGGCGGACCTGTTCTCACCCCGGCTCACCGCGATCGCCCAGCCCAGCAAGGACCTCGGCGCCCAGGCCGTGCGGGTCCTGCTGGAACGTCTCGCCGCTCCGGACCGGCCCAGCCGGACCGTGCGGCTGCCCTGCACCCTCGTCCACCGCACGTCCTGCGGCTGCCCCGAGAAAGGACCCGACTCGTGATCGTCGTCGCCGGTGAGGCCCTGATCGACCTGGTACCGCAGGGCCCGGGCGCCCTCGCCGGACTGCGGCCCGCTCTCGGCGGCGGTCCGTACAACACGGCCGTGGCGCTCGGCCGACTCGGCTCACCCACGGCCTTCTGCTCCCGCACCTCCACCGACGCCTTCGGCGAAGCCCTGCTCGACGGGCTGCGCAAGGCCGGTGTGGACGTCTCGGCCGTGCAGCGCGGCCCGGAGCCGACCACGCTCGCGGTCGCGACGATCGACGGGAACGGCTCGGCCGCGTACTCCTTCTACGTCGACGGCACCGCCGACCGGCTGTTCACGGCGCCGGACCGCCTCCCCACCGGAACACGCGCGGTGTCCTTCGGTACCTGTTCGCTGGTTCTGGAGCCGGGGGCGAGCGCCTACGAGAACCTGATGCGCACCGCGGCCGCGCAGGGCGTGTTCACCGCGCTCGACCCCAACATCAGGGCCGGACTGATCCCGGACGCGGACGCCTACCGGGCCCGGTTCCTGGGCTGGCTGCCCTCGGTGACGCTGCTGAAGCTCTCCGAGGACGACGCGGGGTGGCTGGGCGGCTCGCCGAGCGAGTGGCTGGCGGCGGGACCCTCGGCAGTGGTGATCACCCGGGGCGGCGACGGGCTGACCGTCTTCACCCGGGACGGCGGGGAGCACTCCGTGCCGGGTGAGCAAGTCGAGGTGGTGGACACGATCGGTGCCGGTGACACCGTCAACGCGGCCCTCCTGCACGGCCTGTCGAGCTGGAACGCCCTGTCCGCCGAGGCCCTCGACGCCCTCGACGCGGACGCCTGGACCCGGCTGCTGCGGTTCGCGGCCCGTGCGGCGGCGATCACCTGCTCACGGGCGGGGGCGGAGCCGCCGTATGCGTCGGAGCTGGGTGAGCTGTAGAGGTCGGTATCACTGGGTCATGGGTGGTGCCCTGCGGGAGTTCCCGCAGGGCACCGCCCATGTGCGTCAGGCCTTCCGAGCCCGTGTCGCCTTCTTGGCGGGCGTGACCTTCTTGGTCACCGCGGCCGCCTTCTTCGTCGTCGACCTGTTGTTGACCGCCGTGGCCGCCACCGTCTTCTTGGCGGCGGTCTTGCGCGGAGCCTTCACCTCGGTGGCGTCGCTGATCCGGTCCGCGCCGAGGATCTCCCGCAGGAACTTGCCGGTGTGGCTGGTCGACACCGCGGCGACCTCCTCCGGCGTGCCCTCCGCGACGACGAGGCCACCGCCCGCGCCGCCCTCGGGGCCCATGTCGATGATCCAGTCGGCGGTCTTGATCACGTCGAGGTTGTGCTCGATGACGATGACGGTGTTGCCCTTGTCGACCAGGCCGGACAGGACCCTCAGCAGCTTGCTGATGTCCTCGAAGTGCAGACCGGTGGTCGGCTCGTCGAGGACGTAGACGGTGCGTCCGGTGGAGCGCTTCTGGAGCTCGCTGGCGAGCTTCACGCGCTGGGCCTCACCGCCGGAGAGGGTGGTCGCCGACTGGCCGAGGCGGACGTAGCCGAGACCCACGTCGTGCAGTGTCTTCAGGTGGCGGGCGATCGCGGGGACGGCCTCGAAGAAGTGCAGGGCCTCCTCGATCGGCATGTTCAGGACCTCGGCGATGGACTTGCCCTTGTAGTGGACCTCCAGGGTCTCCCGGTTGTAGCGGGCGCCGTGGCAGACCTCGCACGGGACGTAGACGTCCGGGAGGAAGTTCATCTCGATCTTGATCGTGCCGTCGCCCGCGCAGTTCTCGCAGCGGCCGCCCTTGACGTTGAAGGAGAAGCGGCCGGGCATGTAGCCGCGGACCTTCGCCTCGGTGGTCTCGGCGAACAGCTTGCGGATGTGGTCGAAGACGCCGGTGTACGTCGCCGGGTTGGACCGCGGGGTGCGGCCGATGGGCGACTGGTCGACGTGCACGACCTTGTCGACGAGGTCGTCGCCGTCCACGCGCGTGTGCCGCCCGGGGACGTTCCGCGCGCCGTTCAGCTCGCGGGCCAGGTGTGTGTACAGGATGTCGTTGACCAGCGTCGACTTGCCGGAGCCGGACACGCCCGTGACCGCGGTGAACACGCCCAGCGGGAAGGACACGTCGATGTCCTGGAGGTTGTTCTCCCGGGCGCCGTGCACGGTGAGCTGCCGGGACGGGTCGCGGGGCCGCCGGATGTCGGGCACCGGGATGGACTTCTTCCCGGCGAGGTACTGACCGGTCTGCGACTCCTCGTTGGCGAGCAGTTCCTTGAGGGAGCCGCTGTGCACGACCTTGCCGCCGTGCTCGCCCGCGCCGGGGCCGATGTCGACGACCCAGTCGGCGACCTTGATGGTGTCCTCGTCGTGCTCGACGACGATGAGCGTGTTGCCCATGTCGCGCAGCCGGACCAGGGTCTCGATCAGCCGGTGGTTGTCCCGCTGGTGCAGGCCGATGGACGGCTCGTCGAGGACGTACAGCACGCCGACGAGGCCGGAGCCGATCTGGGTGGCCAGGCGGATGCGCTGGGCCTCGCCGCCGGACAGGGTGCCGGCCGCGCGGTTCAGCGAGAGGTAGTCGAGGCCGACGTCGACCAGGAACCGCAGGCGTTCGTTGACCTCCTTCAGCACGCGCTCGGCGATCTTCTTGTCGCGCGCGCTGAGCTTCAGCTCGCCCAGGAACTCCGCACAGTCGCTGATCGACATCGCGGAGACCTCGGCGATCGACTTCCCCATGATCGTGACCGCGAGGACGATCGGCTTCAGGCGCGTGCCCTCACAGGTGGGGCAGGGCACCTCGCGCATGTAGCCCTCGAAGCGCTCGCGGCTGGCGTCGCTCTCCGCCTCGCTGTGCCGGCGCTTGACGAAGGGGACGGCGCCCTCGAAGGGCGTGGTGTACACCCGCTCGCGGCCGTACCGGTTGCGGTAGCGGACCTCGATCTGTGTCTTGTGGCCGTACAGCAGTGCCTTCCTCGCGCGCTGCGGCAGGCCCGCGAAGGGGATGTCGGTCCGGAATCCCAACGCGTCTGCGAGGGCGCCGATCAGGCGGCCGAAGTAGTCCTTGGTGTGCCCGTGCGACCAGGGGTGGATGGCGCCCTCGTCGAGGGTCTTGTCCTCGTCCGGGACGATCAGCTCGGGGTCGACCTCCATGCGCGTGCCGATGCCGGTGCACTCGGGGCAGGCGCCGAAGGGCGAGTTGAAGGAGAAGGAGCGGGGCTCCAGCTCCTCGAAGGACAGGTCGTCGTACGGGCAGTACAGGTGCTCCGAGAACATGCGCTCGCGCTCGGGGTCGTCCTCGGGGAGGTCGACGAAGTCGAGCACGACCATGCCGCCGGACAGGCCGAGGGCGGTCTCCACGGAGTCGGTGAGGCGGCGCTTGGCCGAGTCCTTCACCGTGAGGCGGTCGACGACCACCTCGATGGTGTGCTTCTCCTGCTTCTTCAGGGTGGGTGGGTGGGAGAGCTGGATCGTCTCGCCGTCCACCCGCGCGCGGCTGTAACCCTTGGTCTGGAGATCGGCGAAGAGGTCGACGAACTCCCCCTTGCGCTCACGCACCAGCGGCGACAGCACCTGGAAGCGGCTCCCCTCCGGCAGCTCCAGGACCCTGTCGACGATGGCCTGCGGCGACTGGCGGGAGATCGGGCGGCCGCACTCGGGGCAGTGCGGCTTGCCGATGCGCGCGAAGAGCAGACGCAGGTAGTCGTAGACCTCGGTGATGGTGCCGACCGTCGAACGCGGGTTGCGCGAGGTCGACTTCTGGTCGATGGAGACCGCCGGGGACAGGCCCTCGATGAAGTCGACGTCCGGCTTGTCCATCTGGCCCAGGAACTGGCGGGCGTACGAGGACAGCGACTCCACGTAGCGTCGCTGGCCCTCGGCGAAGATGGTGTCGAAGGCCAGGGAGGACTTGCCCGACCCCGACAGGCCCGTGAAGACGATGAGCGAGTCCCGAGGCAGGTCGAGCGAGACGTTCTTCAGGTTGTGCTCGCGCGCGCCACGGACGATGAGACGGTCGGCCACGCCGGTCCGCACCTTTCTTGAGAGAAGTGACAGGGGCGGGGCCCCCGTGCTTTCTCAGACTAGGGGGAGCCACTGACAACGCCGGTCGGATTCCCGGGTTGCATAACAATCCCCGGCCCTCCAGCATGCCCGACGCCACTGCCGACCCTATAGCACGCACATTCGATTAACGGCCGGGGTTCACCGCCTTCACCCGAACGTGTGGCGGGGCTAGGGTCGGCGTCATGACTGATCACGCGCGTGACCTGGCGTCTGTACGGGACGCGACGGAACGGCTGCTCACCGCAGTGGCCAAGTTGGACAACGCGGCCGTGACGGAACCGTCACGGCTCCCCGGCTGGAGCCGCGGTCATGTACTCGCCCATCTCGCCCGCAACGCGGACGCCCTCGTGAACGTCCTTGACGGCCGTCCCATGTACGTCTCCGGCAAGGCCCGGGACGCCGACATCGAGCGGGACGCCCCGCGCCCCCTCGACGCCCAGCTCGCCGACGTCCGGGAGAGCGCCGCTCGCTTCCAGGACGCGGCGGCCGCGCCCGCCGACTGGTCGCGCACCGTGGAGCTGCGCAACGGCGTGACCGACTCCGCGTCCCGGGTGCCGTTCCGGCGCTGGGTCGAGGTCGAGCTGCACCACGTGGACCTCGGCATCGGCTACGAGCTGGAGGACCTGCCGGCGGAGTTCGCGGAGCGGGAGATCGACTTCCTCGCCGACCGGTTCACCGGCCACCCCGACGTACCGCCCAGCCGCCTGACGGACGGCACGCGCGCGTGGAGCACGGGCCGGAGGGCGAGCGAGCCCGAGATCACCGTCACGGGCTCCCCGGCCGACCTGCTGGGCTGGCTCGCCGGGCGCCGCGACGGCTCCGGGCTGACCGTCGAGGGCGGACCGTTGCCGTCGCTGCCCCCGCTGTAGCGGCGCGGACGCCCTGCTCGCCGTACCCCTGCCGACCTAGACTGACGGGCATGACGTACAGCGGACAGGTGACGGTCGGCGGCCCGGCGGACGTGCACGAGCTCAAGGACCTGATGATCACCAAGATCGCGGTGGGCCCGATGGACAACAACGCCTATCTGCTGCGCTGCCGGGCCACCGACGAGCAGTTGCTGATCGACGCGGCCAACGACGCGAAGACGCTCCTCGGCATGATCGGTGACGACGGCATCGCGTCCGTCGTCACCACGCACCAGCACCGCGACCACTGGCAGGCGCTCGCCGAGGTCGTCGCAGCCACGGGTGCCCGCACCTACGCGGGCCGCGACGACGCCCCCGGCATCCCCGTGCCGACCGATGTCCTGGTCAACGACGGGGACACCATCCGGGTGGGGCGCGTGGAGCTCACCGCCCGTCATCTCGTCGGGCACACGCCGGGCTCGATCGCCCTGGTCTATGACGACCCGCACGGGCACCCGCATGTGTTCACGGGCGACTGCCTCTTCCCGGGCGGCCCTGGCCGGACAACACGTCCGGAAGAGTTCAACTCCCTCATGGACGGCCTGGAGACCAAGGTATTCGACGTCTTGCCCGATGAGACCTGGGTCTACCCCGGCCACGGCAACGACACCAGCCTCGGCACGGAGCGGCCCCACCTCGCGGAGTGGCGCGCACGAGGTTGGTAACCGTCCAACGACGACCGCCCCCGTTTCGCAACCAAAGCGGGGGCGGTCGCGCGTTCACCGCAGCACCAGCGAAGCCCCAGGAGGCGTCTACCATCTGCCAGACCTGCCCCTCCCCCGGACGCAAGCGCGTCGTGTGGGATGGGACGGTCACAACGGCTGGCTCATGCCCTGCGTGAAGACCTGTCGTGACGCCTGCTACTACGGTGCCCCAGCATCTGCGTGACGATCAGGCGTCCTGAACCTCGTCCAGCAGCACGAGGGACGCCGCTGACGCAATGCGCCACAGCGAAGGGGCGGGCCCGGCGGACGGACTCCGCCGAGCCCGGGATGCGGCAGGTCGCGGTGAGCGTCGAAAGTGGCCACATGGCGATCGTCATGCTGCGCGAGCTACGCGAGGAACTGTCCGAGGACTTCGGCCCGGGCGATCCGGTCTCACGGATCGAGGCGATACACGCGGCACCAGCCGACCCGGAGGACCCCCGGCGACGTGGACGACCGGACGTTCTACGGTAAGCCGACAGAGCACATGGAACGGGTGAACTACCAGCCTCAGGGACCGGGGGCGCCGTGGCTGCCACCCAACATGAGGCCATGGGAGTGCTCCGGCTGTGCCGACGCGCTCCGGTCGCTGTAGAACCCGGCAACCCACCGCCGGGGCCTGCTCCGGCCTTGGGGACCAGCTGCGGATGGCGGTAGTACTGATGCCGCTTCTGCTCTCTCGCCAACGACCGATCGACCAGCGCCTTCTCGATGGTGCCGCCGGTGTGCCCGGCGACCTGGTCCAGCAGGGCGATGCCGCAGCGTTGTCGTGTTCGCCCAGCACGCGGCGATGATCAGGCCGGACATCTCGTCCACGGCCAGCCCCCCGCTTGCGGCCACCCGTTCGCCGGGTCCAGGCCGGTTGTGGAGGCGGGGACCCCGGCGGCTACGTGGACACTCTGTGTGTCCAGCACCACATGGTGGGCCGGGGCGCGGGTCCTCTGATCGGCGGCGGGCCCTCTCACGGACCTGGCAGCGCATCGGTTCGTGCACCCAACCGCCGTGAAGGCAGCGGACCTCGTCCGCCGCGGCTTCACCGCTGGCTCCCAGGTGGCGAGTGGTGACTGCCGGCGGTTATGCGGCTTTCAGTGCAGCCAGCCGCGTTTCGATCTCGGTCGCGTCGCCGAGTCCTTCGAGCTGCTCGAACTGCGTGTCCAGGGAGGAGGCGGCGAGTTCTTCCTTGCCCATGGCCCGGGCTTCTTCGCGGCGCACCTTGTCCTCGAACCGGCTGAGTTCGCTTGTCGGGTCGAGTATGTCGATGCTTTTGACGGCGTCCAGCATGCGGTTTTGCGCCTCGGCGGACTTCGCCCGTGCCACGAGTTGGTCGCGCTTGCTGTGCAGTTCGCCGAGTTTGAGCTGCATCTGGTCGAGGCCGGTCTTGAGTTTGTCCACGACGGCCGTGTTGGAGGCGATGGTCGGCTCGGCTGCCGTGGCCTCCCTTTCGGACTGCAGCTGCCTGCTCAGGGCGACCTTGGCCAAGGTGTCGAACCTGTCCGCGTCCACAAGGTCTCCCGCAGCGCGGAGTTCGTCCGCCTTCTTGCTGGCTGCGAGTGCCTTGCGGCCCCACTCGGTGGCGGCTTCCTTGTCCTCCTTGTAATCCTGTTCCATCAGGCGCAGGTTGCCGATGGTGGTGGCCACCGCCTGCTCCGCTTCCCTGATGTTGTTGGTGTAGTCGCGGATCAGCTGGTCCAGCATCAGCTGAGGATCTTCCGCCTGGTCGATCAGGGCGTTGATGTTGGCCCGGGCGAGCTGAGCGACCCGTCCCAGGATGGTCTGCTTGGTCATAACACTTCTCCTTTGCGCATCTGGGTGAGGGAGAATTGGTAGTGTCAGAAACGGCCGCCGCCCATCCGGGCGCGTGTTCCGCCGCCTCCGAAACTGACTGGCCCGGCGCTGTAGCCACCGCCGAAGCCGCCGAGCAGGATCCCGCCGAGCATGGCGCCCGCCAGGCCGCTGCCGCCGCTTCCGACCGCGTACACACCGGGCTCGGTGGCGACGCCGAAACCCTCTACGTCCTCTTGGGCCAGGAGCAGCGCATCCTGCGCCAGCGCGTCGGCCTGCTGCGCCTCTGTCAGGGCATTGTGCGCATCCGCCCCGGCACCCCGGCCGGAGAAGGCCTCGGCCCGCTGCAGCCTGCGCTGTGCTTCCGCGAGCCGCGTGCGGGCCTCGCTGCCGACGGCTCCCCTGTTGGTGATGATGTAGTCCACGGCCTCGCCGACGCTGGACTGCGCACTGAGCACCGTCCGCTCAAGCAGCGCAAGGGCGCGCCGTGTGCCCTGCTCGCTCTCCTGCGCCCCCATGAGGGCCTCGTCGAGCCCGGCATCGGCCTCCTCCACCCGGCGCAGCGCATCGATGGGGTCGTACCGGCCACTCTCCATGGCCCTGCGTACCTCGGTCGCCACGGTCTCGGCGCGTGCGATGCGCCCCTGCAGGGCGGCGGTCGGCAGTTCTTTGGCTCCCTGCAGCAGGCCACGCGCCTCCGCCAGATCCGCGTCCGTCTCGGTCAATGCGCCTGGCAGCGCGCCGGCCGCGTCCGCGAGTTCCTGGGCTCGCCGGTCGACGGCTTCGATCAACCGGTTGGCCTGCGCCACGGCTGCCTCTGCGGCCCGCAACTGGACCGCGGCCGAGCCGTTGTCGTTGCCTTCCACGGCCTGCCGCGCCTGTTGCAGGCTGTTCTGCGCGAACTGCAGTCGGCTGCCCGCCTGCTCTACGTCAGTGACTACCGGTTCGGTGGCTGAGGAGGCGTACTGCTCGCGCATGGCGGCCAGGGTGTCCTGCGCGAGCACCACTCGGCTGCTCGCGGTGTCGAAAGCGGCCTGAGCCGCGGCCAGGGCTTGAGGTGCGTTGCGTTCGAAGCCACGCAACTGGTCGAAGTCCTCGGCCTTCTCGTCCAAGACGCGATTGGCCTGCGCGCACCGATCAATAATCTCCTGGACCATCTGCAGGCGGGTCGAATCGTCCTCGGGGTAGGCGTCATCGAGTTGCTGCCGCAGCCGGAACGCCGCGGTCAGCTCCCGCTTCGCCGCCTCCACCGCTTCGGTGAACGGCTGGGTCGCCTCCTCGCCGAACTGCGCCGCGGCGAAGCCCAGTTCCTCCTGGCTGGTGCGCACCGCGTCGTCGGTTCGCACCAGAGCCTGGCGCGCCTGTGCGTCGAGATCCGCCAGCGACTTCGGGGACGGCCCGCCCCACGTCTCTTCGCCGCCTCGCGGCCCGGCGGCCCTGCGCGACCTGCGTCTGATCAAGGCGAACGCGGCCAGGGCCACTGGAACGAGCACCAAAAGCAGAAGGAGCCAGTTGCCTGTGCCGACGCCTACCTGCTCGCCCTGACCCGGGTCCGCCCCTCCGGGCGTCACGTCCAGCGTGGGCGCGGGCTGACCTGAGAGCACCGCGTCGTATCCCCGGGCTGCGCCGATCGCCGCTCCCGCCCAGTCGTTCTGCCGCAGCGCCGGCGCGACGGCTGTTGCGTCGACCTCAGTCAGGTCCTGCCGTGTCAGCGGCGAGCCGGCGTCCACGTAGTAGGAGTACTGCCGGTCGCTGGTGGCGACGGCGAGCAGCGCGTCGTCGGCGCCGAACCCGTTCCTTACGGCTGTCGCGTTCGCCCACTGCTGTGGGGAGCGGCCGGAGAAATCGCTCACGTACACCACGAACAGCTGGAGTTGGTGTTCGTCGGCCAGCCGGGCCAGCGCCCGGGCGACTTCAGGTTCCCGGTTGCCGAGTGCCCCGACCCGGTCCGTGATCTGTCCTTCCCGTGACAAGTCGACCGGGGCGTCGGCCAAGGCGGCGTTCGCAGAGGTCAGGATCAGGCCCGCAGTCGTCAGCAGCATAGCCATAAGGAATCGCACAAATGTACGCACCACGATATTCGATGCTATGCACCCGCGGGAGGCCCTTCGGCGACCGGACGGTTGCGAACGCATTCGCCGGGCCGCCACGGCCGGCCGGAGATCCTGACGACTGTGCACCCCAGGCGAGAAGGAGCCGACACTGCCCCTCGATCCCCTGCCCTTCCGCTCCGGCCTGCTCATCGCCGCCCCCTTTCGCGCTGGCGCTTCAACGGCCGCGTACCCGCCCTGTACGTGCTGATTCGTTCTGAAAAGTCACTTATCTTCTATTCATTCGCGGCCTGCACAGGAGGCACCAAGGGCAGGCAGATTGTCCAGCCGACAACCAACTGCGCCCTGTGCCGCCGACGACCGCGTTGGATACGCGTCGGGCGCACGGGCTCCTACTGCATGAGCGTTCTGCCGCTCGAGTGAAATTGCGGATGGGTGCACGCCCGCCGGAAGATTGCAAGGGTAGAAGGCGAGCCCCCTGCCAGGGCGTCAGTGGAGATGCTCGCGGCCAACAGGCATCACACAGCAAAGGCGAGATGCCAAGGCAAGGAGCTACCCCCGGCAGTTGAACGAGAACAGACTAAACATGCATATCTACTGGAAGTGTGTGCTACTTGAGGTATTGGGACATACAGGAGATGTCCGGCGACTACTGGGTTTACCGGGGGGCCGGAATCAAGAGGAGACACCATGCGTAGAACCGCCAGCACGGTACTCATCGCCCTTCTGCTCGCTCTCGCGCCGGCAGGGACGGCGTTCAGCCAGGACACTGCCGAGCAGGCGATGCCGCCGGCCGCCACCGCGACGGTTCAGGCCCAGGACAACCAGAACGAGGACGACGACAACGCGGGCCTGTGGGGCCTCTTCGGCCTCCTCGGCCTGGCCGGTCTCATCCCGTGGCGCAAGAAGCGCGAGCACGACCGCCAGGGCTACCGGGAGTCCAACACCCGTTCCACCGGCATGTAGGCGGAGGGCACCATGATGGTCAAGAAGATGCACGAGATGGGCGTCCGCAGCGAGCACGCCTACACGGCTGCCTTCGCTTCCATCGGCCTGACGGTCGCCGCGTGGGCAGTCTCACTCGCAGCGGAACCGGGAACCGGGCTCGCACGCGCCGACCGGTGGGGCATTTTCGTGGGCGAGTGGGCTCCAACCTTCTTCGGCCTCGGTCTCGCCCTGTCCCACTACGAACAGCAAGACGGCACGCTCACCGCCAGCACCCACGAACTCAGGCAGCACCAGCAGGCAAGCTGAAACCGAGCAGCCCCGCCGCGATGCGGCGGGGCTCGCCCTCACCACGGGCACCGCCACAACCGCCAACACTTCCCTGAGCAAGCGGACAGCGACCGGGCCGCAGAGGTCTGCGTAAAGAGGCTTGCAAGCTGGCTACGGGTAGATGACTTGCGTACCGCTCTGGCACAACCGGCAGCAAGTGACGAGGCGGCGTAGCCCTTCCCGTTCTGCTGGCCCTCCCGGAGCATCCACGTCACGAACGCGACCAGGGAGCCGCGGGTGCCCTCGGTGATCGGGAGGCCCTGGGCGGTGGTGAACCGCTCCCAGACCCGCCACGACTTCACGTATGTGTCCCGGGTGTTCTCCGGGGTTTCCCGGGCGGTGTGGGCAACACCCACAAGAATCCAAAGGCGTTCGCCAGTCTGATGCACGACGTCGAGACGAAGATCTTCGACGTCCTCCCGGACGAGACCTGGGTCTACCCGGGGCACGGCAACGACACCTCGCTCGGCGCGGAGCGGCCGCTTCTGCCGGAGTGGCACGCGCGCGGGTGGTGAACTCCACAGCCAGGGGGCGCGAGTTGCGAGACGCGCGCCCCGTGTGAATCCTCTGCACGCGCCGGTGCCCTGCGCGCGCTCCCCGCGCGCGTGGTTGCGCGGTCAACTGGAAGCAGCCCCGCGCGGGATGACAGCACCTGCGCGGTATGGGCCGCCGGTCCCTCGATCCCCGCCCTCGGCCGGCGGCCCACGCAACCCCCACTCCTGGCGGGCTACGCGTCGGCCTGTGCCGCCCCGGCCAGCGCCGCGACCCGCTCCACCCCGAACAGGTACCCCTGCACACCGCATCCCGCGATGACGCCGTCGGCGCGCAGCGAGACGTACGAGTGGTGCCGGAACGACTCCCGCTGGTGGATGTTGGAGATGTGGACCTCCAACACGGGCATGCCGTCACAGGTGTTGAGGGCGTCCAGGATCGCGACGGACGTGTGCGAGTAGGCTCCGGGGTTGATGACGATCCCGCAGTGGTTGAGCCGCGCCTCGTGGATCCAGTCGACCAACTCACCCTCGTGGTTGGACTGCCGGAAGTCCACCGTGCCGCCGTGCGCGGCGGCCGCCTTGGCGCACAGGGTCTCGACGTCGGCCAGGGTGTCGGAGCCGTAGATCTCCGGCTGGCGTTGCCCGAGAAGGTTCAGGTTGGGCCCGTTGAGGATCATGATCGGGGCGTTGGCCAGGGTGCGGGGCACGGTTCCTCCGGTCCGGTCGAGGTCGGTCGGTCCGCGAGGACCGCTGCGCAGACCCGGTCTATCACGGTGCGCCGACACCGTGGCCCTCGTACCCTCCCCGCATGAACGCCGTGATCTCGCCCTCCGCCGGTCTGCTGAGGCGCGCCGCACCTCCGTGCGCCCCCGTAACCCGTGGTCACCGTGAGTAGTTGACGCGGCATGCACGACGTACGCACCGTAAGGGCGCCTTCCATGCTGCGGCTCGCGGCCGCCTCGCTCGCCGGGACGGCCATCGAGTTCTACGACTTCTTCGTCTACGGGACCGCGGCGGCACTGGTCCTGGGGCCGCTGTTCTTTCCCACCTTCTCGCCGCTGGCGGGGACGCTGGCCGCCTTCGCCACGTTCGGCGTGGGCTTCGTGGCGCGGCCGCTGGGCTCCGTACTGTTCGGGCACATCGGGGACCGGCACGGGCGGCGGCCGGTCCTCGTCGGCTCGCTGCTGCTCACCGGTGCGTCGACGGTCGCCGTCGGCTGTGTACCGACGTACGACACGATCGGTGTGGCCGCCCCCGTGCTGCTGCTCGTGCTGCGCTTTCTGCAGGGGCTCGGGCTCGGCGGCGAGTGGGGCGGTGCCGTGCTGCTGACCGCGGAGCACGCGCCGGCCGACCGGCGTGGACTGTGGTCGAGCTTCCCGCAGGTGGGGCCCCCGGTGGGCTTCGTCCTCGCCAACGGCGCGATGCTGACGCTGTCGGCGACGCTGACCGACGCCCAGTTCGCGGCATGGGGCTGGCGGGTGCCGTTCTGGGCCGCCGGGGTGCTGGCCGTGGTGGGGCTGTGGCTGCGGTCGTCGCTCACCGAGAGCCCCAGCTTTCTCTCCATCGACGACTACGCGCGCGTGCCGCTCGCCGAGGTCGTGCGCGACCATTGGCGGCTGGTTCTGCTGACCGCCGGAGCGCTCGCCGTCGGGTACGCGATCTTCTACGCCGTGACCACCTGGTCGCTCGCGTACGCCACGGAACGGCTCGGCGTGAGCCGTACCGTGATGCTGACCTGCGTCATGGCCGCGGTGGTGATGAAGGGCACGCTGACGCCCCTGGCGGCGGTGCTCGGCGACCGCTACGGGCGGCGGCCCCTGTGTCTGATCGGGTGTGCGGCGGCCGCGCTGTGGATGTTCCCGATGGTCGCGCTGCTCGCGACCGGTGCCCCGCTGCTGATCTTCCTCGGCTTCCTGGTGGCGTTGGTCGCGTTCGTCACGATGTTCGGGGTGATCGCCGCGTATCTGCCGGAGCTGTACGAGCCCCGCGTCCGCTGCACGGGCGCCGCGGTCGGCTACAACCTCGGCGGAGTCCTCGGGGGCGCGCTCACCCCGATCGTGGCGACGGCACTGGCCGAACAGGGCGGCCGGGTGCCGTGGGGTGTGGGCGCCTACCTGACCGGCGTCGCGCTGCTCAGCCTGGGGTGCTTCGCATTGCTTCCGGAGACGCGGCCGGTGCGGGTGCGTGCGGCGAAGGCTGAGGCCGAGGCGGCGGCCGGCTGACGTACCGCTCGGCCACGGATTGACCGCCAGCTCCAAGTACGCCGCCAGCAGCACCAGATGGACGCCTCCCTGTAGCGGTGTGGCCCGGCCCGGTACCACCGTCAGGGAGGCGACCACGACGGTCAGTGCGAGCAGCACCATGTGGGTGGGGCCGAGGCCGGGGATGAGTGGCCCGGAGAGCCAGATGGACGCCAGGGCGACCGCGGGGATGGTCAGGCCGATGCTGGCCATGGCGGAGTCGAGCGCGAGGCGAGGCTGGTCTGCGCCCGGTCGCGGCGCGCGGCGCGCAGTGCGGGGATGGTTTCGGGGAGCAGCACCGGCAGCGCGATGATCACACCCACGACGGCGTGGTGCAGGCCGGCGGCGGCCACGCCCGACTCGATCGTCGGCGACATGCCAGGCCGACCACCCCGACCAGCGCGAGCGACAGCAGCCCCAGGCTGATCAAGGCGGTGCGGGTGGACGGGGCCGCGGCGTGGTCCTCCGCGGTGATCATGTCGCCCTCGCGGGTGATCGGCAGGAAGTAGTCGCGGTGCCGGACGGTCTGGGGTCGCCACGAACAGGCCGTAGAGGATCGTCGCCACGAACAGGCCGTAGAGGATCAGCGAGGACAGCGCGGCGAACGTGAGCTGCACCGCCGAGAACTCCGGGCCCGGCTTGCTGGTGGTGAAGGTCGGCAGCACGAGGCTGAGCGCGGCCGGCGTGGCGACCGTCGCGAGGGCGGCGCCGGTGCCCTCGGGGTTGAAGACGGCCGTGCGGTGGCGCGGGGAGGCCACGAGGATGCTCAGGCCGACGATGCCGTTGCAGGTGATCATCACGGCCGCGAAGACCGTGTCCCGTGCCGGCGAGGCGCTCTTGTCGCCGCCGTCCGCCATGAGGGTGACGATCAGCGCGACCTCGATGACGGTGACGGCGACGGCGAGGATGAGCGAGCCGAAAGGCTCGTCGGCCCGGTGAGCGACCACTTCGGCGTGATGCACGGCGGCGAGGACCGCGCCCGCGAGGACGACCATCATCAAGCACGACGACCGCGCCCGGCACGTCCCGGCCCCAGGTGAGGACCAGCGAGATCGCCGCGAGCACCGGCACTACGGACGTCCACCCATGCGTGAGCGACCTGAGCCGATCGATCATGCAGCGACCCTCGCAGACCGGCTCATACCTCCCATTCCGGTCGGCGACGGTCGGCGGAGGTCGCACGACGCCCGTACGTCACCGTCATGGCCTCCGCATGTCGAACTCGAAGCACGGGAGCGGTGCTCGGCACTTCACCGAACACCGCACCAGTGATGGTTGTCGCTGCCTCCGTGATGGTCAGACGTCGACGCTGTCCTTCGGGGTCTCTTCGCTCGGCCCCTGCGCCGCCTCGGCCGCCGCCTGTTTCCGGGAGGCCATGAGGCTGGTGATCGTGGTGACGATCAGGACGGTGCAGATCACGCCGAGCGAGAACGGGATGCCGATCTCCGGGACGTGGACCCCGGACTCGTGCAGCGCGTGCAGCACCAGCTTGACGCCGATGAAGCCGAGGATGATCGACAGGCCGTACGACAGGTGGACCAGCTTCTTCAGCAGGCCGCCGATGAGGAAGTACAGCTGCCTGAGGCCCATCAGCGCGAAGGCGTTGGCAGTGAAGACGATGTACGGGTCCTGCGTGAGGCCGAAGATCGCCGGGATGGAGTCGAGCGCGAACAGGACGTCCGTGGTGCCGATGGCCAGCATCACGACCAGCATCGGGGTCATGACCCGCTTGCCGTTCTGCTCGATCCACAGCTTGGTGCCGTGGTAGCGGTCGGCCACACCGAAGCGGCGCTCGGCGGCCTTGAGGAGCTTGTTCTCCTCGTACTCCTCGTCCTCGGCTCCCGCCCGGGCCTCCTGGATCAGCTTCCAGGCGGTCCAGATCAGGAAGGCGCCGAAGAGGTAGAACACCCACGAGAAGCTGGCGATGATCGCGGCACCGGCGGCGATGAAGACCGCGCGCAGTACCAGGGCTATGAGAACGCCGATGAGCAGCACCCGCTGCTGGTACTGCGAGGGCACGGCGAACTTCGCCATGATCAGGACGAAGACGAAGAGGTTGTCGACGCTCAGCGACTTCTCGGTGATGAAGCCGGCGAAGAACTCACCGGCGGGCCGGCCGCCGCCGAAGACGAGCAGGCCGAGGCCGAAGAGACAGGCCAGGACGATCCAGACGACGGTCCAGATCCCGGCTTCCTTGATCGATACATCGTGGGGCTTGCGACCGATGAAGAAGTCGACCGCGATGAGCGCGGCCAGTCCCACGATGGTCAGGACCCATAGGGTCACAGAAACATCCACTGCGCCTCCGGCAGTACGTAACGGCGAACGGTCAGTCAGCGTCGTCGCTGCCGGAGGTCTCTTCCACCCACAAGCGGGCCGACGCCCCGGGATCTGGCCTGATCCGTATTGACGGGTACGTCGCAGTAGTCAGGGAGTACTCCCCTCCGTACGCAGAACAGTACCCCAATCACCAAGGAAAGGTAAATTAGTTGGCAAAGACAAGCTCAAATCCCCTGCTCAGCCCGGCTTTACCGATGCTTGGTACGGGCTGCGGCGATCTGGTCGAGCACCCGCTGGAGCACCTGGCTTCCGGGCGGCACCAGCGACGGCTCGTACGTCCAGGCGTGCCCCACCCACGGGTCGGCGAGATGGTCGTCGGGCACCGGAGTCAGTCGCAGCAGCGAACGCCACAGCGGGTCGAGCAACGGCCCGTAGGCAGCGGCGTCCTCCCGGTCCGCGACCATCATGAGATGGACGCCGACGGCCGGGCCCTCGTCGGCCAGGTAGCGCAGTTGCGTGACGGCCCGGTCGTCGAAGCCGTGCGGGAAGTCGTTGACCACCAGCAGGTTCTGGGAGGTGTCGAAGTCCGGTGGAAGTGCGTCGGGCGCGCCGCCGCGCACCGCCATCTGCACCAGGTCGACCCGCTGCGTGAGCTTGCCCAGGACGTCCGCCACACCGGCGGCACCGACCGCGGGCGGGGCCGCGAGCACCCCGCTCTGCACCAGCGGTACCAGCGTCTGCGCTCCCGAACCGGCCGGGTCGATGACATACACGGTGAACTCGCCCGTGGGATGGACGGCGAGCAGGCGCGCCACATGCGCCACCGCCGTCTCCATCGCCAGGCGCCGCAGGTCGTGCGCGTCGTGGAACGAACCGTCGACGGACCCGGCACGACCGCTGTCGATCCACAGGCCGCGCTCCAGCGGCAACCGGACCAGCATCGGTATCCGCACCTCGGCGCACTCCGGCAGATGCAGGTCGCCCAGGCGCAGGGCCATGGGCATCTCCATCGGCACGCGGTAGCCGTGCCAGACGGGGTTGTCCCAGCGGGCGTACGCCGGTGGCAGGGCCGGTTCGACGACGTCGGCCTCGGCGGCGAGCTGGGCGACGTCCCGGTCGAGGGCCTGCCGGGCCTGGTCGACGAGCCGGCCGTGCCGGACGCGGGCCTCCTCGCGTGCGGCGTCGGCCTGTCCGCCGATCCGGCTGCGCGGGTCGGACAGGACCTGCTCCAGTTCCTTGTCCATGCGCGACTCGGCGAAGTCGACGGCGCTGCGGTACGCGGCGGTGGTACGGGCGAGGTCCTCGAACATGCCCCACACCTGGTTGCAGAGCCGCTCGTCCATGGACCAGCCGGTCGCGTCGCCCGCGACGGGCTGGGCGGGCTGACCGGGCGCCGCAGGGGGCGCGGTCGGCGGGGACGGCGGCGGTACGGAGTTCCGGCGGCGCGGGTGGTTGTAGTCGATCGGGCCGCCCGCGGTGGGCGCGGAGGGCTGGGTGAGGGCGGAGGGGTCGGTGGGGGCGGAGGGCTCGGGGTGGGCGGAACCACCGGGGTAGCCCGTACGTCCTCCTGTGGCGCCCTGCGGGGCCTGGGTGCCGTAGGGCGAGCCGCCGTGGTCCGGGCCCGGGGTGGGTGCGGCCGCCTGGCGGGTGCGGTCCGCGCCCACCGTACGGGGCGGGGGTGCCGCCACCGAGCGGGCCATGCCCTGGGCGACCGCGTCGTGGATGGCTCCGGCGAGCTGGTGGGCCTGGGGCAGGCCCTGGTCGGTGAAGAGCTCGGCGAGGCCGCCGGCGTAGCCCTGGCCGACGGCGCGCACCTTCCAGGCGCCCTGACGGCGGTAGAGCTCCAGGGCGACGACGGCCGTCTCGGTTTCCAGGCCGGTGATGGTGTAGCTGGCGACCTCGGTGCCGTCGAGTCCGGTGACCGCGACGAAGGGGGCGGCCACGGCGCCGAAGCGGGCCGGTCCCCCGGCGCCGGTGGGCAGGGCGAGCAGCACATGGACGCGGTGCACGGCGTCCGGCATGGCGTCCAGGTCCACCGCGAGGCGGTGGGCGGCGGCCGCCTGGCGGGACACCTCCAGTCCGGGCAGGGTGGGTGCGCCCGGGTGGGCCACTCGCTCCGTGTCCCGGACCTTGCCCTGCTCGTCGCTGAGCGTCGCCACGGCCACGACGGGCTTGCCGGCCGAGACCCTGATCTCCAGGCGGGCCTGGGAGAGCGGGTGGTTCTGCCCCCGCACCAGCTCGGCCGTCATCGCCTCAATCCCCCTGTGTGGCTGTTGTTGTCGTGTGCCGCTCGCCGGGTCCGCCGTCTCAGAGGAGCGGCAGGATCGACGGCATCAGGTCCTGGAAGGTGCGGCCGTTGGCCGGGGTGCCGAGGGCCGTCATGGACCAGCCCGTGCCCGCGCGGTGCACCTTCGCCATGATCTGGGCCGTGTAGGCGCCGCCGCCGGCGAGCGTGTAGCGGGCGAGTTCCTGGCCGTTGGTCTCGTCGACGATGCGGCAGAAGGCGTTCTGCACCTCCTGGAACGTCTGGCCCGTGAAGGAGTTCACGGTGAAGACGATCTGGTCGATGTGGACCGGGAGGCGCTGCAGGTCGACGAGGATCGCCTCGTCGTCGCCGCCCTGACCGACGCCGCCGACGAGGTTGTCGCCGGTGTGGCGCACCGAGCCGTCGTCGCTCACCAGGTGGCGGAAGAACACGACGTCGACCGGCTGCTTGTCCGCGAACAGGACGGCGGAGGCGTCAAGGTCGATCTCCCGGGTGCGCGAGCCGAACAGGCCGCGCCGGGGGGCCGCCTGCCAGCCGAGACCCATGCGCACCGCGGTCAGGGTGCCGCCGTCGTTCTTCTGCAGGCTGATGGCCTGCCCCTTGGTCATGTTGACGGTCACGCGCTGATTCCCCTCTTTAGCATTCCCCTGTTGCCGCGAAGTCGCGGATGACCAGCACCCTACGCAGGGGCACTGACAGTGACGTACTCCGGTCCGCACTTTGTGTCGGTCTTGCAACACAGCGCATTCGCGGCGAGGTCACAGCGGTCCCGCCGATCCATCAGGCCAGGCCTGCCTCCTTCATCTGGCGCAGTTCCTTCTTCATCTCGGACACCTCGTCGCGCAGCCGTGCCGCGATCTCGAACTGCAGGTCCGCGGCGGCGGCGCGCATACGCTCCGTCAGCTCCTCGATCTGCCCGGCGAGTTCCGCGGCCGGGCGGTCGGTCGGCACGGTCTCCTTGGCCTTGGCCTTGGCGCGCTTGGTGGGCTTCACGTCCTTGACCGCGTGATCCTTCAGGGAGGGCACGGGGGCCCTCGTCCCGCGGCCGTCCTTGCGGGACTGGCGATAGCCCGTGCCGAGCAGCTGCTCGGTGTCGACGTCCTCGCGCGCGATCTGCGCGACGATGTCGTTGATCTTCTTGCGCAGTGGCTGGGGGTCGACGCCGTTCGCCGTGTTGTACGCGATCTGCTTCTCCCGGCGGCGGTTGGTCTCCTCGATGGCCTTCTCCATCGCCGGGGTGATCTTGTCGGCGTACATGTGGACCTGGCCGGAGACGTTGCGCGCCGCGCGGCCGATGGTCTGGATCAGCGAGGTGCCGGAGCGCAGGAAGCCCTCCTTGTCGGCGTCGAGGATCGCCACCAGGGAGACTTCGGGCAGGTCGAGGCCCTCCCTGAGGAGGTTGATGCCGACCAGGACGTCGAACTCGCCGGAGCGCAGTTCCCGCAGCAGCTCGACGCGGCGCAGCGTGTCGACGTCGCTGTGCAGATAGCGGACCTGGATGCCGAGCTCCAGGAAGTAGTCGGTGAGGTCCTCGGCCATCTTCTTGGTCAGCGTGGTGACCAGGACGCGCTCGTCCTTCTCCACGCGTGTGCGGATCTCGTGCACCAGGTCGTCGATCTGGCCCTCGGTGGGCTTGACCACGACCTCCGGGTCGACCAGGCCGGTGGGCCGGATGATCTGCTCGACGACGCCGTCGGAGCGGGACAGCTCGTACTGGCCCGGGGTGGCCGACAGGTAGACGCTCTGGCCGATGCGCTCCTGGAACTCCTCCCACTTCAGCGGGCGGTTGTCGAGGGCCGAGGGCAGCCGGAACCCGTGCTCCACGAGCGTGCGCTTGCGGGAGGCGTCGCCCTCGTACATGGCGCCGATCTGCGGCACGGTGACGTGCGACTCGTCGATGACGAGGAGGAAGTCCTCGGGGAAGTAGTCCAGCAGCGTGTTCGGCGGGGAGCCGGGCAGGCGGCCGTCGAAGTGCATCGAGTAGTTCTCCACGCCGGAGCAGGTGCCGATCTGGCGGAGCATCTCGATGTCGTACGTCGTCCGCATCCGCAGTCGCTGGGCCTCCAGGAGCTTGCCCTGTTTCTCCAGCTCGGCGAGCCGCTCCCCGAGCTCCTTCTCGATGTCGTTGATGGCCCGCTCCATGCGCTCGGGGCCCGCGACGTAGTGGGAGGCCGGGAAGACGTACAGCTGCTGGTCGTCGCTGACGATCTCGCCGGTGATCGGGTGCAGGGTGGACAGCGCCTCGATCTCGTCACCGAACATCTCGATGCGGACGGCCAGCTCCTCGTAGACCGGGAAGATCTCGATGGTGTCGCCGCGGACCCGGAAGGTGCCCCGGGTGAAGGCCATGTCGTTGCGCGTGTACTGAATGTCGACGAAGCGGCGCAGCAGCTGGTCGCGGTCGATCTCGTCGCCGACGCGGAGCGGGACCATGCGGTCGACGTACTCCTGCGGCGTACCGAGGCCGTAGATGCAGGACACCGAGGCGACCACGACGACGTCGCGGCGGGTGAGCAGCGAGTTGGTCGCCGAGTGGCGCAGGCGCTCGACCTCCTCGTTGATCGAGGAGTCCTTCTCGATGTAGGTGTCCGACTGCGGCACGTAGGCCTCGGGCTGGTAGTAGTCGTAGTACGAGACGAAGTACTCGACCGCGTTGTTCGGCAGCAGCTCGCGGAACTCGTTCGCCAGCTGGGCGGCCAGCGTCTTGTTCGGCGCCATCACCAGGGTGGGGCGCTGGAGCTTCTCGATCATCCACGCGGTGGTGGCGGACTTGCCGGTGCCGGTCGCGCCGAGGAGCACGACGTCCTTCTCGCCGGCTTCGATGCGCCGGGCGAGATCGGCGATGGCCGTCGGCTGGTCGCCGCTCGGCTGGTAGGGGCTGACGACCTCGAAGGGCGCCACCGTGCGTTCGATGTTGGAAACGGGCCGCATGGAATCCACCGTACGACCCCGCACTGACAACGGGCTCCGATCAGCGGTTCTGCGGGGTGCGGTAGCCACTGCGGGCCGGGTGCCGACGGGTGCGGAGCGCGAGTCGGCGGGTGGGATGCGGCAGCGGCGCGTGGGCGGGGACGCCGGGTTTGGGCTCGGGGCGGGGGTGGGCGGGCCTGCCCATGACCATCAGCGGGTCGAACAGGACGACGACGGCCGCGAGGAGCAGCAAGGCGAGCGGGCCGATCAGCATGGGGGCGAGCAGCGCGGCGGGCGAGTCGCCCGTGGCGGGGTCGGCGGTGCTGTGCAGGTGGACGCGGAGGGCGGCCATGCCCGTGTAGTGCATGCCGCTGACCGCGAGTCCCATGACGAGGCTGGCGCCCACGCTCCACAGGAACCCTCTGACCTGTCCGGCCGCCCACAGGGCGGCGGTGGCGGCGACCATGGCTATGAGGACGGAGGCGGCGACGGTGAGTGTGTTGTACTCCAGCTTTCCGTTCAGCCGTATGCCGGCCATGCCCAGGTAGTGCATGGACGCGATGCCGAGGCCGGTGATGGTGCCGCCGGTGAACAGGGCCGTGCCGGACGCGCCGCGGTAGCCGACGATGAAGATCCCGATGCCCACCATCAGGATGGCGACGCCCAGACTGGCGTACGTCATGGGCTTGTCGTAGTGGATCGGGGCCTCGTGGACCGTGAACCCCATCATCGCGACGAAGTGCATGGTCCAGATGCCGGAGCCGATCGCCATGGAGCCCAGGGCGAGCCAGCCGGGGCGCCAGGAGCCGGCCACGAGCAGGGATCTGGTGGTGCAGCGCAGGCCGAGGGCACCGCCGAGGCAGGCCATGGCATAGGCCACCAGCGGTGTGACGAGGCCGTAACTGAATCCATCGACCGTGCCCTGCATGCGCGGCTGCCCTTCCGCCCCATTCCGTCCCGGAATTCCGTGAAATGCTCCCCTCCCAGGACCGCCCGAGCGGTCAGGGTTGAGGCAGAGAGTATGACTCGCACCGGATGGTCGAACGACTTTCCGGCAAAGAAACACGCCTCTGCCCCAGTTGTGCCGCACCCGTGAGCGGTCTCGGGCAACTCCATTCGATCTGTGTCCATCCTGTCCCCCTCCGACGCCGGGGCCGAGAACACCGTGGAGCAGGTGCGTGCCGACGCCCGCGCGGGGTCATCGGTGCGCACGGCAGGCCGCTGGAGGTCTTCACCCGGACCGTCGACGACGCGGCCACCGCCCGCAAGGTCGCCGGGTACGGCGTCGACGGCGTCATCACCAACAAGCCCGATGCCGTCCGGGACGCGCTGGGCGGGCAGTGACGTTCCGGCGCCGGTTCGGAGGGGCGTTGATGCTCCTATTGCTGGTCAAGCAGTTTGGAGCCAGTTGCGGTAGGCGTGGGCGAGGTCGTCGAGTCGGCGGGTTCCGCGTTCGATGTCGGAGATTCTGGTCGGCCAGACGCCGAGGTGTCGTGCGGCGGCGGTGAGGGTGATGTTCTTGGACAGCCGCAGGGGACGCAGGTCGGCGATCTCAGGAACGTGGACCGTGGTGGTCAGGCAGCGGAAGACCTCACGGGCGATGGCTCGTTTCAGCAGCCGGACGATCTCCTTACTTCGTGCGTCCGGCGGCGGTCTGGCGTGCGGCGTACCCGCGCGTGCGGGGATCGCTGCCCATGCGGACCAGGGCGATGCGGTAGAGGGCGGCGTTGGCGGCCCGGTCGCCGCCCCGGGAGAGGCGGTGGCGGCTGGTTCTCCCGCTGGAAGCCGGCACCGGGGCAGCTCCGCACAGTGTGGCGAAGGATGCCTCGGTCCGCATGCGGTCGGGGTTGCCGCCTGCCGTGATCAGCAGTTGTGCGGCGGTGTCGGGCCGACTCCGTGAGCGGCTCGTAGGCCGGGGTTGTCGGCGGTGACCGCGGTGTCCAGGGCCTTGAGGGCTTCATGCCCGGCGGTCAGCTCTCTGACGCGCCGGGCAAGGGTCTTCAGCGCGGTCAGGACTGCCGTGTGGACGGCGTCTGCGGCCGGCCGCAGACGGGCAAGGGCATCTGCACGGTCCGTCGATTTCAGCGGACCGTACTTGGCGTGGATGGCCTCGGGGGCACAGACGAGGATGCTGCCGATCTGGTTGAGCGCGGCGGTCCGGGTCTTCACCGTGGAGCGGGCGGCGTTGTGCAGGGCGCGTATGCCGGTGACGGTGTCGTCCTTCGGCGCGCTGGAGGCCCGCCCGGACAGGGCGGCGCGGGCTGCGGCGTAGGCGTCGATGGGGTCGGACTTGCCGATGCGGCGGCGTTCGGCCCGATCCGGCCGGTTGACCTCGGTGACCCGGTGCCCGTGCGAGCGGGCGGCACGAGTGAAGCCTGCCCCGTAGGAGGATGTGCCCTCCACACCGGTCGCCCTCACGTGCCCGTGGGCGTCGACGAAGGCCAGCGCGGCGGCGTATCCGGCGGAGGTGGTGGCGGACTCGGCGTCGGCGAGGTGGCCGCCGTTGTCGCTGATGACCGCGACATGAAGGGTGTCGGTGTGGGAGTCGACACCTGTGGACACCTTCTGGCCAGTGCCCGTGGTGTCTTCCGGGGCCTGTGCTGCCATGCTGGTGAACGCCTTCCTAGCTGGAGGTGGCGTCGACCGGGTGGCTCAGACAGGACATTGAAGGGGCTTCTGACCAACTCCTATCAGGTCATGGCTCCGCCCGGCCGGAGCCATGAGAACCAGCTCCGGCGGTCGGACAGAACAACGCGAAGACAGCCCAGCAGGGCGTCAGTCAGTGGCAGAGCCACGACCGCCGGAAGCCGCTACGAGTATCAATGTCAGTGGCGGGTCGTACGGTGGCCGCATGGACAGCCATGGGCAGTACGAGCAGCAGGCCGTGTGGACCGTCGTCGCCAGCGACATCGGTCCGCTGCTGCTGGCCGCGACCGGCGCGGGCCTGGTCAACGTCGTGTTCCACGCCACGGACCCGGTGCGCGACAAGGCGCTCGGCCGGCTGGCGTCCCGGCTGGGCGCCGAGCCGGTCGAGGCACCCGGCTCCCCGCTGCTGGCCGAGGCGATACGTCAGGTCCGGGCCTATTTCGCGGGTGAGCGCCGCGACTTCGAGTTGCCGCTGGACTGGTCGCTGATCTCCGGCTTCAACCGTGAGGTCCTGCGCGAGCTGGCGTCCGGCGTGCCGTACGGCACGGTCGTCGGGTACGGCGATCTGGCCGGCCGGGTCGGTCAGCCGGGCGCGGCCCAGGCGGTGGGCGCGGCGATGGGCGCCAACCCGCTGCCCGTGGTCGTGCCCTGCCACCGGGTCGTGGAGAGCGACGGCGGCATCGGCGGCTTCGGCGGCGGTCTGGACACCAAGCGGAAGCTGCTGGCGCTGGAGGGCGTGCTGCCCGAGCCGCTGTTCTGAGACCGGAGGGGGCCCACCGTGCGGGCCCCGGCGCGTGCGTCTCTGGCGTGGTTGGCGTGCCTCCCTCAGGCGTAGTGGCGTGCCTCGAAGAGGTTGCCGTCCGGGTCACGGAAGTAGAAGTTGCGCCGGGCGTTGCCGCGGGCGCCGAAGGAGTCGTGGCCGATGTCCGTCATGGGGACCGAGCGTTCCTGGAGTCGGTCGCGCAGGGTGTCGAAGTCGTCCTCGGGCAGAGCGAGGCAGACGTGGTTGACGGGGTGCCCGGAGCTGTCCGCCGCACCGGGGAGCATCGTCATCCGCTCCGCCGCGGTGAGCGGCATCAGGTCGATGATCGTGTCGTCGTTGACGCGTACCGAGGGGAAGGGCACCTGTCCCGCGGCGAACTCGGTGAGCCTGACCGGCTCCAGGCCGACCGCCTTCTCGTAGAAGTCGGCGGCGGCGACCGGGTCCCGTACCCAGAGGACGATGTGGTCGAGACGTGTCGTGTTGTCCGTCATGCCCCCAGGCTGGTGTCGTGCCGCACGTGCCGCAAGTGTTTGACGGGGCACGCCGCCCGCCAGAGATGAGGGAAGACCGGAAGACAGGAGGCAGGCGCGTGACGCTGGTGGTGTCCGAAGAGGTGCGGGAGGCGGTCCACGCGCGCCGGCCCGTGGTGGCCCTGGAGTCCACGATCATCGCGCACGGGCTGCCGCGTCCACGCAATCTGCGGGTGGCGCTGGAGCTGGAGGAGGCGGTACGGCGGCAGGGCGCGGTACCGGCCACGATCGCCGTGCTGGACGGGCAGCCCCGGGTCGGCCTGGACAAGGAGCAGCTGGAGCGGATCGCGAACGAGGACGGGATCCGCAAGCTGGGCCACCGTGATCTGCCGCTCGCGGTGGCCGCCGGGGCGAGCGGGGCGACCACGGTGTCCGCGACCGCGCTGCTGGCGGCGCTGGCGGGCGTACGGGTGTTCGCGACGGGGGGACTCGGCGGGGTGCACCGGCAGTGGACGGTGACGCAGGACGAGTCGGCCGACCTGGGTCTGCTGGCGCGCACGCGGATCACGGTGGTGTGCGCGGGCGTGAAGTCGATCCTGGACGTACCGGCGACGTTGCAGCGGCTGGAGACGCTGGGCGTGGCGGTGGCCGGATACGGCACGGACCGCTTCCCCGGCTTCTACCTCTCGGACTCCGGGCATCCCGTGGACTGGACCCTGGACAGCCCGCGGCAGGTGGCCGACGTCATGCGGGCCCGGGACGCGCTCGGCGGGCCGGAGTCGGCACTGGTCGTGGCCAACCCGGTGCCGGAGGCGGAGCAACTGGATCCCGAGCTGCACGCGCGCGTGCTGGCCGACGCGCTGCACGCGTGCGAGGCGGAGGGCATCACCGGCCAGGCCGTCACGCCGTTCCTGCTCGACTATCTGGTACGGCACACCGAGGGTGCCTCGCTGAGCGCCAACCTGGCGGCGGTGCGCGGCAACGTGCGGCTGGCGGCGCGGATCGCGGCGGCCTGGGCCGAGGCGTGAGCGGGCCGGGGCACGGCTCTTCGAGCGGCGCCCTGCTGGTCGTCGGGGATGTCGTGACGGACGTCGTCGCCCGGCACCGCGGGCCACTCGCGGGGGGCACCGACACGCCCGCCGTGATCAGGACGCTGCCCGGTGGCGCGGGCGCCAACGTGGCCTGCTGGGCCGCCCATTGGGGCTGCGCGGACGTACGGCTGCTCGGCCGGGTGGGCTCGGACGCGGTGGCGTGGCACGAGCGGGCGCTGGCCGCGGCGGGGGTGCGTGCCCAGCTGGTGGTCGACCCGCGGGCGCCGACCGGGACGGTGATCTGCCTGGTGGACACGGGTGCCGCGGCCGAGCGGACGTTCCTCACCGACAGTGGCGCCTCGTTGCGGCTCGATCCCGGTGACTGGTCGGACGCGCTGCTCGACGGCGTGGCGTGGCTGCATCTGTCCGGCTACCTGCTCTTCTCCGCACCGGGCCGGGCGCTGGTGGCGGCGGCACTGGCGACGGCACGCGCGCGTGGGGTGCCGGTGAGCCTGGACCCGGCGTCGGCCGGGTTCCTGGTGGAGCTGGGAGTGGACCGTTTCCTCACGGCCGTCGACGGCGTGGCGGTGCTGCTGCCCAGCCGGGACGAGGCCCGCCTGCTCACCGGGTTGCCGGACGGGGCCGACGCGGCGGCGAAGCTGAGCCGCCATGTCCCTCTGGTCGTGGCCAAGCAGGGCGCGGACGGTGCGCTGGTGGCTCGGTCGGGCACCGTACGCGCCCGCGTCCCCGCCGTACCGGCGACGCCCCGGGACACGACGGGCGCCGGAGACGCGTTCACCGGGGCGTTCCTCGCCGCACTGCTGGCAGGCGCCGAGCCGGATGCAGCGGCGGCGGAGGGGTGCGCGGCAGGGGCGCGAGCGGTCGAACAGGTGGGCGGCAGGCCTCCCGTGAGCCCGCGCTCCGGATGAGCCACACCCGGAAAGGAGGGCCGACCAGGCCTACGCCTTGCGCCCGCACGCCGAGATCATCGGACCCGCGGCCAGGTCCATCGCGCCGGACGCGATGTTCGACCGGTGCCGGTCGGCGTCTTGGTCGCGGCGAACCCCTGGGCGACCGGTTCGTCCGTACCTGACGGGTCGTCGCGCCTTCCAGCGCGGCGCAGGCCGGTGCCGTGGCCGGGAAGTACGCGTCGCCCTCGACGCGCCCCAGGCGGCTCTCACGGAACAGCCGCGGCAGTCTGCGGCCGTGGGTGCAGGTCGGCGCCCTGCCCTGCGAGCCAGGACACCAGGGAAGGAGCCGCCCGGGTCCGGCGGCTGTCGCGCCGATGGCTGCCGGTCAGCGCCACGCCGCGATCATCCCATTTACCCGACTTGCCGGGATTGCTCGATGCTCCGCACGCCGAGAATCCACGACGACGCGGCCAATTCCCGTTGTCCACAGCCGGGAACCAAGCGGAACGCGGGGTTTCCCCAGGCTTACCCGCTGCTCACGCGCTCCTGGCACACTGGCGCGACAGGCGCAGGATTGCGGCGCGAGAGGATCCACGCAAGGAGATCCAGATGTCCATGGCAGGGAATCTGCGGAAGGTCACGGGCCTCGGCAGGGTCGGCGGCCTCCGCAAGGTGGCGCGGCTGGCCCGGCGGGGCCGACGGGTGGACCTGAGCCACCCCGCGCGGTCCCCGCTGGGCTCCTCGGTGGTCAACTGCGTGGCCTACGAGGAGGGTGCCCGGCTCCCCCTCGGCGGTGACCTCGTCGACACCGTCGAGCGGGTGCGCAAGAGCGGGGCTGGTTTCGTCTGGCTGGGTCTGCATGAGCCGACGGACCAGGAGTTCGCGGGGATCGCCGAGCTCTTCGACCTGCATCCGCTGGCGGTCGAGGACGCGATCGAGGCCCACCAGCGCCCGAAGGTGGAGCGGTACGGCGAGACGCTGTTCGCGGTGTTCAAGACGGTCTGCTATGTCGAACACGAGGAATTCACGGCGTCCAGCGAGGTGGTGAACACCGGCGAGCTCATGGTGTTCGTCGGCCAGGACTTCGTCATCACGGTGCGGCACGGCCGGCACGGCTCGCTGGGCCCGCTGCGCGAGGAGCTGGAGGCCGACCCCCACCAACTCGCCAAGGGCCCGTCCGCGGTGCTGCACGCGGTCGCGGACCACGTCGTCGACGACTACCTCAGCGTCATCGACGCGGTGCAGGCGGACATCGAGCAGGTCGAGACGGACGTCTTCGCGGAGAACGGCGCACGCGCCGACCCGGGCCGTATCTACCAGCTCAAGCGCGAACTCCTGGAGCTGAAGCGGGCCGTGGTCCCGCTGAACCGGCCGCTGCTGGATCTCGCAGACCGGCCGATGCGGGTGGTGGAGCCGGAGATACAGGCCTACTTCCGCGACGTGTCCGACCATTTGATGCGCGCGACGGAACAGATCGCAGGCTTCGACGAGTTGCTCAACTCGATCCTGCAGGCCCACCTCGCCCAGGTCACGGTCGCGCAGAACGCGGACATGCGGAAGATCACGGCATGGGCCGCGATCATCGCCGTACCCACGATGGTCTGCGGGGTGTACGGCATGAACTTCGACCACATGCCCGAGCTGCACTGGAAGTACGGCTACGGCATGGTCATCGGCGTCATATCCGTGGCCTGCCTGACCCTGTACCGCGGATTCCGGCGCAACGGCTGGCTGTGACCGCCCGGTGCGGGCGAGGCGGGCCGGCGGTCAGCGGTTCGCGCTCTTGGCGTAGACCCGCTCCGCCCACTCGGCGATCTGGTCCTCGGTCAGGTGCTGGGCGAGATCGGCCTCGCTGATCATGCCGACCAGGCGCTTGTTCTCGATCACGGGCAGCCTGCGGATCTGGTGGCCCTCCATCTCCTGGAGCACCTCGCTGACATCGGCGTTCGCGTCGATCCAGCGCGGTGTGCCCTTGGCCATCTCGCCCGCGGTGACCTTGGACGGGTCGTGGCCCATGGCCACACAACCGACCACGATGTCGCGGTCGGTGAGGATGCCGCAGAGCCGTTCGTTCTGGTCACTGATGGGCAGGGCCCCGACGTTGAGTTCGCGCATCAGCTGGGCGGCGCGGTCCAGGGTCTGGTGCGCGGGGATCCACTGGGCGCCCCGGTGCATGATCTCTCGGGCAGTGGTCATGGAGTACCTCCCGGTGCCGGACGGCCGGCGCGGCGCGGGACGCACCGCTAGTCCCGGCGCCCTTCATTCTCGTCGGGTCGCCCGGCACACGCACCCGGGGCGGGGCTCGGACGAGAAAACCGACGATCTTCCGCGGCACCCCGCGGAAGGTCACGCTGACCTCGTCGTCCTGAACGGGCAGGGATTCGGCAGGAGCTTCGATCGCCACCCCGGTCAGCCGCTCCACGCCGGGCGGCACGGATCGTCGGTGCGTACGAGGACGTCGGCGGTGCCGCCGGGGTCGGTCTCGTTCTCGTAGCGCTCGAAGGCGGGGAGGGTCCAGTGCTCGCTCTCCGGGGTGCGGCGGCGCAGGGCGCCCGGAGACAGGAGGAGATGAACGGTCAGGTCGAAGGGGAACCAGTGGCGCAGGAGGAGGGGGCCGTGCAGCAACAGGAGGCCGCCGGGCGGGAGTTGGACGTAAGGGCTGCGGGTGGCGCGGTCGGTGACCGGGTCCAGGAGGTCGGGCAGGACCCGCCCGTCACCGCCGGGTTCGAGGGGGCCGAACACCTCCCGCCACAGGGCGCCGGTGTCGAACCAGCCGTCATAGTAGGCGTCCACGTCCTGGTGCCCGCGCTCCAGACGGACGGAGGCCGGGCGCAGGAAGCCTTCGGTGCCGACGACCAGCGAGGGGCGGCCGCGTATGCGCAGGGCCTCGTGGACGCGTGCGGCGAGGTCTCCCGGGGTGGCCGCCGGGGCGCCGTCGAAGGCGACCCGTGGCCAGGGGCTGCCGTCGGCCGGCTTCAGGTCGATCAGGCGTTCGGCGAGGCGGTCGACGAGCCGGTCCCAGGTGATCGCTTCGAGTCGCACACGACCATGATTACGGATGCGGGGGTGGTGGCGGACATGGCCGAGGGGCGGGGGCGTGGAGGGCGTGGCGCCATGGGAATGAAGCGGATATGGCAGTGCGTGTGACTCCCCCGTCCGCCGGCGGGGGCGAGATCAGACCCCTCACCGGCTCCCGTAGCGCTCCTGTCGTCATCCAGCCACTGAAGAAGAAGCGCTGTGCCAAGTGCCGGCGTGGGCCGCTGTCGCTGCTTGTCATGGAGGACGGAGTGCCGCGGTGCCTGGACTGTGCCGACCTCGGGCATCTGGTGTTCCTGCCGCGCGGCGACACCGCGCTGACGCGCAGGGCTCGGGAGGAGAGTCGGCTGTCGGTGGTCGTCGTGCGGTTCAACCGGCGCAAGAGCCGCTACGAGCGGCAGGGCGTCCTCGTCGAGGAGGCGGGGCTCGCCCGGGCCGAGGAGCGCTGCCTGGCGGACGCGGAGGCCCGGCGGCGGCGCCGGGCGCGGGACGCGCAGCGCAGGGCGGTGGAGGACGCGCGGTTCGCGGAGGCGTTCGCGGCGGAGATCCTGCGGCTGTTTCCCGGGTGCCCACTACAGCGGGCGCGGGCGATCGCGGCGTACGCGTCCCTGCGCGGCAGCGGCCGCGTGGGGCGAACGGCGGCCGGGCGGGCGCTGACGGAGGGGGCGGTGGCGTCGGCGGTGGTGGCGGCGGTGCGGCATGTGGACACGCCGTACGACCAGCTGCTGATGAGCGGGGTGCCCCGGTATGAGGCGCGGCGGAGGATCGCGGCGGCCGTGGAGACGGTGCTGCGGGAGTGGCGGGAGGAGCGGCTCGACTCCGTCGGGTGACGGGGGCCGCGGGCGGATGGCATGGCCGGGGTGGGGCCCCGGCACGGACGCTCGCGTATGGGGCTGCGGCGTTGAGAATGGTCCGGGTCGCGGGGCCGGAATTCACTGGTGGGAGCCGGGATGACCGGTGTGCCGGGCGGGGGCCCGGCCGGACGTGGGAGGAGTGGGTGACGTGATCGACGGGCCGTACTTCGTGCTGACGGTCGTGGGGCTGGTGGGGGCCGGGCTGGTGGCCGGGGTGTTCTGCGCCTTCTCCACGTTCGTGATGCAGGCGCTCGCCGCGCTGCCGCCCGCGCAGGGGGTCGCCGCGATGAAGGCGATCAATGTGACGGCGTTGCGACCCGCCTTCATGATCGTGTTCCTGGGGTCGACGCTGCTGTGCGCGGTGATCGCCGTGGTGGCGTTCGTGCTGTGGCCGGACGAGGGGGCGGTGGAGCTGCTGGTGGGCAGCGCGCTGTATCTGTTCGGGTGCTTCGGGGTGACCGTGCTCGCGAACGTGCCGCGCAACAACGCGCTGGTCACAGTGGACGCGGGCACCGCTGAGGCGGCCGCGTACTGGCCGAGATACGTGCGCGAGTGGACGGCGTGGAACCACGTCCGGACGGTCGCCGCGGCCGGCGCGGTGGTGGCGTATGTGCTGGCCCTCGCGTGAGCCGCCGGGCGGGGCTCTGCACAGGTGGCCGACGGGACGTATCGTGGCCGAAAGGGTGCCGCCGATGACGCACGGCCCGTCGTACCCCCATGCAAGGAAAACCGGCCATGGCCGATCCCAAGGGTTTCATGACCACCCCCCGCCAGGACTGGCCCCGCCGGCCGGTCGAGGAGCGGGTGCGGGACTGGAACGAGGTCTACGTCCCGGGGGCGCTGCTCCCCATCATCAACCAGCAGGCGGACCGCTGCATGGACTGCGGCATACCGTTCTGCCACGATGCCTGTCCGCTGGGCAATCTGATCCCGGAGTGGAACGACCTGGTCTCCCGGGACGACTGGCGGGCGGCGAGCGACCGGTTGCACGCCACGAACAACTTCCCCGAGTTCACGGGGCGGTTGTGTCCGGCGCCGTGCGAGGCGGGGTGCGTGCTCGCCATCAACCAGCCGGCGGTCACCATCAAGAACGTCGAGTGCGCGATCGCCGACCGGGCCTGGGAGGAGGGCTTCGCGCCGCCGAGTCCGCCGGAGCGGCTGAGCGGGCGGACGGTCGCGGTGATCGGGTCGGGGCCCACGGGGCTGGCGGCGGCACAGCAGCTGACGCGGGCGGGGCACACCGTTGCCGTGTACGAGAAGGACGACCGGCTCGGTGGGCTGATGCGGTACGGGATCCCCGAGTTCAAGATGGAGAAGCGCCATCTGGAACGACGGCTGGAGCAGATGCGTGCCGAGGGGACCAAGTTCCGTACGTCGACGGTGGTCGGGCGGGACATCGGGGCGGCGGAGCTGCGGTCGCGGTACGACGCCGTGGTGATCGCCACCGGGGCGACGGCCTGGCGTGAACTTCCTGTGCCGGGACGGGAGTTGGCCGGTGTGCAGCAGGCGATGGAGTATCTGCCGCTGGCCAATCGCGTGTGTGAGGGCGATCTGGAGGTCTCGCCGCTGTCGGCGGCCGGAAAGCATGTCGTGATCGTCGGGGGTGGTGACACGGGGGCGGACTGTCTGGGGACGGCGGTACGGGAGGGTGCGGCGTCGGTGACGCAGCTGGACATCTACGCGCAGCCGGGGGCCGAGCGGGACGAGGACGCGGAGCCCTGGCCGACGTACCCGAAGATCTACCGGCTTTCGGCGGCGCACGAGGAGGCGCGCGATCTGCGGACCGCGCCGGCGGCGGACGCGGACGCGCGGTTGTTCGCGGCGTCGACGCTCCGCTTCACGGGGGACGCGGAGGGGCATGTGCGGTGGCTGCACCTGGTCGAGGTGGACGCGCAGCGGCGGCCGGTATCCGGCACCGAGCGCACCCTGCCCGCCGACCTCGTACTGCTCGCGCTCGGCTTCTCCGGGCCCGACCGGGAGGACGGGCTCGTCGACCAGCTGGGGCTGGAGCTGGAGCCGCGCGGCACGATCGCACGGGACGCCGGGTTCGCGACGAACGTCCCCGGCGTGTTCGCCGCGGGGGACGCGGCGCGGGGGCAGTCGCTCATCGTGTGGGCGATCGCGGAGGGGCGGGCGGTGGCGGCGGCGGTCGACCGCCACCTGATGGGGAGTTCAGAACTACCGGCGCCTATTGGGCCGTACGACCGGCCGATGGCGGTGTGAGGGGGCGACCGGCGGCCCGGCAGGTTCGGCACCGCGGGCCATCGGGCCCGCCCCACCCCGTTCGGCGGTGCCGAACCCGCGGGGTCGCTGTGCTGTTCTGCGGCCGCCCACCGCCCCACGGCCACCGGTGCGAGGGCCGCGCCGCCGGATGGTGCGGTCGCCGAAGCCAACCGTCGCCGGATGGTGCGGTCGCCGAAGCCACCCGCGCCGTGGCAGCCAGGCAGGCGGAACGCGCCCCCTGCTGCGGGCAGGCTCAGCTGCGGCGCTCGTCCGTCCCCGCCACCTTCCCCGTCGACAGCGCCACCCGGTTCCACGTGTTGATCGTGCAGATCAAGGCGATGACCTGGGCCAGTTCCTGGTCCCCGAAGTGGGCCGTGGCCTCGGTGTAGACGTCGTCGGGGACGCCGGCGTCGGCGACCAGGGTGAGGGCCTCGGTGAGGGCCAGGGCGGCCTGTTCCTTGGGGGTGAAGAAGTGACGGGCCTCGCGCCACACGGCGACCATGTGCAGGCGGTCCTCGCTCTCACCGGCCTTGCGGGCGTCGTTGGTGTGCATGTGCAGGCAGTACGCGCAGCGGTTGAGGTGCGAGGCGCGGATCTGGACGAGCTCGACGAGAGCCGGGTCGAGGCCCTCACAAGCCGCCGCGTCGAGACCGATCAGGGCACGGAAGGCCTTCGGGGCGGACTGGGCGAAGTCGAGCCGGGTCCGCTCGGCCTCGGCGGCGGCGATGGCGGGAGCGAGGGAGGCGTTCGTCATTTTCGTCGCGTTCGTCGCGTTCATCGTGTTCGTCGCGTTCGTCGCGTTCATCGTGTTCGTCATGTCCCTCAACCTACGGCCCGCAAAGACCGGCTGTAGGGTGCATTTCCATGGCAGAAACGTGGGTCAATCCCGCCCAGCGCATCGGCGCCGACCTGCACTTGGAGCTGACCGGCCCGGGCGGCCGTCGCGCCGCCCTCATCCGGGCGCTGCGGGACGCCGTACGCAGCGGCCGCCTCGCCCCCGGCACCCGCCTGCCCCCGTACCGCTCGCTCGCCGCCGACCTCGGTGTCGCCCGCAACACGGTCGCCGACGCCTACGCGGAACTCGTCGCGGAGGGCTGGCTGACCGCCCGTCAGGGCTCCGGCACCCGCGTCGCCGACCGCGCCGAGCCCCTCAAGGGCAGCACCCGCGTCGCGAAGAAGACGCCCGCACGCGCGCGTGGCCCACGGCACGACCTCCGGCAGGGCACCCCGGACGCCTCCGCGTTCCCGCGCGCGGCCTGGCTCGCCTCCTACCGGCGGGCGCTCCAGCAGGCGCCCAACGAGGTGTTCGGCCCGGGCGACCCCGCGGGCCGCCGGGAACTGCGCGAGGCGCTCACCGAGTACCTGGCACGCGCGCGTGGCGTCCGCACCGAGCCGGGCCGGATCGTGGTCTGCTCCGGCTTCGCACACGCCCTGCGGCTGCTGTTCGGACAAGGCGGGGGCGGCGTCCTGCGCGGTCCGCTGGCGGTGGAGGCGTACGGGCTCGGCTTCCACCGTGAGTTGCTGGCAGCGGCTGGTGTACGGACGGTCCCGCTCCCCCTGGACGAGGACGGCGCCCGCGTCGACCGGCTCACGCGCGAACGGGCCGTCCTGCTCACACCCGCCCACCAGTTCCCGACCGGCGGCCCGCTGCACGCCACGCGCCGCGCCGCCGTCATCGACTGGGCACGCGCGCGTGGGGGTGTGATCCTGGAGGACGACTACGACGGGGAGTTCCGCTACGACCGCAAACCCGTCGGCGCCGTCCAGGGCCTCGACCCCGAGCGGGTGATCCACATCGGCTCGGTCAGCAAGAGCCTGTCACCGGCCCTGCGGCTGGGGTGGATGGTCCTGCCGGAGCGGTATGTCGACGGCGCCCTCGCGGCGAAGGGCGAGCGCGAGGGCTGGGCGAGCGTCCTGGACCAGCTCAGCCTCGCCGACTTCGTCGCCAAGGGGTCGTACGACCGTCATGTGCGGCGTATGCGGCAGCGGTACCGCAGCCGCCGGGACCGCCTCGTCGCCACGCTCGCCGAGCACGCCCCGCACATCGAGGTGACCGGCGTCGCGGCGGGCCTGCACGCGGTGCTGCGGTTGCCGCCCGGCACCGAGCGCTCCACGGTCAAGGCCGCCGCCTGGCAGGGCGTCGCCCTCGACGGCCTCGCCCCGTTCCGGCACCCGCAGACGGACATGACCGCGCGGGACGGCCTGGTCGTCGGCTACGCGACCCCCTCGGAACACGCGTACGGGGCGGCACTGGACGCACTGTGCGGCGTACTGCCGCCCCCGTGAACGCCGTGGACGTAAACGCTTACGCACCGCACGACCGAGCCACCCAGCCGCTACGCCTACCGCCTATCACCCACCGCGCCACACAGCCGCTACCCCTACCGCCCCCCGACCACGCAGCCGCTACCCCACCGCCCCGCGCCACACAGCCGCTACGCCTTCCGCCCCACCGCCCCGTACCCCGGAATCACCCCGTCGTCCTGCCCCGGCACCGGCTCCCCCAGCTCCGGATGCCACTCGGGCACCACCACGACGCCCGGCTCGACCAGTTCGAGCCCGTCGAAGAACCGGGCGAACTCGTCCCGCGAGCGCAACGCCAGCGTGACGCCCGCCGCCCTGAGCTTCTCGGTGGCCGCCGCCGACTCCTCCGGCGTGAAGTCGGCGGTGGCGTGGGTCATCATCAGGTAGCTGCCGGACGGGAGTTCGGACAACAGCTCGGCGACCAGCTCGTGCGCGCCGTTCTCGTCGGCGACGAAGTGCAGCAGCGCGACGAGGGAGAGCGCCACGGGCCGACTGAGGTCCAGGACCTTCCTGGCCCCGTCGATGATGGTGGCCGGTTCACGCACGTCGGCCTGGAGGTACTCGGTCACGCCCTCGGGTGTGCCGCGCAGCAGGGCCGCCGCGTGGGCCAGCACGATCGGGTCGTTGTCGCAGTAGACCACGCGCGCGTCCGGCGCGACGGCCTGCGCGACCTGGTGGAGGTTGGGCTCGGTGGGGATGCCCGTGCCGATGTCCAGGAACTGCCGTACGCCGTTGTCGGCCAGCCAGCGCGTGGCCCGGTGCATGAACGCGCGGTTGACCCGCGCCATCACCGGCACGCGCGGGTCCAGGGCCAGCATCTGCCGGCCCATCTCCTCGTCGACGGGGTAGTTGTCCTTGCCGCCGAGATACCAGTCGTACATCCGCGCCGGATGGGGCTTGCTGGTGTCGATCCCGGTCATGAGGCACTCCGTAAGCGTCGGATGCGATAAGCGATGGGACATGCGATGGGACATGCGATGCGATGGACGATCAAGTCAACACCAAAGTAAGGAAGTTGAGCCACAAAGACAGAGCACGAAGAGTACGTCAACGAGTCAACATCGGTCAGGACAACAGGAAGTCCGCTTCCCCCGCCTTCGCACCCTCGATGAACGCCGTCATCTCGTCGGAGGTGTAGATCAGCGCCGGCCCGTCCGGGTCGGTGGACTGCCGCACGGCGATACGGCCGTCGGCGAGCTTCATCGCCTCCAGGCAGTTGCCCCCGTTGCCGCCGCTCCACGGCTTGTGCCAGCCCTCGCTGCCCAGCTCCCGGGCGGGCATGCCGTTGTAGATCCGCTCGGCGCGGACCCGCGGCCTGGGCTGGGACGTGATGCGATCCATTCACAGCTCCTTGCGGAGATCCTCAAGGATCTCCTTCGTGCGATGTGCCGTAGCGGCCTGCGCCGCCATGCGGTCCATGACCTCGAGGTGAGTCGCCACCTCTGCGCGCGCGTCCAGGTAGACGGCGCCGGTCAGGTACTCGCTGTAGACCATGTCCGGAAGCTCGGGCACGGCGAATCGGAACAGCACGAAGGGCCCGTACGTGCCGGGGTGCGGCCCCGTGGCGAACGGGACGACCTGCAACGTCACATGGGGCAGCTTCGTGGCGTCGAGCAGTCTTTCGATCTGGGCACGCATCACCTCCGGGCCGCCGACCGGGCGGCGCAGCACGGTCTCGTCCATCACGGCCCACACCCTGGGTGCGTCCTGACGGATGAGCAGTTCCTGGCGTCGCATACGCAGGGCGACGTGTCGCTCGATGTCCTCGGGCCGGGCCTGGCCGACGGCGCCCGATGTCAGGACACCGCGCGCGTAGTCCTCGGTCTGCAGGAGTCCGGGCACGAAGTGGGGTTCGTAGCTGCGGATGAGGGAGGCGGCACCCTCCAGGCTGACGTACATCGAGAACCAGCCGGGCAGGATGTCGTGGAACCGCTGCCACCAGCCGGGTTTGTTGGCCTCCTCGGCCAGTTGGACGAAGGCGTCGGCCTCGTCGTCGGGGACGCCGTAGGCCTTCAGGAGCAGTTGGACGTACGGGATCTTGAGGGCGACCTCCGCCGTCTCCATACGGCGGATGGTGGCGGGGGCGACGCGCAGGACACGGGCGGCTTCCTCCCGTTTGAGGCCGGCGCGTTCACGCAGGTCGAGCAGGCGCCGACCGAGGACGACCTGGCCGACCGTCGGTGCCGACCGCGGCTCGCTCACACTCCACCTCCACTCACCCACTCACCGAATGCTGACAGCCCAGCGGCGCCATTCGAAGACCCATTCGAAGGCCGGTGCCGACCTCCGGGGATCTCAACTGGCGCCGCATCACATGCTGTTGCGAGCAGTGTGCCACGACCCTTCACCGCGTCACACAGCACTCTGCAATTTTCAGAGTGACACTTGCCAAGTTGTTCGCGGCAGGGCGATAGTGGCAAGCGTGATTCCGTCCGCGCCCTTAGGAACAGACGCCGCCACAGGCCGGTCCGGCCTCGGTGCAGCAGCGGCAGTCGGCCCCTCGGGGTCCCCCGCCGAGCGCCGGTTCCGCTTCGAACTGGCCGCACACCCGGGTTCTCCCGCGCAGGCCAGACGCCTGACGCGGACCCGGCTGAACGGCTGGGCGGTGTGCGAGGACACCTGCGACACGGCCGCACTGGTGGTGTCGGAGCTGGTCACCAACGCGATCCTGCACACCGGGAGCGATGTCGTCGTCTGCGAGCTGCACGACGGCGACGACGTGGTGCGCATAGCCGTGCGTGACCAGGGGTGCGCCGCGGGTGATCCGCACCCGTCCCCGAGCAGGCCCGAGGAGGAGCACGGGAGGGGACTGCTCCTCGTCGACGCGCTGTCGCACGCCTGGGGCGCCCAGGAGCACGGCCCCGGCCTGCTGGTCTGGGCCGAGCTGCCGCGCCAGGCCGATGCGCCCCGCGGCGACCTCGGCTGGGGTGCCCGCCCCAAGCCGGGTCCGTCCGACGGCTCGGACGAGGACGACGACGAGGCGCACGCGCGCGCGTGCCGCCCGACGCGCGGTGGGACGGGGACCGAATGGGTGTGACGGCTGCCTCCGGTGGCGGACAGGTCCTCGCCCTCGACACGCTCGTTCGCCTCAGCCGCGGGCTGCGCAGGGCGGACGTACCGCCGCTGCGGCTGTCCGTGCCCGACGGTATGACGGCCCCGCTGGGCTGCGACGCGGTGCAGGTACCCGCCCGCTTCGGTCCGCTCGTGCTGCCCCGCCTCCCGCGCGTGGGGTGCGTGTACGCCGACGACGCGCACTGGTGGTGGCTGGTCCCGTCCGACTCGGACTACGCACTGGAGTGGCCCGCGCCCGCGCGCTACGCCACCGGCGCGGTCGTCCCCGAGGCCCCCCGCCTCATCCACCGCCCCGACGGCACCCTCCCCTACACCCCACCGATCCCGCTCTACCTGGCCCTGTGCCGCCTCATGGGCACAACGCCGAGCTGGTCACGGCCGGTCACCGCGTAGGGCTCCGCGGTCCGACTCCGCGGTCCGACTCCGCGGTCCGACTCCGCGGCACGACTCCGCGGTCCGACTCCGCGGCACGGCTCCGCAGCGGGAAGGCTCCTGCGCTACGGCCGTACAGGCCGCCCAAGCCCCACCGCCCGGCGCGCACACCCGGCGCAAACCCCATCCTCCAGCGCGCACACCCGGCGCAAGCCCCCACCCCCCAGCGCATCACCCCGCG
This sequence comes from Streptomyces sp. TRM70350, assembly GCF_019219825.1. Classification (GTDB taxonomy): domain Bacteria; phylum Actinomycetota; class Actinomycetes; order Streptomycetales; family Streptomycetaceae; genus Streptomyces. The sequence continues at coordinate 349,089 of NZ_JAHUXH010000002.1, read as the reverse complement.
AACACACCCGGCGCAAGCCACCCCCACCCCGCGCCCTGCCCAGTCACCGGCCGTCCCGCGATAGTGGCCTTCGCGCGGGTTCGGGGGAGGCAGACGGTGGGGACGAAGGGTGGCTCGGGCGAGCCGGAGGTGTCCGAGTCGGAGCGGCTGCTCTTCGGCGGACCGCTGCGCTACGACATGGGCTGGAACCAGCACTCGGACGCCTTCCTGGAGCTCACCTTCCGGGCCATGATCACGCGGATGCCCGCCCTGCTCGCCTCCAGCCTGCGGCTGGCCCGGCACGCCGACCGCGCTGCCGCGCGGATGGTGCTGGCGGCCGAGGCGGGCCGGGGCGTGGCACAGGCGGTGAGCCTGTTCGCGGTGAACAGCGTGCTGAGTCGGCTGATGGGCGCCGGCCCGATCGAGGACCGGCTGCGCGGCGCCGTCCCCGCGCTGGTCGCCATCGCCGTCGTCCTGCTGCTCGGCGCGCTGCTGCGGGCGGCGTCGACGTACGCCACCGGCCGGCTGGAGCCGAAGGTGGAGCGCGTCGCGACCGAGCTGTACCTGGAGCGGGCCGCTGCCGTCGAGCTCGCGGCGATCGAGGACCACGCCTTCCACAAACTGCTGGACACCGCGCAGTACGGCGCCTCCTCGGCCCGCCGGATGATCATGTACGGCACACGGGTGGTGAACGCCATGATCTCGCTGGTCGCGGCGGCCGGCGTGCTCACGGTGCTGCATCCGCTGCTGCTGCCGATGCTGGTGACGATGACGCTGCCCAGTGCGTGGAGCGCGCTGACGAACGCCCGGCGCCACTACGCGTCGTTCCACACCTGGGTGCAGCACGCGCGCGCGGGCCACCTGATCAGCTCCCTGCTGACGGAGCCGGGGGCGGCGCCGGAGATCCGCTTGCACGGCGTGGGCCCGTTCCTGCTGCGGCACTTCCGCGCGATGTCGGAGGCGGCGGAGGCGGAGCAGGCCCGGCTGGCGCGGCTCGCGGCGCGGACCGGCCTGATCGCGGCGGCCTGGACGGGCCTCGCGACGGTGTCGACGTACGCCACGCTGGGCGGTCTGCTGCTCTCGGGGACGATGTCGCTGGCGGTGGCGGGCACGGCCGTGATCGCGATCCGGACCGGCTCCGCGAGCCTGGAGACGCTCGTTCTGGAGATCAACCAGCTGCATGAGGAGGCCTTGTTCGTCGGCGATCTGGAGCGTCTCTACGTCGAGGCCGCCGAACGTGCGATTCCGGTCGGCGGCGCGGCCCTGCCGGAGAATCCGCGCGAGATCCGCTTCGAGAACGTCACGTTCAGCTACCCGGGTGACGCCACCCGCCCCGCGCTCGACGACGTCTCCCTGACGCTGCCGATCGGCCGGATCATCGCGCTGGTCGGCGAGAACGGCTCCGGCAAGACCACCCTGGTCAAGCTGCTCGCCGGGCTGTACAAGCCGGACCGGGGCCGGATCCTGTGGGACGGCGTCGACGCGGCGACCGCGGACCGGCATCTGCTGGCCGAGCGGATCGCGATGGTGGCGCAGGACTTCAAGCGGTGGCCGTTCACCGCCCGGGTGAACATCGCCGTGGGCCGTCCCTCGGTGCCGGTGGCCGAGGATCGGCTGACGGCGGCGATCGCCGAGGCGGGCGCCGAGGACGTGGTCGCGGATCTGCCGCGCGGTCTGGACACGCTGCTGGCCCGCAACTTCAGCGGCGGGCACGAGCTGTCCGGCGGGCAGTGGCAGCGGCTCGGCATCGCCCGGGCGGCGTACCGGCGGGGCGGCATCCTGATCGTGGACGAGCCGACGGCCGCCCTGGACGCCCGGGCCGAGCTGGAGGTCTTCGACAAGATCCGTGCTCTGGCCGGGACCGGCCAGACGGTCGTACTCATCACCCATCGGCTGGCGTCCGTACGCCATGCGGACCTGGTGCACGTCCTGGACGAGGGGAAGCTCGTGGAATCGGGACCTCCGGAGGAACTGCTCGCCAAGGGCGGCGTCTACGCGGAGCTGTACGGGCTGCAGGCGCAGCAGTTCGTGATGCGGGCGCCCGCGCCGAAGGCGGGCTGACCCTGCTCACTCCGTGCCGTCGCCACCCCGGACGATCACCAGGAACGTGTCCGTCGCGAGGTCCATCACGACCTCGGCGGGCAGGCCCTCCGACCGGCGCGCCTGCGCGAACTCCTCCGCGGGCCACGACCCTCGCGGCCCGCCCGCGGGAAAGCGTTCGAGCACCATTCGCCCGTTCACCATCCTGCACCTCCAGAAAAGCGTCGTACTTGTAGGAGTTAACGCCTTCCGAAGGAAAATCGCCTCGCCAAGTGACGCGACTGAGACGTAGTTGACACTCGTTCACCGTCAAAAGTGAGGAGCCTCTGATCGTCTCCGCGTTTACCGTTACCCTCCGCTTCACTCCTCGTACTCGTCGTGATAACGGATCCGCTCACTGCCCGCGGGCGCGCCGAAGGCCGACGCGCGCCCCTTGGGTCCCTCCCACTCCTCCTGCCGGCCCAGCGCTGTGAGGTCCAGGAAGCTGGTGGTCGAGCCGAGCCCGTCCAGCCCGCGCCCGTACGTCGAGTAGGTGTGGAACACCCGGTCCCTCTCCCGCAGGAAGCAGCTCACGCCCGGCCGCTCGACGAGTTGCCCCTCCTGCTCCAGGGTCGCCTCGAAGTCGCGGTTGAAGTCGTCGCCGTACGACGAGTACCAGGGCAGCGTCCAGCCCATCCGCGCCTTGAACGGCAGAATCCTGGTGTACGGCGCCCTGGAGACGGCCGCGAACGTCGTCCCGCGCGCGTGCAGATGCGCCAGCTGCCCGACCTGGTCGAGGAACGCCGAGCAGCCGGGGCAGCCGGTCTCCCCCTCGGGCGCGAACATGAAGTGGTGGACGACCAGCTGGTGCCGCCCCTCGAAGAGGTCGAGCAGGGTGGCTTTTCCGTCGCCTCCTTCGAACACGTACTCCGTGTCGACCTCCACCATCGGCAGCCGCCGCCGCTCGGCGTTGAGCGCGTCCCGCGCGCGTGTGGCCGCCTTCTCCTTGACCAGCAGTTCCTGACGCGCCCTGCGCCACTCCTCACGCGAGGCGATCTCCGGAAGCGACATGGCCCCTCCTGTGCGACGGTCCCGTTGCGGGTGGTGACCGATGGACGGGGTGGAACTCATCGCGGTTCCACGAAGATTCTTGGGAGGGGTGTCCAGGTGCCGGTCACCGAGGGCCTCGCCTCAGGTGCCGTACTCCTGGACACGGCGCCCATGGCTCCGGTCCACCAGCGCGGGCATGCGTTCACCCAACTCCCGTACGACCGCGCTCACGTCCAGCGTCAGCAGCTCCCGGTCGCGCATCAGGACCCGCCCGTCGACGACGGTCGTGCGCACATCGGAGGAACGGGCGCTGTGCACCAGGGTCGCGGCGAGGTCGTGCACGGGCTGGGTGTGCGGGCCGGTGAGGTCGACGAGGACGATGTCGGCGCGCCGGCCCGGTGCGAGGGAGCCGATGGTGTCGCCCAGGCCGACCGCGCGGGCGCTCTGCAGTGTGGCGTGATGCAGGGCCTGACGTGCGGTCAGCCAGCGCGGATCGCCCTCGGTCGACTTCTGGATCAGGGCGGTGAGCGCCATCGACTCCCACACGTCGAGGGAGTTGTTGGAGGCGGCGCCGTCGGTGGCGAGTCCGACGGGGACGCCGATGGCGCGCAGGGCGCGCACCGGTGTGGTGGTGGGCCAGCCGAACTTCAGATAGCCGCGGGGCGCGGTGGCGACGGCGATCCGACCGCCCGCGCGTTCCAGCAGGGGCAGGTCCCGGTCGATGATGCCGGTGCCGTGCGCGATGAGGAGGTCGGTGTCGAGCAGTCCGGTGCGTTCCAGGACCTCGATGGGGGTGACGCCGTGGCGGGCGAGACTGGTGTCGGTCTGGTCGCGGTTCTCGGCGGCGTGGAGGTGCACGGGAAGACCGTGGGCGCGGGCGAGGTCGGCGGTGGCGGCGAGGTCGGCGTCGTCGACGGTGTAGGGGGCGTGCGGAGCGAGGGCGGTGGTGATACGGCCACCTGCGCGCCCCCGGTGCCGTAGCGCGAAGTCGAGACTGCGCTCCCGCCCTTGAGCCCCCTGCGAGGAGAAGTAGGCCTCGCCCAGATGGGCGCGCATCCCGCACTCCTCGACGACGGCGGCCACCGCGTCCATCGTGAAGTAGTGGTCGGCGAAGCAGGTGACGCCGCCCCGGATCATCTCGGCGCAGGCGAGGCGCGCGCCCAACTCCACGTCCTTCTCCGTGAGGTTGGACTCGACGGGCCAGACGACGTCGTTGAACCACGCCTCGGTGGGCAGATCCTCGGCGAGGCCGCGCAGGGCGACCATGGGGGCGTGGGTGTGGCAGTTGACGAGCCCCGGGAGGGCGACCTGTCCGGCGGCCTCGATGCGCTCGACGGCGGGCAGGTGCCGTACGGCCTCGGCGGTGGTGACGGACTCGACGACTCCCCTTCGCACGACGACCGCGGCGTTCTCCTCGAACCCGATCCGCTCTTGATCGTCGTGCACGAGGACGGTGCATCCGGTGATGATGAGGTCGGCGGGAGCTTGCCCGGGAGAAGGCGTCATCACGCCAACGTACGACGCGGTCGCCGGGTCGCGTGAAGTGAACGGCGCATCCTGTCGCGGGTCTGTCCAGGAACCGTCCGCACGGGCACGCTGGCCTCACCACACACCGCCGTCCGGCCTCTGAAAGGAGCCCGGCATGCTGCTCGGCACCTGGAACCTGGAGAACCTGTACCGGCCCGGCGGGCCGTTCGGCCCCAAGGACAAGGCCGCCTACGAGGCCAAGCTCGCCGCCCTCGCCGACGTGATCGCGGAACTCGACCCGGCCCTGCTCGGCGTACAGGAGGTCGGGGACCCGGACGCGCTGGCCGACCTGGCCGGGATGCTGGCCGGCACCTGGCACATCGCCCTGTCCGAGCACGCCGACAGCCGGGGCATCCGGGTCGGCTTCGTCAGTCGTACGCCGCTGGTGGTGCTGTCCGACACGACGGCGTTCCCGGCGCCGCTGCGACCGGTGCAGGCGGACGACTCGGGGCCCGCGGTGGCGGCGGCGGGCCGGGGTCTGCTGGCGGTGCGGGCCGGTGAGCTGTCGGTGGCGGTCGCGCATCTCAAGTCGAAGCTGCTGTCGTATCCGGAGGGCCGATTCCACCCCCGTGACGAGGGCGAACGCGCCCGCTACGGCGCCTACGCCCTCTACCGGCGGGCCGCCGAGGCGACGGCGCTGCGCGCGCTGGCCGACAAACTGCTGGCGGGCGACGGGCGGGCGCGGGACGTGGTGGTCCTGGGCGATCTGAACGACGAGGCCCAGGCGGCCACCACCCAGATCCTGCTGGGCCCGCCGGGTTCGGAGCTCGGCACGCCCGGTTTCACGGCGGACGACAAGGGCGACGCGGCCCGGCTGTGGAACGTGGCGCCGTTGATCCCCGCCGAGCAGAGGTTCTCACGGGTGCACTCCGGGCGGCGCGAGCTGATCGACCACATACTGTGCAGCCACCGGCTGGTCCGTCGGGTGACGGCGGCGGGCACGGGGCTGCCGGGGGCCGGTGCGCCTCAGCTGCCGTCGGTGGGGCCGGACCCGACGGGACGGCGGGGCGCGGCGGGGTCGGATCATGCGCCGGTGTGGGTGCGGGTGGGGAGCTGAAGGGACCTCGTCGCAGGGGGCGTCGGGGCTGCGTCAGCGGTCAGACGGCAACGGGCAGCTCCGGCTCGCGCAGGCCGAGGCGGCGGCGGCCCGACTCCAGTTCGTCGAGGAGTTCGGCGAGCCGCTCGGTGTGGCGCGGCGTGAGCCGGCCGGTGTCGTCCAGGTGGACGGCGCAGGCGGTGGTCGTGTCGACGAGCCGTTCCAGGGTGCCGGCGACCTCGTCGGCGCCCTCCGTGTGCCGGGCGAGCGCGGGCAGTTCGGCGGCGGCGAGGGCAATGGCGCCACGCGCCTCGGCGAGCGTGCGGTAGGCCTCGCGGCGGAGGGTCCAGCGGGCGGCGCGGTCGTCGGACTCGCTCAGCACATGGGCGAGATAGGCCTGCGCCGCACTGCCTGCCGCGGCGAGCCGCGCCCGCACGCCCCCGCCCCGCTGCCCCGGCATCGGCAGATGCCCGACGACGAGCACGATCGCGCAGGCCAGCAGGGTCTCCCCCATCCGGCTCATGGAGGCCTGCGGTTCGCCGCCGACCATCACCAGGGCGAGGACGAGCACGGTCACGACAGCGGTCTGGGCGGCGAAGTGCCGCGTGGCGACGGGAATGAGGGCACCGCAGACGGCGACGAGCGCGACGAGCCCTTCGGGCCGGGGCAGCAGGGCCGCGAACCCGGCGAAGACGAGGGCACCGAGCACGGTCCCGGCGGCACGGCACAGGACACGGGAGACGAGCGGCCCGAGGTCGGGCTTGACGAGGAAGACGACGGTGGCGGGAAGCCAGTACCAGTGCTCGTGGGTCCCGTACCCCTGGGCGTGGCGCAGTGCCTGGGCGATGGCCACGCCGGCGCCGAAGCAGAGGGCGACGCGCAGCCCGTACTCCCGGCCGCCGACACCGACGACGGCCCGCAGCAGGTCCCCGGCCGTACGCCGCCGGGTGTGCAGGTCGCCGCCCTTGCCCTGGTCGAAGACCTCGGCGGCGTGCAGCAGGGCGTCGTCGAGGGCACGCAGCGCGGGCATCGACCGGGACGGCGCGGGGAGCGGCCCGGTGTGCGCGTCCGCGCGTACGGCTTCGGCGAGTCGACGCGGCCCCGCAGCGGCCCGCTCGGACACGGCTTCCCCGGCCCAGGCGAGCGCGGTGGCGGCCTCGGCGAGGGGCAGCGCGGCGGCGTACTGCGCGTGCAGCCGCCGTTCGGCGGCGGAAACGGCGTACCGGCGCAGCCGGGGCCCGGCAAGAGCGTCCTGCGCGTGGTCGAGGGCGGCGGTGAGGGCGGCGCGCCGGGTGGTGGCGTGCTCGGTGCCGACGGCGTCGAGCAGGTCGCCGATGGCGTCGTACACGTCGGCGACCGCCTCCCGCTCCCCGTCGAACCGGAAGTCCCCGGCGAGCGCACCGGGCGTGGGCAGCAGCAACCGCAGCGCGAGCAGCCACCCGGCCCCCGCGAGAAAGGCGAGCGCCCGCTGCCACCCCGACTCCGGCAACGGCATCCCTGCCCCGACCGCGCTCGCCACGAGTAGCTGCGTACCGGCCGCGGAGGCGACGGGCCCGACAGCGCTGACGCCGCCGGCGACGAGCCCGAGCCCGGTGAGGAGCAGCGTCTGCGCGACGACACCCGTGTTCTGTCCGGCGTACGTCCCGACGAGCAGCCCCACCGAGCCCGCGAGCGCGGGCACCCCGAGGCGCCGGACGGACGCCCGCCGGCTGCCGGGCCGGTCGTTGATCCCGGCGAGCATGGCGGCGATGGCGGCGACGACCCCGACGGACGGATGCCCGACGAGCACGGCGGCGAGCAGCAGCGGCCCCGCGGCCAGCGCGCCTCGCACCACCGCATTCCAGGGCACGGGGCCGCGCTGGGCACGGAGGGCGTGGGCGAGCCAGGGCGGTAGGGCACGGATGACGCGGCGGTACACGGGGCTCCTGTCGGGGCGAGGGCGGGGGTGGGTGCCTTCGGGCGACGGTGGCCGGGCTGCGGGTTGTGCTGCGGGTTGTGCTGCCTACCGTAGGTCGCGTTCTTGGAGGGTGTGGAACGCTTGTATTACCGCGGTGTGACGATGGGTGGATGGGCCGGGTTCTTTATGAACGCAATGCGCTCGTGGCCGTGGTGACCCTGTCGTCGACGAGAGCGAGGGCACACTCGACTGCGCGGACAAGGCCTTCGGGGCCACGGCCGGCCCCCGCCTCCTCGACGATGTCGTCGACCTCCCGCAGCCCGGCCCGCTCCAGCAGACGCTTCTCGTTCGTCACCCACTCCCCGCGGGCGGCGAGGACGGCGTGCGCGGCCTGGGTGGCGGCGACGGCGAGGGCACCGACGGTCTCCGTGCACCGTCCCGCCGGAGCGTGGTTGGCCAGGGCATAGGAGAGGGTGGCGCGGGCGGTGCCGTACCAGCGGTCGCTCGCGGTGCGACGCAGCGGCGGTGGATAGGCGGACGGCCGGGGGAGCTTGCCGCGCAGTACCTGGTTGATCGCCAGCTCGGCGACCACCAGATAGCTCGGAATCCCCGCGAGATGGAAGAGCAGCGGCTCGACGTGGAAGCGGCCTTGCTCCGCCTCCGCCAGCTCGTGTTCGACGACGTCGAGGTCCCGATAGTGGACGTCGACCCGGCGTCCCTCGATGGTCAGCCACGCGCCCCCGTTGAAGACCCCACCACCCCAGCCGCCGACTTCGCAGACCTCGCCCTCCCAGCCGATGGCGCGCAGGTCGCCGGGGTTGAAGCGACCGCGGTAGTAGACGGCCAGGTCCCAGTCGCTGTCGGGCCGGTGGGTGCCCTGGGCCCGGGAGCCGCCGAGGGCCACGGCCCGGACAGTGGGGAGGGCGGCGAGACGGTCGCCGACGGTGTCGAGGAAGGCCGGGTCGGTGAAGGAGGGCATGCGCGCAGGGTAGGCGGCCGTGCGCCGTGTCTCCACGGAAATGACAGCCGACTTCCGGCTTGGACCTCCATGAGCCGAGGAATGGTGACGGCCGCCCCCACTCGACTACCGTTACGTCTCGCACTCATCGCATGACCAGGGGGAAGGGACGAGATCCACGTGAACGCGGCGCCGCTGAGCCCCGAGGATCCTGCGCAGCTCGGTGACTTCGAGCTGATCGGCCGGATCGGCCACGGCGGCATGGGGCAGGTCTATCTCGGCGAGTCGCAGGGAGGCGAGCATGCCGCGGTCAAGGTCATCAAGCCCTCGGTGGTCGACTCGGAGACGCGGCTGCGCTTCGCCCAGGAGGTCGAGGTTCTGAAGACGGTCTGGGGCCCGCGCATAGCCGCCTTCATGGACGCGGACCCGGATGCGGAGCAGCCGTGGCTGGCCACGGAGTACGTAGACGGGCCTGATCTTCGCAAGCATGTGAACACCTGCGGACCCCTGCCCATGGTGCTCGTGGCCTCGCTCGGTGCCACGATCGCCGAGGCCCTCTCCGGTGTGCACAAGCAGGGGCTGCTGCACCGCGATCTCAAGCCGGCCAACATCCTTCTCGGCCCGAACGGCCCGAAGATCATCGACTTCGGTCTGGCGGTGTTCACCGAGTCCAGCGCCTCGCTCACCGCCCCGAGCACGGTGCTGGGCACTCCGGCCTGCATGGCCCCGGAACAGGCCAATGGCGTCAAACCCCTTCTCGCACCCGTCGACGTCTACGCACTCGGTGCCGTCCTTCTGTACGCGGCGACCGGCCGCTATCCCTTCCAGGCCGAGAACATCCACGCCCTCTTCCACCTGATCACCAAGCCGGAGGCGCAACCGGATCTGACCGGTGTCCCGAACGAGCTGGTGCCCCTGCTGACGGCGATGCTCGCCTACGACCCGAGTGCGCGCCCCACCCTGCAGAGCGTCGTGCAGCAGTGCCGTGCCGTGATCGAGGGCCAGGGGCTCAAGGTCGCCCAGGCCCGCCGTCGGCTCACTGCGCACACGACGGCGACCTCGCCGCAGGACATCACGCGGGTGCCGCAGGCCCCGTCCCCCGCCCCCGACCCTGCCGTGGTGGCGGACCTGCCCACAGCCCCGGCCACGTACACACCGACCGTGCAGGACGAACCCGCCGTACCTGACCGGCAACCGGCACCCGCCGCCCCGGCTCCTGGGACCCCGCCGCCCGCACATCGCGGGCGGGAGCAGACCGGCCCGCCAGGCCCGCGCGGGAACGCCCCGCAGATCAGGCATTCCGCCCAAGCCAGGCGTGTAGCCCAACAGCTGCGCGAGACCTACGCTCAGCGTGCGAAGTTCTGACCCGAAACACCCGCGTTCCGCCCCTACAGGAGGCAGCCCCCGTGACCGTCGAGCAAGCCGGCGTCGCTGAGAACCCTCCCCTCAGCGCTGATCAGGGGGACGCCAAGTACCCGCCCGGCTCGCAGATCGAGGTCCGCGACGAGGAGTGGCTCGTACGGAACGTACGGCGCACCGCGCACGACGGTGACCGCATCGAGGCCGTCGGTGTCTCCGAATTCGTCCGCGACCAGGAAGCCGTCTTCTTCACGAAGCTCGACGACGTGCAGTTGATGGACCCGCGCCGGACCAAGCTGACCTCCGACGACTCCCCGAACTTCCGGCGCAGCCGCCTGTTCCTCGAAGCCATCCTGCGCAAGACGCCGCTCCCCCAGTCGGAGCGCGGCCTGGCCCTCGCGGACAGCTTCCTGCTCGACTCGCTCCCGTACCAGCACCGGCCCGCGCAGCTGGCGTTGTCGGGCAAGAACCTGCGCCCGCGCATGCTCATCGCGGACGTGGTCGGCCTCGGCAAGACCCTCGAAATCGGTCTGACCCTCGCGGAGTTGATCCGCCGAGGCCGGGGCGAGCGCATCCTCGTCGTCACTCCGCAGCATGTCCTGGAGCAGTTCCAGCACGAGCTGTGGACCCGCTTCGCGATTCCGCTGATCCGCCTCGACTCGGTCGGCATCGAACGCATCCAGCGTGAGATCCCGGCCGGACGCAACCCGTTCACGTACTTCAAGCGCGTCATCGTCTCCATCGACACGCTCAAGAACACCGACCAGTACAAGCACCACCTGGAGCGCATCACCTGGGACGCGGTCGTCATCGACGAGTCCCACAACCTCATCAACCGCGGCTCGCTGCGCAACCAGCTGGCCCGGCTGCTCGCCCCGCAGACCGACGCACTCATCCTGGCCTCGGCCACCCCGCACAACGGCGACGCCCGTTCCTTCGCCGAGCTGATCTGCCTCCTCGACCCGGCCGCGATCCGCGACCCGGAGCGCTACGAGGCGAAGGACATCGAGCACCTCTTCATCCGGCGTACGAAGATCAGCGCCGAGGTCCGCGAGCAGATGAAGGGCCAGTGGGCGGACCGGGGCCCGAGCACATCGGTGCACTGTGCCGCGACCCCGGCCGAGGAGAAGATCTTCGAGGAGCTGGCGCAGGTGTGGCTCCCGCAGGACCCGGACCAGCGCTCGGTGAGCGAGAGCCGCCTCTTCCCGTACACGCTCCTCAAGTCCTTCCTGTCCTCGCACGTGGCCCTGGCCTCGACGGTCGACACCCGCATCAGGACCCTGAAGGCGAAGGAGGACACGGAGGGCGGCGCGGGAGCGGAGGCCGAGCTGGCCGCGCTGCGGCGCCTGAACGACCTTACGTTCGTGATGTCGGAGACGGACTCGGCGAAGTTCCAGGCCCTGGTGGAGCAGCTGCGCGAGATCGGTGTCGGACCGCAGAGCGACACCCGGGTGGTGGTGTTCTCCGAGCGCGTCCAGACGCTGGAGTGGCTGCGCGAGAAGGTCCCGGCGGCTCTCGGTTTCAAGGGCAGGGCCCTGAAGGAGGCCGCGCGCGTCATGCACGGTGGCCTCTCGGACGAGCAGCAGATGCAGTGCGTGGAGGGCTTCGGGCTCGCCGACACCCCCGTACGCCTGCTGTTCACCGGTGATGTCGCCTCCGAGGGCGTCAACCTGCACCGCCAGTGCCACCACCTCATCCACTACGACGTCCCCTGGTCCCTGATCCGCATCGAGCAGCGCAACGGCCGCATCGACCGCTACGGCCAGGCGCACCAGCCCCAGTTCCGCGCGCTGATCCTCACCAGTGAGGTCGAGGGCGCGAAGGACGACCGTACGGTCGCCGAGCGGCTCCTGGAGCGCGAGGACGAGGCGCACCGCAGCCTGGGCACGGCGGAGGCGGTGTCCGGCCTGTACCGTGCGGAGGCGGAGGAGAAGTCCCTCATCCAGGATCTGCTGCGCGGCCGTACGGTGGACGAGTCCCTGGACGCCACGGCCCAGGCGGCCGCCGCCGAGGACTCGGGCACGGACTTCCTGGCGGACTTCTTCGGTGCGGTGGACGCGGTGAGCGACGCCGCCCCCGACGAGGTGGACGGCGACGGCCCGCCCGCGCCCGCCGACGTACCGCGCCTGTTCACGGGCACCCGGGAGTTCATCGACGAGGCGATCCGCGAGGTCTTCCCGGACGCTCAGCGGCAACTGGAGCTGGACCAGGACCCCGAGACGGGCCTGATCTCCTTCAAGCCGCCGTCGGACCTCACCCACCGCATGAAGTCCCTCCCCTCGGACTACCGTCGCGAACAGCGTCTGCACGAGCGCCTGTTGGTGACCCTGAACCGCAAGCTGGCCGACCTCTCCCTGGTCCGCGCCCGGGAGTCGTCCTCCTCCAGCTGGCCGGAGATCTCGCTCCTCACCGACCTCCACCCCGTCGTGGAGTGGCTGACGGACAAGGTGCTGGTGCGCCTCGGCCGCCAGGAGGCCCCCGTCATCACGGCGGACGTCGACGCCCCGACGTACCTGATCCAGGGCATCTTCTCCAACGCGCTGGGCCGCCCGACCGTGGTGAAGTGGATGGCCGTGAGCAGGGGCGAGGTCACCGACGACATGGTGGGCGTACTGCGCCGCGCGGGCGTCGGCCCGACCATGGCCAACCCGCTCCACGGCCACGACCTCGACCTGCTGAGCCGTGGCATCCCCGACGCGCTGGAGGCGGCCGAGCGCTTCCTGCGCCGCCACAGCAGCGAGTGGGACAAGGCGCTGGCCGGCCCGATCGACGACTACAAGCGGCGCCTGGGCGCCTGGGAGCAGCCGACGCTCGCCGGCGAGCGCACGAAGTCGGATCTGGCCGACCTGGCCGACTCGCTCCTTACCACCGGTCGCCCGATGCTCCGGGTCCTCGCCGTCCTCGACCACACCCGCTGATCCCTGAGGTCATTTCCGTCATGTCGTACGACTCACTCGTCAACCGCGGCGACTACTTCTCCGCGCACTACCTGGCCGAGGTCTTCCCCAAGGACCTCAAGGCGGGGCTGCTCGCGGCCTGGAAGGAGCGGGAGGACGCGGTACGCGGAACAGAGGCCGACCGCGCCGAGGACACCCTCCCCGTGACACCGCGGGTGGGCCTGCGAGAGCTGCGCCGCCCGTACTTCAAGGCGCGCGCGTTCTTCGCGGAGGCGGCGGCCGAGCCGGACGACGCGACGACGTACGACTCCCCCGCCTGGCGTGAGCGGGCGGCGGCGCTGAACGCGGACGTGCTGAGGGCCTTGGGGTACGACGCCAAGCCGCACACCCTGACCGTCGAACGCGCCGACCACACCTACGAGGTCCAGGTCGCCCACGCCGAGCCGGGCCTGGTGGCCCTGGACTGCGGCTGGGCGGCCGAGCCGGACGCGGCCCTTGACCCGGACGGTCCGGGCCGCCTCCTGCACCGGCTGCCCCTCGACGGCTCGAACGAGGTGACCACGGGCTCGAAGCTGGCGTCGTTCCTGTTCGCGTGCGAGGACGCGCCGCGGTATGTGCTGCTGCTGGTCGGCGGTGTGGTGGTGCTGGCCGACCGGGCGGCGTGGGGCGAGGGCCGCTACCTGGCGGCCTCGCTGGACGCGGCCCTGGAACGCAACGACACACGCGCGGGCGGCGAACTGGACACGCTGGCGGCCCTGTTCGGCGCGGACTCGCTGCGGACGCCGGAGGAGGGCGGCGAGAATCCGCTCGCGGGTCTCGTCAACAAGTCGACGAAGCACGCGGTGGGCGTGTCGAGCGACCTGCGGGACGGGTTGCGCCTGTCGGTGGAGCTGATCGCGAACGAGGTGCTGGACCGGATCCGGGGGGCGGGGGTTCGGCCGGAGGATGTTGCAGAACTGCCGGAACTTTCACGTCAGTTGACGCGGGAGTCGCTGCGGTATCTGTACCGGATCCTGTTCCTGCTGTACGCGGAGGCACGCCCCGAGCTGGGCATCCTGCCGTCGGACTATCCCGAGTACCACCAGGGCTACGGCCTCGGGCGGCTGGGTGAGCTGGTGGCGGAGCGGGACCTGGTGGGCGAGAAGGCCCGCGAGGGGACGTACTTGTACGACTCCCTGGACCTGCTCTTCCGCATGGTCCAGGAGGGCTACCGGCCGCGTCGTACGCACGGCGAGGCGGGGGAGACGGAGGCGGAGTCCGGGTCGCTCGGCTCGGAGGATGTCGGCCTGCGCTTCGAGCCCCTGCACTCCAAGCTGTTCGAGGCAGGGTCGATCCGCCTGATCGGCCAGCGGTCGGTGCCGGACCCGCGTTTCGACGAGGACGAGACGGGCGAGCCGCGTTACATCGACACGCGGCTGCGTAATGCCACGCTGTACCGCGTGCTGCGGCTGCTGATGCTCACGCGCGGCAAGAAGGGCGAGCGCGGGGGCTTCATCTCGTACGCGCAGCTCGGCATCAACCAACTCGGGGCTGTGTACGAAGGGTTGATGTCGTACTCCGGCTTTGTGGCGAGTGAGGAGCTGTACGAGGTCGCCAAGGGCGGGTACTCGAAGGACGGGTCCTGGCTGGTGCCGGCGTCGAAGGCGGACGAATACCCGGACGCTGTGTTTGTACGGCGTCGCGATGAGGAGACGGGCGAGGAGGTACGGGTCCGGTACCGGCCGGGGTCGTTCGTCTACCGCCTGTCGGGGCGGGACCGGCAGACGTCGGCGTCGTACTACACGCCGGAGTCGCTGACGAAGGTGACGGTTCAGCTGGCGCTTCAGCAGCGGCTCGACCAGGACGGTGAGGTGACGCCGGCCCGGGAGCTGCTGGACTGGAAGATCTGCGAGCCGGCGCTGGGGTCGGGCGCGTTCCTCAACGAGGCCATCAACCAGGTGGCCGCGGAGTATCTGCGGCGGCGGCAGGACGAGCTGGGTGTCGCGATCGACACCGAGAAGTATGCGGTGGAGCTGCAGAAGGCGAAGGCGTACATCGCGCTGCACAACTCGTACGGGGTTGACCTCAATTCGACGGCTGTGGAGCTGGCGGAGGTCTCGTTGTGGCTGAACACGATGCATCCGGGGATGGAGGCGCCGTGGTTCGGGCTGCATTTGCGGCGGGGTAACTCGCTGATCGGGGGGAGGCGGGAGGTCTATGCCGCCGAGAGGTTGAAGAAGGGTGGCTGGCTGGGGGCGACTCCGGAGCGTTTTCCGCTGACGGAGGCGGCGGCCGGGGCCGGGCTTCCGGTGGGGGCGGTTCATCACTTCCTGCTGCCTGCGAAGGAGTGGGGTGCGGTCGCCGCCGAGAAGGAGGCCAAGGCGCTGGCTCCGGAGGAGTCGAAGGCGCTGGCCGCCTGGCGGAAGGCCATCACCAAGTCGCCGTCGAAGAAGCAGACGGAGCGGTTGCAGGGGCTGGCTCGGCGGGTCGAGTACCTCTGGGGGCTTGTCGTACGGCGTCTGGAGATCTCCGAGCGGGACATCTCGCGGCGGATTGGTGTCTGGGGCGCGGAGGACGGGTGGCTGCGGGCGCCTGAGGTGGCCGTGCAGCGGGATGAGGTGCTGGCGGATCTGGAGGCTGTCGACACGCCCTATTGGCGGTTGAAGACGCTGATGGATGCGTGGTGTGCCTTGTGGTTCTGGCCTGTGCAGAGGGCTGCGTTGCTGGACGGGAGTGATGGGGTTTACCAGCGGGCGGCTGAGCTGGCGGAGGAGTCGGGGGCGTTTGAGGGGCTGAGTGAGGAGGCTGACGATGACGGCGTCCTCATGTCCTGGGAGGCGGATGCGCTACCTGGGTTCGGCGTCGATGCCAAGCAGCTGTCGTTGACGCGGGAGGACCTGGACAAGCGGCGGGCCGGGCGTCGGAAGGAGGCAGTGAGCGGGCAGCGGCGGGCTGTTGTCGCGTTGGCCGACCTTGATGACTGGCTGGACTTCGCCGAGTCGCTGCTGGGAAAACGGGATGTTCCGGCCGACTCGTTGGTTTCGGAGTTCGAGCGGCTGGATGAGCTTGAGCCGTATGAGGATGCGTTGCCGGATCTGATGGGCATGGACTGGGCTCATCATGTGGAGGGGCGGTATCCGTGGGCGGGGGTGGCTCGGGATATCGCGGGGCAGCAGGGGTTCTTTCATTGGGAGTTGGAGTTCGCGCAGGTGTTTGCGCGGGGTGGGGGATTTGACTTGCAGGTGGGGAATCCGCCATGGGTGAGGCCTCACTGGCATGAGGATCAGGTTCTGGCGGAGCGGGAGCCGTGGTTCGTGCTGGCGGAGAAGCCAAGCGTGGAGGAGTGGCGCCTGCGCAAGCAGGAGGTGCTGAGCACCGGCCGCGACAACAAGGCTTACTTCCTGGGCGAGTTGGCGGTGAACGTAGGAATCTCAGCTGTGCTGGGCAGCATGGCCGCGTATCCGCTACTCGCTGGGACGAATGGCGACCTCTACCGCGCCTTCATGGCCCAGGTGTGGCGGCATATGAAGTCGCATGGCAGCGCGGGTCTCATCCACCCGGACTCACACTTGAGCGGCGTGCGAGAGGGCTCGATTCGGGCCGCGTCGTATCGACATCTGCGAGTGCATGCACATTTTGTCAACTCGGCAAACTGGGCGTTTGAAGATCTCGACCGCGGCTGGGAATTCGGGATGCATATCTACGGCACGCCGCAGGAACCCGATTTCCTGCACGTCAGCGAGCTCCGCGGCGCCGATGTCCTACCCGATTCTCTGGCTCACGACGGACACGGCACGATGCCTGGCATCAAGCACAGCGGCTCGTGGGACATCCGGCCCCACCGCGAGCGCGTAGTACGTGTGAACACTGCTCTCCTGTCGGGTTGGCAGGCTTTGGCGGGTTCGGAAGGCGGAACTGTGCAGGCTCCCCTGCTGTACCCCGTCCTCGCCAGTGAACAAGGGGCGATCGAGGCGCTGGCCGCCTATCCCCGCAGCCTGGCCGATTTCCAACCGATGATCTCAGGCGGATACAACGAGACCATCGCCAAGAAGGACGGGCTGATCCGCTGGGGCAACAGAACCGTCTCGAAAATCGAGGATGTGATCCTCCAAGGACCGCACTTCGCGTCGGCTCTTCCCTTCTCGAAGGAGCCGAGAGTTCCCTGTCGGAGCAACAGGGATTGGGACTCGCTCGTGCCGACAGAACTGTCCGAGACATACGTCCCTGTAACGAACTACGTACGGGCCGCCGACGAGGCAACGTACCTTGAGGCCCAAGACTCCTGGCTCGGGCGACCGTACACCGCATACGTCCGGCTGGCCTGGCGGAAAATGATCCCCTTTAATACCAGCCGCAGTCTGCAAGCCGCCCTCATCCCGCCCGGCCCCGCCCACGTTGACGCCGTGCGTTCAATGGCCGTGGACGACACGCGCCTAACCGTGCTCAACGCTGGCTTCTGGGCATCGCTGCCCCTCGATTACGTACTGCGTATCACCAGTCGCTCGAATCTTCACGTCTCCGAGGCTCGCAAGATGCCCGCCCCAGACCCCAAGCACCCCCTCGCCCCCGCCATCCTCCTCCGCACCCTCCGTCTGAACGCCCTCACCACCCACTACGCACCCCTCTGGGAAGAGCTGTTCGACCCCCGCTGGTCCGGCTACGAAGACTGGGCCAACCCCAACTGGCCGGGCCTGAACCCCCTCGCCGCCAACCTCAAGCCAACCTGGGAGTACACCACCCCCCTCCGCACCGAGCACGAACGCCGAGCCGCCCTCGTCGAGCTGGACGCCTTGGTCGCCGTATGGCTCGGCATCACCGCCGACCAGCTCGCCGCGATCTTCAAGTCCCGCTACCCCCAGCTGTACGACTACGAGTCGGCGACCTGGTTCGACGCCAACGGCCGCAAGATCGCCGCAGACTTCAACACGTACGGCCACGGCCAGACCAAGCAGGACTACCTCGACCTCATGGCCCACCTGGAAGACCCGGAGCACACCCCACCCCCGGCCGGCTACCAGGCCCCCTTCTACAAGGCCGACCGCGAAGCCGAGATGCGCGCCGCCCACGCCCACTTCCAGGCCCGCCTGGACGAGGAGATCGCCCTCGGCCGCTGGCCCCGCTGAAACACACGCAGGGCCCTCGGCAAGCACACGCCTACCGAGGGCCCTGCCCCTGTCAGAGCGCCGCGAACTCGACGAACGCGGTCCACGCCGTGGTTTCCACGGCCACTGCGGCCCGGGCCGCGTCCTTCGAGTCGCGGACGTGAACCCTGCCGGGGCAGACGGCGACCTCGACGCACTCGCCGCCCGAGCCCGTGCTGTAACTGCTCTTGAACCAGGCCGACTCAGGTATGGGCTGTTGGGCGTTCATCTCTCTCCAAGCAACTTCTCGATGAGGGCCAGCGACTCGCGCGGAGTGAGCGCTTGGGCCCGGAGGATGCCGTACTGCTCCTCAATCTCCCGGACCGACCTCCGCTCCGTGTAGAGACGGCTGTCCTTGTACGCCTCCACGTACGCGATCCTCTGCCCTTCCTGTGTCTCGATCAAGGTGAAGGGGCCTTCCAACCCAGCGTGCTCCTCCCGCTCGATCGGCATCACCTGGATTTCCACGTTGCGCCGGTGACCGTGCAGCAGGATCTGCTCCAACTGGCCCTGCATCACAGCCCATCCACCGAGCGGTCGCCGCAGTACGAACTCCTCGATGACAAAGCTGATGGTGGGCAACGGGCTCCGGGAGAAGATGTCCTGGCGTGCCAGGCGAGCAGCGACCCGCTGGTTGATCGTCTCCTCGTCCAGCAGCGGACGCCACATGGAGAACACCGCCCGCGCGTACTCCTCCGTCTGCAAGAGTCCTGGAACAGCCTTGGTCGCGTACACATGCAGTGCTGCCGCCTTGGCCTCCAACCTGGCCGCATCCCGAAAAAACGCCGGATACTGAGCCCGAGCCACCTCCTCCTTCCCGGCGCTCAACACCCCACCCGCCCCCAGCACTTCATCGGCCCGGTCGATGAACTTCGGCGGCGGAATACGTCTCCCCTGCTCAAAGGACGCGATCGTCGAAGCCGAGTACCCGGTCAGCGACCCGAACTTCGCCCGATCCATGCCCGCCCGCTCCCGGAACAGCTTCAACTGCCGCCCGAACACGCACAGAATCCCCGCCCCGAACTCGTACTCCGGCTGCTGAACCTCGTCGCTCACCCCGCCGCACCTCCCGCTCCCGTACAGCCGAACCGCCACCACAGCCACCGAACTCCACCCAACGCGCGGCCGCACACCCCGGTCACGCCCCGCACCACGTACAAGCGCACCACCACCACGTACAGCCCGCACCCGTCAGCACACCACGCCTGTTCAACGCTACGCAGAGTCCGCGACGGTTCACCTCATGAAGTCAGCAACTCCCCCGAACGGGCATATGCCACAACGCCCCGCACCCGAACACGAGTTCACCATGCGCTTCACGTCCACCCCACGTGGCGCCCGCCTCGCCCGCCGACTCGTCTCGCACCGCCTGAACGAGTGGGGCCACCCCTACACGACCGAAGCCAACGAGACTCTCACCCTCATCACGGCCGAACTCACAGCCAACGCCGTACGCCACGGCCACGTCCCCGGCCGTGACTTCCACCTCCACCTCACCCTGACCGACAACACCTTCCGCATCGAGGTGACGGACACCCGCACGGAACGACACCCAGCACCCCCTCCCCCATCCACCCCCGCCCCCGACGCCGAATCCGGCCGCGGCCTCCTCCTCGTCGCCGCCCTCGCGGACGACTGGGGCGTCACCCCTCGCGCCACGGCGCCCGGCAAGACCGTATGGGCGGAGTTCGCCGTACCGTCACCGGCCCCCGCGGCCCCTCGTCAGGCAGAATCGGCACCGGCGTCACAGGTTCAAGTTCTGGCCGGCTACGAGACGGACACGAGGGCATATGTCACAGGAGGACAGCATCGGCAGCCGTAAGGCGGCGCGGGAGCAGGCGTCACTGTTCAGCCGCTACATGGACGACTCCGAGGACAGCGGCGCCTTCCGTGTCGAGGTCGGCGCCGACGGCCGGGCGACCGACGTGGAGCTGGAGCTTCCGGATCCCGAGGCCGAGGACGCGGCGGACCAGATCACCGCGCCGTACGACCCCTCCAAGATCGAGATCCAGACCCTCAACCCCACGATCAACCTGCTCATGTCCCGACTGAGCAACGGCATGATCGACCTCGCCCCCGACTTCCAGCGACATGCCGGGATCTGGTCGGACGAGCAGCAGAGCAGGCTGATCGAGTCACTGTTGCTCCGCATCCCGATCCCGTCGTTCTACGCGGCCGAGACGGAGGACAGCGACTGGGCCATCATCGACGGCATCCAGCGGCTCACGGCCATCGCCCGGTTCATCGCGCCCCGGGCGCTGGCCGAGGTGGCCGGCATCGACGTAGGCCCGTTGCGGCTGCGCGGTCTGGAGTACCTGTACGAGGACTTCGAGGGCAAGGGATACGACGACCTCACCGGGCGGCTTCAGATCCGGCTGAACGAGACGCAGGTCGTCGTCCATGTCATCCGGCCGGGCACTCCGGAAGAGGTCAAGTTCAACATCTTCGCCCGGATCAACACCGGCGGTCTCCCGCTCACCCGTCAGGAACTCCGGCACGCACTGATCCCGGGACCGGCACGGCAGTTGCTGTCATCGCTCGCCGAGTCGGAGGAGTTCGTGTCGGCGACGGGCGGCAGCATCCCCAGCGCGCGCATGGCCGACCAGGAGATGGTCCTGCGCGCCCTGGCCTTCCGGCTCACTTCCCCGAATGCCTTCCGGGCCCAGGACTTCGACCAGTTCCTCGCGCACACCATGCGGCAGATCAACCGGCTGTCCGACGAGGAACGAGCAGCTCACGCCTTGTCCTTCAAACGGGCGATGACCGCGGCCGAGATGATCTACGGCGCACACGCCTTTCGCAAGATGTACCCAGGGCAGACGCGGCGCTCGCCCATCAACAAGGCCCTCTTCGAGTCGGTGACGGTCAACCTGGCCGAACTCTCCGGCCGCGAGCTCGGCACGCTGGTAGCCTGCCGCGAGAAAGTGATCGAGGGCTTCCAACGGCTCATGAAGGACCGGGACTTCGAGCGCGCCGTATCCGTCGGCACCGGCGACCGCGCCAAGGTCAGGACCCGGTTCAGCAAGGTCCACGATCTCTTCCGCAGCGTTCTGGACAGCAACGGGGGCAGTGCGCAGTGATCGACCAGTTGTCGCTGAACAACTTCAAGGCGTTCCGGTCGGCCGACATCCCGCTCGCCCCGGTCACTCTCCTAACGGGCCTCAACTCGTCAGGGAAGAGCACGGTCTTACAGGCTTTCGCCCTGCTGCGGCAGTCGTACGACTCGTTCACGCTGTTCTCCAGCGACGGTGACTCCCAGCAGGGCGGCTTCCTCCTGAACAGCGATCTGGTGGAGCTGGGGACGGGACAGGATCTGATCCACGAGGACTTTGTGCGTTCACCGGGGCTGCCCACTCCGCTGATCGGCGTCGGGTTGCGTACCAGTGACGGGCGGGGCCACAAGTGGTCCGCGCTGTACGCCCCCGAACAGGACGTACTCCCCTTCCACTCCGCCTCGGGCCACCTGGAAGACGACTCGCTCTTCGGCCGCTGCTTCCAGTACCTCAAAGCCGACCGCATCGTCCCGGCCACGAGTTATCCCCGGTCCCATCACCAGGCGATCGCCCGCGCCTTCCTCGGCGCACGCGGTGAACACACCGTCAACTACCTGCGGCACCACGCTCGGCACCCCATGGCGGACGGCCCGCTCCGCCACCCCGAAGCAGATGCCCACACCTTCCTGGACCACGTTGTGGCCTGGATGCAGGAGCTGTGTCCAGGCGTCAACCTCGAAGCCACGGAGATCCCCGGCATCGACTCGGTCCGCCTCAGCTACGGCTTCGACGGGACGGCCGGCCTGGACTCCTCCTCCCGCCGCCGCCCCACGAACGTCGGCTTCGGCCTCACTTACGCTCTACCGATCGTCGTCGCCTGCCTGTCGGCGGGACCGCGAAGCCTGATCCTCCTGGAAAACCCGGAAGCCCATCTCCACCCCCGCGGTCAGTCCCGTATGGCCGCCCTCATGGCCGCCGCCGCGTCGGCCGGAGCCCAGCTGATCGTCGAGACCCACTCGGACCACGTCCTCAACGGCCTGCGCCTGGCCGTCAAAAACGGCGTCATCCCCGCCTCGGCCACCGCCGTGCACTACTTCCGCCGCAACGGACAGCGCGCGGAGTTCGTCAGTCCGCAGATCCACGACGACGGCACCCTCTCCGACTGGCCGGCGGGCTTCTTCGACGAGTGGGAGAACTCGCTCGAACAGCTCCTCGACTGACCGTCGCGCATCGCCACTGAGCCACTGAGCCACTGAGCCACTGAGCCACTGAGGGGGTCCGTAGTGCCGCTGTCCTTATTCCTGAACGAACTGTCCTGCCAGTCCGACGCGGGCCCGAGACAGGTCGACGAGGCCATGGCCACGTTCGTGGCCACGCTGAAGCACCTCAAGGGCTGGGGGCAGAACGTCGGACTCGTCACCGAAAGCCCGCTCCAGTCGGCCGAACTCGCCCGCGGCTACGTCTACCAGCAGTGGCTGAACGCCACCCCCCGCAACAAAGAGCGGCACCGCCTCATCCTCAGCCTGCGCGACCGCACCCCGGGCGCCCTGCGCGGCGTACTCGAAGCGGCCGGACACGACCCGGCCGAGGTCGAGCACTTCCACGACGGCCGCCGCGCCGTCGGCATCGGCGCCGCCCAGCTCGTGGACGGGATAGCCATCAGCCTGCCCGTCAGCCCGAAGTGGGCGGCCTCCTGGCTGGACGTCGACATCAACCGCGTCGGCGAGGACGACGTCGAGTCCGACCGGGACCGTGTCCGGCACTGCTCCACTCCCGCCGAGGCCGACGAACACGAGGAGTGGGCACGCGGCACCGGCCTCAGCTCCCTCACCGGCCCGTCCCAACTCCTCGACGCCTGGGATGAGTTCTTGCCCTCCCTGGAGCGCCTGCCCCGCTTCGACCGCGACCTGCGCGCCCTCGACCCGAAGTGGTTCCGTCCTGTCCGCGACCTCCTCGCCGACCTCCAGTCCACGGCCGCCGACCACTGGGACCTCGCCCGCTCCCCCGAGCCCGACTGGCAGAACCCGCACATCACCCCCGAGTCACAGTCCCGCCGCCACCTGTGCACCTTCCCGGACCCGGACCTCAACGGCCGGGACGCGTGCTTCTCCTGGCACGGGCGCATGACGCCGGGCAAGGGACGGCTGTACTTCCGGCTGGTGCCCGAGCGGAAAACCTTCCGCCTGGCCTACGTCGGCGACAAACCCGGCAGCGACCGTCTCTCCTGACCAGCACGGAGGGACTCAACGGGCGACGTGCACACGGCAATTGGCGGAAAGCACATGCCTGACAGGTAAGTGACAGCGAAGCACTGTTGACCCTCTCCGTGCCCCCGAATGATGCTGATGCGCGCGGTATCTGCAAGTCGGTTGATGAAACGTTACATCCCGCCATACCACGGAGGACGAACGTGCCAATCAGCTCGGCAAGACATCGTTTCAGACTTGGCGGCTGGGCCATCGGCTGCACGGCACTGGCTTTGCTCGCAGCGGCGGTGCCCGCGGCCGCGGCCCCCTCGAAGCCCGGCGCCGCTGAGCCGAAGAGTCTCCTCGACGCCACGCCCAACGCGGACATCATCGGAGGCACACCCGCCACCCAGGAGGCGCTGTTCGCCGTCCAGGAGCGGTTGAACAAGGCGGCCGACCGGATCCAAGCGGTCACCAACACGCTCGGCGGCTCCGGTTTCGCCGGTGACCGCATAGACACCGCCGCGGGCACCGTCACCCTCTACTGGCACGGAGAGCTTCCGCAGCAGGTCTCCAAGGCCGTCAAGCAGATCGAGCGTTCCGGAATCACCGTCGAGGTCCAAGAGGCGAAGTACACCCTCGAACAACTCCTCCAGGAGTCCGACCGCTTGGCCTCCCTGGGCTCAGTCAACGGTGCGACGATCACTTCCGTCGGGCCCCGCCCCGACGGAAACGGGGTCGAGGTCGCCGTCGAGTCCGACAGTGAACCGACCAGCCAGGCCCGGGCCGCCCTCGACGCCGCCCTCACCGAGAGCGTGGACCTGGACATCACACTCGGGGTAGCCCCCCGCCAGGCCAGCCGGCTCGCCGACACGCCCCCTTACTGGGGTGGCGCCTATGCCACGATCCACAACAGCTCAGGGACCGCCCAGGGTTCGTGCACCACCGGGTTCGGCGTCGCGGGCAACAACGGCGCCGCCCGCTACATCCTCACGGCCGCGCACTGTGGCGGTACCACGTGGCGGACAGGCACCGGCGCCACCATCGGCACCGTGCTGTCCGGGAAGGACACCGCCCGCGACGCCGAGCTGGTCCTCGGCGACATCGGCAACGCCGTCTACGAGGGTCCGTCCATCGCGGACGGCGACACGAACACCGGGCGCCTCGTCACCAGCGGCTCCAGCAGCCGTGTCGGCGACTCGATCTGCCAGGGTGGCGCGTACTCCGGCAGTATCTGCGGGTACACGGTCGCCGCCGTGAACCAGACCATCACCATCGGCGGTTTCGGCACGGTCACCAACATGGTCCGGGTCGAAGCCGCCAACCGGGCTTCCGGAATCGGCAACGGGGACAGCGGCGGCCCCGTCTACACCATCTCCAGCTCCGGTGCCGGCGTGGCCCGCGGCATCATCAGTGCCTATGACGGTTCGCAGATCATCGACTGCCCCGGCGTCCCCAACAGCAGCACCCGTAACTGCTCCTGGCGCTGGTGGTACCCGGATGTAACCGTGGCCGCCAACAATCTCGGCGTCCACTTCTGACGCACCGGACCGCTCCTGGCCTACGCCGGGCTGGGGGTTGACGGTGTGAACGGTTCCGCGGGGCCCGCGACAGCCGTCCCCCGCTCCACCACGACGCGGCTGTCGTAGTGCTTCGACAGCCGCGTCGCTTCCGCGGCCGTTCCCGCCCGCGTCATGATACCGACGCCCGAGCCATCGTTCAGCGGTCCGCCGCCGGTGATGACGATGTCCCGCTCCCGCCAGTATTCGGTGTCGGCCAGGATCTCCCGGACTTGGGCCAGCATGCTCTTCTCGGACATGGCCGCGTCCTTGAACACCAGCTTCACTCCGGAGACCCGGGAACGAACGGCCTTGTCCAGGTCGCTGCCCGGCTTCCGGTAGACGGTCAGCACGCCGCCTCGGTGATCGAGGACGGTACCCGCGTACCAGTCCTCGTAGCGGGGACGGACGATCTCGTCCACTTCGTCCGCCGCCGCCGAAAGAGCGGGATCGTCACTCACCACGGAGGGCGGCGCCGACGGTGCCGTCTGCTTCGGGTCGCTGCCCGACGTACCCTCGGAGGCGGTACCGCATCCAACCGCCACCGCACACACGGCGCTCACCACGGCCAGCCACCGCACTCCATACCGGCATCTCACGGGCACTCCCTCGCACTCGGTCCTCACAGATACGACGTGCGACCCCGGCACCTGGTTCACTCACCGCAGGCCAACAGCTCGCCCCCCCACAGGTCATGTGCTCGACGTGCCCCACCTTGATCCACATCTCGGGATTGCCCGAGCCCTTCCACGGTTTGTCCGGCTGGTCATGAAAACGCGGGAAGGCCCCGGACGCGAGCACGACCGTGCGCCAGGGCAGCAACGTACCCAGCAGATCGAGCGCGGTGATGGCGTCCTTCGCGGTCTCCTCCCCTTCCGTGACCGCGCCCATCTCGACATGGACGGCGTCGACCCAGCCCGGCATCGCGGCTCCCCCTCGGCCCTCGTCTCGCCGAATCCCCCATCGCCCCTGGTCGCAGAGTGAGCGGGCATCCTCCGTAACGAAAGAGCGCAATTCCGGCTAGAACCGAACCCTGAAACGAACGGTGTGAGTCGTGATTCGGGGGACGCTGTCGGTGCTCCGCTATACGGTTGGGCTGAACGGTTGATCCGTACACTGACCTGGGACGAAGGAGTACGTCGTGCGGCCCACCCTGGCCGCCGCGCAGTTGCGCGGCAGTCTGACTCAGTACCTCACGACGACGTACGCCCTGACCGACTCGGACACCCGCCTCGCCCTGGAGCGGTTCCTGAGTCACCCCGAGACGGGGATCTTCCGCGGGCCGTACCTGCGGATCCGGACGCCTTTCCACACCGCCGACGACGGCTGGCGGCAGCACCTCGAATGGACCCCCGGCTTCCCTCCCTACCGGCATCAGGCGAAGGCGTGGGAGCGGCTCAGCACCCTGCGCGGGGCCGCGCGGCCGACGCTGATCACCACAGGGACGGGGTCCGGCAAGACGGAGTCCTTCCTCGTGCCCGTGCTCGACCACTGCCGACGGGAGAAGGCCGCCGGGCGGGCCGGTGTCAGGGCCGTGCTTCTCTACCCCATGAACGCCCTCGCCACCGACCAGGCGGGGCGTATCGGCGAGTATCTGGCGCAGCCGGAGCTTGCTCAGGTCACCGCGGGCCTCTACATCGGCGACCGGCCCGACACCGACTTCCGGCGGGTGATGACCCGCCGCGAGGAGATGCGGGTCTCCCCGCCGGACGTGCTCATCACCAACTACAAGATGCTCGATCTGCTGTTGCAGCGGGGTGAGGACCAGACACTGTGGGAGGGCGCCGACATCACGTATGTGGTGCTGGACGAGTTCCACACGTACGACGGGGCTCAGGGCACCGATGTCGCGATGCTGCTGCGTCGCCTCGCGACGGCCACGGGCAAGAGCCGGCCGGGGCGGCCGCTCGGGACGATCTGTCCCGTGGCCACGTCCGCGACCCTGGGTGAAGGCGCCATCCCGGGCGCCGCTCCGGGCGGTCGGGACAGGGCGATCCTCGACGTGGCCGAGCAGGTCTTCGGCATGCCCTTCCCCTCGGACGCGGTGATCGGCGAGGAGCGGATGTCCGCGGGGCAGTTCACCGGCGAGATCGACTACGAACTGCCCGAGCCGCCCTCGCCGAAGGAGGTCATCGAGTGCTCGGGCGGTCCCGGGATCGAGGCCCGGCCGGATCTGCTCGACCTCGACGGACTCGCGGAGCGGCTTCTCGGGCGCAGAGGGCTCGACGCGTTCCAGATCGGCAGGCTGCTCAAGCGGCACGACTTCACGCACGGCGTGCTGTCCCTGCTCGACGGAGAGCCACTCAGCGAGTGGGAACTGCGGGACCGCATGAGCCGGTTCGGGTACGCGTGGGGCCGTACCGCGCGCGAGAACCCGCGGTTGGTGCTTCAGGCGCTCTCACGCTTCGTGGCACTGCTGTCCGCAGCCCGGGACCCGGAGTCGGACGAGAAACGGCCGCGACCGCTCCTGCACATCGAGGCCCATCTGTGGGTGCGGCCCGTCACGCGCGTGCTGCGGGGCGTGGGGCCCAACCCCGAGTTCCGGTGGTACGAGGACGACCGCACCGCCGCGCGTCGTGCCGCGCTGGCCGCGCCACCTGCCGGCGGCGACGGCTTCGACGGCACTGACGACGAGCGGTCGTCGGGTGGATGGCCGTCCGGCGATGCCCGCCGTGCGCAGGCCCAGCCGGGGGCGGACACCGCGGTTCGCCCCGCCGCCGTCCATCTGCCCGCCGTCTACTGCCGCAACTGCGGGCGGTCGGGATGGGCCGCCCTGTCACCGGAAGCCGATCCGCAGCGGCTCGTCATGGCGCAGGACCGGGTGTGGCGCGCGGGCGTGGGGCGCGACAAGCGGCGTATCCGGTACTTCATCGCCGCCACCCCCGCCGAGCGGGACGAGGCGCTCGACGCGCTGACCGGCGCCAGGCCCTCGTCGGGCTCCCCGGGCAAGGGCAGTGGCGTCGATCCACTCTCCGTCGTCGTCCTGGACGGCGCACAGGGCACGTACCGACTTCCGGCGCCCGCCGACCGCGAGGAACTGCAGGACGGCTGGTTCGCGCTGGCCATCACCGACAAGAAGTCCGCCGACAAGGCGGCCCTCGACGACCGGTGCCCGGCCTGCAACACCGACAACGGCATCCGCTTCCTCGGTACGGCACTGGCGGCGCTCGCCTCGGCGACCGTCACGCAGCTGTTCACCGGCGGGGACATCGCGCTCGTACCAGAAGAGCGCAAGACGCTGCTGTTCAACGACTCCACGCAGGACGCCGCGCACCGTGCGGGCTACGTCGCCAACGCGTCCTACAAGTTCTCGCTGAGGTCGCTGCTCGCCCACGCCCTCGCCGACTCCCCGGAACCGGTGGCGCTCAACGACCTGATCGGCAACGTTCTCGACTCCATCGACGACACCCAGGCCCTGGCCGCCGTCGTCCCGCCCGACCTGCACGACGAGCCGGGGGTGGACCGGCTGCTGTCCGGGCGGGGCAGCGGCGATGCCCGTACCTGGAAGCTCATCGGTGAGCGGCTGGCGTTCGCCACGGTGATGGAGTTCGGTCTGCGGTCGCGTCAGGGACGCACGCTGGAGCTCACCCGCACCGTGGCGGCCGAGGTTGCCCTCCGGGAACCGGACCTCATCGTCGCTCTGGCCCGCGATCTGCATCTGACGCTGCCGGGCCAGCTGCTGGCCGTCGGCGGCCTGGCCACACCCGACCGCTATCTGGCGTTCATGCGCGGGCTGTTGGAACGCATCAGGCTGCGGGGCGGCGTACGGCACCGGTGGCTGGAGCCGTGGATGCGGGACGCCGGCGTCACGCGGTTCAAGGTGTGGGGCGGTCGGCCCGACGGGATGCCCGCGTTTCCCGACGGAGTGGCCGCGCCCCGGTTCCTGCTGGACGCCCCGAAGGAGAAGTCCACCTTCGACGCGGCTACCGGACGGCTCGGCTGGTACCAGGACTGGACCCGGCGGTGCCTCGGTCTGGACGTCGCAGGCGTCAACGAGTATCTGCGGCGGCTGCTGCCCGTGCTCGCGGAGGATCACGTCCTGGCGGTCCGCACGGCACAGGACCGGACGACGAAGGTCTACGGGCTGCAGCCGGGGCACATCCAGGTGCGGCTGCT
Organism: Streptomyces sp. TRM70350; assembly: GCF_019219825.1. Taxonomy (GTDB): domain Bacteria; phylum Actinomycetota; class Actinomycetes; order Streptomycetales; family Streptomycetaceae; genus Streptomyces. The sequence goes on along the minus strand of NZ_JAHUXH010000002.1, from coordinate 320,393 downwards.
GGACGACGCCTCGGTCAACAAGGCGTTCGTCAGCTGCCCGGACTGCGGGTGGGAGCAGGTCGTCCTGCCGGAGCGCAGGACCCGCTGGTACGGGCATCCGTGTCCGCGCTACCGCTGCCAGGGGGTGCTGAGGCCCCCGCAGGACGACGTCTCGATGACCATCACCAGTACCTCCGGGAGCTTCGGTGGGTCACGCGAGCGCGACTACGTCAGCGACTACTACCGGCGGCTGTATCTGACCGGCGGCGCCTTCCGCGTGGTGACGGCCGAGCACACGGGCATGCTCACCCGGCCGCAGCGCGAGCGCGTCGAGCGCACCTTCCGCGACGGCACCCACTACACCGACCCCAATGTGCTGTCCTGCACTCCCACGCTCGAACTCGGCATCGACATCGGCGACTTGTCGGCCGTACTCCTCGGCTCGCTGCCGAAGGGGCCCGCGAACTACGTGCAGCAGGCCGGTCGCGCCGGACGCAAGACCGGCAACGCGCTGGTGGTCGCCTTCGGTGGGCGGCGCGCCCGGGACCTGTACTACCTGGACGAGCCCCGCGAAATGATCGCGGGCGACATCGTCCCGCCCGGCTGCTATCTGTCCGCGGTCGAGATCCTGCGCCGCCAGTACACGGCGCATCTGCTCGATCTCGCCGCCCGGGGAGCACTCACCACCGCTGACGGCGAGCGGCTCCAGCCCGCGCCCCGGCTGGTGTCCGCGCTCTTCGGCACCACCGGCTGGTGCCAGGACCTCGCCGACGCGGCACTCACCCATGGCGCCCGCCTGGTCGAGGACTTCCTGGCCCTCTTCCCGGCCGCGGACGCGGAGGGCAATGGAGTCACCGAACACGCCGCCGACGAACTGCGGGCCTACGCGACCGGCGGAATCGTGCGCGCCCTCCAGGAAGCGGAGGAAGACTGGACCGCACGACGTGAGGAGCTGCGCCGGCGGATCGCGGCCATCGACGCGGCGATGGACGGCCTGGTGCGCTCCGACCCCGAACAGGACCGGGAACACCGGGAGTTGCTGGCCGAGCGCCGCGCCACCGGCGATCTGCTGCGCGAACTCAGCCAGACCAGCGCACACGGCGCACTCGTCGAACTGGGGCTGCTGCCGAACTACAGCCTCACCGACACGACGACCCAGTTGGAGGCCACCCTCTACTGGACGGAGGAACAGGCCGACGGCGACGGCGATACGGCTGGCGCGAAGAAGACGTACCGCAGCGAGGTACGGGACTACGAGCGCTCCCGCCGGCTCTCCCTCTCCGAACTCGCCCCGGGCAACAGCTTCTACGTCAACGGCTACAAGCATGTCGTGCGCGCCCTGGACATCGGCGGCCCGGATCGCCGTGCCTGGTCGGTGTGGCGGCTGTGCCCGGCGTGCGGGTACGTGCGGACGGAGAACGCCAAGGCGGACACCTCGCCCTGCCCGCGCTGCTCAGGCCGGGAGATCGCCGACGCCGGATGCGTGCAGCACGTACTCGAACCCCGGCGGGTGATCGCCCGCGACAAGCGTGACGACGCCCGCGTCCGGGACGACAAGGACGAGCGCGACCGGCGCCGCTACTCACTGCTCACGACGGTCGACATCGACCCTGCGCATCTCGCTGCCGGCTCCTGGCGGCACGACACCGCCGTGTTCGGCGTCGACTTCACCCGGCGCGCCGTCATCAGAACCCTCAACCTGGGACTCGACCGGCAGGACGGCAGCAGCACCGTGCCCGTCGCCGGTGAGGACGTGCGTCTCAACCCCTTCCATGTGTGCACCAGTTGTGGTGGCGCGACCGCCGACGGGCGTCCCGTCGTGGACCAGCCGCACGACGCCCTCACGGAATCCCTGGCGGCCTCCACCCGGGCAGGTGCCCACCATCTGCTGTGGTGCCCGCGCCGCAAGACGCTGTCGGCCGGTGACGGACAGGGCAAGGGCGAGGACATACCCCTGCTGCTCGCCCACGAGCTGGTCACCGAAGCCGTACGCATTCTGCTCCCCGCTTCCGTCGCCCGCGCCAAGGAGCGACTCGCCTCGTTCACCGCGGCCCTGTTCGTGGGCATCGCGGCCCGGTACGGCGGAGACCCGGACCACATCGAGATCGCCGCCGCCTCCATGCCCGACGGTGGGGACGCCAACTGGCCGCGGCGCTTCCTCGTGGTCTACGACCGGCTGCCGGGCGGCACCGGATATCTGCACCGACTCGCCTCCGCGGACGGATTCCGCGAAGTGCTGCTCAAGGCCAGGGAAGCCATCGAGAGCTGCACGTGCATCGAGAAGGGTCTGGACGGCTGCCACCGATGCCTGCTGCGCCGCGTCGCCGCGACCGACTACGACAAGGTCAGCCGCAACGAAGTGCGGCACATGCTGGACGAACTGCTCGGCAAGGGCGGTGAGGGATGGAAGACCTCGCCCGTCGCGGCGACGCACGCCATTCCCCTGGAGCGCCAGGCCGAGAGCGACCTCGAGGTCATGTTCATCGACACGCTCAAGGAGTGGGCGCGCCAGCCGGCGGCCCGGGCCAGCGCCGATGCGTACACGACCACGGCGGGCACCTACTCCCTCGACCTGCGGCTGACGAACTCGGACGGGACGACACTGAGCTGGCGCGTATCCCAGCAGCGCGTCCTCGACGGCACGCGTCCGGACGTGCTCTTCGAGCGGCTCGACGCGCCCGGACCGCGACTTGCGCTCTATCTCGACGGATACGAGTTCCACGCCTCGGCCCGGCACAACCGTCTCGCCGACGACGCCGCAAAGCGCACCAGGCTGCGGGCCGAGGGACTCCGGGTCTTCCAACTCACTTACTACGACGTCAAGGAGTGGCGCACGCGGGTGCGCGACACGGGCTACGCGGCCGCAGGCCCGGCCGATCCGGTATGGCAGCCCTACGGTGACCAGGGTCAGCGGCAGGCACGCGACTACTACGCCAAGGTGAGGGGCGGACTGCCCGGCGAGCTCGCGGAGAACATCTGGATCAACCCCGCCGAGACACTGCTCGCCTATCTGCGCTCCCCGGACGCGGACATGTGGCTGGCCCGCGCGGAGGCGGCCGTCGCCGGGCTCACCGGGACACGGCCGCAATCGGCGGCGGTGTCGGGAGAGGCCGTGAGCGTACAACTCACCGCCGCGCTGCACGGCGCACCGCCGGCCGGTCAGAACGGGCCCGTCCGCGTGCTCGGAGCACTGGACCGGTCGGGATGCCATGTGGTCGCGGTCGCCGACGGACGGCAGAAGCCTCCCGCCTGGACGGCCATCACGGTCCTGGACGACAGCCCGGCCGCGGTCACGGACTCCGAGGCGCACAAGGAGCGGTGGCGCGCCTGGCTGTACTGGAGCAATCTCCTGCAGTTCCTGGAACGCGGAGGTGGTGACAGCGCACAGCTGACCACCAGTCAGCTCGACGGCTTCTCGACGGAGACACTCGCGGTCACGGGCGGCTCCGGATGGCTGGCTTCCACGCGTATTGACCTGGAGGCGGTGGGACAGGAGCGGGACGCGGAGGCCGTCGTCGAGAAGCCTGTCACGGTCGAGACCCCCGTCACGCAGGGTGGGGGCTGGGGCACCGTCCTTGAGTACCTCGACCCCGACGAACCCGGCCTGCAGCTCCTCGCCGTGTCCCTCGCCACACGGGGCGTACCTGCGCCCGTCGACGGCTTCGAACTCGACGAACACGGGTGGATGGCCGAACTCGCCTGGCCGGACCGGAAGGTGGGGGTGGTTCTCTCACCCCGGCCCGCGGAACCGGAACCCGATTACGAGGCTCAGGACCGGGACCGCGCCTTCGCGGCCGCCGGGTGGGACGTACGGCGCGCGAGTGACTGGACCGCGGAAGAGCTGGCTGGTCGGCTCGGCGTACAACCATCCACTCCCGACGCGCATCGTGATCTGCAGAACGACGGAACGACCCAGGGGGAGCCCCACCGATGAACACCGCGAGTGTGACTCTGCGTCTGCTCGACAAGGCCGACAAGGAGATCCTGAAGCTCCCCCGCGCGGTCAAGGGCGCCCTCTACGACTTCCAGCACAAGTTCAAGACCAACCCACAGGCCACCGGTCTCCAGCTGAAGCAGCTGAAGGGAGACAGCAGGCTCTGGTCCGCACGCGTCAACGACGAGTACCGCGCCCTGCTGCTGCGCCTCGCCGACACCGACTGGCTGATCGTCTCGGTCAAGCACCGCAAGGAGGTCTACGAGAACCTCGACCGGCTCTCCTACGGCATCAACCAGGTCACCGGTGCCATCGAGTACGTCGACCTCCAGGTGGTCGAGGAGAGCGTGCTGCGGCGTGTCGCGCCCGATCGGCCGATCGCCCCGCAGCCGCCTCGGCAGCACGCTGAACCGACGCCGCCCGAGCCTCTGTTCGCGCACTTCACGGACCAGCAGCTCACCGACCTCGGTGTGGCGGAACCGCTGATCCCTGTGGTCCGGACCCTCACCACGGAGGAGCAGCTGCTCGGGCTCGTCGAGTACGCTCCGCAGCTCACCGGCGAGATTCTGCTCTCGCTGTTCGACGGCAAGTCCTACGACGAGGTCCTGGACCAGGTGACGGCCCCGGTCGCCGCTCCCGAACCCGTCGACACGGAAGACTTCCAGGCTGCCGCCGAGCGTCCGGCGACCATGGTCACGACCACGGACGAAGCACTCCGCGAGGCCCTTGAAGGCGAGGACTTCGGACGCTGGAAGGTCTTCCTGCACCCCACGCAGTCCAAGTTGGTGGAGCGGGACTACTCCGGCCCCGCCCGAGTGGGCGGCGGCCCCGGCACAGGCAAGACGATCGTCGCCCTCCACAGGGTCAAGCATCTGGTCGAGCAGCTTGCTCCGGGGCGCAACAAGCCCGTGCTGCTGACGACGTACAACAAGAACCTCGCCGCCGACCTGCGGACTCGTCTTGTGGAGCTGGGAGGCGAAGAGCTGCTGTCCCGCGTGGAGATCAGCCACGTCGACCAGCTGGCGCTGCGAGTGGTGCGGGAGGCCGAGCCCGGCAACGCCAAGCAGACCGTCGACGACAACCAAGTACTGCGCGAGTGGCGCTCCATGCTGGACGAACTCGGCGAGACGAAATGGGACGCGGAGTTCCTCCACGACGAGTGGACGCAGGTGATCCTCGGCCAGGCGGTGGCATCCCGCACGGAGTACTTCCGAGCCCGCCGGGCCGGCCGGGGCCGCAACATCGCGCGAGCCGAACGAGCCGAGATCTGGCAGTTGGCGGAGAAGTTCACGCAACGCCTGGACCGCCTCGGCCGCCAGACCTGGGCCCAGGTGGCCGAGCGGGCCGCGCGTCTGGAAATGGAGCGCGAGCAGCGGATCCAGGCCGTCGAACGGCAACGCGACGAAGCGGGCGGCCTGGACAACATCCACCTCCAGGACGGCTCCGCCGGATGGCTGCGTTACCGCTACCAGCACATCGTGGTGGACGAGGCCCAGGACCTTCGGCCGGGTCACTGGAAGATGCTGCGGGCCATGGTCGCCCGCGACCGGAACGACATCTTCCTCGTCGGTGACACACACCAGCGGATCTACAACAACCAGGTGACCCTGGGCAGCCTCGGCGTCAACATCCGGGGCCGGTCCGCCAAGCTGACCCTCAGCTACCGCACCACACGGCAGATCCTCGGATCCGCGCTCGGCGTACTCGAGGGCGAGTCCTTCGACGACCTGGACGGCAACCAGGAAACCCTGGCCGGCTACCGGTCCGTCCTCAATGGCGCGCCCCCGGCCCTCCACCCGAGCCCGGACTGGGAATCCGAACGCGAGGGGATCGCAGAGCTGATCTCCCGTTGGAATGATATTCCCCTGGAGCAGATCGCGATCTGTGTCCCCACGAATGCCATGGCGCAGGAGGTGGCTGTCACACTGGCCCAGTCAGGCATCAGAGCCGTCGAGATCGGTCCGGACGGGCCTCGTGGCGATGAAGGGGTCCACATCGGGACGATGTTCCGATTCAAGGGGCTCGAATACCAGCGCATGATCATCGCCGGCGTGAGCGAAGGTCTGGTACCCCGCAGCACCGTGATCGGGCTGCAGCACACCGACGCCCTCCGGTACCGACGCGAACTCCAGCGCGCTCGCTCCCTGCTCTTCGTCGCAGCAACACGATCTCGCGACTCCCTCGCTATCTTCTGGCACGGGAAGCCCAGCCGTTTCCTCACTCCGCTGGTTGCCGGGTAACGAAGGTCCTTACCGAGGTGATGGTCCTGGCGACGGGAAATTCGGATGCGCGCGCGGGCGACGGCTCCGATGATCGGCGGGTTGGCCGACGTACACCGTGTCCGACATGACCCTCAGGAGCCCTCGTGATCCATCGCGTCACAGTCCCCACCCTGTTCCCTCCCCCAACCTACTCCCACGCCTCCGTCGTCGAGGCCGGCACGAAGCTCGCCTTCCTCGCCGGTTCCGTGCCCCTCGACGCCGACGGGGACCTCGTCGGTGAGGGAGATCCCGTACGGCAGGCCGAGCAGGTGATCGCCAACCTTGAGGCGCAGCTGCGGGCGGTCGGCAGCGACTTGGAGCATGTTCTGTCGACCGACGTGTATGTCGTGAGCAGTGAGACAGCGGTGCTGTCCGCCGTCTGGGCGGTCGTCGAGGACTCCGGGCTGAGCCTCGGTCCCCACTCGTCGACGCTTCTCGGGGTGGCCTGCCTCGGATATACGGGGCAGTTGGTGGAGATCAGGGCCACTGCCATCGTTCCCGAGGAGCCGGCGGACGGCGTTGTTCCCGAAAGGCCGGCTCAGGGGGCGCGGCCATGAGCCCCGTCGTACTCCGCCGCGCCGTGGCCACCGACGCCGGTGCCGCGGCCGACGTCTGGCTGCGGTCGTTCGCCGCCGCGTTGCCGACGGTCGTTCGGCCACGCTCCGATGACGAGGTGCGGATGTATTTCCGGGAGGTGGTGGTGCTGCTGCGGGAGACCTGGGTGGCCGAGGCCGCCGATCGCATCGTCGGCCTCATGGTCCTCGACGGCGACGAACTCTCCCAGCTCTACCTCGACCCCGACTGGCGCGGCCGGGGCATCGGGGACCGCTTGGTCGCCCTCGCCAAGCAGCACCGCCCGAACGGCCTGACCCTGTGGACCTTCCAGGTCAACAAGCCCGCCCACCGCTTCTACGAGCGTCACGGCTTCGTCGCCGTCGAGTCCACGGACGGCAGCGGCAACGAGGAGCGGGAGCCCGACGTGCGGTATGTCTGGCGTCCGAGCACCCCTGAAACGGCCGAGTCGACCCCCATGTCCGCCGCTTCGGCAACGGCTTCGCGTAGCTCCCGATCCGGCTTGCCGTCAGCCCCGACTCCACCGGCGAGTCGGCCAGTTTGACGACCGGCACCCCCAACTCCTCGCCGGCCTGTTCGGCGAGGAGCCCGCTAGCGGGCCGCGTACCGGTCCGTCGCCGCCACCAGCACCTCCGTCATCCCCGGCGCACCCGCGTTGTGTCCCACCTCGTCGACCACGACCAACTCACTGCCGGGCCACGCGTGATGCAGCCGCCAGACGATGCCGAGCAGGTTGCCGAAGTCGACAGCGCCCTGGACGAGGGTGCCGGGGATGCCCTTCAGCAGATGCGCGTCGCGGAGCACCACGCCCTCGTCGTTGCCCTCGCCCAGGAAGTGGTCGTTGCCCCAGTAGTGCGTGACCGTACGGGCGAAGCCCATGCGGAACACCGGGTCCTCGTAGCGCGGCACGGAACGCGGCGGCGCGGGAACGACCGCCGTCTCCCAGTCCGTCCAGGCCCGCGCCGCCCGCTCCCGTACCGCCGCGTCCGGGGACTCCAGCAGCCGGTTGTAGGCGGCGGCGAGGTTGCCGTCACGATCGCCGTCCGGCAGTTCGCCGACGAACCGTTCGAAAGCCTCCGGGAAGATCTTGCCAAGCCCCCTGGTCATCAGTGCCACTTCGGCGTTCGAGCCCGTCGCGACACCGGTCAGCACCAGCTCGGACACCGCACCGGGATGCGTCTGCGCATACCGCAGTCCCAGCACCGACCCCCAGGACACCCCCCACACCAGCCACCGCTCGATCCCGAGGTGCCGCCGCAGCAGCTCCAGGTCGGCGATCACATGCGCCGTCGTGTTGACGCTCATGTCGGTGTCGTACGCGCTCGCGCTCGGCGTCGAACGCCCGCACCCGCGCTGGTCCAGCAGCACGATCCGGTACGCCGCCGGGTCGAAGTAGCGCCGGAAGGTCGGCGAGCACCCGGAGCCGGGCCCTCCGTGCAGCATCACCGCGGGCTTGCCGTGCGGGTTCCCGCAGGTCTCCCAGTAGATACGGTTGCCGTCACCGACGTCGAGCATGCCGTGGTCGTACGGTTCGATCTCCGCGTAGAGGCCCATCGGGGCACCGTAGCGTCGCCACGACGGCCCCGACCCCTCAGTTTCGCACCGCCAGCCCCGCCGTACGCGCCGCCCTGCGCAGGACCTCCCGCAGCATCTCCGGGGTGAGGCGGCCGGTGAAGGTGTTGCGCTGGCTGACGTGGAAGCAGCCGAAGAGGTCGAGGGCCGTGTGTCGGTCGGGGGCGGCAAGCCTCACCTGTGCGCCGTGCGCGAAGGCGGGCCTCGGTCTCGGCACCGTCCAGCCCGCCGCCGCGAACGCGGGCAACGCCGCCTGCCAGCCGAAGGCACCGAGCACGACCACCGCCCGCAGCGTCGGCCGCAGCAGGCACAGTTCCTGGACGAGCCAGGGGCGGCAGGTGTCGCGTTCCTCGGGTGTGGGCTTGTTGGCGGGTGGCGCGCAGTGCACCGGCGAGGTGACGCGGACGCCGTACAGCTCCAGGCCGTCGTCGGCCGACACGGACGTGGGCTGGGAGGCGAGCCCCACGGCGTACAGCGCCTCGTACAGTACGTCTCCGGAGCGGTCGCCGGTGAACATCCGGCCGGTCCGGTTCCCGCCGTGCGCCGCCGGGGCGAGGCCGACGATCAGCAGCCGGGCGTCCGGCGGACCGAAGCCCGGCACCGGCCGCCCCCAGTACGTCCAGTCGGCGAAGGCGGCGCGCTTGGTACGGGCAACCTCCTCACGCCACGCGACCAGCCGAGGGCACGCCCGGCAGCCCGCGATCCGCTGGTCGAGGCCGGGGAGACCGGCGGGGGCGCTGCTGTCCATGCGTCCACCGTAGATCCGTGCTCACCCCGGCGGCGGTGCCGGTCAGGGCGGGGCCGGAGGAAAAGCCGTCCAACGCATCCGGCCCGGGGGACTAAGGTCAGTGGCATGGCTTCCGATCGCATGGACAAGGCAGGCAGCGGCGGGACCAGCCGGAACGTCCCGGACACCACCGCGGCTCCGCCCGACGGACGTGCCTCTGAGACGCCCTTGGCCCGGGAGACCGACGGCCGAGAGGCAACGGGCGCCCAGCAGCCCCCCGTGGATCCGGCCGCCGACGTCCTGTCCGCCGACGCCCCGCAGCCCGAGGACCAGGGCGCCGACGCCCGGCAGCCCGCGCACCCGCCCGCCGTCGACCCCAAGGTCGCCGCCGCGATCGCCGCCGCCGAGGCGGCCGGTCCGGCGAACGGCGAGACCGTCCGCATCGACAGCTGGATCTGGTCTGTACGGCTGGTCAAGACCCGCTCCCAGGGCGCCGCGGCCTGCCGGGGCGGCCATGTGCGGCTGAACGGCGAGCGGGTCAAGCCCGCCCACGCGGTGCGCGTCGGCGACGAGGTGCGGCTCCGGCACGAGGGCCGGGAACGGATCGTCGTCGTCAAGCGGCTGATCCGCAAGCGGGTCGGCGCCCCGGTGGCCGTCCAGTGCTACATCGACAACAGCCCGCCGCCCCCGCCTCGCGAGGCCGTCGCCCCCGCCGGCATCCGCGACCGCGGCACGGGCCGCCCGACCAAGCGAGACCGCCGCGAACTGGAACGCCTGCGCGGCCTGGGCGGCTTGGGCGGCCCCGGTGGGCCAGGTGGGCTCGGAGGTCCCGGAGGACTCGGAGGCCCGGGTGGGCTCGGGGGCGCGGGTGGCGGTGCTGGCCGACCGGGTGGGGGCGTTGGCCGACCGGGCGGCCGGGGTGGCCGTCCCGGCGGGCGCTGACCTGCGGGCATCGGCCGGGCGGCACGGCGCGCTGCCAGGGATGTTGCGAAGGCGGCCGATGGATCTCGTCGACCCCCTTGGTCCGCTCCCTTCGTCGATCCCCTTGGTCGGCTCCCTTCGTCGATCGCCTCGGTCGGCTCCCTTCGTCGGCCCCCTCGGTGGCTCCCGTGGTCGGCCCCTTTGAGGAACCCTGGGAGCGCCCCGCCGACCCGGAAGGCACCGGCCGGGGCCGTCCCTCGCCCACCACGACGACGGCCGACGGGACACGCCCGACGTGCCCCACGGACACGGCCGAGGGGCACGCCGCCCCACCGGTCACCACCGCCGCCGTACGGTCGGCTGCGGTCGGTGCCCGTCCGCTCACCCCCGCCGCCGCAGCACCCTCATCAGCAGCTCCGCATTCTGCCCCCGCCGGGCCCAGGCGATCAGGGCGAGCGGCACCAGCAGGATCAAGGGTGTTGCCGCGTTCTGCCCCTCGAAGACCGTGAGCTGCACGATGAACGCACCCACCATCAGCGCGCCCAGCGATATCGCCGCGAGGGACTGGAGGAGCGGTACCAGCAGGGCGACCGCGCCGGCCAGTTCGAGGATGCCGATGGTGTACATCCCCGCAGTGCCCCAGCCCATGTCGGCGAAGAACTCGGTGGCCGAGGAGTGCCCGATCAACTTGGGCAGCGCGCTCGCGATCGCGTAGAAGAGCGCGAGGACCACCTGGAGCGCGCGCAGCGCGATACGGGCGCGGCGGCCCCGGGCGGTCGCGGACTCGGCCACGACGGCGGACGACGAAGCGGGCGTGACGGCCGCGTTGGACGCGACGGAGGCTACGGAAGCGGTGGTCTCGGACATGGGGATTCTCCTGTGTGAAGCGGTCCGTGATGCTGTCACAGAGGTAGACCCGCCCCCGGTCCGAACTCATCGCCGCCCGGCGGGAATTCCCGACCAGCCACAGGTCGGGCGAGCAGCGCCGCCCCTCCCCGTGCTCAGTCCGTCGCCCCCGGCCCAGCCACTGCCCTCACCCATATCCGATCCTCCGTCAGATACCTGTCCACTCTCAGCCCCACCTCTCCCAACGCCACCTCGAAGTCCTCCTTCGTCAACGGCCGGGCCCGGAACGTCTGTGTCCAGACGGCGTCCGGGAACTCGTACTCCGCGCGGACCGAGTTCGTGCCGTCCCCGATCGGCTCGGCCGACACGATCCGCACCGTGAAGCCGCTGGGATCGACCCGTTCGCGTGGCACGTTGGTGTGGTAGCCCTCGCCCTCCCGTTGGATCACCACGCAGCCGTCGTCCGCGAGATGCCGCACGCACGTCCGCAGCAGACCTCGCCGCACCTCCTCGTCCCCGGTGTTCACGAGGAACGACGCCAGCAGCACCGCGTCGAACCTCTCACCGAGGTCGAGCTTCTCGATCGGGCTGCATATCCTGCGCGCCCCGCGGACCCGTTCCAGCATCTCCGGGGACTCGTCCACCGCCGTGACCGTGCAGCCCCGCTCCAGCAGCGGGTGCGTCATACGGCCGACCCCGCTGCCCAGCTCCAGAAGGTGCGCCCCGGCGGGCACCGCGCCCGCGATGATGTCCGGCTCGTCCCCCACCGGCAGCCGTGAGTACAGTTCGACGGCGCAGCCGTCCGGTGTGATCGGCCCCGGTCCCGTCCCCTGATGTCCCGCTCGCATGGTCAGCCCCATGCCCGCCCAACGGCCCGCGCCCGCACGGCCGTTCCCACCTACCCCTAGTTCGCCCGTTCGAGTGACCCCGATGCCCTGCGCCGTTCTCCCAGCAGTGCCGCCGTCATACGGGGAGGCAGTCAGGCCCGAGATCCACCGCTGGAGAACACCCGCGCCGAAGAGTACTTTTCAAGCAAGGAGTGATGATCCCGATGCGTACGGGCAGTGAGCCGATGACCGCACGGAGTGCGCTGCGGTTGCGCTTGTGGCTGAGTGTGTGGGGGCTGGCCTGGGCGAGCTTCGGAACGATCGCCTTCACACTGGCCGGTCGCCCTGGCTGGGCGATCGCCTGCGGCGTGCTCTGGCTGTTGATGACCATCGACCTGGTCGTCATCGTCCGGCACATCCGCCAGGGCCCGCACTTCCAGCCAGGCCGGGACATCCCGCCGTACCGGCCCGTGGACGACCACGCACCGTACCGCGCTCCGGACGACCGCGCACGGCACCGGTCCCCGGACGACCGCACTCCGTAGCGCCCGTCCGTTCCTCCGCCTCCCGGCCCCGACTCCCCGTCGTATGACTCAACGCGTCCTGTGCCTCAACGCGTCCTGTGACTCAGATCGGTCCTAGGACTCAACCCGCCCTACGGCTCAGCCGTCGAAACGCGCCGCCTTCAGATACTCCGGGTTCGGATCCAGCGCGGCCGCCAGCCGGAAATGCCGCTTGGCCTGCTCCGGCCGCCCCTGCCGCTCGTACGTACGCGCGAGCGCGAAATGCGCGAACGCGTTGTCCGGCTCGCGCTCCAGCACGATGGTGAACTCCAGCTCAGCAGGCCGCAGTTGCGCAGCGGCGAAGAACGCCCGCGCGCGCAGCAGCCGGGCCGCGGTGTTCTCGGGGTGCGCGGCGATGACGGGGTCGAGCAGCTTCACCGCGCCGCGCGGATCGCGCGCGGCGAGCAGCTGCTCGGCGGCGCGGAAGTCGATGACATGCGTCTCCGGCGAACGTCCGTTCGAACCGCTGGTCTCGGGCACGGCTGAATCCTTCCCTTACTGGCCGGATTCAACGCCCGTTCACCCGGCCCCTATTCCCGAGCGGCTGGTGGCCGTCACAGCCAGGACAGTTCCGTCGCCGCTACTCCCCGGGCGACTCTTCCGGCGACTTCCGGGACACGTGCGCCCGGCGTACCAGCTCCGCCCACACGTCCTTCACGCGCCGCCGCAGCTCCGGCAGCGGTACGTCGTTGTCGATCACGATGTCCGCGATCTGCAGGCGCTTCTCCCGCGTCGCCTGGGCGGCCATACGCGCGCGTGCGTCCTCCTCGGTCATGCCCCGCAGCCGTACGAGCCGGTCGAGCTGGGTCTCGGGGTCGGCGTCGACGACGATCACGAGGTCGTACAGCGGCGCCAGGCCGTTCTCGGCGAGCAGCGGGACGTCGTGGACGACGACGGCGTCCTCGGCGGCCGCGGCCTCCAGCTCGCGGGAGCGGGCACCCACCAGGGGGTGCACGATCGAGTTCAGGACGGCCAGCTTCTCCGGGTCGGCGAAGACGATGGAGCCGAGTCTGGGCCGGTCCAGGGCGCCGTCCGGGGTCAGCACCTCCTCGCCGAAGGCCTCGACGACCGCGGCGAGACCGGGCGTGCCGGGCGCGACCACCTCGCGCGCGATGCGGTCCGCGTCGATCAGCACGGCTCCGCACTCCACGAGCAGCCGCGACACCTCGCTCTTGCCGGCGCCGATCCCGCCGGTCAGGCCCACCTTCAGCATGAGCGGAAGCTTAGGCCCTGCCGGTGACAACGCACCCGACCGGGCGACCACCGGCCGCCCGGTCGGCCCCCTCAGTTGTCCCCTTCACGTTCCGCCAGGAACCGCTCGAACTCCCGCCCGATCTCGTCCGCCGACGGAATCTCCACCGGCTCGGCGATCATGTTGCCGCGGGTCTCGGCGCCTGCGACGGCGTCGTACTGGTGCTCCAGGCCCTGGACGAGGGCGGTGAGTTCCTCGTCGCCCTCCTGGATCTGCCGGTCGATCTCGGTCTGGGTGCGGTGCGCGTCCGTGCGCAGGGCGTGCGCGATGCCGGGCAGGACCAGTCCCGTGGCGGCCGTGATGGCCTCCAGGACGGTCAGCGCCGCGTCGGGGTACGGGGAGCGGGCGATGTAGTGCGGGACGTGCGCGGCGACGCCCAGGACGTCGTGCCCGGCCTGCATCAGGCGGTACTCGACGAGCGACTCGGCGCTGCCGGGTACCTGGGCCTCGTCGAAGGGGCTGCGGTGGCCCGGTACGAGGTCGGTGCGGTTGCCGTGCGGGGTGAGGCCCACCGGGCGGGTGTGCGGGACGCCCATGGGGATGCCGTGGAAGTTCACGGCGAGGCGTACGCCGAGACGCTCCACGATCTGCTCCACGGCCGCGGCGAAGCGCTCCCACTCCACGTCCGGCTCCGGGCCGGACAGCAGCAAAAAGGGCGCCCCGGTGGCGTCCTGGACGAGCCGTACGGCCAGCGTGGGCTCCTCGTAGGCGGTCCAGCGGTCACGCCTGAAGGTCAGCAGCGGACGGCGGGCGCGGTAGTCCACGAGCCGGTCGTGGTCGAAGCGGGCGACGACCTGGTGGGGCAGCGAGTCGAGGAGCCGGTCGACGATCTGGTCGCCGGTCTCGCCCGCGTCGATGTATCCCTCGAAGTGGTAGAGCATGACAAGGCCGGCCGACTCCTGGGCGAGCGCCATGTCGACGACGGCCAGGCCCTTCGGCTCCCACGTGTACAAACCCTGCGGATCAAGCACTGTGACCGCTCCTCCTCGTGTCCGTACGTCACAACGCCCTTACAGGCGTGGGCATTCCCGAAGGAGGGGGCCATGATCTTGAAAACGGATCGACGACGCCCCTGAGGGGAGCGAGGAACTGCGCGACAAGCCCCCACAAAGCCGCACCCGAACGACAAGCACCAGGGCAACACCAGAGGGGCCGCACCTCGAAAGTCGAAAGGTACGGCCCCTCAGTCAGCGGCTAAGCCTCAGCGGTGAGCGTTCAGCTCTGCCCACCCGCCAGCTTCTCGCGCAGCGCGGCCAGCGCCTCGTCCGAGGCCAGCGCGCCGGAGTTGTCGGCGCCCTCGGAGGAGTACGAACCGCCGGTCGCGGCCGGAGCGGCGGCCTCGCCGCCCTCGGCGGCAGCGGCGGCGTCCGCCTCGCGGGACTTGATGACCTGCTGCTGGTGCTGCTCGAAGCGGGCCTGCGCCTCGGCGTACTGGCGCTCCCACTCCTCGCGCTGCTTCTCGTAGCCCGGCAGCCAGTCGTTGGTCTCCGGGTCGAAGCCCTCGGGGTAGATGTAGTTGCCCTGGTCGTCGTAGGACGCGGCCATGCCGTAGAGGGTCGGGTCGAACTCGACCGAGGCCGGGTCGGCACCGAAGGACTCGTTGGCCTGCTTCAGCGAGAGGCTGATGCGACGGCGCTCGAGGTCGATGTCGATGACCTTGACGAAGATCTCGTCGTTGACCTGGACGACCTGCTCCGGGATCTCCACGTGGCGCTCGGCCAGCTCGGAGATGTGGACCAGACCCTCGATGCCCTCGTCCACGCGGACGAACGCACCGAACGGAACCAGCTTCGTGACCTTGCCGGGCACGACCTGGCCGATCTGGTGGGTGCGGGCGAACTGCTGCCACGGGTCTTCCTGGGTCGCCTTCAGCGACAGGGAGACGCGCTCGCGGTCCATGTCGACGTCGAGGACCTCGACGGTGACCTCCTGGCCCACCTCGACGACCTCGGAGGGGTGGTCGATGTGCTTCCAGGACAGCTCGGAGACGTGGACCAGACCGTCGACGCCACCCAGGTCCACGAAGGCACCGAAGTTGACGATCGAGGAGACGACGCCGGAACGGACCTGACCCTTCTGGAGGGTGGTGAGGAACGTCTGGCGGACCTCGGACTGGGTCTGCTCCAGCCAGGCACGGCGGGACAGCACCACGTTGTTGCGGTTCTTGTCCAGCTCGATGATCTTGGCCTCGAGCTCCTTGCCGACGTACGGCTGGAGGTCGCGGACGCGGCGCATCTCGACCAGGGAGGCCGGAAGGAAGCCACGGAGGCCGATGTCGAGGATGAGACCACCCTTGACGACCTCGATGACGGTACCGGTGACGATGCCGTCCTCTTCCTTGATCTTCTCGATGGTGCCCCAGGCACGCTCGTACTGGGCACGCTTCTTCGAGAGGATCAGGCGGCCTTCCTTGTCCTCCTTCTGGAGGACCAGGGCCTCGATCTCGTCGCCGACGGCGACGACCTCGTTCGGGTCGACGTCGTGCTTGATCGAGAGCTCGCGGCTCGGGATGACACCTTCGGTCTTGTAACCGATGTCGAGCAGGACCTCGTCCCGGTCGACCTTCACGATGACGCCGTCGACGATGTCGCCGTCGTTGAAGTACTTGATCGTCTCGTCGATCGCTGCGAGGAAGGCTTCCTCGTTACCGATGTCGTTGACCGCTACCTGCGGGGTGGTGGCGGTGGTCTCGGTGCTGCTCGTCATGTGGGAAAGGGCTCCGGTACGGACATTGAAGTCGTAGGTACTGCTTACGCCGGGAGCCCGTTTCGCTCTGCAGAAGCCGGACAGCCAAGGAAGCGCCCCACCAGTGACTGGTGATGGCGCCTCGACAACCGAGGGGACATACAACAGATGCGAGCGCAGCCTGCTACGTCTGAGGTGCGCAGGCCCGCAGCGCAACTTGTAGCATACGGGGGCAGCCGGACAGGGTCAATGCGCGAAGCCGCACACCCGGGGCGGATCGCCCCATACCCGGCACAAAACCTGTCTCTTGAGGCCACGCGAGCCCTGGGGCGCCCCTCCAGTGACACCCCCGGGACGGGTTGGACGGAAGATTACGACGAGGGAGCCGATCATCCAAGAGCCGGAAGCGTTCGAACCGGAAGCCACCCGGCGTACCGCGGATCTCACGGAGAGCGCCCGGGCCAACCGGGGCTGGTGGGACCGCAACGCGGACGAGTACCAGACCGAGCACGGCGCGTTCCTCGGCGACGACCGTTTCGTGTGGGGTCCCGAGGGCCTGGACGAGGTGGAGGCGGAGCTGCTCGGCCGCCCGGAGGAGCTGAAGGGCAGGGACGTCCTGGAGATCGGCGCCGGCGCGGCCCAGTGCGCCCGCTGGCTGGCCGCGCAGGGCGCCCGCCCGGTCGCCCTCGACCTTTCCCACCGCCAGCTCCAGCACGCGCTGCGCATCGGCGGATCGTTCCCTCTGGTGTGCGCCGACGCGGCCGCCCTGCCCTTCGCGGACGCCTCCTTCGACCTGGCGTGCTCGGCGTACGGGGCGCTGCCGTTCGTCGCCGATCCGGTGCTGGTGCTGCGGGAGGTGCGGCGGGTGCTGCGCCCCGGGGGCCGTTTCGTCTTCTCCGTGACCCACCCGATCCGCTGGGCGTTCCCGGACGAGCCCGGTCCGGAGGGCCTGTCGGTCGCGGCCTCGTACTTCGACCGCACGCCCTACGTCGAGCAGGACGCGGAGGGCCGCGCGGTCTACGTCGAGCACCACCGGACGCTCGGCGACCGCGTGCGGGACATCGTGGCGGCGGGCTTCCACCTGGTGGACCTGGTGGAGCCGGAGTGGCCTGCCTGGAACACCTCGGAGTGGGGTGGCTGGTCGCCGTTGCGGGGCAACTTCATCCCGGGGACGGCGATCTTCGTGTGCGTACGAGACTGAGCGCGTGATCCGTGACGACGCCCTGGAGGCGCTGCCCGTACGTACCGCACTGCCCGCCCTGCACGAGGCCCTGGACGGACACGGCACGGCCGTCCTCGTCGCGCCGCCGGGCACGGGCAAGACGACGCTGGTGCCGCTCGCGCTGGCGGGGCTGCTCGGCGAGGGGCCGACCCGGCGGGTGGTCGTGGCCGAGCCGCGGCGGATCGCGGCGCGGGCGGCGGCGCGGCGGATGGCGTGGCTGCTGGGCGAGCAGGTCGGCGAGAGCGTCGGCCACACCGTGCGCGGGGAACGGGTCGTCGGGCGGCACGCGCGCGTGGAGGTCGTCACGACCGGTGTGCTGCTGCAGCGGCTCCAGCGGGACCAGGAGCTGAGCGGCGTCGACGTGGTGGTGCTCGACGAGTGCCATGAGCGGCATCTGGACGCGGACACGGTGGCGGCGTTCCTGTGGGACGTGCGGGAGGCGCTGCGGCCGGAGCTGCGGTTGGTGGCCGCTTCGGCGACGACCGACGCGGAGGGCTGGGCGCGGCTGCTGGGCGGGGCTCCCGTGGTCGCGGCGGAGGGTGCCTCGTACCCGGTCGAGGTGGTGTGGGCGCCGCCGGTGCGTCCGGTACGGCCGCCGCACGGCATGCGGGTCGATCCGGCGCTGCTCGGCCATGTGGCGTCGGTGGTGCGGCGGGCGTTGGCCGAACGGGCGGGGGACGTGCTGTGTTTCCTGCCCGGTGTCGGGGAGATCGCGCGGGTCGCCGGGCAGCTGGGGGATGTGGGGGACGTCGAGGTGCTGCAGGTGCACGGGCGGGCACCGGCGGACGTGCAGGACGCGGTGCTGTCGCCGGGGGCGCGGCGCCGGGTGGTGCTGGCGACGTCCGTGGCCGAGTCGTCGCTGACGGTTCCCGGGGTGCGGGTGGTGGTCGACTCGGGGCTGGCGCGGGAGCCGCGGGTGGATCACGCGCGCGGGTTGAGCGCGCTGACGACGGTACGGGCGTCGCGGGCGGCCGGGCGGCAGCGAGCGGGGCGGGCCGGGCGGGAGGCGCCGGGGGTGGTGTACCGGTGCTGGGCGGAGGCCGAGGACGCGCGTCTGCCGCGGTTCCCGGCGCCGGAGATCCAGGTGGCCGATCTGACGGCGTTCGCGCTGCAGGCGGCCTGCTGGGGGGATCCGGAGGCGTCCGGACTGGCGTTGCTGGATCCGCCGCCGGATGGGGCGATGGCGGCGGCGCGGAGTGTGCTGCGGGCGGTGGGGGCTGTCGACTCCGGTGGGCGGGCGACGGAGCGGGGGGTGGCGCTGGCTCGGCTGGGGCTGCATCCGCGGTTGGGGCGGGCGTTGCTCGATGCGGCTCCGCTGGTCGGGGCCGAGCGGGCTGCCGAGGTCGTCGCTCTGCTGAGTGAGGAGGCGCCTCGGGACTACGGGGACGATCTGGCCGCTGCGTTGCGGGTTGCCCGGCGTGGGGGCGACGCCTATTCGGGGCGGTGGCGTGCGGAAGTACGGCGGCTGCGGGCCGTGGTGGCGGAGTCTGCGCAGCCGCCCACCCGCTACGGGGCCGTGGCCGCACCTGACGACGTGTCGGCGTCCGCCGTCGGGGTCGTCGCCGCGCTCGCCTTCCCGGAGCGTGTCGCCAAGGCCGACGGCGGCTCGTATCTCATGGTCTCCGGGACCCGCGCCGAGCTCGGGGAGGCCTCATCCCTGCGCGGAGCGCCCTGGATCGCGGTGGCCGTCGCCGATCGCCCCCTCGGCAAGGGGCACGCGCGCGTGCGGCTCGCCGCCGAGGTGGACGAGGAGGTCGCCCGGCGCGCCGCGGGCGCCTTCCACACCGAGGCGCAGGAGGTGCACTGGGCCGACGGCGACGTCGTCGCACGGCGGGTCGAACGGCTCGGGGCCGTGGAGTGGGCGGTGCGGCGGCTGTCCGACGCCGCCTCCGGCCTCGTACGCGAGGCGCTGCTGGACGGGCTGCGCCGGGAAGGGTTCGGGTTGTTGCGGTGGTCGCGGGAGGCGGACGTACTGCGGCAGCGGCTCGCCTTTGTGCGGCTGCATGTCGGGGAGCCGTGGCCGGACGTGTCCGACGAGGCGCTGCACGCGCGCGTGGAGGAGTGGCTGGAGCCGGAGCTGAGCCGGGCGCGGCGGCGCAGTGATCTGGCGCGGATCGATGCCGGGGAGGCGCTGGCCCGGTTGCTGCCCTGGGCCTGCGGGGAGGCGGCGCGGCTTGATGAGCTCGCCCCCGAGCGGATCACCGTACCGAGTGGGTCCAGAATCCGGATCGACTACACGGATCCCGAACGGCCCGTCCTCGCCGTGAAGTTGCAGGAGATGTTCGGGCTGCAGCAGTCACCGGCCGTCGCCGGGGTCCCCGTGCTCGTGCATCTGCTCTCCCCCGCCGGGCGCCCCGCCGCCGTCACCGCCGACCTCGCCTCCTTCTGGCGGGACGGCTACAAGGGCGTACGAGCGGAGTTGCGCGGCCGCTACCCCAGGCATCCGTGGCCCGAGGACCCCGCCACCGCCGAGCCCACCCGGCACACCAACGCGCGGCTCAGGCGCTGACCGGTGCCGGTCGCGTGGCCTCCTCGGGGGCCGGGTCGCCGGGGCGGCGGCCACGGGCCTCCAGGTACAGGGCGAGCGCGAGCAGCAGGGCGCCCAGGGTCAGGAAGCCCCAGGGCAGGTACGAGGTCATCAGCAGGACCAGGGTGCGGTTGGACTTGACCAGGTCGACCGTGTGGTCGATGTAGTCCTCGCGCATCTTCACATGGCCGGCGAACGCCGTGACCTTGTCGCGCCCGCCGAGCAGGGTGCCGCCGCGGAGTTCCTCCTTGTGGATCTCCTCTCCGTAGACGGGGGCGCCGGTCAGCGGTTCCACCCAGAACTTGCGGACCGTGGTGTACCAGCGGGTGGTCCCGGTCTCGGCGACGGTCTCGGGGGTGATGCCCTCGACGGGCATGGCCTTGGGGAACGGGACCTTCGTCCAGGGGATCGTCTGCTCGAAGTAGTAGACCTCGACGCCACGGAAGGTCTGGGTGCCCTTGTAGTGGATGGGCGCGGTCGTGCGCGCTTGTGCGTCGAAGTACTCGTAGTTTCGTTTTTCGGTCAGGAACGGCCATTTGAACTCGATGCCCTCGCGCCGCACAGGGTCGCCGTCGACCATCTCGCCGGTGGCGTGGACGGGTTCCTGGGTGTGGGCGTCGAAGATGTACCGCTCGGGGACCTTGGAGACCATCCTGCCGTCGGGGCCCTGGACGTAGGACAGGCCGTCCCAGACGACGACGTCCCGCCCCGCCGTCCGCTCGATCCGTTCGGAGGCCTCCACGTTGCCCTTGAGGGTCTGCACGATGGTCACCTTGGGGACCTTGCGGGCCTGCATGGTGCCGTAGTCGAGAAGGGTGGCGTCCTTCGCCTCCAGGACCATGTCCTGGTACTGGTTGGGCGGGATCTTGGCGAGGCGCGGGAAGGCGTACCAGCGCAGCAGTGGGGACAGCGCCGCGAAGAACACGGCGAGGGCGAGCAGAATGAGGCTGGTCCTGCGGCGCATCTCGGTCTCCCTCCCCCGGGGTTACGGGTGTGGCGGCACCGTCGTCAACAGCGGTTTCGGGGACGTCTCGCCGGTCGGTGCGCCCATGGCCGTGATGGTGAGGACCAGGGCGAGGGCGACGGCGAGTCCGGTCACGGCGGCGATCAGGGCGCGCATGCCTGCCTCCGGGCCAGCTGGAACTGATACCTCGTCAGGTCCGGCACCGTAGCAACGGGCGGCCGAGATGAGAACACGTCGCACACGACAGCGGCGGCGCCCCGCTTCCGGAGGGGCGCCGCCGCTGTCGTGCCAGGAGGCGGAAAAGCCGTACGAGGGACTACGCGCCGGGGCTGGGCGACGAACTCCCGCTCCCGGACGGGCTGGGCGACGAGCTCGCGTTTTCGGATGGGCTGGGCGACGAGCTCGTGCTCCCGGACGGGCTGGGCGACGGCGTCGACTCGGCCTCCGTCACGTTCAGCGGGACGTCGAGCGTGGCGCCGCCCGCGGTGGTGAGGCGGAGGATGTACGTGCCGACGGTGTCGTCCGCGTACAGCTTCGGCAGCTTCAGCAGGCCGTTCGCGTCCGTCTCCAGGCCCGTCAGGGTGCGTACGGCGTCGCCGTTCGCGTCCTTGAAGTACGGGCCCTTGTCGTTCTCGGCGGGGTCCAGCACCGACTTGATCAGCGTGGCGGTGACCGCCACCCGGTCCGCCACGGCGCCCTGGTACGTCGCCTTCACCTCGACCTGCTCGGCGAACTCGCCGCCCGCCGTGCAGGTCAGCTCGGTGTCGCTGGTGCGGGCCAGGGCGTCGGCGGCGCGGGGGGTGACGGTCGCGGTGTAGTCGACGCCGGGGATCGAACGGCCCACGACGGTGGCCCGCACCGTGAACGAGCCGGTCTTCTCGCCCGCCTGCAGCGCCGGCGCAATGGCCACGCCCGCGGTGCCGGTGACGACCGTGGCGACCTTCTCGCCACCGGTGAAGGTGGCGTCGGTGGGGCTGACGATCGTGAAGCGGATGCGGACCTTGGCGACGCCCTTGCCCGCCTTGTTCTCGGCGCGGGTGCTGACCCGCTCGGCGAACGCGTCACCCGCCATCGCGGTGAGCTGCGCGGTGCCCCCGTCCTCCAGGTGGTCCACCGTGTCGGTGACGGTCGGCGGGGTGATGGGCGGCTTGGGCTTGGGGCTGGTGGAGCCGCCGCCCGACGGCGGGGTCGGCTCGGGGCTGGGCGAGCCGGTCTCCGGATTCTGCGGCGGCTTCTGCGACGGCTTCTGCGGCGACGGGCTCGACCCGGCGGGGGTGTCGCTGCGGTTGCCGGGCAGCGCGCCGCTGCCGTCGGGGATCTCGTGCGTGCCCTTGCGGTAGTACTCCAGCCAGGACAGGACGGTGTTGAGGTAGTCCGTCGAGTTGTTGTAGCTGAGGATCGCGCTGTGCAGGTCGTCCGCGACGGACAGGTCCCAGCCGAAGCGGCACAGGTAGTGCCCGGCGGCGAGGGCGGCGTCGTAGATGTTGTTCGGGTTCTCGACGCCGTCGCCGTTGCCGTCGCGGCCCGCCCAGGCCCAGGTGGACGGGATGAACTGCATCGGGCCCACGGCCCGGTCGTACGTGCTGTCCCCGTCGTACGCGCCGTTGTCGGTGTCGCTGATGTGTGCGAAGCCGTTGCCGTTGAGCGCGGGGCCGAGGATCGGGGTGATCGTGTCGCCGCTGGCGTCGACGTTGCCGCCGCCCGCCTGGCCCGACTCGACCTTGCCGATGGCGGCGAGGAGTTCCCAGGGCAGATTGCAGCCGGGCTTGGCCTCGCGCAGTGCGGCCGCCGCCTTCTTGTAGGCGTCGAGGACGGTCGCGGGTATGCCCGCGGTGGCGTCGCCCGTGACGGTCGGGTCGGCGGTGGGGCCGACGGTGGGCGCGGGGCTGGGGCTGTCCAGCGGCGGCAGGTCCGTGTAGTACGGCGAGTTACCGGTCGCGCTGTCCGCGGCAGGCGTGTCGGACGAGGGCCGGGTGCCGGTGGTGGTCTGTCTGCCGGCGTCGTCGGTCTCGGCCCCCGGGGCCTGGGAGGCGACCAGTGCCGCCGCCACGGCCGCGGCCACGGCGGTGTTCGTCGCGCCCTTGCGCAGCCTCCTGCCGAAATGCGCCGCCATGAAGAGAACCCCTCCCGTGGGCGTCCGAGTCGCCCGCATATGCCCTGTTGCCACTACTGTGTTGATGCTGATGTGCTGATGCTTCCCTGCCGGCGGTCGCACGCACTCCCCCAGTACGTCAACCCAGGCGACCCTACGACAACTCCGCTCGCCCGGGCACCCGTTCCCGCCCGGTTTTCACCGCTTGGCCATACGACGTTGTGGCGTTGACCTCACCTTGGGGCCGGGCACCAAGCGCACGCGCTCGCTCATACTGGACGTCAACGTCCGTCATGGGGAGCACTGTTGCCGTTCACCCTCAGTCACGCGGCAGCCGTGCTGCCCGTCATCCGTCCTGACGGAACGGGCCGCGGCCCGCTGGTTCCGTCCGCGCTCGTCGCGGGTTCGTTCGCGCCCGACATGACCTATTACGTGGCGAGTGTGCTGTCCGGCGCGATGGAGTTCGGTGACGTGACGCACTCCTTCGCGGGTGTGTTCACGATCGACGTGCTCATCGCCTGGGCGCTGGTGGGGCTGTGGCTGCTGGTGCGCGAGCCTCTGGTGGCGCTGCTGCCGCGCGGGCGGCGGCAGCGGGTGGCCTCGCTGCTGCGTTGCGGGGCGGCACGCGCGCGTGTACGCCCCTCCCTGGTGGCGTGGTGGTACATGTCCGCCGTGCTCGGCGCGCTCACGCACGTCGTCTGGGACGCGTTCACGCATCTCGACCGGTGGGGGATGCGGCTGTTCCCCGTGCTGGGCCAGGAGATCGCGGGCTCGCCGCTGTACTGGTACCTGCAGTACGGCGGTTCCGCGGTGGCCGCCGTCGTCATCGCCGTGTTCGTGGCTGTCGGGCTACGACGGGTGCCCGCGGCCGAGCCGGTGGGGGTGCCCGTGTTGTCGGTACGGGACCGGTGGCTGGCCTTCGTCGTGATCGGCGGCTGTGCGGCAGTCGCGGCGGCGCACCGGGCGGCGCGGTGGTGGGCGTACTGGGGGTCCTCGGCGAAGCCCTGGGAACTGATCCCCACGCTGTGCTTCGGCGCCGGAGCGGGGCTGGTGCTGGGGGTGTCGGCGTACGCCGTGGTCGTGCGGGTACGACGACCGGCTCTCGCACCTAGTGGTTCGGCAGGGGCCGACAGGGAGCTGGACCGGAGCCGTCAGGGGGCTTGATCGCTCCGGCGACGCTGGGGAGCGGTGCGATGACCACGGTGAGTGTGCCCGTCGGACGGGACCGGCGGGGCAGCAGGCTGAGGCAGCGGGTCAGGTAGCCGCGGGCCAGGTTGGCCCACAGGCGCCATACGGGGGTGCCGTGGGGGCGTACCGCGGCGGGTTTTCGGCTTTCCCGGTGGGCGGCGACGCGGCGGCGGAGGTCCACGGCGGCGTGGCACAGGGCCGTCGCAGGGTCGGCGGGGATGATGGCGGTGCTTGCGCCGACCGCGTAGGCCGGGGGCGGGGCCTGAGCCGGGGCCGTTCGGCGGCTGAGCATGCGTATACCCATGGCGGCATCTTGACGGGCGCGGGCGGCGGGGTGCTTTTTCGCGGGGGCCACGCGAGTGAAGGGCCCCTCCGGGGGTGCGGAGGGGGGTGGCTGGGCCTGGGAGGGGGTGGGTGGCTGGGCCTCGGAGAGGGGTGGGTGGCTGGGCCTCGGAGAGGGGTGGGTGGCTGGGCCTCGGAGAGGGGTGGGCGGCTGGACCTCGGAGGGGGTGAGCCGCGGGCTGGGAGGGGGTGAGCCGCGGACTGGGATGAGCTGCGGGGAGCGGGGTGGGTATCGCCGGGCTGGGCTGTGGGGTGATCGCCGTTGCGGCGGGTAGCCGGGGCACGGGCGCTCCAAGGACCGCTGCGTCGGCGGCCTCGGAGACACGGGCACTCCAACTTCCGTGGCGCGCGACTCCGCTGCGGGCCACGGAAGCACAGGCAGCCTGAGACTCCGCTGCGGCTGGGAGCCGGGCCGCGGCCACTCCAAGACTCCGCTGCAGGCCACGGAAGCGCGGGGCAGCCTGAGACTCCGTTGCGGGGTCAAGGACCGCAGCCGTTGGCAACAGGAGCCCCCGGCATCCCACCGAGGGCTCCCAGCGCGGGCCGAGGGCTCCCTCGCTGGCCGACAGGGCTCCCAGCCTGGACCGAAGACCCCTGCGCTGGCCGACAGAGCTCCCAGCCTGGACCGAAGACTCCCTCGCGGGCCGACAGGGCTCCCAGCCTGGACCGGAGCGGACAGCGGCCGGTCCGTCGGAGGCTAGTGCGCGGCCGACTCCCAGTCGGGGCCGACGCCCACCGAGACGTCCAGCGGCGCCCTGAGGTCGACCGCGCCCGCCATCTCGCGGCGGACCAGTTCCTCCGTCGCCTCGCGCTCGCCGGGCGCGATCTCCAGGACGACTTCGTCGTGGACCTGGAGGAGCAGGCGGGACTTGAGGTCGGCCTCGCGCAGCGCCCGGTCCACCTTCAGCATGGCGATCTTGACGATGTCGGCCGCCGTGCCCTGGATGGGCGCGTTGAGGGCCATCCGCTCGGCCGCCTCGCGGCGCTGGCGGTTGTCGCTGTTGAGGTCGGGGAGGTAGCGCCGACGCCCGAAGAGCGTCGCCGTGTAGCCCGTCGCCCGCGCCTCGTCGACCGCCCGGCGCAGATAGTCCCGGACGCCGCCGAACCGCTCGAAGTACGCGTCCATCAGGGCGCGGGCCTCGGCCGCCTCGATGTTCAGCTGCTGCGAGAGGCCGAAGGCCGACAGCCCGTACGCCAGGCCGTAGGACATGGCCTTGATCTTGCGGCGCATCTCCGCGTCCACCGCCGAAGGGTCGACCGCGAACACCTGTGAGGCCGCCGTGGTGTGCAGGTCCTCGCCGGACGTGAACGCCTCGATCAGGCCGGCGTCCTCCGACAGGTGGGCCATCACGCGCAGCTCGATCTGGCTGTAGTCGGCCGTCATCAGCGACTCGTACCCCTCGCCGACGACGAAGCCGCGGCGGATCGCCCGGCCCTCGTCCGTGCGGACCGGGATGTTCTGCAGGTTCGGGTCCGTGGACGACAGACGGCCGGTCGCGGCGACCGTCTGGTTGAACGTGGTGTGGATCCGGCCGTCCGTCGCGATCGTCTTGATCAGGCCCTCGACCGTGACGCGCAGCTTCGCCTGCTCGCGGTGGCGGAGCATGATCACCGGCAGTTCGTTGTCGGTCTGGGTCGCCAGCCAGGCCAGGGCGTCGGCGTCCGTGGTGTAGCCGGTCTTCGTCTTCTTCGTCTTGGGCAGGGCCAGCTCGCCGAAGAGGACCTCCTGGAGCTGCTTGGGCGAGCCCAGGTTGAACTCGTGGCCGGCCGCCGCGTGCGCCTCCTTCACTGCCTGCTGCACCGCACCGGCGAACATCTGTTCCATGGTCTCCAGGTGGGCGCGGTCGGCCGCGATGCCGTGGCGCTCCATGCGGGCCAGCAGAGCCGAGGTCGGCAGCTCCATGTCGCGCAGCAGGTCCGCCGCGCCGACCTCCTCCAGCCGGCCCTCGAAGGCCTGGCCCAGGTCGAGGATCGCGCGGGCCTGGATCATCAGCGCCTCGGCCTCGGCACCGTCGTCCGTGCCGAAGGCCAGCTGGCCGTCGGCCGAGGCGGCGGGGGCCAGCTCGCGGTGCAGGTACTCCAGGGACAGCGCGTCCAGGTCGAAGGAGCGGCGGCCCGGCTTGACCAGGTAGGCGGCGAGCGCGGTGTCCATGGCGACGCCCTCGATGGTCCAGCCGTGCTCGGCGAAGACCCGCATCGCGCCCTTGGCGTTGTGGAAGACCTTGGGTCGGCCGGGGTCTGCCAGCCAGGCCGCGAGCGCCTTCTCGTCGGCCTCGTCCAGCTCGGCCGGGTCGAACCAAGCGGCCGCCCCCTCGGGCGCGGCGAGGGCGACCTCGGCGACCGAACCCGCGCCCAGCGCCCAGGTGTCGACGGTGGCGACGCCCAGCGGGCCCGTGCCGTGCTGGGCGAGCCATGGGGCCAGCTCGCCCGTGCCCAGGACCGTGGCGTCCAGCTCCACGCCGTCCGTCACGACCGGGGTCGTCTCGGACTCCACGGCGCCCGGGTCGACGCCGAAGAGCCGTTCGCGCAGCGAGGGGTTCCTGATCTCCAGGGTGTCCAGCACCATCGCGACGGCCTTGCGGTCGTACGGCACGCGCGCGAGGTCGGCGACCGTCCTGGGCAGCTCGACGTGCCGCTCCAGCTCGGTGAGCCGGCGGTTCAGCTTCACCGCCTCCAGGTGGTCGCGCAGGTTCTGCCCGGCCTTGCCCTTGACCTCGTCGACGCGCTCGACCAGCTCGGCGAAGGAACCGAACTGGTTGATCCACTTGGCGGCCGTCTTCTCGCCGACGCCGGGGATGCCCGGCAGGTTGTCCGACGGGTCGCCGCGCAGCGCCGCGAAGTCGGGGTACTGCGCGGGCGTCAACCCGTACTTCTCGAAGACTTTCTCCGGGGTGAACCGGGTCAGCTCCGAGACGCCCTTCGTCGGGTAGAGCACCGTCGTGTGCTCGGAGACGAGCTGGAAGGAGTCACGGTCGCCGGTGACGATCAGCACCTCGAAGCCCTCGGCCTCGGCCTGCGTGGTGAGCGTGGCGATGATGTCGTCCGCCTCGTAGCCCTCGATCGCGAAGCGCGGGGCGTGCATCGCGTCGAGCAGCTCGCCGATCAGCTCGACCTGGCCCTTGAACTCGTCCGGGGCCTTGGAGCGGTTCGCCTTGTACTCCGCGAACTCCTCCGAGCGCCAGGTCTTGCGGGAGACGTCGAAGGCCACCGCGAAGTGGGTGGGCTCCTCGTCGCGCAGCGTGTTGGCCAGCATCGACGCGAAGCCGTAGATCGCGTTCGTCGGCTGGCCCGTCACGGTCGTGAAGTTCTCCGCGGGCAGCGCGAAGAACGCGCGGTAGGCCAGCGAGTGCCCGTCCATGAGCATCAGGCGCGGGCGGCTGTCGCCGGGGTTGCTGTCGGTCTGCTTCGGTGCTGTCTCTGCCACGCCCCCGATCCTGCCACGCCCCACTGACACTCGGCCCCGGCCACCCGGTGCGCACTGGAGGCGACGGGGATCGGGGGCCTTGGCCGCCGAACACCACCGGGCTCACCCCTCACGCTCCGTCGAACACCACCGGGCTCACCCCTCACGCTCCGTCGGGCTCCGCCCGGGGCACCACGGGGCTCCACCTCCAAGCACCACCACCAGGCACCGCCACCGAACACCGCCCCCCGTGCGCTCCACCCCCGCGCCCCACCACCGAACACCAGCCCCGGCACTCCACCCCGCCGCTCCACCACCGGCTGGCCCTCGCGTCCCGTCAGGCCCCCTGGGGCACCACAGGGCTCCACCTCCAAGCACCACCACCGAGCACCGCCGACCGGCACGCCACCACCGAACACCGCCCCGGCACTCCACCACCGCGCCCCACCTCCAAGCAACACCACCAGACACCGCCACCAAGCACCGCCGCCAAGCGCTCCCCCTCCCCGCCCACCGGATCGCGCACCATCACGCCAGCGCAAGCGCAAGCACCAGCGCAAGCACCAGCACCGACCCCGGCCCCAGTCCCACCCCCAGCCCCAGCCCCAGCCCCAGCCCCAGCCCCAGCGGCGGCAGTTGCCGCGCAAGCTCTGCCGGTGTTCTGCGCCCCGCCCGCCTTCCACCGCTGTCACTGCCCCATGCGAGGATCGGAGACATAGCTCACACGTGCAGTCGAAGGAGAGCGCGCGATGGCAACGAAGCCGCCCAAGGCCGACCCGGTTCAGGACGCGCCGCAGGTCGCCGCGCCGCAGCACGCGGCCGCCGGGCTGCCGGCCATCGGGCACACCCTGCGCGTCGCCCAGCAGCAGATGGGCATCAAGCGCACCGCGCTGACCCTCCTCAGCGTGAATCAGAAGGACGGCTTCGACTGCCCCGGCTGCGCCTGGCCGGAGCCGGACCACCGGCACAAGGCGGAGTTCTGTGAGAACGGCGCGAAAGCGGTCGCCGAGGAGGCCACCCTGCGCCGGGTCACCCCGGAGTTCTTCGCCGCGCACCCGGTGGCGGACCTCGCCCACCGCAGCGGCTACTGGCTCGGCCAGCAGGGCCGGCTCACGCACCCCATGTATCTCTCCGAAGGGGCAGAGCGCTACGAGCCGGTCACCTGGGAGCGCGCCTTCGACATCATCGCCGAGGAGATCACCGCCCTCGACTCCCCCGACGAGGCCGTCTTCTACACCTCGGGACGGACGAGCAACGAGGCCGCGTTCCTCTACCAGCTCTTCGCGCGCGAACTCGGCACGAACAACCTGCCCGACTGCTCCAACATGTGCCACGAGTCGTCCGGCTCGGCCCTCTCGGAGACCATCGGCATCGGCAAGGGCAGCGTCCTGCTGGAGGACCTCTACAAGGCCGACCTGATCATCGTGGCGGGCCAGAACCCCGGCACCAACCACCCCCGCATGCTCTCCGCCCTGGAGAAGGCCAAGGCGAACGGCGCGCGGATCATCAGCGTCAATCCGCTGCCCGAGGCAGGCCTGGAGCGGTTCAAGAACCCGCAGACACCCAAGGGCCTGACCAGCGGGTCCTCGCTCACGGACCTGTTCCTGCAGATCCGCATCGGCGGCGACCAGGCCCTCTTCCGCCTCCTCAACAAGCTGATCGTGGAGACCGAGGGCGCCGTCGACGAGGCGTTCGTACGCGACCACACCCACGGCTACGAGGAGTTCGCCGCGGCCGCCCGCGCCGCCGACTGGGACGAGACGCTCACCGCGACGGGCCTCGACCCGCGCACGATCCAAGAGGCCATGGACCTGATCCTCGCCTCGGAGCGCACCATCGTCTGCTGGGCCATGGGCCTCACCCAGCACAAGCACGCGGTGCCCACCATCCGGGAGGTGGTCAACTTCCTCCTGCTGCGCGGCAACATCGGCCGTCCCGGCGCGGGCGTGTGCCCGGTGCGCGGCCATTCGAACGTGCAGGGCGACCGCACCATGGGCATCTTCGAGCGCCCGGCGCCCGCCTTCCTGGACGCCCTGGAGCGCGAGTTCGGCTTCGCTCCCCCGCGCGAGCACGGCTACGACGTCGTACGCGCCATCCGCGCCCTGCGCGACGGCGAGGCGAAGGTCTTCTTCGCCATGGGCGGCAACTTCGTCTCCGCCTCCCCCGACACCGAGGTCACCGAGGCGGCGATGCGGCGCGCCCGCCTCACGGTGCATGCGTCGACGAAGCTCAACCGCAGCCACGTCGTCACGGGCGCGCGGGCGCTGATCCTGCCCACCCTCGGTCGCACCGAGCGCGATCTGCAGAGCAGTGGCGAGCAGTTCGTGACCGTCGAGGACTCCATGGGCATGGTGCACGCCTCTCGCGGCCGCCTGGACCCCGCGAGCGCGCACCTGCTGTCCGAACCGGCCATCGTCTGCCGCATGGCACGCCGCGTGCTCGGTGAGAACAGCCGTGTGCCGTGGGAGGAGTTCGAGAAGGACTACGCCACGGTCCGCGACCGCATCGCGCGCGTGATCCCCGGCTTCGAGGACTTCAACGCGCGCGTGGCCCGCCCCGGTGGCTTCGCCCTCCCGCACGCCCCGCGCGACGAGCGCCGCTTCCCGACGGCCACCGGCAAGGCCAACTTCACCGCCGCGCCCGTCGAGTACCCGAAGCTGCCCGAGGGTCGGCTGCTGCTGCAGACGCTGCGCTCGCACGACCAGTACAACACCACGATCTACGGCCTCGACGACCGCTACCGAGGCATCAGGAACGGCCGCCGGATCGTCCTGGTGAACCCCGAGGACGCCCGCGAGCTCAAGGTCGCCGACGGGTCGTACGTCGATCTGGTCAGCGAGTGGACGGACGGCGTGGAGCGGCGGGCGCCCGGCTTCCGCGTCGTGCACTACCCGACCGCCCGGGGCTGCGCCGCCGCCTACTACCCCGAGACCAACGTCCTCGTCCCGCTGGACGCCACCGCCGATGTCAGCAACACCCCGGCCAGCAAGTCCGTCGTCGTCCGTCTGGAACAATCGGCGACCGACTGAGCGTTTGCTCAGCACGATGCGTCAAAAAGATGCACCCGAAAGATGCGTCCTAAAGACGCACCGAAAGATGCATCCGAAAACTGCGTCCGACGACGAAGACGACGAAACGGAGCCGGTCCCCATGGGCGAGCAGCAGCAGGTGAAGTTCCCGCAAGAGGTCATCGACGAGTACGCGGCACTCGGCGTCGACCTGCCCGCCCTGTTCTCCGCCGGGCACCTGGGCACCCGCATGGGCGTGCAGATCGTGGAGGCCTCGGCGGACCGCGTCGTCGGCACGATGCCGGTCGAGGGCAACACCCAGCCGTACGGCCTGCTGCACGGCGGCGCGTCCGCCGTGCTCGCCGAGACCCTCGGCTCGGTCGGCTCCATGCTGCACGGCGGCAGCTCCAAGATCGCCGTGGGGGTCGACCTGAACTGCACCCACCACCGGGGCGTCCGCTCCGGGCTGGTGACCGGCGTGGCCACGCCCGTGCACCGGGGGCGCTCCACGGCGACGTACGAGATCGTGATCAGCGACGAGGGCGGCCGCCGCGTGTGCACCGCCCGCCTGACCTGCCTGCTGCGGGACGTGAACCCGGGGGACGCGGACCACATACGCACGGCGGTCTGATCCGGCCAACTCCCTTGCCATTGCCGAGAAACACCCGGCGCCGTAGCGTCTGGCACATGGCAACGGGCGGACCCACCCGATCGGCAGCCCTCGGGCTGGCCCTGCTGACCGGCGCCCTCCTCACCGGATGCGCCGGCTCAGCCGCCGGAGAAGCCTCGGCAGAGGCCTCCGGTGACGCCTCCGGACCGGCCTCCGCGTCGCCCTCCCCGCGTACGACCCCGCCCGCCGAGGTGTGCGCCCGGATCATCACGTACTGGTCCCGGGAGGTCCTCGACGGCGACACCTACGGCGACTACCAGTCGATGGGCCTGTCCAACGGCCAGTACGACATCCTCAGGGACGTCGTCGACGCCGCCCGCGCCGAACGCAAGAGCCAAGGCCGGGCGGCGGCAGAGCAGGTGATCGACCGACAGGCCCGCGAGCGCTGCACGGAGCGGTACCGCGACGGCGGGCCCACCGGGGGGCCGTGGAGTTGAGCGGCGTCGGTCCGGTCGAGCCGGGCGAGGGCACGCACGCATGGGAACCCCCGCCCACCCCGCACGCCGCCCGGCCCCCGCGGGGACGCGCCGCACGGTTTCGCGCCCGCCACCGCCGAACCGCCCTCGCGACCACCTCGGCCACCACCCTCGCCGCCGTCGGCGCCTACCTCTACGTCACCCGGCCCGAGGCACCACCCCCACCGGACCTGCCGCCTCCCTCCCAGACGGTCGGCGTCACCTACCTCGGCCCCCTCGACCCCGAGCCCACACCCACCGGCTTCCGCTTCACGGTGGCGGTGACCGCACGCTCCGGCCCACCGGTCACGGTGACCCGGATCAGTCAGCCGTACGAAGGTCTGTCCCTGACGGCGATTCCCCGTCCGCCTTTCCGCACCAGGACCGGAATCCCCCACCGGATCGAGATCGCCATGAAGGTCACCGATTGCGGAAAAGTGCCACGGAACGCCGGACTCCCTTTCCTGGATGTAACGCTGCGTAATACGCGTGCAATAGAAGCACACAGTTTCATCCTGGGTGAGCGCTATGCCCATGACCTCTCGGGCGCCCTCCAAGTAGCCTGCAGCAACGACTTCTTGCCATTACCAAAACCCACTAACACTCCTGATAGGGGGCGGGGAGTCCTGCGAGTCTCATAATGCGGACTGCGCGAATCGGCCGGAATTCCGCGCTTCCACCCGCTCAGTACCGCTCTGCATTACGTCGTGTCATAACAAGAGCGTCACAGCCTTCGTCAGACTCTCCTCCACGTTCCCTGCACACGCTTAGAGTCACGCCCAGTCACCGCGCCGTCGGATTCGACGTCAATGGGCCCTCTCTTCGGCCCCAGCGCTCGACTCGGCGTCTTCCACCGGGAAGAGCCGTGCCAGGGAAAGGACTGATCGTGCGTCAACGTTCGCTCATCGCCATAACCGCCGCGCTGGCGGCGGGAGCGCTCACTCTCACCGCCTGCGGTTCGCGCGACGGGGACGGTGGCTCGGACTCCAGTGGCGGTGGCACCACCGTCGTCATCGGCGTCGACGCCCCGCTGACCGGCGACCTGTCCGCGCTGGGCCTGGGCATCAAGAACTCGGTGGATCTGGCCGTCAAGACGGCCAACAAGGAGAAGTACGTCGAGGGCGTCACCTTCAAGATCGAGGCCCTCGACGACCAGGCGCAGCCGTCCTCCGGCCAGCAGAACGCCACCAAGCTCGTCGCCAACAAGGACGTCCTCGGCGTCGTCGGCCCGCTGAACTCCAACATCGCCGAGTCCATGCAGAAGGTCTTCGACGACGCGAACCTCGTCGAGGTCTCGCCGGCCAACACGAACCCGGCCCTGACCCAGGGCCCGGACTGGCAGACCAAGAAGGAGCGGCCGTACAAGTCGTACTTCCGCACCGCCACCACGGACGCCATCCAGGGCCCGTTCGCCGCGCAGTACGTCTACAACGACGCCAAGAAGAAGAAGGTCTTCGTCATCGACGACAAGAAGACCTACGGCGCGGGCCTCGCCGCCACCTTCTCCGCGGAGTTCAAGAAGCTCGGCGGCCAGGTCGTCGGCACCGAGCACATCGACCCCGAGACCAAGGACTTCTCGGCGGTCGCCACCAAGGTCAAGAGCTCCGGCGCCGACGTCGTCTACTACGGCGGCGAGTACCCGCAGGCCGGCCCGCTCAGCAAGCAGATCAAGGCCGCCGGTGCCAAGATCCCGCTGGTCGGCGGTGACGGCATCTTCAGCGCCGAGTTCATCAAGCTGGCCGGCTCCGGCAGCACCGGCGACCTCGCCACCTCCGTCGGCGCCCCGATCGAGGAGCTGCCCTCCGCCAAGGAGTTCGTCGCCAACTACAAGGCCGCGGGCTACAAGGAGGACTACGAGGCCTACGGCGGCTACTCCTACGACTCTGCCTGGGCGATCATCGAGGCCGTCAAGAAGGTCGTCGAGGCCAACAACGGCGAACTGCCCGACGACGCCCGCGCCAAGGTCACCGAGGCCATGCAGGACGTTTCCTTCGACGGTGTGACCGGCAAGGTCTCCTTCGACGAGTTCGGTGACGCGACCAACAAGCAGCTCACCGTCTACTCCGTCGAGGACGGCGCCTGGAAGCCCGCCAAGTCCGGCACCTACGAGGGCTGACCCCCACCCGCACCACTCCCTTGAGAGCCGCGCGGGGCGCTGCACCACTGGCGCCCCGCGCGGACTCGCATCAGCCCCCTGTCGTCGAATCATCCGAACGTCTCGGAGGACATGCGGTGAACGAACTGCCGCAGCAGCTGGTCAACGGCCTGCTACTAGGATCCATGTACGGGCTGGTCGCCATCGGCTACACAATGGTCTACGGCATCGTCCAGCTCATCAACTTCGCCCACGGCGAGATCTTCATGGTGGGCGGCTTCGGCGCCCTCACCGTCTGGTTGTACGTGCTGCCCGACGGCACGGCGATGTGGGTCGCTCTCCCATTGATGCTCATCGGAGGCATACTCGTCGCCGTCCTGGTCGCCGTGGGCGCGGAATGGCTCGCCTACCGCCCCCTGCGCGGCGGTCCACGCCTCGCGCCGCTGATCACCGCGATCGGCCTCTCCCTCGCCCTCCAGCAGGCGGTCTGGGTCTGGTACCCCGACGCCCGCTCCGCGATCACCTTCCCGCAGATCGAGGGCGGACCCTTCGAGATCGGCAGTGTCACCATCCAGACCGGCGACATCTTCCTGCTGCTCGCCGCGCCGATCAGCATGGCGATCCTCGCCTACTTCGTGATGAAGACCCGCACCGGCCGCGGCATGCAGGCCACCGCGCAGGACCCGGACACCGCCAAGCTGATGGGCATCAACACCAACCGCATCATCGTGGTCGCGTTCGCCCTCGGCGCCACCTTCGCCGCCGTCGGAGCCGTCGCCTACGGCCTGAAGTACGGCGAGGTCCAGTTCCGCATGGGCTTCATCCTCGGCCTCAAGGCCTTCACCGCCGCCGTCCTCGGCGGCATCGGCAACATCTACGGCGCCATGCTCGGCGGCCTGGTCCTCGGCGTCGCCGAAGCCCTCTCCACCGCCTACATCTCCGACATCCCCGGCATGGACCAGTTCGGCAGCCAGTCCTGGGCCAACGTCTGGGCGTTCGTACTCCTCATCCTCGTCCTCCTGTTCAGGCCCCAGGGCCTGCTCGGCGAGCGCGTCGCGGACAGGGCGTGATCCACCGATGACCACACAGACCACCGCACCGGAAACCCCCCGCAAGGTCGACACCGGCAAGCACGCCGGTCTCATCGGGATCCCCCCGCAGCTCGCCCGCGCCCTCGCCACCGGCGGCGGCGCCCTCACGGTCGTCTCGACGTTCCTCGCCTGGACCTGGACCGCCGAGTTCCCCGGCGACCTCACCGTCTACGGCTACCCGGGCGGACTGCAGGTCCTCGTCCTCATCGGCGGCGCCCTCACCGCACTGTTCGGCCTCGCCTCGTACGGCGTCAAAGGCCTGCGCTGGCTCACCCCCGCGGGCGCCGACAGCCCCCTGAAGCTGTCCGCGCTCGGCGCCTTCGCCACCGCCTGGTACACCATCCTCGCGATCAGCTTCCAGCTCGGCGGCCTGATCAACCTCGAACCGGGCGGCTGGGTCGTCGCGATCGCCACCCTCGCCGCCGTACTCGGCGCCCTCGCCCTGCCGTTCGACTGGCCGGCATCCGAACCAGGCGACCCCGAGGACACCGCCCTGGAACAGATCGGCCAGCAGCTGCGCCACCTCGGCGCCGTCCTGAAGGCCACGTTCGCCTCCGGCACCGCGGCCCCCGCCCGCAAGCTGCCCGCGTACGCCGAGATCCTCCTCATCGTCGCCGCGCTCGCCCTCGGCCTGACCGTCTTCACCTACGGCATCGGCACCGAGTACGACGAGCTCTTCGTCGGCTTCCTCATCACCGCCGGCTTCGGCTTCGCCGCCGCCGCCAAGGCCGGTCTCGTGGGCCGCGTCTCGGCGCTCACCGCCAAGCACCGCAACGTGACCCTGATCGGCGCGTTCGTCGCGGCCGCCGCCTTCCCCTTCACCCAGTCCGACGACCAGTACGCGACGATCGGCGTCTACATCCTGATCTTCGCCACCGTCGCCCTCGGCCTGAACATCGTCGTCGGCCTCGCCGGCCTCCTCGACCTCGGTTACGTCGCCTTCCTCGGCGTCGGCGCCTACACCGCGGCCATGGTCTCCGGCTCGCCCTCCTCCCCGTTCGACATCCAGCTGCCGTTCTGGGCGTCGGCGCTGCTCGGCGCCGCCGTCGCCATGGTCTTCGGCGTCATCATCGGCGCCCCGACCCTGCGACTGCGCGGCGACTACCTCGCCATCGTGACCCTCGGCTTCGGTGAGATCTTCCGGATCGCCGTCCTCAACATGGACGGCACCTCCGGCCCCGACATCACCAACGGCTCCAACGGCATCTCGTCGATCCCCAACCTCAACATCCTGGGCTTCGACTTCGGCGAGGAACACACCATCGCCGGCTTCACCATCGCGCGGTTCGCCAACTACTTCCTGCTGATGCTCCTCATCACGCTGGTCGTCGTGATCGTCTTCCGCCGCAGCAGCGACTCCCGCATCGGCCGCGCCTGGGTCGCCATCCGCGAGGACGAGACCGCCGCCCTCGCCATGGGCATCAACGGCTTCCGGGTCAAGCTCATCGCCTTCGCGCTGGGCGCCGCCCTCGCCGGTCTCGCCGGTACGGTCCAGGCGCACGTCACCTACACCGTGACGCCCGAGCAGTACCAGTTCGCTCACGTGGTCCCGCCCAACTCGGCGTTCCTGCTGGCCGCGGTCGTCCTCGGCGGCATGGGCACCATCAGCGGCCCGCTCGTCGGCGCCGCACTGCTCTACCTCATCCCCGCCAAGCTCCAGTTCCTCGGCGACTTCCAGCTCTTCGCCTTCGGTCTCGCACTGGTCCTGCTGATGCGCTTCCGCCCCGAGGGCCTCATCCCCAACCGGCGCCGCCGGCTCGAATTCCACGAAGACACGGAAGCACCCACAGTCCTCAGCAAGGCAGGGGCCTGACCCATGACAACCGACACCATCACCACCGGTGAGGCCGTCCTCGACGCCCGCGGCGTCACCATGCGCTTCGGCGGCCTGACCGCCGTACGAGGCGTCGACCTCCAGGTCAACAGCGGCGAGATCGTCGGCCTCATCGGCCCCAACGGCGCCGGCAAGACCACCTTCTTCAACTGCCTGACCGGCCTCTACGTCCCCACCGAGGGCGAAGTCCGCTACAAGGGCACCGTCCTGCCGCCCAAATCCTTCAAAGTGACGGCGGCGGGCATCGCCCGCACCTTCCAGAACATCCGCCTGTTCGCCAACATGACGGTCCTGGAGAACGTGCTCGTCGGCCGCCACACCCGCACCAAGGAAGGCCTCTGGTCCGCGCTGCTGCGCGGCCCCGGCTTCCACAAGGCGGAGGCCGCCTCCCGCGAACGCGCCATGGAACTGCTGGAGTTCGTCGGCCTCGCACCCAAGGCGGAACACCTCGCCCGCAACCTGCCCTACGGCGAACAGCGCAAGCTCGAAATCGCGCGAGCGCTGGCCAGCGAACCGGGCCTGCTGCTGCTCGACGAGCCCACGGCCGGCATGAACCCGCAGGAGACGCGAGCCACCGAGGAACTGGTCTTCGCCATCCGCGACAAGGGCATCGCCGTCCTCGTCATCGAGCACGACATGCGGTTCATCTTCAACCTCTGCGACCGCGTCGCCGTCCTCGTCCAGGGCGAGAAGCTCGTCGAGGGCGACAGCGCCACCGTCCAGGGCGACGAACGGGTCATCGCCGCGTACCTCGGCGAGCCGTTCGAGGGCGCACCCGGCACCGCCGAGGTGGCGGAGGTCGAGGCCGCCGAGGCACACGCCGACACCACGTCCGGCAAGGAGAACGACCGATGACCGCACTGCTCGAAGTCGAGGACCTCCGGGTCGCGTACGGCAAGATCGAGGCCGTCAAGGGCATCTCGTTCAAGGTCGACGCCGGCGAGGTCGTCACCCTCATCGGCACCAACGGCGCCGGCAAGACCACCACGCTGCGCACCCTGTCCGGCCTGCTCAGGCCCGTCGGCGGGCAGATCCGCTTCAACGGCAGGTCGCTGAAGAAGATCCCCGCCCACCAGGTCGTCTCCCTCGGACTCGCCCACTCCCCCGAGGGGCGGCACATCTTCCCGCGCATGACGATCGAGGACAACCTGCGCCTCGGCGCGTTCCTCAGGAACGACAAGCCCGGCATCGAGAAGGACATCCAGCGCGCCTACGACCTCTTCCCCATCCTCGGGGAGCGGCGCAAGCAGGCCGCGGGCACCCTCTCCGGCGGTGAGCAGCAGATGCTGGCGATGGGCCGCGCCCTGATGTCCCAGCCCAAGCTGCTCATGCTGGACGAGCCGTCGATGGGCCTGTCGCCGATCATGATGCAGAAGATCATGGCGACGATCGCCGAACTGAAGGCCCAGGGCACGACGATTCTGCTCGTCGAGCAGAACGCCCAGGCGGCCCTGTCCCTGGCCGACCACGGCCACGTCATGGAGGTCGGCAACATCGTCCTGTCCGGCACGGGCCAGGACCTGCTCCACGACGAGTCGGTACGGAAGGCGTACCTGGGCGAGGACTAGCAGACCCTTCGGTACGTACGACGAGGCCCGCGCCCCCGGTTGCTCACCGGGGGCGCGGGCCTCGTCGTACGCCAGAGGGGGCTCAACCCTTGTCGGAGGCCTTGGCCGCCTTCTTCTCGGTGGCGTCCTGAATGACCGCCTCGGCGACCTGCTGCATGGACATCCGCCGGTCCATGGAGGTCTTCTGGATCCACCGGAACGCGGCCGGTTCCGTCAGCCCGTACTCCGTCTGCAGGATCGACTTCGCCCGGTCGACGAGCTTGCGCGTCTCCAGCCGCTGCGAGAGGTCGGCGACCTCCTTCTCCAACTCCTTCAGCTGCGTGTACCGGGACACCGCCATCTCGATCGCCGGTACGACGTCACTCTTGCTGAACGGCTTCACCAGGTACGCCATCGCACCGGCGTCCCGGGCACGCTCGACGAGGTCGCGCTGCGAGAAGGCGGTGAGCATCAGCACCGGGGCGATCGACTCCTCGGTGATCTTCTCGGCGGCGGAGATGCCGTCGAGCTTCGGCATCTTCACATCCAGGATCACCAGATCGGGCCGGTGCTCCCGGGCCAGCTCCACGGCCTGCTCACCGTCACCGGCCTCGCCGACGACCATGTAGCCCTCTTCCTCCAGCATCTCTTTGAGGTCGAGCCGGATCAGGGCCTCGTCCTCGGCGATGACGACACGGGTCGTCAGCGGAGGCACGTGCGACTTGTCGTCGTCGGGCGCGTCAACGGGCTGGGGCGACTCGGGGGCGGTCACGGGGGCTCCTTGGTGCGGGCCGGCAGGTACAGCTGCCTATGCAGCCTACCTAGAGGCGGCGAGCTGCGGTGACCCGGTATGCTTCCGTGCAGCCAGTCCTGCCGGGTTGGTGGAATGGCATACACGGATGTCTCAAACACATCTGCCCGTGAGGGCTTGCGGGTTCGAATCCCGCACCCGGCACTCTCCGAAGCGGAGGCTCACGTTCGCGTGAACCTCCACTTTTTTGCTACAGGCAGCCACGATGTGTAACGCAGGGTGGCTGCATGGAACAGAACAGCCCTTCGATCCGTGCACACGCTGTCGCGCTCATGCGTCAAGGTGTCCCCAACCGCGTAGTCGCGGAACAGCTCAATGTTCCGCGCGGTACCGTCGGCTGGTGGCGCAGCGAGGACCGTAAGGCCCGCGGCGAGACGTACGAACAGCCAACGGACTGCCCCAAAGCACAGACCGCGAGTTCGACACAGCCGCATACGCCTATCTGCTCGGCCTCTATCTCGGCGATGGCCACATCGTCTCGAAGACCAAGCAGCACCACCTCTCCGTCTTCTGCAACGCAGAACAGACTGGCCTGATCTCTGCCGCTGAAGACGCGATGCGCAAAGTGATGCCGCTCCCCAGTGTCAGGCGGCGCTACAAACCTGGCTGTGTCGAGGTGAAGTCGTACACGAAGCACTGGACCTGCATGTTCCCTCAGCATGGCCCCGGCAAGAAGCACGAGCGCACCATCACCCTGAAGCCCTGGCAGCAAGCCATCGTCGACGCACACCCCTGGGAACTCATCCGCGGCCTCATCCACTCGGACGGCTGCCTAATCACCAACTGGACGACTCGTACGGTCGCCGGTGAGCCCAAGCGCTACGAATACCCCCGGTACTTCTTCACCAACACGTCGACCGACATCGTCCAGCTCTCACTGACACCCTCGACAAGGTCGGCATCGAGTGGAAGACGCTGAACCAGAGCCGCGCAGCGGTCACCGTCTCCGTCGCCCGCAAAGCCTCCGTAGCCCTCACGGACACCCACGTAGGCCCCAAGCACTGACAGCCGGCCCCCCGCCTACGACGTCTTCCCAATGTGATGCACCCGCACCATGTTCGTCGTCCCCGGCATCCCGGGAGGCGAGCCCGCCGTGATGACGACCGTGTCGCCGGGTTCGCAGCGGCCGTACTGGGTCAGGAGGTCGTCGACCTGGGCCACCATCGCGTCCGTCGAGTTCACGTGCGGACCGAGGAACGTCTCGACACCCCACGTCAGGCTCAGCTGGGAGCGCGTCGCGGGCTCCGGGGTGAAGGCCAGGAGCGGGATCGGGGAGCGGTAGCGGGACAGGCGGCGGGCCGTGTCGCCGGACTGGGTGAACGCCACCAGGAACTTGGCGCCCAGGAAGTCGCCCATCTCCGCCGCCGCCCGGGCGACCGCGCCGCCCTGCGTGCGGGGCTTGTTGCGCTCGGTCAGGGGCGAGAGCCCCTTGGCGAGGAGGTCCTCCTCCGCCGCCTCGACGATCTTCGCCATCGTCCGGACGGTCTCCACGGCGTACTTCCCGACGCTCGTCTCGCCCGACAGCATCACCGCGTCCGTGCCGTCGATGACGGCGTTGGCGACATCGCTGGCCTCGGCGCGCGTCGGCCGGGAGTTCTCGATCATGGAGTCCAGCATCTGCGTCGCGACGATCACCGGCTTGGCGTTCCGCTTGGCCAGCTTGATCGCGCGCTTCTGGACGATCGGAACCTGTTCGAGCGGCATCTCCACGCCCAGGTCGCCGCGCGCGACCATGATGCCGTCGAACGCCGCCACGATGTCGTCGATGGCGTCGACGGCCTGCGGCTTCTCCACCTTGGCGATCACCGGGAGGCGGCGCCCCTCCTCGTCCATGATGCGGTGGACGTCCTCGATGTCCCGGCCGCTGCGGACGAAGGAGAGGGCGATGACGTCGAAGCCGGTGCGCAGGGCCCAGCGCAGGTCGGCCTCGTCCTTCTCGGAGAGCGCGGGGACGGAGACCGCGACACCGGGGAGGTTCAGCCCCTTGTTGTCGGAGACCATGCCGCCCTCGACGACCGTGGTGTGGACGCGGGGTCCGTCGACCTCGGTGACCTCCAGGCACACCTTGCCGTCGTCGACGAGGATGCGCTCGCC
Organism: Streptomyces sp. TRM70350; assembly: GCF_019219825.1. Lineage (GTDB taxonomy): Bacteria > Actinomycetota > Actinomycetes > Streptomycetales > Streptomycetaceae > Streptomyces. The sequence continues at coordinate 278,910 of NZ_JAHUXH010000002.1, read as the reverse complement.
GGGGGTGACGTCGCCGGCGAGGCCTTGGTACGTCGTCCCGCACGACTGCCGGTCGCCCTTGGCGCCCTCTTCGACGGTGATGGTGAAGGTGTCGCCGCGTTCAAGGAGTACAGGCCCTTCGGTGAAGCGGCCGAGCCGGATCTTCGGGCCCTGAAGGTCGGCGAGGAGCCCGACGCTGCGGCCCGTCTCGTCGGAGGCCTTGCGTACGCGCTGATAGCGCTCCTCGTGCTCGGCGTATCCGCCGTGGCTGAGGTTGAATCGGGCGACGTCCATTCCGGCGTCGACCAGGGCCTTGATCTGGTCATACGAGTCGGTGGCGGGGCCCAGAGTACAGACGATCTTTGCTCGGCGCATGGTTCGAGCCTAGGCCTTACCGGCGGGTAGACAATTGGTCGGGCATGACTACTCAACAACCTTTGAGTGAAGGGGTGTTGACAAGTGTTGAATTGTGCGGAGGGGCGCTCTGATGAGCATTCCGTATCTCTCGCGCATTCACCGTCATGCAGGCAGGCAGGCCGAATTTTCGAATTACGGCTGATCCGCTCCTTCAAAGCCGCGGCGGCACCATCGTGAAACGGGCGTTGACCTGGGCGTGGACGTATTGGCGCTGGGGTTCGAGATCGAGGGGTGCCGCGGCCGTGTCCTCGGCGGCGGCCGAATAGGCCACGGAACGCATCCGCTCGCCGGGCGACGCCGGATAGGGCTGCGGGCTCTCGGCGCCGATGTCGGCGAGTTCCACCAGGGCGGAGAGGGTCGTACCGAGCGCCTCGGCATATTCGCGCGCGCGTTGCACCGCCTCGCGGACGGCCTGCCGGCGGGCCGTGCGGTGGGCCGGTGAGTCGGGTCGCAGCGCCCACCAGGGGCCGTCGACGCGGGTGAGGTCGAGGTCGGCGAGGCGGGAGGTGAGTTCACCGAGGGCGGTGAAATCGGTGAGCTCGGCGGTGATGTGGACGATGCCGTGGTAGGTGCGGATGCGTTCGCCGCGGCCGTGCTTGGTGAGTTCCGGGGTGATGGAGAAGGCGCCGGTCTCCAGTCGTTCCACGGCGTCGCCGTAGGACTTGACCAGGTCGAGGGCGGTGGCGTTGCGGCGGGTGAGGTCGTCGAGGGCGGAACGCCGGTCGCGGCCGCGGGCGGTGACGGTGACGCCGATGCGGGCGATCTCGGGGTCGACTTCGAGGCGGGCCTCGCCGCGGACGGCGATGCGGGGCGCGTCGGGGGTGCCGTAGGGGACGGCGGGTGGCTGGGGTTCCTCGGTGGGCGAGGTGGGCGACGTGGGCGACGTGGGTGAGCTGGGTGAGGTCATACGTCCCACTCTGTCACCGCCCGACGGGGTGTGAGCCTGCCCGGTCATCAGATCGCAACGTGCGGGGCCTGTTGGGGGCGGTCATGTCCGGGTCAGAATCTACGCGCGTTGCCACTACGCGCGCTGTCAGTTGTTCGAGGTTGACCCGGGAGAGCTCCATGCCGTTGAACCGCCGGAAGTTCCTGAAGAAGTCCGCCGCGACCGGGGCGGGGGCGGCGATCGCCGGCGCGGCCGCGGCACCGGCGGAGGCGGCGCAGCGGCGCGGGAAGCGTCCCAAGCGGTACTCCTTCACCGTCATGGGCACCACCGACCTGCACGGCCACATCTTCAACTGGGACTACTTCAAGGACGCGGAGTACTCCGACGCCAAGGGCAACGTCCAGGGGCTGGCCCGGATATCGACGCTGGTGAACCAGGTACGCAAGGAGAAGGGCCGCCGCAACACGCTGCTGCTGGACGCGGGTGACACGATCCAGGGCACCCCGCTGACGTACTACTACGCGAAGGTCGACCCGATCACCGCCAAGGGCGGCCCGGTGCACCCGATGGCGCAGGCGATGAACGCCATCGGGTACGACGCGGTGGCGCTCGGCAACCATGAGTTCAACTACGGCATCGAGACGCTGCGCAGGTTCGAGGAGCAGTGCCGCTTCCCGCTGCTCGGCGCCAACGCCGTCGACGCGAGGACGCTGCGGCCCGCCTTCCCGCCGTACTTCATGAAGACGTTCCGGGTGCCGGGCGCCCCGCCGGTGAAGGTGGCTGTGCTCGGGCTGACGAATCCGGGCATCGCGATCTGGGACAAGGCGTATGTGCAGGGCAAGCTGGTCTTCCCGGGTCTTGAGGAGCAGGCGGCCAAGTGGGTGCCGAAGCTGCGGTCGATGGGCGCGGACGTGGTGGTGGTCTCCGCGCACAGCGGATCCTCGGGCACGTCGTCGTACGGCGACCAGTTGCCGTACGTGGAGAACGCCGCCGCCAACGTGGCCCGGCAGGTGCCCGGCATCGACGCGATCCTGGTCGGCCACGCGCATGTGGAGATCGAGGAGCTGCTGGTCACGAACGAGCAGACCGGCACAACGGTCGTCCTGTCCGAACCGCTGTGCTACGCCGAACGGCTGACGCTGTTCGACTTCGAGCTGGTCTTCGACAAGGGCCGGTGGCAGGTCGAGTCGGTCCGGGCGTCGCTGCGGAACTCGAACACGGTCGAGGACGACCCGAGGATCACCAGGCTGCTGTCGGACGAGCACGCGAAGGTGGTGGAGTACGTCAACCAGGTCGTCGGCACCGCGACGGAGACCCTGACGACGGTCGAGGCCCGCTACAAGGACGCCCCGATCATCGACCTGATCACCAAGGTGCAGGAGGACGTGGTCAGGGCGGCCCTGGCGGGCACCGAGTACGCGTCGCTGCCGGTGCTCGCGCAGGCGTCGCCGTTCTCGCGGACGAGCGAGATCCCGGCCGGCGAGGTGACGATCCGGGACCTGTCGAGCCTGTACGTGTACGACAACACGCTGGTCGCCAAGCTGATGACGGGCGCGCAGGTGCGGGCGTACCTGGAGTACTCGGCGGAGTACTTCGTGCAGACGGCGGCCGGCGCGCCGGTCGAGGTGGACAGGCTGACCAACGCGGGCGGCCGCCCAGACTACAACTACGACTACGTGTCGGGGCTGACGTACGAGATCGACATCGCCCGGCCGACCGGTTCGCGGATCAGGAACCTGGCCTTCGACGGCGCCCCGCTGGACGACGCCCGGCAGTTCGTGCTGGCGGTGAACAACTACCGCGCCAACGGCGGCGGCGCGTTCCCGCATGTGGCGTCGGCGCGGGAGCTGTGGTCGGAGTCGACGGAGATCCGTACCCGGATCGCGGAGTGGGTGACCGCGAAGGGTGTGCTGGACCCGAAGGACTTCGCGTCGGTGGACTGGAAGCTCACGCGGGACGGCACGCCGGTGTTCTAGGCCTTCGTCGGCGTCAGGTCCCGTCCCGCAAGGGGGTGAGCGTCCCCGGGTGCCGGGCGGGCGGGACCTGGGAGCGCTGCTGTTCCAGGCCGAAGGTGGTGAACGCGGTACGGTGCGGCAGCGGGTACGGCTCCTTGCCGGTCAGCGTGTTGAGGATGGTGGCGCTGCGCCAGGCGGCGAGGCCGAGGTCGGGGGTGCCGACGCCGTGGGTGTGGAGTGAGGTGTTCTGGACGAAGGCCGCTCCGGTGACCGAGGGGTCGAGGACCAGGCGGAACTCCTCGTCGACGCGTGGGTGTTCGCTGCTGTCGCGGCGCAGATAGGGTTCGAGGCCGGCGAGGAGGCGGGTGAGGGGGCGTTCGCGGTAGCCGGTGGCGAGGACGACGGCGTCGGTGGCGAGCCGGGAGCGGGTGCCCTGCTGGAGGTGTTCCAGATGGAGCTCGATCTTGGTGGTGGCGATCCGGCCGGCGGTGCGGACGGTGACGCCGGGGGTGAGGACGGCGTCGGGCCAGCCGCCGCCCAGGTTGCGCCGGTAGAGCTCGTCGTGGATGGCGGTGATGGTGCCCGCGTCGATGCCCTTGTGGAGCTGCCACTGTGAGGCGACGAGCTGCTCGCGGACCGGCTCGGACAGGGCGTGGAAGTAGCGCGTGTAGTCGGGGGTGAAGTGCTCCAGGCCGAGCTTGGAGTACTCCATGGGCGCGAAGGCCTCGCTGCGGCCGATCCAGTGCAGCCGCTCGCGGCCGGCCGGCCGGTGCCGCAGGAGGTCGAGGAAGACCTCGGCGCCGGACTGGCCCGAGCCGACGACGGTGATGTGCTCGGCGGCGAGCAGGGTGGCGCGGTGGTCGAGGTAGTCGGCGGCGTGGATCACGGGCACGCCGGGTGCGTCGACGAGGGGCCTGAGCGGGTCGGGGACGTAGGGCTCGGTGCCGATGCCGAGGACGATGTTCTTGGTGTAGGTACGGCCGAGTGACTCGGCCTCTGTGTCGGCGTCGAGCCGGGTGAAGTCGACCTCGAAGACGTCGCGTTCGGCGTTCCAGCGGACGGCGTCGACCTGGTGGTGGAAGCGCAGTCCGGGAAGGTTCTCGGCCACCCAGCGGCAGTAGGCGTCGTACTCGGTGCGCTGGATGTGGAAGCGCTCGGCGAAGTAGAAGGGGAAGAGCCGCTCGCGGGTCCTGAGGTAGTTGAGGAAGGACCAGGGGCTGGTGGGGTCGGCGAGGGTCACCAGGTCGGCGAGGAACGGGACCTGGACGGTGGTGCCGTCGATGAGCAGGCCGGGGTGCCAGTCGAAGGTGGGGCGCTGTTCGTAGAAGACGGCGTCGAGTTCGGCGAGGGGGTGGGCGAGTGCGGCGAGGGAGAGGTTGAACGGGCCGATGCCGATGCCGACCAGGTCGCGGGGGGCGTGGGGTTCGTGGGGGGCCGGGTGGGTCGCGGGGGACGGGCTCGGGTGGGGGGTGGTCTGTGGCGTGGTCGGCGGGTTCGTCGGGCGGGTCATCGGGGGGTGTGTCCTTCCACCAGTGTCAGGAGGGCGGCCAGGTGGTCTGGCCCGGTGTGGGGGTTGAGGAGGGTGGCCTTGAGCCAGAGCCGGCCGTTCAGCCGGGCACGACCGAGGACCGCGCGGCCGGCGCGGAGGAGTCTTCGGCGTACGGCGGTCACGGCGTCGTCCGGGGCACCGGCGGGCCGGAACAGGACCGTGCTGATGGTGGGCCGGTCGTACAGCTCGAAGCCCGGGTGCGCGGCTATCAGCCGGGCCAGCTCATCGGCGCGCTCGCACACCTGGTCGACGAGCGCCCCGAGCCCGCTCAGGCCCAGGCTCCGCAGCGTGACGGCGATCTTGAGGATGTCCGGGCGGCGGGTCGTGTGCAGGGAGCGGCCCAGCAGGTCGGGGAAACCGGCCTCGGTGTCGTCGTCGGCGTTGAGGTAGTCGGCGCGCTGGTGCAGGGCGGCGAGGTCGCGGGCGTTTCGGACGGTGAGCAGGCCGGCGGCGATCGGCTGCCAGCCCAGTTTGTGCAGGTCGAGGGTGACGGTGTCGGCGGCGTCGAGCCCGGTGAGCCGGTGGCGGTGGCGCTCGCTGAACAGCAGCCCGCCGCCGTAGGCGGCGTCGATGTGCAGTCGGGCCCCGTGGGCGCGGCACAGGGCGGCGATCTCGGGCAGCGGGTCGATCAGCCCGGCGTCGGTGGTGCCCGCGGTGGCGGCGACGAGCCGGGGGCCGGGCAGGTCGGTGAGGGCCTCGTCGAGGGCGGCCGGGTCGAGGGTGCCGGCCGGGGCGGGGACGGTGACGGGTTCGGGCAGGCCGAGCAGCCAGGCGGCGCGTGTGAGCGAGTGGTGGGCGGTGGCCGCGGTGACCAGGTGCACGCGGCCGCCGTGTGCCTCGCGGGCGAGCAGCAGGGCGAGTTGGTTGGACTCGGTGCCGCCGGTGGTGACGAGGCAGTCGGCCGCCCCGGTCGTCTCGGCGAGCGCCCGCGTGACCAGGGCTTCCAGGGCGGAGGCGGCCGGGGCCTGGTCCCAGGAGTCCAGGGAGGGGTTGAGGGCGCTGGCGGCGAGGTCGGCGGCGGTGGCGAGGGCGAGGGGTGGGCCGTGCAGATGGCCGGCGCACAGCGGGTCGGCCGGGTCGGCGGCGCCCTCGGCGAGCGCGTGCACGAGGGCGCGCAGGGCGTCCGGGTCGCCCTCGTCCGGCAGTACGTCCCCCAGCGCGTCCCGCATCCGCGCGGTCACCGCCTCCGGGCCACCCGCCGGGAGCGGGCCGCCCCGTGCCCGGCCGCCGGCGTCCAGCGCGTCGAGCACGGTGTCGAGCAGCGGCCGCAGGGCCCCGGGGCCTTCGGGGCCTGAGGCGAGGGGCGGCGTGGGCATGTACCCAGCTTGTACGCGGAGGGGGCGACGCGCCCGAAACGTGCGGGTGGAACGACCCGAAGGGGGTAATGAGCGGGGCGTTTGCCGGTTCGTCGGCGTGGGTGCGGGCGTCGCTGGGGGCTGCCCGCCCCCAGGCCCCGCTTCGGCCCTGGACGGGCCTCGTCCTCGAACGCCGGACGGGCTGAGGGATGCCGTCCGGGCGTCGAGAGGTCAGGCCCCCCGCACCCGCAGCGCCCGTGCCAGGTCGTCCAGTTGGTCGACCAGCTTCCGGCGCAGCGCCGGTGTCGGCTCCGCGTCGCGCAGGCACTCCTCGCCCAGCCTCAGGGTCTCGGTGTCGACGGCGTGGGCGGGGAAGGCCCACCTGCCGGCGGCCTCGGCCATGGCGGGGCCGCGGCGGGCGGCCAGGGCGACGGCGTCCTCGTAGTAGCGCGGCACGTACGCACGGACCAGCTCGGCCTGTTCGGGCTGCCAGAAGCCCTGGGCGGTGGCTGTGAACAGGTAGTTGGACAGCTCGTCGTGCGCGAACATCGCCTCCCAGGCCGACTGCTTGGCCCGCGGGTCGGGCAGGGCGGCGCGGCAGCGGGCGGCGCCCTCCTGGCCGGTGGCGCTGGGGTCGCGGTCGAGTTCGGCGGCGATGGCGGTGTCGTCCGTGGCGCCGAGGACGGCGAGGCGGCCGAGGATGCGCCAGCGCAGCTCGGGGTCGAGCTCGGGTCCGCCGGGGACGATGCCGTCGGCGAGCCAGGCGGCGATGGTGTCGGGGTGGGCGGCGACGTCGATGAAGTGGCGTACGGCGAGCAGGCGCAGGCCGGGGTTGTCGCCGTCCTCGGTGCGGCGCAGCAGGTCGCGGCAGAGGGCGGAGAGGATGCTCAGCGCGGCGGGGCGCTCCTCGGGGGTGAGGTAGCGGTCGGTGATCTGGCTGGTGGCGAAGCCGAGGACGCCCTGGACGAGGGCGAGGTCGGTTTCGTGCGGGAGGTGGGTGCGGGCGGTGTCCAGGTAGGCGGTGGGCGGGAGTTCGGCGTCGCGGACGGCGTCCCTGAGGGCGTTCCACACAACGGCGCGGGTGAGGGGGTCGGGCAGGCCGGACAGTTCCTCGCGCACGGTCTGGAAGGACCGCGGGTCGAAGCGGACCTTGGCGTAGGTGAGGTCGCCGTCGTTGAGGAGGAGCAGGGCGGGGCGCTTGCCGATGGGGTGGCCGTCCGGGTGCGGGACGTCGAGGTCGAGGCGTGCACGCAGGGTGAGGCGGCCCTCGTCGCCGAGGTCCTGGTCGTAGAGGCCGACGGCGATGCGGTGCGGGCGGCTGCCGGTGTGGTCGACGGTGAGGGTGCAGGTGCCGTTGTCGCCGGTGGTGATGCGGGGGGTGAGGGTGTCGACGCCGGTGGTGCGCAGCCAGGCCTCGGCCCAGGCGTGCACGTCGCGGTCGGTGGTGGCGGCGAGGGAGTCGATGAAGTCGGCGAGGGTGGCGTTGCCGAACCTGTGCCGGGTGAAGTGGGTGTTGATGCCGGCGAGGAAGTCCTTCTCGCCGAGCCAGGTGACGAGCTGGCGCAGGGCGGAGGCGCCCTTGGCGTAGGAGATGCCGTCGAAGTTGAGCAGGGCGGAGGCGGTGTCGGGGACGGACTCGGGGGCGACGGGGTGGGTGGAGGGGCGCTGGTCGGCGTCGTAGCCCGAGCCCTTGCGGGCGACGCCGAACTCGGTCCAGGTGCCGGTGAAGCGGGTGGCCTCGCTGAGGGTCTGGTAGCCCATGTACTCGGCGAAGGACTCGTTCAGCCAGATGTCGTCCCACCACTTGAGGGTGACGAGGTCGCCGAACCACATGTGGGCCATCTCGTGGGCGATGACCATCGCGCGGGTCTGTCGCTCGGTGTCGGTGACGGCGGAGCGGTAGACGAACTCGTCGCGGAAGGTGACCAGTCCAGGGTTCTCCATGGCGCCCGCGTTGAACTCCGGGACGAAGGCCTGGTCGTAGGAGTCGAAGGGGTAGGGCTCCTCAAACTTCTCGTGGTACCGGTCGTAGCAGGCGCGCGTGATGGCGAGGATCTCGTCGGCGTCCGCGTCCAGGTAGGGGGCGAGGGAGCGGCGGCAGTGGATGCCGAAGGGCAGGCCGCGGTGCTCGGTGCGCACCGAGTGCCAGGGGCCCGCGGCGACGGCGACGAGGTAGGTGGGGATCAGCGGCGTCGGCGCGGCCTTCCATACGCCGTCCGTGGGTGCGGTGACGCTGTTGGCGAGGACGGTCCAGCCCTCGGGTGCCGTGACCGACAGCTCGAAGACGGCCTTCAGGTCGGGCTGGTCGAAGGCGGCGAAGACGCGCTGGACGTCGTCCAGGAACAGCTGGGTGTAGACGTATGTCTCGCCGTCGGTGGGGTCGGTGAAGCGGTGCATGCCCTCGCCGGTGCGGGAGTAGCGCATGGCGGCGTCGACGCGCAGCTCGTGGTCGCCCGCGGTGAGGTTCTTCAGGGGCAGGCGGTTGCCGTCGAGGGTCTCGGGGTCGAGGGACTGTCCGTCCAGGGTGACCGAGCGCAGTTCGGCGGGCTTCAGCTCGACGAAGGTGTCTGCGTCCGTGCGCGCGGTGAACCCGATCACCGTACGGGAGTCGAAGGTGTCGTCGCCGGTGGTGAGATCGAGATCGATCGTGTAGTGGCGGACGTCGATGAGCTGGGCACGGGTCTGCGCTTCGTCGCGCGTGAGTACGGACATGGATCACATGCTGCCTGATGCCACCGACAACGGGACAGGGGCGGGCGGTTTCGCGGGGCCCTACGTGCGGTCCTGCGCCCGCGTCGGCCCGCGCCGGTCGCGCTGCACGGGCAGGCGTGCGCCCGGCTTGTCCGGTTGCGTCTCCGTCTCGATCAGGGCGCGCAGTTCGCGGACCTCGCGCTCCAGGGCCTGGTGGCGCTGGTGGGCGTCGTACAGGTAGCGGACCTTGGTGCGCAGCGCCCAGGGGTCGACGGGTTTCATGAGGAGGTCGGCGACGCCCAGTTGGAAGGCGGTGGAGGTCAGTTCGTGGTCCGGGCCGTAGCCGGTGAGCAGGACGACCGGGATGTGCTGGGTCTGTTCCAGGCGGCGCAGGTAGCGCACCACGTCCAGGCCGCTGACGCCGGGCATGCGCACATCGAGCAGCAGCAGGCCGACCTGGCCGCGCAGCACCCGCTTCAGGGCCTCGTCGCCGCTGGTGGCGCGGCCCAGGTCGTAGCCGAGCGGGGCCAGGGCGCTCTCCAGTGCGTACAGCGTGTCCTCGTGGTCGTCGACGATGAGGATCTTGGTGTCCGACCCCATGCCCGAACTCCCTCCGGCGTGGACAACCAGAGTATGCGAGGCGTTGACGGTCGGTGGTCGCCGGTTGACGATCAGTACGCGGCGTGGCCTTCCCGCCCGGGCCGCGCCGCCCCCGTGCCGGCCGGGTTCGCCGAGGTCAGTCGGCTGCGGGCGAGGTGCCGTTCACGGTGTCCTCGGCGATGCGCTCGTGGTGCCTGATCACTTCGCCGATGATGAAATTGAGGAACTTCTCAGCGAATCCGGGGTCGAGCTTGGCGCTTTCGGCGAGGGTGCGCAGCCGGTCGATCTGCCGTGCCTCGCGGGCCGGGTCGGCGGGCGGCAGCCGGTGCAGGGCCTTGAGGCGGCCGACCTGCTGGGTGCATTTGAAGCGCTCGGCGAGCATGTGGACGACGGCCGCGTCGATGTTGTCGATGCTCTCGCGCAGCCGGGTGAGTTCCTCGCGCACGGCCGGGTCGACGTCATCGGTGGTGGTGTTGCTGGTGGTCATGGGCGCCCACCCTACGCGGCCGGTGGCTGTTGCCGGATGCTCTCAGGATCCGATGACCTTGTGCAGGTACACGTCCGCGTGCCCGCCGGGAACGCCCGGCAGGCGCCCCGCCTCACGGAAGCCGAGCTTGCGGTAGAAGCCCGGGGCCTGGAAGGTGTACGAGGAGACGATCATGTCCGTGCAGCCGCGCCGTACGGCTTCCTCCTCGGCGGCCCGCATCAGCTTGCTGCCCCATCCGGTGTGCCGCCGGTCTCCCCGCACCCACAGCATCTCCACGCCGCACAGGCCGCCCCAGACCCACCCGGTCAGTCCGCCGAGCAGTGCGCCGTCGGCGGCGGTGACCCGGACGCTGAACTCGTCGGGTTCCCCGGCGCCGGTCGCCGCCGCGTTGAACGCGGTCAGCTCCTCGTCGAGGCGCTGCTCCAGGTCGTCGTCCTTGCCGCCGACCTGGAGGGTCGCGGCGTCCGCGGAGTGCTGTTCGGTGGTCACGTCCGGGATTCTGCCGGCGGGCAAACCCGCCGACGACGGGTTTTCCGGCCCCGTGGGTGACCCGGCCGACGCCGCCGCCCTACAGCGCGTTCGCCGCCCGGGCTATGTCCTTCGCGAAGTGGCTGACCTCGGTGTACACGCCCGGGACACCGGTGCGGGCGCAGCCGTCGCCCCAGCTGACGATGCCGACCTGGATCCACTTGCCGGCGTCGTCCTTGCGGAACATGGGGCCGCCGGAGTCGCCCTGGCAGGTGTCGACGCCGCCGCTCGGGTGGCCGGCGCACAGCTCCTCCTTGGCCATCAGCCGGTTGCCGTAGTGCCACTTGCACGCACGGTCGGTGACGAACGGCACCGTGGCCTTCTGCAGCGTGGTGGTGCCGGTGCCCGCGCCCTCCCGGGTGTCGCCCCAGCCGGCGATGGTGAAGGTGCCGCGGTTGTAGCGGTTGGTGGTGGCGATCTTCAGCGTGGGCTTGTCGATGGGCCGGGCCAGCTTGATCAGCGCCCAGTCCTTGCCCGTGCCGTTGTAGCCCGGCGCCACCTTGACCTTGGTCGACTTGACCTTGATCGCGGCGGGGGAGTTGAGATCGGCGACGCCCGCGGTGACGGTGATGCGGTTGGTGTTGCCGGAGCCCTCCACGCAGTGGGCTGCGGTCAGGACGACGTCCTTCTTGTAGAGCGCGCCGCCGCAGCCCATCGAGAGGTGGACCATGAACGGGAACTCGTTCTGCACGGCGGGCTTTCCGCCGATCACGCGCGTGTCCGCGGCCTGCGCGCTGACCGGCTGGAGGCCGGCGACCGCGAGAGCGACGGCTGCGGCCGCCGCGGCTCTCCTGGCCAGGGACAGACCGGTTCTCGTCGTCGCGTTGGGGGTCAACGTACTTCCCTTCGTGGGGGATTGGGCGGCTGGCCAGTATGAAGATCGGACAGCGTCCATGACAAGGACTGATCTCACGCCCCCACGGCGCAACCCGCCGAGCGAAATTCCGCTCTCCCCCTCGTACAGTGGAATCGGGTTCAAGGCGTCTTGGGGGTAAGGGCGTGGCGAACGACGGACCGGTCGAGCACGGCTACCCACACCTGGAGACGGTGCGGGCCGCCATCACCGCGCTGTACAAGCGGCTGTCGTACGACACCATCCAGACGTTCTCGACCAGCGTGCCCCCGGCCGACGTGGCGTTCTGCGACACCGACGACCTCTACCTGGGCGCCCAGCGCGTGGCCCGCGAGTTGGTCCGGCACTACCGGCTGCCGGACGCCCGCGTGATCGTCAGCTTCCGCGAGATGCACCACGCGGCGAACGTCGAACTCACCGCAGGACCCGAGTACTTCGTGGAGCTGAACGACCGCTTCCGCACCCACCGCCGGGACATCGGCGCGGCGCTCGCGCACGAGATCATGCACGTCTATCTGCACCGCCTGGACCTGTCGTTCCCCGGCACCCGCGACAACGAGATCCTCACGGACACGGCGACGACGTACCTGGGCGCCGGCTGGCTGCTGCTCGACGCCTACCGGGAGGACTCGGACTCCAGCCAGAAGCTCGGCTATCTGACCCCCGAGGAGTTCGGGTACGTCCTCGCCAAGCGCGCCCTGGTGTTCGGCGAGGACCCGTCGATCTGGTTCACCAGCCCGCAGGCGTACACGGCGTATGTGAAGGGCATGACCCTGGCCCGCCGCGACGAGCAGCAGCCCCCGCTCACCGCGGCGGGCTGGGCGGGCCGCCGCCGCTACGCCCGCGACCGCCGCCACGCGCAGAGCCAGCACGTCCTGGTGAGCGCACCGGGTACGCCGTACGCCTTCACCCCCGACGCCCGCGGCCCGCTGCGGGTGTCGTTCCCCTGCCCCACGTGCCACCAGCGGATCAGGGTGCCGGTGCGGGGGCGGATGCGGGCGCGGTGCGCGCTGTGCCGGACGGTGCTGGAGTGCGATACGTAGGCTTGCCGCGGGACGGGCTGGAGACCGTGCCGCCGAGCCGGAAGTCGATCCCGGTGAAGCCGAGGGAGGGGCACGTGACGCTCACGCCTGACTGCCGTACACCGGGCCGGGCACGTATCGCTCAGGTCTGACTGCCGTACACAGACCCGGGCACGTCGGATCCGGCCAGCAAGCCTCGTACCACCTCGTCCAGTTCCGCCACGCCCCACCGCGCCCCTTTGTCCACGGTTGGCCCCGCCCGCCACCCCTCCATCACGGTGACACGGCCCCCCTCCGCCTCGAACACCCGGCCGGTGACGCCCGCGCTCGCGGCGGACCCGAGCCAGACGACCAGCGGCGAGACGTTCTCCGGGGCCATGGCGTCGAATCCGCTGCCCGGCGCCGCCATGGCCTCGGCGAATGTCCGCTCCGTCATCCGGGTACGCGCCGCCGGGGCGATGGCGTTGACCTGGACGCCGTACCGCCGGAGTTCGGCCGCCGCGACCAAGGTGAGCCCTACGATCCCGGCCTTGGCGGCGCTGTAGTTGCCCTGCCCGACCGAGCCGAGCAGTCCGGCCCCGCTGCTGGTGTTGACGATCCGGGCCTGCGGTGTGCGGCCCGCCTTGGCCTCGGCCCGCCAGTGCGCGGCGGCGTGTCTCAGCGGCAGGAAGTGGCCCTTGAGGTGGACGCGCAGGACGGCGTCCCAGTCGTCCTCGTCGAGGTTGACGAGCATCCGGTCGCGCAGGAAGCCGGCGTTGTTGACGAGCGTGTCGAGGCGGCCGTACGCCTCCAGCGCGGCGCCGATCAGGGAGGCGGCGCCCTCGGTGGTGGCGATGTCGCCGGCGTGGGCGACGGCCTCGCCGCCCGCCGCGCGGATCTCGTCGGCCACGCGGGCGGCCGGGCTGTCGGCGCCGGGCTGGCCGTCGAGGCCGACACCGAGGTCGTTGACGACGACCCGTGCCCCCTCGGCGGCGAAGGCGAGCGCGTGCGCCCGTCCGAGCCCCCGGCCGCCCCCGGTGACGACGACGACCCGTCCCTCGCAAGTGCGGCTCATGTCACCCCTCCTTGTGGGCGGTCGCGGCGGCCAGGAACGCGGGGCGCTCGCCGCCGCCGTGCACGTGCAGACTGGCTCCGCTGATGTACGAGGCGGCGTCGGACGCGAGGAACACGGCGGCCGCCCCGACGTCGGCCGGTGTGGCGAGCCGCCCGAGCGGGACCGTGCGGGAGACGGCCGCGACGCCGTCCTCGCCGCCGTAGTGCAGGGGGGACAGCTCGGTGTGGACCATGCCGACGACGAGGGTGTTCACGCGGACGTGGGGCGCCCACTCCACCGCCATGGAGCGGGCGAGGTGCTCCAGACCGGCCTTGGCGGCGCCGTACGCGGCCGACCCGGGTGACGGGCGGCCCCCGCTGACACTGCCGATCATCACCACGCAGCCCCGCGCCCGTCGCAACGGCTCGTACGCGGCGAGCGACGCGGTCAGCGGAGCCACGAGGTTGAGCTCGACGACGCGGGCGTGCCGCTCGGCGTCGGCCTCGGTCAGCAGCCGGTACGGCGTGCCTCCGGCGTTGTTGACGAGGACGTCCAGCCGGGGCAGCGCGGCGAAGAAGTCCCGTACGGCGGCGGGCTCGCGCAGGTCGAGGGGGACGAACCGGCTGCCCTCGACGGGGACTTCGGGTGGCCGCCGCGCACAGGTGACGACCTCGGCACCGGCCGCGGCGAAGGCGCGAGCGATACCGGCGCCGACCCCTCGGGTGCCGCCGGTGACGACGACGGTCCGGCCGTCGAGCTGTGGAACCGCCGAGTTGTCCACAAGGGCTGCTTTGTCCACAGGGGCTCCCACGCTGAATCGGCGACTGCTAGCTTCGAAGCCTCGAACACCTAACAAATGTTTGGTGGAAAGGTAGCTGATGCGGCCATGGGTGTCTTTACCTCGTCCCCGGAAAACGGGATTTCCGTCGTCACGGTCGACTTCCCGCCGGTGAACGCGCTGCCGGTGCACGGCTGGTACGCCCTGGCCGACGCCGTGCGCGCGGCCGGGCGGAATCCCGACGTGCGCTGTGTCGTGCTGACCGCCGAGGGGCGCGGCTTCAACGCGGGGGTGGACATCAAGGAGATACAGGCGCGGGGCCAGAGCGCCCTGCTGGGCGCCAACTCGGGGTGCGCGGAGGCCTTCGCGGCGGTGTACGAGTGCGAGGTTCCCGTCGTGGCGGCGGTGCGGGGCTTCTGTCTCGGCGGCGGCATCGGGCTGGTCGGCAACGCGGACGCGATCGTGGCGAGCGAGGACGCCACCTTCGGCCTGCCGGAGCTGGACCGGGGCGCGCTCGGCGCGGCCACGCACCTGGCCCGTCTGGTCCCCCAGCACCTCATGCGCGCGCTGTACTACACCTCCCGCACGGCGAGCGCGGCCGAGCTGCACGCGCACGGTTCGGTGTGGCGGGTGGTGCCGCGCGAGGAACTGCGCGGGGCGGCCCTGGAGTTGGCCCGCGAGATCGCCGCCAAGGACGGCGGGCTGCTGCGCCTGGCGAAGGCCGCGATCAACGGCATCGACCCCGTCGACGTGCGCCGCAGCTACCGGTTCGAGCAGGGCTTCACCTTCGAGGCCGCGGTGAGCGGGGTGGCGGACCGGGTGCGGAGCACCTTCGGAAAGGACGTGCCGGAGTGACCGACAAGACGATGACCGCCGACGAGGTGGCCTCCCGCCTGTGGAGCGGCATGACGCTCGGCATCGGCGGCTGGGGCTCGCGTCGCAAGCCGATGGCCCTGGTCAGAGCACTGCTCCGGTCGGAGATCACCGATCTGACGGTCGTGTCGTACGGCGGCCCGGACGTCGGCATGCTCGCCGCCGCCGGCCGGATCCGCAAGCTGGTCGCCGCCTTCGCCACCCTCGACTCCATCCCGCTCGAACCGCACTACCGCGCGGCCCGGGAGCGCGGGGCGTTCGAGCTGATGGAGATCGACGAGGCGATGTTCCTGTGGGGACTGCACGCGGCCGCGAACCGGCTGCCCTTCCTGCCGGTACGGGCCGGGATCGGCTCGGACGTCATGCGGGTCAACCCCGGTCTGCGCACGGTGACGTCGCCGTACGACGACGGGGAGACGTTCGTGGCCATGCCCGCCCTGCGGCTGGACGCGGCGCTGGTCCATGTGAACCGCGCGGACCGGCGGGGCAACGGGCAGTATCTGGGCCCCGACCCGTACTTCGACGACCTGTTCTGCGCGGCGGCCGGGACGGCGTACGTCTCCTGCGAGCGGATCGTGGACACGGCCGGGCTGACGAGGGAGGCGGCACCGCAGACGCTGCTCGTCCCGCGGCACACGGTGACCGGCGTCGTCGAGGCCCCGACCGGCGCCCACTTCACGTCCTGCGCACCCGACTACGCACGGGACGAGGCCTTTCAGCAGCACTACGCCACCACACCCTGGCCGGAGTTCGCCGACCGGTTCCTCGCCGGGGACGAGCACACGTACCGGTCCGCCGTCCGCGCCTGGCACGAGGAGTGCGGGCAGCGCCGCGAGGACGAGGAGCGGCCATGACCCCGGCAACGCCGAGAACACCAGGAGCGGCCATGACCGAGCCGACGACGCCCCCGCCCACCCGTGCCGAGTACTGCGTGCTCGCCTGCGCCGAAGCCTGGCGCGGGGCCGGAGAGATCCTCGCGAGCCCCATGGGCCTGATCCCCTCCCTCGGCGCCCGGCTGGCCCGGCACACCTTCGCGCCGGACCTGCTGCTCACCGACGGCGAGGCGATGCTGGTGGACGCCGACGGCAACCCCGAGGGCTGGCTGCCGTACCACCGGCACCTCACCCTCGTCACCGGCGGCAAACGGCACGTGATGATGGGCGCGAGCCAGATCGACCGCCACGGCAACCAGAACATCTCCTGCGTCGGTGACTGGGCCAAGCCGTCCCGGCAGCTGCTCGGCGTGCGCGGGGCGCCGGTCAACACGCTGAACAACCCGACGAGTTACTGGATCCCCCGGCACTCCCGGCGGGTGTTCGTCGAGCGCGTCGACATGGTGTGCGGAGTCGGCCACGACCGCGCCGCGCGCCATCCGGAAACGGCCCGCTTCCATCGGCTGGCCCGGGTCGTCTCGGACCTCGGCGTCTTCGACTTCGCGACACCGGACCGCTCCATGCGGGTCGCCTCCCTGCATCCGGGGGTGACCGTCGAACAGGTCGGGGAAGCGACCGGCTTCGCGCTGACGATCCCGGCCGAGGTGCCGGAGACCCGTGCCCCCGGCTTCGAGGAACTGCGCCTGATCCGCGAGGTGATCGACCCGGCGAACACCCGGGAACGGGAGGTGCGGTCCTGATGGAGACGGCGCTCACCAGGCTGGTCGGCGTACCGCACCCGATCGTGCAGAGCGGGATGGGCTGGGTGGCGGGCCCCCGCCTGGTCTCGGCGACGGCGAACGCGGGGGCGCTGGGCATCCTGGCGTCGGCCACGATGACGCTCGACCAGTTGCGCGCGGCGATACGGGAGGTCGGGGCGCGGACGACGGCACCGTTCGGGGTCAACCTGCGCGCCGACGCGGCGGACGCCGCCGACCGGGTGCAGATCATGATCGAGGAGGGGGTGCGGGTGGCGTCCTTCGCCCTGGCACCCTCGCGGGAACTGATCGCCGCGCTCAAGGAGTCGGGCGTGGTCGTCATCCCGTCCGTGGGCGCGCGGCGTCATGCCGAGAAGGTCGCGGCGTGGGGCGCGGACGCGGTGATCGTGCAGGGCGGCGAGGGCGGCGGGCACACCGGCGAGGTGGCGACGACGGTGCTGTTGCCGCAGGTGGTGGACGCCGTGGACATCCCGGTCGTGGCGGCGGGCGGCTTCTTCGACGGGCGTGGCCTGGTCGCGGCGCTGGCCTACGGGGCGGCGGGCGTGGCCATGGGGACGCGGTTCCTGCTGACGTCGGACTCGACGGTGCCGGACGCGGTGAAGGGCAGGTATCTGGCGGCGACGGTCCGGGACGTCACGGTCACCACGGCGATCGACGGCCTGCCCCACCGCATGCTGCGCACGGAACTGGTCGACGCCCTGGAGAGATCCGGCCGGACCAGGAGACTCCTGCGGGCCGTCCACCGATCCGCAGGGTTCCGGCGGGTCTCCGGCCTCACCTGGCGCCGGATGCTCCGGGACGGCCTCGCCATGAAGCACGGCAAGGACCTGACCTGGGGCCAGGTCCTGCTGGCCGCGAACACGCCGATGCTGTTGAAGGCGTCCATGGTGGACGGCCGGACGGATCTCGGGGTGATGGCGTCCGGCCAGGTCGCCGGG
Organism: Streptomyces sp. TRM70350; assembly: GCF_019219825.1. Classification (GTDB taxonomy): domain Bacteria; phylum Actinomycetota; class Actinomycetes; order Streptomycetales; family Streptomycetaceae; genus Streptomyces. The sequence goes on along the minus strand of NZ_JAHUXH010000002.1, from coordinate 261,375 downwards.
GTGATCGAGGATCTGCCGTCGTGCGCGGAGCTGGTCGAGCGGACCATGCGGGAAGCAGAGGAGGCACTGACGTCACTCGAACTGCTCAGACCCGCTCGATGATCGTCACGTTCGCCTGTCCCCCGCCCTCGCACATTGTCTGCAGCCCGAACCGGCCACCGGTGCGCTCCAGTTCGTGCACCAGCGTCGTCATCAGTTTCGCGCCGGTCGCGCCGAGCGGGTGCCCCAGGGCGATCGCGCCGCCGTTGACGTTGACCTTCTCGGGGTCGGCGCCGGTCTCCTTCAGCCAGGCCAGGACGACCGGTGCGAAGGCCTCGTTGATCTCGACGAGGTCGATGTCGTCGAGGGTGAGGCCGGTCTTCTTCAGGGCGTGGGCGGTGGCCGGGATGGGAGCGGTCAGCATGCGGATCGGGTCCTCGCCGCGCACCGAGAGGTGGTGGACACGGGCGCGTGGCGTCAGCCCGTGCTCGCGCACCGCCCGCTCGGAGGCCAGCAGCAGCGCCGCCGCCCCGTCGGAGACCTGGGACGAGCAGGCGGCCGTGACCGTGCCGCCGTCGATGACCGGCTTCAGCGCGGCCATCTTCTCCGGCGAGGTGTCCCGCCGCGGCCCCTCGTCGACGGTCACGTCCCCGTACGGCACGGTCTCGCGCGCGAAGCGCCCCTCGTCGATCGCCCGCACCGCCCGCCGGTGCGAGCGCAGCGCGAACTCCTCCTGCTCCGGCCGGCCGATCCCCCACTTCGCGGCGATCATCTCGGCCCCGGCGAACTGGTTGACCGGCCGGTCCCCGTACCGCGCCCGCCAGCCCGCGCTGCCCGCGAACGGCCCCTGCGTGAAGCCCAGCGGCTCGGCGGCCTGCCGGGTGGCGTAGGCGATGGGGATCTGCGACATGTTCTGCACACCTCCGGCGACCACCAGGTCCTGCGTCCCGGACATGACGGCCTGCGCCGCGAAGTGCACGGCCTGCTGCGAGGACCCGCACTGCCGGTCGACGGTCACGCCCGGCACCTCCTCGGGCAGCCCGGCCGCCAGCCAGCAGGTCCGCGCGATGTCGCCGGCCTGCGGCCCCACCGCGTCCAGGCACCCGAAGACGACGTCCTCGACGGCCGCCGGATCCACCCCGGCCCGCGCGACCAGCTCCTTCAGCACATGCGCGCCCAGATCGGCCGGGTGGACCCCGCTGAGTCCTCCCCCACGTCGCCCGACGGGCGTACGGACCGCTTCGACGATGTAGGCCTCGGCCATGACGACTCCCCAGCGAGTTGTACGAGTCATGCGAGCTATGTGCGTACGGCGATCCCGTCCAGCACCATCGACAGGTACTGCCGGGCGATCTCCTCCGGACTGTGCTGCCCGCCCGGCCGGTACCAGGACGCGGCGACCCACACGGTGTCCCGCACGAACCGGTAGGTGAGCCGGACGTCGAGGTCGTCCCGGAAGACCCGGTCGGCGACCCCGCGTTCCAGCGTGGACAGCCACGCTCTTTCGAACTTGCGCTGCGACTCGGCGAGGAACGCGAACCGTTCCTGCGCCGCCAGCTGCCTGGACTCCTTCTGGTAGATCGCGACGGCGGCGCGGTGCCGGTCGATCTCCCGGAACGACTCGGTGACCAGCGCCTCCAGTGTCTCTCTCGGCCCGAGCCCGGCGTCGAGGACGGCGTCGTAGCCGTCCCAGAGCTCGTCGAGGAAGGTGCGCAGGATCTCCTCCAGCATCGACTCCTTGGAGTCGAAGTGGTAGTAGAGGCTGCCCGCGAGCATGCCCGCGTGGTCGGCGATGGTCCGGACGGTCGTGGCGTTGTACCCCTGCTCGGCGAAGACCTCGGCCGCGGTGCGCAGGAGTTCGTGGCGGCGCGCCGGTGCGGAGGCGGTCACCTGGGGGTTCTTCTTGGTCGGCACGGCACCCATTGTGGGCCTACGGATGTTGGCTGCTGACGGAGACGACCTCTCCGGTCAGATACGACGAGTACCCGGACGCCAGGAACACGATCACGTTGGCCACCTCCCAGGGCTGCGCGTACCGCCCGAAGGCCTCGCGCGCGGTGAGCTCGGCGAGCAGCTCGGGCGTGGTCACCTTCGCCAGGTGCGGATGCATGGCGAGGCTGGGCGCGACGGCGTTGACCCGCACCCCGTACTGCGCGGCCTCCACCGCCGCGCACCTGGTCAGTGCCATCACGCCGGCCTTCGCGGCGGCGTAGTGCGCCTGCCCGGCCTGGGCGCGCCAGCCGACGACGGAGGCGTTGTTGACGATCACTCCGCCGTTCCCCGCCTCCTTCATCAACCGCAGCGCCGCCCGCGTACACCGAAAGGTCCCGTTCAGCGTCACGTCGACCACCCGGAACCACTGCTCGTCGGCCATGTCGGTCAGCTCGCGGGTTCCGCCCAGTCCCGCGTTGTTGACGACGATGTCCAGCCGCCCGTGCTCGTGCACGGCCGCCGCGAACAGGTCCCGCACCTGGGTCTCGTCCGTGACGTCACAGGGCACGGCGGCCACCGACCCGGCGAACTCCCGCTCCAGCTCGGCCGCGTACTCCTTCAGCCGCCGCACATGCGCGTCGCTGATCAGCACACGCGCGCCCTCCTCAAGGAACCGGCGCGCGGTCGCCCCGCCGATCCCCGCACCGGCCGCGGCCGTGATGACGGCGGTACGGCCCTTCAGCAGCCCGTGTCCGGGCACATACGCCGGACTCTCGACGCCTGTCATAGGACCACGCTAACCTACCAAACACTTGTTAGGGAAGCTCCGCACCGGACAACGCGCAACAGACACGCGCACCAGACACGCGCAACGGACAACGGGAAGCACACGGGAGGACGCGCCGATGGATCTCGCCTTCGCACCGGAGGAGCACGCCTTCCGCGCCGAGGCCCGGGCCTGGCTCCGCGCGCACGTGCCGCCTGCGCCGCTGCCCTCCCTGGAGACCGAGGAGGGCTTCGCCGCCCACCGCGCGTGGGAGGCCGAACTGGCCGCGGACCGCTGGTCGGTGGTCGACTGGCCGACGGCGTACGGCGGCCGGGACAGCGGGCTCGTCCGGTGGCTGATCTTCGAGGAGGAGTACTACGCGGCCGCCGCCCCCGCCCGTGTCAGCCAGAACGGCATCCACCTCCTCGCCCCCACCCTCTTCGCCCACGGCACCGAGGAGCAGCGAGCGCGCGTCCTGCCTCCCATGGCCTCGGGCCACGCCGTCTGGGCGCAGGCCTGGTCGGAGCCGGAGGCGGGCTCCGATCTCGCGTCGCTGACGTCGAGAGCCGTCCGCACCGACGGCGGCTGGCTGCTGTCCGGCCAGAAGACCTGGTCCTCCCGTGCGCCCTTCGCGGACCGCGCCTTCGGCCTGTTCCGCAGCGAGCAGCACACCGCGAAGCCCCACGAGGGCCTGACGTACCTGATGTTCGACCTGCGCGCCCCCGGCGTCACCGTCCGTCCCATCGCCCGCCTGGACGGCAGACCGGCCTTCGCCGAGATCTTCCTGGACGACGTCTTCGTCCCCGACGAGGACGTCATCGGCGAGCCCGGCCAGGGCTGGCGTGTCGCCATGGCGACAGCGGCCAACGAACGCGGCCTCACGCTCCGCTCCCCCGGCCGCTTCCTGGCCGCCGCCGACCGCCTGCACCGGCTGTGGCGGACTCGAGGAAGCCCGCACGCCACGCGCGCCCGTGTGGCCGACGCCCTCATCGGCGCCCGCGCCTACCAGCTGTTCACCTACGCCGCCGCCTCCCGCTTCCTCGACGGCGAGCCGCTCGGCGCGGAGTCCAGCCTGAACAAGGTGTTCTGGTCCGAGTACGACATCGCGCTGCACGAGACCGCCCTCGACCTCCTCGGGCCGGAGGGCGAGCCGGCGGACACGGCGTGGTCCGAGCCGTACGTCTTCGCCCTGGCCGGCCCGATCTACGCCGGCACCAACGAGATCCAGCGCGACATCATCGCCGAGCGCCTGCTGGGCCTGCCGAAGGGACGCCGCTGATGCGCTTCCTCCTCGACCCCGAACACCGCGCCTTCGCCGCCTCCCTGGACGCCCTGCTCACCTCCGCCGACACGCCCTCGGTCATACGGGGCTGGAGCCGCGGCGACCACTCCGGCGGGCGGGCACTGTGGTCCCGTATCGCCGAGGCGGGCGTGTTCGCGCTGGCCGTACCGGAGGAGTACGACGGACTGGGCGCCCGGCCCGTGGAACTGGCCGTCGCCTTCGTCGAGTTGGGGCGGCACGCGGTACCCGGCCCGCTGGTGGAGACGGTCACGGCGGCCGCGCTGCTCACGGACCCGGCCCTCGCCAAACGCTTCCTGCCGTCCCTCGCGGCAGGCGGGACCATGGTCACGCTGGCGCCGCACGAGTGGTACGCCCTCGACGGCGACGCGGCCGCCGTCCACCTCTCTCTCACGCCCGACGGTCTCCGCCTCTCGCCCGGCCCGGCGACCCCCGCCCGCCCCTCCCTGGACCCGGCCCGCCGCCTCACCCCCCTCCTCCCCGGCGGGGAACTCCTCTCCCCCACCCCGCCCACCGAACAGGCCCTCACCTGGGCGCGCCTGGCCACCGCCGCCCAGGCCCTCGGCGTCGGAGCAGCCCTGCTCGACCGGACCGTCGCGTACGTCCGTCAACGCACCCAGTTCGGCGTTCCCGTCGGCTCGTTCCAGGCCGTCAAGCACCGGCTGGCGGACGCGAAGATCGCCCTGGAGTTCGCCCGCCCGCTCGTCTTCGGAGCGGCACTCACCATGAGCCCCGCCGACGTGGCCGCCGCCAAGGTCACGGCGTGCGAGGCGGCGTACGCCACGGCCCGTACGGCGCTCCAGTTGCACGGCGCGATCGGCTACACGGCGGAGTACGACCTGTCCCTCTGGCTGACCAAGGCCCGCGCTCTGCAGGGCGCCTGGGGCGGCCCGGACGAGTGCCGGGACGTCGTGCTCAGTGCCCGCGCGTGATCTGCCGACTGGCTGTGCGTGTCGGCACGGTCTCAGCCGGGCCGTACGATCCCCCGCTCGCGCGCGGCCGTCAGCCACTGGGGGAACTCCCCCACGAGACGGTCGTACAACTCGGCGTCGGACACCCGCCGTGGGTCCTCCCCCGCGTGGAAGAACCCGGCGTTGTCGACCACCCGCCGGTCCGGCACGGGCAACTCGTCGAGCCTGCGCAGGAAGTCGAACTGCCGGCTGCCCGGATCGCCGAAGCCGACGAACTGCCAGAACAGCGGCAGCTTCGCCGCCTTGCACAGATACCGTTCGGCGGCGAGCTTGTTGATGGGTCCGCCGTCGGTCTGGAAGACGACCAGGGCGGGCTCCCGGGAGCCGCTGTCGAGGTAGTGGTCGATGACGGCGTCCATGGCCAGGTGGTAGCTGGTCTTGCCCATGTGCCCGAGCCCCGCCACGATCCGCTCGATCCGCCCCTGGTGCTCGGCGAGCGCGATGTGCGTCTGCGCGTCGATGTCCGTCGAGAAGAACACCACGGGCACCCGGCCGTCGTCGTCGAGTTGCGCGGACAGCCCGAGCACCCGGTCGGCGAGCGCCTGCACCGTGCCGTCCTTGTAGTACGGCCGCATGGAACCGGAGTAGTCGAGCACGAGGTACACGGCGGCCCGCTGCCCCTCCAGCCCGTGCTGGGCGAGCGAAACCCCGGCGCTCTTGTAGAGGCTGACCAGCGCGGGCGCGGTCTGCTCGACCTTGCTGAGACTGATGGCTGCCACGCGGCCGAGATTACGGCACTCCCGCGCCACCGCGCGTGCCGGCCTGAGAACAAGCGGCGGCGCCTGCCCATTCGGTCCGGTCGGGGACTGGTCGGGCAGGCGCCACCTGGTGTTCCGTACGCCTTTGTACGGGACGTTTGTTGAGTCGGATCAGACCGTCAGCGCACGGTCCGTCGGGCGGATCGGCGCCGGGAGGTCGCTCGCGCCCGTGAGGAAGCGGTCGACGCCGCGTGCCGCCGAGCGGCCCTCCGCGATCGCCCACACGATCAGCGACTGGCCACGGCCCGCGTCACCCGCCACGAACACGCCCGGCACATTGGTCTGGAAGTCGGCGTCGCGGGCGATGTTGCCGCGCTCGTCGAGCTCCAGGCCGAACTGGTCGACCAGGCCGTTCTCGCGGTCGGTGCCGGTGAAGCCCATGGCCAGGGTGACCAGCTGGGCGGGGATCTTGCGCTCCGTGCCCGGCTTCTGGGTCAGCTTGCCGTCGACGAACTCGACCTCGACCAGGTGCAGCCACTGGACGTTGCCGTCCTCGTCGCCCTCGAAGTGGGTCGTGGAGACGGAGTAGATCCGCTCGCCGCCCTCCTCGTGCGCCGAGGTGACCTTGTACAGCATCGGGAAGGTCGGCCACGGCTGGTTGACGGGGTTCCGCTCGTCGTTCGGGCGGGGCATGATCTCCAGCTGCGTGACCGAGGCCGCGCCCTGGCGGTGGGCGGTGCCCACGCAGTCCGCGCCGGTGTCGCCACCGCCGATGACGACGACGTGCTTGCCCTCGGCCGAGACCGGCGGGGTGACGTAGTCGCCCTCCTGGACCTTGTTGGCCAGGGGCAGGTACTCCATGGCCTGGTAGATGCCCTTCAGCTCCCGGCCGGGGACCGGCAGGTCGCGGGCGGTGGTGGCGCCGACGGCCAGCACCACCGCGTCGTACCGCTTCTTCAGGTCCGTCGCCTTCAGGTCGCGGCCGATCTCGATGCCGGTGCGGAAGCGGGTGCCCTCCGCGCGCATCTGCTCGATCCGGCGGTTGATGTGCCGCTTCTCCATCTTGAACTCGGGGATGCCGTAGCGGAGGAGGCCTCCGACGCGGTCCGCGCGCTCGTAGACGGCGACGGTGTGGCCCGCCCGGGTCAGCTGCTGGGCGGCGGCGAGACCGGCGGGACCGGATCCGATGACCGCGACCGTCTTGCCGGACAGGCGCTCGGGGATCTGCGGGGCCACGTCCCCGGTCTCCCACGCCTTGTCGATGATCGAGACCTCGACGTTCTTGATGGTGACCGGCGGCTGGTTGATGCCGAGCACACACGCCGACTCGCACGGAGCCGGGCACAGACGGCCGGTGAACTCCGGGAAGTTGTTCGTGGCGTGCAGCCGCTCGGACGCGGCGCCCCAGTCCTCGCGGTAGGCGTAGTCGTTCCACTCGGGGATCAGGTTCCCCAGCGGGCAGCCGTTGTGGCAGAACGGGATGCCGCAGTCCATGCACCGGCTGGCCTGCTTGCTGATGATCGGCAGCAGGGAGCCGGGGACGTAGACCTCGTTCCAGTCCCTGACGCGCTCCTCGACCGGGCGGGACGTGGCGACCTCACGGCCGTGGTTCAGAAAGCCCTTCGGGTCAGCCATTGATCGCCGCCTCCATCATCTTCTCGGTGATCTCGGACTCGGAGAGACCGGCTCGCTCGGCGGCGTCCTTGGCGGCGAGTACTGCCTTGTACGTGCTGGGGATGATCTTGCTGAAGCGGTCGACCGCCGTGTCCCACTCGGCCAGGAGCTTCTCGGCGACCGTGGATCCGGTCTCCTCCTGGTGGCGGCGCACCACGTCGTGCAGCCACTGCTTGTCGGTGTCGTCGAGCGCCTCGATCGACTCCAGGTTGCCGACGTTGACGTTGTCGCGGTCGAGGTCGATGACGTACGCGACACCGCCGGACATACCGGCCGCGAAGTTGCGGCCCGTCTCGCCGAGGACCACCGCGTGACCGCCCGTCATGTACTCGCAGCCGTGGTCGCCCACGCCCTCGGAGACGACCAGCGCGCCGGAGTTGCGGACGCAGAAGCGCTCGCCGACCTTGCCACGCAGGAACATCTCGCCGCTGGTCGCGCCGTACGCGAGGGTGTTGCCCGCGATGACGCTGTACTCGGCGAGGTGGTCCGCGTTCCGGTCCGGGCGGACGATCACACGGCCACCCGACAGGCCCTTGCCGACGTAGTCGTTGGCGTCGCCCTCCAGGCGCAGCGTGATGCCACGCGGCACGAAGGCGCCGAAGGACTGGCCGGCCGAGCCGGTGAAGGTGATGTCGATGGTGTCGTCGGGCAGGCCCGCGCCGCCGAACTTCTTCGTCACCTCGTGGCCGAGCATGGTGCCGACCGTGCGGTTGATGTTGCGGATGGCGACCTGGGCGCGCACCGGCTGGGCGTCCTCCACGGAGGAGGCGCTCAGCGCGTCGGCGGCGAGCTTGATCAACTCGTTGTCGAGCGCCTTCTCCAGGCCGTGGTCCTGCGCGACGACGTGGTGACGCACGGCGCCCTCGGGCAGCTCGGGCACGTGGAACAGCGGCGCCAGGTCCAGGCCCTGCGCCTTCCAGTGGTCGACGGCCCGGGTGACGTCGAGGGTCTCGGCGTGGCCGACGGCCTCCTCGATGGAGCGGAAGCCCAGCTCGGCCAGCAGTTCGCGGACCTCCTCGGCGATGAACTGGAAGAAGTTCACCACGTGCTCGGCCTTGCCGGTGAACCGGTCGCGCAGCGTCGGGTTCTGTGTGGCGATACCGACCGGGCAGGTGTCCAGATGGCACACGCGCATCATCACGCAGCCGGAGACGACGAGCGGGGCGGTCGCGAAACCGAACTCCTCGGCGCCGAGCAGCGCGGCGATGACCACGTCACGGCCGGTCTTCAGCTGGCCGTCGGTCTGTACGACGATCCGGTCGCGCAGGCCGTTGAGCAGCAGCGTCTGCTGGGTCTCCGCGAGGCCGAGCTCCCAGGGGCCACCGGCGTGCTTCAAGGACGTCAGGGGAGAAGCACCCGTACCACCGTCGTGGCCGGAGATGAGCACGACGTCCGCGTGCGCCTTCGACACACCGGCGGCGACCGTGCCGACGCCGACCTCCGAGACCAGCTTGACGTGAATGCGCGCTTGCGGGTTGGCGTTCTTCAGGTCGTGGATCAGCTGGGCCAGGTCCTCGATGGAGTAGATGTCGTGGTGCGGCGGCGGGGAGATGAGCCCCACGCCCGGCGTCGAGTGCCGGGTCTTCGCCACCCACGGGTACACCTTGTGGCCGGGCAGCTGGCCGCCCTCACCGGGCTTGGCGCCCTGGGCCATCTTGATCTGGATGTCGTCGGAGTTGACCAGGTACTCGGACGTCACGCCGAAGCGGCCGGACGCCACCTGCTTGATCGAGGACCGGCGCGCCGGGTCGTACAGGCGCTCCGGGTCCTCGCCGCCCTCACCGGTGTTGGACTTGCCGCCCAGCTGGTTCATGGCGATGGCGAGGGTCTCGTGCGCCTCCTTGGAGATGGAGCCGTACGACATGGCGCCCGTCGAGAACCGCTTGACGATCTCGGAGGCGGGCTCGACCTCGTCCAGCGGGATCGGCTTGCGGTCGGACTTGAAGCCGAACAGGCCGCGCAGCGTCATCAGGCGCTCGGACTGCTCGTTCACGCGCTCGGTGTACTTCTTGAAGACGTCGTAGCGGCCGGTGCGCGTGGAGTGCTGGAGGCGGAAGACTGTCTCCGGGTCGAACAGGTGCGGCTCGCCCTCGCGGCGCCACTGGTACTCGCCGCCGATGTCGAGGGCGCGGTGCGCGGGCGCGATGCCACTCGCCGGGTAGGCCTTGGCGTGCCGGGCGGCGACCTCCTTGGCGATGACGTCGATGCCGACGCCGCCGATCTTGCTGGTGGTGCCGTTGAAGTACTTCTCCACGAAGGCCTCGTCGAGACCGACGGCCTCGAAGACCTGGGCGCCGCGGTAGGAGGCGACGGTCGAGATGCCCATCTTGGACATGACCTTCAGCACGCCCTTGCCGAGCGCGTAGATCAGGTTGCGGATGGCCTTCTCGGGCTCGATGCCGTTGATGAAGGTGCCGGCCCGCAGCAGGTCCTCGACGGACTCCATCGCCAGGTACGGGTTGACGGCGGCGGCGCCGTAACCGATGAGCAGGGCGATGTGGTGGACCTCGCGGACGTCACCGGCCTCGACCAGCAGGCCCACATGGGTGCGCTGCTTGGTGCGGATGAGGTGGTGGTGGACGGCCGCGGTGAGCAGCAGCGACGGGATCGGCGCGTGTTCGGCGTCCGAGTGCCGGTCGGACAGGACGATCAGGCGGGCGCCGTTCCCGATGGCCGCGTCGGCCTCGGCGCAGATCTCCTCGATGCGCGCGGCCAGGGCGTCACCGCCGCCGCTCACCCGGTACAGGCCGGACAGCGTGGCGGCCTTCATGCCGGGCATGTCGCCGTCGGCGTTGATGTGGATGAGCTTGGCCAGCTCGTCGTTGTCGATCACCGGGAAGGGCAGCACGACGCTACGGCAGGACGCGGCCGTCGGCTCCAGCAGGTTACCCTGCGGGCCCAGCGAGCTGCGCAGGGACGTGACCAGCTCCTCGCGGATCGCGTCCAGCGGCGGGTTGGTGACCTGGGCGAAGAGCTGGGTGAAGTAGTCGAAGAGCAGGCGCGGGCGGTCCGACAGCGCGGCGATCGGCGAGTCGGTGCCCATCGAACCGATGGGCTCGGCGCCGGTCCTGGCCATCGGGGCGAGGATGACGCGCAGCTCCTCCTCGGTGTAGCCGAAGGTCTGCTGGCGGCGGGTGACCGAGGCGTGCGTGTGCACGATGTGCTCGCGCTCGGGCAGGTCGCTCAGCTCGATCTCGCCCGCCTCCAGCCACTCGGCGTAGGGGTGCTCGGCGGCGAGGGTCGCCTTGATCTCGTCGTCCTCGATGATCCGGTGCTCGGCGGTGTCCACGAGGAACATGCGGCCGGGCTGCAGGCGGCCCTTGCGGACGACCTTCGAGGGGTCGATGTCGAGCACGCCGACCTCGGAGCCGAGGACGACGAGGCCGTCGTCGGTGACCCAGTAGCGGCCGGGGCGCAGGCCGTTGCGGTCGAGAACCGCGCCGACCTGGGTGCCGTCGGTGAAGGTGACGCAGGCGGGGCCGTCCCAGGGCTCCATCATCGTGGAGTGGAACTGGTAGAAGGCGCGCCGGGCCGGGTCCATGGAGTCGTGGTTCTCCCACGCCTCCGGGATCATCATCAGCACGGAGTGCGGCAGCGAACGGCCGCCCAGGTGCAGCAGTTCCAGGACCTCGTCGAAGGACGCCGAGTCGGAGGCGTCGGGCGTGCAGATCGGGAAGACCCGCTCCAGCTTCTCCGGGGAGCCGAACAGGTCGGAGTACAGCTGGGACTCGCGGGCGCGCATCCAGTTGCGGTTGCCCATGACGGTGTTGATCTCACCGTTGTGCGCGACGAAGCGGTAGGGGTGCGCGAGCGGCCACGACGGGAAGGTGTTCGTGGAGAACCGGGAGTGCACGAGCGCGATCGCGGAGGCGAACCGGCGGTCGGACAGGTCCGGGAAGAAGGGCTCCAGCTGGCCCGTGGTCAGCATGCCCTTGTAGACGATCGTCCGCGCGGACAGCGACGGGAAGTAGACGCCGGCCTCGCGCTCGGCGCGCTTGCGCAGCACGAAGGCCTTGCGGTCGAGGTCGATGCCCGTGGCAGGCACTGCGGCGCCGTCGGTGACGAAGAGCTGCCGGAAGGCGGGCATCGTCGAACGGGCGGTGGCGCCGAGCAGTTCGGGGGCGACGGGGACCTCGCGCCAGCCGAGGACGGTCAGGCCCTCGTCGGCCGCGATCGTCTCAATGCGTGAGACGGCCTCGTCGGTGCCGTCCTCCGGCAGGAAGGCGATACCGACGGCGTAGCCACCGGTCTGCGGCAGATCGAATCCGGCCACCTCACGGAAGAAGGCGTCCGGCACCTGGGCGAGGATGCCCGCGCCGTCCCCGGAGTCCGGCTCGGAGCCGGTGGCCCCGCGGTGCTCCAGGTTGCGCAGAACCGTGAGCGCCTGCTCGACCAGCGCATGGCTCGCCTCACCGGTGAGGGTGGCCACAAAGCCGACGCCACAGGCGTCGTGCTCGTTGCGGGGGTCGTACATACCCTGCGCGGCAGGGCGAGCATCCATGAACGACCAGTTCTGGCCATTCGTGGAGTGCTGGGACGGCTGGCGCGGCGTACGCATCGGCTCTCCCGTCGTCATGTGGCATGTGCGAAGTGCCGAGGGACGACGCTGGCCCTCTGCTTGAGATCAAAATTTCGTGCAGGTTACATGATGGAGCGGTTCTCGGGAACCGGATACACCGTTCCAACATGCGGACGCCGCGGGTCGCGGCATGGGTACCGCGCACGGGCGGCGGAAGTATGTGGGGACCGCGGCGGACAGATCGATGTCCGCCGGTCCGGAAGATCGGGAAAGCAGCGTCGCTCACCCTTGAGGCGCGCCGCAGGCCTCATTGCCCACAGCGCTTACGGCTCATGCCCAGTGGTTAAACGCTCGAAACCAGCGAGTAACGGCTACTTATGCGGCCCAACGCATAGTCGGAGCTGCCTTATCCTACGGCCGTTCCGAACAAACTGCCCAGGGCGTACGTCACACCGGCCGCCGCGCCACCGAGCGCGAGCTGCCTGAACCCACTGAACCACCAGGTCCGCGCGGTCACCTTGGCCACCACGGCACCGCATCCGAACAGCCCGAACAGCGCGAGCAGCACCGCCGGCCACAGCGCGGTCGCCCCGAGCAGATACGGCAGTACGGGAAGCAGGGCGCCCAGCGCGAAGCAGCCGAAGCTCGACACCGCGGCGACCAGCGGCGACGGCAGATCCCCGGGGTCGACGCCGAGCTCTTCGCGGGCGTGTATCTCCAGCGCCCGCTCGGGATCCTCGGACAGTTGCCGGGCCACCTCACGGGCGAGCCCCGGCTCGACGCCGCGCGCCTCGTAGAGCCGGGCGAGCTCGGCCTCCTCGTCCTTGGGGTGCTTGCGCAGCTCGCGCCGCTCGACATCCAGCTCGGCCTCGACCAGCTCACGCTGCGAGGCCACCGACGTGTACTCACCGGCGGCCATGGAGAAGGCACCGGCGGCGAGACCCGCGAGCCCGGTCAGGACAATGGTCTGCTGACTGACCGAACCTCCCGCGACACCGGTCATCAGGGCGAGGTTGGAGACCAGACCGTCCATCGCGCCGAAGACGGCGGGGCGCAACCAGCCGCCGTTCACATCGCGGTGCGTGTGGTTGTCGCGGTGCGCCTCGTGCAGCGTCGCCTCGGTGTCGATGATGGCCATACCGGTCCCCCAGAAAGCTTATTTGGACGAGTTCTACTTTTCGACGACGCCCAGACTACGTCCCTGTTTCCGCCCACGCCAGCAAGGAAAGGCTGCGCTAACCTGCGGTTTTACCGTTTCCCGCTCATCAGAATCAGTTAGCGCTCACATGTCGACCGGGTGACGCTGGGGCCGGTGAGGCTGCGCCACACACCGCACCGGGGACAGTTCCGCAAAGGGTTCCGCGCCTTGAGAGGTGGCTTTGAGCGAAGGCCCCGAGGCGCTTCTGCGAGAGCCCTGAGAGGAGAGGCCGCGATGCCATCGATCGCCTGCGATCCCTCGGTCCCGGCCCCCGGGGACGCCGCCGAACTCCGCCGCCGGGCCCGCGGCGCCCTGCTCGGACTCGCCGTCGGCGACGCCCTGGGCGCGCCCGCCGAGAACCTGAAGCCCTCCGAGATCCGCGCCCGCTGGGGCCGTATCACCGGCTACGTCACCGACCGCCCGTCGGGCACGGACGACACCGAGTACGCGATCTTCTCGGGCCTGCTGCTCGCCCGGCACGGCTCCGCCCTCACACCCGCGCACGCGGAGGCCGCCTGGCACGCCTGGATCGCGGACCGCGCCGAGGGGCAGTTCCGGGGCGCGGGCTTCAGCGAGCGCGGCACCCTGGAGAACCTCCGCCGCGGCCTCGCCGCCCCCATCTCCGCCCAGCACCGCCACGCCTGGAGCGACGGCCTCGCGATGCGCGCCGCACCCTTCGGGGTGTTCGCCGCGGGCCGCCCCGCCGAGGCGGCCCGCCTGGTCGCGATCGACGGTTCGGTCAGCCACGAGGGCGAGGGCATCTACGGTGGCCAGGCGGTCGCGGCCGGGGTCGCGGCGGCGATGGCGGGCGCCCCGCCCATCGCCGTGGTCGCCTCCGCCCTCGCCGTCGTACCGGACGACTCCTGGACCGCCCGCTCGCTGCGCCGTGCCGTCGCCGTCGCCCACCGCGGCGAACGCGCGGTCCGCTCCGCCGTGGTCATCGGCGGCTACCCGTGGACCGACCTCGCCCCCGAGGCCGTCGCCCTGGCCTTCGGCGCGTACGCGGCGGCCGACGGCGACTTCAAGGAGGCGGTGCTCACGGCCGTCAACATGGGCCGCGACGCCGACACGACCGCCGCCGTCGCGGGCGCCCTGGCAGGCGCGACGCAGGGCGAGTCCGCGATCCCCGAGGAGTGGGCGGCGCCGATCGGCCCGGCGCGGGGGAGCTGCCTGCCGTCGATGGCCGGTCACCACGTACTGGACGTGGCGGACCTGCTGACGCCGGAGGTGGAGGAAGGCGCAGCTCTCGTACAGGGGACCGATCTCGAATCAGCGACCGATCCCGTATGGGAGACAGACCCGCCACGGGACAACGCCTGGCCGCGTCCCGACCCCACCGCCTTCGTCCTCGCCTCCCCCGACCAGGACGAGGCACGACCGTGACCCGCCGAGTCGAGGGCCTGCTGCTGGGCCTGGCCGCGGGCGACGCCGCAGGCTGGCCCGCCGCCCGCCACCGGGCCGCGCGCATGCCCGAGTGGACCCGCCGCCTCACCCGCGAACTCGACACCTTCGCCGAACACAACGCGACCACCACCCTCCCCGTCCCCATCGCCCTCAACCAGCCCCCGGAACCCCTCCGCCTCGGCCCCTCCGACGACGCCGAGTGGGCGGTGTTCGCCGCGGAGGCGGTGCTGCGGGCCGGTGACGACACGGTCCTCGGCGACCTCAGCCGGGAGCGCCGGGTCCGCGCCGCCATCGACCTCACCTGGAACGCGGTCGCCAGCGAGGTCGCGGCCGCGGCCGAACGCGCCCCCGAGATCGAGTCCGCCGTCCTCCCGCTGCGCGCCCGCATCTCCGTCCGGGCCGGCCTCGGCAACCTCGCCGCCGGCCTGCGCCCGCCCGCCACCGGCCACGACAACCCGCACTACTTCGACGACGCGGCCTGCGTACGGGCCTGCGCACTGGCCGTCGCCCACCCCGGCGACCCCGCGCTCGCCGCGTCGCTCGCCGAGTTCGACGCCCGCTACACCCAGGACGGCGACGGCGTGCACGGCGCCCGCGCGATGGCCGCCGCCGTGTCCCTCGCCCTGACGGGCGCGAACCCGCACGCCTGCGTGACGGCCGCGCTCGCCGAGCTGCCCGAGGAGACGGAGATCGGCCGCAACGCCCGCCACGCCCTGAGCCTCGCGGCGGACGCCGTCAGCGCCTTCGCGCTGATCCCCCTCCTGGAACACCAGATCGTGGACCACGTCTACAGCTACGGCATCGCCGCCGCCGAGACGGTCCCGGTCGCCCTCGCCCTCACCGTCGTCTCGCACGGCCGGATCGCGGAGGCGGTACCCGCGGCGGCCTGCCTCTCCCGCGTCGCGGACTCGGCCCCGGCCCTCGCGGGCGCCCTCACCGGCGCGCTCGGCGGCGGCGCGGCGATCCCGGCGTCCTGGCGCGACACCTGCCGCCACCTCTCCGGCTGCGTACTCCCCCGCCTCACCGGCACCGACCTCGTGGAACTCGCCGAACTCCTGGAAGCCGCGCAACCGGCCCCGCCAGGAGGATGATTCGGCTCATGACCCCCAAAGGAGAAGAAAGCCGAGCAGACTCTCTCAGCGACCGGATCACCGGCGCCCTGGTCGGTGCGGCCGTCGGCGACGCCCTCGGCGGTCCCGTCGAGGGCTACTCCCCCGACCAGATCGCCGAACGCCACGGCGGCCGCGTCCACGGCGTCGTCGGCCCCTGGAACGGCGAGGCCTGGCGCACCGCCCGCCCCATCGCGCCGTACCACAAGGGCGACGGCCACGTCACCGACGACACGTTGATGACCCACGCGCTGGTCCGGGTCTACGCCCGGGTCCGCGACCACCTCGACGCCTACGCGGTCGCCGACCACCTGGTCCCGGACCTGATGACGACCCCGCGCTGGATCCCGGAGCTGGAGTCGGAGGCCCTCCCCCTGCACCGGATCTTCCTGGCGGAGAAGTGGCTGGTGGCCCGGCTGCACTACGGCCATGTCGACCCCCGCGAGGCCGGCGTCGGCAACATCGTCAACTGCGGTGCCGCGATGTACATGGCCCCGGTCGGCCTGGTCAACGCGGCCAACCCGGCGGGCGCCCACGCCGAGGCGCTGGACGTCGCGGGCGCCCACCAGTCGTCGTACGGCCGCGAGGCGGCGGGCGTCTTCGCGGCGGCCGTGGCGGCGGCGTGCAGCCCCGGGGCGACACCGGAGTCGGTGGTGACGGCATGCCTGGAGTTGGCGAAGGACGGCACGCGGGCGGCGATCGAGGCGGTGTGCGAAGTGGCGTCCGCGTACTCGGACTTCGAGTCGGCCCTGGCACCGCTGCGGAAGGCAGTGGCGCCGTACGACACGGTGGGCCCCGACTACCGGGCCCCCTCCCTCGGCGCCCGCCGCCCGTCCCGGCTGCACTCGATCGAGGAACTCCCCGTCGCGCTGGGCATGTTGCTGGTCGCGGGCGGCGACTACCGGCAGGCGGTCCTGGGGTCGGTGAACTACGGCCGCGACTGCGACTCGATCGCCACGATGGCGGGCGCGCTGGCCGGGGCGCTGGGCTCCCCGGTGCCCGAGGAGTGGTCGAAGACGGTGGCGGAGGCCAGCCGTCTCGACCTGTGGGAACCGGCGCGCACGCTCAGCGAAGTCACCGCCGAGATCTTCCAACGGGACGTACACCGGCGCCGTACCCACGAGCAGTTGTTCACCGCGTTGGGAGGCACCGTATGCTCCGCCTGACCTGGGTCCAGCCCGAGGACCTGATCGGCCACGAAATCCGCCAGGCACACCAGGACGGCCGCCGGCCGACGGCCGTCGAGAAACGCTGGCAGGCGGCGGGCGGCCCCGAGGCCCCGGCCCACGCGGGCGCCTCCCCGGAAGCGGCCTCCCGCTATCTGCGCCAGCTGGCAGAGGACCTGCTGGACGAACTGGCGGACCTGCCGAGCCTGCTGGCGGACAGAGAGCCGACGGACCTGCGGAGGATCAAGGCCCTGTGCCCGAACTGGCCGTCACCGGGCCGCGTCCCCAGCCCCCCGGCCGACCTGGAGCCACGCCTGCACGCCGCCTGGCTGGGACGAGCCGTCGGCTGCCTGCTGGGCAAGCCGGTCGAGAAGCTCCCCCTCACCGGCATCCGCCAACTCGCCCGCGCCACCGGCAACTGGCCCCTGAACACCTACTTCACGGCCCGAGGAGTCCCCCAGCCCCTCCTCGACACCTACCCCTGGAACCGCCGCTCGGCCGGCACCTCCCTCGCCGAGAACATCGACGGCATGCCCGAGGACGACGACCTCAACTACCCCCTCCTCAACCTGCTCCTGCTCCAACGCCACACCAGAGGGTTCACCACCACGGACGTGGCCTCCCTCTGGCTCGACGAACTCCCCGCCGGCCGCGCCTTCACCGCGGAACGCGTCGCCTACCGCAACCTCCTCACCGGCGTCGAGCCCCCGCACACCGCCCGCCATCGCAACCCCTTCCGCGAATGGATCGGCGCCCTCATCCGCGCCGACCTGCACGGCTGGACCAACCCCGGCAACCCCGCCGCGGCCGCCGAACAGGCCCACCGGGACGCCACCCTCACCCACACCGCCAACGGCGTCTACGCCGCGATGTTCACCGCCGCCACCATCGCCACCGCGGCCACCGGCACCGCCGACGTCCACACCAGCCTGCGCACCGGTCTCACCGTCGTGCCCCCGCGCTCCCGGCTGGCCGAGGCCGTCCGCCACGCCGTCCGACTGGCCGAGTCCCACGAGGACTTCGACACGGTCGTGGACGAACTCCACGCCCACCACGCCGCCTACCACTGGGTCCACGCCATCCCCAACACCGCCCTGATCGCCGCCGCCCTCACCCACGCGAACGGCGACTTCACCGGCTCCATCTGCCGTGCGGTCTCCGGCGGCTGGGACACCGACTCGAACGGCGCGACGGCCGGCGGCATCGCCGCCCTGCTCGCCGGGGCCCCCACCGCGCTGCCCGACCACTGGACGACTCCTCTCAAGAACCGTCTCGCCACCTCCATCGCGGACTTCCAGGGCACCGGCTTCGACACGCTGGCCCACCTCACGCACCTGGAGGCGACCCGCGCATGACCCGTATCGCCGTCCTCCGCAGCACGAACGTGGACCTCGTGGCGTACGTCGAGAAGGCCCCGCAACGCGGCGAGACCGTGACGGGACGGGAGTTCCGTACGATCCCCGGCGGCAAGGGCGCCAACCAGGCGATCGCCGCCGCCCGCGCGGGCGCCACCGTCTCGATGACCACGGAGGGCCCCCTCTCCACTGTCGTCGCGGGCACCGAGCCGGCCCGGGCCCACGGCGTCCGCACGATCCTTTTGGTGCCCGACGAGCACGAGGCCGCCGCCCTCCCCGGCCTCCCCGACCCCCGCGAGGTCACCGCCGTGGACTCCACCGGCGCGGGCGACATCTTCGTCGGCGCCCTCGCCGCCCCGTCCGTCCAGCGCGAGGGCGCCTCCACCTCCATGCCGTACCGCTCAGAAATCGAGGCCCAGTTCACGCAATGAGCACGCACACCCCACCCCTCACCGGCCTCCGCGTCCTCGACATGGCCACCCTCTTCGCCGGTCCCCTCGCCGCCACCCTCCTCGGCGACTTCGGCGCGGAGGTCATCAAGATCGAGCACCCCACCAAACCGGACCCGTCCCGGGGCCACGGCCCCGCCAAGGACGGCATCGGCCTGTGGTGGAAACACCTCGGCCGCAACAAACGCACGATCACCCTCGACCTCTCCAAGCCCGGCGGCCAGTCCACCCTGCGCCGCCTGGCCGCCGGCGCGGACGTGGTCATCGAGAACTTCCGCCCCGGCACGCTGGAGAAATGGGACCTCGGCTGGCCGGAGCTGTCCGCCGTCAACCCCCGCCTGATCCTCGCCCGCGTCACCGCCTTCGGCCAGTTCGGCCCCTACGCCCACCGCCCCGGCTTCGGCACCCTCGCCGAGGCGATGAGCGGCTTCGCCGCGATCACCGGCGAACCGGACGCGCCCCCGACGCTCCCGCCCTTCGGCCTCGCCGACTCCATCGCCGGCCTGGCCACGGCGTACGCCGTGATGACCGCCCTCGCCGCCCGCGAGAGCACCGGCGAGGGCCAGGTCGTCGACATGGCGATCATCGAACCGATCCTCACGGTCCTGGGCCCGCACCCCCTCTGGTACGACCAGCTCGGCCACGTCCAGCCCCGCACCGGCAACCGCTCCCAGAACAACGCCCCGCGCAACACCTACCGCACGGCCGACGGCAGCTGGGTCGCGGTCTCGACCTCGGCCCAGTCCGTCGCGGAACGCGTGATGCGCCTGGTCGGCCGCCCCGACCTGATCGACGAACCCTGGTTCGCCACCGGTGTCGACCGCGCCCGCCACGCGGACGTCCTCGACGAGGCGGTCGGCGGCTGGATCGCCGAGCGCACCCGCGACGAGGTCCTGGCGGCGTTCGATAAGGCGGAGGCGGCGGTGGCCCCGATCCAGGACGTACGAGACGTGATGACCGACCCCCAGTACGCGGCCCTGGACACCATCACCACCGTCGACGACCCGGACCTGGGCCCCCTGCGCATGCAGAACGTGCTGTTCCGCCTCTCCGCCACCCCCGGCGCCGTCCGCTGGGCGGGCCGCCCGCACGGCGCGGACACCGACGAGGTCCTCACCGAACTGGGCCTGACCCCCGCCGAACTGGCCGCCCTCCGCGCGGAGGGCGCCCTGTGACCCCCCTGACCTGGCTTTACGCCCCCGGAGACCGACCTGAGGTGGTGTGCAAGGCTCTCACTGCGGGCGCCGACGTCGTCGTGATCGACCTGGAGGACGCGGTCGCCCCCGACCGCAAGGACTACGCCCGAGCCGCCACGGCGGAACTCCTCTCCGAGCCACATCACCCCACCCCGGTCCACGTCCGCGTGAACGCCCTGGCCACCCCCTGGGCCGACACGGACCTGAAGACGCTGGCCGCCCTCCCCGGCGTGGCGGGGCTCCGCCTGCCGAAGGTGACGTCCCCCCGCGACATCACCGACACGACGGACAGAACAGGCACCGACGGCAGCCGACCACCCCTGTACGCGCTGCTGGAATCCGCCCTCGCCATCGAGAACGCCTACGCCATCGCCTCCGCCCACCCCGCCCTGCGCGGCATTTCCCTGGGCGAGGCCGACCTCCGAGCCGACCTCGGCGTACGGTGCGACAGCGGCCTCGACTGGCCCCGCTCCCGCATCGTCAACGCGGCGCGGGCGGCGGCCCTCGCTCCGCCACCCCAGTCGGTCCATCCGGATGTCCGCGACCTGGACGGCCTGGCGGCGACCTGCGCCCACGGCCGGGCCCTGGGCTTTCTGGGCCGGGCCGCCATCCACCCCCGCCAGCTCCCGATCATCGAATGCGCCTACCTCCCCACCCAGGAGGAGATCGACAAGGCCGAGACCATCGTCAGGGCGGCAGCCGGGAACAGCTCGGCGCAGGCCCTCCCGGACGGCACGTTCATCGACGCGGCGGTGGTCACCGAAGCGACCCGGACCCTGGCCTTGGCCCGGCGTCACTGATTCTTAACTCCGCCGCAACGGCGAACCACCGCGGCGCACCCCGGCGGTGCCGAACACAGCGAAAGCACTGGCCGACGCACAACGAGGGCGCCCGGAAACTCCGAGCGCCCTCGCCTACGTACGACCGGCCGTCAGGTCTTCTTCGTCGCCGACCCGGCTTCGTCCTCAGCCACGTCGGACTTCGCGGTCTCAGCCTCTTCGTCGGCCTTCTCCGCACCGTCGGCCTCCTCGTCGGAGGCACCCGGCTCCACCACGGCCTCCCGGCCCGGCCGCTTCCTGGCGGACAGCACGATGTAGACCACGGCCAGCAGGAGGACGAGCAGCGCGGTCCAGTTGTTCAGCCGCAGGCCCAGGATGTGGTGGGCGTCGTCGACCCGCATGTACTCGATCCAGAACCGGCCCGCGCAGTACGAGGCGACGTACAGCGCGAACGCCCGGCCGTGGCCGAGGTTGAACCGCCGGTCGGCCCAGATCACCAGCACCGCGACGCCGATGCACCACAGGGACTCGTACAGGAACGTCGGGTGGTAGTACCCCGGCACCCGCCCGTCCGCCGTGGACGTGATGTGCAGCGCCCACGGCAGGTCGGTCTCCCGCCCGTACAACTCCTGGTTGAACCAGTTGCCCCAGCGCCCGATCGCCTGCGCGAGGGCGATACCGGGCGCGATGGCGTCGGCGTACGCGGGCAGCGGGATGCCCCGGCGGCGGCAGCCGATCCAGGCGCCGACCGCACCGAGCGCGATCGCGCCCCAGATGCCGAGGCCGCCCTCCCAGATCTTGAAGGCGTCCACCCAGTCACGGCCCTCGCTGAAGTACAGCTGGTAGTCCGTGATCACGTGGTAGAGCCGACCGCCGACCAGGCCGAACGGCACCGCCCATACCGCGATGTCGGCCACCGTGCCGGACCGGCCGCCGCGGGCGATCCAGCGCTTGTTGCCGTACCACACGGCCACGAAGACACCGAGGATGATGCAGAACGCGTAGCCGCGCAGCGGGATGGGGCCGAGGTACAGCACTCCGCGCGACGGGCTGGGAATGTAGGCAAGTTCCATGGCAAGGTCGACGCTACCCTGCCGGGCAGGCCCGGTGCCGGGCAGCCCGGCTACGGCTCCATAACGGGCCGGGCCCGCGCCTCACCCCCGCGCGGCCTCCTGCACCTGCTGCTTCAGCTTGGCGGGCGTCATGGTCTGGTCCTGGTAGATGTTCGTGCCGTTGAGCAGCACGGTCGGCGTGCCGGAGAAGCCGCCCTTGTTGAAGGCCTCGTTGGACTTGTCGACCCAGCTGTTGTGCGTGCCCTCCTCGACGCACGTGCGGAACGCGGGGGTGACCAGGCCGTCGACCTTCCTCGCCAGCTCGATCAGCCTGGCGTCGCTCGCGAAGGCGTCGTCGGTCTCCGGCGGCTGGTTGTCGTAGAGCACGTCGTGGTACGGCGTGAACCTGCCCGCGTCCTGCGCGCAGGCGGCGGCGTTGGCCGCGTTGCGCGAGCCGCTGCCGCCCATGTTGCCGTCGATGATCGTGGCCAGCCGGTACTCCACTCTCAGCTGACCGGCGTCGACCAGCTCGTGGATCGTCGAACGGTAGGTCTGCTCGAAGGACTGGCAGGCCGGGCAGCGGAAGTCCTCCCAGACCGTGAGCGTCGACTCGGCGGTGTCCCTGCCGACCGGGATGGCGAGGTTGTCCTCGCCGTTCGCCCCCGAGGGCGCCACGACCGGGCCCGCGGCGTCGCCCTCCCTGCCGGCGTTCGCGGCGATCACGCCGATCACCGCGGCCAGGCCCAGGACGGCCACGACCGCCGCGCCCACGATCAGTGCGCGCCGTCGCTTCTCCGCCGCCTTGTGCTTCTCACGCTCGACCGCCAGCCGCTCCCGGGCGGTGCGCTTTCCATCACGGTTCTTCTCGCTCACACCCGCAGAACGAACCGGGGAGGCGCAGCGTGCCTCCCCGGTCCGAGGTCCACCCGTACGAGGGACCCGTATGACTTGCTGGTTTGTTACGTCGGCTTACGCCTGTCCGCGGACGCCCTTCGCCAGCTCACCCGCGAGCGCGCGGACCGCCTCGACACCGGCCGGGTGGTCCGGAGCGTCCAGCATCCGCTTGACGAAGGCCGACCCGACGATCACCCCGTCGGCGAAGCCGGCCACCTCGGCGGCCTGCGCGGCGCTGGAGACGCCGAGCCCGACGCAGACCGGCAGGTCGGTGCCGGTGGCCCGGGTCCGTCGCACCAGATCCTGGGCCTGCGCGCCGACCGTCTCGCGGGTGCCGGTGACGCCCATCAGCGAGGCGGCGTACACGAAGCCGCTGCCCGCCGCGGTGATCTGCGCGAGCCGCTCGTCCTTGCTGCTCGGCGCCACCACGAAGATCGTCGCCAGGCCGTGCTTCTCGGCGTGCTCCCGCCACAGCGCCGACTCCTGCACGGGCAGGTCGGGCAGGATGCACCCGGCGCCGCCCGCCTCGGCCAGCTCGGCGGTGAAGCGCTCGACGCCGTAGCGGTCGATGGGGTTCCAGTAGGTCATGACGAGGATCGGCTTGCCGGTGGCCTCGTAGGCCTCCCGGACCGTGCGCATGACGTCCGCGATCTTCACGCCGCCGCGCAGGGCGATGTCGTCGGCGGTCTGGATGACCGGGCCGTCGAGGACGGGGTCGCTGTGCGGCAGCCCGACCTCGACGACGTCGGCGCCGCCGTCGATGACGGCCTTGATCGCCTCGATGCCGCCGTCCACGGTCGGGAACCCGGCCGGGAGGTAGGCGATGAGGGCGGAGCGCCCCTCGGAGGTGGCCGCGGCGAGGGTCTCGCTCAGCAGCTGAATGTTCCCGCTCACTTGGCGTCCCCCTCGATCTCGGCGGTGTCGGTGTCCGCGTCGGCGGCGACCTCGGCGTCGGTGTCGTACAGGCCGAAGTAGCGGGCGGCGGTGTCCATGTCCTTGTCGCCGCGGCCGGACAGGTTGACCACGATCAGCCCGTCCTTGCCCAGCTCCCGGCCGACCTCCAGGGCACCGGCCAGCGCGTGGGCGCTCTCGATGGCCGGGATGATCCCCTCGGTCCGCGACAGCAGCCGCAGCGCCTGCATCGCGGCGTCGTCGGTGATCGCGCGGTACTCACCGCGGCCGGTGTCCTTGAGGTAGGAGTGCTCGGGGCCGATGCCGGGGTAGTCGAGTCCCGCCGAGATCGAGTACGGCTCGGTGATCTGGCCTTCCTCGTCCTGGAGGACGTACGACCGCGAACCGTGCAGGATGCCGGGCTCGCCCGCGGTCAGGGTGGCGGCGTGCTCACCGGTCTCCACGCCGTGCCCGGCGGGCTCGCAGCCGATGAGGCGTACGTCCGGGTCCGGGATGAAGGCGTGGAACAGGCCGATGGCGTTGGAGCCGCCGCCGACGCAGGCGATGGCGGCGTCGGGGAGGCGGCCGGCGCGCTCCAGGAGCTGGCGGCGCGCCTCGACGCCGATCACGCGGTGGAAGTCGCGGACCATGGCCGGGAAGGGGTGCGGGCCCGCCACGGTGCCGAACAGGTAGTGGGTGTGGTCGACGTTGGCGACCCAGTCGCGGAAGGCCTCGTTGATGGCGTCCTTCAGCGTGCGGCTGCCGGACTTCACGGCGATGACCTCGGCGCCGAGCATGCGCATGCGGGCCACGTTCAGGGCCTGGCGCCGGGTGTCGATCTCGCCCATGTAGATCGTGCAGTCCAGGCCGAAGAGCGCGCACGCGGTGGCCGTGGCGACGCCGTGCTGGCCGGCGCCCGTCTCGGCGATGACGCGGGTCTTGCCCATGCGCTTGGTGAGCAGGGCCTGGCCGAGGACGTTGTTGATCTTGTGGGAGCCGGTGTGGTTGAGGTCCTCGCGCTTGAGGAACACCTTCGCGCCACCGGCGTGCTCGGCGAACCGGGGCACCTCGGTGAGGGCGCTCGGGCGGCCGGTGTAGTTGACGAGCAGGTCGTCGAGCTCGCGGGCGAACTCGGGGTCGTGCTTGGCCTTGTCGTACTCGACGGCGACCTCGTCGACGGCGGCGACGAGGGCCTCCGGGATGAACTTGCCGCCGAATGCGCCGAAGTAGCCCTCCGCGCTGGGGACTTGACCCTCCGGGTCGGGGATGAAGAACTGGCTGGGCATGCGGAAACCTCACGGTGAGTGCGTGGAAAAGACACTAATCGCCGTGGGGGCGGGGTTATCAGATGACTGCGCGCCGTCAGTGGCTGGTCGCGCAGTTCCCCGCGCCCCTGAAGGCCGGCTGCCATCGGCGGCCGTTGACCTGCCCAGGCTCGTCACCGATCACGTAGCGGACCCGGCGGCCGTGTACCCGGCGTGCGGGAGCGCGGCAGCCTCGGGGCCTGCAGCCGCGCGCGAGGCGGGCGTACGGGTCCCTGGCCGTCAGGGTGATCGTCGTATTCATCGGCGCTCAGCCTACCGGGGATCAGCCCCGGCCGTGCCGCAGTGCGGGATGGGCGCCCGCGGCAACCAGGTCGGACACCGCCGTCCTGGGGTCCTTGCCGGTGACGAGGGACTCGCCGACCAGGACCGCGTCGGCGCCCGCGTTGGCGTAGGCGATGAGGTCGTGCGGGCCGCGGATGCCGGACTCGGCGACCTTGACGATGCCGTCCGGGATCTCCGGCGCGACCCGCTCGAAGGTGCCGCGGTCGACCTCCAGCGTCTTGAGGTTGCGGGCGTTGACGCCGATGAGCTTGGCGCCCGCGTCGACCGCGCGGTCGACCTCGTCCTCGTCGTGCACCTCGACGAGCGGGGTGAGCCCGATGGACACCGCCCGCTCGATCAGGGACTCCAGGGCGGGCTGGTCGAGGGCCGCGACGATCAGCAGCGCGAGGTCGGCGCCGTAGGCCCGGGCCTCCCACAGCTGGTACGAGGTGACGATGAAGTCCTTGCGCAGCACGGGGATGTCCACACGCGCGCGGACCGCCTCCAGGTCGGCGAGGGAGCCGCCGAAGCGGCGCTGCTCGGTGAGGACGGAGATGACGGCCGCGCCGCCCGCCTCGTAGTCCGCGGCGAGACCGGCCGGGTCGGCGATCGCGGCCAGCGCGCCCTTGGAGGGGCTGGACCGCTTGACCTCGCAGATGACCTGGACGCCGTCGCCGCGCAGGGCGGCCAGTCCGTCCTTGGCCGCGGGGGCCTTCGCCGCGCGATCCTTGAGCTCGTCGAGGCTCACGCGCGCCTGCCGCTCCGCGAGGTCGGCACGGACTCCGTCGATGATCTCGTCGAGCACACTCACGCGAGTGGCCCCCTTCCAGACGGTTGACTGTCACAGCGGCACCGAAGAACAAAACCGGTGGTCACTGCGATGGTATCCGGAGCCGGGCGAAGGCCTCGCATCCGGTTGACGCCGGTCCCAGTACCTGGACATCCATCAATTGATCAAGGATGGAGCCAGCCACCGAAGGGCAGGTTCCGGACAACGGTGAAGAGCAGCAGCAACGCGCCCGCGCTCCACAGGTACGCGGGCCGCAGGTCGAGAAGGAGCGGACGGCCGCGTGCCGCGCGGACCACCCAGACGGTCCACAGCACGGCGAAGAGCAGATAGCCGGCGACGGCCAGGGCGTTGGCGTGCAGCGCCGCCGGGAGGTCGCCGTGCACGACGGCGTGGGCGCTGCGCAGGCCGCCGCAGCCGGGGCAGTACAGGCCGGTGAACCGCAGCAGCGGGCAGACGGGGTAGTGGCCGGGTTCGTTGGGGTCCACGGCGCCCACGTAGGCGAAGGCGGCGGCGACGGCCCCGAGGACGCCGACGGGGGCGGCCAGCCGTCTGGTGGGAGTGCTGCGGCTGTCGGCGTTCATGCTCCGCATTGTGCCCGGCCCGGCGCGGACGCGCGTAAGGGGCGGTCCGGCGTCGCGCCGGGCCGCCCCTCGACGAGGTCGCGGCGGAAGGCCGTACGGGCAGGATCAGCTCTCGGCGGCGACCGGCTCGCGCGTGGTCACGGTCCGCGCGGGCTGCGTGGCGCCGGACGTCATCTTGAGGGGCTGCGCCTTGGGCGCGCCCAGGCCCATCGCGCGCATGATCCAGCCGACGACACCGCCCAGGACCACGATCGCCATACCGGCCCAGAAGCCGAGCGGGTTGTCCATCACCATGAAGGCGCCCGCGACGCAGAAACCGATGAAGGCGATGATGACACCGGTCCAGGCGGCGGGGGTGTGACCGTGCCCGTGGCTGCTGTCCGCCATTGCTTGCTCCTCGTTGCTGTGTGCGTGTGTGAGCCGGACGCTCGTCCTTCATTGTCCCGTACGCGTGCGCGTGCCGTGCGCGGGGGGCTGACCCCGAGTGCGTCTGTTTCGCCACACCGGGCGGGACGGCCCGGTGTCTACGCCGGGCCGGTGCCCGTCGGGTCCTCGCCGCGGTCCAGGGCCTTCCAGAGGTCCTCGGGCCGGTCGGGGTCGGTGGACGGGGCGGTACGGCGCGTGCCGGGGGCGCCGCCTCGCTCGTAGCGGCCGGACATCGCGGGCCACAGGCGGCCGTAGCGCAGGGCGAGTAGTCCGGCGAGCAGGATCAGGGCGCCGCCCACGGCCGCGGCGTACGGCCAGGCGGTGTGGGTGAGGGCGTCCACGGTGGCGGAGGTGTCGCCGGAGGCCTGCGCGGCCTTCTCGTCGAGCGCGGAGCTGTCGGAGGCGCCGGACAGGGCGGCGGCGACGGTGCCCGCGCCGCACAGCGCGAGCAGCCCGGCCACCGCGAGGCGGCCGGCCCGGCGGACGGCGAAGACGGCGACGAGCGCGGCCAGGCCCACTATGGCGAGCGCGGCGGGGACGCCGGTGACGTCGCTGCCCCTGGCGGTCAGCGGGAAGGCGCCGCCGGCCACCGTCGCGGTGCCCTCCGACCACTGCTGACGGGTGGCCAGCAACGCCACGGCCGCGCCGAGCGCGCCGCACAGCAGGGCCAGGGCCAGACTCCGCCGACCGGCCCGGGCGGAGGCGGCGGCTTCGGTACGGGGGTGAGGAACAGCAGTCACGTACTCCACTATCGCCTGCCCTTCGCGTGAACCGTCACCCGGGGTTCACGTGAGAAGCGCCCTATTGTGCGAGCCGGTTCGCCGTGTGGATCGCGCGGAGGACCGCCGCCGCCTTGTTGCGGCACTCCGTGTCCTCGGCGACGGGGTCGGAGTCGGCGACGACGCCCGCGCCCGCCTGGACGTACGCGGTGCCGTCGCGCAGCAGGGCCGTGCGGATGGCGATGGCGGTGTCGGAGTCGCCGGCGAAGTCGAGGTAGCCGACGCAGCCGCCGTACAGGCCGCGCCGGGACGGCTCCAGTTCGTCGATGATCTGCATCGCGCGCGGCTTGGGCGCGCCGGAGAGGGTGCCCGCAGGGAAGCAGGCCGTCAGGACGTCGAAGGCCGTACGGCCCGGCGCCACCCGTCCCGTCACCGTGGAGACGATGTGCATCACGTGCGAGTACCGCTCGATGGACATGAAGTCGACGACCTCCACCGAGCCGGGCTCGCAGACCCGGCCGAGGTCGTTGCGGCCGAGGTCGACCAGCATGAGGTGCTCCGCGCGCTCCTTGGGGTCGGCGAGCAGTTCCTCGGCCAGGGTCTGGTCCTCCTGGGGGGTGGCGCCCCGGGGCCGGGTCCCGGCGATGGGATGGACCATGGCCTGCCCGTCCTCGACCTTGACCAGCGCCTCCGGCGAGGAGCCGACGACGTCGAAGCCTTCGAAGCGGAGCAGGTACATGTACGGCGACGGGTTCGTGGCGCGCAGCACCCGGTACACGTCCAGCGCGCTCGCCGTGCACGGCGTCTCGAACCGCTGCGACGGTACGACCTGGAAGGCCTCGCCGGCCCGGATGCGCTCCTTGATGTCCTCGACGGCCTCCTGGAAGTCGGGGCCGCCCCACAGCGCGCTGTACTCCGGCAGCTCGGAGGGCGGCAGCACGGCCGGCGGCTGGGCCACCGCGCGTGTGAGGTCGGCCTCCATGGCGTCGAGGCGGGCCACGGCGTCGGCGTAGGCCTCGTCGACGCCGGTGGCGAGGTCGTTGTGGTTGATCGCGTTGGCGATCAGCAGGACCGAGCCCTCCCAGTGGTCCATCACCGCGAGGTCGCTGGTCAGCAGCATGGTCAGCTCGGGCAGCTTCAGGTCGTCCCGCTCGCCGGGGCCGATCTTCTCCAGGCGGCGGACGATGTCGTACCCGAGGTAGCCGACCATGCCGCCGGTGAAGGGCGGCAGGCCGTCCTGGTGGGGTGTGTGCAGGGCCTCGACGGTGGCGCGCAGGGCGGCCAGCGGGTCGCCGTCGACGGGCACGCCCACGGGGGGCTCGCCCAGCCAGTGCGCCCGGCCGTCCCGCTCGGTGAGGGTGGCGGCGCTGCGGACGCCCACGAAGGAGTAGCGGGACCAGGAGCGGCCGTTCTCCGCGGACTCCAGCAGGAAGGTGCCGGGGCGCTCGGCGGCGAGCTTGCGGTACAGCCCGACCGGTGTGTCGCCGTCGGCCAGGAGCTTGCGCGTGACGGGGATGACGCGGCGGTCGGTGGCCAGCTTGCGGAACGTCTCTAGGTCCATGGCGGCCGACCTTACTGACCCAGCGGCAGGACGTCGGAATCGAAGCAGGTGCGCGCGCCCGTGTGGCAGGCGGCACCCACCTGGTCCACCTTGACGAGCACCGTGTCGGCGTCGCAGTCCAGGGCCACGGACTTCACGTGCTGGACGTGTCCCGAGGTGTCGCCCTTGACCCAGTACTCCTGGCGGCTGCGCGACCAGTACGTGCAGCGGCCCGTCGTGAGCGTGCGGTGCAGGGCCTCGTCGTCCATCCAGCCCAGCATCAGCACCTCACCGGTGTCGTACTGCTGGGCGATGGCGGGCAGGAGGCCGTCGGCGCTGCGCTTGAGGCGCGCGGCGATCTCGGGGGCGAGGCTGCTGGGCGGCGGCGCGCTGGTCGGCGTACTGGTCATGGATGCCATTGTGCCGCGCACCACTGACAGGGCCGGACGGCGTCCACTGGGCGGACCGGACGCCCGGTCGTAGGCTGACTCCATGTCGACCTTTGCCAAGCGTGAACGGCTTCTACTCGCCGACCTGTTGGAAACCGCCGGTCCGGACGCCCCCACCCTGTGCGAGGGCTGGCTGACCCGCGACCTGGCCGCGCACGTCGTGGTGCGCGAACGCCGCCCGGACGCCGCCGGCGGCATACTGATCAAGCAGCTCGCGCCCCGCCTGGAGAAGGTGATGGAGGAGTACACGGCGAAGCCGTACGAGGAGCTGATCCAGCTCCTCCGCACCGGCCCGCCGCGCTTCTCACCCTTCCAGCTCAAACCGATCGACGAGATGTCGAACACGATCGAGTTCTACGTCCACACCGAGGACGTCCGCCGCGCGCAGCCCGACTGGACGACCCGCGAGCTCGACCCGGTCTTCCAGGACGCCCTGTGGTCCCGGCTGGAGCGCACCGCCCGCCTGATGGGCCGCGGCGCCCCCACGGGCCTGGTGCTGCGCCGCCCCGACGGCCAGACGGCGGTCGCCCACCGGGGCACGCCGGTGGTCACGGTGACCGGTGAGCCGTCGGAGCTGCTGCTGTTCCTGTACGGCCGGCAGAGCGCGGCGAAGGTCGACGTGGACGGCGACCAGGAAGCCATCGACAGGCTGCACGAGTCCAAGCAGCTGGGCATCTGACGGATCACTCCGGGAGTTCGGCGCGGCGCAGGTCGGGCACGGCAAGGGCGACGGCCCCGGCGAGTCCGCTGATCGCCGCGCTGCCGGTGAAGACGGGTCCGGTGCCCCACACCCCGATCGCCGCGGCGGTCAGCGGCATGGTGAGCGGGGCGAAGCCGAGGCTGATCAGTGCGGACACGGCGCTGACGCGGCCCAGGCAGGCCGGTTCGGTCTGGGTCTGCAGCAGCGCCCCGCACAGGGCGCCGCTCAGCCCTGCGAGCAACCCGACGAGCAGTGCCGTTCCGGCGGCCGCGACGACGTTCGGGACGTGGGCCAGGGCCCCGATCGCGACGCTGCCCGCGAGGGCGGTGTACGCGAGAACCTGTCCGGCGTGCGGCAACCGCCCCCGCACGGTCAGCAGCAGGGAGGCGAGTCCGGCGCCCGTTCCGAAGCCGGCGAGCACCCAGCCCATCCCGGCGGCGCCCCAGCCACGCTCGTCGGCCAGCAGCGTCAGGCCCACGTTGAGCGGGCCGATGAAGCCGAGGTTGCCGAGGGCGACGGCCAGCATGAGGGGCCCGAGGACACGGTGCCGCCGGATGTGACGCAGGCCGGCGACCATGTCGTGCCAGGCGGTGCTCCGGGACTTCTCGGCGGTGTCGTCGGCGGGCAGTTCCCGGATCCGTACGGCGACCAGCAGCGGTACCGACACGGCGATCAGCAGCCCGGCGAGGCCGAACGCGGCCGCGGCACCGCCCAGTGCCATGCCGAGTCCGCCGAGCGGGGCTCCCACGACGTGGGCGAAGCGGATCGCGAGGCCGCGCATGCCCTGGACCCGGGCGAGCTGGCCCCTGGCCGTGATCCGTGCCGGGAGCGCTCCCACCGCGGGCATGAACACGGCGTCGACGGTGCCGAAGACCAGGGCGAGCACGGCCAGCGGCCACAGGCCGGGGCCGGTGAGGAGGAGCAGGACGGCCGTCGCCAGCACAGCGGCGCAGCGCACGGCGTCGCTGCCGATGACGACCCGGCGCGGCCCGAACCGGTCGGCGATCACTCCCCCGCCCAGCATGAGGACGGCCCGCGGCAGTGCGCTGACCGACATCACGAGGCCGGCCTGCGCGGGTGTGCCCGCCTGAACGGCCGTCCAGCTCAGGGCGATGTAGTAGACGCTGTCGCCGACCATCGAGGAGGTGTAGGCGGCGAGCCAGCGCAGGACGTTGCCGTCGCGGTGGGCGGGGCGCTCGGCGGCAGGTGCGTCGGCGCGTAACGCGGACACGGTGGTCAAGGCGGAGGGCCCTCTCAGAGGCGGAACGGGAATCCGTACACGTGCAGCGCGATGTGCTCACGCCCTTCGGTGTCTCCGGCGGCTTCGGCGGCCCGGCCCTTCTCGTCGTACTTCTTGAGCAGGGCGTGCATCTCCTGGGCGAGCTCGGCCAGTTCGGGGGCCGTCAGCCGGGACGCGTACTCGGAGTCGAAGGCCGCGCTGTTCCAGTCGGCGCCCCAGTGCAGCCGTTGGTCGAGGTAGCGGCGGTAGAACTCGCTGCGCTGCGCGTAGATCAGCCGGGAGGCGGCCGTGTGCGCGGCCGCCTTCTCCGGGGCGTCCCGGAAGTCCTCGCCGCGGATGCTGACGCCGTCCGAGGCGGGCTGCCACCAACGTTCGCGCCCGTCCTCGCTCTGCGGCTCGGCCTCCTCGATCAGCCCGTGGTCGGCGAGTTTGCGCAGGTGGTAGCTGACCAGAGAGACGGCTTCGTCGACCTGGTCGGCCAGCTGCGAGGCGGTCGCGGTGCGGTTGACGTACAGCAGCCGGTAGAGCTGCATGCGCAGCGGATGTGCGAGGGCCTTGAGCGTGCCCAGGTCGGTGATCCGTCGGTTCCCTTTGTCCGGCATGACCTCAGCGTAGGCAGGAAAGAAAAATTGCACAATTGATTTTGCGCAACTTCTCTTTCGCATCTGCCCACATGTAAGCCCCGGCCGCCCTGGCGACCGGGGCTTGCCTCCGCTGGGACATCACTTCACCGGACGGGATGCCCCGCCGCCCGCAGCGTCTCCTTGACCTCGCCGATCCGCAGATCGCCGAAGTGGAACACCGAGGCCGCGAGGACGGCGTCCGCGCCCGCCGCGATGGCCGGGGGGAAGTCGGCCAGCTTGCCGGCGCCACCGGAGGCGATCACCGGCACGGTGACGTGCTTGCGGACGGCGGAGATCATCTCCAGGTCGTAGCCGTCCTTGGTGCCGTCCGCGTCCATCGAGTTGAGCAGGATCTCTCCGGCGCCCAGCTCGGCGGCCCGGTGCGCCCACTCGACGGCGTCGATGCCGGTGCCCCGGCGGCCCCCGTGCGTGGTCACCTCGAAGCTTCCCGAAGGGGTCCGCCGCGCGTCCACGGACAGCACCAGCACCTGCCGGCCGAACCGCTCCGCGATCTCCCGGATCAGCTCCGGACGCGCGATCGCCGCCGTGTTGACGCCCACCTTGTCGGCGCCCGCCCGCAGCAGCCGGTCCACGTCCTCGGCGGTGCGCACGCCGCCGCCGACGGTCAGCGGGATGAACACCTGCTCGGCGGTGCGGCGCACCACGTCGTAGGTCGTCTCGCGGTTGCCCGAGGACGCGGTGATGTCCAGGAACGTCAACTCGTCGGCGCCTTCGGCGTCGTACACCTTGGCCATCTCGACGGGGTCGCCCGCGTCGCGCAGGTTCTGGAAATTGACACCCTTGACGACCCGGCCGTTGTCGACGTCCAGGCAGGGGATGACTCGGACCGCCAGGGTCATGAGTTCACGGCTCCTCTGAATGCTTCCACTTCCACTGAGACCAGGACCCGCGGGTCGACGAAGCCCTCCACGACCAGCAGGGTCGTCACGGGCCGTACGGAGCCGAACAGCTCCTTGTGGGCCCGCCCCACCTCGTCGACGTCCCGCAGATGCGCCAGATACATCCTGGTCCTGATCACGGACTCGACACCGAGCCCGAACTCGCCGAGCGCCTCGATCGCGCTGGTGAAGGCCACCTTGGCCTGTTCGTACGGGTCGCCCTCCCCGTACAGCACGCTGCCCTTGAAGGACGTCGTGCCCGCCACCAGGACGCGGTCGCCCGCCGCGACGGCGCGTGCGAAACCGAAGGACTCTTCCCAGGGACTTCCGCTCTGCACACGCCGTACGGCATCGGACGTCATGACGACACTGCCTCCAGGGCCTCTTCCAGGGTGAACGCCTTCGCGTACAGGGCCTTCCCGACGATCGCGCCCTCGACACCGAGCGGCACGAGCCCGGCGATCGCCCGCAGGTCGGCCAGCGAGGACACGCCGCCGGAGGCCACGACCGGGCGGTCGGTCGCCGCGCACACATCGCGAAGCAGCTGCAGGTTCGGGCCCTGCAGCGTGCCGTCCTTGGCGATGTCGGTGACGACGTAGCGTGCGCAGCCCTCCTTGTTGAGGCGCTCCAGCGTCTCGTAGAGGTCGCCGCCGTCGCGGGTCCAGCCGCGGCCGCGGAGCGTGGTGCCCCGCACGTCCAGGCCCACCGCGATCTTGTCGCCGTGCTCGGCGATGACCCTGGCGACCCACTCGGGGGTCTCCAGGGCGGCCGTGCCGAGGTTCACGCGGGTGCAGCCGGTGGCCAGGGCGGCGGCGAGGGTGTCGTCGTCGCGGATGCCGCCGGACAGCTCCACCTTGATGTGCAGCTCCGCCATGCGCTCGGCGACCTCGGCGATCAGCTGACGGTTGTCGCCGGTGCCGAAGGCGGCGTCCAGGTCGACCAGGTGCAGCCACTCGGCGCCCGCCCGCTGCCAGGCGAGGGCGGCCTCCAGGGGGGAGCCGTACGAGGTCTCCGTGCCGGACTCGCCGTGCACGAGGCGGACGGCCTGGCCGTCGCGGACGTCGACGGCGGGGAGGAGTTCGAGCTTGGCCATGTCTCTACAGGGTTCCGATCCAGTTGGTGAGCAGCTGCGCTCCGGCGTCGCCGGACTTCTCGGGGTGGAACTGCGTGGCCCACAGGGCGCCGTTCTCGACGGCGGCCACGAAGGGCTTGCCGTGCGTCGACCAGGTGACCTTGGGGGCCGTGAAGGCGGGGTTGTGCGTCTCCAGCGTCCAGTCGTGGACGGCGTAGGAGTGCACGAAGTAGAAACGCGCGTCCGCGTCCAGCCCGGCGAACAGCTCGGAGCCGGCCGGCGCCTCGACGGTGTTCCAGCCCATGTGGGGCACGATGTCGGCCTGCAGCGGCTCCACCGCGCCGGGCCACTCGTCGAGGCCCTCGGTCTCGACGCCGTGCTCGATGCCCCGGGCGAAGAGGATCTGCATGCCGACGCAGATGCCCATCACGGGGCGCCCGCCGGAGAGGCGGCGGTCGACGATCCAGTCGCCGCGGGCTTCGCGCAGGCCGTTCATGCAGGCGGCGAAGGCGCCGACGCCCGGCACCAGGAGGCCGTCCGCGTTCATGGCCTTGTCGAAGTCGCGCGTGATCTCGACGTCCGCACCCACGCGCGCGAGGGCGCGTTCGGCCGACCTCACATTGCCGAAGCCGTAGTCGAAGACCACGACGCTCTTGGGGGCGCTCAATTCCAGACCTCCAACCGCAGGACGCCCGCGACCAGACACATCGCGGCGCCAATGGAGAGCAGCACGATCAGGCCCTTCGGCATCTTCTGCTTGACGAAGGAGATCACGCCGCCGACGAGGAAGAGACCGACGACGATCAGCAGGGTCGAGGTGCCGTTCACAGTGTCCCTTCGTTCGCTTCTCCGCCCGCGCGGCGCAGAGGTGCGGCCATCGTCGTCGTCCGCGGCCCGGCGGCCGCGCGTGCGTCGCTCACAATGCGCCCTTCGTCGACGGGAGGATGCCCGCCGCGCGCGGGTCGCGCTCGGAGGCGTACCGCAGGGCCCGCGCCAGGGCCTTGAACTGGCACTCCACGATGTGGTGCGCGTTGCGTCCGTAGGGCACGTGCACGTGCAGGGCGATCTGGGCCTGGGCGACGAACGACTCCAGGATGTGCCGGGTCATCGTCGTGTCGTACTCGCCGATCATCGGCGCCATGTTCTCGGGCTCGGTGTGCACGAGGTAGGGGCGGCCGGACAGGTCGACGGTGACCTGGGCGAGGGACTCGTCCAGCGGGACCGTGCAGTTGCCGAAGCGGTAGATCCCCACCTTGTCGCCGAGGGCCTGCTTGAAGGCGGCGCCCAGCGCGAGGGCGGTGTCCTCGATGGTGTGGTGCGAGTCGATGTGCAGGTCGCCCTCGGTCTTCACGGTCAGGTCGAACAGGCCGTGCCGGCCGAGCTGGTCGAGCATGTGGTCGTAGAAGCCGACGCCTGTCGACACATCGACCTTGCCGGACCCGTCGAGATCGATCTCGACGAGGACCGAGGTCTCCTTCGTGACCCGTTCGATTCTTCCGACGCGGCCGTCGCGAGTCATGCGCTCTGCTCCTTCTTCAGTTCACGTACCGCGTCGAGGAACGCGTCGTTCTCTTCGGGGGTCCCGGCGGTGACCCGCAGCCACCCCGGTACGCCGTTGTCCCGGACCAGGACGCCCCGGTCGAGGATCTTCCGCCAGGCCTCGTGGGCGTCCGGGAACCGCCCGAACTGCACGAAGTTCGCGTCGGACTCCGTCACCTGGTAGCCGATCGCGCGCAGCTCGGTGACCAGCCGGTCCCGCTCGGCCTTCAGCTGCTCGACGTATCCGAGCAGGGTGTCGGTGTGCTCCAGGGCGGCCAGGGCGGTCGCCTGGGTGACGGCCGACAGGTGGTACGGCAGCCGTACGAGCTGCACGGCGTCCACGACGGCCGGGTCCGCGGCGAGATAGCCGAGGCGCAGGCCGGCCGCGCCGAAGGCCTTGGACATGGTCCGGGAGATCACCAGATGCGGACGGCCCGCGAGCAGCGGCAGCAGCGAGTCGCCGTGGCTGAACTCGATGTACGCCTCGTCGACCACGACCATCGACGGCTTGGCCGCCTGTGCGGCCTCGTAGAGGGCCACCACCGTCTCGCGCGGGACCGCGTTGCCGGTGGGGTTGTTGGGGGTGGTGATGAAGACGACGTCGGGCTGGTGCTCGGCGATCGCCTTCTCGGCGGCGGCGAGGTCGATCGTGAAGTCCTCGTTCCGGGGGCCGGAGATCCAGCCGGTGCCGGTGCCCCGCGAGATGAGGCCGTGCATCGAGTACGACGGCTCGAAGCCGATCGCCGTGCGGCCCGGTCCGCCGAAGGTCTGCAGGAGCTGCTGGACGACCTCGTTGGAGCCGTTGGCCGCCCAGACGCCCGCGAGGCCGACCTCGTGGCCGGAGGTCCTGGTCAGGTACTCGGCGAGCTTGGTGCGCAGCTCGACCGCGTCGCGGTCCGGGTAGCGGTTGAGATTCCGGGCCGCCTCACGCACCCGCTCGGCGATCCGTTCGACCAGCGGCTCGGGGAGCGGGTACGGGTTCTCGTTGGTGTTCAGCCGTACGGGGACGTCCAACTGGGGCGCGCCGTAGGGGGACTTGCCGCGCAGCTCGTCCCGTACGGGGAGATCGTCGATGCCGGTCACTTGCTCTCGGGTACCTTCCAGCCGAACCTCGCCTTGATCGCCGCGCCGTGCGCGGGCAGGTCCTCCGCCTCCGCCAGCGTCACCACGTGCTGCGCGACCTCGGCCAGCGCGTCCTGCGTGTAGTCGACGATGTGGATGCCCCGCAGGAAGGACTGCACGGACAGGCCCGAGGAGTGGCACGCGCAGCCGCCGGTGGGCAGGACGTGGTTGGACCCGGCCGCGTAGTCGCCCAGCGAGACGGGCGACCAGGGGCCGATGAAGATCGCGCCGGCGTTGCGGACCCGGTCGGCCACCGCGGCGGCGTCGGCCGTCTGGATCTCCAGGTGCTCGGCGCCGTACGCGTCGACGACCCTGAGGCCCTGGTCGATGCCGTCGACCAGGACGATCGCGGACTGCTTGCCCTTGAGCGCCGGGACGATCCGGTCGTCGATGTGCTTGGTGGCCGCGACCTGCGGCTGAAGCTCCTTCTCCACCGCGTCCGCCAGCTCGGCGGAGTCGGTGACCAGCACCGCCGCCGCCAGCGGGTCGTGCTCGGCCTGGCTGATCAGGTCGGAGGCGACGTGCACCGGGTCGGCGGTGGCGTCGGCGAGGACCGCGATCTCGGTCGGGCCGGCCTCGGCGTCAATGCCGATCTTGCCGGTGAAGTAGCGCTTGGCGGCGGCGACCCAGATGTTGCCGGGGCCGGTGACCATGTTGGCGGGCGGGCAGGACTCGGTGCCGTACGCGAACATCGCGACGGCCGTCGCGCCCCCGGCGGCGTACACCTCGTCGACGCCGAGCAGGGCGCACGCGGCGAGGATCGTCGGGTGCGGCAGGCCGTTGAACTCGGCCTGAGCCGGGGAGGCCAGCGCGATCGACTCGACGCCGGCCTCCTGCGCGGGCACGACGTTCATGACCACGGACGACGGGTAGACCGAGCGGCCACCCGGCGCGTACAGGCCGACGCGCTCGACCGGCACCCACTTCTCGGTGACCGAGCCGCCGGGCACGACCTGGGTGGTGTGTGCGGAGCGGCGCTGCGCGCGGTGGACGAGCCGGGCGCGCCGGACGGACTCCTCCAGGGCGGCCCGCACGGCCGGGTCGAGCTCCTCCAGGGCACGGGTGAGTGCCGCGGCCGGTACCCGTACCTGGTCGAGCTTGACGCCGTCGAACTTCTCGGCGAAGTCGATCAGCGCCGCGTCGCCACGATGATGCACGGCCTCGCAGATCGGACGCACCTTCTCCAGGGCGGCCGATACGTCGAAGTCGGCTCGGGGCAGCAGGTCGCGCAGGGCGGGACCCTCCGGGAGGGCGTCGCCGCGCAGATCGATTCGGGAGATCACGCACCCAATTCTCGCAGACCCGGACGGGTCGCCGTCCGCGCGTTTCAGTGGCTGATACGAGACCCCGCTCGCGACCCGCGCCACCACCGGGAAGATCGGCTGCACGCTGGGCGTTCGCGGCGTCACTCAGCGGGCATGAACGGCAGTACGAACCGCTGAGCAGCCGGGGAGGAGAGAGCACACCGTGACCGAGGGGGCCGGCATCCGGGACGGGGATCTGCCGGACGATCTGACCGCCGCCGAGGCCGGCATGTGGCAGGCCTTCCGCAACGGCAGCGTGTACGACCTGAGCAGCGGGGACGCGGTCGTGGACGATCCGCACGGCGGGCATCCGTGGGGGTCCGAGCGGACCGTGCGGGCCCGCATCGTGTGCTGGCTGCTGCTGGACGGGCCGCCGGCGCTCGCGGGCCGGGTGTCCTCGCTGAAGCTGACCGGTGTGCAGATCAGCGGCAGCCTGGACCTCGCGGGCGGCACGGTGACGCCGTACGTCGAGCTGCGGAGCTGCCGCTTCGAGCGGGAGGTCCTGCTGCCGGAGGCCCAGTTCAAGACCCTGCGGCTGGTGAACTGCTCGGTGCCGCGGCTGGAGGCGGCCAGGGTGCACACCGAGGGGGATCTGCATCTGCCGCGCTGCCGGTTCCTGGGCGGCATCCGGCTGACCGACGCGCACATCGGTACGGACCTGCTGCTCAACCAAGCCGTCGTGTACCAGGACCGCACCGGCCGTTCGATCGCCGCGGACGGCATGACGGTCGGCCAGGACCTCCAGGCCGAGATGCTGGAGTCGCACGGCGAGCTGAGTCTGCGCAGCGCTCAGGTGGGCGTCTCGCTCAGTCTGCGCGGGGCCCGGCTGCGCAACCCGTACTCCCGGCTCGCGCTGAACGCCCCGCAGCTGACCGTCGAGCGCACGCTGTACCTCACACCGGCGGGCGTCGGCGGCCCGCAGCTCGCCGGGCGCACACCCGCGCGCGGGACGCGGATCCAGTACTTCGAGTGCCAGGGCGGGGTGCGGCTGGACGACGGCCGGTTCGGGGACGCGGTGGACCTGGAACGCGCCCGGTTCACCTTCACCGACGAGCAGGAGCTGTCGCTGCGCCGGGTGCAGGTGCCCGAGCTGCGCTTCCTCGGGGAGCGGCCGCAGCGCGGCAAGGTGGTACTGTCCGGCGCGCGGATCGTCAACCTGGTCGACCGGGCGAGCAGCTGGCCCGGCCCCGGAAGTTTGCACATGCCGGGTTTCGCGTACGAGAACCTGGTGCCGCAGGGGCCGTTCTCGCTGGCCGAGCGGCTGGAGTGGGTGTCCGCGGCGACCGCCGAGTACCACCCGGAGCCGTACGAGCGTCTGGCCGCTGTGCTGCGGGCGAGCGGGGAGGACGAGGACGCGCGCGAGGTGCTGCTCGCCAAGCAGCGCCGCCGCCGGGAGACCCTGCCGCCGGCCGGCAAGTTCTGGGGGTACGCGCAGGACCTGGCGGTGGCCTACGGGTACCGGCCCGGGCGGGCCGCGGTGTGGATGGCGGTGCTGTGGGCGGCCGGCACGCTGGCCTTCGCGTACGCCGGGCGGCCCCGGACGGGTGGCAGCGCCGGTGACCCGCCGTGGAACCCGGCCCTGTTCGCCCTGGATCTGCTGCTGCCGGTGATCGACCTGGGGCAGGTGGGTGTCTGGCACCTGGACGGCGGCTGGCAGTGGCTCGCCGCCGCGCTGGTCCTGCTCGGCTGGATCCTCGCCACGACGGTGGCGGCGGGGGCGACACGGCTGCTGCGGCGCAGCTGAGTGGGGCTCCGGGAGGGCGGGGCGGACAGGCAGGGTTCGGCGCCCATTAGGCTCTTGCGTCGTGACCACCGTCCGGCTGCCCCTCTTCCCCCTGAACACGGTGCTGTTCCCGGGGCTCGTGCTTCCCTTGAACGTCTTCGAGGAGCGCTACCGCGCCATGATGCGTACGCTCCTGAAGACCCCCGAGGACGAACCGCGCCGCTTCGCCGTCGTGGCGATTCGCGACGGCCACGAGGTCGCACCGAGCGCGCCCGGCATGCCCGACCCGACGGCGGTGCCCGAGCGGGGGGCGGCGGCCGGGTTCGGCGCCGATCCGGCGAAGGCGTTCCACGGCGTGGGCTGTGTGGCCGACGCGGCAACGATCCGGGAGCGGGCCGACGGCACGTTCGAGGTACTGGCGACCGGGACGACCCGGGTGCGGCTGCTGTCGGTGGACTCCTCGGGGCCGTACCTCATGGCCGAGCTGGAGGAACTGCCGGAAGAGCCGGGCGACGAGGCGGGGGCGCTGGCCGAGGGGGTGCTGCGGGCGTTCCGGCAGTACCAGAAGCGGCTGGCGGGGGCGCGGGAGCGGTCGCTGTCGACGGGCGGGGACCTGCCGGACGAGCCGTCGGTGGTGTCGTATCTGGTGGCGGCCGCGGTGATGCTGGACACCCCGACGAAGCAGCGCCTGCTCCAGGCCCCCGACACGGCGTCCCGCCTGCGCGACGAGCTGAGACTCCTTCGCTCCGAGACGGCCATCATCCGTACGCTGCCGTCGCTGCCGGCGTCGGATCTGACGCGGGCGCCGACGAGCCTCAACTGATCTCTGATCCGACCTGGGAGACAGCCCGGATGGCGAAGAAGCCGAAGAAGAACCAGCAGTCCGGCGGCACGCCCGCGACGGTGGCGCTGACGGCGGCGGGCGTGGACTTCACGACCCACTCCTACGACCACGACCCCTCCCACCCCTCCTACGGCGAGGAGGCGGCGGAGGCGATGGGCGTCTCGCCGGACCGCGTCTTCAAGACCCTGGTGGCGGACGTGGACGGCACCCTGACGGTGGCGGTGGTGCCGGTGGCTGGCACGCTGGACCTGAAGGCCCTGGCGTCGGCGGTGGGCGGCAAGAGGGCGACGATGGCGGACCCGTCCCTGGCCGAACGCACCACGGGCTACGTCCGGGGCGGCATCTCCCCGTTGGGCCAACGCAGGAAACTCCCCACGGTCCTGGACGCCTCGGCCTCCACCCACGCCACGATCTGCGTCTCGGCGGGCCGACGGGGCCTGGAGGTGGAGCTGTCCCCCGACGACCTGGCCAAGCTCACCGAGGCGACCCTGGCCCCGATCGGCCGTGCGTGACCTCTCGACGCCATGTCCTTCCTCGGTTGATCGGACATGTCTAATCGGAAAGGACATGTCGAAGAAAACCCGGAAACGCACATGGCGCACACGAAAGCGCCGGGCAAACCATGGACGGCGTCCGTCGTAGGAATCAACACCCATCGGCTGCCGCAGCCGATCCGGGCAACGGCGGGCGTCCGCCACGGCTGCGGTCGCACTCGGCGCGGCTCAGGGCGGGGTTGCGGTGGCCGGCCGCACCCCGCACGGCCGAGGGCAGGATCGCGATGGCCCGCCACACACCGCACAGCCAAGGGCACGATCGTGGTCGCCGCACTGCGCGCAGCCAAGGGCACGATCGCGATGCCCCCCACACACCGCACAGCCAAGGGCACGATCGCGGTGGTCGCCGCACTCCGCACAGCCAAGGGCAGGGTCGTGTCGTAGTGGCCCGCAGCACCCGGCACAGCTGCGCGCGCTCCTGCCACCGAGGCGGCCCACCCAGCACAGCAGCGCCGCCGCACGTACCCCCGCAGAGCCACGTGGCTGCGGGCAGTCGTGCCGCCGAGGCCCCCACCCAGCAGCCGCAGCCACTTCGCACAGCAGCGCCGCCGCACGTACCCCCGCAGAGCCACGTGGCTGCGGGCAGTCGTGCCGCCGAGGCCCCCACCCAGCAGCCGCAGCCACTTCGTACAGCAGCGCCGCCGCACTCACTCCCCCGGCCCAGGCGCCCGCACCCCGCAGCCGCACACGTCCCGCACAGCAGCCCATCAGCGGGCACTCGTCCCGCCGGGGCGCTGCCGCAGGCGACCCGCAGAGCAGGGCAGCTGCGCGCACTCCCGCCGCCGCGGCGACGCCCAACCCAGCAGCCGCGGGCAACCCCGCACAGCAGCGCCGCCGCACGCACCCGCAGAGCCGCCTGGCTGCGGGCAGTCGTGGCGCTCGGGCGGCACGGGTGGGAACGGCGACACCCCGTTGCGCCGGGATGCGCGACGCGCGCCCCGCGCGCGGATGCCGGGTGCCGGCAGAGAGCTACCGAGGCTCTCCATACGGCCCGTATCCCACCGGCTCCGGATCCCGAGGACCGAACAACGCCGTCAGCCCCAGATGCACCAGCAACGCCGAGAACGGCCAGGCCAGCAACGCCCCCTTCGCCGCCAACCGCAACGGCGCCGAGAACGTCACCCCCTTCCCCACTTCCTTGGCATGCGCCAGCACATCCTGTGCGGGCCCCAGCCACACCCCCACCCGCCAGGCGAGCAGCGACCCGAGCAACCCCCCGACCCCCAGCGCGACCACGACCGGTACACCCCCACGCCGCCGCACCAGAAACACCACCACCGCGCTGACCACACCGAACGCCAGCGCAAGGAGAGTGAACGTTCCGTCGACCCCGACCGACTGCTCCCCCTCGGTGTCCTTGAGGTAGACGACCCACGTCCCGTCCACCACGTCACCGACCAGCGGCACACGCGGCGCCAGCCAGTTCCACAGCACCCCGAGCAGCGCCCCGCTCAGCGCCAGAGCCACCGCGATCACGGCGGCCTCCCGCACGTCGGTCCTCATTCCGGGCCCGTCCTCACCCTTGTTCCCGTGAACGCTTCCGTGAGCGACGGCGTGATCACGCGCGCCCACCCCGTGCCCGGCCCCGGCCGGGGGCCACGCATGGTGCGAGGACTGTTCATGCGGCGGCGGAGGCGGCGTCAACGGTGCTGTCACCCTGACATCGTGCCAGGCCCGTCCGCAGGACGCGTCACCGGACGGCGGCCCGGCGGTACGCCCAGGTGGCGACGGCCAGCGAGATCACCCCGACCCCGGCGCACACGGCGAGGTCCGCGACCACCCGCGCCCAGTCGGGATGCGCCGCGAAGGTCCGCGCGTACGCCTCCACCCCGTACGTCGACGGCAGCAGATCCCGCGCGAACCGCACGATCTCCGGCATCCGGTCCGGCGGCAGCACCCCCAGCAGCAGCGCCGCCGACATCCCCAGCTGCCCCAGCAGCGTCGCCAGCTCCGGCCGCGGCGCGAGCAGCCCGCAGGCCGCCCCGAGCCCGGACAGCGCGGCCCCGGCCAGCGGAATCACCGCCAGCAGGACCCACAGGTTGGCCAACGGCAACCCGAACAGCACACACCCGAAGACGGCGGTCACGAGCGTCCCCGGCACGGTGAAGGACGCGTACGCCCCCGCGGCGCCCAGCACCACCGCGGCCGGCGGCACGGGCAGCGTGGCGTAGTGGTCGAGCCCGCCGGTGGCCCTCAGCTGCCCGAAGTACTGCGCGAGCAGGTTCAGCGCGACGAACGCGACGACCACGACCGACGACCCGGCGACCACGGCGTGCGCCTCGCCCCCGCCGTCCACCACGCCCCGCATCATGATCATGATGCCGACGGACTGGAAGGTCGCCACGAACAGCAGCGGAATCCGCGCCACCCGCGCCCGGGACAGCTGCGCCCGGTACACCGCCGCCAGCGACGGCCACAGCCGCGCGGGCGGTGCGAGCTCGGCCGCGTCCCGGGCCGCTCCGTCGGCGGCCAGGGCACTGCCCGGCAGCACTTCTGCGGGTACGACACTCACGTCGCGCTGCTCCCCTTCCCCGGTTTCACTCCGGCGCTCCCCCCGTTCCGTACGGATGTGACGGCTCGACGACTCAAGCCCACGCTGATGCGACTCAAGCCGGTGCGGCGACTCAAGCCCGTGCCGCGACGCCTCACGCTCATGCCTTGACCAGCCCCTGCCGCGCCGCCCCACCCAGCGCCATGTACACGTCCTCCAGGCTCGGCGTGGTCAGCGTGAAGTCGTCCAGCGCGGCGAAGGCGGCTCCACCGGTGACCGTCGAGACGACCGCGCGGGCCTCCTCCGGCGCCAGCCGCAGCGTCCAGCGCCGCCCGGACTCCACGACCCGGTCCCGC
Organism: Streptomyces sp. TRM70350; assembly: GCF_019219825.1. Classification (GTDB taxonomy): domain Bacteria; phylum Actinomycetota; class Actinomycetes; order Streptomycetales; family Streptomycetaceae; genus Streptomyces. The sequence goes on along the minus strand of NZ_JAHUXH010000002.1, from coordinate 217,485 downwards.
AGCGCGGCCACCTCGGGCACGTCCAGCGGCGCCCGCTCCCGCCACACCAGGTCGACCCGCACCTCACCGGCGACCTGCTCCTTCAGCCGGGAGGGCGTGTCACAGGCGATCACGCGCCCCTGGTCCAGGACGGCGACCCGGTCGAGCACGGTCTCGGCCTCGATGACGTTGTGGGTGACCAGCACGACGGTCGTACCGCGCTCGGCCCGCCGCCGGTCCACGGCGGCCCACACGGCTCGCCGCGCCACGGGGTCCATCGCCGCGGTCGGCTCGTCCAGCACGAGCAGCGGCCGCTCCCCGACCAGCGCCGCGGCGACACAGGCCAGCCGCCGCTGCCCACCGGACAGCTTCTTCAGCGGCCGCCCGGCGATCGCCGTGAGCCCCAGCTCCTCCAGTACGGCGTCCCGCTCGCCTCGCGCCCGCCGCGCGTCCAGCCCGCGCAGCCGCCCGGTGGTCTCGGCGGCGAGGGACACGCTCAGTTCGTCGAGGGCGGTGGACTCCTGCCCGAGGTAGGCGAGGATCCGCGAGGCCCGCTCCGGGTGGCGCACGATGTCGTGCCCGAGGATCTCGACGCTGCCGCTGTCGGGCCGCATCAGCCCCGTCAGCTGCCTCACGAGGGTGGACTTGCCGGCCCCGTTCGGCCCGAGCAGCCCGAAGATCTCACCCCGGCGCACCTCCAGCCGTACGTCGTCGGTGGCCCGGACCTCGGGTGTTCCCGGCGCGCCGCGCCGGCCCCGTACCGCCGGATAGGTCTTGGTCAGCCCGCGCACCGCGCACACGACCTCGCCACTGTGCCGGAAGGTCTGTGCCACGCGCGTACTCACAAGGGACGAGCCTACGGGGTCCACGCCCCCGGCACGGTCCCGGGTCGGCCCAGGCCGCGAAAACCACCGCTGAGCCCGGGAGATTCACTGCTCCCCGGCAGGAGCCGGTTCCGCCGCCGTCCGCACGTCGATCTCCCGCCAGAACCCGGCCCGGATCGCGTACCGGTCGTGCTCGTCGATCTGGTCGTCCTTGTGGGCGAGCAGTCCGAAGCGGGCGGCGTAGCGCAGCAGCTCCCCGTCGATCCGGTGCGGGATCCGCGGATACATCCCGGACAGCTTCTGCAGATGGCTCTGGTCGCCGAGCCGGGACATCCACCGCCGCGCGAACACCTGTCCGACCTCGTACGGGTCCCCGCCGACGGTCGTGATGTCCTCCTCCCGGTCGGCCCAGCGCTGCTCGGCCGTGGTGAGCTGCGCCAGCGTCGGCATCGAGGCGACCTCGGGCGGTTCCGCGGCGACGCCGGGCCGGTCCACCCAGCCCTTGTCGGAGGACCAGCGCAGGGTGGCGGTGGCGGGTTGCGGAGGCTGCGGGCCGTGCGCCCGGAGCGCGGCGAGGTCCTTGGGCGTCGGCACGCCCTTCGGTGCCGGCACCCGCTCCTCGGTGCCGTTCTGCGCGGCGGGCGGCGCGGTGCGCGGCGGCTGTTCGGCGGACCGCTCGGCCGTGGGGGCGAGCGCGGAGTCGGGCAGCGGCGCGGACAGGATCGCGGCGATCTCCGGCCGCGGCGCGGGCGGCGGCGCGCAGATCCCGCCCAGTTCCTTGGCGCGTACGGCCTTGGTGATCCACGTCCGGTCGAGCACGCGCCGCTCGTCGGCCTCGGCGACCAGGTCCTCGGACTGGTTGTAGTCGCCGTCGGCGGCCTGCACGGCCCACAGGTGTACGGCGACCCCGTGCTCCTTGGCGGCCATCATGCCCGGCAGCAGGTCGCCGTCGCCGGTCACCAGGACGATGTCGGAGCAGGCGCGGTTGCGGGCCAGCTCGGTGAGCTCGGCGTGCATCGCGGCGTCGACGCCCTTCTGGTTCCAGCGGCCGTCGCTGCGGGTGAGCGCGCCGAGCCGGACCGTGACCCGGGGCATCACGCGCAGCCTGCGGTGCTCGGGCTGGGGGACTCGGTCGGGGGCGCCGTCGAACCAGTAGATGCGCAGCAGCGGCCGTTCCGTGTCGGACTCGGCGCGTTCGCGCAGCCCTTGGATGAGGGCGGTGTGGTCGACGGTGATGCGGGACCGCGAGGGCTCCCCGGCGAGGAGACTGGCGGCGGCCCCCAGCAGATACCCGGCGTCCACCAGGACGACGCAGCGGTCCACGCGACTCACCCTCTTCCCGGGAGGTTTGCTTCGGGCTTGCTTCGAGTCTGCCCGACCACGCGGGGGTTAACGGCCCGAACTCGATCTTCGGCGTGGCGTTTGTGGGATTCGCGCTCCGTTCTCGCGTCGACAAGCCCTGTCACACACGGTAATTGTCCGACATGCGTTTGTTGACAGCCTATGTGAATCTGGTCCCGGCCCTGGCCCCTAGATCCCCCACAGGAGGCAGATCACCATGGCCAAGAACAAGAACCGTGACCGTAGGCAGCAGCAGACCAGCCGCGCGCAGCAGCAGCCGGAGCAGTCGTCGGCGGAGCCGATGTCGGAGCAGCAGGCCGCGCAGTCGTCGCCCATGGACGTCGCCCGCAAGGGCCGGCAGAAGCGCTTCGGCCACAACTGACATCCGTATGACGGGCCGTTGCGGCCCAGGCACATGACGAGGGGCGCATCCAGCAGCGGATGCGCCCCTTGCGCACATCAGGAAGCCGGGCCTCAGCCCGCGAGGCAGGACGGCCCGAGCAGCACCTTCAGATCACCGAACAGCGCCGGGTCGGGCTTCACCCGGTGCCGGTCCAGCCGCAGGACGGTCGTCTTCGTCGGCCCCTGGAGCCTGATCCGCACCTCGCTGTCGCCCTTGTGGTGGGTGAGGATCTCACCGAGCCGGCTGACCATGGGCGGAGTGACCTTCACCGCCGGGATGGTGAGCACCACGGGTGCGTTGGTGCCCGCGTTGGACAGGTCGGGGACCATCAGCTCCATCGCGACGAGCCGCGGCACGTCCTCGCGCTTGTCGAGGCGGCCCTTGACGAACACCACGGCGTCCTCGACGAGTTGGGTCGACACCAGCTGGTACGTCGCCGGGAAGAACATGCACTCGATGGAACCGGCGAGGTCCTCGACCGTGGCGATCGCCCAGGCGTTGCCCTGCTTGGTCATCTTGCGCTGCAGGCCCGAGATGATGCCGCCGATGGTGACGACCGCGCCGTCGCCGAAGTCACCCCCGGTGAGCTGGGAGATGCCCGCGTCGGCCTTGTCGGACAGCACGTGCTCCAGGCCGAAGAGCGGATGGTCGGAGACGTACAGACCGAGCATCTCCCGCTCCTGGGCGAGCAGATAGGTCTTGTCCCACTCGTCGGGCGAGAACTCCACGTCCAGGCCGAAGCCCGGCTCGCTGCTCGCCTCGTCGCCCATGCCGCCGAAGAGGTCGAACTGTCCTTCCGCCTCCTTGCGCTTGACCGCGACCACGTTGTCGATCATCGGCTCGTACTGCGCCGTCAGGCCCTTGCGGGTGTGGCCCATGGTGTCGAACGCGCCCGCCTTGATCAGCGACTCCGTGGTGCGCTTGTTGCAGACGACCGCGTCGACCTTGTCGAGGTAGTCGGGGAAGGAGGCGTACTTCCCCTTCGCCTTGCGGCACTTGATGATCGAGTCGACCACGTTCGTACCGACGTTGCGCACGGCGGACAGGCCGAAGAGGATCACGTCGTCGCCCTGCGCGGCGAAGTTCGACTCGGACTCGTTGACGTTCGGCGGCAGCACCCGGATGCCCATGCGGCGGCACTCGTTGAGGTAGACCGCCGACTTGTCCTTGTCGTCCTTGACCGAGGTGAGCAGCGCGGCCATGTACTCGGCGGGGTGGTTCGCCTTCAGGTACGCGGTCCAGTACGAGACCAGTCCGTACGCCGCCGAGTGCGCCTTGTTGAACGCGTAGCCGGCGAACGGGACCAGCACGTCCCACAGCGCCTGGATGGCTTCGTCGCTGTAGCCGTTCTTACGGGCGCCGCCCTGGAAGATGACGAAGTTCTTCTCCAGCTCCTCGGGCTTCTTCTTGCCCATCACGCGGCGGAGGATGTCGGCCTCGCCGAGCGAGTAGCCCGCGATGATCTGGGCGGCCTTCTGCACCTGCTCCTGATAGACGATCAGGCCGTAGGTGACGTCCAGGACCTCCTTGAGCGGCTCCTCCAGTTCGGGGTGGATCGGTGTGATCTCCTGCTGGCCGTTCTTGCGCAGGGCGTAGTTGATGTGCGAGTTCATGCCCATCGGGCCCGGCCGGTACAGGGCCGAGACGGCGGAGATGTCCTCGAAGTTGTCGGGCTTCATCATGCGCAGCAGGGAGCGCATGGGGCCGCCGTCGAACTGGAAGACGCCCAGGGTGTCGCCGCGCTGGAGCAGTTCGAAGGTCTGGGGGTCGTCGAGCGGCAGCGACAGCAGGTCGATGTCCAGGCCCTTGTTGGCCTTCACCATCTTGACCGCGTCATCCATGATCGTGAGGTTGCGCAGGCCCAGGAAGTCCATCTTCAGCAGGCCGAGCGACTCACAGCTCGGGTAGTCCCACTGCGTGATGGTCACGCCGTCGGTGTGCCTCACCCAGACCGGGACGTGTTCGGTGATGGTCTCGCTGGACATGATCACGCCGGCGGCGTGCACACCCATCTGCCGGACCAGGCCCTCCACGCCGCGTGCGGTGTCGATGACCTTCTTCACGTCGGGCTCGTTCTCGTACATCGCCCGGACCTCGCCCGCCTCCGAGTAGCGGGGGTGCTGCGGGTCGGTGATGCCGGAGAGCGGGATGCCCTTGCCGAGGACGTCCGGCGGCATCGCCTTGGTGATGCGGTCGCCCATCGCGTACGGGTAGCCCAGCACGCGCGCGGAGTCCTTGATCGCGTTCTTCGCCTTGATGGTGCCGTACGTGCCGATCATGGCGACCTTGTCGGCGCCGTATTTCTCCGTCACGTACCTGATCACCTCGACGCGCCTGCGCTCGTCGAAGTCGATGTCGACGTCGGGCATCGAGACGCGCTCGGGGTTGAGGAACCGCTCGAAGATCAGGCCGTGCGGGATCGGGTCGAGGTCGGTGATGCCCATGGCGTATGCCACGATCGAGCCGGCCGCGGAGCCTCGGCCGGGGCCGACGGCGATGCCGTTCTTCTTGGCCCACATGATGAAGTCGGCGACCACGAGGAAGTAGCCCGGGAACCCCATCTGGATGATGACGTCCATCTCGTACTCGGCCTGCCGCATCCGGTCCTCGGGGACGCCGCCCGGGAAGCGGCGCTCCATGCCGCGGCGGACCTCCTCCTGGAACCAGGTGACCTCGGTGTACCCCTCCGGGATGTCGAACCTGGGCATGAGGTCGCGCTTCTCGAACATGCCCGTGGTGTCGACCTGCTCGGCCACCAGCAGCGTGTTGCGGCAGCCCTCCTGCCAGGCGTCCGAGGAGTCGATGGCGTACATCTCCTCGGTGGACTTCAGGTAGTAGCCGGTGCCGTCGAACTTGAAGCGGTCGGGGTCGGAGAGGTTCTTGCCGGTCTGGATGCACAGCAGCGCGTCATGGGCGCCCGCCTCGTGCGCGTACGTGTAGTGCGAGTCGTTGGTGACCAGCGGCGGGATGCCGAGCTTCTTGCCGATCTCCAGCAGACCGTCGCGGACCCGGCGCTCGATCTCGATGCCGTGGTCCATCAGCTCCAGGAAGTAGCGGTCCTTGCCGAAGATGTCCTGGTAGTCGGCGGCCGCCTTCAGGGCCTCGTCGAAGTGGCCCAGGCGCAGCCGGGTCTGGACCTCGCCGGAGGGGCAGCCGGTGGAGGCGATCAGACCCTCGGACCACTGGGCGATGGTCTCCTTGTCCATCCGGGGCCACTTCTGCAGCCAGCCCTCGGCGTACGCGTCGGAGGAGAGCCGGAAGAGGTTGTGCAGGCCGGTCTTGTCCGCCGCCCAGATCGTCTTGTGCGTGTAACCGCCGGAGCCGGAGACGTCGTCCCGCTTCTGGTGCGGCTGGCCCCAGAGGATCTTGCGCTTGTTGCGCCGGGACTCCGGGGCGACGTATGCCTCGATGCCGATGATCGGGGTGATGCCGGCCTTCTGCGCGGAGTGGAAGAAGTCGTACGCCCCGTGCAGGTTGCCGTGGTCGGACATGGCGATGTGCGTCATGCCCATCTCGTTGCAGGCGTTGAACATGTCCTTCAGCCGCGCGGCACCGTCCAGCAGCGAGTACTGGGTGTGGACGTGCAGGTGCGTGAAGGGCGGCTTCGACACGGTTTCGGCCTCCAACTGAAAAGGTACGGCGCGAAGCGCCTCGTTGAGGGGTGGTGGTCGGGTGGCGGGTGGGCGCACGTCGACGAGGGCCCGACAGGCTGCGGACAGTCTGGGGGACAGCGTCGAAGTCTATGCCCCGGCACTGACACTCCGCGGGCACTCCCGCGTACCTTCGGACGTTGGAGAGTGACGGACGGGTCCTCGCACCGCGGCATGGACCATCCGTCCCACAGGTCACGCACCACGCCCGCACCAGGAGGCACCCAGCGATGTCGTTCCCGCAGCTCAACGACGAGCAACGCGGCGAGGAGATCCTCGCCGTCTTCGACACCGCCTTCGGCGAGCTGCTCGCCGCCGACCCGGCCGCGTTCCGGGTGAAGTTCCGGAAGATGGCCGCCTCGGCCTTCGCCTTCTACCGCGGCACGGCGTGCCTCTTCTACCACGACCTGGACGCGGAGAACGCCGGGCGGGGTGGCGGGAACACGCACGCGCGGACGGACGGGAACATAGACAGGGCACCGTTCCTGGACGAGCGCACCTCGCGCGTGTGGATCCACGGCGACCTGCACGCGGAGAACTTCGGCACGTACATGGATTCGAACGGTCGGCTGATCTTCAACGTCAACGACTTCGACGAGGCGTACGTCGGCCCCTTCACCTGGGACCTCAAGCGCTTCGCGGCCTCCATCGCCCTCATCGGGTACGCGAAGGCGCTCAGCGACGAGCAGATCACCGAGCTGGTGACGATCTACGCGGCCGCCTACCGCGAGCGGGTGCACGCGCTGGCCACCGGCGCCAAGAGCGACGAGGTGCCGCCGTTCACCCTGGACACCGCCGAGGGCCCGCTGCTGGACGCGCTGCGTGACGCCCGCTCGCTGACCCGGTTCGGGCTGCTGGACTCGATGACCGAGATCCGCGACTTCGAACGCCGGTTCGCCCCGGGCGGCGGCTCCATCGAGCTGGACGCGGCCACGCGCTACAAGGTGCTCGCCGCCTTCGACGGCTACCTGGAGACGCTCCCGGAGTCCTCGCTGGCCCGCCCCGACTCGTACCGGGTGAAGGACGTCGTCGGCCGCCGCGGCATCGGCATCGGCTCGGCCGGCCTGCCGTCGTACAACATCCTGCTGGAGGGCAACAGCGACGCCCTGGAGAACGACGTGGTGATCTACGTCAAGCAGGCCCAGACCCCGGCCGTCTCCCGGCACGTCACGGACCCGGCGATCCGCGAGTACTTCCAGCACGAGGGCCACCGCACGGTGATCTCCCAGCGCGCTTTGCAGGCGCACGCCGACCCGTGGCTGGGCTGGACCGAGCTGGACGGCGCGGGCCAGCTGGTCGCCGAGGTGTCGCCGTACGCCGTCGACCTCGACTGGGGCGACATCGACGACCCGGAGGAGATCGCCGCGGTCGTCGCCGACCTGGGCCGGGCCACGGCCACCATGCACTCGGCCGCCGACGACGACTCCGGCCACTCCGACCTGGTGCCGTTCTCCACCGAGCGGGCCATCGACGCGGCCCTCGCGGGCGACGAGGACGGCCTCGCGCCGCTCCTGGTCGACTTCGCGCACAGCTACGGCGCACGCGCGCGTGCCGACCACCAGATCTTCGTCGACCTCTTCCGCAACGGCCGGATCCCCGGCCTGTGACCGCCCACCGACCGCCCCAGGACTCCACAGGGACCCTTTAGGGGTCCCTTACAGGAGTCCGTGACACACTCTCTCCGTTATGGACATATCCGGGACACAGCTCAGAGCCGTACGCGCGGCGCTGTTCACGGCGATCGTCGTGACGCTCAGCACCGCGTCGCACGTGCTGCTGTCCCGGGCCCCGCTGCCGCTGGGCACGGTGGCGGCGATCGCCGCCGCCGTGTTCGTCATCGCCTACGCCCTGGCCGGCCGGGAGCGCGGCTTCGGCCGGATCGCCGCGCTGCTGATCCCGCTGGAGCTGGCCGCCGACACGGTGTTCACCACGGGCCAGCACGCCTGTTACGGCCGGGCGGGCGGCCCGGTGGCGGGCCCGTTGCGCTCGGTCGGCCTGGACGTGCTGTGCGGCGGCGGCGAGGTGGGCACGCCACTGGCACGGATGGCCGGCACCAGCGGTACGGACCGGGTCGCCGCCGTCCTCGCGCACGCGCACCCCGAGACCGCGTGGCTGCTGCTCGGCGCCCACGTCGGCGTCGGTCTGCTGGCGGCGGCCTGGCTGCGCCGCGGCGAGCGGGCCCTGGCCCAGCTGCTCAGCGCGATGGCCGCGACCACGTTCCGGCCACTGCTGCTGGCGGTCGCCGCCGGGACGGTACGACTCGCCGCACCGGCCCCCCGGCTGCCCCGCCCCGCGCACCGTACGGCCCCCGCGCGCGACCTGCTCCTCACCCACTCCCTGGGACGACGTGGCCCGCCGTGCTCCCTGGCCCTCGGCTGAACCGAGCGGCACCGCACGAGCACGACAACCCCTCACACGTATCCCGCGTACGACATGTGCGCGTCCCACACGGAGATCATCATGAGCAAGCGGAACAGCCAGGCGGCGAAGACGGCGGCCCGGGAGCGGCTGCGGGCCGAGCGCGAGCGTGAGGCCAGGCGGGCCAAGGTCAAGCGGCAGATCATCGTCGCCTGCTCGGCCGTCGGCGTCCTCGCGGTGGCCGGCGGCATCGGCTATGCCGTCGTGCAGACCAACCAGCCGAGCAAGTGGGAGGCGGCCGCCGACGCCGAGGTCGTCGCCCCGGCCAACACCTCCGGCAAGAACGGCACCACGGTCCTGATCGGCGACTCCAAGTCCGACAACGTGGTCCACCTCTACGAGGACCCGCGCTGCCCGGCCTGCGCCTCCTTCGAGCAGACCATCGGCGAGGCCGTCAACAAGGGCATGGAGGACGGCGACTACAAGCTGTCCTTCACCCTCGGCACCTTCCTCGACGGCAACCTCGGCGGCGAGGGCTCCAAGAACGCCCTCAGCGCGCTCGGCGCCGCGCTGAACGTCAGCCCCGAGGCGTTCCTGGACTACAAGGCCGCGCTGTACTCGGCGGAGTACCACCCGCAGGAGTCCACCGACGAGTTCGCCAAGGACAGCTACCTGATCAAGGTGGCGAACACGGTGGACGCGCTGAAGAACAACAAGAAGTTCCAGGACGCCGTCGAGAAGGGCACGTACGACGCCTGGGCGATGAAGATGAGCGACTCCTTCGACAACACCAAGGACGTCAAGTCCACCCCGACCATCAAGATCAACGACAAGGTGATCGAGAACCCGAGCACCGTCGCCGAGTGGGAGACCGCGCTCAAGAACGCGGGCATCACCAAGTAACACGCCGTCAGGCGGTAACGCCGTACGGAAGCACGAAGAACGAGCGGGCGAACTCTTCCTGGTTCGCCCGCTCTTCGCATACCCGTGCCTTACCGAAAGCGCTACCGATCAGTAATCTGATCGCCCGTGACCAGTCGACACAGACCCAACACGGGCCTCAACTCTCCCACTCCGCGCCGCCGTACGGTCGTCAAGGCGGCCGCCGCCGGAGCCGTGCTCGCCGCTCCGCTCGCCGGTGCCCTGCCCGCCCGGGCGGCTACCGACACCCCCGCCTTCCTGCACGGGGTCGCCTCCGGGGACCCGCTCCCGGACGGCATCCTGCTGTGGACCCGGGTGACGCCCACCGCCGAGGCGACGCCCGGCTCCGGGCTCGGCCCGGACACCGAGGTCAGCTGGACCGTGGCCACGGACAAGGCGTTCACCAACATCATCGCCAAGGGCTCCACCACCGCGAGCGCCGCCTCGGACCACACGGTCAAGGCCGACATCCGCGGCCTCGCGCCCGCCACCGACTACTGGTTCCGCTTCTCCGCCGGCGGCACCGACTCCCCGGCCGGCCGCGCCCGCACCGCCCCCGCCACGGACGCGGCCGTCGCGAACCTCCGCTTCGGCGTGGTCTCCTGCGCCAACTGGGAGGCCGGCTACTTCGCGGCGTACCGTCACCTCGCCGCCCGCGGCGACCTGGACGCCTGGCTGCACCTCGGCGACTACATCTACGAGTACGGCGCCGGCGAGTACGGCACCCGGGGCACCTCCGTCCGCGCGCACGCCCCGGCGCACGAGATCGTCACCCTCGCCGACTACCGCGTCCGGCACGGCCGTTACAAGACCGACCCCGACCTGCAGGCGCTGCACGCCGCCGCCCCGGTCGTGGCGATCTGGGACGACCACGAGATAGCCAACGACAGCTGGTCCGGCGGTGCCGAGAACCACACCGAGGGCGCCGAGGGCACCTGGGCCGCCCGCCAGGCCGCCGCCAAGCAGGCCTACTTCGAGTGGATGCCGGTCCGCCCGGCCATCGCGGGCACCACCTACCGTCGGCTGCGCTTCGGCAAGCTCGCCGACCTCTCCCTGCTCGACCTGCGCTCGTTCCGCTCCCAGCAGGCCGCCTTCGGCAACGGCGACGTCGACGACCCGGACCGCACGCTCACCGGACGCGCCCAACTCGACTGGCTCAAGGCGGGCCTGACGTCCTCCGACACCACCTGGCGGCTGGTCGGCAACTCCGTGATGATCTCGCCGTTCGCCATCGGCTCGCTCTCCGCCGGGTTGTTCAAGCCGCTGGCCAAACTGCTGGGCCTGCCCCAGGAGGGCCTGGCCGTCAACACCGACCAGTGGGACGGCTACACCGACGACCGCCGCGAACTTGTCGCCCACCTGCGCTCGAACGCGATCCGCAACACCGTCTTCCTCACCGGCGACATCCACATGGCGTGGGCCAACGACGTGCCGGTGAACGCCGGTACGTACCCGCTGTCGGCGTCCGCCGCCACGGAGTTCGTCGTCACCTCGGTCACGTCCGACAACCTCGACGACCTCGTGAAGGTCCCCGAGGGCACCGTCTCCGCCGTCGCCTCGCCGGTCATCCGCGCGGCCAACCGGCACGTCCACTGGGTCGACACCGACCGCCACGGCTACGGCGTGCTGGACATCACAGCCGAGCGCGCGCAGATGGACTACTACGTCCTCTCCGACCGGACGAAGGCCGACGCGACGGCCTCCTGGAGCCGCTCCTACCGCACGCGCAGCGGCACACAGAAGGTGGAGCGGACGTACGACCCGGTGTAACCGCTGGTCAGAGACTGTCGAGGAAGCCGAGCGCCACCCGCCAGGTGGCCTCGGCGGCCTCCTCGTCGTAGTCCGGCAGGTCGGGGTCGGTGTACAGGTGCCCGGCCCCGGCGTACCGGTAGATCTCCACGTCCGCCCCGGCCCGGCGCATCTGCAGATACCAGGCGCTCAGCCAGTCGTCCGTCTCGAACGGGTCCGGCTCGGCGACATGCAGCTGCACCGGCAGATCGTCCACCGAGACGTTCGGCGCGAGGTCCGACGTGCCGTGCAGGAGCAGCAGTCCGCGCGCCCTCTCGTCACCCAGCGCGAGGGTCTGCGCGACCGAGGCGCCGAGCGAGAACCCGGCGTACACCAGCCCCCGCTCCGAGTAGGGCGCGGCGGCCAGCACGGCCCGCTTCAGCAGCTCGTCCTTGCCGACCTCCTCCTTGAACGCCATGCCGTCCTCGGCCGTTTCGAACGTGCGCCCCTCGAAGAGGTCCGGCGTCCACACCTCGTGACCGGCCGTGCGCAGCCGGTCCGCCGCGGCGCGGACCGCGGGTCTGAGGCCGTAGGACGAGTGGAACAGCATGATGTTCATGAGGCCATGGTGCCAGCCGGGTACGACAACGCAGGTCCGGGGCGCTACCCCGATCCGCCGCGAAGTCACATGTTCACTGTCCCCTGGTACTGGTTACGTTCGAGGGCATGGAGAACCTGCTCCGCCCCCTCATCGTGATCGGCGGCTCGGTCGTGCTCGGCCTGCTCATCGGCTGGGCCACCGACCGGCTGCTGCGCAAGGCCGACGAGCGGCACCCGGAGACCCCGCTGTGGGGTCTGCTGCGCCGTGGCCGCATCCCCTACCAACTCGTGCTGTGCGCGGCCCTGCTGAGAGGGTCGTACGACCAGGCGCAGTTGCTCCAGGACCACCGGGTCGGCGTCGGCCGGACGTTCACGCTGGTGCTGATCGGGTCGGCGGCGTGGCTGGTGATCCGGATCGCGGCGGCGGTCGTCGAGACGTCGTACACGCGGTACGCCAGCTCCCACGCCCAGCGCGACCCGGCCCGGGTCCGCCGGGTGCGCACCCAGGTGACGCTGATCACGCGGGTGGTCGCGGCGGTCGTCGGCGTGGTGGCCGCCGCGGCGATGCTGCTGACGTTCCCGGCGTTCCGCGCGGCGGGCGCCTCGCTGCTGGCCTCGGCGGGCATCCTCGGCATCGTCGCCGGTGTGGCGGCACAGTCGACGCTGGGCAACATGTTCGCGGGGCTGCAGATCGCGTTCGGCGACATGGTGCGCATAGGGGACACGGTCGTGGTGGACGGCGAGTGGGGCACCGTCGAGGAGATCACGCTGACCTACCTCACGGTCCGCACGTGGGACGAACGCCGGATCACGATGCCGGTGTCGTACTTCACATCCAAGCCCTTCGAGAACTGGTCGCGCGGCACCCCTCAGATGACCGGCACCGTCTACTGGCACCTCGACCACACCGCCCCCGTGGCCGCGATGCGTGAGAAGCTCCGCGACATCCTGCGCGAGTGCCCGGCCTGGGACGGCCGCCACTACGGCGTGGACGTGACGGACACCACGCCCAACACCATGGAGGTGCGGGCCCTGGTGACGGCGAAGGACGCGGACGACGTCTGGACGGTACGGGTCACGGTCCGCGAGCGGATGATCGCCTGGCTGATCCACGAACACCCGTACGCCCTCCCCCGGGTCAACACAGCGGACGCGATCCTCCCCCCGGGCTCCAACGGCCGCCGCCCGTCCCCCGACGGCGCGGCACCACGCCGAGCGGTGGAAACCCCGAGGCCGGAACGAGGCTGAGGCTTGTCACGGCACGCGCGACGCCCACCTCTTGCCCAACTTGTCAGCCCCGCCGGAGCGAACGCCGCATCGCCCGATGCGGTATCCCCGCGTCGGGGAACTCCGGCCCGTACGCCACGTACCCCAGCCGCTCGTAGAAGCCCAAGGCATGTGTCTGCGCGTGCAGATCGACCGCCGACAGCCCACGCGCGCGTGCCGCGTCCTCGATGGCCCGCACCCGCGCGCCCCCGACACCGAGCCCGCGCGCGCCCCGGGTCACCGCGAGCCGCCCGAGCGACCCCACCGACGGATCGCCCCCGGTCTTGCCGACCGCCGCGGCGCCGTACAGCAGCCGCCCCGTCCCGAGGGGCACGCCGTCCTCCCGCACGGCGAGCACATGCAGCGCGCCGGCGTCGTACGCGTCGTACTCGACATCCTCCGGTACGCCCTGTTCGGCGACGAAGACCTCCTTGCGTACGGCGAAACACGCCGCGCGGTCGGCCTCCTCCTCGGCGACCCGGACGACGTACCCGGGGCTCATCCGTAGGTCTCTTCGCGCACCTTGTCCAACGCGTTCTGCAGGTCGTCCGGGTAGTCGCAGGCGAACTCCACCCACTCACCGTCCCCGGGGTGCTCGAAGCCCAGCCGTACGGCGTGCAGCCACTGCCGGGTCAGGCGGAGCCGCTTGGCGAGGGTCGGGTCGGCGCCGTACGTCAGGTCGCCGACGCAGGGGTGGCGGTGCGCGGCCATGTGGACGCGGATCTGGTGCGTGCGGCCCGTCTCCAGCTTCACGTCGAGCAGCGAGGCCGCGCGGAACGCCTCGATCAGGTCGTAGTGCGTGACGGACGGCTTGCCGTCGGCCGTGACCGCCCACTTGTAGTCGTGGTTGGGGTGGCGGCCGATGGGCGCGTCGATGGTGCCGCTGGTGGGGTCGGGGTGGCCCTGCACGAGGGTGTGGTACCGCTTGTCGACCGTGCGCTGCTTGAACTGCCGCTTGAGCGAGGTGTACGCGCGCTCGGACTTGGCGACCACCATCAGCCCCGACGTACCGACGTCGAGCCGGTGCACGATGCCCTGGCGCTCGGCCGCGCCGGACGTGGAGATCCGGTACCCGGCCGCCGCGAGGCCGCCGATGACCGTCGGCCCGGTCCACCCCGGACTCGGATGCGCGGCCACGCCGACCGGCTTGACGACGACGACCACGTCCTCGTCGTCGTGCACGATCTCCATGCCCTCGACCGGCTCGGCCACCACCTGCACCGGCGGGGCCGCCTGCGGCATCTCGACCTCCAGCCAGGCGCCGCCGCGCACCCGCTCGGACTTGCCGACCGCCGTGCCGTCGACCAGCACCTTGCCCGCCGCGGCGAGCTCCGCGGCCTTGGTACGGGAGAAGCCGAACATGCGGGAGATGGCGGCGTCGACGCGCTCGCCCTCCAGGCCGTCCGGCACGGGCAGGGTACGGATCTCGGGAATCGTGCTCACCCGTCGAGTATGCCGGACGGGTCCGACAGCACTGACCGGAGGCTGTTGATCAGTCCTTTGATCAGTCCTTTGATCAGTGCTGTGGCGAGTCGTGGTGTGGTCAGTCCTGTTGTCGTCAGTCCTGTTGTGGTCAGTCCTTGTGGACGGTGCCGTCCGGATCGAGGCCCTTGAAGGACAGCAGCACGATCAGGATGCCGCCGCACACGATCGCCGAGTCGGCGAGGTTGAAGACGGCGAAGTTCTTGGGCGCGATGAAGTCGACGACCGCGCCCTGGAAGACGCCCGGCGAGCGGAAGATCCGGTCGGTGAGGTTGCCCAGCGCACCGCCGAGCAGCAGGCCGAGGGCGATCGCCCAGGGCAGGCTGTACAGTTTGCGGGCGAGCCGGGCGATCACCACGATCACCGCCGCCGCGATCATCGTGAAGATCACGGTGAAGGCCTCGCCGAAGCCGAAGGCCGCGCCCGCGTTGCGGATCGCCTCGAAGCGCAGCCAGTCCCCGATGATCTCGATCGGCTCGTGGTGCTCCAGCTTGGCGACCACGATCATCTTGCTGATCAGGTCGAGGGCGTACGCGAATCCGGCGACCGCGAACAGTACGGCGATCCGGCGCTTGCCCCGGGGCCGCTCGGCCGGGGCGCCCCGCTCGTCCGTGCCGGACGCGCCGGCCGCTGCCGCCGCCTCGCCGTTCACCTCGGAGCCGGACCGTTCCTGCGACGCGGCGTCGTCGCCGGGCTGCTCCTGCTCGGCCCGCGCCGCGTCCGGGGTGCCCGGCATACCGATGATGCGCTCCGCCTCTGCCACGTGAGTCCCTCAACCTAGGTGCCTGACTGAGCACGAGGGTACGGCACGCCGAGGACGGCGCACGTGGTCAGTACCGGCGCTCCTGCTTCTGCTTGCACTCGACGCACAGGGTGGCCCGGGGGAAGGCCTGCATACGGGCCTTGCCGATGGGGTTGCCGCAGTTCTCGCAGAGGCCGTACGTGCCCGCGTCGAGGCGCTGCAGGGCGTGCTCGGTCTGGGTCAGCATCTCGCGCGCGTTGGCGGCGAGGGCCAGCTCGTGCTCGCGCGTGATGTTCTTGGCGCCGGTGTCCGCCTGGTCGTCGCCCGCGCCGTCGCCGGAGTCCCGCATCAGACCGGCAAGGGACGCCTCGGCGTTGGCGATCTCGGCGCTCAGCCGCTCCATCTCGGACGTCAGCTCCCCGTGGGCCTCCTCGACCTCTTCCGGGGTCCAGGGGTCCTCACCGGGGCGCACCGCGAGATCGCCCGGCTCCGCCGCGGCGACCCGTGCCTTGGGGACGGCGGTCTGCGCCGCCGTGGCCTGCCCAGGGGTCTTCTTCGCAACCACCGTCGTGGCTCCCGTCTGCTTCGCGGCCTGCGCCGCGCCCACCTTCTTGCCCGGCACCTTCTTCGCGGCCCGCTTCCCAACGCCCACGGCCGCGTCCTCACCGACGGCCGCCTCGCCGCCTACGGCTTCCTGAGCGCCCGCCGCCTTCTCGACGAGGGCCTCCTCAGCCGCAGCACGCCCGGTCACCGCCGCCTCCTCGGCGGTCCCCTCAGCCGCCGCGTGCTCGGCTACCACCGCCTTCCTGGCCGCGGCCTTCTTGCCCGACGCCACCTTCCTGGCGCTCTCCTCAGCCGCCGCGTGCTCGGCTACCACCGCCTTGGCCGCGGCCTTCTTGCCCGACGCCACCTTCCTGGCGGCCCCCTCAGCCACCGCGTGCTCGGCTACCACCGCCTTGGCCGCGGCCTTCTTAGCCGACGCCGTCTTCTTTGCCGCGGCTTCCTTCGGTCCCGCGGCCTTCTTGGCAGCGGCCTTCTTGGCAGCGGTCTCCTTGGCCACCGCTTCGCTGGGCACTTCCGCCTTCTCGGCCGCAGCCGCCTTTTTGGCGGCGGTCTTGGCGGCGGTCTTGGCGGCGGTCTTCTCGGCCGCAGCCTTCTTCGCCGCCTGCTTCCCGGCCCCCGCCTCTCCGGCCCCCGCCTGCTTGACCGGCTCCTTCTTGGCCGACGCCTTCCTCGCGGCCCGCTTCTCGGTGGCCTCCTTCCCGACAGCAGCCTTCTCACCCACCGCCGCCTCCGGCGCCCTCTTCCTACCCGACACCTTCTTCGCAGCCTGCTTCTCGGTGGCCTCCTCCCCGACCACCGCCTCCGGCGCCCCCCTCTTGCCCGACACCTTCTTCGCAGCCCGCTTCTCGGTGGCCTCCTCCCCGACGGCCGCCTTCTTGGCCGCCACCCCCGCAACCGGCGCCTTCTTACCCGCAGCCTCCTTGGCCGCCGTCTTCGCGGCAGTTTTCCCGGTGCCCGTCTCCTTCGCCGCCGCCTTCTTCCCCTCCGCCTTCTTGGCCGCAGCCTTCCCCGCGCCCCCCTTCTCACCCACCGCCTTCTTGGCCGCAACCTTCCCCGCGGCCCCCTTCTCACCCGCCACCCCCGCCGAAGCCGTACCCTTCCCAGCCCCCGACCCCGACCCCGACCCCGACCCCACCCCCCTCTTCACAGGCGCCGCCCGCGCCCCGGCCGTCCGCTCGGCGGTCGCCCCCCGCACCCTTTTCATGGCCTTGCCCACCGCGCGCTTCGCGGCCGACGTCACCCCCTGCGTGCTCTTCTTCCCGCCCGCACCCTTGGCCGTACCACCGGACGCGCTCGCCGCCCCGCCGGAGGCGCTCGTGGACCTGCCGGACGCCGACTGCTGTACGGCGGTCTTCTTCGCCACCATGGCCGCGGCCCCTTCACATATTGTGATCTTGCACGCGAATCGTGCTGGGACGATAAATCGACTCGGGTCCCGCGGCAACGGGGCACGCCGCCCGAATCGCCCGCCCCGCGGCCGCTGCGCGGCCGGCATGCATGCGTTGTGCCCAGCTCCCCGCCAGGTAATCCGTCGAGCCGGACATCACAGGATCCGAAGTCACATAATTGACCAATCGGGTCATATTACATCCATCCCCGTCCCACCCAGCCCCCTCCAGAAATCCGGTCGGCCGCTGTCCGCCCGGCGCCGTACACTGGGCGGAGCGAAAAGCGTGGATGGGGACGAGTAGCGGCGTACGCAGCCCAGAGCGACCCGGGGACGGTGGAAGCCCGGGGGCGAGCGCGACGTGAAGATCACCCCGGAGCCGCCGGAAGAAAGCCCAGCTGAAGAGCCAGGGTCAGTAGAACCGGCATCGCGACCCCAATGAGGGGGCTCACCGAGGCACAACAGTGCGTCGGCGGGCCAAGGAGGGTGGTACCGCGGGAGCGCGCCGAAAGCGGCGTAAGGAGTCGAAGCTCTCGTCCCTCCGGACGGAAGGCAGCAAGTCCGCCGGAGGAAGCTCGCAGATGACAACGCCGACGTACCGCCAGGTGCCCGCCCAGGTCGACCTGCCCGCCCTTGAGCACGCCGTGCTCGACTTCTGGCGCGAGCAGAAGATCTTCGCCAAGAGCCTGGAGCAGTCCGAGGGCCGCCCCGAGTGGGTGTTCTACGAGGGCCCGCCCACCGCCAACGGCATGCCCGGCGCCCACCACATCGAGGCCCGCGTCTTCAAGGACGTCTTCCCCCGCTTCCGCACCATGCGCGGCTACCACGTGGCCCGCAAGGCCGGCTGGGACTGCCACGGCCTGCCGGTGGAGCTGGCGGTGGAGAAGGAGCTGGGCTTCTCCGGCAAGAAGGACATCGAGGCCTACGGCATCGCCGAGTTCAACGCCAAGTGCCGCGAGTCCGTGCTCCGCCACACCGACGCCTTCTCCGAGCTGACGACCCGCATGGGCTACTGGGTCGACCTCGACGAGGCATACGTGACCATGGAGCCCGAGTACATCGAGTCGGTCTGGTGGTCACTGAAGGAGATCTTCAACAAGGGCCTCCTCGTCCAGGACCACCGCGTCGCCCCCTGGTGCCCCCGCTGCGGCACCGGCCTGTCCGACCACGAGCTGGCCCAGGGCTACGAGACGGTCGTCGACCCCTCCGTCTACGTCCGCTTCCCCCTCGCCTCCGGCCCCCTCGCCGGCGAGGCCGCGCTCCTGGTGTGGACGACCACCCCGTGGACCCTGGTCTCGAACACGGCCGTCGCCGCCCACCCCGAGGTCACCTACGTCGTCGCGACCAACGGCGAGGAGCAGCTCGTCGTCGCCGAGGCCCTCGTCGCCAAGGCCCTCGGCGAGGGCTGGGAGACCACCGGCCAGAGCTTCACCGGCGCCGAGATGGAGCGGTGGACGTACCAGCGCCCCTTCGAGCTGGTCGAGTTCCCGGCCCCGGCCCATTTCGTCGTCAACGCCGACTACGTCACCACCGAGGACGGCACCGGCCTGGTCCACCAGTCCCCCGCCTTCGGTGAGGACGACCTCAGGGTCTGCCGCTCCTACGGCCTGCCGGTCGTGAACCCGGTCCGCCCGGACGGCACCTTCGAGGAGGACCTCCCCCTCGTCGGCGGCGCCTTCTTCAAGAAGGCCGACGAGAAGCTCACCGAGGACCTCGGCAACCGCGGCCTGCTCTTCAAGCACCTGCCGTACGAGCACAGCTACCCGCACTGCTGGCGCTGCCACACCGCGCTCCTCTACTACGCGCAGCCGTCCTGGTACATCCGCACGACGGCCGTCAAGGACCGCCTGCTGGAGGAGAACGAGCGGACCAACTGGTACCCGGACACGGTCAAGCACGGCCGCTACGGCGACTGGCTCAACAACAACATCGACTGGGCCCTGTCCCGCAACCGCTACTGGGGCACCCCGCTGCCGATCTGGCGCTGCGAGGACGACCACCTCACGGTCGTCGGCTCCCGCTCCGAGCTCACCGAGCTGACCGGCACGGACCAGTCCGGCCTCGACCCGCACCGCCCGTTCATCGACGAGGTCACCTTCGCCTGCCCGCAGTGCCGGCAGACGGCCACGCGCGTGCCGGAGGTCATCGACGCCTGGTACGACTCGGGTTCGATGCCGTTCGCGCAGTGGGGCTACCCGTACAAGAACAAGGAGCTCTTCGAGTCCCGCTACCCGGCGCAGTTCATCAGCGAGGCCATCGACCAGACCCGCGGCTGGTTCTACACGCTGATGGCGGTCGGCACCCTCGTCTTCGACAAGTCGTCGTACGAGAACGTCGTCTGCCTCGGCCACATCCTCGCCGAGGACGGCCGGAAGATGTCCAAGCACCTGGGCAACATCCTCCAGCCGATCCCGCTCATGGACCAGCACGGCGCCGACGCGGTCCGCTGGTTCATGGCGGCTGGCGGCTCCCCGTGGGCGGCCCGCCGCGTCGGCCACGGCACCATCCAGGAGGTCGTCCGCAAGACGCTCCTCACCTACTGGAACACGGTCGCCTTCCAGGCCCTGTACGCCCGCACGTCGAACTGGGCCCCGTCCGAGGCCGACCCGGCCCCGGCCGACCGCCCGCTGCTCGACCGCTGGCTGCTGTCCGAACTGCACGCGCTGACCGACCAGGTGACCCAGTCCCTGGAGGCGTACGACACCCAGCGCGCCGGCAAGCTGCTGTCCGCGTTCGTCGACGATCTGTCGAACTGGTACGTACGCCGGTCCCGGCGCCGGTTCTGGCAGGGCGACAAGGCGGCGCTGCGCACCCTGCACGAGGTCGTCGAGACGGTCACGAAGCTGATGGCCCCGCTGACCCCGTTCATCACCGAGCGGGTCTGGCAGGACCTGATCGTGCCGGTCACGCCCGGGGCGCCGGAGTCGGTGCACCTGTCCTCCTGGCCGGAGGCGGACCTGTCCGCGATCGACCCGGAACTGTCGAAGCAGATGGTGCTCGTGCGCCGCCTGGTGGAACTGGGCCGTGCCACGCGCGCGGAGTCGGGTGTCAAGACGCGTCAGCCGCTGAAGCGCGCGCTGATCGCCGCGACCGGTTTCGACGCCCTCTCCCCCGAGCTGCACACGCAGATCACGGAGGAGCTGAACGTCGAGTCGCTGGCGTCGCTGAGCGAGGTCGGCGGCTCCCTGGTCGACACGACGGCCAAGGCCAACTTCCGTGCGCTGGGCAAGCGGTTCGGCAAGCGCGTCCAGGACGTCGCCAAGGCGATCGCGAACGCCGACGCGGCCGCGCTGTCCCTCGCCCTGCGCGAGGGCACGGCGTCGGTGGAGGTCGACGGCGAGACCATCACCCTGGCTCCGGACGAGGTCATCATCACGGAGACCCCGCGTGAAGGCTGGTCGGTGGCCTCGGACTCGGGCGCCACGGTGGCCCTGGACCTGGAGATCACGGAGGAGCTCCGCCGCGCGGGCCTCGCCCGTGACGCGATCCGCCTGATCCAGGAGGCCCGCAAGAACAGCGGCCTCGACGTCGCCGACCGCATCGCGCTGCGCTGGACGGCGACGGACCCGGCGACCGTCGCCGCGCTGACCGAGCATGCCGGGCTGATCGCCGACGAGGTGCTGGCGACGGACTTCGCGTCCGGCAAGGGGGACGAGACGTTCGGCGAGGCGTTCACGGACGAGCCTCTGACGCTGACGTTCCGCCTGCGCAAGGCATAACCCCCGGCCGAAGGCCCGGGCCCGCCAAAGAATCTTGGCGGGCCCGGGCCTTCGGCGTTGCGTACACCCACACAACTGCACCCACACCCGAACACACACGGCAAAAACCGCGAACACGCGTAGCAAAAGGGCGGGGCCCCGGACTCGGAATCCGGGGCCCCGCCCTATGAACGCCGCCGACGTCTACGCCGTACTACGAACCGTCAGTTGTCGTCCTCGTCGATGAGGAACCCACGCATGGGCGAGGGGGCCTGACCCATCGGCGACGGGCCCTGCGGCCGTACCGGAGCCATCGGCTGGGTCATCGCCGGGGACATCTGCTGCTGACCGCCGTAGGACGGACCGGACGGCGAGGGGCCGCCGCCCATCGTCTGGTTGCCGCCGTACGACGGGGCACTCGCGCCGGCCGGTGCCATGGAGGGCGCCGGGGACGGCGGGAGGGACGCGGTCGCCGGAGTGCGCGGCGGGGCGAGCGAGTCGTCCGCCTGGGTCTCCAGCTGACGCAGCTGCGACTCCAGGTAGGACTTCAGGCGCGTGCGGTACTCCCGCTCGAAGCCGCGCAGGTCCTCGACCTTGCGCTCCAGCGTGGCGCGGGCGGACTCCAGCGAGCCCATCGCGACACGGTGCTTCTCCTGGGCGTCCCGCTCCAGCGCGTCGGCCTTGGCGCGGGCGTCCCGCTCCAGGCCCTCGGCCCGCGAACGGGCCTCGCCGACGATCTTGTTGGCCTCGGAACGGGCCTCCGCGATCGCCTGGTCGGCGGTCTGCTGGGCGAGCGACAGAACGCGCGCGGCGCTGTCGCCACCGGGGCCCTGACCGGGCATACCGGGACCACCCATCGGACCGCCCATGGGGCCCGGGCCCATCTGGCCCTGCATCGGCCCCTGGCCCATCGGACCCTGACCCATCGGGCCGGGACCCTGCGGACCCTGACCGCCGGGACCGGCGGGCAGCTGCGGCGCACCGCTCGGCAGCTGGGGCGGGCCACCCATGGGGCCGCCCATCTGCTGCTGCGGCGGGCCCGATATGCCGGCGGGTACAGGAGCGCCGGGACCGCGCATGCCCTGCTGCGGCATGCCCTGCTGGGGCATACCCTGCTGCTGGTCCTGCCCCTCCGGGGGCTTGCGCATGTTCTGCTGGTTCTGGGCGGCGGCGCGGGTGGCCGCGGCCAGCTTGGCGCGCAGGTCCTCGTTCTCGCGGAGCAGGCGGGTCAGCTCGGCTTCGACCTCGTCGAGGAAGGCATCGACCTCGTCCTCGTCATAGCCTTCTCGGAGGCGGACGGTCGTGAACTGCTTGTTCCGCACGTCCTCGGGGGTCAACGGCATCTCTTCACCTCAACGTAGTCGTCGGCATTCGGCAAGACCGTAGTTCACATCGCTCACAGCCGGCTCACGATCGAGATCAGGATGTAGACGATGATCATCAGTACGAAGAAGGACAGGTCGAGCGCCACGCCCCCGAGACGCAGCGGCGGAATGAACCGCCGCAGAAGCTTGAGCGGTGGATCAGTGACAGTGTAGGTGGCCTCCAGAACGACCACCATCGCCTTGCCGGGTTGCCATGAGCGGGCGAACTGGAAGACGTAGTCCATGACCAACCGGAAGATGAGCACGATGAGGAAGCACATCAGCGCGACGTAGACGACATCCAGGACCACGCTCATGACCCTTGCTTCCCTCTCCCCTGATCCGTGCTCTGGGTACTGCTCGGTGATGCTTTTACTGCTGTTTTCCGGTCGTGCGTCTCAGCTCTGGTTGAAGAACCCGCCCTCTGCGATGCGGGCCTTGTCCTCCGCCGTGACATCGACGTTAGCAGGAGACAACAGGAACACCTTCTGCGTCACCCGCTCGATGCTGCCGTGAAGACCAAACACCAAACCCGCCGCAAAGTCGACAAGTCGCTTGGCATCTGTGTCGTCCATCTCAGTCAAGTTCATGATCACCGGGGTGCCTTCACGGAAGTGTTCCCCGATGGTACGGGCCTCGTTGTAGGTCCGGGGGTGAAGCGTGGTGATCCGGTACGGCTCTCGTTCCGACACGACCTTGGGCATGATCACCGGCGCGTTCTTCTCCAGGCTCTGACGTTCTTGTGTGATGGATGCCACGGGCGCGATGCGCGCGGGGCGTCCGGATTCCGCGGGTAGCGAAGCGGAGCGTGAGACCGGCTCGCGGGGTGCCGGAGGCTGCACCACTCGTACCGGTTCATCCCTTTGGGACTGATGTGCACTGTGGGACTGATGAGACGACTCGTGTCGCCGGTGGTCCCGTTCGGGCTCCGGGTCGAGTTCGGGTTCGAAGTCGTCGTCGGGGTCGAACCCCCGGCCGTCGTACCCATCGTCCTCCACGAGGCCGAGGTAGACCGCCATCTTGCGCATCGCGCCGGCCATGCTCTGAGTCCTCCGCTCTGTGGTGGATCGGCTGACGACTGCCAAGTGCCCGCGATCCACGAGGTCGTTACGCCCGCCCTTCGACGGCAATGACCATATTTTCTGCTGTGGTCCGACTTCTTGGCGACGTTACCCGAGCCTGGGGCGGACTCCGAGTACCGCGGTGCCGACGCGCACATGTGTCGCTCCGGCGGCCACGGCCTGTTCGAGGTCCGCACTCATCCCTGCCGAGACCATGGTGGCAGCCGGATGGGTCCGGCGCAGGTCAGTCGACAAATCCATCATCCGCTCGAACGCCGCCCGTTCGCGTCCCGCGTACTCTCCGGTGAGCGGCGCGACGGTCATCAACCCGTCCAGCCGCAACCCCGGAGCCCCGGCCACGAGGTCCGCCAACTCCGCGATTCCGCCGGGCGCCACGCCACCCCGCTCCCCCCTCGCACTCTCGCCCGCGTCGAGCGCGACCTGGACGAGACATCCCACCTCACGCCCGGCGCGCACGGCTTCCTTGGACAGAGCCGTCACCAGCCTGGAACGATCGACGGACTGTACGACATCCGCGTAACCGACCACGGATCGCACCTTGTTGGTCTGCAACTGGCCGACGAAGTGCCAAGTAAGGGGCAGATCCGAGCATTCCGCGGCCTTGGGCGCCGCGTCCTGGTCGCGGTTCTCGGCGACATGACGCACACCGAGCTCCGAGAGGATCCGCACATCGGCCGCGGGATAGGTCTTGGTGACCACGATCAGGGTCACTTCCTCGCGCCGCCGCCCGGCGGCCGCGCACGCGGCGGCGATGCGCTCCTCGACTTTCGCCAGATTTCCGGCGAGTTCGTCCTTACGGTCCGTCATGTCCCATCAGTCCAGCCACACATAGCCCGCGAGCCGACCGGTGGTGCGGTCACGGCGGTACGAGAAGTGGTCGCCCGACTCGAGCGTGCACACCGGCGACCACGCCCGGTCGCGCACCCCGAGCCGGGTGAGCTGGGCGTGCACACCGGCGGCCACGTCGACCGCGGGCGTACCCCAACTCGTCTCGGCGTACGCCTCCGGCTCGACGGCGGCCACCTCGGCGCGCATCGCCTCCGGCACCTCGTAGCACCGGCCGCACACGGCGGGTCCGGTGCGGGCCACGATCCGGTCCGGTTCGGCACCCAGTTCCATCATCGCGCGTAGCGCGGCGGGGACGACGCCGGCGACCATGCCGGGCCGGCCCGCGTGGGCGGCGGCGGCGACCCCGGCGACGGGGTCGGCGAGCAGGACCGGCACGCAGTCGGCGGTGAGGACGGCGAGGGCGAGGCCGCGGCGCCGGGTCACGATGGCGTCGACCGAGGGGATCGGCGCCGCGCAGTCCCAGGGTCCGTCGACCACGGCCACGTCGTCGCCGTGCACCTGGTTCATCCAGACGACCCGCCCGGCGTCCAGCCCCAGGGACTTGGCGGCCAGCTCACGATTGGTCCGTACCGCCTCGGGGTCGTCACCGACCGCCCCGCCGAGGTTGAGCTCCTCGTACGGAACGGCGCTCACCCCGCCCCACCGGTCGGTGAAGGCGAAGTGCGCGCCGTTCACGGTGTCGCGCTGTCCTATCACTTCAGGAAGTCCGGTACGTCCAGTTCCTCGGCCGCGCTGTCCGTGTAGGTGCGCGACGGCGGGACCGGCGGCGGCGCCTGGATCTCGCTCACCGGCTCGGGCGCGGGCTCCGGCTCCTCCTTCGGCTTGACGCTGCCGAGCGTGCCGAAGGACGGGCGGCTCTCGGTCTGCCGTACCGGAGTGGGCTCCTCGCGCTTGGTGGAGGACGAGCCGAGGACGTTGTCCCGGCGGGCCGGGGGCTGGCCGCCGTCGAAACCGGCGGCGATCACGGTGACCCGGACCTCGTCGCCGAGGGCGTCGTCGATGACCGCGCCGAAGATGATGTTGGCCTCCGGGTGGGCGGCCTCGCTGACCAGCTGGGCGGCCTCGTTGATCTCGAACAGGCCGAGGTCGGAGCCGCCGGAGATGGAGAGCAGCACGCCCCGGGCGCCGTCGATGGACGCCTCCAGCAGCGGCGAGGAGATCGCCATCTCGGCCGCGGCCACCGCGCGGTCGTCGCCGCGGGCCGAGCCGATGCCCATGAGGGCCGAACCGGCCTCGGACATGACCGACTTGACGTCGGCGAAGTCGAGGTTGATCAGGCCGGGGGTGGTGATGAGGTCGGTGATGCCCTGGACACCGGAGAGGAGGACCTGGTCGGCCGACTTGAAGGCGTCGAGGACGGACACCTGGCGGTCCGAGATGGACAGCAGCCGGTCGTTCGGGATGACGATGAGGGTGTCGACCTCTTCGCGGAGCTCGGCGATGCCGTCCTCGGCCTGGTTGGCGCGGCGCCGTCCCTCGAAGGTGAACGGGCGCGTGACCACGCCGATGGTGAGGGCGCCCAGGGAGCGTGCGATGTTGGCCACGACGGGCGCGCCGCCGGTGCCGGTGCCGCCGCCTTCACCGGCCGTCACGAAGACCATGTCGGCCCCCTTGAGGACCTCCTCGATCTCCTCGCGGTGGTCCTCGGCGGCCTTGCGGCCGACGGCCGGGTTGGCTCCGGCGCCGAGTCCGCGGGTGAGTTCGCGGCCGACGTCGAGCTTCACGTCGGCGTCGCTCATCAACAGCGCCTGTGCGTCGGTGTTGATGGCGATGAACTCGACACCCTTGAGACCGACCTCGATCATCCGGTTGATGGCATTGACACCACCGCCGCCGACACCGATGACCTTGATGACTGCGAGGTAGTTCTGCGGTGCTGCCACGTCGAAGGCCTCTCGCCTCGAATTACGTGCCGTCGTCTCGCGGTGGCCCGCGGTCCGACGACTGATGCCGAATGGGACGGTCCGTATCGCCGACCCGAACCCTAACGCTGAAGTTTAGGGTTACCAGTGTGTCTGTTCCCTGGAGTCTTCTGAACAGGACACTAAGTCGACAAGTGGCGCACGTTCAACGAACACGCCGAACCTCCCGTTTTTCTTTTCACCCTATGTGATCAGGCGTAGCGCTGCCCAACCAGGGTGCTGGCCTGCGCGGATGTGCGTCAACTCCCTGCTGACGCAGGGGCGGTGGGAACGCTGACGTCGAAGTGCCGGGCGCCGGGGGCGGCTTTCATGAGAGCGGTGAGCGTACGGGCCTTCGCGCGGCCCTTCTCACTGCTCCCCCACGCGACGGTGCGTCCGCCGCTCAACTCCAGTGAGATGTCGTCGTAGGAACGGACCTTGACGATCCGGGTCTCGCGGGCGACCGCGGGCGGAACGGCACCGGCGACCCGGACCGCCTCGCGCACCAGGCGGCTCTCGCCGAAGCGGCGGTGGCTGGGCGCCGCCGAACCCGACCGGGACACCGTCAATTCGAGGAGCGGAACGCCTTTCGGAGCCTCAGAAACCGTGGCGAACCGGACACCTTCGTCGTCCACTTCCACGAACTCGGCGCCCTTTTCGACGAGCAGAACCGGGGTCCGCTCGGTCACTTTCAGGCCGATTCCATGAGGCCAGGAACGAACCACCTGAATCGCGTCAATTCGGAGCAATTTCCGACGCAGTCGCGCCTCAATCCTGTCGGTGTCGACGGAAATCAGCGGCGCTCCGACCGGCACGTCGGCGGCCTCGCGCACCTGCGCGGGCGTCAGAACGCGGGTTCCGGAGACGGTCACGCGCTCCACGCGCGTCCACTGCGAGCCGTACAACAGCCAGCCGACGCCGGTGCCGAGAAGAATCAGGACGATCGTAAGGATGATGATCGTACGGAGCCGGGGCGACCTCAACCGCCGGACGAGAGGCGGGCCGGACGACTCCTGCTGGCGTGCACCGCGCTCGGCGGTGGTCGGTCCGGCCACACGCACTCCCTTTCCTGGCTCGGTTCACCTCCGGGGCGCGTCCGTCGGCGACGAGAGCCCGACCGCGCTCAGCCCTTCGGGCCTCCGCGCGCTCGATCTCTCGTCACCGACGCGCCCCTTCGGCTCACTCGCCGATGTGTCGCTATCGGTGTGCACGGTGGGCGGCGATCGCCTCGTACACCATGCCGACGAGGAGTTCGTCGGCGTCCCGGCGGCCGAACTCGCCGGCGGCGCGGGACATCTCGTACAGCCGGTGCGGGTCGGCGAGCACGGGCAGGACGTTCTGCTGCACCCACTCCGGGGTGAGTTCCGCGTCGTCGACCAGCAGTCCGCCGCCGGCCTTGACCACCGGCTGGGCGTTCAGCCGCTGTTCGCCGTTGCCGATGGGCAGCGGGACGTAGGCGGCCGGGAGTCCGACGGCGGAGAGTTCGGCGACGGTCATCGCGCCCGCACGGCAGAGCATCATGTCGGCCGCGGCGTACGCGAGGTCCATCCGGTCCAGGTAACTTACCGGGATATAGGGGGGCATTCCCGGCATCTGGTGCACCTGCGGCAGTTCGTTCTTCGGGCCGACCGCGTGCAGGATCTGGATGCCCGCCTGCTGGAGCCGGGGCGCGACCTGCTGCACGACCTCGTTGAGCCGGCGGGCGCCCTGCGAGCCGCCGGAGACCAGCAGCGTGGGCAGGTTGGGGTCGAGGCCGAACATCGCGCGGGCCTCGGGGCGGACGGCGGCCCGGTCCAGGGTCGCGATGGAGCGGCGCAGCGGGATGCCGATGTAGCGGGCGCCGCGCAGCTTGCTGTCCGGGGTGGAGACGGCGACCTGGGCGGCGTACCGGGAGCCGATCTTGTTGGCGAGGCCGGGGCGGGCGTTGGCCTCGTGGATCACGATCGGCACGCCGAGCCGCTTGGCGGCCAGGTAGCCGGGCAGCGCCACATAGCCGCCGAAGCCGACCACGGCGTCCGCCTTGGTGCGCTCCAGGATCTGCTCGGCCGCCTTGATCGTGCCGCGCAGCCGGCCCGGGACGGTGATCAGCTCGGGAGTGGGCTTGCGCGGCAGCGGCACGGCGGGGATCAGCGCCAGCTCATAGCCGCGCTCCGGAACGAGCCGGGTCTCCAGGCCGCGCTCCGTGCCCAGGGCCGTGATCCCCACCGTCGGGTCCTGCCTGCGCAGGGCGTCCGCGAGGGCGAGCGCGGGCTCGATGTGGCCGGCGGTCCCCCCACCAGCGAGTACGACATGCACCGAAATTCACCGCTCTCCGGACGAGCGCGCCGGGGCGCGTCGTCGCATCGTGTTCCATCTCCGAGGCCCCGTAGGGCCCCCAGCCCCCCGCTTTCTACCAAAGCGGGGTTGCCGCATCGCAAGCGCCGCCCGCGCAGCGGGCTCGTCGCGCGCGAAGGCGATCATCAGCCCGATGGCGAACATGGTCGGCAGCAGGGCGGATCCCCCGTAGGAGAACAGCGGGAGGGGGACGCCGGCGATCGGCAGCAGGCCGAGCACCGCACCCATGTTGATCACGGCCTGGGCCGTGATCCAGGTGGTCACACCTCCCGCGGCATACCTCACGAAGGGGTCCTCCGTGCGTCCGGCCACGCGGATACCCGCATAGCCTAGAGCGGCGTAGAGGGCGAGCACCGACAGCGTCCCCGCCAGGCCCAGTTCCTCACCGGCGACGGCGAAGATGAAGTCGGTGTGCGCTTCGGGGAGTTGGCCCCATTTTTCCACACTCGCGCCGAGCCCGGAACCGAAGAGTCCGCCGGAGGCCAGGGCGTAGATCCCGTGCACGGCCTGCCAGCAGGAGCCGTCGGGGCCCATCTCGGTGGCGCCGATGCAGCGGAACCGGTCCAGCCGGTTGGAGCTGCTCTGGATGAGGATCGTGCCGAGCGCCGCGGCGACCGTCAGCACGCCGACGAACAGCCGGGTCGGGGCGCCCGCCAGCCACAGCAGGCCGAACAGGATCGCGGTCAGGATGATCGCGGTGCCCATGTCGCCGCCGAGCATGATCAGGCCGAGCAGCAGGAACGCGACCGGCACCAGCGGCACCAGCATGTGCTTCCACTGCGCGAGCAGGTTGCGCTCCTGCTTGCGGGCGAGCAGATCGGCGCCCCACAGCACCAGGGCGAGCTTGCCGAACTCGCTGGGCTGGATCTGGAAGGAGCCGCCGAGGGCGATCCAGTTCTGGTTGCCGTTGACCGCCATCCCTATCCCCGGCACCTGCACCAGGGCCATCAGGAAGACGGCACCCGCCAGGATCGGGTAGGCCAGCGCCCGGTGCAGTTTCACGGGCATCCGGGAGGCGGCGTACAGCAGCACCGCGCCGATGACGGCGGCCAGCATCTGCTTGCGGAAGAAGTACGACCCCGGCAGGGACATCTGCAGCGCGGTGATCTGCGAGGCCGAGTAGACCATCACCAGGCCCAGCACGGTGATCAGCAGGCTGCCGCCGAGGATGAGGTAGTACGCCGTCAGTGGCCGGTCCCACGCCCTCCGCGCGCGTGTGGAGAACCGTACGAAGGGGTTCTCGCGCGGCGGCCGGGGGGCGGCGGGCGCGCGGACGGTCCGCGGGACCGGAGGACGTCCTGTCCGGCTGCCGGACATCACCGGCTCCCCCCGGCGGGCAGCCGCCGACCAAACCCGAGCCACATCCGAGTCACCCGTCCCTCCATGGGTCCCACAGCACCCGCCGTGGCCGAGACCCTCCGTCAGGCGCCCGCGCCGAGTTCGCGAACCGCCTCCGCGAACGCGTCTCCTCGCTTGTTGTAGTTGGCGAACATGTCCATAGAGGCACAGGCAGGTGCCAAGAGCACCGTGTCCCCGGTGATGGCGAGTCGCCGTGCCTCGCGGACAGCCGCGAGCATCGCCCCAGTGTCGGTCCGGTCGAGGTCGACGACGGGTACTTCGGGGGCGTGTCGCGCCAGGGCGTCCCGGATCAGGGCACGGTCGGCGCCGATGAGCACGACCCCGCGAAGCCGCTTCGCCGACTTGGCGACCAGCTCGTCGAAGGTGGCGCCCTTGGCCAGTCCGCCCGCGATCCACACGATCGAGTCGTACGCCGCCAACGAGGCCTCGGCGGCATGGGTGTTGGTGGCCTTGGAGTCGTCGACGTACGCCACCCCGTCCAGGTCGCCGACGAGCGCGATGCGGTGGGCGTCCGGGGTGAAGTCCCGCAGCCCGTCCCGTACGGCGGTGGGGGGCACGCCGAAGGCACGCGCGAGGGCCGCTGCCGCAAGGGCGTTGGCGATGTTGTGCGGGGCCGGCGGGTTGACGTCGGTGACCTCGGCGAGTTCCTGGGCGTTCTTGTGCCGGTCCGCGACGAAGGCGCGGTCGACCAGGATGCCGTCCACGACGCCGAGTTGGGACGGCGCCGGCGTGCCCAGCGTGAAGCCGATGGCCCGGCAGCCCTCCTCGACGTCCGCGGCCCGCACCAGCTCCTCGGTGGCCTTGTCGGCCGCGTTGTACACGCAGGCGACGCGATTCCCTTCGTAGACACGGCCCTTGTCGGCGGCGTACGCCTCCATGGAGCCGTGCCAGTCGAGGTGGTCGGGGGCGAGGTTCAGCACGGCGGCGGAGTGGGCGCGCAGGGAGGGCGCCCAGTGGAGCTGGTAGCTGGACAGCTCGACGGCGAGGACGTCGTAGCGCTCCTCGCCGAGCACCGCGTCCAGCAGCGAGACGCCGATGTTGCCGACGGCGGCGGTGCGCAGCCCGGCCGCGTGCAGCATCGAGGCCAGCATCTGGACGGTGGTCGTCTTGCCGTTGGTGCC
The DNA here is from genome assembly GCF_019219825.1 of Streptomyces sp. TRM70350. Taxonomy (GTDB): domain Bacteria; phylum Actinomycetota; class Actinomycetes; order Streptomycetales; family Streptomycetaceae; genus Streptomyces. The sequence goes on along the minus strand of NZ_JAHUXH010000002.1, from coordinate 186,532 downwards.
GGTCACGCACAGCCAGGGCGCCGCGTCCGGGCCGCGCAGCCGCCACGCCAGCTCGACGTCGCCCCAGATCTCCAGACCGGCCTCACGGGCCGCCGTGAACAGCGGCTTGTCCGGCTTCCAGCCCGGCGCGGTGACGATCAGATCGGTGCCCTCGGGCAGGGTCGCCCCGTCGCCGAGGCGGACGGTGACGCCGAGCGCCTCCAGTTCGGCGGCCTGGGCCCGGGCGCGTTCGTCGGCGCCGTCGTTGACGACGGTGACGTGGGCGCCGAGGCCGTGCAGGACCTTGGCCGCCGGGACGCCGGAGACGCCGAGCCCGGCGACGGTGACGTGCTTGCCCTTGACCATCGAGGACACCGTGGAGGTCACTTTTCCGCTGCCCATCCCGCGTAGAAGAGGCCCAGTCCGACAATCACACAGATGCCCTGAATGATCCAGAAGCGGACCACGACAAGGACTTCGGACCAGCCCTTGAGTTCGAAGTGGTGCTGGAGTGGCGCCATCCGGAAGACGCGCTTGCCGGTCATGCGGAACGAGCCGACCTGGATGACCACCGACATGGTGATCAGCACGAACAGACCGCCGAGGATGGCCAGCAGCAGCTCGGTGCGGGAGCAGATGGCCAGACCGGCGAGCACACCGCCGAGCGCCAGCGAACCGGTGTCACCCATGAAGATCTTGGCGGGCGAGGTGTTCCACCACAGGAAGCCGAGGCAGGCGCCCATCAGCGCGGAGGCGACCACCGCGAGGTCGAGCGGATCCCGTACCTCGTAACAGGCGCCCGGGTTGGTCAGGGTCCGCGCGTTGGCGCAGGACTCCTGGAACTGCCAGACGCCGATGAACGTGTAGGCGCCGAAGACCAGCACGGAGGCGCCGGTGGCGAGGCCGTCGAGGCCGTCGGTGAGGTTCACGCCGTTCGACATCGCGAGGATCATGAACAGCGCCCAGACCACGAACAGCACCGGGCCGATCGTCCAGCCGAAGTCGGTGATGAACGACAGCTTGGTGGAGGCCGGGGTGTTGCCGCGGTTGTCCGCGAACTGCAGCGACAGCACCGCGAAGGCGATACCGACGATCAGCTGGCCGGCCATCTTCGCCTTGGCCCGCAGACCCAGCGAACGCCGCTTGACGATCTTGATGTAGTCGTCCAGGAAGCCGACCAGACCCATGCCGGCCATCAGCCCGAGCACCAGCAGACCCGAGAAGGTCGGCGAGTAGCCGGTGATCAGCTTGCTCAGGAAGTACGCGGCGATGGTCGCCAGGATGAAGGCGATACCGCCCATGGTCGGCGTCCCGCGCTTGCTGTGGTGCTCGCGCGGGCCGTCGTCGCGGATGTACTGGCCGTAGCCCTTGCGGGCCAGGAGTTTGATCAGCAGCGGGGTGCCGATCAGCGTCAGGAAGAGGCCAATGACTCCTGCGAACAGGATCTGCTTCATCATCGGGCGGCAACCTCACCCTCGGCACCGGTCTCGAGCAGCGCCTGGGCAACGCGCTCGAGCCCGACCGAACGGGACGCCTTCACGAGTACGACGTCCCCCGGGCGCAACTCGCTGCGCAACAGGTCGACCGCCGCCTGTGCGTCGGACACGTGCACCGACTCCTCACCCCACGAACCCTCGTTATATGCGCCCAGTTGCAGCCAGGCGGCTTCCCTGCCCCCGACCGCGACGAGCTTGCTGACGTTGAGCCGGACGGCGAGCCGTCCGACCGCGTCGTGCTCGGCGAGCGCCTCGTCCCCGAGCTCGGCCATCTTGCCGAGCACCGCCCACGTACGACGCCCCTTGGCCATGGCCACCAGGGCGCGCAGGGCGGCCCGCATGGACTCGGGGTTCGCGTTGTAGGCGTCGTTGACGACCGTCACGCCGTCCGGGCGCTCGGTGACCTCCATACGCCAGCGGGAGAGGGAGCCCGCCTCGGAGAGCGCGGTGGCGATCTCTTCCGCGGACATGCCCAGCTCATGGGCGACGGCGGCCGCGGCGAGCGCGTTCGACACGTGGTGCTCACCGTACAGGCGCATGGTCACATCACCGCACCCGGAGGGTGTGTGAAGGGTGAAGGAGGGCTGCCCGCCGTCCGTGAGTCGGACGTTCTCGGCGCGTACGTCCGCTTCGTCGGTCTCTCCGAAGAGGACCACCTTCGCCTTCGTACGCGACGCCATGGCGCGTACGAAGGGATCGTCGGCGTTGAGGATCGCCGCCCCGCCCTCCTCCGCCGGCGGAAGCGCCTCGACGAGCTCGCCCTTGGCCTGCGCGATCTGCTCGCGGCCGCCGAACTCGCCGATGTGCGCGGTGCCGACGTTGAGCACCAGGCCGATCCTCGGGGGCGTCAGGTTGGTGAGGTACCGGATGTGGCCGATGCCGCGCGCGCCCATCTCCAGCACCAGGAACCGGGTGTCCTCGGTGGCGCTGAGCGCGGTCAGCGGCAGCCCGATCTCGTTGTTGAACGATCCGGGCGTCCAGACCGTCGGCGCCTTGCGCCGGAGCACCTGCGCGATCAGGTCCTTGGTGCTGGTCTTGCCCGCGGAGCCGGTGAGCGCCACGAGGGTGGCGCCGAGCTTGCGCACGACGTGCCGGGCGAGGGCGCCGAGGGCCGCCGGGACGTCGTCCACGACGATCGCGGGCACGCCGACGGGGCGCGACGCGAGCACCGCGACCGCGCCCGCCCCGACGACCTGTGCCGCGAAGTCGTGGCCGTCCACGCGTTCGCCGACGAAGGCGGCGAACAGGCTGCCGGGCGCTACCTCGCGGGAGTCCCGGACGACCGGTCCGGTCACCTGCACCGACGGATCCGGTATGTCGTGCGTCTGCCCGCCGACGACTTCCGCGATCTCGGCGAGAGAGAGGGCGATCACAAGTTCATCCCCTGGGTCTTTTTACGGATTTTCATCCCTGGGTTTTCCGGATTGCTTCGCGCAGCACCTGGCGGTCGTCGAACGGACGGACCACCCCGGCGATGTCCTGGCCCTGCTCGTGGCCCTTGCCCGCGACCAGCACCGTGTCCCCGGGCCGGGCCCGGTCGACGGCGGCGGCGATGGCGGCGGCCCGGTCCTCGAAGAGCACCACCTCGCCGCGTTCGTGCGCGGGCACCGTCGCCGCGCCCTGCAGCATGGTGGCGAGGATCGCGAGCGGGTCCTCGGAGCGGGGGTTGTCCGAGGTCAGTACGGCCGTGTCGGAGAGCCGGGCCGCGGCGGCGCCCATCGGGCCCCGCTTGGTGATGTCCCGGTCACCGCCGCACCCGAGCACGACATGCAGCCGGCCCTTGGTGACCTTGCGCAGCGCCTTGAGGACGGACTCGACGGCGTCCGTCTTGTGGGCGTAGTCGACGACCGCGAGGTAGTCCTGACCGGCGTCGACACGCTCCAGCCGGCCCGGCACGCCCGGCACGGCGGCGATGCCGTCGGCGGCGGTCTGCGCATCGAGGCCGGCGGCGGCGAGGGCGACGATCGCGGCGAGGGTGTTCGCCACGTTGAAGGGGCCCGGCAGCGGCGACCTGGCGCTGATCCGCTCGCCCTTGGGGCCGAGCACGGTGAACGGCGAGTCCAGCGGGCCGACCTCGACGTCCTCGGCACGCCAGTCGGCGTCCGGGTGGCCCTCGGCGGAGTAGGTGACGACCGGGACGGTGGCCTCGCGGGCGAGCCTGCGGCCGTACTCGTCGTCGATGTTGACCACGCCGAGTTTGCTGCGTTTCGGCGTGAACAGCTGCGCCTTGGCCCGGAAGTAGTCCTCCATGTCGGAGTGGAACTCCATGTGTTCCGGGCTGAGGTTGGTGAAGACGGCGACATCGAAGACGCAGCCGTCGACCCGGCCGAGGACCAGCGCGTGGCTGGAGACCTCCATGGCGACCGCCTCGACCCCGCGCTCGCGCATCACCGCGAACAGGGCCTGCAGGTCGGTGGCTTCGGGGGTGGTGCGCTCGGACTTGATGCGCTCGTCACCGATCCGGGTCTCGACCGTGCCGATCAGCCCGGCGGACCGGCCGGTCTTCAGGCCGCCCTCGATGAGATAGGCGGTGGTGGTCTTGCCGGAGGTGCCGGTGATGCCGATCTGGAGCAGCTCGCGGCCGGGGTGGTCGTAGATCGTCGCCGCCAGCTCGCCCATCCGCGCGCGCGGGTCGTCGACGGTGAGCACCGGAAGGCCCGTTGCGGCGGCGCGTTCGGTGCCGGCCGGGTCGGTCAGTACGGCGGCGGCGCCGAGGCCGACGGCCTGGGTGACGAAGTCGGCGCCGTGCGCGCGGGCGCCGGGCAGGGCGGCGTACAGGTCGCCGGGGCGAACGGCGCGCGAGTCATGGGTGATGCCCGTGACCTCGGCGGCCCGCTCCGGGGCGGTGACACCCAGCTGGTCGGCGAGGTCCGCGAGGGGTGTGGCGGAGGCCCGTTCCGGCCGGGGCGGTCCCGGATATGTCACGGGAACGTCCTTCTGGGTGATGTGGGACTGATCAGCGTGTGGCACGGCGGTGAGCGTACCGGGCGCACCCGCTCCGGAGCGAAGCGAGGGGCGGGGGGTGCTCTGGTTCCCGGGATCGGGGGTGATCGTTGTCACGGATGGTTCCTGGGTGCTCGGTGCTGATCGGGGGTTCTGCGGACGCAGGGCCCTGTCGGCTCGGTGCTGATCAGGGTTTGAAGGTGACCGGCAGGTGCGCGGGCTTCGCTCCGGTCGGCGGGACCTGGAGGGTCTTCAGGGCGAACTCCATCACCTGCTTGTAGACGGGTCCACAGATCTGGCCGCCGAAGTAGCTGCCCTTGGTGGCGTTCTGGATCGCGCAGTAGACGGTGACGCGCGGCTTGTCCGCGGGTGCGAATCCGGCGAACGACGAGGTGTAGCCGCGGTACCTGCCGGTGGCCGGATCCACGCGGTTCGCGGTGCCCGTCTTGCCCGCGACCCGGTAGCCGGGGATGCGCGCCTTGGTGCCGGTGCCCTCCTCGTCGTCGACCACCGACTCCAGCATGCGGGCGAGTGTCTTGGCCGTCTTCTCGCTCACCACCCGCGTCTTCTCGGGCTCGGGGGCGGGTGTGAAGCGTCCGTCCGGTCCCTTCGTGCCGCGTACGAGCGTGGGTTCGACGCGTACGCCGCCGTTGGCGATGGTCGAGTACACGGAGGCCGCCTGCATCGCGTTGATGGACACGCCCTGGCCGAAAGGAATCGTGTACTGCTGCGACGTCGACCACTGGTCCGGCGGCGCGAGGATGCCCTTGGTCTCGCCGGGGAAGCCCAGCCCGGTGTAGCCGCCGATGCCGAACTTGCGCAGGTACGTGTAGAGCACCCGGTTGGCCTCGGCCTGCGTCTTGCCGAGCTGTCCGGTGGCCAGGATGGTGCCGATGTTGCTGGACTTGGCGAGCACGCCGTTGAGGGTCAGATACCAGGTCGGGTGGTCGATGTCGTCCTGGAACAGCCGGTCGCCGCGGTGCAGCCGGTTGGGCACGGTGACGTGCGTCAGCGGGGTGGCGACGTTCTCCTCCAGCACTGCGGCCATCGACATGACCTTGGCGGTGGAGCCGGGCTCGTAGGCGTCCTGGAGGGCCGCGTTGCCCATGGCGGACGCGTCTGCCTTGGTCAGGTCGTTGGGGTCGAAGCCGGGCGAGTTGGCCATGGCGAGGATCTCGCCGGTGCGGGCGTCCTGGACGATCACATAGCCGCGGTCCGCCTCGGACTTCTCCACCTGCTCGGCGATGGCGTTCTGCGCGGCCCACTGGATGTCGCGGTCGATGGTCAGCTCGATGTCGGAGCCGGGCACCGCGGGCGTCTCGGTGGAGCCGACGGTCGGCACCTGCAGGCCGCCGGACTGGGCGTAGCGGATCTTGCCGTCCTCGCCGGCCAGCTCCTCGTTCAGCTGCTGCTCGATGCCGCCGCCGCCCTCGCCGTCGGCGTTGACCCAGCCCAGTATCCCGGCGGCCAGATCGCCGTTGGGGTACACGCGCTTGCTGCTGGGTTCGGCGAGGACGCCGGCGAGGACGTTGACGGTGCTCTGGTCGGTCTGCGCCTTGGTGGCGAGCGCGGTCCTCAGGTCCTTGATCTGCTTCCAGACCTGCGGTGTCTGCCGCCCGGCGAGCTTGACGTAGCGGAGCGTGCTGTCCTCGGGCCGGAGCTTGGCGACGAGCTCTCCCTGGTCCTTGCCGAGGATCGGCGCGAGCAGGGCCGCCGCCTGCTCGGGCCCGTCGTCGATCTTCAGCTGCTCGCGGGTGAACAGCGTGGGGTCGGCGGTGATGTCGTACGCGTCGACACTGGTCGCCAGGGCCACGCCGGTGCGGTCGGTGATCTCGCCGCGCTGGGCGGCGAGGGTGTGCACGACGTAGCGGTTCCGCTCGGCCTTGGCGGCGTAGGCGCTCGCGTCGACGGCCTGCACCTGGAGCAGTCGTACGACGAAGACCAGCAGGACAAGGGTCAGCGCGAAGCCGATCATGCGCAGCCGGGGGCGGGGGCTGCCGAGCCGGATCGCGCGCGGATCCGCCGCACGGGGCGGGGCGGGGCGGCGGGCCGGGCGGGCGCCGGGGCCGGGGCGCCGCCGGCCGCCGGAGCGATCGGGCCGCGCGGGTCCGGGCACGCGGCGACGCGGCGATTCCCTGTCGGTCACTTCCGTCACCTGCCGGGGGGTGTGGTCGGGAGGGGGGCGGGCGGGCTGGCGAGCGGGCGGGGGGTGGAGGTGGGGGTGGAGGCCGTGGGGGTGGCCGGGGCGGGGGTGGGGGCGGCCGGTGTGGCGGGCGGGTGCACGGAGGGGAGGGCCGCGGAGGCAATGGCCTCGGAGGGGATGGGCACGGCTGCGGTGGACATCGCCTCGGGGGCGAGGACGAGGGGGCGGCGGTCGGAGGCCGGTTCGGCGTCGGCGGGGGACGGGACGCCCTTGACGGTGCCGTCGGGGTTGAGGAAGGCGGGGTCCGAGCCGGGAACCATGCCCAGTTCGCGGGCGCGGCGCTGGAGTGCCTCGGGGGCGGAGTAGGCGTCGATGTCGCGCTGGAGGGCCTGTTCCTCGTCGGTGAGGTTCTTGGTCTCCTTCTGCAGGTCGTCGAGTTGGAACGACCCTTCGCTGAGCGCCGAGTTCAGCAGGAGCAGGCCGATGAGGCCGCCGCCGAGGAGCAGGACGACGAGGAGGACGAAGGGCGTCCGGGCGGCCTGTCGCCGTCCGCTCGGCAAGAGCTGCGCGAGCCGCGCGGCCCTCCCCCTCAGTTCGGGTTTCCTACTCACTCACCCTCCACCCTCCCCTGCGTGGGTTCGGTTCTCCAACCGAGCCCCCGCCCGTCGGCTGCCTCACTCGACGTCCTCCCTGATCCGCTGCGCCCCGCGCAGTCGTGCCGGGGCCGCACGGCGGTTCTCGGCGACCTCTTCCTCGGTGGGAAGTTCGGCACCGCGGGTGAGCAGCTTGAGCCGGGGCTGGTACTGCTCCGGCACCACCGGCAGCCCGGGCGGCGCGGTACTGGCGGCGCCCGCCGCGAACACCTGCTTGACCAGCCGGTCCTCCAGCGAGTGGTACGACAGGACGGCGATCCGCCCGCCCACGTCCAGCGCCTTCACCGCCGCCGGGATCGCCCGCTCCAGCACGGACAGCTCACCGTTGACCTCGATGCGCAGGGCCTGGAAGGTGCGCTTGGCCGGGTTGCCGCCGGTGCGCTTGGCGGCCTGCGGCAGCGCGTCCCGGATCAGCTCCACGAGCCGCGCGCTGGTGCTGAACGGCTCCTTCTCGCGCTCGCGCACGATCGCGGCCACGATGCGCTTGGCCTGCTTCTCCTCGCCGTACGCGCGCAGGATCCGCACCAGCTCACCGGCCGGGTAGGTGTTGAGGACCTCGGCGGCGCTGATGCCGGTGGTCTGGTCCATGCGCATGTCGAGGGGGGCGTCCTGCGCGTAGGCGAAACCCCGGTCGGCCTCGTCGAGCTGCATGGAGGAGACCCCGAGGTCGAACAGCACACCCTGCACGCGCGCGATGCCGAGCCGGTCCAGCACCTCCGGCAGCTCGTCGTACACGGCGTGCACCAGGGTGGCGCGCTCCCCGTACGGCGCGAGCCGCTCGCCGGACAGGCGCAGCGCCTCCTTGTCCCGGTCGAGGGCGACGAGGCGGGCCTCGGGGAAGCGCGCGAGCAGCGCCTCGCTGTGGCCGCCGAGGCCGAGCGTGCAGTCGACGACCACGGCTCCGGGCCGCTCCAGCGCGGGTGCCAACAGGTCCAGGCACCGCTGGAGCATCACCGGGACGTGTCGACTCTGGCTCAAGGGGCCCTCTCAGGTCCGGCGGGCCGTACGCACCGCCGGGTCCCCGCCCGCTCGTGAAGGGGAGGCCTGCCGGCGCCGGAAGCGTCAGCCGGCCGGGAGCGGGTGGAGGCCGAGCCGTACGTACGCGCCGCGCACGTGGGGGATCCCCGGCGGCTGCGCCGGAATCCTGGGTCGTTCGATGCAGCGGGGAGAGCCTCGCCTCCCGCTTCGCGTCACTTTAGTGCACCCTCTGTCGCGGTCAATCAACCGGCCTGCGCGTCGCGGCGGGGGACGTGAACCAACCCGCGAACCAGCGAGGATCACCCGTAAGGACGCATACGCGTCACGCTTGTGGGTTAGCTCACATCACGGCCCGATGGCGTTCTTTGTCCTCCTTCACAACAGGACCCGAGCGCCCGTGACCAGTACCGTCGTCACCATGACGACTTCTGCATCGGTTCCCGCCGGCTCCGAGGACGCCATAGCCCGCGTCGGCACCGTCACCGACCGCGTGGTCGAGGCCAACAAGGCGTACGCGGCCGCGTTCACCGACCCCGGCCTGGACGCCGCCCCGGCCCTGAAGGTGGCCGTCGTGGCGTGCATGGACGCCCGGCTCGACCTGTACCCCGCGCTCGGCCTGCAGCTCGGCGACTGCCACACCATCCGCAACGCGGGCGGCGTGGTCACCGACGACGTGATCCGCTCGCTCACCATCAGCCAGCGCAAGCTCGGCACGCGCAGCGTGGTCCTCGTCCACCACACCGGCTGCGGTCTGGAGACCCTCACCGAGGACTTCCGCACCGAGCTGGAGCTGGAGGTCGGCCAGCGCCCGGCGTGGGCGGTGGAGTCCTTCAAGGACGTCGACCAGGACGTACGGCAGTCGATGCGCCGCCTGCGCACCTCGCCGTTCCTGCTGCACACCGACGACGTGCGCGGCTTCGTCCTCGACGTGCGGACGGGTCTGCTGCGCGAGATCGATCCCGCGTAACCGGGCGGCGGAGCTGTCGTTTCGCTATCAATTCGAGCATCGAGGCCCGCGAAAAGCGTTAAAGCCGACATATCGCGGGCAGTTGTCCACAGGCGAGTGACACGAATCGGTAACGGCAGCAAGAATGCGGGTTGTGGCATCACGCGGAACCTTTCACGCGTGGTGTCCGTGTTTCGGGGTGGGCCGGTCCGCATCGCAGAGCGTCGGCCCGGAGAAAGAAACGGGCCGAGGAGGGCCGGGTGACGACCTATGACGATCGAGCGAGCCTTACTGATCTGACTGCCACTGTGGATCGGGTCCGCAGTTCGGTGGAGGAAGTGATCGAGGGCAAGCCCGAGGTCGTGCGGCTTTCGCTGACCGTGCTGCTCGCCGAGGGGCACCTCCTGATCGAGGATGTCCCCGGGGTGGGCAAGACGATGCTCGCCAAGACGCTGGCGCGGTCCATCGACTGTTCGGTGCGGCGTATCCAGTTCACGCCCGACCTGCTGCCCTCGGACATCACCGGTGTGTCCATCTGGGACCAGCAGCGCCGGGACTTCGAGTTCAAACCGGGCGCGATCTTCGCCCAGATCGTGATCGGCGACGAGATCAACCGCGCCTCGCCCAAGACCCAGTCCGCGCTGCTGGAGTCGATGGAGGAGCGCCAGGTCACCATCGACGGGCAGACCTACGAGCTGCCCAGTCCCTTCATGGTGGTCGCCACGCAGAACCCGGTCGAGATGGAGGGCACCTACCCGCTTCCCGAGGCCCAGCGCGACCGCTTCATGGCCCGCGTCTCCATCGGCTACCCGAGCCCGGAGGCCGAGCTGCAGATGCTCGACGTGCACGGCGGGGTGAGCCCGCTGGACGACCTCCAGCCGGTGGCGCACGCGCACGAGATCGTCAAGCTGATCGAGGCGGTGCGCGACGTCCACGTCGCCGACACGGTCCGGCGGTACGCGGTGGACCTGGTCGCCGCCACCCGCACCCACCCCGACCTCAGACTCGGCGCCTCCCCGCGCGCGACGCTGCATCTGCTGCGCGCGGCGAAGGCGGCGGCGGCCCTCAGCGGCCGGGAGTACGCCCTGCCGGACGACGTGCAGGCCCTCGCCGTGGCCGTCCTGGCGCACCGCCTGCTGCCCACCGCCCAGGCCCAGCTCAACCGCCGCACGGCGGAGCAGGTGGTCCAGGAGATCCTGCAGCAGACGCCGGTGCCCGCGACGCCCCAGCAGAACGCCTTCGGCGGCCTGGGTCACGGCACCCCGGCGTACGGCCAGCAGCCGCCCCGGAGGCTGTGATGACCCCTGCGGCGGGACCCGCGCCCGCCGACGCCGACCGGGGCGACCAGGGCGGCGTACGCACCGCCCTGGCCGGTCTGACCACCCGCGGCCGCTCCTTCCTGGCCGCCGGAGTCGCCGCCGCCGTCTGCGCCTACGTCCTCGGCCAGAGCGACCTGCTCCGGGTCGGACTGCTGCTGGCGGTGCTGCCCCTGGTGTGCGCGACCGTGCTGTACCGCACGCGCTACCGGGTGGCCGGCAGCCGCAGGCTCGCCCCCGCGCGCGTGCCCGCCGGCGCCGAGTCCCGGGTGCATCTGCGGATGGACAACGTCTCGCGGCTGCCCACCGGCCTGCTGATGCTCCAGGACCGGGTGCCGTACGTGCTCGGCCCCCGCCCCCGCTTCGTGCTGGACCGCGTCGAGCCGGGCGGCCGCCGCGAGGTGTCCTACCGCGTCCGCTCCGACCTGCGCGGCCGCTATCCGCTGGGCCCGCTGCAGCTGCGCCTGACCGACCCGTTCGGCATGTGCGAGCTGACCCGGTCCTTCTCGACGTACGACACCCTGACGGTGATCCCGCGCGTGGAGCCGCTGCCGCCGGTGCGGCTGACCGGCGAGGCCAAGGGGTACGGCGACGGGCGGCTGCGCTCGCTGGCGCTGGCCGGCGAGGACGACGTGATCCCGCGCGGGTACCGCTACGGCGACGACCTGCGCCGCGTGCACTGGCGCTCCACCGCCCGCTACGGCGAGCTGATGGTGCGCCGCGAGGAGCAGCCGCAGCGCTCCCGCTGCACGGTGCTGCTCGACACCCGGGCCGTCGCCTTCGAGGGCGCGGGCCCCGACTCGGCGTTCGAGTGGGCCGTGGGGGGCACCGCCTCGGTGCTGGTGCACATGCTCGAACGGGGCTTCTCGGTACGGCTGTTGACGGACACCGGCAACTCGGTGCCCGGCGAGGGCGCGGACGGCTTCGCGGGCGCGAGCCAGGAGTCGGCGGACGCGGCCGGGCTGATGATGGACACCCTCGCGGTGATCGACCACTCCGACGGTACGGGCCTGTCGCGGGCCTACGACGTGCTGCGCGGCGGGCACGAGGGGCTGCTCGTGGCCTTCTTCGGCGACCTCGACGAGGAACAGGCCGCGGTGGCCGCGAGGATGCGCCAGCGCACCGGCGGCGCGGTCGCCTTCGTCCTGGACGGCGCGGACTGGGTGCGGGAACCGACCGATGTGCCCCGGCCGTTGGACGGGAAACCGGGCGGGAAAGAGGAGCGGCTGCGGATGCTGCGCGAGGCCGGCTGGACGGTCGTGCGCGTGCCGCGGGGCGCCTCGCTGCACGACCTGTGGCGCCAGGCGGAGCGTGAGCGCACGGGCGTCGTGGCGGCGGGGGGCAGGACGGGCGGGGAGGGGCGGTCATGAGCGGACAGGCGCGGATGGCTCTGTGCGCCACGGCGGCGACGCTGATGGCCGCGTGCGCCCTGCTGCCGCTGGTCGACCCGGTCACGTGGTTTCTGCAGGCGGCCGTTCTGCTGGCGATCCAGACGGGGGTGGGTGTGGCGGCCCGGCGGGTGCCGCTGGCCCGTCCGCTGACGGTGACCGTGCAGGCCCTGGTCACGCTGATGCTGCTGACCCTGGTCTTCGCCCGGGAGTACGCGTTCATCGGGCTGATCCCCGGCCCCGAGGCCTTCCTGCACTTCGCGGACCTGCTCCAGCAGGGCGCCCAGGACGTCGGGCGGTACGCGATCCCGGCGCCCCTGTCGCCCGGCATCAAGCTGATGCTCATCGGCGGTGTCCTGGTGATCGGGCTGATGGTCGACGTGATCGCGGTGACCTTCCGCAGCGCGGCCCCGGCCGGGCTGCCGCTGCTCGCGCTGTACTCGGTCGCCGCGGGCCTGTCCGACGGCAGCGGCGGCTGGGTGTGGTTCCTGATAGCGGCGGTCGGCTATCTGATGCTGCTGCTCGCCGAGGGGCGGGACCGGCTGTCGCAGTGGGGCCGGGTGTTCGGCGCGGCGCCGCGCGGCCAGGGCGGCGAGCCGGGCGGTCCCATGGCGCCGGTGCGCACGGGGCGGCGGATAGGCGTGGTCGCGCTGGGCACAGCCCTGGTCGTGCCGCTGGCGCTGCCCGCGATGAACGGCGGCCTGCTGGACGGCGCCGGGACGGGCGTCGGCTCGGGCGGCGGGGGCGGCGGCACGATCTCCGCGGTCAACCCGCTGGTGTCGCTGCGCGACAGCCTGAACGTGGACGAGGACCGCACGGTCATGACGCTGCGCACCAGCACGACCGACCTGTCGGGCATGTATCTGCGGATCGTGTCCCTGGACGACTTCGACGGCACCACGTGGAAGCCCTCCCGGCGGAACATCGTCGAGGTGCCGGACGATTTCCCGACGCCGATCGGACTGGGTCAGGACGTCCGGCGCGCCGAGGTCCGCACCCGTATCGCGGCCGCGGACTGGTACGCGCAGGACTGGCTGCCCATGCCGTACCCGCCGAGCGGCGTGAGGATCGACGGCAACTGGCGGTACGAACCGGTCGGCATGACGCTCGTCGGCGACCACGGCCAGACCACCCGCGGTGCCACCTACGAGGTGACCAGCCTCGATGTGCAGCCGACGGCGGAGCAGCTCGCCTCGGCGTCGAAGCCGCCCCCCGCGATCGAGCGCGAGTTCACCCAGGTACCGGATTCACTGCCGGAGGTGGTGGCGCGGCAGGCCCGCGAGATCACGGCAGGCGCGAAGAATCCGTACGAGCAGGCGGTCAAGCTCCAGGAGCACTTCGCCCTGACCGGCGGGTACCAGTACGACACCGAGGTGGAGGTCGGCAGCGGCTCCCAGGCGATCGCCCGCTTCCTGCGGGACAAGCGGGGCTTTTGCGTGCACTTCTCCTTCGCGATGGCGTCGATGGCCCGCACGCTCGGCATACCGGCCCGGGTCGCGGTGGGCTTCGCCCCCGGTACGGCGCAGGGGGACGGCACGGTGACGGTGGGGCTCCGGGACGCGCACGCGTGGCCTGAGCTGTACTTCGAGGGCGTGGGCTGGACCCGCTTCGAGCCGACCCCGAACCGGGGCACGACGCCCACGTACACCCAGCCCGAGGTGCCGGGCAGCAGCATCCCCGAGCTGCCGGAGGCCTCGCGTCCGGCGGAGCCGGCTCCCTCGGCCGAGCCGTCCACGAGTGCGAGCTGCTCGGCGGAGGACAGGCGGCTTCAGGTGTGCGGCGGGGCGCTGCCGCTGGACCTGGGTGCCTCGGACGACGAGGGCCGGCCCTGGTACCAGACGGCGGGCTGGACGCTGCTCGCCGTCGCGGTGATCGTCCTGGCGCTGCTGCCCATGCTGTGGCGGGTCAGACGGCGGTCGGTGCGGCTGGCCTCGGCGCGGCACACCGGCTCGGCGGCACCGGGTGTGCTCGGCCGGGGACGCGACGGTGAGGGCAGCAGCGGCGGCGTCGAGGTGACCCCTGTCGACGTGGAGCTGGACGAGCGGTATGTCGCCGAGGTGGCGGCCGGGCATGTGCTGGCCGTCTGGCGGGAACTGACCGACACCGCGTGGGACTACGGCATCGTGCCGGACGACGCGCTGACCCCGCGCAAGGCGGCGGCGCGGATCGTGCGGCTGGGGCATGTGGACGAGCCGACGGCCCAGTCGGTGCATCGGGTGGCCGGTGCCGTGGAGCAGGTGCTGTTCGCCCCGAACCCGCGCTGGGAGGCCGGACTGGCCGACGACGTACGCCGGCTGCGGGCGGCGCTGCGCGCCCGGGCCGGCTTGCGGACCCGGATCCGGGCGGTCGTCGTACCGCGCTCGGCCATCCGCGCGGTGTGGGACCTGAGCGACCGCTGGGCGACCGCGAAGGCCCGCGTGGCGACCGGCTGGGCGGCCCTGGTGCGCCGCCCGTCGGGTCAGCAGAGCGGCTGAGGCCCGAGGGAGACGGAGCGGGGGGCCGGTGCCCTGGCACCGGCCCCCCGCTCCGTTCTGACGACGTACGCCCCGACCTGCTCACGGCATGCGTGAGGGGTCACCGCCCGGCGGGCGGTGACCCCTCACGTACGTCGGTGGGAGCTGTGGGTGGGAATCAGTGGCCCTGTTGCTCGTCGCGGCGTCGCTGCCAGCGCTCTTCGATGCGGTCCATCATCGAGCGCCTCTGACGTTCCTGACGGCCGGCGTGGGGAGCACCCGCGGCGGGCTGCTCACCCGGTTTGGGGGCCTTGCGCCAACCGGTCACGGCGAGTACCGCGCAGCCCAGCATGACCAGGAAGCCCACCACGCTGAGCCAGACCTGCTTGGCGACCATTCCGGCCATGAGGAGCGCGATACCTACGAGGAAGCCCGCGACCGCCTGGTAGACCCGTCGCCGGGTGTACGTACGCAGCCCGCTTCCCTCAAGCGCTGTCGCGAACTTGGGATCTTCGGCGTACAGCGCTCGCTCCATCTGCTCGAGCATGCGCTGCTCGTGCTCTGAGAGCGGCACGGAGTCCTCCTCATCGTGCAGTCGCCGGGGCGACCCGGGGGGTCTCTTCAGGATAGGCAGGGAATCGCCCCCGTGAAACCCGCCCCTCTGCGCCAATTGGCCAACCGGAACCCGCCATGGCCGGACCGGCCCGCTGAGGTTCACATTCCCCGGCAGCCGACCCGTCATGCCGGGCGGTCTCCCTCGATCATACGGTGGGAAGGGCCCGATCGGGGGGCCTGTGGCGTACTCCATCCGGAACCAACGCGCTGATCAGCGGCGCGCCACAGCAGTCGCTCAGGCCTCGGCCGACGCTCGCATCTCGCCGAGCACATGAAGCTGCGTGGCCACCGCGTGGAACGCGGGCAGCTCGGCCGCCGCGGCCTCCAGCTTGAGCAGGGCGTCCATGGCGCCGGGCTCGGTGTCCACCAGTACGCCGGGCACGAGATCGGCGAAGACCCGGACGCCGTGCACGGCGGTGACGGCGAGGCCGGCGCCCTCGGCCAGGTCGGTGAGCTGCTCGGCGGTGAAGCGGCGCGGCATCGGGTCACCCGAGCCCCAGCGGCCGTTCGGGTCGTCGAGGGCCTGCTTGGCCTCCTTGAAGTGGCCCGCGAGGGCACGTGCGAGCACGGCGCCGCCCAGCCCGGCGGCGAGCAGGCTGAGGACCCCCTCGGGACGCAGGGCGGCCACCGCGTTGCGAACGCCCTCGGCGGGGTCGTCCACGTACTCCAGGACACCGTGGCACAGCACCGCGTCGTAGCCGCCGCGCTCGACCACGTCGAACAGGCCGTGGGCGTCACCCTGCACACCCTTCACCCGGTCGGCGACTCCGGCCTCGGCGGCGCGGCGCTCCAGGGCGAAGAGCGCGTTCGGGCTGGGATCGACGACGGTGACCCGGTGGCCCAGGCCGGCGACGGGCACGGCGAACTTGCCGCTGCCGCCTCCGGTGTCGAGGACGTCCAGCGACTCCCGGCCCGTGGCCTTGACCCGGCGGTCCAGGGCGTCCTGAAGGACCTCCCACACCACGGCGGTACGGAGAGCGGCGCGGGGGCGCGACGGGTCCGACACGGCAGTTGACTCCTCGGCGCGGCACCGCCCTGGTGCGGGGCGGAGCGAACGGGCTGCCTCCCCGGCCCGGGGTACGGGAGGAAGGCTTCAGGCGCCCTCCACCCTATTGCCTCCGGCGCGGCCGCCGGTCACCGCGGTGACTGCGTATCCCTCCTCACCATGAGTGTTCCGGCGCCAGGTGCGCCCCGGGGGTCAGCCCGCGTCGGGCATCTCGCGGTCGCGGTCCGTACCGGGGCCGCGGTCCTCTGCCTCGTCCGCGTCCGGGCGGGGCTGTGGGAGGACCGGCTGGAGCACCAGCATCCGCTCGACGAGGCGGATGAACATCGCCACGTCGCGTATCAGGTCGTCGGCGTCCCGGCGGCTGGCCGCGCCCTGGATGCCCGCCTCGGCCCGGGCGCGGCGCCGGGCCCCCGAGGCGAACAGGGCGCTCCACTCGGTGAGCTCGGGCGCGATTTCGGGGAGCACTTCCCAGGCGCTGCGGATCCGGGCCCGGCGCCGGGGGTTGGATTCCGGGCGGCCCCGCGCGGCCAGGACGGCGGCGGCGGTGCGCAGGGCGGCGAGGTGGGCGGTGGCGTAGCGCTCGTTCGGCGTTTCGTGGACTGCTGCCTCGTCGAGCCCGGCGCGGGCCTGGGCGAGCAGGTCGAGGGCGGCGGGCGGGGCCGTGGCCCGGCGGAGCACGGGGTGCACGTCGCTCACCGGGCCGGTCAGTGAGGGGGCAGGGCCGGTGGCGCGGCGCCGACGGGCGGCGGCTGCGGACGAGTTGGCCATGACGAACCTCCTGTCGTCTGTGTGACGGCACGCCCTCACACGGGGTGCCGTATGTGCCCATCGTGAGGTATGGCACTGACAATCCGTTCTGACCTGCGCTTTTGCTTCGATCGGAAGTTCGGGTTAGTTTTTGCACTGACCAGTCAGTTCAAATAGTTCGGTTCAAAAACACCTGGGGGCACTGTGGGGGGAACCGTGGCGGGACTCGCCGTCACCGCCCGCGACTTCGGGCTCGAGGGGCCCCGGGGCTGGGCCTTCCGCGGCATCTCCTTCGCCGCGGAGCCCGGCTCGCTGATCGCGATCGAGGGCCCGTCCGGTTCGGGCCGTACGAGCCTGCTGCTCGCGCTCACCGGCCGGATGAAGGCGACGGAGGGGGCGGCAGTGGTCGGCGACGCCCGGCTGCCGCGGCAGATGGCGGCCCTGCGGCGGGTCAGCGCGCTCGCCCACGTCCCCGGTGTCACCGACCTCGACCCGGCCCTGACCGTCGGGGAACACGTGCGCGAACGGGCGCTGCTGGAGCGGCGGTTCGGCGTCTCGCTGCGGGAGCTGCTGCGACCGCGCGCCGAGCGCGCGAAGGAGGCGCGGCTGCGGATCGACGCCGCCCTGACCGCCGCCGGGCTCGACCGGGAGGCCCTGCCCAAGGGCTCGCGGACGGCCGTACGCGACCTGGAGCGCGTCGAGGCGCTGCGGCTGTCCATCGCGCTGGCGCTCGTCGGGCGTCCGCGGCTGCTCGGGGTCGACGACACCGACCTCAAGCTCTCCGGCGCCGAGCGGGCCGAGGTCTGGGCGCTGCTGAGGTCGCTCACCGAGGCCGGGACGACGGTGGTGGCGGTGTGCAGCGAGGCTCCCGGGGACGCGGTGGCGGTGTCCACCGAACGGGCGAACAGCGACGCACCCGACGACCCCGAGCCCGGCGGCGACGGCGCCGAGGACGACGTACACGAAGGCCTTGAGGGCGACGACGTACCCCACGACCGGGGCGGTCAGGCGGCCCGTGACGATGTGAAGGAGGCGGCGGATGCGTTCGCCGAGGCTGGCCGCGCTTGAGCTGCGGCGGTTCGGGCGGGGCAAGCTGCCCCGGGCCGCCCTGGTGGCGCTGCTGCTGCTGCCGCTGCTGTACGGCGCGCTGTACCTGTGGTCCTTCTGGGACCCGTACGGCCGCCTCGACCGGCTCCCCGTGGCGCTGGTGAACGACGACAAGGGCGCGCGTGCCGACGGGAAGAGGATCGACGCGGGCGACGACATCGTGGCGGGGCTGCGGGACAGTGAGGTCTTCGACTGGCACGAGGTGAGCGCCGAGGAGGCGCGCGCGGGGGTCGAGGACGGCACGTACTACCTGTCGCTGACCATGCCGGCGGACTTCAGCGAGCGCATCGCCTCCAGCTCTGGCGACTCCCCCGAGACGGGCGCGCTTCAGGTCCGTACGAACGACGCGAACAACTACATCGTCGGGCAGATCTCGCGGACGGTGTTCAGCGAGGTGCGCACGGCGGCGTCAACCAAGGCGTCGCGGTCGTTCCTGGACCGGATCTTCATCTCGTTCTCCGACATCCACGGCGAGACGGTGAAGGCGGCCGACGGGGCCGACAAGCTCAAGAGCGGCATCGGTACGGCCGAGAAGGGCTCCAAGGACCTCGCCGACGGGCTGAAGGACGCCAAGGACGGCAGCGGGAACCTGTCCTCGGGGCTGACGAAGCTCACCAAGGGGGCGGGTGATCTGCAGGACGGTTCGGCGCGGGTCGCGGAGGGTACGCAGGCGCTCGCCGACCAGGTCAACGGCATCGCGGACAAGCTGGGGCCCTTCCTTGAGGACAACGAGAAGACCATCGGTGACACGGCACAGCTGGTCGCCGACTCCTCGGCAGCGATCCGCGACAACCTCGACACGCTGGTGAAGCGGGCCCCGGCCGCCGCCAAGGGAGCCCACCTGGCCTCCGACGCGCTGACCGACATCCACAAGAGGCGCTGCGAGACCCCCGTACTGTCCGACGCGGCCTGCTCCGACCTGGAGAAGGCCAGGGACTCGGCCGCCGACGTGGCCACGATCGCGGACGATCTCAACACGGTGCTCAGCAACTACGACGGCGACCTGGACAAGCTCGACGGCCATCTCGCCACCCTTGAGGAGCAGGCCCGGGCCCTCGCGCGGGACGCGCCGCACCTCTCGGAGGACCTCGACGAGGCCGTCGCGAAGATCAACAAGCTGAACGAGGGTGCCGGGAAGGTCGCCGAGGGCGCCAAGGCACTGCACTCGGGGCTGGGCACCGCCCGGACGGGCGCGGTGGACCTCGACGAGGGCGTCGGTGAGCTCAAGACGGGCGCGGACGACCTCAGTGGGGGCATGTACAAGCTCGTCGACGGCTCCATGAAGCTCAGGGACGGGCTCCACGACGGCGCCGAGCAGATCCCCGACTACGACAAGCGGGAGCGCGACGCGCGTACGGAGGTCATGGCGGACCCCGTCCAGCTGGCGTCCAAGTCCCTGCACCAGGCGCCCAATTACGGCACCGGTTTCGCCCCGTACTTCATCCCGCTGTCCCTGTGGGTGGGCGCGATGGTGGCGTACATGCTGATCCCGCCGATGAACCGGCGGGCGCTGGCCGCCGGTGCGTCCCCCTGGCGGATCGCGCTGGCGGGCTGGCTGCCGGTGCTGGCGATCGGCGTGCTCCAGACGGTGGCCCTGATGTCGGTGCTGCACTGGGCGGTCGGTCTGGAGATGGCGCGGGCGGCCGGGACGGTGGGCTTCCTGTTCCTGGTGACGGCGTGCTTCGCGGCGATCGTCCAGTGGCTGAACGCGCGCTTCGGCGCAGCGGGCCGGATCCTGGTGCTCGCGCTGCTGATGCTGCAACTGACGTCCGCGGGCGGCACGTACCCCGTGCAGACCAGTCCGGGCTTCTTCAACGCGCTGCACCCGTACCTGCCGATGAGCTACATCGTGGAGGCGCTCAGGAGGCTCATCACGGGTGGTGGCCTCGGTCCCGTGTGGCACGCGTGCGTGGTGCTCGGCGCGTTCACCGTGGGTGCCCTGGCGCTGACCGCGTTGTCGGCCCGCCGCCGTCAGGTGTGGACGCTGGACCGGCTGCATCCGGAACTGAGTCTGTGAGGTCGACGCGCGTGCCCTCCGGTGGTGCCGTTCCTGTGACAATCAGGGCCATGGAAAGCAGCAGCGCCACGTCGGGGGCGAGCACGCGCCGCGAGGCGACCCGGCAGAAGCTCTATGAGGCGGCCGTCACGCTCATCGCGGAGCAGGGCTTCTCCGCCACCACGGTGGACGAGATCGCCGAGCGGGCCGGGGTCGCCAAGGGCACGGTGTACTACAACTTCGCCAGCAAGTCCGTCCTCTTCGAGGAGCTGCTGCGCCACGGCGTGGGCCTCCTCACCGCCTCCCTCAGGGAGGCGGCGGAGCGGACGGCGAAGGACGGCGGCACCAAGGTGGCCGCGCTGGACACGATGATCCGGGCCGGGCTCGTCTTCATCGACCGCTACCCGGCCTTCACGCAGCTGTACGTGGCCGAGCTGTGGCGCACCAACCGGGCCTGGCAGTCCACGCTGCTGGTGGTCCGGCAGGAGGCGGTGGCGGTCGTCGAGGACGTGCTGCGGGCGGGGATCGACAACGGTGAGTTCAGCGAGGAGATCGATGTGCCGCTGACGGCGGCGGCGCTGGTCGGCATGGTGCTGGTGGCCGCGCTGGACTGGCAGGCGTTTCAGCCGGAGCGCTCGCTGGACGACGTGCACGCGGCGTTGTCGCGGTTGTTGCAGGGGCGGGTGAGTGGGCGGCCGTGAGTGCGGTTCCGTGCGGGTTCCGTACGGTTCGGGCGAGGCGGCCGAGACGCCTGGGTGACCCCCTCGGGAAACGGAAAGCGCCGGTCCGGATGGTGGCCGCGTCCCCCGCGGGCCACGCCGGACCGGCGCTCCCTTGTGCTCCCCCGTTCCCCCGTACTCCCCCGCGATCCCCCCGCTCCCCCGGTTTCCCCCGTTGGGCCCCCGTTCGGTCGTCCCTCCCCCGGGATCCCCCGTGCCTCGCTCCCGCCGACCTGAATCGGCGGAAGGAGCGGTCCAGGGCCGCGCCGTTCCGCCGCCCCGTGTCGGCGGTGCCGGCGCGGGGCCCCTTTCCGTGCCTCCACTCTCTCGTTCGCGCAGGTCGGGACCCATCCGCGCGCGTACTCATCTCCCTGCCTAGGTACGCATACTCAGGCCTGCGCGCTCACCCCCAGGACGCGCCGCCGCGCCCTGGTCACGATCACGTCCGTGTCCGTACTCCCCCTCGTCTTCACCAGCGGCTGGGCCAGCGGCGTCAACGCGTACGCCGTGGTGCTGCTGCTCGGCTTCTTCGGTGCGACGGGACTGAGCGACGAGGTCCCGGAGGCGCTGCAACGCCCCGAGGTGCTCATCGCGGCGGGCGTGCTGTTCCTGTGCGAGGCGGTCGCCGACAAGATCCCGTACGTCGACTCCGTGTGGGACTCCGTCCACACGGTGATCCGGCCCGCCGCCGGCGCGTGGGTCGGGGCGCTGCTCGCCGGGCAGAGCGGTTCGCTCTCCGATCTGGCGGCGGGCGCGATCGGGGGTTCCACGGCGCCGGCCGGCCATGCGGTCAAGGCGGGGACGCGGATGGCGGTCAACTCGTCGCCGGAGCCCTTCGGCAACGTGATCATCAGCGTGGCCGAGGATCTGGGCGTCGGGGGACTGGTGACGTTCGCGATCTTCCACCCGGAGGCAGCGGCGATCATCGCGGCGACCCTGCTGGTCATCGGCCTGGCCGCCCTGTACTTCCTCGCCTCCCGCATCCGCCGCTTCTTGCGCCGCAGGGCGCAACGCCGGGAGGAACGGCGACTGGCGGGGCGGGCAGGGTCGTCGCCGCCGGGCTGAGGTGCGGCGGGCGCCGGGCCGCATCGCAGCCCAGCGATCGCCCGCCCGCGCCCGCCCAGGGCAGCCCCTCCCCCGGCGATGCCACCTGCCACCGAAGGCCGCCCGCGCCGTCGGCCAGACCTCGGCCCGGCGCTACGGGGGCACCGTGCCGGGCTGTCGACGGCTGCAGGGCCGACCCTGACCGTTCCCACCCGGGCGCGGCCCACACCCTGCGCACCTCCCCGGCTGCCGGACCGGGCAGCACCCCGCCCCCGACGCCGCTGGTCACAGGCCCGGCCACGGACTGTCAGTGGCGGCCGATAAAGTCGCAGGCATGGCACGGATTGCGGTGATCGGCGCTGGGATGGGCGCCATGGCGGCTGCCGCGCGGCTGGCCGTGGCGGGCCACCGGGTGACGGTGTACGAGCGTACGGAGACGTACGGCGGGGCGGTGCGGCGGCTGGAGCGGGACGGGTTCGCCTTCGACACCGGCCCCGGCGTGCTGCCGTTGCCCGCGGTCTGGCGGGACCTGTTCCTCAAGACCGGCAAGGAGCCGCTGGAGGCGTGCGTCGAGCTGACGCAGGTCGATCCGTCGGCCCGGCACCTGTTCGCGGAC
Source organism: Streptomyces sp. TRM70350 (assembly GCF_019219825.1). Lineage (GTDB taxonomy): Bacteria > Actinomycetota > Actinomycetes > Streptomycetales > Streptomycetaceae > Streptomyces. The sequence goes on along the minus strand of NZ_JAHUXH010000002.1, from coordinate 164,387 downwards.
GGCACCGCGGTGTCCCTGCCGAACGCCTCACGCGCGGGCGTGGTCACCGCCCTCGACGACGCGCTGGGCTCGGGTGCGGGCGCCCGCTGGGGCGACTTCCTGGTGCGGGCCCGTGAGGCCTGGGACCGGACGCGGCGCCCGCTCCTGGAGGAGCCGCTGTGGCCCGACTGGCAGGTGCTGGCCGAGCGCGAGCCCTACCCCGCCGTCCCGCACAAGCGGCTGCTGCGCACCCGCCGGGCCGGCACGCTCGCCGAGGTCGGCGCCTGGGAGCTGCGCGACCCCCGGTTGACGGCCCTGCTGGAGAGCCACGCGCTGGCCCACGGCCTGGACCCGCGCGTCGCCCCGGCGAGCGCGGCCGTGCTGCCGTACATGGAGCACGCCTTCGGCACCTGGTACGTGCGCGGCGGCATCCGTGAGCTGGCCCGCGCGGTGTACGAGCGTTGCCTCGCCCGCCGGGTCGAGTTCGCCTTCGGCGCCGAGGTCACCCGGGTGCTGGACAAGGACGGCCGCGCGGCGGGCGTGGAACTCGCCGACGGCACGGTGGCGGAGGCGGAGTTCGTGGTCGCCGGTGTCGCGCCCGGCGCGCTGCCGGACCCGCCGCCGCGGGCCACCGGCGAGGTCCCGCCCCAGCGCGGGCTGCCCAGCCGCCTGACGGTGCTGCTGGCGCTGCGCGGCCCCCGCCCGGAGGGGACACCGCACCGGACGGTGGTGCACACCGGAGACCGGGACGGCGAGTTGGAGTCGCTCTTCGGCACCGAGAGCGGCACGGTGACGGCCCCGCACCCCACGGTCACCGTCCTGCGCCCCGGCGACCCGCGCCTGGTCCCGGACGCCGGCCACGAGGCGGTCACCCTCACGACGACCGTCCCGGCCCCGACCGCCTCGGAGACCTCCGCCCTCTCCCACGCCCGAAGGGGCTTGAGCGGGGGGACCCCCACCGCCGAAGCCATGCTCACCGCCGCCGAACGCGCGATACCCGACCTCCGCGCCCGCCTCCTCTGGCACGAGCTGCACACCCCGGCGGACATCACCGAGGCGACCGGCGCGGAGGGCGGAGCCGTCCCCGCACCGGCACTGGCGGCGGCCGAGGGCAGGCTGCTGCACCCGTCCAACAACACGACTCTGCCCGGCCTGTTCACCGTCGGCGGCTGGTCCCACCCGGGCGGCGGTCTCCCGCACGCGGGCATGTCGGGCGCACTGGTCGCGGGGCTGATCGTGGAGGGCCCGGACTTCCGCGGCTCGCAGTGAAAACCGGCACTGGCTCGCAGTGACAACCGACGCTGGCTCTCAATGAGAACCGGCACCGGCTCTCCATGAGAACGGCGCTCAGAACCGGTACCGCTCGTCGTACCCGTTCTCCTGCTGCGCCTGCCCGTCCCCCTGATAGGGATACGACTGCTCCGGCGGCAGCTCGGCACCGTAGGGATCGTCGGCGTTGCGCTGCTGCGGCACCCACACACCCCCGGCCGGGGTCTCGCCGCCGTAGCCGCCGGTGGCACCGGCGGCACCCGTGGCGTACTGGTCCTGGCCGTAGCCCTGCTGGCCGTACTGCTCGTAGTCGGTGCCGTACGACCCACCGCTGTAGGTCTGGGTGCCGATGTACGGGTCGGAGTAGGCGGCGTACTGCTGCTGACCGGTGGTGTCGTAGCCGTACTGTTGCTGGCCGTAGGCGGAGTAGCCGTCGTAGGCGTAGCTCTGGTCGGCGGTCTGGGCGGCCGTCGCGTACTGGTCCTGTGCCTGGCCCTGGGTGGCGTAGGCGCCGGTGTCGCCGTACACGCCGTACGAGCCGGTGTCGTCGGGCATGGGCTGCGGCTCGTACACCGCGGTGGTCTCGGCGGCCGAGGGGGCGACGGGGCGGGCGGGGGTGAAGACGTCGTCGCGGTCGTAGTCGTCCTGGTCGTGGGCGGCGCCGCCCTGCTCGTACGTGGCGTCGCTGTCGCCGTCGTCGGCCGCTTCGAGGTCGGAGACCTCCAGGGTCGGGTCCTGGCGGTCCGGCTCACCGCGGCGGCGCTTGCTGCCGCCCAGACTCGGACGGCCGGTGACCGCCCAGCCGGCGGCGAAGCCGCGGCGGAACGACAGCGTGACGTATGTCTGCCCGACCGCGAAGGCGGCCGCGCCCACTCCGATCACGATGACGGACGGGATCAGTACACCGACGACGACACCGAGGAAGCCGACGAACGCCAGCAGCCGCCAGCGAAGCCGTGCCTTGTACTGCAGCAGAACCTCACCGAGCAGCCACAGCGCGACAATGCCGAACGCGATGTAGAGGACCGTCCAGCCCATGTACGCCCCTCTCCCAGTGGCCGCTACGCAGTGTGTCGTATGAGCGTGCGACCGGTCTAGGCCTGCGGTGGGTGGTGCAGGCCCAGGTTCTCGTAGATTTCCAGGGTCGCCGTGGAGTTGTTGAGCGTGATGAAGTGCAGACCCGGCACTCCCTCCGCCAGCAGCCGTGCGCAGAACTCCGTGGCGAACTCGATCCCAATGGAGCGTACAGCGGACGGATTGTCTTTCGCTGTGAGGATCCGCTCTTTCAAGGTGGACGGAATGTGAGCATTGCTGAGCTGCGGCAGCCGCTCCAGCATCCGGACGCTGGTCACGGGCATGACCTCCGGGATGACCGGCGTCTCGCAGCCCGCGGCGGCGACTCGGTCACGCAGTCGAAGATAGGACTCCGGCTGGAAGAACATCTGTGTGATCGCGTAGTCGGCGCCGGCCCGGCACTTGTCGACGAAGTGCTCGACGTCCGTGTCCCAGTCGACAGAGCGCGGGTGCATCTCCGGGAAGGCCGCGACGCCGACACAGAAGTCGCCCGACTCCTTGATGAGCCGGACGAGCTCGGCGGCGTAGGTCAGGCCCTTGGGGTGCGGCACCCACTCGCCCATGGGATCGCCGGGCGGGTCGCCACGCACGGCGAGCATGTTGCGGATCCCGGCGTCGGCGAACTGGCCGATCACATTGCGCAGCTCGCTGATCGAGTGGTCGACGGCGGTGAGGTGGGCGACCGGCGTGAGCGTGGTGTCGGCGACGATCTGCTGCGTCTCCTTGACCGTGCTCGCGCGCGTGGAACCGCCGGCGCCGTAGGTCACGGAGACGAAGTCGGGGGCCACCGCCTCGACCCTGCGCAGCGCGTTCCACAGGCTGCGCTCGCCCTTGGCGGTCTTCGGCGCGTAGAACTCGAACGAGTACGTCGTCTTGCCGGTGGCGAGCATGTCGCGCACGGTGCGTGCGCGATCAGTCCTGGTGGATGCGGTTCCGATGGCCATACGGGCAGGTTAGCCAGGGGCTGCCGGTCCCCCAACCGGACGTCGGAAATTTGCCCGAATTGTCGGCTTGTTGTCCATCCCTTGGACAACGCCCGGCGTCCCGCCCGCCGACCTCGCCTCACACGCCTCGCAGCCGCTTCGCGAACTCCGCCGCCGCCGCGCCCGGGTCGTCCGCCTCGGTGATCGCGCGGACGACGACCACCCGGCGGGCGCCCGCCTCCAGGACCTCGTCGAGGTTGCCGAGGTCGATGCCGCCGATGGCGAACCAGGGGCGGGCGGTGCCCAGCGCGGCCGTGTGCCGGACCAGGCCGAGGCCGGGGGCGTGGCGGCCGGGCTTGGTGGGCGTCGGCCAGCAGGGGCCGGTGCAGAAGTAGTCCACGCCCTCCTGGAGGGCCGCCGCCTCGGCCTCGGACTCCGCGTGTGTGGAGCGCCCTATGAGGATGTCGTCGCCGAGGATCGCGCGGGCCGCCGGGACCGGGAGGTCGCCCTGGCCGAGGTGGAGCACATCGGCGCCGGCGGCGTGCGCGACGTCCGCGCGGTCGTTGACGGCGAGCAGCCTGCCGTGCCGGGCGCAGGCGTCGGCGAAGACCTTGAGGTACTCCAGCTCCTCGGCGGCCTCCATGTCCTTGTCGCGCAGTTGCACGATGTCGACCCCGCCGGTCAGGACCGCGTCCAGGAACTCGGGCAGGTCGCCCTGGCGCTTACGGGCGTCCGTGCACAGGTACACCCGGGCGTCGGCGAGCCGGGCGCGAGCGGTGGCGGCGGTGTCGGGCATACGTGGGTCCCCCCGTGGATCGGTATCTCTGGGTGTCACTGTCGGTGGCGTACGGGCCGCGCCGGGCGAGGTCGGCCCGGGGGCCGTGGCCCGGGCCTGTCGTCTGGATCATGCCTGCGCCCGTGGGGCAGGCATGCGCCCAGGGGACAGGCCCTGGCCGGCCACGGCCCGTACGCCGGACGGTTGCTCCGGTCGGGCTGGGATCAGACGGCGAGCGCCTGGGCCCGCCGCTTCACCTCCGTGCCGCGATTCTCGCTCAGCGCCTGCGCGGGCGTTCCGGGCAGGGTCGGGTCGGGGGTGAAGAGCCACTCCAGCATCTCTTCGTCCGTGAAGCCGTCGTCCCGCAGGAGCGTCAGGGTCCCGGACAGGCCCTTGACGACCTTGTCTCCGTCGATGAAGGCGGCGGGGACGTGCAGCGCGCGGTTCTCACCGCGGCGGACGGCGATGAGCTGGCCCTCCTTGACCAGCTGCCGCACACGCGTCACCTCGACGCCGAGCTTTTCGGCGATGTCGGGGAGGGTGAGCCAGGCGGGGACGAGAGCATCGATCTTTGCGTCAATCTCGGTCACGGGAACAAGCCTGCCATCCCCCACTGACAGTCGGAAGTCAGCCCCGCCCAACAACCCCACCCACCTGCGAGAACGCGCTACGCCGTGGCCGCCTTCAGTGGGCGCGCCGGGTCGGCCAGCAGCTCCGCGTCCATCACGGTCCCGGCCTCGATCAGCCGCCGCCCCTGCGCCAGGTCCCGCGGGCGGCCCACGGCCAGCAGCGCGACCAGCCGGCCCCCGCGGAGCCAGCACACCGACCAGGCGGGCCCGGCCGGGTCACCGCGCCACACGGTGGCGTCGGCGGACGCGTGGTGCCCGGCGTACTGGACGAACCGCCCGAACTGCTCGGACCAGAAGTACGGCACCGGGTCGTAGACCGCCGGTGCCTCGCCGATGATGTTCGCCGCGACCGTACGGGGGCCCTGCAGGGCGTTGTCCCAGTGGTGCACCATCAGCCGCTCGCCGTACCTGCGGGAAGGGAAGGACGCGCAGTCGCCGACCGCGTAGACGTCCGGCGCCGAGGTGCGCAGGTGGTCGTCGGCCACGACCTCGCCGTGCGCGCCGAGCTCGATGCCGCAGCCGGTGAGCCAGCGCGTGGCGGGCCGGGCACCGATGCCGACCACGACGGCGCCGGCGGGCACCCGCGAGCCGTCGTCCAGGACGACCGCGCCCGGCTCGACACGCCGCACGCGCGCGTGGGTGCGCAGGACGGCCCCGCTGTCGGCGTACCAGGCGGCCATCGGCGCGGCCACCTCGGCGGGCAGCGCCCCGGCGAGCGGGCGGTCCGCGGCCTCCACGACGGTCACCGCGCAGCCCGCCTCCCGGGCGGCCGTGGCGAACTCGGCGCCGATCCAGCCCGCGCCGACGACCACGATGTGGTGCTGCCGGGCGAGCACCGGCCGCAGCCGTTCGGCGTCGTCGAGGGTGCGCAGCAGATGCACGCCGGGGACGCCCTCCGCGCCCGGCAGGGTGATGGGTTCGGCGCCGGTGGCGAGGACCAGCACGTCGTACGGCACCGGCCCGGCCTCGGTGTCCAGCTCGTGGTCACCGATGCGGACACCGGTCACCTCACGCCCGAGGTGGAGGTCGATGCCGAGCGCCTCGAAGTCGACGTCGAAGGCGGAGCCCTCGGCCTTCCCGAGCAGGACGGCCTTGGACAGCGGCGGCCGGTCGTACGGCCGGTGGGGCTCGGCGCCGATCAGCGTCACGGTGCCCGTGAAGCCCTGTTCCCGCAGGGCGACGGCCGTCTGCACCCCGGCCATGCCCGCGCCCACGACGACCACGCGCCGCGCCTGTGCCCTTCTCTGCTCGCTCACCTGATCACCATAGACAACTGACAGATTGTCAGTCAGGGGGCGGGGTCGGTGACCTGCTCCACATCGCTACCCGACCTGCTCGACCACACTCGTCCCGCTGCCCGCCTGCGACTCCCACTCCCAGCTCTCCGCCAGCCGCACCCGCCCGTCCGGCAGCTCCACGACCGTCGACACACAGTGCCCCGAGGACGTCGTCCCGTCCTGCTTCAGCTGCACGTAGCGGAAGTCCAGCCGGTCGCCCTCGCGGGTGCCCACCAGGTACCCGCGGACGACGTCCCCACCCGCGTACTCGGCCCAGACCTCGCCGTCCTGCTCGTGGTACGTGAACCGGGTGCGCGTCCCCACCTGACCCGGCGCCTGGTCGGCGACAGGGGCGAGCACGAGGCCGTCGAGTGAGCGAGGCATGACAGAGGCTCCCTTACAGAGGCGTGGAAGCAAGAGCTAGGGTGGCCACCGTAAAGCACTCGCGGGAGCCCGGACGCACCGGGCTGAGAGGGAGGCTGGACGGCCTCCGACCGTACGAACCTGATCCGGGTCATGCCGGCGAAGGGAGGGGCTGAGCGCCCGTGTCGTCTTCCGCACGTACCTCGGACGTCCTCGTCATCGGGGGCGGAATCATCGGTCTGGTCACGGCCTGGCGGGCCGCGCAGCGCGGACTGGCCACCGCGGTGGTGGACCCCGAACCGGGCGGCGGGGCCGCCCAGGTGGCGGCCGGGATGCTGGCCGCCGTCACGGAACTGCACTACGGCGAGGAGACCCTGCTCGGTCTGAACCTCGCGTCGGCCCGCCGCTATCCGGACTTCGCGGCCGAGCTCACCGATCTCACCGGCCAGGACCTCGGCTACCGCCAGTGCGGCACGCTCGCCGTCGCGCTGGACGCCGACGACCGCGCCCATCTGCGCGAACTGCACGCCCTTCAGCGGCGTTCGGGGCTGGACTCCGAGTGGCTGTCCGGCCGGGACTGCCGCCGCCTGGAGCCGATGCTGGCGCCGGGTGTGCGCGGCGGGCTGCGGGTCGACGGCGACCACCAGATCGACCCGCGGCGGCTCGCGGGGGCCCTGGTGGCCGCGTGCGAGCGGGTGGGTGTGGTCTTTCACCGGGAGTGGGCCGAGCGGCTGCTGGTCGTCGGGGAGCGGGCGGCGGGGGCCATCACGCGCGCGGGGGCCGAGTTGGCCGCCGGTCGGGTGGTCCTGGCCGCCGGGAGCCTCAGCGGGCGGCTGGCGGGCGTCCCGGACGCCGTACTGCCGCCCGTGCGGCCGGTGAAGGGGCAGGTGCTGCGGCTGACCGTGCCGCCGCGCCACGCGCCGTTCCTGAGCCGCACCGTGCGCGCGGTGGTGCGCGGCAGCCATGTCTACCTGGTGCCGCGCGAGAGCGGCGAGCTGGTCGTCGGCGCCACCAGTGAGGAGATGGGCTGGGACACCACCGTCACCGCCGGGGGCGTGTACGAGCTGCTGCGCGACGCGCACGAGCTGGTCCCCGGCATCACCGAGCTGCCGCTGACCGAGACCCGGGCCGGACTGCGCCCCGGCTCGCCCGACAACGCGCCCCTGCTCGGCCCGACCGACCTGGACGGCCTGCTGCTGGCCACCGGCCACTACCGCAACGGTGTCCTGCTCACCCCGGTCACCGGCGACGCCATGGCGCACGTCCTGACCACCGGTGAACTCCCGGACGAGGCCCGCCCCTTCACGCCGAAGCGCTTCAGCGCCGCACTCACGGAGCAGCCCGCATGATCATCTCCGTCAACGGTGAGCCCCGCCGGATCGCCGACGGCACGGCTCTCGACGCCCTCGTACGCACCCTCACCGCGGCGCCCTCCGGAGTGGCCGCCGCCCTCAACGAAACCGTCGTCCCGCGCGCGCAGTGGCCGACCACGCCGCTGTCCGAGGGGGACCGTGTCGAAGTCCTCACCGCCGTCCAAGGAGGCTGACCCATGGCCGACGATCCCTTTGTCCTGGGTAGTACGACCTTCACCTCCCGGCTGATCATGGGCACCGGTGGCGCGCCCAGCCTGGACGTGCTGGAGCGGGCGCTGGTCGCCTCCGGGACCGAGCTGACCACGGTCGCGATGCGGCGCGTGAACCCCGACGTGCACGGTTCGGTGCTGTCGGTGCTGGACAAGCTGGGCATCCGGGTGCTGCCCAACACGGCCGGCTGCTTCACGGCCGGCGAGGCGGTGCTGACCGCCCGCCTCGCGCGTGAGGCGCTCGGCACGGATCTGATCAAGCTGGAGGTCATCGCCGACGAGCGCACCCTGCTGCCGGACCCGATCGAGCTGCTGGAGGCGGCGGAGACGCTGGTGGACGACGGTTTCATCGTGCTGCCGTACACCAACGACGACCCGGTGCTGGCGCGCAAGCTGCAGGACGTGGGCTGCGCCGCGATCATGCCGCTCGGGTCACCGATCGGCTCGGGGCTCGGCATCCGCAACCCGCACAACTTCCAGCTGATCGTCGAGCACGCGCGCGTGCCGGTGATCCTGGACGCGGGAGCCGGTACGGCGTCGGACGCGGCGTTCGCGATGGAGCTGGGGTGCGCGGGTGTGATGCTCGCCTCGGCCGTGACCCGGGCGCAGGAGCCGGTGCTGATGGCGGCCGCCATGAGGAACGCGGTGGAGGCGGGGCGGTTGGCCCGGCTGGCGGGGCGTATCCCCCGGCGGCACTTCGCGGAGGCGTCCTCGCCGGTGGAGGGGATGGCCGCGCTGGATCCGGAGCGGCCCGCTTTCCAGTGAGCCGGTGCGTGCCCGCAGTTGAGTAAGACCGGTGCGTGCCCGCAGTTGAGTAATACACGTCACAGGTCGGCTGCAGTCCCGCCCCGGTGCCGCGGGAAGCGGCCAGGAGTGTCGGTGGCGGCTCGTACACTCGCCTGCGTGGACACGACCCTTCAGGACCCTCTGGTCGGGCAGCTGCTCGACGGCCGTTATCGCGTCGACGCGCGGATCGCGGTCGGCGGGATGGCCACGGTCTACCGGGCCGTGGACACCCGCCTCGACCGCGTGCTCGCGCTCAAGGTGATGCATCCGGCCCTGGCCGCCGACGGCTCCTTCGTCGAGCGGTTCATCCGCGAGGCCAAGTCGGTGGCCCGGCTCGCCCACCCCAACGTCGTCCAGGTGTTCGACCAGGGGGCTGACGGGTCGTATGTCTACCTGGCCATGGAGTACGTCTCCGGCTGCACCCTGCGGGACGTGCTGCGCGAGCGCGGGGCGCTGCAGCCGCGCGCCGCGCTGGACATCCTGGAGCCGGTCCTCGCCGCGCTGGGCGCCGCGCACCGCGCCGGGTTCGTGCACCGGGACATGAAGCCGGAGAACGTCCTCATAGGGGACGACGGCCGGGTGAAGGTCGCCGACTTCGGGCTCGTCCGCGCCGTGGACACGGTCACGCACACCACCGGGTCCGTCCTCGGCACGGTCTCCTATCTCGCCCCGGAGCAGATCGAGCACGGCAGCGCCGACCCCCGCGTCGACGTGTACGCGTGCGGTGTGGTGCTCTACGAGATGCTGACCGGCGCCAAGCCGCACACCGGGGACTCCCCCGCCCAGGTGCTCTACCGGCACGTCCACGACGACGTCCCGCCGCCCTCGGCGGCCGTGCCCGGCCTGCCGTACGAGCTGGACGAGCTGGTCGCCGTGGCGACCGCCCGCACGCCGGAGATCCGGCCGCACGACGCCGTGGCGCTGCTCGCGCAGGTCCGTGAGGCGCGCGGCGCGCTCAGCGCGGACCAGCTCGACGCGGTGCCCCCGCAGGCGATCGCGGCGGAGCACGACAACGCCGACGACCGTACGAGCGTGATCCCGCGCGCGATGACCGCGCTGCGGCAGCTGCCCGTCAACGAGGACGGCGACGAGTCCTCGTACCACCGGACCAGTCGGCTGCAGTCCCCGCCCCTGGACGCTCCGCGCCGCCGCGCACGGCCGCCGCGCACGGTCGTCACGGTCGTCGCCGCCGTGCTGCTGGCGCTCGGCCTCGGTGTGGGCGTGTGGTACATCAACTCGGGCCAGTTCACCGAGGTCCCACCGCTGCTGGCGAAGACGGAGGCGCAGGCCAAGGACCGGCTCGCGGACGCCGGGCTGGCGGTCGGGCAGGTCAAGCACGCCTACAGCGACACGGTGAAGCGCGGCACGATCATCAGCACCGACCCGGCGCCGGGCTCCCGGATCCGGCACAACGACTCCGTGACGCTCACCGTCTCCGACGGCCCCGAGACGGTGAAGGTGCCGGATCTCGCGGGGTACCGGCTGGACAAGGCACGCAGCGTGCTCAAGGACAGCGGGCTGGAGCCGGGCATGGTGACCCGGGCCTTCAGCGAGGACGTCCCCCGGGGCTTCGTGATCAGCACGGACCCGGCGACGGGCACGACCACGCGCGCGGGCAAGGCGATCGCGCTCACCGTCAGCAAGGGCGCCCCCGTGGACATCCCCGACGTCACCGGCCGTGGCCTCGGCGAGGCCAGGCAGCGGCTCCAGGAGGCGGGCCTGAAGGTGCGGATCGCCGCCGAGCGGATCAACTCGGAGTTCGAGGCGGGTCAGGTCGCCCGGCAGAACCCGGGCCCCGACGGCCGTGCCGCCGAGGGCGACACGGTGACGCTGACGCTGTCCAAGGGGCCGGAGATGATCGAGGTCCCGGACGTGGTGGGCGACAGCGTGGACGAGGCCAAGCAGACGCTGCAGGACGCCGGTTTCGAGGTCAAGGAGGACCGCGGGCTGCTCGGGCTGTTCGGCGACACCGTGCGGGGCCAGTCCGTGGAGGGCGGGGAGACGGCCCCCAAGGGGTCGACGATCACCATCGAGATCCGCTGACGGGGCACCCCGGGGCCCATGACACCCTGAACGGGTGAAGAGTCAACACCCCGGTCCCTCCCGCAACCCCATCGGCGGTCACGTCCCCGTGGCCGGCGGCCTGCACTCCGTGGGCCTCACCTACGCCCACGATCTCAAGGCCGAGACCGTGCAGGTCTTCGTCGCCAACCCGCGTGGCTGGGCCACCCCGGTCGGTGACCCGCGCCAGGACGAGGCGTTCCGCGCGGCGTGCGCGGAGGAGTCGATCCCGGCGTATGTGCACGCGCCGTACCTGATCAACTTCGGCTCGCACACGGAGGCCACTGTCGAGCGGTCGGTGGAGTCGCTGCGGCACTCACTGCGGCGCGGCCGGGCGATCGGCGCGCTCGGCGTGGTGGTGCACACCGGGAGCGCGACCGGCGGCGGGGAGAGGTCGGTGGCGCTGAAGCAGGTACGGGAGTACCTGCTGCCGCTGCTCGACGAGCTGACCGACGACGACCCGTACCTCCTGCTGGAGTCCACGGCGGGCCAGGGCGCCTCGCTGTGCTCCCGCACCTGGGACTTCGGGCCGTACTTCGAGGCGCTGGACGCCCACCCGAAGCTGGGCGTCTGCCTCGACACCTGCCACATCTTCGCCGCCGGGCACGATCTGACCGGCCCGAACGGCATGCACCAGACGCTGGACCTGCTTCTCGACACGGTCGGCGAGGGCCGGCTGAAGCTGATCCACGCCAACGACTCCAAGGACATGGTGGGCGCACACAAGGACCGGCACGAGAACATCGGCGTCGGCCACATCGGTGAGGACCCGTTCCGCGCCCTGATGACCCACCCCGCCACCGAGGGCGTCCCGCTGATCATCGAGACTCCCGGCGGCAAGCAGGGGCATGCGGCGGACGTGGAGCGGCTGAAGAAGCTCAGGGACGGGTGAGCCCCCCAGGAGTCAGAGCTCGGGGCCGTCCCCGGGCTCCTCCTGGTACGAGTAACGCTGTTCCTTCCACGGATCGCCGATGTTGTGGTAGCCGCGCTCCTCCCAGAAGCCGCGGCGGTCCGCGGTCATGTACTCCACGCCGCGCACCCATTTCGGGCCCTTCCAGGCGTACAGGTGCGGGACGATCAGGCGGAGCGGGAAGCCGTGCTCGGCGGTGAGGAGTTCGCCGTCCTTGTGGGTGGCGAAGATCGTGTGCTCGGAGGCGAAGTCCGAGAGCCGGAGGTTGGAGCTGAAGCCGTACTCCGCCCATACCATCACATGGGTGACAGTCGGGGCGGGCGGCGCGAGCTCCAGGATGGTCCGGGCGGGGATTCCACCCCATTCCGCGCCGAGCATGCTGAACTTCGTGACGCAGTGCAGATCGGCCACCACGGTGGTGTACGGCAGGGCCGTGAACTCCTCGTGGGTCCAGCAGTGCTTGTCCCCGTCGGCGGTGGCGCCGAAGACCCTGAACTCCCAGCGCTCCGGCCGGAACTTGGGCACCGGGCCGTAGTGCGTGACCGGCCATCCGCGCTGCACTCGCTGCCCCGGCGGAAGCTCGAACGATGCCGCTGCTCCAGATTCGCTCTCCACCGGATGACCCATGACTCCATCCTGACAGACAGCGGAGAGTGCACAGGACCAGCCCGGTCCGGAATCGGGCAACTCGCACTAAGCCTGCACTTACTTACTAAGTACGCACTTACTGGACGATCTTCGATGTGCGGTGCAATCATGCGGCGGCAACCTCCCGTTTCGACCTCCCGACGTGGAAGGAGCCCACTCATGCAGGGCGACCCCGAGGTGCTCGAACTGCTCAACGAGCAGCTGACCGCCGAGCTCACCGCGATCAACCAGTACTTCCTGCACTCCAAGCTGCAGGACCACAAGGGGTGGACGAAACTCGCCAAGTACACCCGGGACGAGTCGTTCGACGAGATGCGGCACGCCGAGGCGCTCACGGAGCGCATCCTGCTGTTGGACGGTCTGCCCAACTACCAGCGGCTGTTCCACGTCCGCGTCGGCCAGAGCGTGACCGAGATGTTCGAGGCGGACCGGCAGATCGAGGTGGAGGCCATCGACCGGTTGCGGCGCGGTGTGGAGATCATGCGCGCCAAGGCCGACATCACGTCGGCGAACCTCTTCGAGGCGATCCTCGCCGACGAGGAGCACCACATCGACTACCTGGACACCCAGCTCGAACTGATCGAGAAGCTGGGCGAGTCGCTCTATCTGTCGACCGTGATCGAGCAGAGCCAGCCGGACTCCAAGGAGTCGGGCAGCCACGGCGGCTGAGGCACTCAGGCGGCGTCGGCGGTCACCTGGGCGGCGGGCGGCTGCGCCACATCGGTCAGGGGCGACCTGCCCTGGTCGGCCAGCTCCCGGCGCGGACAGTTGCCGCGGCCGAGGAGTGCCTGGATACGGCGTACACAGCCGCCGCAGTCCGTGCCCGCCTTGCAGGCCGAGGCTATCTGGCGAGGGGTACAGGCGCCGTTCTCCGCGTGCTGCTTGACCTGCTGCTCGGTGATGCCGAAGCAACTGCAGACGTACACGCGGTTCACCTCCCGCCGGGGCTCGATTGATGGTGCCTTCCCCGTTGATCGGTGAGGCTAACCTAACCTTACCCGCAGCACCCGGAGCGCAAAAGTGGAGGGGCGCGGATCGTTTGTGATCCGCGCCCCAATGCATGCGCCGGTAACAGGTGAACCGCCTACTGGTCCCTGTACATCTCCGCGACCAGGAACGCCAGGTCCAGCGACTGGCTGCGGTTCAGCCGCGGGTCGCAGGCCGTCTCGTAGCGCTGGTGCAGATCGTCGACGAAGATCTCGTCGCCGCCGCCCACGCACTCGGTGACGTCGTCGCCGGTGAGCTCCACGTGGATGCCGCCCGGGTGGGTGCCCAGCGCCTTGTGGACCTCGAAGAAGCCCTTGACCTCGTCGAGCACGTCGTCGAAGCGGCGGGTCTTGTGGCCGGAGGCCGCCTCGAAGGTGTTGCCGTGCATCGGGTCGGTCACCCAGGCCACCACCGCGCCGGACGCCGTGACCTTCTCGACCAGTTCGGGGAGCCGGTCGCGGATCTTGTCGGCGCCCATACGGACGATGAAGGTCAGCCGGCCGGGCTCGCGCTCGGGGTCGAGGCGCTCGATGTACTGCAGCGCCTCCTCCGGCGTGGTCGCCGGGCCGAGCTTGATGCCGATCGGGTTGCGGATCTTCGAGGCGAACTCGATGTGCGCGTGGTCCAGCTGCCGGGTGCGCTCACCGATCCACACCATGTGCGCGGAGACGTCGTACAGCTGGCCGGTGCGCGAGTCGACCCTGGTGAGCGCGGACTCGTAGTCGAGCAGCAGCGCCTCGTGCGAGGAGTAGAACTCGACGGTCTTGAACTCCTCCGGGTCGGCCCCGCAGGCGTGCATGAAGTTCAGCGCGTTGTCGATCTCGCGGGCGAGCTGCTCGTAGCGCTGGCCGGACGGGGACGACTTCACGAAGTCCTGGTTCCAGGCGTGCACCTGGCGCAGGTCGGCGTAGCCACCGGTGGTGAAGGCACGGACCAGGTTCAGCGTGGAGGCGGACGCGTGGTACATCCGCTTCAGCCGCTCCGGGTCCGGGACGCGGGCCGCCTCGGTGAAGTCGAAGCCGTTGACGGAGTCGCCGCGGTACGACGGCAGGGTCACGCCGTCGCGGGTCTCGGTCGCCTTGGAGCGCGGCTTGGAGTACTGGCCGGCGATCCGGCCGACCTTCACCACGGGCACGGACGCGGCGTACGTCAGCACGGCGCCCATCTGGAGCAGGGTCTTGAGCTTGTTGCGGATCTGGTCCGCGGACACCGCGTCGAAGGCCTCGGCGCAGTCGCCGCCCTGGAGGAGGAACGCCTCTCCCTTGGCGACGGCCGCCATCCGGGCGCGCAGCTGGTCGCACTCGCCCGCGAAGACGAGCGGCGGATACGACTCGAGGTCCGCGATCACTGCGCGCAGAGCCTCGGGGTCGGGGTACTCGGGCTGCTGCGCCGCGGGCAGGTCTCGCCAGGTGTTGCCAGCGGTGGTGCTGGTCTTAGCGTTCACGGTCACAGGCTCAACATTACGGGGTGATGTCCGGCCTTCCCGCCCGTGCCCAGGAAGTGAGACGCCGGTAACGCTGCGCGGACATGGGGTAAGGTGCGGCACATGTTCGCGCACTCGATCCAGAGCTGGTGGTGGACCGCTTCTCCGGCGGCCCACTGACTGCGCGTACGCAAGACTTTCGCGAAGGCCGCCCGAGGGGCGGCCTTCGGCGTTCCCGGGGCCGTTCCTCGAATCCGATCACGACGACGGAAGAGGAACCATGGACCTGGCACAGCTCCCGCACGACGACCGCCCCTTCGCCCTGCTCCGCCGCCGCGCCCCCGGCCATGACCACGACACCGTGGAACTGCTGCTCGGCCCCGTGACGGCGTACGACCGCCTCGCCGACCTCCCCGACGAGAGCCTCGCGCTCGTCCCGCACCGCCAGATCCGCGAGCGCGGCTTCGACGTCCGCGACGACGGCACCCCGCTGCTGGCGCTCACCCCCGAGGAGTCGTACGACATCCCGCTCGCCGAGGCGCTGCGGCGGCTCCCGGCGCACGAGGTGCGCGTCGAGGGCGGCGGCTTCGACGTCGGGGACGAGGAGTACGCCGGGATCGTGGGCCGCGTGCTGCGGGAGGAGATCGGGCGGGGCGAGGGCGCCAACTTCGTCGTCCGGCGGACGTACGAGGGTGAGATCCCGGGGTTCGGCCGGGCCGACGCGCTGGCGCTGTTCCGGCGGCTGCTCGTCGGGGAGCGGGGCGCGTACTGGACGTTCGTGGTGCACACCGGTGACCGGACGCTGGTCGGGGCCAGCCCCGAGGTGCACGTGCGGATGTCCGGCGGCACGGTCGTGATGAACCCGATCAGCGGGACGTACCGCTATCCCGCCGAGGGACCCACCCCGGAGCACCTGCTCGGCTTCCTCGCCGAAGGCAAGGAGATCGAGGAGCTGTCGATGGTCGTCGACGAGGAGCTCAAGATGATGTGCGCGGTCGGCGACATGGGCGGGGTGGTCGTGGGGCCGCGGCTGAAGGAGATGGCGCACCTCGCGCACACCGAGTACGAGCTGCGCGGCCGGTCCTCGCTGGATGTGCGGGAGGTGCTGAAGGAGACCATGTTCGCCGCCACCGTCACCGGTTCGCCCGTGCAGAACGCCTGCCGGGTCATCGAGCGGTACGAGGCGAGCGGGCGCGGCTACTACGGCGGGGCCCTCGCCCTGCTCGGCCGGGACTCGGGCGGGGCGCAGACCCTGGACTCGCCCATCCTCATCCGCACCGCCGACATCGACGCCGCCGGACGGCTGCGGGTGCCGGTGGGCGCCACGCTCGTCCGCGGTTCGGACCCGGCGGGTGAGGTCGCGGAGACGCACGCGAAGGCGGCGGGGATGCTGGCGGCCCTGGGCGTGCGGCGGCAGCGGCCGCGTGAGGAGGCCGCACGGCCGGGGCTGGCCGACGACCCCCGGGTGCGGGCCGCGCTGGACGGGCGCCGGGCGTCTTTCGCGCCCTTCTGGCTGCGGATGCAGGAGCGGACGGAGGAACTCACCGGGCACGCCCTGGTCGTCGACGGCGAGGACACCTTCACGGTGATGCTCGCGCATGTGCTGCGGTCCTCGGGCCTCACCGTCACCGTCCGCCGCTATGACGAGCCCGGCCTGCGCGAGGCCGTGCTCGCGCACGAGGGGCCGCTGGTCGTCGGGCCCGGCCCCGGTGACCCGTCCGACCTGGACGATCCGAAGATGCGGTTCCTGCGGGAGCTGACCGCCGAGGCCGTCCGCGGGCACCGGCACGGAGTGCTCGGCGTCTGCCTGGGCCATGAGCTGGTCGCGGCCGAGCTGGGGCTGGACATCGTACGGAAGGAAGTGCCGTACCAGGGGGCGCAGACGACGATCGACCTGTTCGGGCGGGCGGAGACCGTCGGCTTCTACAACAGCTTCGTGGCGCGCTGCGACGACGAGACGGCGGCGGAGCTGGCCGCGCACGGCATCGAGGTCAGCCGGAGCGACACCGGTGAGGTGCATGCCCTGCGCGGCCCGGGGTTCGCCGGGGTGCAGTTCCACCCGGAGTCGGTGCTGACGCTGAACGGCGCCGGCGTCGTGCGGGAGCTGGTCGGTCAGCTGCGCGGCACCAGCACGTTCTCCGAGCGGCGGCCGGCCCGGTAGTCGAGGACGTTGCGCAGCGTGGTGTCGACGATCTGGCCGACCGCGTCCTCGGTGTAGTACGCCTGGTGTGAGGTGACCAGCACGTTCGGGAAGGTGACGAGGCGGGCCAGGGTGTCGTCCTCGACGGCCTGCAGGGACTTGTCGAGGAAGAACAGCCCGGCTTCCGCCTCGTACACATCCAGGCCGACGCCCGTGAAGCGGCCCGCGCGCAGCTCGTGGACGAGGGCGACGGTGTCGATCAGGCCGCCGCGGCTGGAGTTGATCAGGATCGCGTCGTCCTTCATCGACTTCAGGGCGGGTACGTCGATCAGGTGCCGGGTCTCCGGCATCAGCGGTACGTGCAGGGTGACCAGGTCGGACTCGGCGAGCAGCTGTTCCTTGGGGACGTACGTCATGCCGAGCTGCATGCATTCGGGGTTCTCGGCGATGTCCCAGCCGAGCAGCCGCATGCCGAAGCCGTGCGCGATCCGGGCGAACGCCTCGCCGATCTTGCCGGTGCCGAGGACGCCGGCGGTGCGGCCGTGCATGTCGCGGCCCATCAGGCCGTCGAGGCGGAAGTCGAAGTCGCGGGTGCGGGTGGAGGCGCGGACGAGACGGCGGTTGACGGCCATGGCGAGGGCCCAGGCGAACTCGGCGACCGCGTACGGCGAGTAGTACGACACCCGGGCCACCGTCATGCCGAGCCGCTCGGCCACGTCGAGGTCGATGTTGTTGAAGCCGGTCGAGCGCTGGGCGATCATCCGGGTGCCGCCGGAGGCGAGGGTGGACAGCACCGGAGCGCCGAGGTCGGCGTTGACGCTGGTGGAGATGATCTCGTGGCCGGCGGCGATGGGGGCGGTGTCCTCGGTGAGGAAGACGTCCAGACAGCGGATGTCGTGGTGGCCCTGGAAGGCCCGCGCGATCAGGGGCTTCTCGTCGGCCTGCACGCCGAAGGCCAGGATTTCCACGACATCTCCTGTTCTGTCCGAGTATGGGCCGAATATACGGCCCCTACCCGTGGGGCGCCGGGTCAGCCGAAGAACACCCCGACCTCCTCGTAGAGCTTCAGGTCGACCGTCTTCAGCCGGGCCGTGGCCTCGGCGATCGGGACCCGGACGATGTCGGTGCCGCGCAGGGCGACCATCGTGCCGAAGTCGCCGTCGCGGACGCAGTCGATGGCGTGCAGGCCGAAGCGGGTGGCGAGCCAGCGGTCGAAGGCGCTGGGCGTGCCGCCGCGCTGGACGTGCCCGAGGACGGTCGTCCGGGCCTCCTTGCCGGTCCGCTTCTCGATCTCCTTGGCGAGCCACTCGCCGACCCCGGACAGCCGTACGTGCCCGAAGGAGTCGAGGGTCTGGTCCTTGAGGACCAGGTCGCCGTCCTTCGGCATGGCTCCCTCGGCCACGACGACGATCGGGGCGTACGACGCCTTGAACCGGGACGTCACCCAGGCGCACACCTGGTCGACGTCGAAGCGCTGCTCGGGGATGAGGATGACGTTGGCGCCGCCGGCCAGGCCGGAGTGGATGGCGATCCAGCCGGTGTGACGGCCCATCACCTCGACGACCAGGACGCGCATATGGGACTCGGCGGTGGTGTGCAGGCGGTCGATCGCCTCGGTGGCGATGCCGACGGCGGTGTCGAAGCCGAAGGTGTAGTCCGTGGCGGACAGGTCGTTGTCTATCGTCTTCGGTACGCCGACGCAGGGCACGCCGTACTCGCCGGACAGCCGTGCGGCGACGCCGAGGGTGTCCTCGCCGCCGATCACGATGAGCGCGTCGACCTCGTGCTTGGCGAGGTTCTCCTTGATCCGGGCGACGCCGTTGTCGTGCTGGAACGGGTTGGTGCGCGAGGAGCCGAGGATGGTGCCGCCGCGGGGCAGGATGCCGCGCACGGCCGGGATGTCGAGGCGCGTGACGTCACCGTCGAGCGGACCGCGCCAGCCGTCCCGGAAGCCGACGAAGCCATGGCCGTACTCCTGCACGCCCTTGCGGACGATGCCCCGGATGACGGCGTTGAGCCCGGGGCAGTCGCCGCCTCCGGTCAGTACTCCGACCCGCATGGAATTGTCCCTTCGCCGCGGTTGCCGTGTGCCGTACGAGCACGCTAATGGTGACTCAGGTCACTACGGCATGGCCCGTAAGGGCAATTCCGGTGAGTCGGCGAATGGTTGGTTCGGACGGGTCCTACTCCTCGTCGAGACCGCGCTCTATCGCGTACCTCACGAGTTCCACCCGGTTGTGCAACTGGAGCTTGCCGAGGGTGTTCTGGACGTGGTTCTGGACCGTGCGGTGGGAGATGACCAGCCGTTCGGCGATCTGCTTGTAGCTCAGGCCCTTGGCGACCAGCCGCAGCACCTCGGTCTCGCGGTCGGTCAGCCGGGGCGCCTTGGGCTCGTCGGCGTCCGCCGCCGCGCCGGACGCAGGGTCCGAGGCGAGGCGCCGGTACTCCCCGAGCACCAGCCCCGCCAGGCCCGGCGTGAAGACCGGGTCGCCGGCGGCCGTACGGCGTACCGCGTCCAGCAACTGCTCCGTGGACGCCGACTTCAGCAGATAGCCGGTCGCGCCGGACTTCACCGCCTCCAGCACGTCGGCGTGCTCACCGCTCGCCGACAGCACCAGGACCCGCAGCGCCGGGTTGTGGGCGACCAGCTCCTTGCAGACCTGGACGCCGGGCTTGGCGGGCAGGTTGAGGTCCAGGACGAGGACGTCGGGCGCGGCCGCCTTGGCGCGGCGTACCGCCTGGTCGCCGTCGCCCGCGGTGGCGACCACCTCGAAGCCGGACTCGGCCAGGTCGCGGGCGACCGCGTCGCGCCACATGGGGTGGTCGTCGACCACCATCACCTTGATCGGGCCCTGCTGTTCGCTCATCGCTGCCCCCGCGCCATCTGCTTCGGTACCTTCAGCTCGACTTCCGTGCCCTGTCCGGGCGTTGAGATCAGCTCGGCCGTGCCGCCCAGGTCGCGCAGCCTGCCGCAAATGGACAGCGCCACGCCGAGCCGTCCCTCGCCCTCGGCCTGCGCGAGACGGCCCTCGGGGATGCCGGGGCCGTCGTCGCGGACGGTCACGATCACCGCGTCGGGCTCGTCCTCGACCAGGATCCAGGCCCGGGCGCCCGCACCGGCGTGCTTGCGGACGTTGTCCAGCGCCGCCGACACGGCGGCCGCCAGCTCCCGCGCGGCGGACGGCGGCAGCAGGACGGGCGCGCCGGGCTCGGCGAGACTGACCCGGGCGGCGGCGAACGGGGCGAGCAGCGCGCGCAGATCGACGGGGCCGCCGTCGTCGTCCGACTCCTCTACGGTGCGGACGACCGCTCCCTCGGCGGCGTCCTCCGAGACCCGGGAGACGGGCACCATGCCGCCGGACACCAGCGTGCGCAGGGCGACCTCCTGCTCACCGGCCATGCGGCCCAGCTCGGCCGCCTCACCGCCGATGACCGCGCCGCGCCGCTGCACCATCGCCAGCACCTGGAGCACGCTGTCGTGGATGTCCCGGGCGAGCCGCTCCCGCTCCCGGGTCGCGGCCTCGATCTCCAGGGCGCGGGCGAGGGTGCGCTCGGAGGCGCGGGCCACCTCGACGACGTACCCGATGGCGATGGAGGCGATCCAGACCAGCAGCACCATGTGGACGGTGTCGCGGGTCGGTACGCCGGAGCGGTGGACCAGGTTGGCGGCGGCGACCAGCGTGGAGGCGAAGGCCGCCCAGCGCCAGCCGCCCTTGATGGCGAAGGCCAGCACGGCGCCCGCAGTCCATATCGACGGCAGCGTCGGGGCGCCCGCGTCGATCCGCTCGGGCGTCTCGGCGACCCGGGTGAGCAGGATCCCGGCCAGGGCGATGGCGAGGTCGACGGTGAGGAAGCGCTTGGTGCAGCTGGCGGCGTTGGCGACCCTGGGCAGGGTGGCCAGGGTCCAGACGGCCAGGACGGCCAGGTAGGCGATGGTCACTCCGGGGCGGGCCACCTCGTCGTAGGCGCTGACGAAGAGCCCGATCGCGTACACCATGGTCAGGACGCGGTACCCCATGAGCGCCCGCCACAGCGGCTGCTCGACCGACATCCTCATGACGCGCTCACGCCTGGCCATGTCCCCCCGCCCCCGTCGCTACTGGTCGGCCCGCTGTTCCTTTTCCTTCAGCGCCTGTTCTTTTGCCTTCTGCGCCCGTTCTCTTTCCTTCTGCGCCTGTTCCTTCTCGGCCTGCGCGAGCGCGGCCTTGGCCGCCTTGGCCGCTTCCTTCTCCGCCTTGGCCGCCTCCGCGATCTGCCGCTTGGCGGCGGTCGCGTAGATGTCGACGTACTCCTGGCCGGAGAGCTTCATGATCTCGTACATGACCTCGTCGGTCACCGCGCGGAGCACGAAACGGTCGTGCTCCATGCCCCGGTAGCGGCTGAAGTCCAGCGGCTTGCCGATCCGGATGCCGGGCCGCATCAGCTTCGGCACGACCTTGCCGGGCGGCTGGATCTTCTCCGTGTCGATCATCGCGACCGGGATGACGGGGGCGCCGGTGGCGAGCGCCACGCGCGCGAGGCCGCCGGGCTTGCCGCGGTAGAGGCGGCCGTCGGGCGAGCGGGTGCCCTCCGGGTAGATGCCGAACAGCTCACCGCGCTCGATGACCTCTATGCCGCTCTTGATCGCGGCCTCGCCCGCGCCCCGGGCGCCGGAGCGGTCCACCGGGAGCTGGCCGACGCCCTTGAAGAACGCGGCGGTCAGACGGCCCTTGATGCCGGGGGTGGTGAAGTACTCGGCCTTCGCGATGAAGGTGACCTTCCGGTCGAGCACGGCGGGCAGGAAGAACGAGTCGGAGAAGGACAGGTGGTTGCTGGCCAGAATCGCGGGACCCTCGGCGGGAACGTTCTCCAGGCCCTCCACCCAGGGCCGGAAGACGAGCTTCAGCGGCCCCCCGACGGAAACCTTCATCGCGCCGTACAACAACCGAGTGCCTCCTGTGTCTATAGATCAGACCTTAACCCGGCGGCCGGGCAATGAACCCGACGACCCTGGTCGGTGTCAGTGCGGTCGCGTACGGTGAAGCACACCTGGACTCTTTTCACGCCCCTCTCACATGAACAGGAGACCGAAGGTGCCGGTCCTTCCTGGAGCCGAGCCGTACCGCCATGACGGCGGAGAAGTCGGCGTCCTGCTCTGCCACGGCTTCACCGGTTCCCCCCAGTCACTGCGTCCCTGGGCGGAGTTCCTCGCCGAGCACGGCCTGTCCGTCACGCTGCCGCTGCTGCCCGGGCACGGCACGCGCTGGGAGGACATGGAGCTCACGGGCTGGCAGGACTGGTACGCCGAGGTGGACCGCGAGCTGCGCGCGCTCAGCCGCCGGTGCGCGCAGGTGTTCGTGTTCGGCCTGTCCATGGGCGGCGCCCTCGCGCTGCGGCTCGCGGCCCGGCACGGGGACGCGGTCAGCGGTGTGGTGGTCGTCAACCCGGCGAACAAGGTGCACGGACTGTCGGCGTACGCCCTGCCGGTCGCCCGCCATCTCGTGCGGTCGACGAAGGGGATCACCAGCGACATCGCCAGGCCCGGTGTGGTCGAGATCGGCTACGACCGGGTCCCGCTGCACGCCGCGCACTCCCTGCGGACCTTCTTCCGGATCGTCGACGGCGAGTTGCCGCAAGTGACGCAGCCACTGCTGCTTCTGCACAGCCCGCAGGACCATGTGGTGCCGCCGGCCGACTCGGCCCGGATCCTCAGCCGGGTGTCGTCCACGGACGTCCGGGAGGTCCTGCTGGAACAGAGCTACCACGTCGCGACGTTGGACCACGACGCGGACCGGATCTTCGAGGAGAGCCTCGCGTTCATCGGCCGGCTCGCACCCAGTGTCGGCAAGGAAGGGACGGCCGCAGGTGGCTGAACACCACTCCGACCGCGAGGACCGCGAGGACCACGAGGAGCGGGAAGAAACGGAGGCTCGCCAGGCCCGCGCCGGGGAGCGGCGCGAGCCCGGTGAGCAGCATGTGCCGTTCGACGAGGACGCCGCCTGGGCGGCGATCGTCGCCGGGTTCGGCGAGGAGCCGCCGGACCCGCCGGGGGCCAAGCCGTTCAAGTCGGTGGAGGATCTGGCGTTGCTGGAGTCCGAGACGAACGACGGTGCGGGCGAGGCGGGCGAGCGGGAGCCGGAGCCCGAGAAGGAGGCGCCGAAGCCGCTCGGCGGCTCGGTGACCTTCGCGCCGGGCGTGGGCGCCGGGCCCCGGGACTACTCCCCGCCCGAGCCGTCCGACGAGGACCTCGGCGAGGACGACGAGGGCCACTTCGTACCGCCGGAGCCGCCGCCGCTGCCCGCCGCCGACGCCACGGCCAAGTTCGCGTGGCTGGGGGTGCTGGGCGGGCCGGTGCTGCTTCTGCTGGCGGTGCTGCTCGGCTGGGACATGACCTGGTGGCTGACCACGCTCGGCATCGGCGGCTTCCTGGGCGGCTTCGCGACGCTGGTGATGCGGATGCGGACGGACGAGGAGGACGACGACGATCCGGGGCGGGGCGCGGTCGTCTGACCTGCGGGCACTGTGAGGGCTGGCTCGCGGGCACTTTCAGGGCTGGCCGCGGGCACTTCAGGGCGCACTTCAGGGCTGGCTCGCGGGCACTCTGAGGGCGGCCAGGACCGGGAGGTGGTCCGTGGCCGCCCTCAGGTCCGTGTCCGTGACGCCGGGGTGGCCCTGCGGCACCCCGCAGCCGAGGACCTTGATCCCCTTGGTCGCGAAGATCGCGTCGATGCGCTGGTGGGGTGCGGCCGGGGTCGAGGTGTACTCGCCGCCCCAGGGTACGGTGGCCCAGCAGTCCTGGAGTCGCTCGGCCAGGCGCTGGAAAGTGCGTCCGCCGGGCCGTTCGTTGAGGTCGCCGCCCGCGATCACATGCTCCGTGCCGAGGTCGGCGACACGGTCGAGGAGCATCCCGGCCTGCTCGTACCGCTCGTCCTTCCGCAGGCTCAGGTGACAGCTCACGACGCCCAGCCGGGCGCCGCCGAAGCGTACGACGGCGGTGGCGAGGCCGCGCCGGTGCAGGCCCGGCGTGAGCGGCAGGAGCACGTCCTCCGTCCGTTCGACGGTGGCCCGCAGGGAGCACAGCAGCGCCGGTCCGGCGGCGGTCGCGCCGCCCGAGAGGATCACCTGTCCCGACGCGGCGGCCAGCCGGGCCAGCTTCTTGCGCCAGCGGAAGAAGCGGGGCGCCTCCTGGATCAGGGTCAGGTCGGGGTCGCAGGCGCTGATCACGCGGGCGAGTGCGGCGGTGTCGTCGCGCATCGAGCGGATGTTGTAGCTGAGGACGCGCAGGACGGCGGAACCGTCCGGCTCGGTACGGGAGTTGGGCAGCTCCATGTGGATCAATCTACGCCCCACGGCTCGGGGCGCGAGGGTTTGTGGGCGACTGCCGGTTCGTTGTGGCTTGTCGCGCAGTTCCCCGCGCCCCTTGGCGTCGAACGGACCCTTACATAAACGGACCCTTACATGATCGGATCGGGCTCCCGGGCCAGGTCCGCCGCGCCCACCAGCCCGGCCTTGTTGCCCAGCTGCGCGGCGATCACCTCGGCCACCGGGCGCCAGTTGCCGCCCACGAGCCACCGCTTGTACGACTTGCGGATCGGGCCCAGGACCAGCTCGCCCTCCTCGGACAGCCCGCCGCCGACGATGAACGCGGACGGGTCGAAGAGGGAGGCGAGGTCGGCGAGGCCCGCACCGGCCCAGCGGGCGAGTTCGCGGTAGGAGTCGACGGCGACGGGGTCGCCCTGGCGGGCGGCCATGGAGATGTGCTTGCCCTCGATGCCGTCGGGGGTGCCGTCGCCGAGGCTGAGCAGCAGCTCCGCGTTCTCGGGGGTGGCGTTGGCGCGCTGCTTGGCGTACCGCACGAGGGCGCGGCCGGAGGCGTACTGCTCCCAGCAGCCCTGCGAGCCGCAGCCGCACAGCAGCCCGTCCGGCACCATCCGGATGTGGCCGAACTCGGCGGCCACGCCGAAGTGCCCGCGGCGCAGCTTGTTGCCGATGATGATGCCGCCGCCGAGGCCGGTGCCGAGCGTGATGCAGATGACGTTGCGGTGGCCCTTGCCCGCGCCGAACTTGTACTCGCCCCATGCGGCGGCGTTGGCGTCGTTCTCCACGACGACGGGGAGGCCGGTGCGTGCCTCGACCTTCTCCTTCAGCGGCTCGTTGCGCCAGTCGATGTTGGGCGCGAAGTAGACCGTCGAGCGCTGCCGGTTGACGTATCCGGCGGCACCGATGCCCACGCCGACGATCTCGTGTCCCGCGCGCGCACCCTCCACTGCCGAGGCGATGGAGTCCACGATGGCCTCGGGGGTGGTGGGCGTCGGCACCTTGAAGGTCGAGAGGATGTTGCCTTCCTCGTCGACCACGCCGGCCGCGATCTTCGTGCCGCCGATGTCGACGCCGATGGTGAGTCCCATGAATCCCTCAGTTTCGGTCGAGCCCCGCTACGGCCAACCGTACCCGAGCAGTGCGTCAGTCCAAGTCGATGCGCTGGCCGGGGCCCGTGCCCTCGCCGGGGTCGCGGCGGGGGTCGTCGAGGCTCTTCAGTTCGTCCGAGGCGCTGGCGGTGTCCGTACCGGCCGTCCAGCGGCGTTCCTGGGCCTGGACCGCGGAGCGGTACGCGGCGAGGAGTTCGTGACCGGCCGCGGCGAGGTGGTCGAAGACGTCCGGGTTGCGTTCGATCACGGGTTCCACGGCGGCCTTGGCCTGCTGTACGACCTGCTGCACCATCTGCTGGGCGGCCGGGCCGGCGACCGCGCCGAGCAGCGGCGACTGCAGCCCGGACAGCTTGTCCGCGACGGTGTCGACGAGCCGGCGCAGCTCCTCGGCGGCCGAGCCGGGCGGCGGCCCCTGCTGGGCCCGGCGGCGGGCCTTCTCCGCCTCCAGGTCCTCGGCACACGCGGTCGCCCACGCGTCGGCGTCACCCGTGGGACGCGGCTCGTCGACCGGCTGCTCCTGAGCGGCGTCGGAGAGGGGGCGCTCTTCGCTCATGGCGGGCTCCTGACTACGTCTCGTTCCTACGACGTTACCCGAACGGGGGGAGCGGTTTCACGGCGTCCGCAACGGATGCACAGCACACCCTCACGCAGACCCGCCCCGGCAACGGTGCCCCAGGCGCAGCGCGGACGGCAGCGGGACGCGGCGGAACCGAGCGGCCGTGACCACCACGTCACCGCCGCGCCGAAAGTGGATAGCAGTTCACGGCGTCCGCGGCCACAGCCCAGGGTCCGGCGTGAACCGAATGCACAACTCACCCTCACACAGACCCACCCCCGCGACGGCGCACCGACGCAACGCGGACGGCAGCCGGACGGCCGAGACCACCACGTCACCGCCGCGCCGAAAGTGGATGGCAGTTCACGGCGTCCGCGGCCACAGCTCAGGGTCAGGCGTGAACCGAATGCACAACTCACCCTCACACAGACCCGCCCCGGCAACGGCGCACCGGCGCAGGGCGGAGGGCAGCGGGACCACGCGGCGGAATGGGGCGGCCGAGACCACGATGTCGTCGCCGCGTCGGACGAGGTCGAGGTCCTCGCGCACGGCGCCGGGGAGCGGGATGTGCCAGACGAGCACGCCGTCGTCGGCGAGCCGGTCCTCGACGGGCCACTCGACGCGGGCGGGCGTCTCCTCGGCCACGGGTACGGCGAGGGCGGCGAGGTCGTCGGTGCCGCGCGGGTCGCGCCCGAGGTGGGGGACGCGGCGCACGTCGTAGGCGGCTGCCCACTCGTCGACGGCTTTCCGCTGCTGGGCGAGCGGCCCGGCGAGCCAGCCGTCCCCCGCCTCCTCCGGGAGCACCCGGTTGGCGATCAGCACGTCGGGGCGCAGGCCGCGCAGGGCGAGGCCGAGGGTGGCGGCGTGGACGGCGTCGAGGCCGGACGGGGAGGGCTCGGCGACGAGCCGTACGGTCGTGGCGCGGTCGGCCAGGACGGCTTCCAGGGCGGCGAGTTCGAGGTCCCAGCGGGCGGCGGTCTCGTACAGCCAGTCCGCGGGCATGGGTACGCCGGCCAGTCGGCCCAGTACGGGGCGCAGGGCGCGGGCGGCCTGCCGCTCGGGCGGGAGCAGGCGGCGCAGATAACGCCGGAGTTCCTCGGGCAGGGCGAGGAGGGCGAGGGCGTGCGGGGTGGGTGGCAGATCGACGACGAGCAGCTCGTGCGCCTCGGCGAGGGCGGCGTCGCGCAGGGCGCGGAGTATGGCGAGCTCCTCCGCGCCGGGGAGCGGGGTGAGCTCCTCGGCGTCGAGCGGACTGGCGCCGAGCAGGTCGAGCACGGTGGACGCACGTTCCTGCAGCCCGGCGAGGTCCTCCTGGAAACCGGCGGCGGGGTCGGGACGCCATGCGGTGAGGCCGGGCGCGGCTGCCACGGGGGCCGGTCCGGTCGCCGTCCCCAGCGCGGCCCCGAGCGTGTCGTTCCGGTCGGTGCCGAGAACGAGCGTGCGGACGCCTTCGCGCGCGGCAGCGAGCGCGGTGGCCGCGGCGACGGTGGTACGGCCGCTGCCGCCGGGCCCGGTGATCAAGATGGTGCGCATGAGGGTGAACCGTACCGGGGCGTCGACGGCCCGCCCGTCCACGGCCGCACGGCGTGGTGGGCAGGCCGTGGTGGGCAGGCCGTGATGGGCAGGCCGTGATGGGCAGGCCGTGATGGGCAGGCTACTGGCCGGACTCCACCCGCTTCTTCAGACCCGCCAGCGCCCGGTCGATGATCACCTTCTCCGCCTTGCGCTTGATCATCCCGAGCATCGGGATCTTGACGTCCACCGTCAGCTGGTAGGTGACCTCCGTCGAGCCCGCGCCGGCCGGCTTGAGGAGGTACGAGCCGTCCAGGGACCGCAGCATCTGGGACTTCACCAGCGTCCAGGAGACCTCGTGCTCCCCGGTCCAGGTGTACGCCAGCGTCTGGTCGTCCTTGATCGCGCCGGCGTCCATGACCAGCCGTACCTGCTCGGCGCGGCCCTCGCCGTCGGTCTTGAGGACCTCCGCCTCCTTCACCTCACCGGTCCAGTCCGGGTAGCGGGCGAAGTCGGCGATCACCGCCATGACGTCGGCCGGAGCCGCCTCGATCTCGATGCTCGAGCTGGTGTGTTCCGCCATCGCCGTGGCTCCTCCAGATGCGGTCCGGCAAGAGGTCGTCGTGCGCACGTGTGTGCCGCGTGCAGGCTACCGCGCGGCGACCCACCCGCCGTCACCCCTACCTGCGCGTACCGGCCGCGGAGCTCACCACTGAAGGGCCCACGGCCGCCCCGTGTCCGCGAAGTGCCCCACGTTCACGCACTCGGTCGCGCCGATCCGCATCCGGCTGACGAGCGGCTGGTGGACATGCCCGAAGAGGGAGTAACGGGGCCGCGTGCGGCGGATGGCGTCGAGCAGCGCCCGGCTCCCCCGCTCGAAGCGCCGCGCCACCGTGTCGTACACCAGCTCCGGCACCTCCGGCGGGATGTGTGTGCACAGCACGTCGACCTCGCCCACCGCCTCGATCTTCGCGGCGTACTCCTCGTCGCTGATCTCGTACGGCGTGCGCATGGGCGTGCGCAGGCCGCCGCCCACGAAGCCGAACACCCAGCCCTCGATCTCCACCCGCTCGCCGTCCAGCACCGTCGTGCCCGGCCCGGCGTACTCCCGCCACAGTGGCGGCATGTCGACATTGCCGTAGGTGGCGTACGTCGGTGTCGGGAACGCGGCGAACAGCTCGGCGTACTGCTTGCGCACCGCCCGCTCGATCACCGCGGCCCGGTCCTCCCCGAACCCCGCCCACAGCCGGGCGCCCAGCTCGCGCGCCTCCTCGAAGCGCCGGGCGGTGCGCAGGGCGACGATGCGGTCGGCGTTCTCGACACCGAACAGGTCGGGGAAGATGCCGCGCGAGTGGTCGGCGTAGTCGAGGAAGAGGACCAGGTCCCCGAGGCAGACGAGCGCGTCCGCGCCGTCCCCGGCGCGTGCGAGGTCACGCGCGTTGCCGTGCACGTCGCTGACCACATGGATCCGCGTCCTGCGGTCACCGGCTGGTGTGGGTGCCATGGCGATCAAGGGTAAGCGTGTGCGACTGACGTGAACAGTGGCGGCCGGACCTGCGATTACTCGCCAGTCGGGAAATCCGTCGACTACTGTGCGCACAGGAGCACCAACAGGAACATCGACCAAGCACCAACTGTGTGACGCAGCGAACATCTCGCCGGACCCCCCTGTCGTAGACGCCATACCGGCGGGTAACGTCCGGGCAGTCCAGTCGTGCTCAGGTTTTCAACCAGTGGGATCCGTTGGCTCCTGCCGGACCCTGAGCGCCCTGCCCGAGCCTTGGACCGGACCGTCGCAGCACACAACGTCGTGGCGCCGGCGCCCTATGAGGAGCAGCAGTCTTGCGCGAGTTCAGCCTTCCGGCTTTGTACGAGGTCCCCTCGGACGGCAACCTGACGGACATCGTCCGCAGAAACGCCGCGCAGCATCCCGACGTCGCCGTGATCGCCCGCAAGGTCGGCGCCGCCTGGCAGGACGTGACGGCCGCCGCCTTCCTCGACGAGGTCCGCGCCGCGGCCAAGGGCCTCATCGCCTCCGGCGTGCGGCCGGGCGACCGGGTCGGACTGATCTCCCGTACCCGCTACGAGTGGACGCTGCTCGACTTCGCGATCTGGAGCGCGGGCGCGGTCACCGTACCGGTGTACGAGACCAGTTCGCCGGAGCAGGTGCAGTGGATCCTCAGCGACTCGGGCGCGACCGCCTGCGTGGTGGAGACGGACCACCTGGCGGCCGCCGTCGAGTCGGTGCGCGACCGGCTGCCCGAGCTGAAGCACGTCTTCCAGATCGAGGGCGGCGGCGTCGACGAGCTGGGCCGTCTGGGCCAGGGTGTCAGCGACGCGGCGGTCGAGGAGCGCAGCTCGCTGGCGAAGGCCGACGACCCCGCGACGATCGTCTACACCTCGGGCACCACCGGCCGCCCCAAGGGCTGCGTGCTCACCCACCGCAGCTTCTTCGCGGAGTGCGGCAACGTCGTCGAGCGCCTGCGCCCCCTCTTCCGCACCGGCGAGTGCAGCGTGCTGCTCTTCCTGCCGCTGGCGCACGTGTTCGGCCGCATGGTGCAGATCGCGCCGATGGTGGCTCCGATCAGGCTGGGCTGTGTCCCGGACATCAAGAACCTCACCGACGAACTGGCCTCGTTCCGGCCGACGTTGATCCTCGGAGTGCCGCGCGTCTTCGAGAAGGTCTACAACTCGGCCCGTGCCAAGGCCCAGGCGGACGGCAAGGGCAAGATCTTCGACAAGGCGGCGGACACCGCGATCGCGTACAGCAAGGCGCTGGACACCCCCTCCGGCCCCTCGATGGGTCTCAAGATCAAGCACAAGGTGTTCGACAAGCTCGTCTACAGCAAGCTGCACGCCGTCCTCGGCGGCCGCGGCGAGTACGCCATCTCCGGCGGCGCCCCGCTCGGCGAGCGCCTCGGCCACTTCTTCCGCGGCATCGGCTTCACCGTCCTGGAGGGCTACGGCCTGACCGAGTCCTGCGCCGCCACCGCCTTCAACCCGTGGGACCGGCAGAAGATCGGCACGGTCGGCCAGCCGCTGCCCGGCTCGGTGGTGCGGATCGCGGACGACGGCGAGGTGCTGCTGCACGGCGAGCACCTGTTCAAGGAGTACTGGAACAACCCGGGCGCGACCGAGGAGGCCCTCGCCGACGGCTGGTTCCACACCGGCGACATCGGCACCCTCGACGAGGACGGGTACCTGCGGATCACCGGCCGCAAGAAGGAGATCATCGTCACCGCGGGCGGCAAGAACGTGGCGCCGGCCGTGATCGAGGACCGGATCCGGGCGCACGCGCTGGTCGCGGAGTGCATGGTGGTCGGCGACGGACGGCCGTTCGTGGGCGCGCTGATCACCATCGACGAGGAGTTCCTGGGCCGTTGGGCCGCCGACCACGGCAAACCGGCCGGCTCCACGGCCGCGTCCCTGCGCGACGACCCCGACCTGCTGGCCGCGATCCAGTCCGCCGTCGACGACGGCAACGCGGCGGTGTCGAAGGCGGAGTCGGTCCGCAAGTTCCGCATCCTGGACTCGCAGTTCACCGAGGACTCCGGTCACCTCACGCCGTCGCTGAAGCTGAAGCGGAACGTGGTGGCGAAGGACTTCGCGGCCGAGATCGAGGCGCTCTACCAGAAGTAGCAAGCTGTGTGACGTACCGTCAGGCGCGGGTCCACAGCAAGGGGACCCGCGCCGCGGTGGGTCTACAACAGCTCCTTGAGCCGTTCCGCCAGCAGGTCCCAGCGCCACTTCTCCTCGACCCAGCTCCGCCCCCGCTCCCCCATCCGGCGGCGCAGCTCGGCGTCCCCGAGGAGGGTGACGATCCGGTCGGCGGTGTCCTCCACGGACCCGCCGCGCACGACCCACCCGGTCTCCCCGTCGAGCACGGCGTCGGGCGCGCCCCCGGAGTCCCCGGCGACGACCGGCAGCCCGGTCGCGGACGCCTCCAGGTAGACGATGCCGAGCCCTTCGACGTCGAGCCCGCCGCGCCGGGTGCGGCACGGCATGGCGAAGACGTCACCGGCGCCGTAGTGGGCGGGCAGATCCGACCAGGGCACGGACCCGGTGAAGACCACGGAGTCCTCGACCCGGGTCTCCCGCGCCAGCTTGCGCAGCTCTCTCTCGTACGGCCCGCCCCCGACGATCAGCAGCACGGCGTCCGGCTCCTTGGCCAGGATCAGCGGCATGGCCAGGATCAGCGTGTCCTGCCCCTTGCGCGGCACGAGCCGGGAGACGCACACCACGACGGGCCGGTCGGTGAGCCCGAGCCGGGCCCGCACCCGGTCGCCGCCGGAGCCGGGGTGGAAGGTCTTCTCGTCGACGCCGGGCGGCAGTTGGACCATCCGCGCGGCCGCGTCCGGCGTCAGCGCCCCCGCGATCCGCGAGCGCGTGTACTCGCCCAGGTAGGTGAGGGTGTCGGTGGAGTCGCCGATCCGCCGCAACAGCTGCCGGGCGGCGGGCAGTTGGGCCCACCCGGCCTCGTGGCCGTGGGTGGTGGCCACCAGCCGCTCCGCGCCCGCCCCGCGCAGCGCCGGCGCCATCAGCCCGAGTGGCGCCGCCGCCCCGAACCACACCGACGTGCACCCGTGCGCGCGCAGCAGCGCGACGGCCTGCCGGGTCGCGGCGGGCGTCGGCAGCAGCATGGTCGTCCGGTCGCGTACGACGGTGAAGGGCTGCTCGGCGTCGAAGGCGGCGGTGGCCTCGACGCCCTCGCGGCTGCGCTTCCAGGTCGAGGCGTAGACGACGAGCCGGTCGGGATCCAGCCGGAGCGCCATGTTGTGCAGAAACGCCTGGATGCCGCCGGGCCGGGGCGGGAAGTCGTTCGTGACGATCAGGGTCTTGCGCATCAGCGCCGACCCTACCCAACGTACACTCACGCGGGTGGACAGGACGGACGGAACGCGATCGCTGACCGGACTTCTCGCGCTCTGGGGACTGACCAGACTGCTGCTGCTCCTGTTCGTCTTCAAGGTGTACGTCTTCCCCGGCCCGGACGTCACCAGCGACGTCTCCGTGATCTACCAGGGCTGGTACGAGGTGCTGCGCACCGGCACGTTCCCGCTGGACGACGTCACCTGGCAGTACCCGCCCGCCGCCGCCCTGCCGGTCCTCTCCCCGGCGCTGCTGTCCTTCCTCGACTACGCGCAGGCCTTCTTCGTCCTGGCCTTCCTCGCCGACCTGGCCGTCCTCGCGCTGCTGCTGAACGCGGGCCTGCGCCCCGGCCGGGCGGTGCGCGGCGCCTGGGTGTGGGTGGTGGGCGTACCGCTGATCGGGCCGACGGTGTACGCGCGCTACGACGTGATGGTCACGGCCGTGGCGGTGGCCGCGCTCCTGGCGGGCACCCGCCGTCCCCGGCTGATGGGGGCGCTGGCGGGCCTCGGGGCGATGCTGAAGGTGTGGCCGGTGCTGCTGCTGATCGGTGCCGTGCGGCGCCGGGCGTGGGCCGCGGCGGCGGTGACGGCGGGGGTGCTGGTGACGCTGTTCACGCTGGCCATGCCGGGCGCCTTCGCGTTCCTGACCTTCCAGCGGGACCGGGGCACCGAAGTGGAGTCGCTGGGCGCGCTGGTGTTCCATGTGGCGCGGCACTTCGGCTGGGACGGGCAGGTGCTGCTCAACTACGGCTCGGTGGAGTTCCTCGGTCCGTACGTCGACGTGGTGAGCACCGCCGCCCTGGCGCTGACCGGGCTCTCCTTCGGCTGGCTGCTGCTGTGGCGGCTGACGGCGACGCGGTTCCTGCCGCACACGCTCGCGGACGCCGCCTTCGTGGCGGTGCTGATGTTCACGACCACGAGCCGGGTGATCAGCCCCCAGTACATGGTGTGGCTCGTCGGGGTCGCGGCGGTCTGCCTGTGTTTTCACCGCACCGGCATGCGCGTACCGGCCGCCCTGGTCCTGCTGGCGTCCCTGGTGACGATGCTGGAGTTCCCGCTCTGGTTCTCGCACGTCGTCGCCAGCGACCCGCTCGGCGTCACCCTCCTGTTCGTCCGCAACGGCCTGCTGGTGCTGGCCACCGTCGTCGCGGTCCGCGAGCTGTGGCGGGCGTCGGTGCCCCGCACCGACCGGCGGGAACCGGCGGGCCTCACGGACGCGGGCCCGAAGGGCGGGCCCCTGCACGGGGCCCGCGGGCTCACTTCCCGGGCTTCCCGAGGGGCTGGGTGAAGCGCAGCAGGTTCCCGGCCGGGTCGCGGAACGCGCAGTCGCGCACGCCGTAGGGCTGGTCCATCGGCTCCTGCAGGACCTCGGCGCCCGAGGCGCTGATGCGCTCGAAGGTGGCGTCGCAGTCCTCCGTCGCGAAGAGGACGCCGCGCAGCAGGCCCTTGGCCATCAGCTCCGCCAGCGCCTGTTTGTCGGCCGGCGAGGTGCCCGGGTCGGCGGCGGGCGGCTCCAGGACGATGTTGACGTCCGGCTGTGCGGGCGACCCTACGGTCACCCAGCGCATCCCCTCGAACCCGACGTCGTTGCGTACTTCGAGGCCGAGCACGTCGCGGTAGAAGGCGATCGCCTTGTCGTGGTCGTCGACGGCGATGAAGCAGGTGGAGAGCTTGAGATCCATGCCGCTCACGCTACGGGCGAGCGGCGGGCCGCGCTTCTCCGTTCCTGACCGGTCGCGTGTAGATCTTGGCCATGCAGGCGGGGATGGCGGCGCCCTGGTCGTGGCCGCGGGCCCGGTAGGCGCTCGGGCTCTCGCCGACCAGTTCCGTGAAGCGCGAGCTGAACGACCCCAGCGACGTACAGCCGACCGCGAAGCAGACCTCGGTCACCGAGAGGTCGCCCCGCCGCAGCAGCGCCTTGGCGCGCTCGATGCGGCGGGTCATCAGGTAGCTGTACGGCGTCTCGCCGTAGGCGGCGCGGAAGCTGCGGGAGAAGTGGCCCGGCGACATCAGGGCCTCACGCGCCAGCGCCGGGACGTCGAGCGGCTCGGCGTAGTCGCGGTCCATCCGGTCGCGGGCCCGCCGCAGCCGGACGAGGTCGTCGAGGTCCTGCCGTTTCACCCGACGAGTCTCCCACAGCGGCCCGGCACGGGCGGGGCCACTGTGGGAGCCCGGTCAGCCGCCGACGTACGCCGCGAGGTGCTCGCCGGTGAGGGTGGAGCGGGCGGCGACGAGGTCGGCCGGTGTGCCCTCGAAGACGATCTTGCCGCCGTCGTGGCCGGCGCCGGGGCCGAGGTCGATGATCCAGTCGGCGTGCGCCATGACCGCCTGGTGGTGCTCGATGACGATCACCGACTTGCCGGACTCCACGAGCCGGTCCAGCAGGCCGAGCAACTGCTCGACGTCGGCGAGGTGCAGGCCCGTCGTCGGCTCGTCGAGGACGTACACGCCGCCCTTGTCGGCCATGTGCGTGGCGAGCTTCAGCCGCTGCCGCTCGCCGCCGGACAGCGTGGTGAGCGGCTGGCCGAGGGTGAGGTAGCCGAGGCCGACGTCGGCGAGCCGGTCGAGGATCCTGTGCGCGGCGGGCGTGGCCGCCGCCCCGGCACGGAAGAACTCCTCGGCCTCGGTCACCGACATCGCGAGCACCTCGCTGATGTCGCGCCCGCCGAGCCGGTACTCCAGCACCTCCGCCTGGAACCGCTTCCCGTCGCAGTCCTCGCAGGGGGTGGCCACACCGGCCATCATCGCGAGGTCGGTGTAGATCACCCCGGCGCCGTTGCAGGTGGGGCAGGCGCCCTCGGAGTTGGCGCTGAACAGCGCGGGCTTGACCCCGTTGGCCTTGGCGAACGCCTTGCGGATCGGGTCGAGCAGTCCGGTGTACGTCGCCGGGTTGCTGCGCCGGGAACCGCGGATGGGCGTCTGGTCGACCGACACCACGCCCGCCGAGGCGGGGACGGAGCCGTGGATCAGCGAGCTCTTGCCGGACCCGGCGACGCCGGTGACCACGCACAGCACGCCGAGCGGGATGTCGACGTCGACACTGCGCAGGTTGTTCGCCGTCGCGCCGCGGATCTCCAGCGTGCCCTTCGGTGTCCGCACGGTCTCCTTCAGCGCCGCCCGGTCGTCGAGATGGCGGCCGGTGACGGTGCCGCTGGCCCGCAGCCCCTCGACGGTGCCCTCGAAGCAGACGGTGCCGCCCGCCGTACCGGCGCCGGGGCCGAGGTCGACGACGTGGTCGGCGATCGCGATGGCCTCCGGCTTGTGCTCGACGACGAGGACCGTGTTGCCCTTGTCCCGCAGCCGCAGCAGCAGGTCGTTCATCCGCTGGATGTCATGCGGGTGCAGGCCGATGGTGGGCTCGTCGAAGACGTACGTGATGTCGGTGAGCGCGGAGCCGAGGTGGCGGATCATCTTCACGCGCTGCGCCTCACCGCCCGACAGCGTGCCCGCGGGCCGGTCCAGTGAGAGGTAGCCGAGGCCGATCTCCACGAACGAGTCGAGGGTCTGCCGCAGCGCGGTGAGCAGCGGCGCCACCGAAGGCTCCTGGAGGGCGCGGACCCATTCGGCCAGGTCGCGGATCTCCATCGCGCAGGCGTCGGCGATGCTGACGCCCTTGATCTTCGACGACCGGGCGCCCTCGCTGAGCCGGGTGCCGTCGCACTCGGGACAGGTCGTGAAGGTGACGGCCCGCTCCACGAACGCCCGGATGTGCGGCTGCATCGCCTCCTTGTCCTTGGACAGGAACGACTTCTGGATCTTGGGGATCAGCCCCTCGTAGGTGAGGTTGACCCCGTTGACCTTGACCTTGGTCGGCTCGTGGTGGAGGAAGTCCCGCATCTCCTTCTGGGTGAAGTCGCGGATCGGCTTGTTCGGGTCGAGGAAGCCGGACTGGGCGTAGAGCCCGACGGTCCAGACGTTGTCGGACTTCCAGCCGGGGATGGTGAAGGCGCCCTCGGCGATCGACTTGGAGTCGTCGTAGAGCTGGGTGAGGTCGATGTCGGAGACCGTGCCGCGGCCCTCGCAGTGGGTGCACATGCCGCCGGTGCGCTGGAAGGTCGCCTTCTCCGCCTTGGTCTTGTTGCCGCGCTCGACGGTGATCGCGCCGCTCGCGCGGACCGAGGCGGTGTTGAAGGAGTACGCGCTGGGCGGGCCGATGTGCGGCTCGCCGAGCCGGCTGAAGAGGATGCGCAGCATCGCGTTGGCGTCGGTGGCGGTGCCGACGGTGGAGCGGGGGTCGGCGCCCATCCGCTGCTGGTCGACGCTGATCACGGTCGTCAGCCCGTCGAGCACGTCGACCTCGGGCCGCGCAAGCGTCGGCATGAAGCCCTGCACGAAGGCGCTGTACGTCTCGTTGATCAGCCGTTGCGACTCGGCGGCGATGGTGTCGAACACCAGCGAGCTCTTGCCCGAGCCGGACACGCCGGTGAACACCGTCAGCCTGCGCTTGGGGATCTCGATGCTGACGTCCTTGAGGTTGTTCTCACGCGCACCGTGCACGCGGATCATGTCATGGCTGTCGGCAGCGTGCGGCGCAGGCGACTGCGTGTTCGGTCTCGTGGGCATGCTCATGTCTCCGTCCTCCGTTCGGGGCAAGGCCGCCCCCGCGACTCCCCTCGGCCTCAGGCCCGCACCCGTGCGAAGACGCCGTCGAGGTCGACGCCCGTCACACTAGGCGCGCCCCGGGCGCCGACGCTTCTCGATTCCTGACCGGTTCCCTGCGCAGGCGGAACAGCGGCGACGCCGACGCGCACTGCATCCCCATCGCCGACGCAGGCACGCCCCGGGCAGCCCGAAGCCGGACAGCATACGCCAACGGCAGCTGGCCGGGGCCCCGTACGGGCGGGAGGAGGCGGGCGATCTGTTCCGGCAGGGCACGCTGCGGGTGGCCCGGGCCACCGGCGAGGCGGAACGGGCGCGGCTGAAGGAGGCGATCGCCGTACTGGACCCGCCTCGGCCGAACTGGACCCGCCTCAGCCGAACTGACCCCCCGCCTCAGCCACACACAGCCCCGCCCGGCGACACCCCACCTCAGCCACACATACCCGCCCAGCCAGACCCTCCTCAGCCGCACGCACCCCCGCCCGGCCAGAGTTCACCTCTGCCACACATGCCCCCGCCCGACCAGAGTTCACCTCAGCCACACAAGCCCGCCCTGGCCAGAATTCACCTCAGCCACACAAGCCCCGCCATGGCCAGAATCCACCTCAGCCACAGAAGCCCCCGGCACCACCCAGAGTTCACCTCAGCCACACAAGCCCCCGCCCCACCGAGAGTTCACCTCAGCCACACAAGCCCCCGCCCCGGCCAGAGTTCACCTCAGCCCCCATCCGGCCATAGCCACCTCAGCCACACACACCCGCAGAGCCACACCCCACCTCAGCCACACACACCCGCCCAGCCACACCCCACCTCAGCCCCACACACCCGCCCGGCGACACCCCACCTCAGCCGAACTCAGCCCGCAGATACTCCCGCCACCACCCCGTGAACTCCCCCGGCGAGGTCCCCAGCACCCCCGTCATGGCGGCCTCCACCCCGTTCGCCCCCACCGCCCGGTAGAACTCGCCGAGCCGCCGCTCGCCCCACCGCTGCTCGATCAGTCGGCAGGCCATCCAGCCGCCCTCGTAGGCCTGCGCCAGCGCGGTCGAGTCCCCGGTGAAGCCGAAGTCGCCGTT
Organism: Streptomyces sp. TRM70350; assembly: GCF_019219825.1. GTDB lineage: Bacteria > Actinomycetota > Actinomycetes > Streptomycetales > Streptomycetaceae > Streptomyces. Next base: position 126,542 of record NZ_JAHUXH010000002.1, on the reverse strand, counting down.
GTTCGGCAGTGCGGTCGGCACGTCCCCCGCGGCGACCGCCCGCGCCAGCTCCGGCGCGGTCTCGGCCGGGGTGCGTCCGCTGTCGCGGTAGCCGACCCAGTCGGCGTATCCCTCGGACAGCCACAGCGGGGTGCCGGAGTTGGTGTGGGCGCGGGTGGCGACATGGGTGGTCTCGTGGGTGAGGACCACCTGCTTGCCGACGGAGCCCAGGACGCCGTACGCCTCGGGGTTGACGATGATCCGGTCGGCGGGCGCCCGCGCCGTCCCCGTCTCGCCGGTGGTCACCGCGGCGATCCCCCGGTAGGAGGTGGCGGGCGACCCGAGCAGTCCCGCCATCGCCTCCAGCGACTGAGGTACGAGCACGACGACGTGCCCGCTCCAGTCCGTGCCCCACGCCCGCGACACCGCGGGCACGGCCCGGTCGCCGAGATCCGCGTAGAGCCCCAGTGTCCTGCGGGACTGCCCGACGCCGAGCACCAGGCTGTGCTCGCCGCGGACGACGGTCACCGGGCCCCGGTCCCACAGTTGCTCGGCGGAGTTCGGCGCGGGCCGGTCCGAGGTGACGGACCAGCCGCCGTCCGCGTCCCGGGTCAGGCCCAGGGTGCGCCGGGTCGTGACGGGCGCCTTGTCGAAACCCTCGATCCGGTAGCGCAGTTCGGCGTCGGCGGTGGCCTCGTCGCCGGTGCGGTGCAGCTCCGTCAGCCGGTACGACCAGCCCGCCAGCGGAAGCGCGGCCACCTGGGCGAAACCCGTCGCCGACCCGGTGCTCCGGTAGCCGCTCTCGTCGTGGTCGAGGACCGCGGCCGCCCGCCGGTCGAGCAGCCGCTGCACGTCGGCCCGTGCGGTGTCCGTGGTGGGCCCGCCCCCGCAGGCGACCAGGGAGACGAGCAGCAGACAGAGTGCCACGACCGAGGAACCCGACGCCCGCCTTCGACCTGCCACCTTCCCGATCGTACGGGGCCCGCGCCGCCCGGTCAGACCCTGGTGACTCCGGAGACCGGCATCATGCCGACCGGGTCGTAGCGCACCGGCGCGCCCGGGTAGGGGGCGTGGATGACCTGGCCGTTTCCCATGTACATCGCGACATGGCTGGCGTCGGACCGGTAGGTGATCAGGTCGCCGGGCTGGGCCTCGGAGAGCGGCACCTGACGGCCGGCCGCGCGCTGGCCCTGCGAGGTGCGCGGCAGCGCGATCCCGGCCTGCGCGTACGACCACTGCATCAGGCCGGAGCAGTCGAAGCCGCCGGGACCGGCCGCGCCCCACACATAGGGCCTGCCGAGCGCGGCGCGGGCGGCGGCAACCGCGGCGGCGGCACGACCGGAGGCGGGGACGGCACTTCCGGGACCGGGCATGTCGAAGCGGCCGGAGCGGGAGGCCCGGTCATAGGCGGCGCGTTCGTCGTCGGGCAGGGCGTTGAGGAGTGCGCGGGCCTGGGCGAGCTTCTTCTCGACGGTGCGCTTGTGGGAGGCGACGGCCTTGCGGCTCTTCTCCAGCTCGCCGAGCTTCTCGGCGGCCTGCGCGCGCTCCTGCGTGAGCGTGCGCATGGCCTCCTGGAGGTCCGTCAGCTGCCCGGCCTGGTGGAAGCTGATCCGGTCCAGGACGGCGGCCTTGTCGAGGTAGTCGTCCGGGTCGTCGGAGAACAGCAGGGCCAGGGTGGGGTCGAGGCCGCCGGAGCGGTACTGGGCGCCGGCCAGCGAACCCAGCGCCTCCCGCAGGGAGTTGATGTGGTCCTGCTGCCGGGCGATCCGGTCCTGTGCCCGGCTCACCTGCCCGCGCAGCGCGTCGGCGCGCTCGTCGGCCTTGTTGTAGGCCTCGGTGGCCTTCTCGGCCTCCGCGTAGAGGCGGTCCACCTCGGCGCGGGTGTCGTCGAGCGGCGCGGCCTGCGCCGGTACGGCGGCGACGGCGGCCGCGGCGGCCGACACCACGCCGACGGCGAGACGCACCACGCAGGCGCCCCGGTCGAACCCGGACGGTGCAAGGCGGCGATGAGACCCCACGAGAAGCCGCGCTCCTTCCACTGGCGGACAGGAAAATCCCCCGGCACCGGGCGGCAGCCCGACCATGGGGGAAACGCGGCAGACAGTAGCCCCGTCGCGGGGCACCGGCCAAAGACCTCGGCGGGCCCTCAACGCCCCACCCCGCCGCTGACGCAGGTCATGGGCGGGGTGGGGGTCACAGCCCGGTCCCGTAATTCGCCCGAACGGGCGGCACGGTTACTTGATCTTGAGGTCCCCGAAGGGAATCAGATCCGGACGCCGAACTGGTACGGCATGTTGTTGATCGACTCGTAGCGCACGACCGTGCCGGGGCGCGGGGCATGCAGCACCTGGCCGTTGCCCGCGTAGAAGCCGACGTGGTGCAGGTCGCCGTAGAAGATGACCAGGTCTCCGACCTTGAGGTCGGCCTGGCTGTAGATGCGCGTACCGGCGCTGGCCTGGGCCTGCGAGGTGCGCGGTATGCCGACGCCGGCCTGGGCGAAGGCCCAGGAGGTCAGGCCGGAGCAGTCGAAGGAGGACGGACCGGAGGCGCCGTAGACGTAGGGCGAGCCGATCTTGCTCTGGGCGGCCTGGAAGGCGGCCATGGCCCGGCCGGAGGCGGCGCCGGTGTTGCCGAGGTCCACCCGGGCCTCGGAGGACCGGCTGGCCCGCTGCTCCTCGGCGGCCAGCGCCGCCTTCTCCGCGGCGGTGAGGGAGTTGAGCAGCTTCTGCGCCTCGGCGAGCTTGCCCTGCACCTCGCTCTTCTTCTTGCCCAGCTCGGTGCGGGTGGCGGCGAGGTCCTTGAGCTTGCCGGAGGCCTCGGCGCGCTCCTGGGCGAGTTCGCGCTGCTTCTCCTGGATCTTCTTCAGGGCCTCGACCTGCTGGGCGCTCAACTGGTCGAGCGTGGAGGCCTTGTCGAGGTAGTCGTCCGGGTCGGCGGAGAGGAAGAGCTGCAGGGAGGGGTCGATGCCGCCCGAGCGGTACTGGGCGCTGGCCATCGCACCGAGGCCCTCGCGCAGCTCGTTGACCTCTTCCTGGCCGCGGGCGACGTTGTCCTGGATGGTGGAGATCTCCTTCTGGAGCTTCTCCTGCTTCTCCTTGGCCCCGTTGTACTTCTCGGTGGCCTGCTCGGCTTCCTCGTAGAGCTTGTCGACCTTGGCCTTGACCTCGTCCTTGCTCGGCTTCTCGCTCGGCGCGGCGTTGGCGGCCTGCGAGCCGAGAGCGACGGCAGCGGCGGCTGCGGTGGTCAGCACGGTCACGCGGGTGCGACTGGGCTGCTTGGGTCGACGGTGGGACGCCACGGGGGCAATCTCCTTCTTGTGAGTGATCACCCGATCGGAGGTTCGAGGCCAGACCCTAGTGACCTCGCTGTGATCAGATCAAATCCTCGCAAGGAAAATCTCGGTGACTGAGCGCATCCTTTACCTACAACTCACATGCAGTGATGCATGTTGACGCTACGTTGCGTGACGGTCCCGTCAATTCGGGCATTCTCCGGGCACATTGCACGCTTGGGGCGTACGTTGCGCATGGGACGTACGTCAGCTGCGCGAGAGGCGCTTCAGCAGCACCGCCGACGCCACCGGCCGCGCCCCCGCCCGGGCCACCCCGTCGGCCACCTCCCGGTCGGTCGAGACGACGACGACCGGACGCCCGGGCGGCTCGGCGCGCACCAGCTGGCGGATCAACTCGTCGGCGGTGACGCCCGGTTTGGAGAAGAGCACCCGCACCCCGCGCGGCGGCGCCAGCAGCACCGGCGCGGCCAGTTCGGCCCCGTCGAAGACACAGGTCACCTCGGCGCCGGACTGCGCGGCGAGCTGCGAGAGCTGCCCGAGCAGCCGCAACCGCTGCTTCTCCAGCGGCATTTGGGGATAGCCGGTCTTGGTGACGTTGTAGCCGTCGACGACCAGGTGCGCCTGCGGCAGCGCCAGCAGCTGGTCGAGAATCGCGGGGTCGTTCTCGGACAAGGCCCGTGCGGCGATGTCCTTCGGAGTCATTCGTCCCGGTTCGACCGCGTCCACGGTCTCGGCGGGGCGTACGGACACCGGCGGCAGCGCCAGTTCCCGGCGCAGCCCCTGCGCCGCGTCCAGCACGGTGTCGAGCAGCAGCCGTACCCGCATGTCCTCGACGCTGCGCCCCTCGCGCGCGGCCCGGCGGGTGGCCTCCAGGGCGGCCTCCGCCTCCCCCAGCCTCGCCTTCAGCCGCCGTGCCTCGCTCTCGGCGGCGGACACCTGGGCCTGGCCCTCGGCGCGCACGGCCTCCATCTCGGCCTGCACCTTGCGCAGCGCCGCCTCGCCGCGCTTGACGTCGCTGAGCGCGGCCCGCAGCTTGCGGTGAAGCGATTCGGCTTCCTTGCGGGCGCCGTCCAGCTCGGCGCGCAGCCGCTCGGTCTCGGCGCGGGTGTGGTCGCGGGCGGCGGCGAGTTCGGTGCGCAGCCGCTCCAGCTCGGCGCGGTTCTCCTCGTCGGCCCGCTCGGCGTCGGCCCGCAGGGCCTCCTCACCGGCGGCCGCGACCAGCTTCACCCAGCCGGTCGGGCGCAGCACATAGGCGGCGGCCGCCACGTCCAGCGGGTCCGCGGCCGGCGGCGGCGATCCGGCGTCGAGGGCACCGGCCAGCTCGGGCTGGGCCTCGCGGAACTTCTCCCCGATGCGCTGCCGGAACAGCGGGTCGGTCTCCACCGCCGCGGCCATCGCGTTACCGGCGAACTTGGCCCGGCGATTCGGGGCGAACCGGGCGTACTGCCGCAGTTGTGCGGGCAGTTCGGCCATCGTCAGCCCGCCGAAGCCGTCGGAGACGATCTGCACGACCCTTCGGCGCACTCCTTCGGGCAGCGGACGATCGAGCACCTCAGCGGCGCCGTCGCCCGGCCCCCCGCCTGCGGTCTCCACCATCCGTCACCCCAATGCCCCTGCGGGGCCGGTCCCTGTCAGGAGCCGGCGCCCGGCCTGTCCACGAGTTCCACCTGATCCACGGCGTTGCACCACCGGCACCGCACCGACTCGATCGTCTCACTGACCACCTCGCGTTCCTCGACCCTCGGCTCACCGGCGAGGTCCAGGTGGACGTACTCGACGACCTTCGAGGAGCGGGTCACGTCGAAGCGCGTCAGATTGCCGCAGAGGGTGCAGCGCCACCGCGTGGTGTCGGTCGGCAGGGGAACCGTCATCGTGGCTGTTCGCTTTCCTTCTAGTTTCGGTGATGCGTAGCTTCCGTGATGCGCCAGTTTCCCTGGTGCGTGTGGCTCGTAACCCTACGGCCTGGCGGGTCCTCGACGCCCCGCCCGTCCCGGGCGGCGAGGCGGTCTGTGCGGTTGCGTCCGCTTACGTCATGCTCTGTGTCCATGATCAGCCTCTGGAGCGCGGTGGGCCGCCGGGCGGTCCGCCGACCGCAGGCGCCGGTGATGTACGGACTGATCGCCCTGTGCTGCCTGATCTTCCTCATCGGCCCCGCCTCGGGCCTCAGTCCGGCGTACGGCTCCGGCGACGAGCTGCTCGCCGTGCAGCGGGCGTACTTCCGCCACTGGGGGGTGATCCCCGCAGAACTGTTCGAGGGTTCCCCCCGTGCCGCCCTCACCCCGGCGACGGCCCTCTTCGTGCACGGCAGCTGGGTGCACCTGCTGGGCAACATGCTCTTCCTCTACGTCTTCGGGGTGATGACCGAGGAACGGATGGGCCGCGTCGAGTTCACCCTCTTCTACCTCGGCTGCGGCTACCTCGCGCTGCTGGGGTACGCGGCGGCCAACGCCCGCTCCGAGCAGTCCCTGGTCGGCGCGTCGGGCGCGATCTCGGCGGTCCTCGGGGCCTTCCTGTTCCTCTTTCCCCGGGCCCGGGTGACCAGCCTGCTGCCGTTCCTGTTCTTCCTGCCGCTGCGCTTCCCGGCGTGGGTGGTGCTGCCCTTCTGGGTGGCGCTGCAGTGGCTGGCGGCGGGCCGGGCGCCCAGCGGGCCGGGGGTGGCCTATCTGGCCCACCTGGTGGGGTTCGGCCTGGGCTTCGCGTACGCGTGGGCGCGGTTCGGCCGGACGACTAGAGTGAAGGTCGCCCCAGCTCCGGCCCCCGAGGGAGAGAACCAGCCGTGATCACCGCGATCGTCCTGATCAAGACCAGCGTGGACCGGATCCCCGAGATCGCCGAGCAGATCGCCGCGCTGGACTCCGTCAGCGAGGTCTTCTCCGTCACCGGCACCTACGACCTGATCGCCATGGTCCGCGTGAAGCGGCACGACGACCTCGCCGACGTCATCCCCGGCAGCATCAGCAAGATCCCCGGCGTGGAGGCGACGGACACCCACGTGGCGTTCCGGACGTACTCCCAGCACGACCTGGAGGCGGCGTTCGCGATCGGGCTGGACAGCTAAGCGCTCCGCGGGAAGCGCCGCGAGGGGCCGTCGATCGTCCGCGGGCCCGTCGCGGCTGGTCGCGCGGTTCCTCACACCCCCGAAGGAGGCGGACGGGTAGTCGGCGTCGCCCCGAGCGCCCGCTGCCATCGCGGTGGACCATCCCCTTGGCGCGGACGGCGGCCGGCGCCCCGTCCTCGGGGAGCGGCCCGTGGTCCAGCACGGCGTCCCGCGGGTTCGGCCCGTCCACGAACTCCGTCGCCATCCAGGGGCGTCCGTCGTCGGTGTCGGCGTCGGCCCGGGATCCGTCTCCCACAGCGCCTGCGCCCTGTGCGCCCCCTGTCCCGCGTACGGCTGCCGAGGGGAGCGCATACGCCGAGTTCGCGTCAGCGGTTCACACGGCGGGGACGCAACGCCCGTCCACCGTGCGGTAGTTCCACTTCGCGCCGTCGCGGACCAGTTCCCGCACCGCCGCGACGAACCGCTCGACATGCTCGTCCGGCGTACCCGCCCCGAAGCTCACCCGGATCGCGTTGAGCGACTTCTCGCCGGGAGCCGCCTCGGGGGCGCCGCACTCGCCCTGGGTCTGCGGGTCGCTGCCGAGCAGGGTGCGCACGAGGGGGTGGGCGCAGAAGAGGCCGTCGCGGACGCCGATGCCGTACTCGGCGGAGAGGGCCGCGGCGAAGTGCGAGCTGTTCCAGCCGCCGACGACGAAGGAGAGCACGCCGACACGGGGGGCGTCGTCGCCGAACAGGGACAGGATCCTGACCTCGGGGACCTCGGCGAGGCCCTCCCGGACCGTCCGGATCAGGTGCTGCTCACGGGCGGTGAGCGCGTCGAAACCGGCCTCGGTGAGGGCCTTGCAGGCCGACGCGACGGCGTAGGCGCCGATGACGTTCGGGGAGCCCGCCTCGTGCCGGGCGGCGCCCTCGTGCCACTCCACGTCCACGCCGCCGTCCGCCCGCCGGGCGACCTTGCGGCTGGCGCCGCCGCCCGCGAGATACGGCTCGGCCGCGCGCAGCCAGTCGGCGCGGCCCGCGAGGACGCCGGAGCCGAAGGGGGCGTACAGCTTGTGCCCGGAGAAGGCGACCCAGTCGACGTCCAACTCCCGTACGGACAGCGGGTGGTGGGGCGCCAGCTGGGCGGCGTCCAGCACGATCCGGGCGCCGTGCGCGTGCGCGGCCGCGGCGAGCTCCCGTACCGGCCACAGCTCGCCGGTGACGTTGGAGGCGCCCGTGACGCAGACCAGGGCCGGGCCGTAGGAGTCACGGTCGGCGAGCGCCCGCTCCAGGGTCCGCACGGCCTGCTGCGGGGTGCGCGGCGCGTTGAGGTAGGTGACGTGGGCGTCGCGCCAGGGCAGCAGGGAGGCGTGGTGCTCGGTCTCGAAGACGAAGACCTGGCAGCCCGCGGGGAGGGCGGCGGCGAGCAGGTTCAGCGAGTCGGTGGTGGACCTAGTGAAGACCACCTGGTCGTCGCCGCGGCAGTCGAGGAACTCGGCGACGGTCCGGCGAGCGTTCTCGAACAGGTCGGTGGAGAGCTGGGAGAGGTAGCCGGCGCCGCGGTGGACGCTGCCGTAGTACGGCGCGTAGGCCGCCACGTCGTCCCAGACGCGCTGGAGGGCGGGGGCGCTGGCCGCGTAGTCGAGGGCGGCGTAGGTGACTTCGCCCCCGGTGACGAGCGGGACGGTGACATCCCAGCCCAGAACGGGCAGCGGGGCACAAACGGTCTGGTCGGCGGCAGCGGTGGAGACGGACATGGGGGAACTCCCGTGAGAGACAGAGAGGTAAGGAGAAAAGGGGTGTGCGGAGGCGGGGCGCGACCGGCCCTAACGCATTCGCTTGCTCACGGAAGACTCCTCGACGACCAGGACCCCTGGTTTCGCGAGGGGTCCGCGCTTGCCGTAGACCTCGCTGCCCACGGCCTGGTCTTCACCCGGGGCACCCCGCCACGGACGGAGGGTTGCCGGACAGTCGGCCGGGGCCTCATGACTGTCACTCATGACCTGAACAGGAACGTACGTGAAAGGATCGGCGTCCCGCAACCCGGGTCCGGATCGCGGGACGCGCGCCGCACTCCGTCCGGTTACGCGTTGCTGACGGCCACCCAGCGGTCCAGGACGCGCTTGGCGGCCCCGGAGTCGATCGACTCGGCCGCCTTGGCCATGCCCACGCGGATCTGTTCGGTCAGCGGCCCGTCACCCGGCCGCAGTGCCACCAGCGCCGCCGCCGCGTTGAGCAGGACCGCGTCCCGTACGGGGCCGGGCTCGCCGTCCAGCAGGCGCCGGGCGACCTCCGCGTTGTAGGACGCGTCGGCGCCGCGCAGCGCCTCCACCGGCACCAGGTCGATGCCCGCCTCGCGCGGGTCGAAGGTCTCCTCGGTCACCTGGCCGTCCCGGACCACCCACACCCGGGACGTCGACGTGGTCGTCAGCTCGTCGAGGCCGTCGTCACCGCGGAAGACCAGCGAGGAGTTGCCACGTTCGGCGAAGACACCGGCGACGATCGGCGCCATCCGGAGGTCCGCGACGCCCACCGCCTGGGCCTTGACCTTCGCCGGGTTCGTCAGCGGGCCCAGGAAGTTGAACGTCGTCCGGATGCCCAGCTGGCCTCGCGCCGCCGCCACATGACGCAGCGCCGGGTGGAACTTCACCGCGAAGCAGAAGGTGATACCGGCCTCCTCGGCGACCTCGGCGACCCGCTGCGGCGTCAGCTCCAGATTGACGCCCAGTTTCTCCAGCACGTCGGACGCGCCCGAGGCGGAGGACGCGGCGCGGTTGCCGTGCTTGACGACCTTCGCGCCCGTACCGGCGATGACGATCGCCGACATGGTGGAGATGTTCACCGTCTTCGCGCCGTCGCCGCCGGTCCCGACGATGTCGACCGTCTCCCCCGGCACCTCGATCACGTTCGCGTGCTCGTACATCGTCCGTACGAGACCGGTGATCTCCTCGACGGTCTCGCCCTTGGCCCGCAGCGCCACCGCGAACCCGGCGATCTGCGCGTCCGTCGCCTCGCCCCGCATGATCAGATCCATCGCCCAGGCGGTGTCGTCCGCGCTCAGGTCACGGCCGTCCAGCAGGCCGTTCAGCAGGGCGGGCCAGGAGCGGCCCGCCGCGGTGTCGCCTCCAGCGGGGGTCACAGCGCTCATAAGCCGCTCCTGGGTCAGTCCCGTCGTACGGGACACGTGTCTCGAACAAGGTCCACCCTATCCAGCCCGGGGGACGGCGAAGGGCCCCGTCCGGACATCGGACGGGGCCCTTCGCCGTGGCGTGGCGAGTGCAGCGATCAGTGGTGGCCGTGGCCGCTCGTGATCTCCTTGTACTCCTCGACGGAGGGCTTGGGGATCTGGGCGTCCCCACCGAAGTACGCGTTGCTGAGCTTGGCGCGCAGCTTCTCGGAGCCCTTCACCTTGCGCTCGACACCGTTCTCGTCGACCGTCGGACCGATCTCGGCCGGCTGGTACTGCTCGTGTGCCGTGAGCGTGTACAGGGCCTCCTGGCTGAGCGGCTCGTGGACCTCGATGAACTCACCGTGCGGCAGGCGCTTGATGGTGCCGGTCTCCCGGCCGTGCAGCACCTTGTCCCTGTCCCGGCGCTGCAGGCCGAGGCAGATCCGCTTGGTGATGATGAACGCGATGACGGGCCCCACGAAGAACCCGATCCGGACGAACCAGGTGACCGCGTTGATCGACAGGTGGAAGTGCGTGGCGACGATGTCGTTGCCACCGCCGATCAGCATGATCATGTACGCGGTGACCCAGGCGACACCGAAGGCGGTCCGGGTCGGGGCGTTGCGCGGCCGGTCCAGGATGTGGTGCTCGCGCTTGTCCCCGGTGATCCACGCCTCGATGAACGGGTACAGCGCGATCACGGCGAGGAACACACCGAACAGCACCAGCGGGACGAACACGCCCAGGACCAGCGTGTGACCCCAGAAGTTGATCTCCCAGCCGGGCATGGCGCGGACCAGGCCTTCGGCGAAGCCCATGTACCAGTCGGGCTGGGCGCCGGTGGACACAAGGTCCGGACGGTACGGGCCGAGCACCCAGATCGGGTTGACGGTCGCGATGGCGGACAGGGCCGCGATCAGACCGAAGACCAGGAAGAAGAAGCCTCCGGCCTTGGCCATGTAGACCGGCAGCAGCGGCATGCCCACGACGTTCTTGTTGGTCTTTCCGGGGCCCGCGAACTGCGTGTGCTTGTGGTAGAAGACCAGGATCAGGTGCGCCACCACGAGGCCGAGCATGATGCCCGGCAGCAGCAGGATGTGGATCGAGTAGAAGCGGGCCACGAAGTCGGTGCCCGGGAACTCGCCGCCGAACAGGAAGAACGAGATGTACGTGCCCACGATCGGCATGGACAGGATCGCGCCCTGGGTGAAGCGGACACCGGTGCCGGAGAGCAGGTCGTCCGGGAGCGAGTAACCGGTGAAACCGGTGAACATGCCGAGGACGAACAGCAGGAAGCCGAACAGCCAGTTGATCTCACGCGGCTTGCGGAACGCGCCGGTGAAGAAGACGCGCATCATGTGCACGAACATGCCGGCGAGGAAGATGATCGCCGCCCAGTGGTGGATCTGCCGGATCAGCAGACCGCCGCGCACGTCGAAGCTGATGTCGAGCGTGGAGGCGTACGCCTCACTCATCAGCACGCCCTGCATGGGGACGTAACTGCCGTGGTACTCCACCTCGTTCATCGACGGGTGGAAGAACAGCGTCAGGTACACACCCGTGAGGATGATGATGAGGAAGGTGTACAGGCAGATCTCGCCCAGCATGAAGGACCAGTGGTCCGGGAAGATCTTGCGCATGTTGGCCTTGGCCAGGGAGTAGATCCCGAGCCGGCCGTCGGCCCAGTCGGCGACGCGCTCGCCGGCCGGTGCCTTCCCGCGAGAGCGGGACTCGGAGGGGGTCGTAGTGCTCATCCGCGCTCCCAGAATGCAGGACCGACGGGCTCTTCGAAGTCGCCGAGCGCCTCGAGGTAACCCTCGTCGTTCACCCCGATGCGCAGCTGCGGCAGGGGGTGACCGGCGGGGCCGAAGATGACCCGGGCACCGTCGGAGAGGTCGAAGGTGGACTGGTGGCAGGGGCACAGCACGTGGTGCGTCTGCTGCTCGTACAGCGAGACCGGGCAACCGACGTGGGTGCAGATCTTCGAGTACGCCACGATGCCCTCGTGCGACCACTCGAGCTCGCGCTGGTCCTTGATGTCCTCCGGCTGGATCCGGACGACCATCACGGCGGCCTTGGCGATCTCGGTGTTGAAGTCGTGGTCGTGCTCCTCCAGGCCCTCGGGCTTGACGAAGGTGAGGGAGCCGACGATGACGTCGGAGGGACGCAGCGGCTCGTTCGTGTTCATGTTGACGAGCCGCTTGCCCCTCCTCCACAGGGTGTGGCGGAGCTTGTCCTCGGGCAGCGGGCCGAGGTCGCGCAGCAGCACGACGCCGGACAGCGGCACCAGGGTGAGCGCGCCGAGCATCGTGTTGCGGATCAGCTTGCGGCGGCCGAGCGCGGACTCCTTGGCACCCTGCCGGAAGTCGGCGTGGACCTTCGCGCGGACCTCGGGGGAGGCCTCGATCGGGTGCCGCTCGTCGGCGACCTCCACGTCGGACATCAGGGTGCGGGCCCAGTGGACCGCGCCCGCGCCGATGCAGAACAGCGCGAGGCCGAGGGTCATGCCGAGCGCGAAGTTCAGCGCGCTGATGTGCCCGAGCGGCCAGATGTAGACGGACTTGTCGATCGGGATCGCCACGAACGAGGCGATGAAGCCGATCGTGGCCAGCATCGACACCGTGAACAGCAGGGCCACCGTGCGCTCGGACCGCTTGGCGGCCCGCTCGTCGATGTCCTGGATCCGGTGCTCGTGCGGGGGCAGACCCGGGTCCGCGAACGGGTGCTTCTCGTCGGCGACGTCGACCGCGCCGCCTCGCTCGGCGGGCAGGTTCTCTTCTGGGATGTCTTGGCTACTCATGACTTCTTGGCCTTTGCGGTCCGGGCGGCGACCCACACGGCGACGGCGATCAGTCCGCCGAGACCGAAGATCCAGCCGAAGAGGCCCTCACTGACCGGCCCGAGGCCGCCCAGTCCCAGACCGCCGGGGCTCTCCGTATCGGGGCTGTTGACCGCCTCCAGGTACGCGATGATGTCCTTCTTGTTCTGCTCGGTCAGCACCGTGTCAGGGAAGGACGGCATGTTCTGCGGGCCGGTCAGCATGGCCTCGTAGAGGTGCTTCTGGGAGACGCCTTCCAGGGACGGCGCGTACTTGCCGTGGGTCAGCGCGCCGCCCTTGCCGGTGAAGTTGTGGCACTGCGCGCAGTTGGTGCGGAACAGCTGGCCGCCCTCGGCGCTGTCCGCGCCCTCCGTGCTGTACTGCTCCTCGGTCGGAATGGCCGGGCCGGGGCCGAGCGAGGCGATGTACGCGGCGAGCTGGTCGATCTGGGCCTGGCTGTAGACGACCTTCTTCTCCGGGATCTGGGCGCCCTGGGAGGTCGCGGCGGGCATACGGCCGGTGCCGACCTGGAAGTCGACGGCCGCCGCGCCCACGCCGACCAGGCTGGGACCGTCGGAGGTGCCCTGACCGCCGGTGCCGTGGCAGCTGGCGCAGCCGACGGCGTAGAGCTTCTTGCCCTCTTCGATGGCGAGGGACTGGGCGGTGTCATCGGCCTGCGCCTTACCCGCAGGCGCGAGCGCGGTGTACAGCACCCCCGTGGCCGCCAGCGCGAGGAGTAGGACGACGACCGCCGCCAGCGGATGGCGTCGTCGTGCGGAGAGCTTTTTCACGGATTACCCCGGTGTCAGGATCTTCTGCGTCGAGTCTTCTGGATTGCGCGGGAACGGGTCCCGGGCTACTTGATCATGTAGATCGTGGCGAAGAGGCCGATCCAGACGACGTCGACGAAGTGCCAGTAGTAGGACACGACGATGGCGGCGGTCGCCTGCTCGTGGGTGAACCTCCGGGCCGCGTAGGTACGGCCGAGGACCAGCAGGAAGGCGATGAGTCCGCCCGTCACGTGCAGGCCGTGGAAGCCGGTGGTCAGGTAGAAGACCGAGCCGTACGGGTCGGAGGAGAGCGTGAGGCCCTCGTGCTTGACCAGCTCGGTGTACTCGAAGACCTGACCGCCGATGAAGATGGCACCCATCACGAACGTGACGATGAACCACATCCGGAGCTTCTTGACGTCACCGCGCTCGGCGGCGAAGACGCCCAGCTGGCAGGTGAGGGAGGAGAGCACCAGGATCGTGGTGTTGGTCGCCGAGAACGGGAAGTTCAAGGCGTCCGCCTTATCACTCCAGAACTCGGGCCCTGTCACCGATCGCAGGGTGAAGTACATCGCGAAGAGGGCCGCGAAGAACATCAGCTCGGAACTCAGCCAGATGATGGTTCCGACGCTGGTGAGGTTCGGCCGGTTGACCGACGGGTGCGCGTGCCCGGTATCTACTGTCGTTGCTGTCGCCACGACCGACATTATGTCGGTCGCTTATCCCGCCCTCACCCCGGGGGGTGCCGTTCGGAGTGTCTCCTCGCTTCGGACTGGTGTTGACGTGGTGTTCAAGGGAGTAGCATCCGCGTCACGGGCCTTGCCGTACGACGCCGAAGTCACGGAGGAACCATGCAGCCGACCGCCACCGTGCTGGTCTACAGCGACGACTCCAACACCCGCCAGCAGGTGCGGCTCGCGACCGGCCGCCGGCCCGCTCCGGACGTCCCCGTGGTGGAGTTCGTCGAGTGTGCGACTCCGGGCGCGGTCATCAGGGAGCTGGACAAGGGCGGGATCGATGTCTGCGTCCTGGACGGCGAGGCCGTGCCCATGGGGGGCATGGGGGTGTGCCGGCAGATCAAGGACGAGGTGTTCGACTGTCCGCCGGTGCTGCTGCTCATCGGGCGGCCCCAGGACGCGTGGCTGGCCACGTGGAGCCGGGCCGACGCGGCGGTGACGTTGCCGGTGGAGCCGGTGGAGTTCGCTTCGGCGTTGGCTGGGTTGTTGCGGTCCAAGAGGCTTATGAGCGCCTGAGGGGGCGTTTCGGCCGGTTGTGTGGCGACTGCGGCCTCTGGGGGTCCCTCGCGCGGTTCAGACGCTCTGCGGTCGTAGTCTCGCCCTCTCCACCTCCGTGGGTCCCTCCGGGTCGCCGGTGACCAGGGCGCTGCCCTTGCGCCATTTCGCCCAGTCGACGTTCCAGTCGCCGAAGCCGTTGCCGAACGGTTCCATCGTGTGGCCGGAGGAGTTGACCACCTTGACGATGTCGCCGGGGCGGACGGTCTCGTAGAACCAGGCGGCGTTGCTGGTCCTCATGCCGATGCAGCCGTGGCTGACGTTGGCGGAGCCCTGGTCGCCGACGGACCAGGGGGCGGCGTGCACGTACTCGCCGCTCCAGGTGACGCGGGTGGCGTAGTAGACGGGCAGGTCGTACGACTCCGAGGTGCCCGCGGCGATGCCGACCGTGGTGCCGCGCATGCGGACGAAGTACTCCTTGCCGATGACCACCTTGATCCCGTTGCGGGTCTCGAAGCCGGGCTTGCCCATGGTGATCGGAATGGTGTTGATCTCCTTGTCGTTCTTGTAGACGGTCATGTGGTGGCTGGAGGCGTCCGCGACGGCGATGATGCGGTCGCCCGTGGTGAGCTTCAGGGGCTTGGCGGTGCCGCCCCACAGGCGGTCGTTGATCTTGATCCCGTCGAGGTTGCTGAGCACCTGGATGGTGGCGTTGGTGGGCCAGTACTCCTTCGGCCGGTAGTGGAGCTTCTTGTCGTCGACCCAGTGCCAGGAGCCGTCCACGACGGGGCTGGAGACCACCTTCAGGCCACGTTCCACGATCGCGCGCTGTGCCTTGTCCTTGACGGGCTGGCTCAGGTCGGCGGTGACGGGCTGGCCCACGCCGTACTTGCCCGCCTGGGGGCCGAAAGTGACGTTCAGCCGCTGCTTGGCACGGGGCTTGCCGGTGTCGAAGGTGACGACCCGGCGGCCGGGCGCCCCGTCCTCGTCCTCGGTGCTCACCCGGACCGTGTAATGGGCATCGGCGGCCAGCGGTGAGGTGCTGTGCCAGCGGCCGCCGTCGGCGGAGAGTTCGCCCGAGACATGGCGGCCGACGGCGTCCGTGGCTGTGACGTCCGTGATCCGGCCCTCGTCGCCCTCGACGGTGATCTCCAGGGGCTTGTCCGGGTCGGCCTTCTGCCCGGCCTTGGTGGGGCCGTTGAAGGAGATCTGCTCCGCCGCGTCGTACGGCGTGGCGGACAGCGGGTTGCCGTCGCTGCCGCAGGCGGTGACGCCCACGCCGAGGGCGATCACCACCAGCGTGCAACCGGCGACTCTGCTGGTGCGCGATGAGTGGCTCATGCCTTCACGCTAGGAAGGTTCGTCAAGCTCGGCGCGGTGAGTCATCCGGACGAGTGATTCGTATGGGGAAACTTACAGAACGAAGAAGCCCGGACCCTCCTGACGGAGTGTCCGGGCTTCTGGAGCGCTCGGCGCTGCTTACTGGGTGCGGTTCTCACCGCGGTAGTACTCGAAGACCCAGCCCCAGAGACCGATCAGGAGCAGCGGGACGGAGAAGTACACCAACCACCAGCCGACCGCCACCCCGAGGAAGGCGAGGGCGCCGCCGATGCCCAGGGACAGCGGCTGCCAGCTGTGCGGGCTGAAGAAGCCCAGCTCGCCCGCGTCGTCCGCGACGTCGGCCTCCGTGTTGTCCTGGGCGCCGGTGTCGACCCGCTTGGCGGTGAAGCCCAGGTAGAAGCCGATCATGATGGCCAGGCCGAAGGCCAGGAAGAGGGCGGTGGTGCCGGCCGGCTCCTTCGACCACAAGCCATAGACGATCGCCATGGCGAGGATGAAGACGCTCAGCCACATGAACATCTTGCCCTGGATCTTCACTTGCCGGCCTCCTTGCCACCCGCGAGGGCGCTGGCACCGTGCCCGCCGTGGTCGAGTTCCTCAAGCGCGGCGATGTCGGGGTGGTGCAGGTCGAACGCCGGGGATTCACTGCGGATCCGCGGCAGGGTGAGGAAGTTGTGCCGCGGCGGCGGGCAGGAAGTGGCCCACTCCAGCGACCGGCCGTAGCCCCACGGGTCGTCGACGCCGACCGGCTTGCCGTACTTGGCCGTCTTCCACACGTTGTAGAAGAACGGCAGGATCGACAGGCCGAGCACGAAGGAGCTGATCGTCGAGACCGTGTTCAGGGCGGTGAAGCCGTCGGCCGCCAGGTAGTCGGCGTACCGGCGCGGCATGCCCTCGGCGCCCAGCCAGTGCTGGACCAGGAAGGTGCCGTGGAAGCCGGTGAACAGCGTCCAGAAGGTGATCTTGCCGAGCCGCTCGTCGAGCATCTTGCCGGTCCACTTCGGCCACCAGAAGTGGAAGCCGGAGAACATCGCGAAGACGACGGTGCCGAAGACGACGTAGTGGAAGTGCGCCACCACGAAGTACGAGTCGGAGACGTGGAAGTCCATCGGCGGCGAGGCCAGGATGACACCGGTCAGACCACCGAAGGTGAAGGTGATCAGGAAGCCGGTCGCCCAGAGCATCGGCGTCTCGAAGGACAGCGAGCCCTTCCACATCGTGCCGATCCAGTTGAAGAACTTCACACCGGTCGGGACGGCGATGAGGAACGTCATGAAGGCGAAGAACGGCAGCAGCACACCACCGGTGACGTACATGTGGTGCGCCCACACCGTCACGGACAGACCCGCGATCGCGATGGTGGCCGCGATCAGACCCGTGTAACCGAACATCGGCTTGCGGGAGAAGACCGGGATGACCTCACTGATGATGCCGAAGAACGGCAGCGCGATGATGTACACCTCTGGGTGGCCGAAGAACCAGAAGAGGTGCTGCCAGAGCAGCGCTCCACCGTTGGCCGAGTCGAAGATGTGCGCGCCGAACTTGCGGTCCGCCTCCAGTGCGAACAGCGCCGCCGCGAGGACCGGGAAGGCGAGCAGGACCAGGACACCGGTCAGCAGCACGTTCCACGTGAAGATCGGCATGCGGAACATGGTCATGCCGGGGGCGCGCATGCAGATGATCGTGGTGATGAAGTTGACCGAGCCGAGGATGGTGCCGAAGCCGGAGAGGGCCAGACCCATGATCCACATGTCGGAGCCGATGCCCGGCGAGCGGACCGCGTCCGACAGCGGCGAGTAGGCGAACCAGCCGAAGCTCGCCGCGCCGTTCGGAGTGAGGAAGCCGCCCACCGCGATCAGCGAGCCGAACAGGTACAGCCAGTAGGCGAACATGTTCAGCCGCGGGAACGCCACGTCGGGCGCGCCGATCTGCAGCGGCATGATCCAGTTCGCGAAACCGGCGAACAGTGGCGTCGCGAACATCAGCAGCATGATCGTGCCGTGCATCGTGAACGCCTGGTTGAACTGCTCGTTCGACATGATCTGCGTACCCGGGCGGGCGAGCTCGGCGCGCATGAGGAGCGCCATCACGCCACCGATGACGAAGAACGCGAACGACGTGACCAGGTACAGCGTGCCGATCGTCTTGTGGTCGGTGGTCGTCAGCCACTTCACCACGACGTTGCCGGGCTGCTTGCGCCGGAGAGGCAGTTCGTTCTGGTAAGTGCCGGCCTCGGCCGCGCCTGCGGGTTCGTTGACGATACTCACAGGATGTTCACCTCCCGGTTCTTCTCGTGGTCCGTCTGCTCGGTGCCGGCGGGAACGTAACCGGTCTGGCCCTTGCGGGCGAGTTCCTGAAGGTGCTGCTCGTAGCGCTCCGGAGAGACGACCTTCACGTTGAACAGCATCCGGGAGTGGTCGACGCCGCACAGTTCGGCGCACTTGCCCAGGAAGGTGCCCTGCTTGTTGGGGGTCACCTGGAAGGCGTTGGCGTGGCCGGGGATGACGTCCTGCTTCATCAGGAACGGCACCACCCAGAAGGAGTGGATGACGTCACGCGAGGTGAGGACGAAGCGGACCGTCTTGCCCTCGGGGAGCCACAGCGTGGGGCCGGGGTTGCCGGTCTGCGGGTTGCGCTCACCGGGCGTACCGCAGGTGTAGACACCGCCCGCGTTGTCCGGGAAGTCCTTCTTGTAGCGGTCCGGGACCGCGTCCAGTTCCTCGGCGGTCTTGGCGTCGCCGGTGGAACCTTCGACGTTCTCGATGTAGTTGAAGCACCAGCTCCACTGGAAGCCGACCACGTTCACCGTGACGTCGGGCTTCTTGGACATGTCCAGGAGCTTCGACTCGTCGCGGGCCGTGAAGTAGAAGAGGACCGAGACGATGATGATCGGAACCACCGTGTACAGCGCCTCGATCGGGACGTTGTACCGGGTCTGCGGAGGGATCTCGACCTTGGTGCGGCTGCGCCGGTGGAAGATCGCACTCCACAGAATGAGGCCCCACACCAGCACGCCGACGGCGAGCGCGGCAGCCCAGGATCCCTGCCACAGGGAGAGGACGATCGGCGCCTCTTCCGTGGTGGGGGTGGGCATACCAAGGCGGGGGAAGTCCTCCCATGTGCAACCGGTGGCGGTCGCCAGGACCAGGCCCGCGGTCAGTGCCTGCAGCAGCTTCCGCCGCATCGGGCGCCGCGGCGAGCGGTCGGAGCCGTTGGGACTCACGTAGCGCCTTCCCGAGAGTCTCGCCCGCGCTTGTTGGCTGCGGCCTTCTCGCTGGTCGGTCGCCGCCCTGCGTCGGGCAGGGGTTTGGATGTTTATGCGGACCAAACCCTAGCCGACGCCCTCCGGGGGTTTGCGAGGAGGGGTGCCTAGTAGCTCGGGTGGTTCGCTGGTTTGGCGGCTGCGGGTTCGCTGTGGCGTGTCGCGCGGTTCCCGGTGCCCCTGAGGGACGCCGATCCACACGGCGTTCTAGCGTTGGCGTATGGCTTACTTCGACGCCGCCTCCGCTGCTCCTCTTCATCCTGTTGCCCGGCAGGCGCTGCAGGCCTCCCTCGACGAAGGGTGGGCCGACCCCGCGCGGATGTACCGGGAGGGGCGGCGGGCGCGGATGCTGCTGGACGCCGCTCGGGAGGCCGCCGCCGAGGCTGTCGGGTGTCGGCCGGACGAGTTGGTGTTCGCCTCCTCCGGGACGCGGGCCGTGCACACCGGTGTCGCGGGCGCGTTGGCCGGGCGTCGGCGCGTCGGGCGCCACCTGATCGTGTCAGCGGTCGAACACTCCTCGGTGCTCCATGCGGCCGAGGTGCACGAGGCGGACGGCGGTACGACCACTCAGGTGGCGGTGGGCCGCGAAGGCGCCGTGCGTGCGCAGGCGTACGCCGAGGCGCTGCGGCCCGAGACCGCGCTGGCGTGTCTGCAGTCGGCCAACCACGAGGTGGGCACCGTGCAGCCGGTGGCCGAGGTGGCGTCGGTGTGCCGTCGGGCCGGGGTGCCGCTGCTGGTGGACGCGGCGCAGTCGCTGGCGTGGGGGCCGGTGGAGGGTGACTGGTCGCTGCTGACGGCGAGTGCGCACAAGTGGGGCGGGCCGTCGGGGGTGGGGCTGCTGGTGGTGCGCAAGGGGGTGCGGTTCGCGCCGCAAGGGCCCGCGGACGAGCGGGAGTCGGGGCGGGCCGCCGGGTTCGAGAACATCCCGGCCATCGTCGCGGCGGCGGCTTCGCTGCGGGCCGTACGGGCCGAGGCCGCCCAGGAGGCGGTACGGCTGCGGGAGCTGACGGACCGGATCCGGGCGCGGGTTCCGGAACTGCTGGGGGATGTCGAGGTGGTGGGCGATCCGGTGCGGCGGCTGCCGGGGATCGTCACCTTCTCGTGTCTCTATGTCGACGGGGAGACGCTGCTGCACGAGTTGGACCGCGCCGGTTTCTCCGTTTCGTCCGGGTCGTCCTGTACCAGCAGCACGCTGACGCCGAGCCATGTGCTGAAGGCGATGGGGGTGCTGAGCGAGGGCAACGTGCGGGTGTCGCTGCCGCTCGGGGCGGCGGAGGAGGACGTCGACCGGTTCCTTCAGGTGCTGCCGGGGTCGGTCGCGGCGGTGCGGGAGAAGCTCGGGGCGCCGACGCCCAGCACGGTCGCACGGGAGGACGCGCTCGTCGTGGACGCGGTCGGCAAGCTGTGCCCGATCCCGGTGATCGAGCTGGCCAAGGTCATCGGGGACGTGCCGGTGGGCGGGACGGTGCGGGTGCTCGCGGACGACGAGGCGGCGCGGCTGGACATCCCGGCGTGGTGCGCGATGCGCGGGCAGGAGTACGTGGGTGAGGAACCGGCGGACCACGGCGTCGCCTACGTGGTCCGCCGACGGGCGTAGTCAGCTCAGTTCAGGTGGGCCCGGACCTCGGCGGCGGCGTCATGGCCGTACGCCTTGGTGAAGCGGTCCATGAAGTGGGCGCGGCGCAGCGCGTACTCCTGCGTGCCGACGGTCTCGATGACGAGCGTGGCCAGCATGCAGCCGACCTGGGCCGCGCGCTCCAGGCCGACGCCCCAGGCCAGGCCGGACAGGAAACCGGCGCGGAAGGCGTCGCCGACGCCGGTGGGGTCGGCCTTGCGCTCCTCCTCCGGGCAGCCGACCTCGACCGGGTCCTCGCCGGCCCGCTCGATCCGGACGCCCCGGGCGCCGAGGGTGGTGACGCGGTGGCCGACCTTGCCGAGGATCTCCTCGTCGCTCCAGCCGGTCTTGTTCTCGATGAGGCCCTTCTCGTACTCGTTGGAGAAGAGGTACGTCGCCCCGTCCAGCAGGATGCGGATCTCCTCGCCGTCCATGCGGGCGATCTGCTGGGAGAAGTCGGCGGCGAACGGGATGTTGCGGGAGCGGCACTCCTCGGTGTGCCGGAGCATCGCCTCCGGGTCGTCGGCGCCGATCAGGACGAGGTCGAGGCCGCCGACGCGGTCCGCGACGGTCTTCAGCTCGATCAGGCGGGCCTCGCTCATGGCGCCGGTGTAGAAGGAGCCGATCTGGTTGTGGTCGACGTCCGTGGTGCACACGAAGCGGGCGGTGTGCAGGGTCTCGGAGATGCGCACGGAGGCGGTGTCGACACCGTGCCGGTCCAGCCAGGCACGGTACTCGTCGAAGTCGGCGCCGGCGGCGCCGACCAGGATCGGCCGGGTGCCGAGCTGGCCCATCCCGAAGGCGATGTTGGCGCCCACGCCACCCCGGCGGACATCGAGCTTGTCGACCAGGAACGACAGCGAGACCGTGTGCAGCTGGTCCGCGACGAGCTGGTCGGAGAAACGGCCGGGGAAGGTCATGAGGTGGTCGGTGGCGATGGAGCCGGTGACTGCGATGCGCACGGCGTGGAATCTCCCGGGTGGAGGGGGTTGGCGATCCACGCTACCCGGTTGCGGCGGTGGCGCTGAAGCGGATGGCCGGATGGTGTGGGGGGACGGCCAGGAGTCGGCCAGGTGTCGACAAAAGGACGGCGGACGACTGCGAAGCCGCCAAAACTACCCGATAGTAGATCTTTCTTCGCCCGCCCCGGCGTGCCTACGGTGCCGCTATGACGAAACTCGACGACCCGGCCCCCACCCCCGCCGACCTGGAAGGCGACCTGGCCTCGCTGCGCGGCGACTGCGCCCGGATGGTCCCGCACTGGTCGGCCCCCGAACGGGGCGCCACCCGCCCGGTCCCGCCGTCGCTGATCCACGGCGTGACCGTGCCGCCGAAGTCGGCCCGGCTGCTGGACGCGATGTCGGACTACGGCGACTGAGCCGACCGCTCCGGGAACCGCGCGCTCCCCCGCTGCGTCCCATCGCTGTCCCCCGTAAAGGGGATACGGGATACGACCCACCAGCGTGAGCTGTGCAGCCGAAGGAGCGATGCGGTGAACACCGAGCGACCCGACAACGACGACGACGTCGCGGGCGGGACCGGCGCCGCCGAGCCGACCGACGACGGGCGGGACAGCCCGCGGACCTCCCCGCGGGGCTCGAAGGACGCGCAGGGTTCGGGGGGCGCGCAGGCGCGGGGAGGCGCGCAGCCCTCGGAGCAGACGCAGGGCTCGGAGCAGACGCAGGCGTCGGGAGGCGCGCAGCCCTCAGAGCAGACGCAGGGCTCGGAGCAGACGCAGGCGTCGGGAGGCGCGCAGGCCTCAGAGCAGGCGCAGGGCTCGGAGCAGACGCAGGCGTCGGGAGGCGCGCAGGCCTCAGAGCAGGCGCAGGGCTCGGAGCAGACGCAGGGCTCAGGCCAGGCGCAGGCGCCGGGAGGCGCGCAGCCCTCGGAGCAGACGCAGGGCTCGGAGCAGACGCAGGCGCCGGGAGGCGCGCAGGCCTCAGAGCAGGCGTCGGGCTCGGGGGACGCGGGGTCTTCACGGGACGCCGAAGCCTCCGTCGGCGTGCAGGCCTCGATCGGCGCGCAAACCTCCATCGGCGCGCAAGCTTCAGAAGGCTCGCAGGCCTCGGAGGAGGCGCAGGCCTCGGAGGATGCCGAGGAGGGCGTCGACCGCGACGAGCCGGACGTCGCCCGCGGCGAGCGCGGCGAGCGCGGCGCGGCTCGGGACGAGCACAGCGCGACTCAGGACCAGCCCGGCACGGCTCAGAACGAGCACAGCCCAGCTCAGAACGAGCACAGCCCAGCTCAGGAGCAGCCCGGCACAGCTCAGAACGAGCACAGCCCAGCTCAGGACCAGCCCAGCGCAGCTCAGGACCAGCCCGGCACAGCTCAGGACCAGCACAGCGCAGCTCGGGGCGTCGCCCGCACGGGCGAGGGCGACGCGCCCGGCGCCCGCCGCCCCGTCCGCCGCCGCTCCCCCGCCGTCATCGCCTCCGTCGCCGCCGCCGTTCTGCTGGTCGGAGGCGGCGGGGCCTACCTCACGGCGTCGGCCGGGGGCGGCTCCGGCGGCGGTACGGGGCCCGGTGCCCCGGCGGGGAACGGCACTCCCCCGCCGCTCGCCCTCGACGGCTACTCCTCCGGCGCCCCGAACGGCATCGCGCCCGGCGAGCCCGACCCGAACGGCGTCACCTACTGGGCCGACGACCGCCTCCCCACCGGCCCGCGCTCGGCGGCCGTGCACTGGCCGCAGGGCGAGGTCACCAAGGAGGAGGTGGCGCGGCTCGCCGAGGCGCTCGACCTCGCGGGGACGCCGGTCGCCGAGGGGCAGGCCTGGAGGATCGGGGGCCAGGACGGTCAGGGCCCCGGCCTCCAGGTGAACCGGCAGGCGCCCGGCACCTGGACCTTCCACCGGTACGCCCCCGGCACCGACAACTGCCAGGGCACCACGGCGTGCGCCAAGAACCCCTCGGCCGGTTCCGCCGATCCGGTGAGCGAGGAGGCGGCGAGGAAGGCGGCCGCGCCGATCCTGAAGGCGGTCGGGCAGGACTCCGCCAAGGTGGACGCCGGCCAGGTCATGGGCGCGCGGCGGGTGGTGAACGCCGATCCGGTGGTCGGCGGGCTGCCGACGTACGGCTGGCCGACCGGGGTCACGGTCGGCGCCCAGGGCGAGGTGGTGGCCGCGAGCGGCCAGTTGACGGCGCCGGTGAAGGGGGCGACGTACCCCGTGCTGAGCGCGGAGCGGACGCTGGAGCTGATGAACGCGGCGCAGGCGCCCACCCCGCGCGGCGGGATCGGCGGCTGCACCGGGCCCGTACCGCTGGAGGAGGACGAGCCCTGCGAAGAGGCGCGCACCGCGCCGCCCCCGCGGGAACGGATCGTTGTCGAGGACGCGGTGTTCGGGCTGGCCTCGCACACGGTGGACGCCCGGCCGGCGCTGGTGCCGTCCTGGCTGTTCGAGGTACGGGCGCCCGGGGCGCAGGACGGCTTCACGGTGACGTATCCGGCGATCGACCCGAAGTACCTGACCCGGTGGGGCGGGGAGTCCAGTCCGCGGCCGTCGGATCCGGGGGACGCGCCGCGTACCCGGGACGTCCGGGTGGAGGGCTACACCGCCGAGGGCCGGGAGCTGACCGTGAGCTTCACGGGCGGGGTATGCGCCGACTACGAGGCCAAGGCGGTCGAGGGGCCCGACAAGGTGACCGTGACGGTGACCGAGAAGCCGTGGCCGGACAAGGTCTGCATCCTGATCGCCAAGGTCCACTACCGGACCGTGCAACTGGACGAGCCGCTCGGTGACCGGAAGGTGGTCGGCTCGGACGGCGAGAGCATTCCGCTGCTGAAGCCGGGAGCCCGGCTTCCCGGGTAGCCGGCACGGCAGCACGAAGGCGGCGGCCCCGCACAAGGGGGGCCGCCGCCTTCACTGTGGGTCGCGTGGCTCGGCTGAACGCGTGGCTCAGCTGAAGGAGTCGCCGCAGGCGCAGGAACCCGTCGCGTTCGGGTTGTCGATCGTGAAGCCCTGCTTCTCGATGGTGTCCACGAAGTCGATGGTGGCGCCGCCCAGGTACGGAGCGCTCATCCGGTCGGTGACGACCTTGACCCCACCGAAGTCCTTCTCCACGTCGCCGTCGAGCGAGCGCTCGTCGAAGAAGAGCTGGTAGCGCAGGCCGGAGCAGCCGCCGGGCTGGACGGCGACGCGCAGCGCGAGGTCGTCGCGGCCTTCCTGGTCGAGCAGCGCCTTGACCTTGGACGCGGCGGCGTCGGTCAGGATGATGCCGTCGGTGACGGTGGTGGTCTCGTCCGATACGGACATCTACATCTCTCCCGGGTTGTACGGAGACTGCTTGCCGACGGTTGCAACCGGCGGGGCCGCGGATTCATTCCGGGGCGGGCCCGTGTCTTTTCTCCTTGGCGTCCTCTTCATGCTCGCACATGCCTCCGTGAGCGCACAGCAGCCTGTGGACAACCGGACAACGCCGTACGACTGGG
Organism: Streptomyces sp. TRM70350; assembly: GCF_019219825.1. GTDB lineage: Bacteria > Actinomycetota > Actinomycetes > Streptomycetales > Streptomycetaceae > Streptomyces. Next base: position 101,603 of record NZ_JAHUXH010000002.1, on the reverse strand, counting down.
AGGTGTCAGGATTCACGTCACATCGACGCTATGGCCATCGTCAAACTGACGTGAAGCGGTTATGATAGATAGCGTCATTTCGACGAAAAGTCGAAAAGGTGTCCCGTATGTCCCGCCGATCCGGCTCCCCCCGGGTCGGCGAGCCGCAGAACAGAAAGGGTGCGTGTCGTGACCACCGCCCAGACCCAGGAGCTCGACGTACAGCCGACGCCCCTCGCCCTGCTGCTGCTCGGCCGCGAGGCCGACCCGAGGAGCGAGCGCGGCGTCGAGTGTCCCGGCGACCTGCCCTCGCCGTCCGACCCCGACCTGGTCGAGCGCGCCCGGGCGGCCAAGGAGAAGCTGGGCGACAAGGTCTTCGTGCTCGGCCACCACTACCAGCGCGACGAGGTCATCCAGTTCGCGGATGTCACGGGCGACTCCTTCAAGCTGGCCAGGGACGCGGCCGCGCGCCCCGAGGCCGAGTACATCGTCTTCTGCGGCGTGCACTTCATGGCCGAGTCCGCGGACATCCTGACGTCCGACGACCAGAAGGTCGTGCTGCCCGACCTGGCCGCCGGCTGCTCGATGGCCGACATGGCGACGGCCGAGCAGGTCGCCGAGTGCTGGGACGTGCTGACCGAGGCCGGGATCGCCGAGCAGGTCGTGCCCGTCTCGTACATGAACTCCTCCGCCGACATCAAGGCGTTCACCGGCAAGCACGGCGGCACCATCTGCACCTCGTCCAACGCCAAGCGGGCCCTGGAGTGGGCGTTCGAGCAGGGCGAGAAGGTGCTGTTCCTGCCCGACCAGCACCTGGGCCGCAACACCGCCGTGCGGGACATGGGCATGACCCTCGACGACTGCGTCGTCTACAACCCGCACAAGCCGAACGGCGGCCTGACCGCCGACGAGCTGCGGGCCGCGAAGATGATCCTGTGGCGCGGCCACTGCTCGGTGCACGGCCGCTTCAACCTCGACTCCGTCAACGACGTGCGCGCGCGCATCCCCGGCGTGAACGTGCTGGTCCACCCCGAGTGCAAGCACGAGGTGGTGTCGGCGGCGGACTACGTGGGCTCGACGGAGTACATCATCAAGACCCTGGAGGCGGCCCCGGCCGACTCCAAGTGGGCCATCGGCACGGAGCTGAACCTGGTCCGCCGCCTGGCGAACCGTTTCGCGCCGGAGGGCAAGGAGATCGTCTTCCTCGACAGGACGGTCTGCTTCTGCTCGACCATGAACCGCATCGACCTGCCCCACCTGGTCTGGGCCCTGGAGTCCCTGGCCGAGGGCAACCTGGTCAACCGCATCGAGGTCGACAAGGAGACGGAGGCCTTCGCGAAGCTGGCGCTGGAGCGGATGCTGGCACTGCCGTAGCCTCCGGCGGTGCACCGCGTGAAGAGGGGGCCGCACCTGAGGTGCGGCCCCCTCCGGCCTGGTCACTTGCGCTCCGGCCGCATTGCAGACAGCTCGGGGTCAGTCCACCCTTGGACGAACCAGCCCCGACTCGTACGCGATCACCACCAGTTGCGCCCGGTCGCGGGCGCCCAGCTTGGCCATGGCCCGGTTGACGTGCGTCTTCACCGTCAGCGGGCTGACTTCCAGACGTTCGGCGATCTCGTCGTTGGAGTGGCCGCCCGCGACCTGGACGAGGACCTCGCGCTCCCGGCCCGTCAGCGCGTCCAGCCGCTCGGAGCGGGCGAGGTCGCGGTCGGTGTCGTGGAGGTCGCCGCCCTGGGCGAGGAAACGGGCGATCAGGCCCTTGGTGGCGGCCGGGGACAGCAGCGCCTCGCCGCCGGCCGCGACCCGGATGGCGGTGAGCAGCTCCTCCGGTTCGGAGCCCTTGCCGAGGAAGCCGGAGGCGCCCGCGCGCAGCGACTGCACCACGTAGTCGTCGACCTCGAAGGTGGTCAGGATGACGATCCGGACGTGGGCGAGTCCGGGGTCGGAGCTGATCATGCGGGTGGCGGCGAGCCCGTCGGTGCCGGGCATCCGGATGTCCATCAGGACCACGTCGACGCGCTGCTCCTTGGCCAGCCGTACCGCCTCCGCGCCGTCGGAGGCCTCCCCCACCACTTCCATGTCGGGCTCGGAGTCGACGAGCACACGGAAGGCGCTGCGCAGCAGCGCCTGGTCGTCGGCGAGCAGGACACGGATCGTCATACGGGGTCCTTCGCTGGGGCGGTGCGGGTCTTGACCGGAAGGATCGCATGCACGCGGAAGCCGCCGCCGTAGCGGGGACCGGTGGTGAGGGTGCCGCGCAGGGCGGTGACGCGTTCGCGCATGCCGAGCAGTCCGTGGCCGCCGCCGGAGCCGGGGCCGTCGTCCTCGCCGGAGCCGTTGTCGAGGACCGTGATCTCGATGTTCGGCCCCACGCGGACGACGCTGACCTCGGCCTTCGCCGCCGTACCGGCGTGTTTCTGGACGTTGGTGAGGGCTTCCTGGATGACGCGGTACGCCGCCAGGTCGACGGCGGCGGGGAGGTCGGTGCCGTGGTCGGCGCGGGCGACCTCGACGTGCAGGCCGGCGCTGCGGAAGGTGCCGACCAGTTCGTCGAGGCGGTCCAGGCCGGGGGCCGGTTCGGTCGGGGCCTCGGGGTCGTCGGACTGGCGGAGCAGGCCGACGGTGGCGCGCAGTTCGTTGAGCGCGGAGCGGCTCGCCTCGCGGACGTGCGCGAGGGCCTCCTTGGCCTGGTCGGGCCGCTTGTCCATGACGTGCGCGGCGACCCCGGCCTGCACATTGACCAGGGCGATGTGGTGGGCGACCACGTCGTGCAGGTCGCGGGCGATGCGCAGCCGTTCCTCGGCGACCCGGCGGCGGGCCTCCTCCTCGCGGGTGCGTTCGGCCTTCTCGGCACGCTCGCGGATGGCGTGCACGAAGTCCCGGCGGCTGCGGACCGCGTCGCCGCCGGCCGCGGCCATGCCGGTCCAGGCGAACACGGCGAGGTTCTCCTGGGCGTACCAGGGCAGCGGTCCGGCGAGCATGGCGGCGCCGGTCAGCAGGGTCATGGTGAGCAGGCCGACGCGCCAGGTGGTGGAGCGGTCGGTGGTGGCGGCGACCGTGTAGAGGGCGACCACGGCGGACATGGCGACGGGGGCTCTGGGGTCGCCGGTGACGAACTCGACGACGCAGAGGGTGCCGGTGAGGCCGAGGACCCGCATGGGGGCGCGGCGGCGGAACACCAGGGCGGCGGCGGCGAGCCCCATGAGGACGAGACTGAGGATGTCCGGGGTGCGCAGCACCCAGTCGACGCCGTGCTTGCCGTGCGGGTCCACGAGGGAGCCGGCCACCATGCAGACCAGTACGCCGGCCGCCAGCGCCGCGTCCAGCGCCGTGGGGTGTGCCTTCAGCCCGCGCCGGGCGCTTTCGAGGGTGCTCACGGCTGTCAACCGTACGGGGTTGTCAGCCGCCCGGGATCAGGCCGTCGTCGCTCAGCATCTCCCGGACGTCCTCCAGCGTCGCGTCGGGGGACGGCAGGATGAGGTCCGAGGGTTCGAGGGAGTCGTCCGGGAGGGGCTCGCCCATTTCGCGGACCTTGGTGAGGAGGTCCTGGAGGGTGCGGCGGAAGCCGGGACCGTCGCCGTGCTCCATTTCCGCCAGGAGCTCGTCGTCCAGCTTGTTCAGCTGGGTGAGGTGGCTGTCGGCCAGCCTCACCTGCCCCTCCCCCATGATCCGTACGATCATGTCGCCCTCCGGTGGGTGACTACTGCTTGTCGAAGCGCGGAGTGTCCTGCGGCTGCTGCTGGGACTGCGTCTGGGACTGGGACTGGTCCTTGCCGCCCTCGATGGCCTGCTGGCCACCGGTGCCTCCGGCCAGCTCCGCCTTCATCCGCTGCAGCTCCAGCTCTACATCCGTACCACCGGAGAGCCGGTCCAGCTCGGCCTGGATGTCGTCCTTGGCCATGCCGGTGGGGTCGTCGAGCGCGCCGGAGGCGAGCAGTTCGTCGATCGCGCCGGCCCGGGCCTGGAGCTGGGCCGTCTTGTCCTCGGCCCGCTGGATGGCCATCCCGACGTCGCCCATCTCCTCGGAGATGCCGGTGAAGGCCTCGCCGATCCGGGTCTGCGCCTGGGCCGCCGTGTACGTCGCCTTGATCGTCTCCTTCTTCGTGCGGAAGGCGTCGACCTTGGCCTGGAGGCGCTGGGCCGCCAGGGTGAGCTTCTCCTCCTCGCCCTGGAGCGTCGCGTGCTGGGTCTCCAGGTCCGTCACCTGCTGCTGGAGGGCGGCCCGGCGGGAGAGCGCCTCACGGGCCAGGTCCTCACGGCCCAGCGCGAGCGCCTTGCGGCCCTGGTCCTCCAGCTTGGTCGACTGGGTCTGCAGCTGGTTCAGCTGGAGCTCCAGGCGCTTGCGCGAGGTCGCCACGTCCGCGACACCACGGCGGACCTTCTGGAGCAGCTCCAGCTGCTTCTGGTACGAGTAATCGAGGGTCTCGCGCGGGTCCTCGGCCCGGTCAAGGGCCTTGTTCGCCTTCGCGCGGAAGAGCATCCCCATACGCTTCATGACACCGCTCATGGGCTTCGCGCGCCCCCTTCTGACGGACTTCCAGCTCACAGCTCTGCGACAGAACCCACAGTACGGGCCCTGCATCCATTACCGCACTGTTCGGGGACGGATGCGCTCATCCCCAAGGACGACTGAGTGCGCTCCTGCTCCGGCCTAGGGAGTAGGTGACCCCTGGGTATGACCCGAGGGCCCGAAGGCGTACACATCGTCCCCTCTGTCCCCTTAGAGACGACTGGTGTTGCGGGATCGTTCCCCGCGGGACTGGGGTCCATGCCCCGGGACCCCGTACCCTTGGGTTTTGTGTTCCGTAGCCGTGCCAAAGAAGAGAAGGCCGCCGGCGCCGCCCAGGCGCAGCTGACCGACTCCAAGCAGCCCCGTGACCCGCAGGCCCCGAAGGGCCGGCCGACGCCCAAGCGCAGTGAGGCCCAGTCCCAGCGCCGCAGCGTCGCCAACACGTCGATGACACGCAAGGAGGCCGCCAAGCGGCAGCGCGAGGAGCGGCGTGCCGCGCTGGAGCGGCAGCGTAAGGCGCTGGCGGGCGGTGACGAGCGGTATCTCCCGGCGCGCGACAAGGGTCCGGTGCGCCGGTTCGCCCGCGACTTCGTCGACTCGCGGTTCAACATCGCGGAGTACTTCCTGCCGATGGCCGTGGTCATCCTGGTGCTGAGCATGGTGCGGGTGCCGGCGCTGCAGAGCATCGCGCTGCTGCTGTGGCTGGTGGTGATCGTGCTCATCGTCCTGGACTCGTTCGTCACCGGGTTCCGGCTGAAGAAGCGGCTGGCGGAGCGCTTCCCCGACGAGAACAGGCGCGGCGCGGTCGCCTACGCGCTGATGCGCTCCCTCCAGATGCGCCGACTCCGGCTGCCCAAGCCGCAGGTCAAGCGCGGAGAGCGGCCCTGAGCGCGACGTCTTTCCCGGGGGGTGCGGCGGACGCCCGGCTGAGCGGGCTCGGCGGGTTGCGTGACGTCGTACGGCAGGAACTGGTGGCCCGGCAGCTCGACGAGCAGATAGCCGGGCGGTTCCCGGTCGGGCAGCGGCTGCGGGTGCTCGACGTGGGGATGGGCCAGGGCACGCAGGCGCTGCGGCTGGCCCGGGCCGGGCACCAGGTGACCGGCATAGAGAAGGACGCGACGATGCTCGCGGCGGCGCGGTCGGCGCTGACGGAGGAGCCGGAGGGGATCCGGGAGCGGGTACGGCTCATCGAGGGGGACGGCCGGGACACGGGCGTGCACTTCCTGCCCGGCAGCTTCGACGTCGTGCTCTGTCATGGCGTGCTCATGTACGTCGACGATCCCGATCCGCTGCTGGCGGGGCTGGCGCGGATGCTCGCACCGGGCGGGCTGTTGTCGCTGCTGGTGCGCAACGGGGACGCGCTGGCGATCCGTCCGGGGCTGTCCGGCGACTGGGCCGCGGCGCTCGCCGCCTTCGACACCACGGCGTACCGGAACCGGCTGGGCCTCGACGTCCGGGCCGACCGGCTGGCCGCGCTGACGGCCACGCTCGCCGGGATCGGGGCGCCGCTGCACGCCTGGTACGGCGTGCGGGTCTTCACCGACACGGCGGCGGACGGGGCGGACGTCCCGGCCGATGTGGAGACGCTGCTGGCGGTGGAGGAGCGGGCCGGGCGGACGGATCCGTACCGGGGGGTCGCGGCGTTGCTGCATCTGTGCGGGGTACGCGGCTGAGCGCCCCGCGGGAAGTGCCGCGACGGGCTGTCGATCGGCTGCGGGCCCTTCGTGGCCGGTGGCGCAGTTCCCCGCGCCCCCGCGGGGCGCTGCCGAATCGGCACCGGCATGATCCGAACGACAGGCCCTGAGCCCGTTCGGGCGTACAGCGCGGGCCCTCATCCCGGCCCGGAAGCCAGACTCGGGGCATGAAAGCTCCCCCTTTCCGGGCGCCGCGCCTCGCCGTGGGTCTGTTGTGCTGCCTCGTCCTGGTCTCCGTCTCCGGGTGCACCGGGGTTGGCCCGGCGGGGCAGCCCGAGCAGACGGCCACGCCGACCGCCGCGCCGACGGTGGCGAACGAACTGCAGAACGCCTACCAGAGGGTGATCAGCAACGTCCTGCCGTCGGTCGTACAGATCCAGGGCCGCACTGCTCTGGGCTCCGGAGTGGTGTACGACGACGAGGGCCACATCGTCACGAACGCGCACGTCGTCGGTGAGCAGCGAACGTTCCAGGTGACGACCGCCAACAGCGAGGAGCAGCTCCGCGCCCGGCTCGTCTACTCGTACCCCGAGCAGGACCTGGCCGTGGTGAAGCTGGACCGGCCCCCGGAGGGACTGCGGCCGGCGACCTTCGGGGACTCCACGAAGGTCGAGGTCGGACAGATCGTGCTGGCGATGGGGTCGCCGCTCGGGCTGTCGTCGAGCGTGACGCAGGGGATCGTGTCGGCGACCGGACGGACCGTCACGGCATCCGGCGACGACGGTCCGGGGGTGACGATCGCCAACATGGTGCAGACGTCGGCGGACATCAACCCGGGCAACAGCGGGGGCGCGCTGGTGAACCTCGCCGGGCGGGTCATCGGCATCCCGACGCTGGGCGCGACCGACCCCGGCATCGGGGAGGTTCCGGCGCCCGGGATCGGGTTCGCGATCCCGGCGTCGACGGTGAAGACGATCGCCGATCAGATCATCGAGGAGGGCCGGGTCACCGAATCGGGGCGGGCGGCGCTCGGCATCACGGGCCGTACCGTCCTCAACGACGACTACCGGCCCGCCGGGGTGGCCGTCGTCGAGGTCCGCTCCGGCGGGCCGGCGGACAAGGCCGGCATCCGGTCCGGGGACATCATCACCAGGTTGGGTGACACGGACATCACCACCATCACGTCACTCGCCGAGGCGCTGGCGCCGCTGCGGCCGGGGGACCGGACGACGGTGACGTTCAGCCGGAACGGCCGGGAGCGGACCGTGGAGGTGACGCTGGGCGAGCAGTGACAAGGGCGGCCCGCGCGGGCCGCCCCGCCCCGTCCCGTTAGGCCTGCTCGGCGTGCAGGCTCATCGGCCCGTAGATCTCGGTGCCGTCCTCGAACAGCCGTACCTGGTCCGCGCCTCCGGCGAGCAGGTCCTTCCAGTGCTCCCCGATCCAGGACTCGGCGTCGCCCTGCGTGGTGAACTCCTCGGGCTGCACCGCGGGCTGGACCTCCGTCCCGTCGGCCTTCTCGAACCGCCACGTCCATGCCACCATGTACGCCTCCCAGCTGTCAGCACCTGCAGAGCCGGAACCGGACCTTGATCCGGCTCCCGCCCCGAGCCTATGCGCTCCGCTGGGTGAGCCGTTGTCGGACGGCGGGGGATCGGTCACACCGCGCCGGCCGCCGGGGGCTGCCGCTCATGGATCGGTCCCGTGCCGGTAGGGGCGTCCTGGCTCAAGAGGAGCCCCTTACGGCGTCCCGGGGGCAAGACGGGCGGCACCGCCGGGACCCTCAGGGCACCCCAGATGCCCCGCACAGCACCCCAGACACCCAACACGAGCAGCACCACCCGCCCCCCACCACGTCCCGCGCGCGCAGGGCAGGCGATGAGCGGCGAAAATCGGATCGTGGAACTGACTCTGCTCGGCACCGGCGCCCCCGCGGGACTCCCTCGTCCCGACTGTCCCTGCGCTGCCTGCGCCACCGCCCTCGGCGCGGAGGCGCGGGCGGCCACGGCCGTGCTCGTGGACGGGGCGATGCTGTTCGACCTGACCCCGGGTGCGGCGTTCGCGGCGGCGCGGGCGGGCCGGTCGCTGGCGGGAGTACGGCAGGTGCTGCTGTCGCATCCGCACAACGGGCCGCCGATGGAGGTGCCGGCCGGGCTGCCGCAGCCCGGGCGGGTGCCGGACGGGCGGGAGTTGGCGCTGCTGACGGGGCATCGGGTGCGGGCGCTGGCGATGGACGCGCCGGGCACGGGGTACGCCGTGACCGGGCCGGACGGGCAGCGGTTGGTGTATCTGCCGCCCGGGTGTGCCCCGGCCGGGCTGGAGGAGGGGGGCGTGGCGGCGGGGCCGTACGACATGGTGCTCGCGGACGTCGTGGGGCGGCCGGACGCGCTGGCGCGGTTGCGGGCGGTGGGGGCGGTCGGGCCCACGACGGACGTCATCGCCGTACACCTGGATCACGACGTGCCGCCGGGGGCGGAGTTGCGGCGGCGGCTGGCCGCGGCGGGGGCGCGGGCCGTGCCGGACGGGGTGAGTCTGGCGGTCGGGGCGTACGAGGACGTGCCCGACGTGCCGCGGCGGACGCTGGTGCTGGGTGGGGCAAGGTCGGGCAAGTCGGTGGAGGCGGAGCGGCGGCTGGAGGCGTTCCCCCATGTGCTGTACGTCGCCACGGGCGGCACCCGGGGCGGGGACGGGGAGTGGGCGGAGCGGGTGGCCGCGCACCGGGAGCGGCGGCCGGGGTCGTGGCGGACGGTGGAGACGTGCGACCTGGTACCGCTGCTCGCGGAGGACGGGCCGCCGCTGCTGATCGACTGTCTGTCGCTGTGGCTGACGGACGCGATGGACGCCGTCGGGGCGTGGGACGACGCGGAGTGGGCGGACGGCGGCGAGAAGGCGCTGCGCGAGCGGGTGCACGCGCTGACGGAGGCGGTGCGGGGCACGCGGCGGGTGGTGGTCGCCGTGTCGAACGAGGTGGGTTCCGGCATCGTCCCGGCCACGGCGTCCGGCCGACGGTACCGGGACGAACTGGGGCGCCTGAACGCGGCGTTCGCGAGTGAGTGCGAGCAGGTGCTGCTGGTGGTGGCGGGGCAGACCGTGGTGCTGCGGGGCTGAGGGGGGCGCCCGTGCCCTACGGCACCGGGTTCTTGCGGGCGATCACCCGGTACGCGTTGGAGAAGCCGGTGCGGCGCAGCACGGGCGCCAGGGTGTGGTCCAGGGCTGCCGCTGTCAGGCGTACGGGGATGGTCGCGGGCGTCAGGGCTGCGCGCGCGGTGTGCTGCAGCACGGTGGGCGGGGTGGCTCGCCAGGGGGTGTCGGGGGAAGGGAGGGCCTGGGCGAGGGCTCGGGTTGCCGCCGTGGCGAGGTCGGTGGGGGTGTGGGGGGTGCACTCGTCCGTGGCGAGGACCGTGCAGTTGTGGGATTCCAGGGCCTTGTGGACGTTGGGGAGCGGGATGAGGTGGACCTGGCCGGGTTGCGCGTGGCCGGGCCACCACTTGCCCAGGAGTGCGGCGAACGCGCTGTGCGGGTTGGTCAGTTCGAGGATGAGGTGTCCGCCGGGGCGGAGTGCCGCGATCGCCGCCAGGAGTTCCTCGCGGGGGGACGGGCACTGTTCCAGGCGGTGGAAGACGCTCACCACGTCGTAGCGGGCACGCAGCTGGGCCAGGAGGCCTGGGGTGGTGAGGTGCCCGACGTAGGCCTCCTCCACGCGTTCCGTCGCGCGGGCGCGCAGGACGCGCGGGGTGGGGTCCGTGCCGTCGAAGGAGGTGTACGGGAGCAGCTCCTGGGCGACGGCCGGGAAGTCGCCGTCGCCCGTACCCACGTCCAGCCAGCTCTCCGGCTCCGGGAGGTGCAGCATCGCCCGGACGCGCTGCCGGTTGCGGCGCCGGGAGGGCGGGCGCTCGTACTGGTCCCGGTCCCGGTGGTAGAACGCCATGCCCTCCGGCGTGAGACCGGGGTTCTGGAAGACATGCGCGCAGTCGTCGCACGCGTCGAGGGTGAACGTGCCCGGCTTGCGCTGGATCACGTCGGGTGCCGTCAGGCGCGTGGTCAGGCGCTGCCCGCCGCACCAGGGGCAGCTGTCGCGGCGCGGTGCGTGGAAGCGCTCGGTGCCCTGGGCGAGTTCGGCGAGGTACGTGGCGCGGCGCAGGTCGATCTCCGGTGCGGCGAGAGGGGCGGACGACGACATGGGCGGCTCCCGGGGCGCGACGGACAGGGCGGGGAGGGGCGTACGACAATCCGCTGCAAAACGGAACGTATGGGATCGCGATCTTGGGTGCAACGACGTCGTGGGGTCGTGGTCGCCATGTGGCGCGGTCCTGTTCGATCGGGGCCGGTACTGTTCGGCGAATGAGCTCGCTTAATCTCGACGACTTCACCGATCTGATCGAGCGCCCCGACGGCGGGGTGCGCCGCGACGCGGAGGCGCGCCGGGAGCGTCAGATCGTGCCGCCCGGTTCGCTGGGGCGCCTCGACGACCTGGGTGAGTGGCTGGCCGCGGCACAGGGTGCCGTACCGGTGCGGGCGGTGGAACGGCCGCGGGTGGTGCTGTTCGCCGGTGACCACGGTGTCGCGGAGCTGGGGGTGTCCACGCGGCCCGCGGGGAGCGCCGTGGAGCTGGTGCGGGAGGTGCTTCGGGGCGGCCGCCCGGTGTCCGTGCTGGCCCGGCGGCTCGGCGTGCCGGTGCGGGTCGTGGACATGGCGCTGGACTGCGATCCGCAGACGCTGCCCGCGGATGTCGTGAAGCACCGGGTACGGCGTGGCAGCGGGCGGATCGACATCGAGGACGCGCTGACGGCCGAGGAGGCCGAGGCCGCGTTCCGCGCCGGGGTCGCGGTGGCCGACGAGGAGGCCGACTCCGGTACGGATCTGGTGGTGCTCGGCGATCTGAGCGTGGGCGGGACCACGGTGGCCGGGGTGCTCGTCGCCGCGCTGTGCGGGACCGACGCGTCGGTGGTGACCGGGCGGGGCGGGCTCGCCATCGACGACCTGGCGTGGATGCGCAAGTGCGCGGCGATCCGGGACGCGTTGCGGCGGGCGCGGCCGGTGCTCGGGGACCAGCTGCAGTTGCTGGCGACGGTCGGCGGGGCCGATGTCGCGGCGATGACCGGGTTCCTGCTCCAGTGCGCGGTGCGCAAGACGCCGGTGATCCTGGACGGCGTGGTGGCGGCCGCGTGTGCGCTGGTGGCGCAGCGGATCGCGTTCCGGGCGCCGGACTGGTGGCTGGCCGGGCACAACAGCGGGGAGCCGGGGCAGGCCAAGGCGCTGGACCGGATGGCGCTGGAGCCGCTGCTCGACCATGGCGTGTCGGTCGGGGAGGGCGCTGGGGGTCTGCTGGCGCTGCCCCTGGTGCAGGCCGCGGCGGCGTTGGCGGCGGAGCTGCCGGAGCGGCCGGAGGAGCCGGAGGAGCCGGAGGAGCCGGAGGAGAAGGAGCCCGCCGAGGAGCTGGAGGCAGAGCTGGAGGCAGACTAGGGGTGCGGTCTGAGGAGTGCGGTCTGAGGTGCAGGTCACTCAGGTCGCGGTCAACTTTCGGCCGGTTTCGGGTGGTCTCTGTACGTGTCGCTACGTATCCGCACCCGCCGCACCCCCGGAGCCGCCCCCGATGAACCCGCTCGCCCGCTGGGCCCGCGCCGAATGGGGGCCGCTCCACCGGACCGTCCGTGCGGGGCTGCGCGCGCGGCGGGCGCGGGCCGTGGCGATGGCGATCGGGGCCGTCTGCCTCACCGCCCTGCTGCACTTCGTGCACGGCCGCTCGTGGGGCTACCAGTTCGTGCAGAACGTCGGGGCCGTCCGCGCCGAGGACCCCCTCTGGCTGGCCCTCCTGCGCACCCCCCTGTCGCTGTTCGTGCCCGCCCTCGGCCTGCCGGTGTGGGGTGCGCTGCTGCAGATCCTGCTGGTGTTCGGCATCGCGGAGATCTGCCTCGGACGATGGCGCACCCTCGCCCTCGCCTACACCGCCACCCTCGCCGGAACGCTGTACGCCCGCCTCGGCATCGCCCTCGGCCCCGGCCACCCCCTCGGCCTGCCCGCCTCGGACGCGCAGGTCGTGGACACCGGCCCGTCGGCCGCGGTCGTCGGCCTCGCGGTGTACGTCGGCTGGCGCTACGGAGCGTACGTCACCGCCGGGGCGGTCGTCGTCGCGATGGTGGCCGAGGTGGTGGTGAAGGAGAACCTGGCCGGCAAGGAGCACCTCGCGGCGATCGCGGCGGTGCTGGTGCTGTGCGCGGTGACCGCGCCGCGTCAGCGGGTTTCGAGGGAGCGGGTGGGCTCGCGGTCGGGTGTGCCGCCCAGCCAGTCCTGAAGCCTGCGGGTGGGGCCCAGCCAGCGGCGGTCGTGGTGGTAGGCGCGCAGGCGTGCTCTGGCCCGGGCGCGGGGACGGCGGCGGTAGAAGCGTTTCGCCCAGGGGGATCCGGGGCGGGCCAGCCGGATCGCGCCGAACAGGGCGAGGAAGGGGATGATCACGCCGAGGATGGCCAGGCGGGCCTTGCCCTTGACGAGGGCGATGAGCGAGAGGAGGAAGGTCACCGCGACCGTGGAGATGACCGAGCCCCGGTTCTGCAACTCGTCCTCGTCGAGGTCGTTGACGCCGAAGGGCGAGAATCCGGCCACCCACAGGCCGACCAGCGCGGCGGTGAGCACGACCGCCTCGACGCTCTTGCGGCCCGCCTCGGTCCAGTACACGTCGTCCAGATGCAGGATCAGCGCGAACTCGTCCAGCACCAGGCCCGCGCCGATCCCGAAGAGCACGGCCGCGAGGTAGGAGCCGAAGCCGTGCCGGCCGCCGGCCACCGCGCCGAAGCCGCCGACGAGGATGAGGATGACGCCGGGCACCACGTGGTGGACGTGCACACCGCCCGTCTTGACGTTGCGGAAGGGGCCCCTGCCCGCCCGGATCATGCGGGTGATCAGCCGGGTGATCAGGAAGGTCAGCACGAAGGCGGTGAGGGCGAGCAGCAGGGGGAGCTTGCCGGGCTCGACGATGTTGCGTTCCAGCCAGTTCCCCATACGTTCAAGTTTGCCCAGGATTCCGGTGAAATGCTCCGTGAGCGGTCGCGTACCCTGCCGGGATGTCCCTGATCCCGCCCGTGCACGGCCTGCGCTTCGCCTTCGGCATCCTCACCGTCCTGCCGGTACGGGTGACCCGCTGGGACCGGGACACCGCGCGCGGCGGGATGCTCTGCGCTCCCCTCGCCGGGCTGGTCGTCGGCCTCTGCGCGGCCGGTGTCGGTCTGCTGCTGCTCCTGCTCGGCGCGGGCCCGCTGCTCGCCGCCGTCGGCGGCGTCGCCGTCCCCGCCGTCCTCACCCGTGGCCTGCACCTGGACGGCCTGGCCGACACGGCGGACGGGCTGGGCAGCGGCAAGCCCGCCGAGGACGCGCTGCGGATCATGAAGCAGTCGGACATCGGCCCGTTCGGGGTGCTCACCCTGGTCTTCGTGCTCCTGGCCCAGGTGGCGGCCCTGGCACAGGTCTACGACGGCTCCTGGGCCCGGGGTGCGCTCGCGTCGGTCGTCGCGGCCACCGCCGCCCGCCTCGCGCTGACGCTGGCCGCCCGCGCCGGGGTGCCGGCCGCCCGGCCCGACGGGCTGGGGGCGGCCGTCGCCGGGGTCGTCCCGGTCCGCGGGGCGGTGGGCGTGACGCTGGCCGTGACCGGAGGTGCCGCGGCCGCCGGGGCGCTCTTCGGGACGTACGACGTCCTGCGCACGGCCCTCGCGGTGGTCGCCTCCGCCGTGGTCGCCGGCCTCCTGCTGCGGCACTGCGTGCGCCGGTTCGGCGGGGTCACCGGCGATGTGTTCGGCGGTCTCGCCGAGACGGCGGCCACGACGGCACTGCTGGTGCTCGTCCTGGGCTGAGGCGCCTCAGCAGGTCCGGTGTGCGGCTCGGGAGCGGCGTCCCTCTCACCCGAACCCGACGCGTGTGACTCGGCTCATGGGGTGCGAGGATCAGTACATGGCCACGGCGCCACCGAGAGGTGAACGTCCGCGGGAATGCCCGAAGGGACAGCGGGCGTAGGCTCGTGCCAGGTCAATACCTGTCCAGGTACAGACTCCACCACACGAGGGATCCAGGGTCGGCTGTCGGGCCCGGCCGCCCCGTCCCTCGGCCACAGGAACTTCACATCGGAAGCGAGATTTCACCACCGTGACTGCTCTCACTCTCAGCACCGCCGCGGCGCCCGGCCTGCGGGCCGACGCGATCGTGATCGGTGTCGCCAAGGGCGACAAGGGCCCGGTCGTCGCACCGGGCGCGGACGCCGTGGACAACGCGTACGACGGCAGGCTCGCCGGCGTCCTGGAGACCCTGGGCGCCTCCGGCGCCGAGGGCGAGGTGACGAAGCTGCCCGCCCCGGCCGGTTTCAAGGCGCCGCTCGTGGTGGCGGTGGGCCTCGGGGCCCGGCCGGAGAAGGACGCGGAGTACGACGCGGAGGCGCTGCGCCGGGCCGCCGGGGCCGCCGCCCGTGCGCTGGCCGGTGCCAAGAAGGCCGCCTTCGCGCTGCCGGTCGCGGACGCGGCCTCGGTCGGCGCGATCGGCGAGGGCGCGCTGCTGGGCGCCTACTCCTTCGACGCGTACAAGGACAACGGCAAGGACAAGAAGAACGGCAAGGCGCCGCTCGCCGAGGTCACCGTGCTCGGTGGCAAGCCCCGCGACAAGGCGTTCAAGGCGGCCGTCGAGCGCGCCGTCGCCGTCTCCGAGGAGCTCAACCGCGCCCGTGACCTGATCAACATGCCGCCGAACGACCTCAACCCGGAGGCGTTCGCGGCGATCGCCCAGACCGCGGCCAAGGAGCACGGCATCAAGGTGCAGGTGCTCGACGAGAAGGCACTGGCCAAGGGCGGGTACGGCGGCATCCTGGGCGTCGGCGCCGGGTCGGCGTCGGCGCCGCGGCTGGTGAAGCTGTCGTACACCTCGTCGAAGGCGAAGAAGCACCTCGCGTTCGTGGGCAAGGGCATCACGTACGACTCGGGCGGCATCTCACTGAAGCCTGCCGGTCACAACGAGACGATGAAGTGCGACATGAGCGGGGCGGCGGCGGTGTTCGCGGCCGTGATCGCCGCGGCTCGGCTCGGGCTGGAGGTCAACGTCACCGGGTGGCTGGCGCTGGCCGAGAACATGCCGTCCGGGTCGGCCACGCGGCCGGGTGACGTGCTGCGGATGTACAGCGGCAAGACCGTCGAGGTGCTGAACACCGACGCCGAGGGACGGCTGGTGCTGGCGGACGCCCTGTGGGCGGCGTCGGAGGAGAAGCCGGACGCGATCGTGGATGTGGCGACGCTGACCGGGGCGATGATGCTGGCGCTGGGGAACCGGACGTTCGGTGTGATGGCCAACGACGACGCGTTCCGCTCCGCGGTGCACGAGGCCGCGGAGGAGGTCGGTGAGGCCGCGTGGCCGATGCCGCTGCCGGAGCATCTGCGCAAGGGGATGGACTCGGCCACCGCCGACATCGCCAACATGGGTGAGCGGATGGGTGGGGGGCTGGTCGCCGGGCTCTTCCTGCGGGAGTTCGTGGGCGAGGGCATCACGTGGGCGCACCTCGACATCGCCGGGCCCGCGTTCAATGAGCAGGGGCCGTTCGGATACACGCCGAAGGGTGGTACGGGGTCCGGGGTGCGGACTCTGGTGCGGCTGGCCGAGCTGACCGCCGCGGGCGATCTGGGGTGAGGTTCGCCTGAGGGGTCCTTGCACTATGAGCGTCCGATCAGGTCGCGTGGTCTGGTGCCGTGCATCGCAAGGCGCCGGAGCGCCCTGGTAGCGGAGCCACCTGGGCGTTTCGGCAACGCGGCGAGGTGCGGTGCCAGGCCGCGCGACCCGGGCGGGCAGAGTGCAAGGACCCCTAAGAGCCGGTCCGTTCCGTGGTACGGCGGGTGCGGGGAGTCCGTGGTGGGTCGCGCAGTTCCCCGCACCCCTGGCGGCGCTGCCCTTCCGTCACCCTCATCTGAGCGTGGGGCGTATCACACCCCGGCCCCGCGTCTCGTTGTGTGCTGACAGGTGCGAAGATGGGGCTCGGCAGGACAGGGCCCCACCGAAGGGCCGAAGTAGAGCGGCCGGACACCAGCCGCCTGCCGGTCACCGCAGACCGGCGTACGGCGCACATGCATGGAGGACGTGACGTGGCGAACGACGCCAGCACCGTTTTCGACCTAGTGATCCTCGGCGGTGGTAGCGGTGGTTACGCCGCGGCCCTGCGCGGGGCGCAGCTGGGCCTGGACGTCGCCCTGATCGAGAAGGACAAGGTCGGCGGCACCTGCCTGCACCGGGGTTGCATCCCCACCAAGGCCCTGCTGCACGCGGGCGAGATCGCCGACCAGGCCCGCGAGAGCGAGCAGTTCGGTGTGAAGGCCACCTTCGAGGGCATCGACGTCGCCGGGGTCCACAAGTACAAGGACGAGGTGGTCTCGGGCCTGTACAAGGGTCTGCAGGGCCTCATCGCCTCCCGGAAGGTGACCTACATCGAGGGTGCGGGGCGGCTGTCCTCCCCGACCTCGGTGGACGTGAACGGTCAGCGGATCCAGGGCCGCCATGTGCTGCTGGCGACCGGTTCCGTGCCGAAGTCGCTGCCGGGTCTGGAGATCGACGGCAACCGGATCATCTCCTCGGACCACGCCCTCGTCCTGGACCGCGTGCCGAAGTCCGCGATCATCCTCGGCGGCGGTGTCATCGGTGTCGAGTTCGCCTCCGCGTGGAAGTCCTTCGGCGCGGACGTCACGATCATCGAGGGCCTGAAGCACCTCGTCCCGGTCGAGGACGAGAACAGCTCGAAGCTTCTTGAGCGCGCCTTCCGCAAGCGCGGCATCAAGTTCAACCTGGGCACCTTCTTCCAGAAGGCCGAGTACACGGCCGACGGTGTCAAGGTCACCCTCGCCGACGGCAAGGAGTTCGAGGCCGAGGTCCTGCTGGTCGCGGTCGGCCGCGGTCCGGTCTCCCAGGGCCTGGGCTACGAGGAGGCCGGGGTCGCCATGGACCGCGGTTACGTCCTCGTCGACGAGTACATGCGGACCAACGTCCCGACGATCTCGGCGGTCGGCGACCTGGTCCCGACGCTCCAGCTCGCGCACGTCGGCTTCGCCGAGGGCATCCTGGTGGCGGAGCGGCTGGCCGGTCTGAAGGTCGTCCCGATCGACTACGACGGCGTGCCGCGGGTGACGTACTGCCACCCCGAGGTCGCCTCCGTCGGCATCACCGAGGCCAAGGCCAAGGAGATCTACGGCGCGGACAAGGTCGTCGCCCTGAAGTACAACCTGGCGGGCAACGGCAAGAGCAAGATCCTGAAGACCGCGGGCGAGATCAAGCTCGTCCAGGTCAAGGACGGCGCGGTGGTCGGCGTGCACATGGTCGGCGACCGCATGGGTGAGCAGGTCGGCGAGGCCCAGCTGGTCTACAACTGGGAGGCGCTGCCGGCCGAGGTCGCCCAGCTCATCCACGCCCACCCGACGCAGAACGAGGCGCTCGGCGAGGCCCACCTGGCCCTGGCCGGCAAGCCGCTGCACTCCCACGACTGACGCTCTCGGTCATCGGGCGCGACGACACAGACTTCCGCAATTCGTAAGGAGCAACCGAAACCATGGCGGTTTCCGTAACCCTTCCGGCGCTCGGCGAGAGCGTCACCGAGGGCACCGTCACCCGCTGGCTGAAGGCCGAGGGTGAGCGCGTCGAGGCCGACGAGCCGTTGCTCGAGGTCTCCACCGACAAGGTCGACACCGAGATCCCGGCCCCGGCCGCCGGTGTGCTGGCCTCCATCAAGGTCGCCGAGGACGAGACCGTCGAGGTCGGCGCCGAGCTGGCCGTGATCGACGACGGCACCGGCGCGCCGGCCGCCGCTCCGGCCCCGGCCGCCGAGCAGGCCGCCCCACCCGCTCCGGCCCCGGCCGCCGAGCAGGCCGCCCCGCCCGCTCCGGAGCCGGCCCCGCAGGCCCAGCCGTCCGCCGAGCAGGCCGCTCCCGCCCCGGCGCCCACCGCCGAGGCCGCCGCCGGCGGCGGTGCCGCCGAGGGCACGGACGTGGTCCTGCCCGCGCTCGGCGAGTCCGTCACCGAGGGCACCGTCACCCGCTGGCTGAAGTCGGTCGGTGACACCGTCGAGGCCGACGAGCCACTGCTGGAGGTATCCACCGACAAGGTCGACACCGAGATCCCGGCGCCCGCCTCCGGCACGCTGCTGGAGATCACGGTCGGCGAGGACGAGACGGCCGAGGTCGGCGCCAAGCTGGCCGTCATCGGCGCCCCGGGTGCGGCTCCGGCCGCTGCCCCGGCTCCCGCCGCCCCGGCCCCGGCGTCCGCCGCCGAGGCCCCGGCCGCGCCCGCCCCGGCCGCTCAGGCTCCGGCCGCCGAGGCCCCGGCCCCGGCTCCGGCCGCCGAGGCTCCGGCCCCCGCGGCCCCCGCCGCCCCGGCCCAGCCCGCGGCACCGGCTCAGCCCGCCGCCCCGGCCCCCGCTCCGGCCGCTCAGGCTCCGGCCCCGGCCGCTCCGGCGCCCGCCGCCGCGCAGCCGACCGACGAGGGTGCCTACGTCACCCCGCTGGTGCGCAAGCTCGCCGCCGAGAACGGCGTCGACCTGGCCACCGTCAAGGGCACCGGCGTCGGCGGCCGGATCCGCAAGCAGGACGTCCTGGCCGCCGCCGAGGCCGCGAAGGCCGCCGCCGCGGCTCCGGCTCCGGCCGCCGCCGCTCCGGCCGCCGCCGCGAAGAAGGCGCCGGTCCTGGAGGCCTCCCCGCTGCGCGGCCAGACCGTCAAGATGCCGCGCATCCGCAAGGTCATCGGCGACAACATGGTCAAGGCCCTGCACGAGCAGGCCCAGCTGTCCTCCGTCGTCGAGGTCGACGTCACCCGCCTGATGAGGCTGCGCGCCCGGGCCAAGGACGCGTTCGCGGCCCGCGAGGGCGTCAAGCTCTCCCCGATGCCGTTCTTCGTCAAGGCCGCCGCGCAGGCGCTGAAGGCCCACCCGGCCATCAACGCCAGGATCAATGAGGCCGAGGGGACCATCACCTACTTCGACACCGAGAACATCGGTATCGCGGTGGACTCCGAGAAGGGCCTGATGACCCCGGTCATCAAGAACGCCGGTGACCTCAACCTCGCCGGTATCGCCAAGGCCACGGCGGAGCTGGCCGGCAAGGTCCGCGCCAGCAAGATCACCCCGGACGAGCTGTCCGGCGCGACCTTCACCATCTCCAACACCGGTTCGCGCGGCGCGCTGTTCGACACGATCATCGTGCCGCCGGGCCAGGTCGCGATCCTCGGCGTCGGCGCCACGGTCAAGCGCCCGGCCGTCATCGAGACGGAGGAGGGCACGGTCATCGGCGTCCGCGACATGACCTACCTGACCCTCTCCTACGACCACCGCCTGGTGGACGGCGCCGACGCCGCCCGCTACCTGACGGCGGTCAAGGCGATCCTGGAGGCCGGCGAGTTCGAGGTCGAACTCGGCCTGTAAAAACGCCCTCGGCGCACACACTGATGCCCTCGCCCCGGAAATCCGGGGCGAGGGCATCGCCGTTTGTTCGGGGCGCGGGGAACTGCGCGACAAGCCACCCACAACGCGCACCCGCCAAGCCACAGAACCCCCACCCCACTAGGCGTGTAAGCCTCGTCTCACCTGCACCAAAGCGCCCCCATGCGCCCCTCCCCCGCACGAGGACGGCCTTATTGTCTAATCGTCAAACGCGCCCTAAGGAGCCCTCATGACCGCGCCCGTCATCCACTCGCTGCGCGAACAGATCCGCGAGCACATCCTGGAAGGGATCATCAGCGGGCGCTGGAAGCCGGGCGAGCGGATCGTGGAGCGCCGGATCGCCACCGAACTGGAGGTCAGCCAGACCCCGGTCCGCGAGGCGCTGCGTGAACTGGAGTCGCTGCGCCTGATCGAGTCCGCGCCCAACAAGGGCGTACGGGTGCGGAACCTGACCGCGGCCGACCTGGAGGAGAGCTACCCGGTCCGGGCCGGTCTGGAGGCCATCGCCGCCGAACTCGCGGCGCACAAGCTCGCCGAGGACTGCTCCGCCCTCGAACCGCACGTCACCGCGCTCTACGAGGCCGACCGCAAGTCGGACGGCACGGCCCAGGTCCGGCACACGGTCGCCTTCCACCGCGAGCTGGTCCGCGCCGCGGGCAACTCGGTGCTGCTGCACACCTGGGAAGGGCTCGGCATCGAGGTGTTCACCGCGCTGTCGATCCGCTGGCTCGGGACGGTGCAGCAGTCCTACGCCGAGGAGCACGAGGAGCTGGTCGCGGCCTTCCGGCGCCGGGATCCGCGGATCGCGGAGATCGTGAAGGCCCACGTCCTGGGGTGCGCGCCGCGCGCGTAGGCTCATCGGGCGCTGGGCGATGCTGCCGCCCTGGGGCCTGATGGTGCTGCTGGGCAATCCGTCCTCGGGCGGCGCCGTGTCCTGGCCGCTGCTGCCGTCCGTGCTGGGGGCGATCGGGCGCCGGCTGCCGCCCGGCGCCTCGGTCAACGCGCAGCACACGGCGTCGCACCGGCACCCCCGGCGGGCGCGAGAGGCAAGCGGCGCACGCGGCCGCATGAGGGGCGGGGCACAAGCGAGCACCCGGGCACTCAAACGCGCCCTCACCTGCGTAAACCCAGGAAAAACACGGCACCGGGTGCCCGAGTCCGAGGCACCGCGTGCCTATTTCCTCGTGATCAAGAGGTTTTACGGGTCAACCCTTTGATCGATCATCGATCAGGGAGTTACAGTCCTCGACGGGCTCCCACCCGAGCCTCACGCCCTGTCCTGCCAAAGACCAAGGGCACCCCGAACCCTTACCGATGAGGGAACCCCCTTCGACTGAGGAAGGCGGCGACATGACCGACCCCAACGCCATCCAGCCGAGCGAGCTCGACCAGCTCCCGGACCGCGACCCGGAGGAGACCGCCGAGTGGCAGGCCTCCCTGGACGCCGTCGCCAAGGCGGCCGGGCCGCACCGTGCCGCGTACCTGATGCGCCGCACGCTGGAGCGCGCCGAGGGCACCGGCATCGCGCTTCCCAAGCTCCTTGAGACCGACTACGTCAACACCATCCCCACCGCCGCCGAGCCGTCGATGCCCGGCGACCCGGAGATGGAGGCCCGGATCACCGCCTGGAACCGCTGGAACGCGGCCGCCATGGTGACCCGCGGCAGCAAGTACGGCGTCGGCGGCCACATCGCCACCTTCGCCTCCGCGGCCTGGCTGTACGAAACCGGCTTCAACCACTTCTTCAAGGGCAAGGAGGCCGACGGCTCGGGCGACCAGCTCTACATCCAGGGCCACGCCTCCCCCGGCATCTACGCCCGCGCCTTCCTCGACGGCCGCCTGAACGAGCACCACCTCGACAACTTCCGCCGCGAGGCCGGCGGCAACGGCCTGCCGTCGTACCCGCACCCGCGCCGTCTGCCCTGGCTGTGGGAGTTCCCGACGGTGTCGATGGGCCTCGGCCCGCTCTCCGCGATCTACCAGGCGCGCTTCAACCGCTACCTCACCAACCGCGGCATCAAGGACGTCTCCGCCTCCCACGTCTGGGCCTTCCTCGGCGACGGCGAGATGGACGAGCCGGAGTCGACGGCGGCGCTCGCGCTGGCCGCGCGTGAGGAGCTGGACAACCTCACCTTCGTCATCAACTGCAACCTGCAGCGCCTCGACGGCCCGGTCCGCGCCAACTTCAAGATCGTGCAGGAGCTGGAGGCCCAGTTCCGCGGCGCCGGCTGGAACGTCGTGAAGACGCTGTGGGGCTCGGCGTGGGACGAGCTGCTGCAGCTCGACACCACGGGGGCGCTGGTACGACGCCTGCGCGAGGTACCGGACGCGCAGGTCCAGACGTACCAGACCCGCGACGCCGCCTACATCCGCGAGGACTTCTTCGGCAAGGACCCGGCGCTCGTCGAGATGGCGAAGCTGCTGAGCGACGACAAGATCCTCGACTGCTTCCACTTCTCGCGCGGCGGTCACGAGCCGCGCAAGGTGTACGCCGCGTACAAGGCCGCCGTCGAGCACAAGGGCGCGCCGACCGTGATCCTGGCCCAGACGGTCAAGGGCCACACGCTCGGCGAGGGCTTCGCGTCGAAGAACGCCAACCACCAGATGAAGAAGCTGACGGTGGACGAGTTCAAGACGATGCGCGACCTGCTCGGCCTGCCGATCGCGGACAGCGCGTTCGTCGACGGCGTGGTGCCCTATGGCCACCCGGGCGCCGACTCCCCCGAGGTCCGCTACCTCCAGGAGCGCCGCGCCGCCCTCGGCGGTCCGGCCCCGGCCCGCCGCGTGCACCCGGTCGCGCCGCTGCCCGCGCCCGCCGAGAAGGCCTTCGCGTCCTTCGACAAGGGCTCCGGTTCGCAGAACGTGGCGACCACCATGGCGTTCGTCCGCCTGGTCAAGGACCTGGTCCGGGACAAGGAGACCGGCAAGCGCTGGGTGCCGATCGTCCCGGACGAGGCACGCACCTTCGGCATGGAGAGCCTCTTCCCCTCCCTCGGCATCTACTCGCCCAAGGGCCAGACGTACGAGCCGGTCGACCGCGACCAGCTGATGTACTACAAGGAGGCCAGGAACGGCCAGATCCTCAACGAGGGGATCACCGAGGCCGGTTCGATGGCCGACTTCATCGCCGCGTCGACCGCGTACTCCACGCACGGCGAGCCGATGATCCCGTTCTACATCTTCTACTCGATGTTCGGCTGGCAGCGCACGGCCGACCAGATGTGGCAGCTCGGCGACCAGCTCGGCCGCGGCTTCCTCATCGGCGCCACGGCGGGCCGTACCACCCTGACCGGTGAGGGCCTGCAGCACGCCGACGGCCACTCCCCCGTCATCGCGGCCACCAACCCCGCCGCTCTGACGTACGACCCGGCGTTCGCGTACGAGATCGCGACGATCGTCAAGGACGGTCTGCGCCGCATGTACGGCGAGGCGGCGCCGGGCGAGGACCCGAACGTCTTCTACTACCTCACCGTCTACAACGAGCCGCTGCCGCAGCCCGCGAAGCCGCAGGGCCTCGGCATCGACGAGGGCATCGTCAAGGGCCTGTACCGCTTCAACACGGCGGAGTCGGCGGGTGTGACGGTGGCGGCGAACGCCCCGCGCATCCAGCTGCTCGGCTCCGGTACGGCGATCCACTGGGCGCTGAAGGCCCAGGCACTGCTCGCCGAGGAGTGGGGCGTGGCGGCCGACGTGTGGTCCGCGACCTCCTGGAGCGAGCTGCGCCGGGACGCGCTGGAGGCCGACGCGGCGCTGCTGCGCGGCGAGGAGCGGGTGCCGTACGTCCGTCAGGCGCTGCAGGGCGCCGAGGGCCCGGTGCTGGCCGTCTCCGACTACATGCGCCAGGTTCCGGACCAGATCGCGCAGTGGGTCGAGCAGGACTACTCCTCGCTGGGCGCCGACGGCTTCGGCCTCTCCGACACCCGCGAGGCCGCCCGCCGCCACTTCGGCGTCGACGCGGAGTCCATCGTGGTCGCGGCCCTGGCCCAGCTCGCGAAGCGCGGCGAGGTCAAGGCGACGGCCGTGAAGGAGGCACGCGACAAGTACGGGCTGTAGGCCCGGCCACCGACAGGCCCCCGCCTCGGTGGGGGCCTGCTGCATCCCGATCGCGCAGTGGGTCGAGCAGGACCACTCCTCGCTGGCCGCCGACGGCTTCGGCCTCTCCGACACCCGCGAGGCCGCCCGCCGCCACTTCGGCGTCGACGCGGAGTCCGTCCCCCTGTCGCCGACAGGCCCCCGCCTCGGTGGGGGCCTGCTGCATGATGTGCTCCATGCGTGCTGCCCGGCTGATCAAGATGGTGCTGTTGCTGCAGTCCCGGCCCGCCATGACCGCCGCCGAGCTGGCGCGGGAGCTGGAGGTGTCGGAGCGGACGGTGACCCGGGACGCGCAGGCGCTGTCGGAGGCCGGGGTTCCGGTCTACGCCGACCGGGGGCGGGCCGGCGGGTACCGGCTGATCGGCGGGTACCGGACGCGGCTGACCGGCCTGCACCGCAGTGAGGCCGAGGCGCTGTTCCTGTCCGGGGTGCCGGGGGCGCTGCGCGAGATGGGCCTTCAGGACGCGGCCTCGGCGGCCCGGCTGAAGGTGTCGGCGGCGCTGCTGCCCTCCCTGCGGGACGCCTCCAGGACGGCGGCGCAGCGGTTCCACCTGGACGCCCCGAGCTGGTTCAAGGAGCCCGGGACGCCCGAGCCGCTGCCCGCGGTCGCGGACGCGGTGTGGGACGACCGGCGGATCACGGCACGCTATCGCCGGGGGGACAGCGAGGTGGAGCGGGAGCTGGAGCCGTACGGGCTCGTGCTCAAGGCGGGCGTCTGGTACCTGTGCGCGCGGGTGGCGGACCGCGGATCCTTCCGGGTGTACCGGATCGACCGGTTCACGGCGGTGGAGGTCGGCGAGGAGCGGTTCTCGCGGGACCAGGGGTTCGAGCTGCCCGCCTTCTGGGAGGAGCGGGCGGAGCAGTTCGCGCGCTCCATCCTGCGCGCCGAGGTGGTGGTACGGCTGTCCGGGGAGGGCGTGCGGAGGCTGCCGTACGCCCTCGATCCGCGGTCGGCGCGGGACGCGCTGGCCGCCGCGGGCACCCCGGACGACGACGGCCGGGTGACCGTGACGCTCCCGGTGGAGTCGGAGGAGGTCGCGCACACCCAGCTCTCCGCCCTCGGACCGGAGGTCGAGGTGCTGGCGCCCGAGGGGCTGCGGGAGCGGTTCGCCGAGGACGCGCGGCGGCTCGCCGATCTGTACGGGACATAACGATCCGCCGCACTCCGCGTGCGCCCCACCCGTGAAGGCCCGATGCTTGTGCCGTGATGGACGAGACGGAGTTCTGGGAGCTGATCGACGCCACTCGCGAGGCCGCCGAGGGCGATCCCGAGGAGCAGGCCGACCTCCTCGTGGAACGGCTCCTGCAGCTGGACCCGGAGTCGGTCCTCGACTTCGCCCGTCACTTCGAGGTCCGCTACCACCGCGCGTACACCTGGGACCTGTGGGGTGCCGCCTGGGTGCTGCTCGACGGGGCCAGCGACGACGCCTTCGACTTCTTCCGGTGCTGGCTGATCGGCCAGGGCCGGGAGGTGTACGAGGGCGGGGTGCACGACCCCGACTCGCTCGCCGACCTGCTGGACGACTTCGACGAGGAGGTCGACGGCGACGGCGAGGAGCTGGGCTACGCGGCGGACGAGGCCTACGAGCAGCTCACCGGCACCGTCGCCCCCGACCTCGGCATCGCGCCGGCGGCCGCCGAACCGGAGGGCACGCCGGTCGACTTCGAGAACGAGGCGGTGCTCGCGGAGCGGTATCCGCGCCTGTGGGACCGGTTCAGGGAATGAGTCGGCGCCCGGGGTTCAGGCGACCCTGCGGCGGCTGGTGTCCGTCGGCATGTACGCCTGCGTCCGGTCGGCCTGCACCGCGTGGCGCAGTGGTGCCGCGTTGGCCTGGTCGAGTGCCGAGGCCGTGACGGCGGCCGGGCCGAGGACGATCGTCGCGACCTCGCAGAGCACGGTCCGGGGCGCGCGCAGGACCCCGTTCCACGTGTCGGTGTTGCCGCTCGTGATCCCCACCTCCGGTCGGCTGGTGACCCGGACGGTAGGGCGGCCGGATCTGTGCGCCCTGCGTGGCGGCTGTGGCCTTCCTGTGGGGTTCACGGCCGCCCCTGCAACCGGGCGGCCAGGTCCCTGATCTCCGGCAGCCGCGCGGTCAGGGCGGCGCCGGGGCAGGTGGTCATGTAGCCGTCGTTGTGGCCGGCCAGGGCGGGCAGCGTGGCGGGCGTGCCGGCGGCGAAGCGGCTGTGGCTGTTGCTGGAGATCAGGCGGACATCGGCGCGCGGGTCGGTGCCCGACAGGCCCAGTTTCCAGGCGGCCAGCGCGGCGATCGCCTCGGTCATCACGCGCGGCACCTCGGCGCCCGCCGTGAAGGTGCCGATGGCGGCGATGCCGGTGGTGCGGTGGTTGAAGCCCAGCGTGTGGGCGCCGGTGACGGGGCGGTCGACGCCGCCCGCGCGGCCCTCGTAGATGGTGCCGCAGCGGTCGACGAGGAAGTTGTAGCCGATGTCGTCCCACGCGCGGGTGCCGGTCTGCCCGGCGTAGAGGTCGCGGATGATGCGGGGCGTGTCGGCGCAGCGGTAGGTGTTGGGCGAGTCGGTGTGGTGCACGAACACGGCGACGACCTTGTCGTCGTAGCGCGGCGGCGGCTGCTTGCGGGGCGTCCCGCCCTGGCCCAGCCAGGCCGCCCGGGGGACGACGGGCGGCCTGGGGGCGGTGTGCGGGGCGGTGGCGCGGGCCGCGGCGAGCGGGTGGGCGGTCCGGGAGGCCGTCACCGACCGGTCCACCATGTACGCGCACCACACCAGGGCGGCCACTGCCGCGAGTCCGGGCAGACAGCACACCAGCACCGCGGCAGGGCCGGATATGCGCACGGTGCGTCGCCGTGGGCCCCGTGTGCTGCGCTTGCCACCTCGGAGGACAGACATGGTCCCACTGTCGGCCCGTGCGCATCCGCCCGCGATGTGTGCTGTGCCACCTGGTGGAACCATCGTCCGGGTCGGTGACGTTTTTCGGGATACACGCACAGTGGCCGGTTCCCGACCGGCGTCGCCCGCGTGGCTGATCATTGGGCCCGTCCGGCACGTACTAAGGCGTGCTGGGGCGCGTACCCGCGCGCACCGACGGGGACTGGGGAAAGGCGGCTCCGTGGACCTGCTCGACATCCTGCTGGTGCTGGTGATCCTGGTGTACGCCGGGTCCGGCTACCGGCGCGGGCTGGTGGCCGGCTGTGTCTCGCTCGCCGGGTTCGTGGGCGGCGCGGCGATCGGCGTGTGGATCCTGCCGTGGGTGATGGACCTGGTGTCGCCGGGGACGACGGCGGCGACGGTGACCGCGGTGCTCACGGTGCTGGTCCCGGCGGTGGTGGGGCACGAGCTGGCGGGGCGGCCGGCGCTGCGGCTGCGGCGGGAGCTGGCCCGGGGGCCGCTCCGGGTGGCCGACGGGGTCGGCGGGGCGGCGGCCAACTCGGTCGCCGTGCTGATCGTGGCGTGGGTGGCCGCGAGCGTGCT
The DNA here is from genome assembly GCF_019219825.1 of Streptomyces sp. TRM70350. Taxonomy (GTDB): domain Bacteria; phylum Actinomycetota; class Actinomycetes; order Streptomycetales; family Streptomycetaceae; genus Streptomyces. The sequence goes on along the minus strand of NZ_JAHUXH010000002.1, from coordinate 74,512 downwards.
GGCGGCGTCCTCGTCGCCGCTGCTGACGGGCGCGATCCGGGACTCACGGCTGCTCGGCGCGGTGCAGAGCGCGATGCCGGACACCACCCCGGCGTGGTTCTCGCGGGCCACGTCGGCGCTCACCGAGGCGGGCTTCCCGCAGGTGTTCAACCCGTTCGAGAACGAGTCGACCGCCGAGGTGGCCAGGCCCTCCGGCGACAGCGTCACGGCTGCCGCCACCAACGCCGCCAAGCTGAGCTCGGTGAAGGTGGAGGGCGTCGCGGACGGCCAGGGGCGTGAGGGCAGCGGGTTCGTGTACGCGGCCGAGCACGTGATGACCAACGCGCACGTGGTGGCGGGCATCGACGAGCCGACCGTCCGGGTCGGCGGGGTCGGGCCGTCGTACGAGGCACGGGTGGTGCTGTTCGACCCGGACAAGGACGTGGCCGTGCTCTACGTCCCCGACCTGCGTGCGCCCGCCCTGGAGTTCGACGACGACGCCGAGCGGGGCGACGCGGCCGTGGTCGCCGGTTATCCGCAGGACGGCGGGCTGGATCTGCAGGCGGCGACGGTCGCGGCCCGGGTCCGGGCGACCGGCCAGAACATCTACAACGACGAGAACGTCACACGCGAGATCTACTCGATCCGCTCCACGGTCCGCCCGGGCAACTCGGGCGGTCCGCTGCTCACCACCGACGGCAAGGTGTACGGCGTGGTCTTCGCCCGCTCCACCTCCGACGCCGAGACGGGGTACGTCCTGACGGCCGCCGAGGTCGCCGGTGACGCGGCGCGGGCGGCGGACGCGACGACGCCGGTGGACACGGGCGCGCTGGTGTCGTCGTAACGCCCGGGCACCGCGAGGCGGCTCAGAGGAAACGGCCCATCAGCACGTCGTCGGCGTACTCCCCGTCGAGGAAGAACTCCTCCGGCAGCACCCCCTCCACCACGAACCCCTCGGACTCGTACAGCTTGCGCGCCGGGGTGTTGTGCCCGAGGACCCGCAGGGTGATCCGGCGGGCCCCCTGCCGCCGTGCCTCGTCCTGCACGGCGCGCAGCAGCGCCCGGCCGACCCCGGCGCCACGCGTCTCCTCGGCGACGACCAGGCCCTGGATCTGGCGGACGTGCGCGTTGCTCTCCAGCGGCGTGGGGAAGCCGAGCCGGATGTAGCCGACGACGGCTCCGGCGAGTTCGGCGACGAGATGGTCGCGCGGCCCGAAACGGTCGCTGAAGAAGGGGTCGTACGGCGGCCTGGGGCGCGGCTGGACGGAGTGCAGCGCGGACCAGCACCGGCGGTCGAGCCGCCCCAGCGTCTCCTCGTCGGAGTACCTGGCGTGACCTATGTACGGAACCGGCATGACGTCACTGTACGGCGGCCGGACGACGGCCCTTCCGGCCTTTGTGCGGCGTTGACCGGCAGTATGGGCCGCATGGAACGAATCGCGGTGGCCGGCGCGTCCGGTCTCATCGGCAGTGCGCTCGTGCGGTCCCTGACCGCCGAGGGGCACGAGGTGGTGCGCCTGGTGCGCCGGGAGCCCCGGGCGGCGGACGAGGTCCGCTGGGACCCCGAGGGCGGGTTCGTCGACGCGGCCGCGCTCGCCGGGTGCGACGCGGTGGTGAACCTGGCGGGCGCCGGGGTGGGAGACCGCCGCTGGACCGAGGCGTACAAGGCGCGGATCCGCGACAGCCGGGTGCGCGGTACGGCGACGCTGGCCGGGGCCGTCGCGGGGCTGCCGGCGGAGCGGCGGCCGCGGGTGTTCGTCAGCGGCAGCGCGATCGGCTACTACGGGGACACCGGGGAGCGGGCCGTCGACGAGGAGGCGCCCCCGGGGGCCGGTTTCCTGCCGGAGCTGTGCGTGGAGTGGGAGTCGGCCGCGGCGCCCGCGCGGGACGCGGGGGTGCGGACGGTGTTCGCGCGGACCGGGCTGGTGGTGTCCCGCAAGGGCGGTGCCTGGGGGCGGTTGTTCCCGCTGTTCCTGGCGGGTCTCGGGGGGCGGCTCGGGGACGGGCGGCAGTACTGGTCGTTCATCTCGCTGCACGACGAGGTCGCCGCGCTGCGGCACCTCATCGACCGGGAGGACCTGTCCGGGCCGTTCAACCTGACCGCCCCGCAGCCGCTGACCAACCGTGAGATCACCGCGGCGATGGGGCGGGTGCTGCACCGGCCCACGCTGTGCGCGGTGCCGGCGCCGGTGCTGCGGGCCGTGCTGGGCGAGATGGCCGGGGATGTGCTGGGCAGCCAGCGGGTGGTGCCGAGGCGACTGCTGGAGTCGGGGTTCGGCTTCGCGTTTCCGGGGATCGAGGAGGCGATTCGGGCGGCAAGGTGAGGCCGACACCATGGCCCTGCATGACCGTATGCGACCGCTGTGCGACCGTGCCCTGTTCATGCGCGACTGCCCCTGACTGGACGCGGCCCTAACCTCGACCCGAACTCGGGTATCCCCGAAGCCGGTTGAGGGCATCAGCTCTCCACCGGCCGCGCAACGTCGAGGAGGGGCACGTGCTTGAGCCCGTGTATCAGGCGGACGTCGTCGTCGTGGGAGCCGGGGTCGCCGGTCTCGCCGCGGCGCATCGGCTGACCGGTGCAGGAATCCCGACCACCGTTCTGGAGGCCGCTCCTTGTGTGGGCGGGCGGATGGCCACGGAGAAGGTCGACGGCTTCCGGCTGGACCGCATCGGACAGCTCCTGTTCACGTCGTATCCCGAACTGCGTCTGACACCGGGGCTCGACGCGCTGGCGCTGCGCGCGTTCACCCCGGGTGTGCTGCTGCACAGCGACGGGCGCCGGCAGCGTGCGGGCGCCCCGGCGGGTGGCCGGAGCGCGAGGGGCGCACTCCATGCCGTACGCGCCCTTGCGAGCGCCCCCCGTTCGACGGCGAGGCCGGTCACGGGGAGCCGGGCACTGGCGGGGGCGCCGCTGGGCAGTGCCGTGGACCAGGCGCGGCTCGGGGCCGCGCTGGCCCGGATCGGCGCCATGCCGGTCGAACGGCTGCTGTCCCGACCGGAGTTGCCCGCCGGTCAGGCCCTGGCGGCGCGCGGGCTGCCCGCCCGGACGGTCGACGGCTTCCTGCGCCCGCTGCTCGCCGCCCTCTTGTGCGACCCCGAGCTGACGACGTCCAGCCGGTGCGCGGACCTGGCGCTGCGGGCGTTCGCGGCGGGGCGCATGTGTGTGCCGGAAGGGGGCGCCGAGGTGCTGCCGGAGCTGCTGGCGCGCGGGTTGCCGCCGGGGACCGTGCGCACCGGGGTGCGGGTCACCGGCGTGTCCACGACGTCGGTGAGCACGGCCGAGCACGGGGAGTTCCGGTGCCGGGCGGTGCTGCTGGCGACGGACGCGCGGACGGCGGCCGAGCTGCTGCCGGGGCTGCGGGTGCCCGACTTCCATCCGGTGACGGTGGTGCACCACACGACCGACGAGGCGCCACAGACCGGGGCGTCGCTGCTGCTGGACGCCGACCGGGGCGGGCCGGTGGCGCACACGGCGGTGGTCAGCGCGGTGGATCCGACGCGGGCGCCCCAGGGGCGGGCGCTGGTGTCGTCGACGGTGCTGGGGGCCGCGCCGAGCGATGTCGACACGGCGGTGCGGATGCATCTGGCCCGGCTGTACGGCACGTCGACGGCGCGGTGGGAGACGCTCGCCGTGCACCACACCGCCGAGGCCGTGCCGGTGATGCGGCCGCCGCATGATCTGCGACGGCCGGTGCGGCTGCTGGCGGGCCTGTACGTGTGCGGCGACCACCGGGACACCAGCACGGTCCAGGGCGCGCTGCACTCGGCCCGGCGGGCGTCCGCGGCGATCCTGGCGGACCTGGGGGCGGCGGGCTCGCTGCACACGGCGGACCCGGCACCCACGGCCCGGGCGGCGTGAGGGACAGGCGCGGCCTGAGGGCGGCGGGTCCACTGCACACGGCGGACCCGGCACCCACGGCCCGGGCGGCGTGAGGGACAGGCGCGGCCTGGGGGCGGCGGGTCCACTGCACACGGCGGACCCGGCACCCACGGCCCGGGCGGCGTGAGGGACAGGCGCGGCCTGAGGGCGGCGGGTCCACTGCACACGGCGGACCCGGCACCCACGGCCCGGGCGGCACAAAGGACAGGCGCGGCCGGTCGCGGACGGGGTGCGGCCGGCTCGGCACCGCCGGGAGCCGTCGCGGTGGTTGACCGCTGTGGCGGCGGCCCCGAACGACCGGCGTCGGAAGTGACCCGCGCGGGAAGGACCGGCGCTCGCCATGCCGTGGCGGCGGCCCGAGCACCGGTTGATCAGCTCAGCGCCGCCACACGACGATCCCGCTCAGCTCAACGCCGCCACCTTGTCCCGGTACGTGCGTACCGGTGCCGCGTCCTTGTAGGGCTCCAGGCGGCGTTCGAAGTCCTTGACGTACTCCATCGCCCGCACCGACCGCATCTCCGCCGCCTGACCGGCCGCCTCGGCGGCCAGTTGGCAGGCCTGGTCGAGTTCGCCGAGGCCGAGGCGGGCGGTGGCGAGGACGACGCGGCAGAACAGGCGGCTGCGGGCGAAGCCGGGGGGCCGCAGTTGCAGCGCGCGTTCCGCGTGCTGGGCGGCGGCGCGGAACTGCTGCAGATCCCGGTGGCAGTGCCCGAACTCGTCGGCGAGCTGCGCCTCGTCGAAGAACCGCGCCCAGTACGGGACGTCGTCCCCGGGCCGGGCGGCCTCCAGCGCGCGCTCGGCGCGGACGAGGGACGCGGTGCACGCCCGCACCTCCCCCAGCACCCCGTGCCCCCGCGCCTCGGCGGCGTGCAGCAGCGCCTGCACGACGGGGGGCGCGGAGCTGCCCACCCCCTGCTGGGCCACCCGCGCCAGCTGCACGGCCTCGCGCCCGTGGCTCAGATAGACGGCCTGCCGGCTCATGGTGACCAGGACGTACGCCCCGTACGCCCGGTCCGCGGCCGCCTGCGACAGCCGCAGCGCCTGCACGAAGTACCGCTGCGCGAGGCCGTGCGCGGCGATGTCGTACGACGTCCAGCCGGCGAGCCGGGTGAGGTCGGCCGCGGCCGCGAACAGCCGGCGGCCGGTCTGCTCGCCGTAGGTGCCGCGCAGCATCGGTTCGAGCTCGTGCTCCAGGTAGCGCACCAGCGCCTGCCGGGCGTGGCCGCCGCCGTAGGCGTTGTCGAGGGTGCGGAACAGCTCGGCGACCGAGCGGAGCGCGGCGATGTCGCCGGCGGTGACCCGGTGGCCGGGCCCGCGTTCGGCCCGGCCGCGCTGCTGGGGCACCGCCGGGCGGCCCTGCGCGGGCACCCGGGCCGGGGACTCGCCCCGGGCGACCTTCTCGTCGGCCCGGCCGATCAGCCAGTCCCGGCTGGGGACGACCAGTCCGGCCGGGGTGAAGGCGATCTTGCGCAGCTCGGCGTGGCTGCCGGAGTCCTTGCGCCACAGTCCGCTGACGATGTCGACGGCCTCCTCGGGCCCGGCCGCGAACTCCAGCCCGGCGTACACCGGGGCGCAGGCGTCCAGGCCCAGGTCCTGGGCGGTGAGGCGGCGGCCGAGCCGGCGGGTGAACACCTCGGCGATGAGCGCGGGGGTCGTTCCCCTGGGCTGCTGTCCGCGCAGCCAGCGGGTGACGGATGTCTTGTCGTATCTGAGGTCGAGTCCGTGTTCGAGGCCGAGCTGGTCCACGCGACGGGCGAGACCTGCGTTGGAGAACCCCGCTTCTGCGATGAGCGCGGCGAGCTGGCGGTTGGGAGTGCGCTGCGCGGGTCGTTCCGTCATCTGCGGTGCGGTCTCCTGCCTTCGGGCTTTCGGCGGCTTGCGCCGCCGTGCTGCCCGGATTGCCTGTGAGCAGCCCTTATGGCCTCGTGAACGGCGCGAATGTAGCGGAGAGTGAGCAGCTGATCGCACACTTCGACGTTCATTCATCCGATCGTGTGAGGATTGCCCCCAGGGCTGACGCGCCTCGGACAGTCGTACAGTGACGTGGGCGGGTTTCATGCCTTACGACCTTCTAGGGAGGCGCTTGCCGTGAGTGAGTTGCGGTTCGTCCGTATGGGATTCGGTGCGGACGCCGTCGAGTACCAGGAGGCGTGGGACGAGCAGCGCCGGGTGCACGCGGCACGGTTCGCCGACGAGATGCCCGACACCGTGCTGCTGCTGGAGCACCCGCCGGTCTACACCGCGGGCCGGCGCACGGCGGACAACGAGCGCCCCCTCGACGGCACACCGGTCGTCGACGTGGACCGCGGCGGCAAGATCACCTGGCACGGCCCGGGCCAGCTGGTGGGCTACCCGATCCAGAAGCTCCCGCGCCCGGTGGACGTGGTGGCGCATGTGCGGCGGCTGGAGGAGGCCCTCATCCGCACCTGCGCGGAGTTCGGCCTGGAGACGACCCGGGTCGAGGGCCGCAGCGGGGTCTGGGTCCTCGGCGACCCGGTCGAGCAGCGCCCGTCCGTCGGCGGCCTGTCCCTGGACTTCGACCCCCGCCTGCACGACGAGGAGTTCGACCCGCGCCTGAACGGTCCGGAGTACGCCCCGTCCAACGCGGGCCAGCGCCGCGAGGACCGCAAGATCGCCGCGATCGGCATCCGGGTGGCCAAGGGCGTCACCATGCACGGCTTCGCGCTGAACGTGAACCCGGACAACAAGTGGTTCGACAAGATCATCCCCTGCGGCATCCGCGACGCGGGCGTCGCCTCCCTCGCGAACGAGCTGGGCCGTGACATCACGGTCGAGGAGGTGGTCCCGGTCGTCGAGCGCCATCTGAGGGACGTCCTGGAGAACGCGGAACTGAAGCCGCGGGTGATCGAGAAGGCGACCGCCTGACGCCGGGAATGGGCCCTGCGGCGATGGGGTTGGCCTGACAGCAGGGCTCAGTAAACACGGGCGTACCCTGGTGTACGCCGAAGAATCGAAGCACAGGGAGCCGGTCGTGTCCGCAGTCGCACCCGACGGACGCAAGATGCTGCGCCTGGAGGTCCGCAACAGCCAGACCCCCATCGAGCGCAAGCCCGAGTGGATCAAGACCCGGGCGAAAATGGGCCCCGAGTACACGAAGATGCAGAGCCTCGTCAAGAGCGAGGGCCTGCACACGGTCTGCCAGGAAGCCGGCTGCCCCAACATCTACGAGTGCTGGGAGGACCGCGAGGCGACCTTCCTCATCGGCGGCGACCAGTGCACCCGGCGCTGCGACTTCTGCCAGATCGACACCGGCAAGCCCGAGGCGCTCGACCGCGACGAGCCCCGCCGGGTCGGCGAGTCCGTGGTCACCATGGACCTGAACTACGCCACCATCACCGGCGTCGCCCGCGACGACCTTGAGGACGGCGGCGCCTGGCTGTACGCCGAGACCGTGCGCCAGATCCACCAGCAGACCGCGCACCGCGAGGCGGGCCGGACCAAGGTCGAGCTGCTCGCCCCCGACTTCAACGCGGTCCCGGAGCAGCTTCAGGAGGTCTTCTCCTCGCGCCCCGAGGTCTTCGCGCACAACGTCGAGACGGTCCCGCGGATCTTCAAGCGGATCCGCCCCGGCTTCCGCTACGACCGCTCCCTGAAGGTCATCACCGCGGCCCGCGACTACGGCCTGGTCACCAAGTCGAACCTGATCCTCGGCATGGGCGAGACCCGCGAGGAGGTCAGCGAGGCGCTGAAGCAGCTGCACGACGCCGGGTGCGAGCTGGTCACCATCACCCAGTACCTGCGCCCGTCCGTGCGCCACCACCCGGTGGAGCGCTGGGTGAAGCCGCAGGAGTTCGTGGAGCTGAAGGAGGAGGCCGAGCAGATCGGCTTCTCCGGCGTGATGTCCGGCCCGCTGGTGCGCTCCTCGTACCGCGCCGGGCGGCTGTACCAGATGGCCGTCGAGAAGCGTGGCACGTACATCGCGGCCCAGGCCGTCTGACACGGCGTCACCCCCCCTGCCCCGTACCGGGCGTGGCAAGCGTGTGAATTCGCGCACAAGCGACTACCCGCGAGTAGTGGCCGATACGACGCGGTCCTGACCGTCCTCGCAGATGAGGGCGTACGTCAGGGCCGCGTCGGCGTTCGGGAGCGCCGCATCAAGGCTTCACTGGTGTTTGACCGGTCGGACACGCCCTGGTAACACCAATCAGTGACGCTGGCCTCACGCCACGTACACCCGTACCAGCAGCCACTCGAGGGGGGACCTCCACCATGCAGGCCGCGCCCGTTCGCGCCACCGCCATCCCGTCCTTCACCACCGCTCTGCGCGCCGTGGAGTCGCTGCTGATGAGCAGCGGCCAGCGCACCGCCCGCCGCAACGCCTGGACCTCCGTGCTGGAGGACCGCCGCCGGGCCAAGGACCGGGTCGAGGCGCAGCGGATCGTGGAGCAGGCCCTCGCCCGTCGCTCCTGAGAGGCGCACTGCCGTCGAAGGCGGTTCGGGAGCCACGTAGACTTCGTGGCATGGCGAGGAAGGAAACCGCAGCGGACGCTGCGAACCCCGGGCGACTGAAGCAGATCGCTCTGACCTACAAGATGACCCGCAGGGCCGACAAGAAGATCGGTCTTGTGCTCGCGGCAGTCGGAATCGTCACCTTCGGTGTCTTCCTCGCGATCGGTTTCTTGATCGGTCACCCCATCTATCTCGGCATCCTGGGCCTGTTGCTCGCCTTCCTCGCGACGGCGATCGTCTTCGGCCGCCGCGCCGAGCGGGCCGCCTTCGGGCAGATGGAGGGCCAGCCGGGCGCCGCCGCGGCCGTGCTGGACAACATCGGCCGCGGCTGGTCGACGACCCCGGCGGTGGCGATGAACCGCAGCCAGGACGTGGTGCACCGGGCGGTCGGCAAGGCCGGCATCGTGCTGGTCGCCGAGGGCAACCCGAACCGGGTGAAGTCCCTGCTGGCCGCCGAGAAGAAGAAGATGAACCGGGTCGTCGCGGACGTGCCGGTGCACGATCTGATCGTCGGCACCGGCGAGGGCACGGTCGAGCTGAAGAAGCTGCGCACGACCATGCTGAAGCTGCCGCGTGTGCTGACCGGGCCGCAGGTGACCGCCACCAACGACCGGTTGCGGGCGATGGGCGACCTGATGAGCAACATGCCGCTGCCGAAGGGGCCGATGCCCAAGGGGATGCGGCTGCCGAAGGGCGGGCCGAGACCTCGCTGACCTCGGGGGACGCGGATCACCAGTACGGGCTGGGCCCGGGCGCGTGGGGCGCCCGGGCCCAGCCCGTACTGCCTGCCGGGGTGACACGCCGTCGAACGGAGCATCCGGCCGGTAATCGGCTGATGCGCTCCTAGCCTTCGGAATGTGACAAAACGCCATATCACCTATCTCGCATGCGCGACCGCGCTCCTCGGCGCGCTCGTCGGTACCGCCCCCGCGTCCGCCGCCCAACGGATCCATGTGGTGAAGCCGGGTCAGTCGATCCAGCAGGCGGTGAACGCCGCCCAGACCGGCGACACAGTGCTCGTGCTGCCCGGCGTCTACCACGAGAGCGTCACGGTGAAGACGCCGGGACTGACCCTGCGCGGCCTGAGCCACCACGGCAACGACACGGTGATCCAGCCGGTCCAGAAGAAGGCCGCGGCCGGCTCCACGAAGGCCACGCGGAACAACAAGAAGGCCACCATCAACTGCGCCGAGGCCGGCAACGGCATCTGCGTGATCGGGGAGAAGGACAAGGCCCTCCCGGACGTCACCGTCGCCGATCTGAAGGTGACCGGCTTCTCCAAGATCGGCCTGTTCTCCCTGGGGACCGACCGCCTGACCGTCCAGCGGGTGATCGCCGAGGACAACGGGCAGTGGGGCATCGCCCAGGAGCACTCCACCCGCGGTGTGTTCCGCCAGAACATCGCCCGGGGCAACGGTGACGCGGGGCTGTTCCTCGCCAACAACGTGAAGGCCGAGGTGGGCGCCACGGACAGCAGGGGCACCGTGATCGAGCGGAACCGCCTGGAGGACAACCGGATCGGCCTCACCGTCCGCCGGCTGCGCAACCTCGTCGTGAAGCGCAACTATCTCACCGGCAACTGCGCCGGCATGTTCGTCGTCGGCGACGAGAACAAGCCGAAGGCGGGCGCCCTGACCGTCAGCCTCAACCGCGTCGAGCGGAACAACAAGTACTGCGCGAAGACCGAGCGGCTGCCCTTCCTGCAGGGCTCCGGCATCGTCCTGACCGGCGCCGAGAGCACCCTGGTCTCAGGGAACGTGGTCACCGGCCACTCGGGCGAGTCCCCGCTGTCGGGCGGCATCGTCCTGTTCAAGAGCATGGTGGGCGTCACCAGCGAACGGAACCTGATCACCGGCAACTATCTGCTGGACAACGCCCCGGCGGACCTCGTCAACCAGGAAGCCACCCAGAGCGCCAACACCTTCGACGACAACTCCTGCGGGGCCTCGCGGCCCGCGGGTCTGTGCTGACCGGACGCCCGTACCCCATCCGCGCAAGGAAGGAAGGCGGCACATGACCGCACCATCCCCCGAGCTCTCGGCTCCTCCCCCACCCCCGCCGCCCTCGATGCGGCTGAGAGAGCTCGTGTTCGGGGCGGCGTGTGCCGCCGCCGTCCGCGCGGCCGCCCGGCTGGGCGTCGCCGACGCACTGGGGGACGCCCCCATGACCGTGGAGGACCTCGCGGCCGCGGTGAAGGCCGAGCCGAAGCCGCTGCGCCGGCTGCTGCGCGCCCTGTCCTGCTACGGCGTCTTCGCCGAGCGGCCCGGCGGCGCGTTCAGCCACACCGAGATGTCCAGGCTGCTGCGCGAGGACGACCCGAACAGCCTGCGTGACATCGCCCTGTGGTGCACCGAGCCGTGGACCTGGGACGCCTGGCCGAAGCTGGACGAGGCGGTGCGCACCGGCCGGAACGTCGTCGAGGACCTCTACGGCAAGGAGTTCTTCGTCTACCTGAACGAGGACGCCCCCGAGTCGGCCGACGTCTTCAACCGCGCGATGACGACCTCCAGCGAGCAGTCGGCCCGCGACGTCGCCGCGCTGCTGGACCTCTCCGGCGCCTCGTCCGTCGCGGACCTCGGCGGCGGCCAGGGGCACGTGGTGGCGAGCCTGCTGGACAAGTACCCGTCGATGGCGGGCTTTCTGCTCGATCTGCCGCGGGTGGTGGACAACGCCGTGCCGCGGCTGCGCCAGGGCGGCGACCTCGCCGGCCGGGCGCGCATCGTGCCCGGCGACATCCGGGAGTCCGTCCCCGTCAAGGCCGACGTCTACATCATCAAGAACATCCTGGAGTGGGACGACGAGTCCACGGCCAAGCTGCTGCGCAACGTGATCGAGGCGGGCGGTCCCGGGACACGGGTCGTGGTCATCGAGAACCTCGTCGACGACACCCCGTCGATGCGCTTCAGCACCGCCATGGACCTGCTGCTGCTCCTGAACGTCGGCGGGGCCAAGCACACCACCGACAGCATGGTCGGGCGGCTGACCGAGGCGGGCCTGACCGTCGGCGACATCCGGCCGGTCAACCCCTATCTGCACGCGTTCGACTGCACGGTCCCCGCGTGAGCGAACCTTCCTCGAAAGAACACCGGTGCCGGGCCCGCGTCGGACGCGGGCCCGGCACCGGTGGCCTGACGAGGGTCAGGCGCGGGCGTCGCGCTCCCACAGGTAGAAGCGCTGCGCCATCGCGTCCTTCGGGGACCGCCAGGTCTCCGGGTCGTATGCGCTGACGTACGCCGAGAGGCGCTCGCTGACCTCCTGGAACTCGGGGTGCGAGGTGACCTTCGCGATGGCTGGTCCGGGTTCGCGTTCGGACTCGATGAGGTGCATGTACACATCGCCGAACTGGAAGAGGCTGCGCCGGACGACGCCGACGAGGTGCGGCAGCTCTCCCCGGTCGGACTCCGCGAACACCTTGGCGATGTCGGGGGCGGAACCCGGGGCCATGCGGGCGACGATCAGGGCCTGGTGCACGGTTCTTCTCCTGTCGTCCGGCTCAGTCGGCCAGGGCCGGGGCGGGCCGGTGACCGGCGGCCGCCTGCTCGATCTTGTCCCGGATCAGGGCCATCTGGATCTTGGAGTTCTTGTTGATGTTGTCGGTCATCCAGGCGTCGTCGACAGGCGCGTCCGGCTTCATCGCGAAGTCCTGCGTCCAGATCATCCGGGTGCCGGCGGGTACCTCCTCGTACCGCCAGTGGATGTTCATGTGGGCGAAGGGCCCCGTCTCGACCCGGCGCGCCTTGACGGTGAGGGTGTCGCGGTCCGGCTCGCGCTCGGAGACCCAGCTCCAGACGGTGCCGTTGTCGTCCGGGTGCATGGTCAGCCGGAACGTCGTCCTGTTCCCCTCCCGGGAGAGGATCTCGACGGACGCGTACTCGCTGAACAGCTGCGGCCACCGCTCCAGGTCGTTGGTCATGTCCCAGACCAGGTCCAGCGGGGCGGCGATGGTGATCTCGTTCTCGGTGTGTCCTGCCATCTCAGGCTCCTGCCATCAGGGTGCTGTTGACGAGGTTGAGGAACTGCTGGGGCGTCTTGCAGCGCTCCGCGTCGACCGGCAGCGGGGTGCCGTGCACGTTCTCCAGCTCGCCGACGATGCCGAGCAGGCCCAGCGAGTCGACGCCGAGGACGTCGAAGCCGGTGTCGGGCTTCTCCTGGAGCTGCTGCGGGCTGACGGTGACCCCGGCGGCCTTCTTCATGAGCGCGGCGAGTTCTTCCACGGTGATCTGGGACATGTGCCTTCCTCCTTTGCTGTGCTCACTGCGCGGCGCCGTGCCGCAGCACCAGCGCCGAGTTCGACCCCATGAGTCCGCGGCTGAGGACCAGTGCCGTGCGCAGCTCGGCGGCCCGGGCCTGGCCCGTCACGAGGTCGAGGTCGTGGCAGACGTCGAAGACGTTCGGCGTCGGCGGGATCAGGCCGTGCTCCATGGCGAGCACGGCCGCGGCGGTGTCCAGTACGGGGGCAGCGCAGTACCCCCGGCCGGTTCCGGTCTTCGGCGCCGTGACCGGCACCCGGGTGCCGCGCTCGCCGAGGACGTCGGCGAGCGCCAGCGCCTCGGCCCGGTCCGCCTCCGGCACCCCGAGTGCGTCGGCGAAGACGACGTCGATCTCCTCGGGCGCGCAGTCGGCCTCGTGAAGGGCCCGCCGGATCGCGTGGGTGAGACCTTCCCGGGACGCCGCCCAGCGGGAGGCGCCGGTGAAGGTGGCCGCGTGGCCCGCCACCACGGCCCGGACCTCGGCGCCGCGTTCCCGGGCGGCGCCCGCCGCCTCGACCACGAGCATCGCGCCGCCCTCGGCCGGCACGAACCCGCACGCCGCGTCCGTGAACGGGCGGTAGGCCCGGGACGGATCCGTCTCGCGGCTCAGTTCCTCGTAGCCGAGCTGGCAGACCACCGAGTACGGCGCGAGCGGCGCCTCGGTGGAGCCGGCCACGATCACGTCGGTGCCGCGTCGCACCGCCCGGGCCGCGTGCGCGAGGGCGTCCAGGCCGCCGGCCTCGTCGGAGGCGACGACCGAGCAGGGCCCCTTGAAGCCGCGGCGGATGGACACCTGGCCGGTGCTCGCGGCGTAGAACCAGGCGATGGACTGGTACGGCCCCACGAACCGGCTGCCCTTGCCCCACAGTCGCTGCAGCTCACGCTGGCCGAACTCGCCGCCACCGGAGCCGGCGGCGGTGACCACGCCGATGGAGTACGGCGCGTCGGGGGTGTCGGCCAGCCCGAGCCGGGCGTCGTCCAGCGCGAAGTCGGCCGCGGCCATGGCGTAGTGCGTGAACCGGTCAGTCTGGACGAGGAAGCGCTCCTCGATCGTCGCCGCCGGGTCGAAGGCGCGGACCTCACCGGCCACCTTGAGGGGAAGGTGCTCACAGCCCTCGCGGGTGACCCGGTCGAGGACGCTGAGGCCTTCCCGGGTGGCCTTCCAGAAGGTGTCGGTGCTGGTGCCGTTGGGCGCGACCACCCCGATGCCGGTGATCGCCGCACGCCGGTCCTGTGGTTCGCTCATCCTGTCCTCACTCCCTTGGCCTGGTCAGGACCACCGCGGACTGGAAGCCGCCGAACCCGCTGCCCACGGACAGCACGCTGGTCAGCTTGCGTTCACGCGCGACGCGCGGGACGTAGTCCAGGTCGCACTCGGGGTCGGGGATCTCGTAGTTCGCGGTCGGGGGCACGACCTGCTTGGCGAGGGCCAGCACACAGGCGACCAGTTCGATGGCGCCGATCGCCCCGAGGGAGTGCCCCACCATGGACTTGATGGAGCTCATCGGGGTGTCGTAGGCGTGGTGGCCGAGCGCCCGCTTCACGGCCGCCGTCTCGTGGCGGTCGTTCTGCCGGGTGCCGGAGCCGTGTGCGTTGACGTAGTCGATCGCCGTCGGGTCGAGCCGCGCCTGGTCGAGGGCGGTGTCGATGGCCCGTGCCATCTCCAGGCCCTCTTTGGTCAGACCGGTCATGTGATAGGCGTTGCCGAAAGTGGCGTAGCCGCCGAACTCGCAGTACACGTGGGCACCGCGGGCCCGGGCGTGCTCCAGTTCCTCCAGGACGAGCACCGCGCCGCCCTCGCCCATGACGAAGCCGTCACGGTTGTTGTCGAAGGGCCGGGAGGCGTGCGCGGGGTCGTCGTTGTTCGGAGAGGTGGCCTTGATCGCGTCGAAGCAGGCCATGGTGATCGGGGAGATCGGGGAGTCCGAGGCCCCCGCTATGCATATGTCGGCCCGGCCTTCCTGGACGGTGTGGAAGGCGTACCCGACGGCGTCCAGGCCGGAGGTGCAGCCGGTGGACACGGTCTGCACGGGCCCATGGGCGCCGAAACGTTCCGCCACCGCGGAGGCCACGGTGCTGGGCGAGAACGCCCGGTGCAGCTGTGGCTCCGCCTCGGTGTGGTCGACGTCCCAGCGCTGCCCGCGATGGCTGACCAGGACGTAGTCGTGCTCCAGCCGGGTGGTGCCGCCGACGGCGGTGCCCAGCGAGACCCCCACCCGCCAGGGGTCCTCCCGGCCGAGATCGAGCCCCGAGTCCCGTACCGCTTCCGCGCCGGCGACCAGGGCGAACTGTATGTACCGGTCCGCCCGTTCGACCTGTTCGGCGTCCAGGCCGTGGGCGGCAGGCTCGAAGTCGCACTCGGCGGCGATCCGGGACCGCAGACCGGCCGGGTCGAAGAACGTGATGCCCCGCGTCGCGGTACGGCCTTCGGCGAGCAGATTCCAGAACGCCGGTACGCCGATCCCGCCCGGAGCCACTATGCCTATGCCAGTGACCGCCACGCGCCGGGTCATGACCGGACCTGACCTCGGTCGTGGGCGGTACCCGCCGCAGCGGGCTCCGTGGCCACCGCGGCGGCCCCGATGACCTCCGTCTCCTCCGTGTCGACGTGTCCCAGGCTGGGGCGCGGGGCCAGCGGCCCCAGGTGGAAGACGATGCGCGCCTCCACGTTGCCGACGTTCCGGAAGCGGTGGCGCATGTGGGCGGGGATCATCAGGCCCTGCTCCGGCCGGAGCGGGTGCGGCTCACCGTCCAGGTCCACCTCCAGCTGCCCGCAGACGACGTACACGAACTCCTCGGAGTACGGGTGGTAGTGCTCACCGATGCGGTCGCCGGGCTGCACGATGGCCACGCCCATGAATCCGCTGGTGGAGCCCACCGTGGTCGGGGTGAGCATGGCGCGCAGATCGCCGCCGCGCCGGGTGTTGGGCTCGACCTCGCTGAGGTCCACGATCTTCGGAATGGGTTTGATCACGACGTTCCTCCGTGGGTGTGCTGCGCCTGACGGGGTCAGGCGTCCGGCGAGCGGCGGTCGGTGATGAGCTCCATGCGGGCGGCGCCGCCGTCCAGCAGGGCGTTCAGCGGGGCCTGGGACCCCGGCTCCGGCAGGGCGGCGTCGGCGTCCAGGCCGGGGCGCACGTCGACCAGCCGTACGACGACGTCGTCGCGCTGGAAGATCGTGCTGCGCAGGACCGGGCAGGTGGGGTCCTCCGCCGCCTCCTCGTCCCGCCGCGCGAGCGCCTCGGCCAGCTGCATCCCGCTGCCCGGCCGGGCCGGGTAGTACAGGGCGTACCGCTCGCCCTCGGGCAGTTCGTCCACGCTGACGTGGTGTACGGCGGGCAGCGCCGCCCGGGTGAAGAAGACGCGCGCGGACTCGTCGTCGCTGAGATCCCGCTCCTGCTCCAGATGCGGGTTGATGGCCTCCTCGACCGCCCGTACCTCGGGCTGCCGGGCGACGTGCCGCAGTGCCACGAGCAGGTCGCCGCGGACCTCGATGGCCCGCACGACCCGGTTGCCGTGCATGAACAGGGAGGTGCGGACCAGGCGGGTGGTCTCGTCGACCCGCGTCTCGGGCGAGTCGTAGTTCGCGAGGATCTTCGCGACCTGAGGCTCGCTGCCGGGTTTGACCGTGAAGGTGAGCGCGTGGCGGATCACGCCGTCGCCGATCCGGGGGGCCACCTGCAGCCGACGCTGTGCCACGTCGCCGGTCGCCGCGCCGCCCGTCTCGCGGACGACTTGGAAGCGCAGCGAGCGGGTGTCCCGTACACAGCTGTGCAGCGGCCGCACCATCTGCACGTGCTCCTCGCTGTTCACCCAGGCGAGGAACGGCGGGGCGCTCTCCCACTCACTGGTGATGAGCCATTGGGAGGGATTCTCGATGGACTGGCACAGCTGGTCGCTGATGTGGCCGGGCACCGAGGCCACCTGGTTGCACAGTTGCTCGTATGCCTCCAGGAACTGCTGCTGGGCACCGTTGTATACGTCGACCAGCAGGACGACCCGGAGGGGGGACCCGTCGAACACGGACTGGGAGACCCGTTTCGACATCTGTCGCGTCAGCTGCTGCGAATCCTTTTCCGACGTGGTGGTCATGCTGCGCAATCTCCTTCTCTGGAGGCAGAGGCGAACGCCGGCCGCCGATGACGCGACGTCAGCGCTTCTTGATCCTCTGCCGGTCCCCCTCAGTGCGCGACTCGCGTGAACCACGCGGGTGATAGATCACGCGGAACCCCTTCGAGAGGGCATGAAAACTCCAACACCCCCACCCCCCACCACTGCCTCAGGAGTCCTTGATGCAGCAGAAAGCCGATCACCAGGTTCCCGTCCTCGTCGTGGGCGGCTCTCTGGTGGGCCTGTCCCTGTCCCTCTTCCTGGGTCGTCTCGGCGTACGCCACATGCTCGTCGAGCGGCATGCCGGAACCTCGATCCACCCACGCGGCCGCGGCAACAACGTGCGGACGATGGAGCTGTACCGGGTGGCCGGCATCGAGCCGGACATCAAGACGGCGGCCGCCCTCCTCGCGGACAACCACGGCATCCTGCAGACCCCGACCCTGGTCGGTGACGCCGGGGAGTGGCTGTTCAAGGAGATGGACCCGGGCGGCGGCCTCGCGCGGTTCAGCCCCACGGGGTGGTGCCTGTGCAGCCAGAACGACCTGGAACCGGTGCTCAGGAAGGGGGCCCAGGCACTCGGCGGCGACCTGCGGTACTTCCACGAGCTGGAGTCCTTCGAACAGGACCCCGAAGGAGTGACGGCGTTCGTCCGGGACCGTGACAGCGACGAGCTCTACACGGTCCGGGCGGACTACCTGGTCGCGGCCGACGGCCCGCGCAGCCCCGTCCGGCACCGGCTCGGCATCGGGCAGAACGGCCCCGGCGACCTCTTCGCCAACGTGAGCGTCACCTTCCGGTCGAAGCTGCTCGCCGATGTCGTCGGCGACCGGCGGTTCATCTGCTGCTATCTCACCAACCCGGAAGCCGACGGCGCGCTGCTGCCCGTCGACAACAAGGAGCACTGGGTCTTCCACGCCCCCTGGCACCCGGAACACGGCGAGACGCTGGAGGAGTTCACCGAGGAACGGCTCCAGCGGCACATCCGCCAGGCCGTCGGCGTCCCCGACCTCGACGTCGAGATCACCGGAAAGGCGTCCTGGCGTGCCGCCGAACGGGTCGCCGAACGGTATGCGGCCGACCGGGTCTTCCTCGCCGGGGACTCCGCCCACGAGATGTCCCCGACCGGCGCCTTCGGGTCCAACACCGGGATCCAGGACGCCCACAACCTGGCCTGGAAGCTGGCCGCCGTCCTCGACGGCTGGGCCGGCCCGGGGCTGCTGCAGACGTACGACGCCGAGCGCCGGCCCGTCGCCCTGGCCACCAGCGCCCGTGCCTCGGCCCGCTCGGTGGAGCACAGCCACCCCGGTTTCGCCCCGCCCCCCGGCATCGGCGGCGGCAAGGGCGGCGGCATCCTCAACATCGTCCTCGCCTACCGCTACCCGCAGGGCGCCGTCGTGGGCGCCGACCCGGCCCAGCCGGTCGTACCCGACGGGATGCGCCTGACCGCGGAGCCGGGCAGCCGGGCCCCGCACATGTGGCTGCGCCGCGCGGGCGAACGGGTCTCCACGCTCGATCTCTACGAGCGCTCACTGGTGCTGCTCAGCGACGCCGCGTCGAGCGAGGGCGCGGCCTGGCACGCCGCCGCCCGGCGCGTCGCCGACACGGACGGCGTACGGCTGGACGCCTACCGGATCGGTGCGGAAGCGGGTGCGGAGCTGGCGTACGACGCGGAGGGCGACGACTGGGCGGAGGTCCACGGGACGTCGGCCGACGGGGCGGTGCTGGTGCGGCCGGACGGATTCGTGGCCTGGCGCTCACCCGGCGCGGTACCGGACCCGGAGGCCGAGCTGCGGCAGGTCCTGGCAGCGGTCCTGCACCGCCGCTGAACCCGCCGAAGGCCACCCGCACCGAGCACTGCGGGTGGCCTTCGGCACGTCGAGGGCCGGAGCCGCGGCGTGCGGAGACCCCTGGGATGCGGAGCTTCCTGACTGGCCGGAACCCCGGCCTGCGGAGACCCCCGGCCGCCCGGAACCCCAGCCTGCGCAGACCCCCGGGCTGCCGGGACTCCCAGATTGCGGAGACCCCCGCCCTGCGGACCCCCGGCTACCCGGACTCCCAGCATACGGAGACCCCGGGCTGCCCGGACTCCGAGCCTGCGCAGACCCCCGCCCTGCGGACCCCCGGCTACCCGGGCTCCCGAACTGCGGAGGTTCCCGGCCACCCGGACTCCCAGCCTGCGTTGAGCCCCGCCCTGCGGGGGGACTCCCGGCTACCCGAACGCCCGGCCTGCACAGACCCCCCCTGCGGTGGGGACCCCCGGCTACCCGCACTCCCAGCCTCCACAGCCCCCGCCCTGCGGACCCCCGGCTACCCGGACTCCCAACATGCGGAGACCCCGGGCTGCCCGGACTCCGAGCCTGCGCAGACCCCCGCCCTGCAGAGCCCCCCGCTGCCCGCACCCCCGGAGGTCAGATTCGTACTTCGACCGTGCTCGCGAGCCGGTCGTGCAGCCCGCGGCCGTCTCGGTCCCAGATCAGGGCGGGGACGGCGAGGCAGAGCAGGATCGTGCGGAGCAGGGCGCGGCCCGGGTGGACGGTGCCGGTGTCGAGGGCGACCACGCGCAGGCCGAAGAGGCGCTTGCCGGGGGTGACGCCGATCGTGCCGACGGTCAGGACGCTCATGACGAAGAAGATGAGCAGGGCCCAGTTGCCGGTCGTCTGGCCGTAGCCGTCCGTGATCAAGCTGTATGCGATCATGAGGCACAGACCCCAGTCCACGGCCAGCGCGCCGAGCCGTCGGCCCGGGCGGGCGATGGAGCCCGGCCCCTCCTCGGGCAGACCCAGCTGCTCGCCCCGGTAGCCGAAGTCCGCACCGGCGTCCTCCATGGCCGCGCGGGGTCCGGAGAGCCATGATCCGATTGCTTGCCTCTTGTCCACCCGACAAAGGTACTGCGCCCGAATTTGACCGGGGTACGCCGGGGCCGGTACGCGTTACCGTGGAACGGAGCCGGTTAACTTCTGCGAAACAAATGGGTCACGCCCGAGAAATGACGCGTCCCTAGGGTCGAGGTCAGCGTGTGCCACCGCACTGGCCGCACGAACGAACTACCACCCCGGCGGGACGGTCGGGAGTAGGAGGAGCTGGATGTTCCAGAACGCCGACGAGGCCAAGAAGTTCATCGCGGACGAGGACGTCAAGTTCATCGACGTCCGCTTCTGCGACCTGCCGGGCGTCATGCAGCACTTCACGGTGCCCGTCGAGGCGTTCGACCCGGACGACGAGCTCGCCTTCGACGGATCCTCGATCCGCGGCTTCCAGGCCATTCACGAGTCCGACATGGCCCTGCGCGCCGACCTGTCGACCGCCCGCGTGGACCCGTTCCGCCGCGACAAGACGCTCAACATCAACTTCTTCATCCACGACCCGATCACGGGCGAGCAGTACTCCCGTGACCCGCGCAACGTGGCGAAGAAGGCCGAGGCGTACCTGGCCTCCACCGGGATCGCCGACACCGCGTACTTCGGCCCGGAGGCCGAGTTCTACGTCTTCGACAGCGTCCGCTTCAAGACGTCCGAGAACGAGTCCTTCTACCACATCGACTCCGAGGCGGGCGCCTGGAACACCGGTGCGCTGGAGGACAACCGCGGTTACAAGGTCCGCTACAAGGGCGGTTACTTCCCGGTCCCGCCGGTCGACCACTTCGCCGACCTGCGCGCCGAGATCACCCTGGAGCTGAACCGCGCCGGTCTGCAGGTCGAGCGCCAGCACCACGAGGTGGGCACCGCCGGCCAGGCCGAGATCAACTACAAGTTCAACACGCTGCTCGCCGCCGCCGACGACCTGCAGCTCTTCAAGTACATCGTGAAGAACGTCGCCTGGCGCAACGGCAAGACCGCGACCTTCATGCCGAAGCCGATCTTCGGTGACAACGGCTCGGGCATGCACGTCCACCAGTCGCTGTGGAGCAACGGCGACCCGCTGTTCTACGACGAGCAGGGCTACGCCGGCCTGTCGGACACCGCCCGCTACTACATCGGCGGCATCCTCAAGCACGCTCCGTCGCTGCTCGCCTTCACCAACCCGACGGTGAACTCGTACCACCGCCTGGTACCGGGCTTCGAGGCGCCGGTCAACCTGGTGTACTCGCAGCGCAACCGCTCCGCCGCGATGCGCATCCCGATCACGGGCTCCAACCCGAAGGCCAAGCGCGTCGAGTTCCGCGCGCCGGACTCCTCCGGCAACCCGTACCTGGCCTTCTCCGCCCTGCTCCTCGCGGGCCTGGACGGCATCAAGAACAAGATCGAGCCGGCCGAGCCGATCGACAAAGACCTGTACGAGCTGGCTCCCGAGGAGCACGCGAACGTCCCGCAGGTCCCGACCTCCCTCGGCGCCGTCCTCGACTCCCTGGAGGCCGACCACGAGTTCCTGCTCCAGGGTGACGTCTTCACGGCCGACCTGATCGAGACCTGGATCGACTACAAGCGCTCGAACGAGATCGCACCGCTGCAGCTGCGTCCGCACCCGCACGAGTTCGAGCTCTACTTCGACGTGTGATCGACGACGTGTGATCGACGACGTGTGATCGGCCTGTGATCGGCGTCTGACATGCGGTGAGGGCCGCCACCTGAAGTGCTTCGGGTGGCGGCCCTCAGCCGTGGCTTTGGGTCGCCGGAGTCGCTGCCGCCTCAGCGCACCACGATCACCACAGGGCCTGCGCCGAAGGGATGGAACCGGTGGTCGAAGCGGTCGAAGAAGTCGAAGTAACCGAAGTGGCCGTGGTGACCCCGGTCCCGGTAGTCCCACCAGTCGTCATCGCCCCAGTTCGCGGGCACGGTGGTGGGCGTGGCCGGGGTCGCCGCCGAGGCCGTACCGGCTGTGCCGATCGCCGCGCCACCGGCCATCAGTACGCCGACGGCGGACATCGCGAAGAGACGCCGAACGCGTGGTGCTTTCATGGAAAAACCTTCCTTCCATCCCATCGTGCGGAGCACGAGCCGGACGGATGGCCGCGGCCGCAGCAGGGACGTACGGCGCGGTCGTCGGTGTTGCCGCCTGAGTACGAGGCGTACATGTCAGCCGCGACGTGCGGCACGGGGGCGGCCGGATGGTGAACAGGGATCTCGCCGACAATGGGCACATCCCGGGTTGCCGCTCCTACTGAAAAGGCTAAGCCCGCCACCGATCATTCGGCATCCTGAACGCCAAGGGGCGCGGAACGCACGTGCGCCGTCGTGGGGGGCAACCTTTCGGCTTCCCAGGAATCCTGCGCACGGGGGATCATCGACTCAGAGACTGTTGTTCGAGAGAGGTAACGGGGATGCCCGAACAGGACGACGCGGACCGGGAGTTCGACCTCAAGTGGGCGGACAGCGCCGAGCACAAGGAGCCCTCGGCGCGGGCCCGGATGCTCGCCGAGCGCTGGAAGCACGATCCGCCCGGGCCGGTGCCGTTCCGGCCGGAACCGGAAGGGCGGGCGCCGCGGCGGTCGTCGTGGATATCGACGGCCGTGGTGCTGGGGTGCGTGGTCGCGGTGATCCTGGTGCTCGGCTACCTCAATTTCCGGGCGCCCTACTGATCCTTTGCCGGTCCTGGGACTGATCACGACCGCTTCATGGGGCGGGACGGGTGCACACTGGGCAGTGGGACGAGTGCCTGAACGCAGGATGGTGTTCCATGCACAGCCGCTTCCGGAGTGACCCGAAGCTGACCGCGCGGATGACGGTCACGCTCTTTCTGCTCGGATTGTTGTACGTGGCGTTCATCGCCGCGTTGATCGCGCTGCTGAAGTCCTGGGTGCTGGTCGTGGTGATCGCGGCGGCGCTGCTGGGCGCGCAGTACTGGTTCTCCGACCGGATCGCGCTCTACGCGATGCGTGGGCGGGTCGTGGAGCGGGAGGAGTATCCGGAGCTGCACGGCGTGATCGACCGGCTGTGCGCGGTGGCGGACATGCCGAAGCCGGTGGTGGCCGTGTCCGACATGGACATGCCGAACGCGTTCGCGACCGGGCGCAACGCCGACCACGCGGTGGTCTGCGTGACCACCGGGCTGCTGCGGCGGCTGCAGCCGGCGGAGCTGGAGGGCGTACTCGCGCACGAGCTGTCGCACGTGGCGCACAAGGACGTCGCCGTGATCACGGTCGCGTCGTTCCTGGGTGTGATCGCGGGGCTGATCGTGCGGTTCGCGTTCTACTCGCAGATCTTCGGCGGGCGGCGCGACCAGAACACCGCCGTGATCTTCATGGGGGTCATGGGCGTCTCCGCCGCCGTCTACGCGATCAGCTTCCTGCTGATCAGGGCGCTGTCCCGGTACCGGGAGCTGGCGGCCGACCGGGCGGCGGCGCTGCTGACCGGGCGGCCCTCGGCACTGGCGTCCGCGCTCACCAAGGTGTCCGGGGACATCGCGCGGATCCCGACGAAGGACCTGCGGACGGCGCAGGCCTTCAACGCCTTCTACTTCACGCCGGCGCTCGGCCGTGGCTCGGATGTCGCCCGGCTGTTCTCCACCCACCCGAGCCTGGAGCAGCGGCTCGAACAACTGGGGCGGATCTCCGCCGAGTTGGGCGAGGCGGCGCCTCCCGGAAAGGCGTGAGCATGGGATTGCTGGACATCCTGCTCGGTCGTACGAAGCCGGTCGCGCCCGACCTCGACCAGCTGTTCGCGCTGCCCTCGGCGGCGGTGACCCTGGAGGCGGCGGCCTCCTTCACGCCGACCGGGCACGGCGCGGTGTGCTTCGCGACGGTCGAGGGGGCCGCGTTCGACCAGACGCACCGGGAGGTGCGGGCGCTGCTGGACGCGGACACCGATCGGACCGGGCCACCGGTGGAACTGGAGCGGGACGCGTACGGCTATTCCTGGCTGGTGTCCCGCCGCGCCCCCGACGAGCTGCCGCTGCTCGTCAACGATCTGCACGCGGTGAACAGCTCCATGGAGATCAACGGTTTCGGGCCGCAGCTGCTGTGCTCGCTGGCCGGTTTCCGGGACGATTCGGGGCGATCGCTGGCGCTGGTCTATCTCTACAAGCGCGGCACCTTCTATCCGTTCGCGCCGCTGCCCGGTGCGGGGCAGCGGCGCGACAACGCGCTGGAACTTCAGGTGAGGGCCGCGCTGGCGGGTGATCTGCGGATCGAACAGGATCTGGGGCGGTGGTTCCCGGTGTGGGGTGCGCCAGGGCTCTGAGCCTGTCCTACCTGCCCCGTCCTGCTTGCTCCGTCCTACGTGCTCCGCTCCCGCTCCTGACGGCGGGCCTCCAGCGGCCGCTCGCGGCGGTAGCGGCGCTCCCACTTGGCCTGCTGGTCACGGCGCTCGCGGTATGCCTGGTAGGTCGTGGGCGCGGGCCCGGGCGACGAGGGGTTCGAGGTCGAGGACGTCGAGGACGCGTCGCGCCCGTACTGCACGTAGAGGAAGAGCAGGGCGACGGCGGCGAGCCAGTAGAGGTGGTTTCCGAATCCCAGGACGACCAGGACGACCGTCCCGGAGATCACGATGGTGCCCATGACGGGCCTCCCTGGGAGGTGTGTTTGCGGTGCACCGAGAGTAGCGCCAGGGATGTGGGGGGCCGCATCTCCTTTTTCCCTGCGGCGTTGCGGCTGCCCCCGGGGCCGCGGAGTCGCCACTGCTCATGTCCCAGGCCGGACGACTGCTCGATCGCGGCCACGAGCGGAGTGAACGAGCGCGGCCCGCACCAGGACCAAGCGAGCACGGCGAGCAGATGAACTCGGCGCCCCGCGACAAACGAACCGAGCGATCGCAGCACACCAGGCACCGCGGGCAGCGAGCGCGACGAGCGGACGCGCCAGACACCACAGCGAACATGCGGAATCGAGCGGGCACACCCACACACCACGAACGAACGAACGGAGCGACCGTGCGCCCGAAGGCGCCAGAAAAGGCGGGGTGAGGAGTGCGCCGGGCGCCCTCGGCAAGTGGGCGGCGCCCGGCGCTCGGCTCACCGTGTGTAGCGCAGCAGCGCCCGCACCATGTGGCACGTCGTGTCGGACGGCGGGTGGACGCCGATGAGTTCCGCGGTGTCGCGGATCGTCTCGTTGCGTGCCTGGTTCGGCACGTACACCCCCGAGTCGAGCAGCGCGATCGCAAGGCGCATCGCCTTGAGCCGGCGGTTGTGCGAGATGTACCACTCACGCGGACGCCCCGGCGGCAACGGCCGCTTCTCCAGGACGGGGCGCTTCGCGGTGAACTGGGTCGGCAACGGCTTCGGCTTCAGTGCGGCAGCGGGCACAGGCATCCTCCTGTCGCGGTCAGGGTGCCGACCGGACACCCCGGCGACACCCTCGAACACTGCTTCAATTCTACTGGCCCCCACTGACAAAAGCCCCTGGCCACAAGGGCTTTCGGGGGTGCGGTGACGCACGTGGAAGACGGGTTTCGAGGGCCTTCTCGGCGTACCGTGGCCGCATGGAAATCTGGATCAACCCCGCCTGCTCCAAGTGCCGCAGCGCCGTGAAACTGCTCGACGCCGAGGGCGCCGACTACACCGTCCGCCGCTACCTGGAGGACGTACCGACCGAGGACGAGATCCGCGACGTACTGGACCGTCTGGGCCTGGAGCCCTGGGACATCACACGCACCCAGGAGGCCGTGGCCAAGGAGCTGGGTCTGAAGGAGTGGCCGCGTGATGCCGCCGCGCGCGACCGCTGGGTGACCGCCCTCGCCGAGCACCCCGGGCTCATCCAGCGGCCCATCATCACCGCCGACGACGGCACGGCGGTCGTCGCCCGCACCGACGAGGCCGTGCGGGAGGCGCTGTCCCGTTGACTCCGGTGTGACGCACGCTACTTCAACGTACTCCTGTGGCCACTGAGTAACCTCGTTCGGGATCTCGTACATAGCGGCGTACGCTCCCCTACCTCCCAGGAGGCGCGCATGTCGCGTAGGAGAACTCTCAGTACGAACAAGAAGCTGGCCCTGCTGGTCAGCGTGGCGTCGGTGGCGGGCGGTGGTGCCTTCGTCATGGCGAGCACATCGAACGCCGCGCAGTCCGCGGCGGACTCGACGGTCTGCCAGGGCCTCGCCACCGCCCTCGGCAACAACCAGCGGTTCATCGAGGGCCAGCGGGCCGATCCGGACGCACAGTCCGCCGCGCGGATCGCCAACCGCGAGGCCGTCATCGCCCAGATCCAGCGTCAGCAGGAAGCGGCCGGGTGCGAGGTTGGGGAGTCGGCTCAGGGCTCCCAGACCGCACAGCCCGGCCGGCAGGGCGAGGACGCGGGTCAGGGCGACGGCGGTGGCGCCGTCGCCTCCGGAGAGCAGGTCTGCAACGGCTCCACCGTCACCCTCTCCGGCGAGGGCGGTGCCCCGGCCGCGTCGAGCAACCAGTTCCCGGCGGGTACGAAGCTGAAGGTCACCAACCTGGACAACAACAAGTCCACGACGGTGGAGGTCACTTCCGTCTCCGGCAGCTGTGTCCTGCTCAACAACGCGGCCTTCGAACAGGTCCGCGAGCCCGGCAAGTTCCTGATCCGCCGAGCCGTGATCGAGAAGGTGGGGTGAGGAGGGGTCCTGCTGCTCGCGGCCGCGAGCAGCAGGACCGGCACGTTCCCGCCCCTCACCCCCAACCCCATCGCATACGAGCCGCCCCACCGCCCTGTCCGTCCGCGTCCGCGTCCGCGTCCGCGACCAGCACATTCGCACCACCGCCGCGCACGCGCCGCGGCCTCACAGCGTGAGGTGGGCCACAGCACCACCAGGTAACACGGGGTTCACAAACGGGCAATGATCGGGAAATCGCCTGTTGACAGGCTGCCGGGCAAGCAGAAAGCGGTGCCGCAGCGCCGCAGCACCCGCAAGCGCGCCCAGACCCACCCCCGAAGGATGTGGCCCGTGACCTTCAAGGCTGAGTACATCTGGATCGACGGCACCGAGCCGACGGCCAAGCTTCGTTCCAAGACGAAGATCCTGGCCGACGACGCCAAGGGCGCCGAGCTTCCGATCTGGGGCTTCGACGGGTCCTCCACGAACCAGGCCGAGGGCCACGCCTCGGACTGCGTGCTGAAGCCGGTCTTCTCCTGCCCGGACCCGATCCGCGGCGGCGACGACGTCCTGGTGCTGTGCGAGGTCCTCAACACGGACATGACCCCGCACGCGTCCAACACGCGTGCCGCGCTGACCGAGGTCGCCGAGAAGTTCGCCGCGCAGGAGCCGATCTTCGGCATCGAGCAGGAGTACACCTTCTTCGACGGCTCCCGCCCGCTCGGCTTCCCCGAGGGCGGCTTCCCGGCCCCGCAGGGCGGCTACTACTGCGGTGTCGGCGCCGACGAGATCTTCGGCCGTGAGATCGTCGAGGCCCACCTGGAGAACTGCCTGAAGGCGGGCCTGGGCATCTCCGGCATCAACGCCGAGGTCATGCCCGGCCAGTGGGAGTTCCAGGTCGGCCCGCTGTCCCCGCTGGAGGTCTCCGACCAGCTGTGGGTGGCCCGCTGGCTGCTCTACCGCACCGCCGAGGACTTCGGCATCTCCGCCACCCTCGACCCCAAGCCGGTCAAGGGCGACTGGAACGGTGCCGGTGCGCACACCAACTTCTCGACCAAGGCGATGCGCGAGTCCTACGACGCGATCATCACCGCCTGCGAGTCGCTCGGTGAGGGCTCCAAGCCCCTCGACCACGTCAAGAACTACGGCGCGGGCATCGACGACCGCCTGACCGGCCTGCACGAGACCGCCCCGTGGGACAAGTTCTCCTACGGCGTCTCCAACCGCGGCGCCTCGGTCCGCATCCCCTGGCAGGTCGAGAAGGACGGCAAGGGCTACATCGAGGACCGCCGTCCGAACGCCAACGTCGACCCGTACGTGGTGACCCGCCTGCTGGTCGACACCTGCTGCTCCGCCCTGGAGAAGGCCGGCCAGGTCTGATCCGTCCCACGGCTCCGTCAGGGGGCGCCCGCCGACTCGGTGGGCGCCCCCTGCTCGTGTCCCGGCCGACCGGCAGCCGCCACGATCTGCCCTCGGCAGATCCGCTTCCCCCCGCGCCCCTCCCCCGGGCAGAGTCACCCCCATGAGACTGCTGATGCTGGGTGGTACGGAGTTCGCGGGCCGGGCCGTCGTCGAGGCCGCCCTCGGGCGGGGCTGGGACGTCACCGTCTTTCACCGGGGGACGCACGCGGCCCCGCCCGGGGTGCGGGAGGTGCTGGGGGACCGCACCGCGCCCGACGGGCTCCGCCCCCTGCAGGCCGGTGCGTGGGACGCCGTCGTCGACACCTGGTCGGCGGCGCCTTGGGCGGTGCGGGACGCGGCACGGCTGCTGCGGGACCGCGCCGGGCGGTATGTGTACGTGTCGAGCTGCTCCGTGTACGCCTGGGCCCCGCCCGCCGGGTACACCGAGGACGCGCCCCTGGTCGAGGGCGCCGAGGCCGGCGCGGACCACACCGACTACGCCCGCGACAAGCGGGGCGGCGAGCTGGCCGCCGTCGAGGCCTTCGGCGCGGACCGTTCCGTGCTGGTGCGATCCGGGCTGATCATCGGGCCGTACGAGAACGTCGGCCGCCTGCCCTGGTGGCTGGGCCGTATCGCGCGCGGCGGGCCGGTCCTGGCGCCGGGGCCGCGGGAGCTTCCTCTCCAGTACGTCGATGTCCGCGACCTCGCGGAGTGGATCCTGGGGGCGGTGGAGCGGGAGCTGAGCGGGCCGTACAACCTGATCAGTCCGCAAGGGCACGCCACCATGGGCGAGTTGCTCGGCGCCTGCGTGGCCGCCGTCGGCGGGACCGCCGAACTGCGCTGGACCGAGCCCGGGGTGATCCTGGACGCGGGCATCGAGCCATGGACCCAGCTGCCGGTGTGGGTGCCGCCGGGCAGCGACCTGCACGACGCGCTGCACAGCGCGGACGTGTCCCGGGCCCTCGCGACCGGGCTGCGCTGCCGACCCGTCGAGGAGACCGTCGCCGACACCTGGCGGTGGCTCCAGGACATCGGCGGTACGGCGCCCATGCGGCCGGACCGGACCTCGAAGGGACTCGCTCCGGAGGTGGAGGCTGAGGTGCTCGCGGCCGCGGAGGGTGAACCTGGCGCGACCTCCTGACCGCTCCCGCTCCCGCCACCACGGGCGCCCATAACGGATACCCGCTCACTCACTCACCGTGGAGGATCGACAACTCCCGGTACAACAGGGGCAGTTGGTTCCACAGTGCCCTCACGAACTTCTCATCAATTTCCGGGACGGCTGAACACCCGTGGGACGGCCTCCGTATGGAAGGGAGCCGCTTCACTCCTGTCGGGCGCCTCGATGCTGCCCCGCAAGGAAGTCAGAGGAGTTCCATGGGACGCAATACACGAAAACGCCGTACGCCGCTGGCCACCAAGGCCATTGCCGCATCGGCGGCCCTAGCGCTCGGTGGGGGCGGGCTGGTCTGGGCGAACTTCTATGCCTCGGCACACGAGGAGAACCGCTGGTCGAACAACACCAGGTCAGCAGGGGCCCAGATCGCCACGATCTCCTGCCCCGACGTCGGCCTGAAACTCAGGAAGGTGCCGAAGCAGGCGCGCTACGGCGTCGCCAGGGAACTCGCCAACCTGGACAAGCAGATCACCGACGCGTACACCCGTCTCGCCTCCACGCGGCAGGCGCAGGCGGGCGACCCGGCCTTCGTCCAGAACGCGATCCTCGGGCCGCTGAAGTCCAAGCGCGTCGCGGCCATCGACCGGATCAACATCAACATCCAGCGTGTGGGCGGCACCGCTCCGAGAGGACTGGAGCAGCTCGCGTCGTGCAAGGGCGTGCCGGCCGAGCAGCCGCAGCCCAACGACGGCAACGGTGACCAGAACGACGGCGGTCAGGACAACGGTCAGGACAACGGTCAGGATCAGGGTCAGGACAACGGCCAGGACAACGGCCAGGACAACGGCAACGGTCAGGGCCAGGTCGGGGACAACGGCAACGGTGCCGCCGGCCCGGTGGCCGCCGACTTCGTCGACATCACCACCGTCCAGCCGAACACGCCCCCGGCGAACGGGAACGGGCTCAAGGCGAACGGGGACACCGGTTCGACGGGCAGCTTCACCACGTTCTGCGGTGTCAACGAGAACAACAACTTCAACACCGACAACCTGATCGTCGCCCCGGGCGTCGACAACGGCGCGCGTCACACGCACGACTACGTCGGCAACCAGGGCAACAACGCCTTCGCCAGCGACCAGGACCTGGACAACGCCGAGACCAGCTGCCAGAACCAGCGTGACAAGTCCACCTACTACTGGCCGGTGCTCCGTCTCCAGGACGGCACCGAGGAGTTCGACCAGAACGAGCTGGGCGGTGGCGCCGAGGGCAACCTCGGCCGGATCCTGAAGCCCGAGACGGCCGAGATCAAGTTCGTCGGCAACAAGCAGGGCGACGTCGTCGCGATGCCGAAGTTCCTGCGCATCATCACCGGCGCCGCCAACGCCTTCACCGGCGGCGACGCGAACGCCAACGCCTCCTGGAGCTGCACCGGCTTCGAGGACCGGCAGCTGACGGACAAGTACCCGATCTGCCCCGAAGGCAGCAAGGTGGTCCGCACGGCCAACTTCCAGAGCTGCTGGGACGGCCAGAACATCGACAGCGCCAACCACCGCGCCCACGTCGACTTCGTCGAGGCGGACGGCTCTTGCGCGAACGGCTTCCAGGCGATCCCGCAGCTGCAGATCCGGCTGGTGTACGACGTTCCGGCCCCGACCTTCGAGAACGGACAGGTGAAAACCCCGTTCGCGGTGGACGGTTTCCCGGAGGAGCTGCACAAGCCGATCACCGACCACAACGACTTCATCAACGTCATGGACGAGGACCTGATGGACCAGGTGGTCGACTGCATCAACAGCGGTCAGGACTGCCAGTGACCCGGTAGTCGGTGACCATGCAGAAGGCCGGCGGTGGGATCCCCACCGCCGGCCTTCTCGTGTTCCGGCGCCGGAACGCCTCAGTGGCCGGAATGGTCGGCACCGATCTCCAGCGTCCCCCCGAGCTCCCCGCCCAGGTCCCTCACGACGTCCTGGTGGCCGACGGCGACCCACTTGCGGCCGACGAGGAAGAAACCCCCCATGCGCTTGGACTCGTTGATCCACTCGCGCTGGCCACGGTCGGTGGCGAAGGTGGCGAGGATGTACTTCTCGTCGCCGTCCTTGCAGATGGCCTGGCGGAGCTCGTCGGCGTCGATCTGGATGTTCGGCGTGCACTTGACCTCGGCGGCCAGCTGTTCCAGGCTGCCGGTCGCCGTCTCTGCCGCCGGGTCACCGCTGGAGCCGCAGCCCGCGAGCGCCAGCACCGCAACCGCACCGCTCACGGCGAGCTTCGGACGGGTCAACCTCATCTGTTCCTCCGGTCGGTCGGGAAGGGCACAAGCCTGCGCCCCCACTTCGATACGGCTGCGGATCGCCCGGTGCTCAATCCGGCCGCCCCGGACGCGCACTCGGTCGACCGCGGACCGCGCGGCGCGCGTTCGTCAACCCCGTGGACGCACGTCACACGTCGGCGGTGACCTCACGCCGATTCGCTCGTTCTGCTGAACGTGCAGTCACAGGATGTCGCCCCGCGCCCCACGTCTTCCCCCTCCGCCCCGGTCGTCGACGTCGAGCAGGCCGAGGCCGCGCTCGTCGAGCACTATCCGCGGCTGGTCCGCCTCGCCTATCTGGTGCTGCCGCCCGGTCTGGGCCGCAACCGGCGCGTCCTGACCGCGCACGCCCTCACCCAGCGCGCTCTGCCCCGCGGCCGCGCCGAGGCCTCCGTGATCCCGGCACAGTCCACCGGCCGCGACGGCGACCCGGGCTACGCCTTCGTCCGCCTCCAGGTGCTGCGTACGGCACTGGAGGCGGGCCTGCCGCTGAGGCGCAGGGCGTGGCCCAAGCGGTCCCAGCTGCCGCCGCTGCTCCCCCAGGTGTGGGGGCTGCGCCTGTTCCCGCGCTCCGGCGGAGCCGAAGAACTCGCCCTCGACCAGCGCCTGTCCGCGCTCTCCGCCGCCGCCCGCGCCGCTTACGTCCTGCGCGGCCTGGAGCGGCTCCCCGACAGCGACGTCCACCACGTCCTGCGCACCGCCGGCGTCACCGACCCGGACGCCGCGCTCCAGGAGGCCGACGGCGTCCCCGCGCAGTACCCGCTGCTCGACTCCCCCGAGTTCGACCCCTGCTCGCTGCAGGCCCGGCCCACCGACCTGATGCGCCGCCGCCAGCACCTGAGGGCCGCCCTCGCCGGCGCGGCGGCCCTCGCCGTGTGCGGGGTGCTGCTCGCCCTCCCCGGCGACGGCTGGGGCCCCGACGGCGCCGCGGCACCGCCGTACGCGCAGAACCCGGCAGCCCAGGCGGCCCTCGACCCGAGCAGGCTGCTGAAGGTCTCCCCCGTCGCCTGGCAGTCCGCCACCCGCACCGACTTCTCCGTCTGGCCCGCGCGCGGCGACCTCACCACCGACCGCGCGCTGCTGCGCCGCGCCCTCGCCGTGTGGGCCCGCCCCGGCGAGACGGTCCGGGTCTCGGCGACCCCCGGCACCCCGTCCGGGGGCCCGCCCGGCCCGCCCCAACTGCTCTACGCCGGAAACGTCGACAACGCGCGCGTGGTGATCTTCTACGACGGTCTGCGCATCGCCCGCTACGCCGAGCCGAAGGACGGCACGGCCGGCGCCGCCCTCGACTTCTCCCGCGTCGACGGCGCGACCCGCATCGAGGCGAGCGCGGTGCTGCTGAACCGGACCGACGGCAACGTCCGCTACCTGACCGCGCCCTGGGTGAGGAAGACGGCCGAGCGGGACCTGCTGAAGCCGGGTTCCGGCGCGATGGACCTCGCCCGCACCGACGGCGCCACCGCACCGCTGGCCAGCCCCGTCGCCCGGACCGGCGGCTGCACCTCCTGGAACGTCCTGCAGATCACCGACGACTCCGGTACGCGGCTGATGACCGACCTCGGCGAACTCGTCCCCGCCCGCCTCACCACCGGCCGCCCGGGCAAGACGCACGACGCGTCCGGGGCGGAGTCCCTGCGCACCTGGGCGCCGTTCGGCTGCTCCCTGGCCGACGTGCGCGGACAGGGCGTACGGTCGGTGAACGCCTGGCAGTACGCGACACAGCCGCTGCCCGACGCGAGCGGCACGGCGGCGTGGGTGTGCACGCGCGGGGAGACCTGGCGCGGCGGCGGCGAGCGGGTGCTGGCGCAGTTCCACACGCCGGGCGGGAAGTACGGGGCGGTCGCCGCGAAGGCGGAGAACGTGGCGGCGTGCGGGGCACGCGATCCGCAGGTGCTGGCCGGGGTGCTGTGGAAGTCCGAGGCGGGCTCCTGGTACCTGCTGGCGGCGGGCAGCCGGAACACCGCGTCGATCAGCACGACGGGCGGGGTGGAGCAGACCGCGCAGGGCAACCTGCTGGCCGCGAAGGCGAAGCAGGGCGCCCGGGCCGAACTGAAGGGGACCCTGGAGGACGGGCGGTCGATCAGCGGCCTCGGCTAGCTGACACCGGCGTCAGCAAGTCGCCGCGCAGGGGTTCCGCCGCGACTTACCCGTCAGTACATTGACGCCATGTCTCATAAGCAGGCCCGGGCGCCCCGCCCCGTAGAGTCCGAGCGCATACCGCTCAAGCCGCGGAAGGTGTCCTTCTCCTGGGAGGACACACCGCTGCACTGGGTGCCGGGTGATCCGTTCACCAGCCACACCATCAATGTGCTGCATCTGCTGCTGCCCGCCGGTGAGCGGTGGTTCGTGCATGTGTACAAGCAGGTGCTGCCGTACATACGGGACGACCGGCTGCGCGAGGACGTCATCGGGTTCATCGGGCAGGAGGCGATGCACTCGCAGGCCCACGACGAGGTACTGCCGCATCTGAAGGAGCAGGGGCTCGACCCGACGCCGTACACCGCGCAGGTCGACTGGCTCTTCGAAAAGCTGCTCGGCGACCGCACTCTGCCGCCGGGCCGGGCGCGCCGGTGGTGGCTGATGGAGCGGGTCGCGCTCATCGCGGCGATCGAGCACTACACCGCCTTCCTCGGCGACTGGGTGCTGAACGCCGAGGAACTGGACCGGCGCGGGGCCGATCCGACCATGCTGGACCTACTGCGCTGGCACGGCGCCGAGGAGGTCGAGCACCGCTCCGTCGCCTTCGACCTGTTCATGCACGTCGACGGCGGCTACGGGCGCCGCGTCCGCACCTGGGCGACCGCCTTCTCGGCGCTGGTGTTCCTGTGGCAGCGCGGGGCGCGTTTCTTCATGGCGAACGACCCCACGCTGCTCGGCGGACAGGCCACCTTCAAGGACTTCCACGTGCGCGGCAGGCGGGGCCTGCTGCCGACCACCGGTGACATGGTGAGGTCGATCCCGCGTTATCTGAGCCGCACGTATCACCCGTCGCAGGAGGGTTCCACCGAGCAGGCGGTCGCCTATCTCGCGTCCTCGCCCGCGGCCGTGGCCGCCGAGAAGGGGGGCGTGTGATGCCGAAGCTGCGTACTGCGGCGGTCGTCGCGGGGACCGCGCTGCTGGCCCGGCGGGCGATGCGGCGCCGGATCCAGGCCTCGCCGCTGTGGCCGATGCCCGCCCTGGCGGAGCCGGTCTCCGGGCGGCCGAGACCGCGGGCGCTCCGGCTCCTGGTCACCTCACGGGAGACGGTCGCCGAGGGGGTCGTACAACTCCGCCTCGAAGGGCACGACCTGCCGCGCTGGGAGCCCGGGGCGCATCTGGACCTGGTGCTGCCGTCGGGGCTGGTGCGGCAGTACTCGCTGTGCGGGGACCCGGAGGACACCTCGTCGTACACGATCGCCACCCGGCTGGTGCCGGACGGGCGGGGCGGTTCGCGGGAGGTGCACGAGCAGGTGCGGGAGGGGATGGAGATCGAGGTGCGGGGGCCTCGTAACCGTTTCCCGCTCGTCGCGGCGGACTCGTACGTCTTTGTCGCCGGGGGCATCGGGATCACGCCGATCCTGCCGATGCTGCGGGCACTGCCGGCGGGCGTGGAGTGGCGGCTGGTGTACGGGGGCCGGACGCGGGCGTCGATGCCGTACCTGGACGAGGTCGAGAAGCTCGGCGGCGGTCAGGTGACCGTGGTGGCCGAGGACGAGGCCGGACTGCCGGACCTGGACGCGCTGTTGGCGGATGTCCCGGGGGACGCCGTCGTGTACTGCTGTGGGCCGGAGGGGTTGACGGCCGCGGTCGAGGAACGGTTTCCCGAGGTGCGCCTGGAGCGGTTCGCGCCCCGGACGTCGTTGCACGGAAGCGGTTCCTTCGAGGTCGAACTCCGGCGCAGCGGGCGGACGTTGACCGTGCCCGCCGACAGCACCGTGCTCGCCGCCGTGCGGGCCGCGTTGCCGAACACCGCGTACTCCTGCGAGCAGGGCTTCTGCGGGACCTGTCAGCAGCGGGTGCTGGAGGGCGAGGTCGACCACCGGGACGAGTTGCTGACCGACGGGGAGCGGGCCGACTCGATGCTGATCTGTGTCTCGCGGGCGCGCGGTGAACGGCTCGTGCTGGATATGTGATCGGTTCCGGTGAACACCCTCGGTCGATCCTGTCCGTTCAAGGCTGGATCCGATCGGTAAGGTGTTCGTATGTCTACCGGGGTTCGCCGCAGAATGGGTGTCGAGGAGCGGCGGCAGCAGTTGATCGGCGTCGCCCTCGAACTGTTCAGCCGCCGCTCTCCGGACGAGGTCTCCATCGACGAGATAGCGTCCGCCGCGGGCATCTCACGTCCGCTGGTCTACCACTACTTCCCCGGCAAACTCAGCCTGTACGAGGCCGCGTTGCAGCGGGCGGCGGCTGATCTGGCGGGCCGGTTCGCCGAACCGCACGAGGGCCCCCTCGGCGCCCGGTTGCTGCGGGTGATGCGCCGCTTCTTCGACTTCGTCGACGAGCACGGCCCCGGTTTCTCGGCGCTGATGCGCGGCGGCCCGGCGGTCGGCTCGTCAACGACGAACGCGCTCATCGATGCCGTACGGCAGGCCGCGTATGACCAGATCCTTTCGCATCTCGGCGTCGAGGAGCCGCCCGCGCGACTGGAACTGGTCGTGCGGTCATGGATCTCGCTCGCCGAGTCGACGGCGTTGATCTGGCTGGACGGCCGACGCATCCCGCGCGCCGAGCTGGAGACCCAGCTCGTGCACGACTTCGCGGCGCTGGCGGCCGTCAGCGCGGCCTACGACGAGGAGATGGCGACGCTGATGCGCCAGGCCCTCAAGGACGAGCCGTCCGACGGGCCGTTCAGCGATCTGGTGGCCCGGCTGATCTCCCTCGCGTCCTGAGGAAACGTTTCTCAGGCCTCGAACTTCCGGTACGACGGGTCGAGCTCGCGCACCTCGGCCGACGCGTGCAGGTCGAGCCCCCCGGTGGGCTTCACATACTGCCGCAGCAGCTCCAGCACGGCCTCGGTGAGCCGGGCCTTGGTCTCGTCGGCACGCCCGGCCAGGAGGCCGATGTGCACATGCACCACGGCGTGCCCCTCGGTGTCGGGGCCGACCGTGGTGTCCTCGGTCCGGCGGAACTGCGTCTTGCACGCCGGGGGCTTCGCGGCCGCGATGTCGACCACGGCCGCGTGCAGCGCCCTGGCGAACCCCGGCCGGTCGAAGCCCTCGGCGAGCTGCTCGGAGTAGTCGACGGTGATCTGCGGCATGGGTGCTCCTGTTCTACGGCGGACAGGAGCACCCTACGCTCCGCGGGTGGTGCGGGGATTGGCCGTCTTTTGGGTGCGGGTGCGTCGTGGCTTGTCGCGCAGTTCCCCGCGCCCCTTCAGGGCGCTGCCCTGAGGAACACGGCCACCGTGCGGGCCGGGACGGTGAACGTGCCCGACTCCGCCGCGTAGGCCGAGCCCTTCACGACCGGGTCCGCGCCCGTCGCCTGGACCGGATGCAGGCGGTAGTCGGCCCCGGCCAGTGCCTCGACGCGCTGCTCCTGGCGCTCCGGCGTGGCGTTGAACACCACGACCAGGTCACCGAGCCGCATGGTGATCACGCCGGGCGTCTCGTCCCTGCCGGACAGCGGGAAGGAGAGCCGCCGCTGGACCTGCTCGGCCGTGTCGAGGGAGAAGGCGTTCTCCGTCGTACGGATCTTCAGCAGGTCCCGGTACGCGGCGGAGGCACCCTCGATCTGGGCGCACCCGACGCCGACCGAGCTCAGCAGCGGCTTGGCGTACGGCCACTTGGACCGGTTGTCGGCGGCCATCGGCAGTCCGCGTCCGAAGCCGTTGCCGTCGGCGCAGTTCCAGTGGACGGCGTTGAACCAGTCGCCGCTGTCGTAGGAGTTGCGGTCCAGGGACTTCGAGCGCAGCAGGTCGGTGCCGGCCTGGGAGAGAGCCGGGCCCTGGGAGAGGGTGGCCGTGGCCATGGCGAGGACCTGCATCCGGGCGCGGCCGGCTGCGCTCGTCGATGCGGGCAGCTTGAAGGCGAGCGCGTCGAACAGGGTTTCGTTGTCGTGGGCGTCGGCGTAGGCGAGGGCGTCGCCGGGGGCCGCCGCGTATCCGGCGGGCTGCCCGTTGTAGTCGACCTCGGAGCCCTTGACCTGCTTGCCGGTGGTGTCGGTGAAGCGGTATCCGGCGAGGTTTCCGGAGAGGCCGACCTTGATGAGGTCCTGGTAGTGCAGCAGGCGGGCCCGCTGCTCGGCCGGACTGCCGTTGCTCGCCGAGGAGTTGGGTTCGGTGTAGAGGCCGGACGCGAAGCCCTGGACGCCGGGGTCCTCGTCGAAGGGGCCGCCGCCGCGGACGGCGTCACGGGCGCGGTCGGAGAAGGTCGCGATCCCGGTACCGGCCATGTTCTTCTGCGTGGCCTGCTCGAAGCGGGCGTCGTCGGCGATCTCGCCGAAGTTCCAGCCCTCGCCGTACAGGATGATCTTCTTGCCGTCGACGCCGTCCTTCTCCAGGGTCAGCGCGTCGAGCGCCTCACGGACGGCGAGGATGTTGGCCTTCGGGTGGTGGCCCATGAGGTCGAAGCGGAAACCGTCCACCTTGTACTGCTTGGCCCAGGTGACCACCGAGTCGACGACGAGCTTGCCCATCATGGCGTTCTCGGGGGCGGTGTTGGCGCAGCAGGTGCTGTTCGCGACCGTGCCGTCCGCGAGGAGCCGCTGGTAGTAGCCGGGCACGATCCGGTCGAGCACGGAGGTGCGCGCCTGGCCACTGGCCGCCGTGTGGTTGTAGACGACGTCCATGACGACCCGCAGGCCGTCCTCGTTCAGCGCCTTGACCATCCTGCGGAACTCGACCGTACGGGCCGTACCGTCCGGGTCGGTGGCGTAGGAGCCCTCCGGGACCGTGTAGTGGAACGGGTCGTAGCCCCAGTTGTAGGCGTCCTTGGCGGCGATCGCGGACACACATTCCTGCTGCCGCTCGGAGTCCGCCGGGAAGGCGGCGAGGTCGCAGTCGACGGTCGCCTGGTCGGACGTCTTCTCGGGGATGGTGGCGATGTCGAAGGCCGGGAGGAGGTGGACGTGGGAGGTGCCGGAGTCGGCGAGCTTGCGCAGGTGCTTGCTGCCGTCACTGGCCCTGTCGGTGAAGGCGAGGTAGGTGCCGGGGTGCTTGGCCGTCCGGTCCTCGACGGAGAAGTCCCGGATGTGCAGCTCCTGGATCTGGGCGTCCTTCAGCGGCACGGCCCTGGGCTTGCGCAGTGACGTCCAGCCGCTGGGCTTCAGCGACGTGTCGGCGAGGTCGACGACGAGGCTGCGCTCGGAGTCGGCGGTGAGGGCGAGGGAGTACGGATCGGTGACCCTGTTGGTGACGACCTCGCGGACGCTGGGGGCCCAGACCTTCACGACGTAGCGGTACGGCTTGTTCTTCCAGGACGCGGGGCCGGTGACGGACCACACGCCGGTGGTGGCGTTCCGCCGCATCGGCTTCAGCGAGCCGTCCAGCTCAAGGGAGACGGACTGGGCCGTCGGTGCCCAGACGGACAGGGTGGGGCGGCCCTTGTGGAACGTCGGGCCGAGGTCGGCCTTCGTCGCGTCGTACAGATCGTCGAGTACGCCGGCGATCTGGACGCCGGTCGCGGCGAGCACGGCGCCGTTCGCCGCGCGCTGGGCGGCGACGACCTGGCCGCGCAGGGCCTCGCGGACCCGGTCGCGGTCGCGCGGGTCGACGGACCAGGCGGTGTAGTCCTTCAGGTGCGGGAACCTGGCCTTCTGGGCGTCGGTGAGGGCGGTCTTCGCAAGGCGGAGCCACTTGGCGCCGTCGCCGGTGAGCGTGCCGTTCTCGGCCTTGATCGAGCCGTGGGGCGAGTACAGCAGCTGGGTTGAGGCGGCCGCGTCGGAGCCGTTCCAGGCCACCGTGTTCCGGTCGATCCAGATCGCCTTGGAGGTCGTCGGATCGAGCGCGGCGGCGCTGCCCGCGGGCTGCGGCAGCAGGTACTTCTCCTGACCGCTCAAGAGCCACACCTCGTGACCGCCCGCCTTGAGGTCGAGCGACTGGTCGGCGGGCAGGTCCTTCTCGTCGCCCTTGTGGATGATGTAGCTGAGGCTGGTGGCACCCTCGGTGAGCGGCACCTCGAAGACCGCGCCATAGGAATCAGTCTTCACCGGCATCAGGGGCTTCGACCAGTCGGTGGGCTGCGCCGCGCCGGTCCAGACGTGGATGCCCCAGCCGTCGTAGTCGCCGTCGGCGCGGTGGTAGTGCAGTACGGCCTTGGACGTGTCCTGCGCCGGGTACTCCGGGCGTTCCGTGCGGACGGTGTCCTTGCCCTGCTCGATCCAGACCTCGCCGGTCTGCGTCACATCGATCGTGCGGTCGACGGAGACGTCCTTGTTGCCGTCCTTGTCGATGACCAGGAAACCGACGGTCGAGGCGCCGGGCCTGAGCTTGACGTAGGCGAAGGCGCCGTAGGCGTCACGGCCGATGAAGGGGTGACTGTCCGGCCAGGTGGTCGACTCCCCGTCGGCGAGATCGCCCCAGGCGTACAGGCCCCAGTCGGCGTAGTTCCCGTCGGGGCGGTGGTAGTGGACGATCGCGTAGTCGCGGGAGGAGGCGGTGGGGATCTCCTCGGCGGGCGGGGCGCCGGTGGTGGACACGGCCGTGGCACTCGCCGTACGGCCCTTGGAGTCGATCACCACGGCCTTGTAGCGCAGGGCGGTGCCGGGCTCGACGTCCTTGCCGATGGTGTGCGTGACCTTGTACGGGGCGTGGTCGGCGGAGCCGAGGGTGCGCCACTTGCCGTTGCCGGTCTGCGCGGCGAAGACGACGCGGTTGAGCTGCCCGCCGCCGACGTCGGCCGTCAGCTCGACGGTGCCGGTGGCGCCGGGGTCCGGGGCCTTCAGGGTGAGCGTCGGCTTGGTGGCGGGGGCGGGGAGCTTGCCGCTCGCCCTGTAGACGACGGCGGATCGGGCCGGGACGGTGACGGTCACCATGCGGTCGGCGTCGGACGTCAGGTGGTCGTCGGTTCCGTGGATCCCGTCGAAGCCCATGTGCGCCGAGCCGGTCGGGAAGGTCGCCGTCTTCGCCTCGGCGGCGTTGTTGAAGGCGACGACGTATTCGGTGCCGGTCTGCGCATCCGTGCGGGTGACGGCGTGGACGCCGGGGCCGTCGGCGGCGTACCGCTCGGTCTGGACCCCGTCGGCGAGGGCGGGGTGGGCCTTGCGCAGCTTGGCGAGAGCGCTGATCTGCCGGTAGAGCGGTGCGCCGGTGTCGTAGGCGTCGCTGGCGTGCGTACGGTCCGTGCCGAGCTGGTCGTCGTCGAGGTAGTCGGCGGTGGCGGAGGCGAACATCGTCTGACGGGCGTCCTTGTCGCCGCCAGCGCCGGTGAAGCCCTGCTCGTCGCCGTAGTAGATCACCGGGTTGCCGCGGCTGAGGAACATCAGCTCGTTGGCGAGCCGGGCCCGCCTGAGCAGCTCGGCGTCGGTCGCGTCCGGGTTGTCCTGCTTGAGGAAGGTCCCGATGCGGCCCATGTCGTGGTTGCCGAGGAAGGTGACCTGCTCGTACGCGTTCGCCGTGCCGGTCGTGTACTTGTAGTCGTCGGCGAAGACCGCTGCCAGCTTCTTGGCGCTGCCGCCCTGGGAGGCGTACGCGCGGGCCGCGTCCTGGAAGGGGAAGTCGAGCGTGGAGTCGAGGCGGCCCTGGGTGACGTACGGGGCGGTGACGTTGGTGTCGGCGGAGTAGACCTCGCCGAACATGAAGAAGTCGTCCCGGCCCTTCCTGGCCGCGTACGCGTCCAGGGCGGTGGCCCACTGGGTCCAGAACTCCATGTTGACGTGCTTGACGGTGTCGATCCGGAAGCCGTCGATGTCGAAGTCCCTGACCCACCTCTTGTAGATCTTCTCCATGCCCTCGACGACCTCGGGACGCTCGGTCCACAGATCGTCGAGACCGACGAAGTCGCCGTACGTCGCCGACTCACCGGCCCAGGTGGAGTCGCCGCGGTTGTGGTACATCGTCGGGTCGTTGAGCCAGGAGGGCACCTTGAGCTTCCGCTTGGCGCCGGGGACGACGGGGGTGCGCGGGAAGGAACCGGCGTCGGTCTTGGGGAACTTCCGCGTGCCGTCCGCGTAGTCGGCGTCGTCGAACGGCTCGCCGTCCTTGGTCAGGTACGGGAAGGCGCCCTTGGAGAGATAGTCGTAGGACTTCTCCTCGTAGTCGACGACGTCGGCGGTGTGGTTGGTGATGACGTCGAAGAAGACCTTCATGCCCTTGGCGTGCGCCTTGTCGATGAGGGTTTCGAGGTCCTTGTTGGTGCCGAAGTGCGGGTCGACCTGGGTGAAGTCGGTGATCCAGTATCCGTGGTACCCGGCGGAGGCGTGGGCGCCCTCCCCCTGCACCGGCTGGTTCTTGAAGATCGGGGCGAGCCAGATGGCGGTGGTGCCGAGGCCCTTGATGTAGTCGAGCTCGCGGGTCAGGCCCTTGAGGTCGCCGCCCTGGTAGAAGCCCTTGTCGGTGGGGTCGTAGCCGGTGGTGAGACGTGAACCGGTGAGTCCGCCGCGGTCGTTGCGCCTGTCCCCGTTGGCGAAGCGGTCCGGCAGCACGAAGTAGAACTGCTCGCGGGTGAGGTCGTGCCGGGCGGGCTCGGCGGCGAGCTTCGCGTCGGGCGGGGGCGGGGGCGGGGGCGGGGTGGCCGCCCGGGCGGCGAGGGGTTGGACGAGCGCTGCGGCGAGCGCGGCCACGGTGACGGCCGCGACCCGTCTGACATGGGCGGTACGGCGCGTGCGGGGCGCCGGCCATCTCGGTATCACGAGCGTGAACTCCTTGCGATTGCGGCTCTTTTGAGTCTTTTCAGTCCGACCCCTGCGCCGCGGCACGGCTTCGTCGCCGGGCGCCCGGCGCGACCGTATCGCTGACGAAAGGTTTACAGCAAGAGTGTTGAAACACTTAGCAAGAAGTTTCAGCACCGCCGGAAGGCCGGTTGGGCGGGGCCCAGCCGGACCGGAACCCCTCCCGGCACCGAACGGCTACGTTTCCGGGCATGTTCACGGGTCCCTCCTTCTACGAACCCTGGACACCGTCCGCCTTCGTGTGCGGCATACATGGCGGCCGGGCATGGCGTTGGCGGCGTTCGCGTTGCTGCGCGCCACCTTCGCCCTCCGGTCTCGCCCTCGCCCGGAACCCGAACGCCTGCCCCTGACCTCCCACAGGTGTCAAGGGGGCGGCCGGCCGGCGCCAACCGCCCCTTGCCCGGTCAGCAGCTCGACTTGCCCGCGTAGATCGCCAGCGCCGTGTTACTGCCCAGCGTCGCCGTGAACTGGCCGGAGCCGTTCACCGTCACCGTCGTGTTGTTCTGGACGTCGCAGTACGTCCCCGCAGGCAGCGACGTCTGGTACGTGCGGGTCAGCGACCCGGACTCGTGGTTGATCGCCACGAAACCCTTGCTGCCCCGCCCGAAGGCGATCGCGTCGCCGCCGTTGTCCCACCAGTTCGTCACCGACTCGCCCCGCGTGGCATTGCGGAAGGCGACCATGCGCTGGATCTCCGGCCAGGCGTGCTGGCACTTCCAGCCGTCCTGCCAACAGGCGTTGACATGGCCGCCGTTCGGCGGTCCGGCGTCGTGGTCGGTGAACTCGTAACCGGAGTTGATGTCAGGGGCGCCGTAGGGCCAGGCCAGCATGAAGACGTTGGCCAGCGTGTAGTTGGCCCCGTCCTTGTAGCTCAGCGTGGAGCCGTTGCGCTCGGTGTCGTGGTTGTCGACGAAGACGCCCGCCACGCCGCTGCTCATGTAGCCCCAGCCCTCGCCGTAGTTCTTCAGATAGGCGAGGTTCTCGTTGGTGAAGACCCGCTTGAGGTCGTAGGCGTACCGGAACTCCTGGACATCCCCATTGCCCGTGTACTCCGTCGGCTGGACCGCCTCTCCGCTGCCGTAGATGACCTCCTGCTTCCAGTAGACGGACGGATCGCTCAGCCGCGACTTGATGTTGGCCAGGTCGTCCGACGGCATGTGCTTGGCCGCGTCGATGCGGAAACCGTCGACGCCGAGGGAGAGCAGGTCGTTCATGTAGCGGGCGATGGCCCCGCGGACGTAGTCCTCGCCCGTGTCCAGGTCGGCCAGGCCCACCAGTTCGCAGTGCTGGACGTTCCAGCGGTCCTGGTAGTTGGTGATCTGGGCCGTGCAGT
The DNA here is from genome assembly GCF_019219825.1 of Streptomyces sp. TRM70350. Lineage (GTDB taxonomy): Bacteria > Actinomycetota > Actinomycetes > Streptomycetales > Streptomycetaceae > Streptomyces. The sequence goes on along the minus strand of NZ_JAHUXH010000002.1, from coordinate 31,430 downwards.
CGTCGAAGTCGAAGGAGGAGTACAGGCCGGGGTAGTCGTACTTCGTGTACGACGAGCCGCCCGTGCCGGTGCCGTTGCCTGCCGACATGTGGTTGATGACCGTGTCCACGACCACCTTCACGCCCGCCGCGTGGCAGGTGTCCACCATGTTGTGGAACGCCGCGCGGTCGCCGAGACGCCCGGCGATCTTGTAGCTCACCGGCTGGTACGACGTCCACCACTGCGCGCCCTGTATGTGCTCGGCAGGCGGGGAGACCTGCACGTAGCCGTAGCCCGCGGGGCCGAGGATGTTCGTGCACTCGCGGGCGACCGAGGCGAAGTTCCACTCGAAGAGAACGGCGGTGACGTCCTTGGTGCCGGGTGGGGAGGCGTCCGCAGCGGACGGGGTCATGACAAGGGCGCCGACTGCGAGTACGGCCGCCCAGGGGAGGGTTCTGCGTGCCATGTGGGGTTTCCTTCACCGTTGAAGGCTCTTGCTGAAAACTTTCAGCCAACTTGCGGTGACGGAGATGTTAAAGGCCCGCCGCCCGAAAGGGCAGCGGGCCGTACGAACTTCAATGAAAAATGTTGCGAGACGGCTTTCAGGACGCCGTCGACCACCACACCGTGGTGTCGGCCGGAACCTTCACCTCGCCGTCCGCCTCGCTCACCTCACCACTGGCGAGCAGCAGACGCCCGTACACCGGAGTCGTCACCGACTCCCCGCCGGTGTTCGCGACGCACACGAACTCGCCACGCCGGAAGGCGAGCACCCCCTCGGGCGTTTTCAGCCACTCGACCGTCTCCCCCGCGCCGAGGTCGGGCTGCGCACGGCGCGCGGCGAGCGCGGCCCGGTACAGCTCCAGCGTCGAACCGGCCACCCCCTCCTGCGCCTGAACGCTCAGCTCGCCCCACCCCTCCGGCTGCGGCAGCCAGCTGCCCCCGCTGCCGAAGCCGTACGACGACCCCGTGCGCGTCCACGGAATCGGCACCCGGCAGCCGTCGCGGAACCCGTCCTGCCCCGCGCCGCGGAAGTACGCCGGGTCCTGGCGCACCTCGTCCGGCAGGTCGACGACGTCCGGCAGGCCCAGCTCCTCGCCCTGGTAGATGTACGCCGATCCGGGCAGCGCCAGCATCAGCAGCGTGGCCGCCCGCGCCCGCCGGAGCCCCAGCTCGCGGTCACCGGCCTCGCGGATCTGCGTGCCGAGGCCGGGCGGGTTGGCGAAGCGGGTGGCGTGCCGGGTGACGTCGTGGTTGGACAGCACCCAGGTGGCGGGGGCACCGACCGGACGCATCGCCTCCAGGGTCCGGTCGATGACCCTACGGAGCTCCTTGGCGTCCCAGTCCGTGCCGAGGTACTGGAAGTTGAAGGCCTGGTGCAGCTCGTCCGGGCGGACGTAGTTCGCGGTCCGCTCGACGGTGGGGGTCCACGCCTCGGCGACGAAGATGCGCTCCCCCGCGTACTCGTCGAGGATGGTGCGCCACTGCCGGTAGATGGCGTGCACGCCGTCCTGGTCGAAGAACGGCATGACATCGTTGCCCAGCAGCTTCAGCTGCTCGTGGGAGCCCAGGTCGGGCAGGCCCTCGGCCTTCACCAGGCCGTGCGCGACGTCGATGCGGAAGCCGTCCACGCCCATGTCCAGCCAGAAGCGCAGGATGGAGCGGAACTCGTCGCCGACCGCAGGGTGTTCCCAGTTGAAGTCGGGCTGCTCGGGTGCGAAGAGATGGAGATACCACTCGCCGGGGGTGCCGTCCGGTTCGGTGACCCTCGTCCACGCCGGGCCGCCGAAGATGGACTCCCAGTCGTTGGGCGGGAGTTCGCCGTTCTTCCCCTTGCCGGGGCGGAAGTGGTAGCGCTCCCGGAGCGGGGAGCCGGGGCCTTCGCGGAGCGCCCGCTTGAACCATTCGTGCTGGTCGGAGGAGTGGTTCGGGACCAGGTCGACGATGATGCGCAGGCCGTGCTCATGGGCGTCGCGGATCAGCGCGTCCGCGTCCAGCAGGGAGCCGAACATGGGGTCGACGGCCCGGTAGTCGGCGACGTCGTACCCGGCGTCGGCCTGCGGGGAGGCGTAGAAGGGGCTGAGCCACACGGCGTCCACGCCGAGGTCGCGCAGGTACGGGAGTCGGGATCGTACGCCCTCCAGGTCGCCCATGCCGTCGCCGTTGCTGTCGGCGAAGCTGCGCGGATAGACCTGGTAGATCACCGCGTCGCGCCACCAGTCGCGGCGGCGGGCGACGGTGGCGACGGCGGAGGTCGGGGCCGGGTCGGTGGAGTACTGGCTCATGGCGTCCTTGATGCGTCAGGGAGTCATCGGGCGTGAGTGGGGCGGCTGTGCTGGGGGGAGAGACGAGGCGGCCGCGGTACAGCGGGGTCTGGGGGTCCTCCCTCTGGGGGAGGGCACCGCGGCCGCCACCCGCGCGGCACGGCGCGCGGGATTCTCGTACGGGCCGGTCAGCCCTTTGTGCCACCGGCGGTGAGGCCGGTCACCAGGTTCTTCTGCACGAGGTAGAAGAACGCGGAGACCGGTATCGCGATCAGTACGGCGGTGGCGGCCATCAGGTTGCGCTGGGCGTCGTGCTCGCTGACGAAGCTCTGCAGGCCGACCGCGAACGTGTACTTCTCGTCGTCCAGCAGGAACGTGGTGGCGAAGGCGACCTCGCCGAAGGCGGTGATGAAGCTGTAGAACGCCGCTACCGCCAGGCCCGGCCGGGCGAGCGGCAGGATCAGCCGCAGGAAGGTGCCGAACGGGGAGAGCCCGTCGACGCGTCCCGCCTCGTCGATCTCGAAGGGGATGGTGTCGAAGTAGCCCTTGAGCAGCCAGGCGCAGTACGGCACGGCCGTCGAGCAGTAGACGAGGATCAGGCCGAGGTAGGTGTCGATGAGCTGGAGTTCCGACAGGATCTGGTACATCGGCACGATCAGCACGGCGATCGGGAACATCTGGGTGACCAGCAGCACCCACATGAACTTCCGGTAGCCGGGGAAGCGCATCCGGGACACCGCGTAGCCGGTGGTGGCGGCGATGAGCACGCCGATGACCGTGGTGCCCAGCGAGACGACCAGCGAACTCTTCAGCCAGTCGAAGAAGTTCGTCTCCGTCAGGACGAACGCGTAGTTGTCGAACGTCATCTTCCCCCAGATGCGCCCGGGGTGCAGATAGTCGTCCTTGTCCGGGCCGAGGGACAGGAAGACCAGCCAGGCGATCGGGAACAGCGCGATGAGGCTGGCGACGGTCAGGATGCCGTGCGAGGCGAGGGTCCCGACGAGGCCGCGCTCACCGCGCCGGCGCGTCCTGCGCGGCGGGACGGAGGCGGGGGCCCGGTCCGCGGTGGCGGACTTCTCAACGGTCGTGATGCTCATGGGGACTCCTGCCTCAGATCGCGAGCTGCTGCTCATTGCGGTTCAGCCAGCGGCGGTAGACGGAGGTGAAGACGATCAGGATGGCCAGCAGCAGGATGCCGTAGGCGGCGGACTGGGCGAAGTCGCGCGGCTGCTGTCCGAAGCCGAGGTAGTACGCCCAGGTGACGAGGATCTGGGCGTCCGGGGCGGTGGTGCCGAACAGCAGGAAGATCACCGCGAACTGGTTGAAGGTCCAGATCACGCCGAGCAGGACGACGGTGGAGCTGACCGACCTCAGGCCCGGCAGGGTGACGTAGCGGAAGCGCTGCCAGGCGTTCGCGCCGTCCATCTCGGCGGCCTCGTACAGCGTGCGGTCGATCGACTGCAGGCCCCCGAGCAGCGAGACCATCATGAACGGCACACCGCACCAGGTGTTGACCATGATCGCGGCGAACCGCTGCCAGAAGGTGTCCTCCAGCCACTGCGGGCCCGGCAGCTGCAGCATGTGCAGGGCGGAGTTGATGACGCCGCCGTCGGCGAGCATGAAGCGCCAGCCGAAGACGGTGACGAAGGTGGGCACGGCCCACGGCAGGACCATGATCAGCCGGTAGAAGGTGCGGCCGCGCAGCTTCTGGTTGAGCAGCAGGGCGAGGCCCAGACCGATGGAGAAGTGCAGGCCGACGCAGGTGGCCGTCCACACGATGGTCCAGATGAAGTGCGACCAGAAACGGTCGTAGGCGGTCTCACCCCACAGGATGTCGGCATAGTTGTCGAAACCGATGAACTTGTAGGTGGCCTCGATCTCGTTGACGCCGATCGTGCGGGCCGTGTTGAGGCTGTTGGCGTCCGTGAGCGTCAGGTAGAAACCGTACGCCAGCGGATACAGCACCAGGACGCCGAGCACGACGACCACGGGGGCGATCATCGCGTAGGCGTACCAGTACTTCTGGTAGCTGCGCCTCAGGCGCTGAACGGCGACTGTCATGGTTCGACAACCTTCGTGTGGGTCTGCGGATCAAGGGGCGTGACGCACAGGCCGACGGCCGCTGGATCCGTCCCCCCATGAGTCAGGCGGATCCAACGGCCGGTCGGGGTCACTTGCTGAAGTCCGGCACCAGCTTGGCGATCGAGGTCTCGGCGTTGCTCAACCCCTTGTCCAGGGACTCCTTGCCGCCGGCGACCTTGAGCAGCTCGTCGTCGAGCGGGCCCCACAGCGAGCTGTACTCGGGCAGCGCGGGGCGCGGCTGGGCGGCGGCGAGGACACCCTGGTAGCCGGCGATGCCCGGGTCGGCCTTGACCTCGGCGGTGTAGGCGTCGTCGCGGGTGGGCAGCGTGGAGTTCTTCAGTGCGATGGTCTCCTGCGCCTTCGCCGAGGTCATGAAGTTGACGAACGTCAGCGCGGCCTTCTGGTGGGCCTCGTCGGAGCCGGCGTACACGGAGAGGTTGTGGCCGCCGGTCGGGGCGCCCGCCTTGCCGGTGGAGCCGGCCGGGACGGTGGTGATGCCCAGGTTCTCCTTGTCCTTGAACGCGGAGCCCTTGTAGAAGTTGGTGATCTCCCAGGGGCCCTGGATGATCGCGGCGACCTTGCCGTTGACGAACGCGTCCTGGATGTGGGCGTAGGCGTCCGCGGTGGTGTCGGCCTTGTGCAGGCCCTTGCCGTCGAAGAGGCTCAGCCAGGTCTCGTAGGCCTTCTTGGCCTCGGGCGAGTTGACGGTGATCTTCTTGGCGTCGGCGTCGACGGTGTCGGTGCCCTCGCCGTAGAGGAACGTCTGGGCGTAGTAGGCCTGGGTGGAGCCCCAGTAGCCGTCGACGCCGGTCTTGTCCTTGATCGTGGCGGCGGCCTTCTTCAGGTCGTCCCAGGTCTTGGGGGCCTCGACGCCGGCCTTCTGGAACAGTTCCTTGTTGTAGACGAGGGCGAGGGTGTCCGTGGTGAAGGGGACGCCGTAGGTCTTGCCCTCGTACTTGGCCTGCTCGATCAGGTTGGGCTTGAACCTGTCCTGGTCGGCGAGGGCCTCGGTGCCGTCCAGCGGCAGGAAGTAGCCCTTCTTGGCGAAGGCGGGGGTCCAGCCGACCTCGGAGCGCAGCACGTCCGGGGCGCCCTTGGAACCGGCGGCCGTGTCGAACTTGTTCTGCGCCTGGTCGAAGGGGACGTTGACGTACTTGACCTTGATGCCCTTGTTGGCGGCCTCGAACTCCTTGACCAGGGCCTGGTACGTCGGCGCCTCGTTGGTGGCGTTGGAGGTGTCCCACCAGGTGATGGTGACCGGCCCGTCGGCACTGTCGCCGCTGTCACTTCCGCCGCAGGCCGTCGCCGCGAGGGCGAGGGACGCCACCAGCGCGGTGGCCGCTATGCCACGCCGCATGAGTTCTCCTTGAGGGTGAAAGCCCGAGTGAGCAGGGGGTGGTCCCGTCTACCGCCCCTGTCTGTGTGCCGACTGCGCCGTTGCGGCGGCCGGGCGACGGTGAACGTAACAGCGATGCAAGCGTTGCGAAAGACCTTGCAGAAAAAAAGTGCAAGGCATCACTGAAGTTATCCGCACGTGACCTCCCGTCGATCGCTGTGAGACCGTTGTTCTGCGGGGTTGAGCGGGCACGGACCGTGCTGTGCAAGACTCTGCAAGCTCTTGCCATCCGTTTCCCGAAGGGACGCCATGCCGCAGCAACCCGCAGCGCGCCGGTCAACCGCCCGCACCCGGCGTCCGATTGGTGTGCAAGGCGACATACGGCCGGTACAGTCCAGTGCCGTGACCACACGGCTTGCCGACATCGCTGCTCAGGCGGGGGTGAGCGAAGCGACCGTCAGCCGCGTCCTCAACGGGAAGCCGGGCGTCGCCGCCACCACCCGCCAGTCCGTGCTGGCCGCGCTCGACGTCCTCGGCTACGAGCGCCCGGTACGGCTGCGGCAGCGCAGCGCGGGCCTCGTCGGCCTGATCACCCCGGAGCTGGAGAACCCGATATTCCCGGCCCTGGCCCAGGTCATCGGCCAGGCGCTGACCCGGCAGGGCTACACCCCGGTGCTGGCCACGCAGACCCCCGGCGGCTCCACCGAGGACGAGCTGACCGAGATGCTGGTGGACCGCGGGGTCGCCGGGATCATCTACGTCTCCGGGCTGCACGCCGACACCACCGCCGACATGCAGCGCTACGAGCAGCTGCGCGCGCAGGGCGTGCCGTTCGTGCTGGTCGACGGCTTCTCCCCGAAGGTGCAGGCGCCCTTCATCTCCCCCGACGACCGGGCGGCGATGACCCTGGCGGTCACCCACCTCGTCTCCCTGGGCCACACCCGGATCGGCCTGGCCCTCGGCCCGAAACGGTTCGTCCCCGTGCAGCGCAAGATCGAGGGCTTCGTGCGGGCGATGCAGGACCAGCTGGGCCTGAGCCAGGAGGCCGTCGAGTCGGAACTCGTCCAGCACTCCCTGTACACCCTGGAGGGCGGCCAGGCCGCGGCCACCGCCCTCATCGGCCGGGACTGCACGGCGGTGGTGTGCGCCAGCGACATGATGGCCCTGGGCGCGATACGCGCGGCCCGGCAGCTGGGCCTGAAGGTCCCGACGGACATCTCGGTCGTGGGCTTCGACGACTCCCCGCTGATCGCCTTCACCGACCCGCCCCTGACCACCATCCGCAAGCCGGTCCCGGCGATGGGTCAGGCGGCGGTGCGCACGCTGCTGGAGGAGATCGGCGGGACGCCCGCGCCGCACAGCGAGTTCGTGTTCATGCCGGAACTGGTGGTGCGCGGTTCGACCGCTTCGGCCCCTGGGGACCGGCATCGTCCCTAGGACGGAGAATCGCCGCTCCACTCGATACACGGGTACGAGACGAGCTTGGTACACGGGTACGAGACGAGCGCCTCCCGCGGCCGTAGAACGTGCGTGCTGAATACCACCCGGGGGTGATCGGAGCGGCACGTCTTGTCTGGCAGACTCTGTGCTCATGGGTGACACGACCGTGACGACACTGGAAGGCCGGGAAGAGGCCGTTCCGCACCCCGTCGCGGACGACACGGGGGCGGGTTTCCTGGATCGGCTGCGTACTCCGCGTCGGCCTCGGCTGTGGTTCGAGATCCTGTTGATCGCGGTGAGTTACTGGACGTACTCACTGATCCGCAACGCCGTTCCGGAGCAGAAGGCCGAGGCGCTGCGCAACGCCGACTGGATCTGGAAGGCCGAGCAGCAGCTGGGCATCGCCGTCGAGCAGTCCGTCAACCATGCCGTGAACTCGGTGACTTGGCTCATCGTCGGCATGAACTACTACTACGCGACACTGCACTTCCTGGTCACCCTGGGTGTCCTGGTGTGGCTCTACCGCGGCCATCCCGGCCGCTACGCGGCGACCCGCATGGTGCTGTTCGCGACGACGGGCGTGGCACTCGTCGGTTACTATCTGTATCCGCTCGCCCCGCCCCGGTTGATGAACGGCGGCCACTTCATCGACACGGTCATGGTCCACCAGACCTGGGGTTCGATGGCCTCCGGCGACCTGAAGAACATGTCCAACCAGTACGCCGCGATGCCGTCCATGCACATCGGCTGGTCCCTGTGGTCCGGCCTGACGATCTTCGCGCTGGCGACCGTCCCCTGGGTCCGGGTGCTGGGCGTGCTCTACCCCACACTCACCCTCGTCGTCATCGTGGCCACGGCCAACCACTTCTGGCTGGACGCGGTCGGCGGCATGCTGTGCCTCGCCTTCGGTTACGGAGTGGCACGCGTGTGGTACGGCACGCTGCCGTACGCACTGCCGCGCCTGGTCCCGAAGCGGACGCCGCTGGTGCCGAGACAGGCGTAGCCCTCTCCAGCACTACCCCTTGTAGAACAGCGACTCCACCACCCCCCGGGCCCGCCGGGCCGTGCGCCGGTACGCGTCGAGCATGTCGCCCACGTGCCCCGGCCCGTACCCCAGGTAGCGCCCCACCGCCGCCAGCTCCCGCGCATGCGACGGGAAGGTGTCCCCGGCGCGGCCGCGCACCAGCATCACGGCGTTGCGGACGCGCGTCGCGAGCACCCACGCCTCGTCCAGGATCCCGGCGTCCTCGGCGGAGATCAGCCCGGCGTCCCGGGCCGCCGCGAGGGCCTCACGGGTCCGGGTGGTGCGCAGCCCCGGCACCTGCCACCCGTGCCGCAGCTGCAGCAGTTGCACGGTCCACTCCACGTCGGACAGCCCGCCCGGCCCGATCTTGGTGTGCAGCTTGGGGTCGGCGCCCCGGGGCAGCCGCTCCGACTCCATCCGGGCCTTCAGCCGCCTGATCTCTCGTACGGCCTCCTCCCCGAGCCCCCGCTCCGGGTAGCGCAGCGGATCGATCAGCTCGGCGAAACGGCGGCCCAGGTCCTCGTCGCCGGCGACCGGTTCGGCCCGGAGCAGGGCCTGCGACTCCCAGACCAGCGACCAGCGGCGGTAGTACGCCTCGTACGACTTCAGGGTGCGCACCAGCGGTCCGGACTTGCCCTCCGGCCGCAGATCGGCGTCGATCAGCAGCGGCGGGTCGGCGCTCGGCAGTTGCAGCAGCCGGCGCATCTCGGCGACGACCCGGTTCGCGGCGTCGGACGCCTCCCGCTCGTCGGCCCCGTCCCGGGGCTCGTGCACGAACAGCACGTCCGCGTCGGAGCCGTAGCCCAGCTCGTGCCCGCCGAACCGCCCCATCCCGATCACGGCGAACCGCGTCGGCAGGGTGTCCCCCCAGCTGTCCCGTACCACGGCCCGCAGCGTCCCCGCCAGCGTCGCCGCCGTCAGGTCGGACACGGCCCCGCCGACCAGGTCCACCAGCGCGCCCTGGTCGGCCTCGGCGGGCTGGGCCTCGGTGCCGTAGGAGCCGACGATGTCCGCGGCGGCCGTACGGAACAGTTCCCGGCGGCGTACGCCACGGGCCGCGGCGACCGCCTGCTCGGCGTTGTCGGCGCGGCCGACCGCGGCGAGGATCTCCTGCTCCAGCTGGGCCCGCGGCCGTGGCTCCAGTCCCCCGCCGTCCCCCTCCCCGAGCAGCGCCACGGCCTCCGGGGCGCGCATGAGCAGGTCGGGGGCGAGCCGCCCGGCGGACAGCACACGGGCGAGGTTCTCCGCCGCCGCGCCCTCGTCCCGCAGCAGCCGCAGGTACCAGGGCGTCTTGCCCAGCGCGTCCGACACCTTGCGGAAGTTGAGCAGTCCGGCGTCCGGGTCGGCGGAGTCCGCGAACCAGCCGAGCAGCACCGGCAGCAGGGTCCGCTGGATCGCCGCCTTGCGGGTGATCCCGGACGCCAGCGCCTCCAGGTGCCGCAGCGCCGCCGCCGGATCGGCGTACCCCAGCGCGACGAGCCGCTCGCGTGCCGCCTCGGGGCTCAACCGGGCCTCGCCGGGGGCGAGTTGGGCGACGGCGTCGAGCAGTGGCCGGTAGAAGAGCTTCTCGTGCAGGCGCCGTACGACGGCGGCGTGCCGTTTCCACTCGCGGTTCAGCTCGGCGACCGGGTCGGTGCGCAGGCCCAGGGAGCGGCCGAGGCGCCGCTGGTCGGCCTCGCCCTCGGGGACGAGGTGGGTGCGGCGCAGCCGGTAGAGCTGGATGCGGTGCTCCATGGAACGCAGGAAGCGGTACGCCTCCTCCAGCTGCGCGGCGTCGACCCGGCCGACGTACCCGCCGGCGGCCAGCTCCCGCAGCGCCTCCAGAGTGGAACCGCTGCGCAGCGCGGCGTCCGCCCGCCCGTGCACCAACTGCAGCAGCTGCACGGCGAACTCGACGTCCCGCAGGCCGCCCGGGCCGAGCTTCAGTTCGCGCTCGACCTCGGCGACCGGGATGTTCTCGACCACCCGGCGCCGCATCTTCTGTACATCGGCGACGAAGTTCTCGCGTTCGGCGGCCTGCCACACCAGGGGGCCGACGGCGGCGACGTACTGCGCGCCGAGTTCGAGGTCGCCGGCGACCGGCCGGGCCTTGAGCAGGGCCTGGAACTCCCAGGTCTTCGCCCAGCGCTGGTAGTAGGCGAGGTGGCTGCTGAGGGTGCGCACCAGAGGACCGTTTCTGCCCTCGGGGCGCAGGTTGGCGTCGACGGGCCAGATGGAGCCCTCGACGGTGGTCTCGGAGCAGATCCGCATCATGTGCGAGGCGAGCCGGGTGGCGGCCCGCAGCGCCTTGCCCTCGTCGGCGCCCTCGACGGCCTCCCCGACGAAGATCACGTCCACGTCGGAGACGTAGTTCAGCTCGTTTCCGCCGCACTTGCCCATCGCGATCACCGCGAGCCGGCACAGCGCGGCGTCGTCGGGCGCGGCGGCGGACGCGAGGGCCAGGGCGCGGCGCAGGGTGGCGGTGGCCAGGTCGGCGAGCTCGGCGGCGGTCTCGGCGACGTCGATCGTGGCGCACACGTCACGGGCGGCGATGGACAGCAGACAGCGCCGGTAGGCGACGCGCAGCGCGACCGGGTCGGCCGCCTCGGCGAGGCCCCGCTCGAACTCCGCGACCCCCGGGTGCAGGTCACGCGGCTCGTACGTGACCAGCGCCCGCCAGTCGCCGAAGTGCCGGGCGAGGTGGTCGGCGAGGGCGGCGGAGGCGCCGAGCACACCGAGGAGGCGGTCGCGCAGGGGCTTGGAGCCGGTCAGGGTGTCGAGCAGTGCGCGGCGTGCGGTGGGGTCCGGCTGTGCCTCCAGCAGCCGGACCAGGCCGTGCAGGGCGAGATCGGGGTCGGCGGTGGCGCCCAGCGCGTCCAGCAGCACCGGATCGTCGCGGACGGCGCCGAGCCCGGCGCTCTCCAGCAGCCGCTCGGCGGCGGACGGATCGGTGAAGCCGTGCCGCAGCAGCCGTGTGAAGGTACTGCTTCTGCGCCCCGGCGTCATCCTCGCCCTCCCGTCCGGCTCCACGTGGTACGAGCCGAGCCTAACCGGCCCGCCTGTGACAGGCGCCGATGAGTTCCGCCGCCGTACGGGGTCTGTACTGGAAGGGGGCAGACCTGTGGCACGAGGAGGCACTCATGACCGGTACACGACCCCAGACCCTGCTCGACCCGCGCTACAGCGACGAGACGGCCACCGCGGCGTCCTGGCCGCAGGCCGAGGCGCTGCTGAGCGAGGCCGAGCTGTTCTGGATCTCGACGGTACGTCCGGACGGGCGGCCGCATGTGACGCCGCTGCTCGCCGTCTGGTCGGCGGGCGCGCTGCACTTCTGCACCGGCCCGGACGAGCGCAAGGCCCGCAACCTCGCCCGGAACCCGCACGTGGCCCTGACCACCGGCATCAACATCTGGAACAAGGGCTACGACCTGGTGGTCGAGGGCGAGGCGGTCCGCGTGACCGACGACGACCGGCTGCGCGAGCTGGCGGCGGCCTGGGAGGCGAAGTACGGCGACGTCTGGCGCTTCGAGGTACGGGACGGCTGCTTCCACCACGGCGCCGGACACGCGTATGTCTTTTCGGTGGCGCCGGACACGGTTTTCGGCTTCGGTAAGGGTGAGCCGTTCAGCCAGACCCGTTGGCGTTTCAACCTGGAGGACCACTGATGGACTTCACGCTCGAAGTGATCCCGCTGCCGGTGAGCGACATCGACCGGGCCCGCGACTTCTACCGCGACAAGGTCGGCTTCCATGTCGACATCGACCAGGAGGTCATGCCGGGCATGCGCATCGTCCAGCTGACCCCTCCCGGCTCGGGCTGCTCGATCGCCCTCGGCGACAGCATCTGGGACATGGCCCAGGGCGAGACCAAGCCGGAGCCCGGCTCCTACCAGGGCCTCCAGCTCTGCGTCGCCGACATCAAGGCGGCCCGGGCGGAACTGGTCGAACGGGGCCTGGACATCTCCGAGCCCGTCCAGTACGCCCCCGACGACGGCGCCACGTTCATGTACTTCAATGACCCGGACGGCAACGGCTGGTCGATCCAGGAGTACCGGCGACGGGCGACGGAGCCGTTGCACAAGGTGTTGGGGGACTTGGCAGGCCGCCAGCAGTAATGCCCTGCTTTTTGGGGCGCGGGCTGTATCGGTATGGGCTCCGCCGCGTGGGCGCGACCACCCCCACCGGCCCGCAAGCTGGAACACAGCCCGGGCCCCAACGGCGGACCCCTAATGCACCGGCAGGTTCTTCCGCAGCTCGAACGCCGTCACCCGGCGCCCGCCGGAACCGACGGGAGGGTGGCTCACGATCGGTGGCCTGTTGCCTGGCTGCCGACCGCCCGAACTTGGAAGCAATGCTTGACCTGCTCGGCTGGAACTTCCCGAGCGCCGCCGCGGCCTACTGGGACTGGGACGACACCACCGACTCCTGCGAGAAGCTCGACTTCTCCGCCGGCATCGGCTACCCGAAGAAGCTCACCGCAGGGTGGCGTACAACTTCTGGATCGCCGCCGAGAAGGGCACCAAGTCCAGCTCCCCGTACGACCTGGGCGCCCAGAAGATCAGCAACGACTGCAACGACCTCGGCATGGAGCCGGGCAGCTCCTGCACGGGCCGAACTACGACCGGCCGGGTTCCGGCACCGAGCCATTGGTGGGCAAGTCCCGCGGCTGGCGCGTGCCGAGTTGCGCGGGCTGGGTGCGGGGCGGCTCGCCCACCTACAAGGCGAACGGCACCTACGACTGCCCCGCCAACCGCTGGCGTCCGGCCTTCGAGGATGATGCGCGCATGAACGCACACGAACACCCGGGCGCCGATCGCAGCCGCCTCCTTCGCAGAGCGGGCCTGGCGGGTGCGCTTCTGCTCGCCGTACTGGCCGCGGTGCTGTGGCTCGGGGCCAACGCCATCGGGTCCAAGCAGTGCAGGGAGGACGGCCATGGGCTGCTTGTCGAAGGCGGCGGCACGTCCATGACCGAGCGGGGCTGCGAGGTCACGGTTCCGACCACCGCGGGCCGGGTCACCGGCCTGCTGCCCACGCTCAGCGAGCCGGTCGCGGGCGCGGCACTGATCGCGGGACTCGCCGGTACCGTACCGCCCAGCATCTGCCTCTGGCTGGCGACCCGACGTCCGCGCTGACGCGCCGGCCCTGTCTTCCCGGGTGTAAGAGATTCGCCACCCGTCCCGGGGCCCCGCCCGGGCCGGTGGGCGCGACAAACCCCCACCGGCCCGCAGTCGCCACGCGACCTTGCGCCCCCTCCTGGAAACGCGTTACAGCACCGGCAGATTCGGGAAGAACCGAACGACACAAGACCAAGATCTTCTTCACGCCTCCCTTCGAGGGTGGCCCTCTCATCCGCGCTTGAGCATCGTCTAATCTTCAGAGAAATAAGCTCATCCTGGATGAACGGTGACGGGAATGCCTCGGTGACAGATTCGATGAGCCCGTCAATATCTTCCGAGCTGTCACGGTCATCGGCCAAAGGCCCCAATAGCCGTAGCGCAACTCCTGGAGCCGGGTCATCTCCGGAAATGCTACCCCTAATGCACGCAGCAATCTCACGGATTGCGTCAGAGGCAACGCCTCCCGCTCCAACAGCCCTCGCCACCCTCAATGCCGGATTAAGAAATCGCTCCTTGTCCGACCCGCTTGAGTAGCAGCGTGATGCAGCTATATAGTTCGCCGCGGCCGAGACGGCGTTTTGGCGCACATTCCCAGCCTTCCTCTCAAACAAGAGGTGAAAGAGCCGGGGAAGCCCAAGAGGTGATTTTACGAGATCTGTCAGCCCTGACCATACCTCGACTATAGATTCCGGAAGGTTTTACACACGAGGCGGCGAGGAGATCCCGTCCGAACCCTCAAAGAATGGGTCAACTCGAACTCGCCATTTTCCGTCAATCTGGAGTACGTTCACATGGTAACCGAACGCCCACTCGACAGCTTTCTGAGATAGTGCCGGAAAGTCTGTCTCATCGAGGCCAGCCCCATCCCCGACTGGGGTACGACCACGAAGCGCCCCGATGGCATTCAGCGCACTTGGCTCCTGAGCTGCCTCATCGATCATCGAGGCCAGTTGGGCAAGCTGAGACTGCTTGTCATCCACGCAGGGAAGTATGAATCCCACCGGGACCAAGAGCTACCACTTTCCCTGCACGCACCCGGACAGTCTGTCCGGGTCTTCTCATGTCGGTTCTCTCAGTCTCGCACCAGCAACCGACGGCCACACGGCCAACTATCCGCCCAGTGACCCGCTCTGTACGGTGAAGCGGGCCCACAACCCGCAGGAGGCAGCACGTAATGCGTGGTCTTGGAGATCATCTCAGCGTCGGTGAGCTCATCGCGTTCTACCGCAAGCGTCGCGGCTGCACGCGGTCACCGGCGGCTCGCGATCGTCCGGGGTGTTCGTGATCGGCCCCCGAGGCTGCGGTCGGTGAGCCACTCGGGAGGGGGCGGGCGCCGGGCGTCGGCAACCCTGCGCTGCGCCTCCCGGCGCTCTTCGTCCGCGATCCACCAGTCGATCTGCGCCAGGCCCGCCGTCGGCTGCTGCACCAACACTTTCCGAGCGAAACGCAGCAGCTACAGACGGGACGGCGGTGCGGCACCTCGTTCACGGTCCGAGCCCACGTCCACTTGTAGTGAAAAATCGAACGAGCGATCTAATCGAGGACGTGGCCAGACACGGAGTCCCCCACCTCACGGAGCGGCAGGAACGCATCGTCCAGTGCATCCGAGAGTGGATCACCGAGCACGGGGAGGCACCGACCGTCGTAGAGATCGGCTAGGCGGTCGGGCTGCGCAGCCGAGCGTCCGTCCACGAGCAACTGGTGAAGATCGAAAAGAAGGGCGCCATCGTCCGCGAGCCCGGCCGCCATCGCGGCATCCGGCTTGCGCGATGAGACGGCTCTGGGTCAGCCCCGGGCCGCCCCGTCCGGCCACACGACATCGACCGGGAGTCCGGCTTCGCGAGCCTCCAGGACGGTGTCCGCCGTGCCTCCGCCCTTGCCGCTCGGCGGCTCCCCATTCCAGACGGCGACGAGACGGTCGGCGCGCTGGAGTAGCGTGCGGTTGGCGTCCTCGTACGCCGAGCGATTCGCGGTCTCATGGGGAAGCACCAGCACTTCGTCCGCAGCCTCGATGAGTCGGTCGAACGTCTCGGCGTGGTCGGGCTTGACCTTGTTCTGCCGGTAGTCCTGCGAGGGGATGACCGCCGCCAGGCGGCCGCCGAGTTCCAGCACGACTTCCGCGAACAGCGAGTCTGAGCCCTTGGCGATGCACGAGACACCGGTCAGGCCGCCGTCCACGTAGGGCTTGAGCGTCTCTCGCAGCGCATCGCGCACCAGGGGAATGCTGGCGTCGGTCAGGTCCATGTGCCCGGTCACGGCGATAGTGGTCACGTTGCTCCCTCAGCTGACAGCACTTCGCGGATCCGACTCCGCGCTTCGCCGACCGTACGCGATGACGACCGGCCCACGGTGTACGGGTATAGCTGGCTGAGCTGGGCCCGTACACGGGTGGACTGAGTGCGGGCAGCAGCGTCGACGGCACGGTGTGTCTGGTCGACCGCCTCAGGCACGTCGCCCATCAGGAAGTAGCACTCGGCGAGCCCGATCAGGTCCAGCGCATAGCTGCGCCCGGCTTCAGCGCCACGGGTCGTGAGAGCGCCACGGATGTGTTCGGCGGCGTCTTCGGCATGTTGCTGCGGGTCCTGGCGGGCCATATCCAGCAGTCGGCCACCGGTTACGCCCGCCAGCTCAGCATCGTCGAAGTACGTGATCCAGTACGGCTCTTCAGCCGCATTGGTTTCTGCGAGGGCCTCGGATCCCTCCGCAGTGGCCCGTCGGAACGCGGCCGAGCGGCCCAACGCCGCGTACGCCCACGCCTCGCGCGTGTGAAGCATCGCCCGTAGCCGTGGCCCTGCCGCCTTGCCCGCTCCCTTCTGCGCGAGGTGTACGAGTTCGAGGGCGTCCTGAGGGCGGTCCCGGTACAGCATCTGCCGCGCATACCTGCCAGCACATTGGCGCCGAACCCGGCGTCGCCGCCTGCGTGGGCGGCCCGCAACGCCAGCATGTAGTAGCTCTGCGCCTGCCTCTGCATCCCCGAGTCCCAGGCCATCGTCGCGGCCGTGCCCCCGAGGTGCGCCATCACCCGGAACAGACCTCGCTCGACATCAGGAGCCTGGTGCTCTTCAAGATGGCCGGCGACTTCGTTGAGCTGCCCGACAACGGCCTTACGGCGCAGGCCCCCGCCGAAGCGGTGGTCCCAGGCTCGGAAGGCGCGTGCGGTGGACTCCAGCTCCTGAACTTCGCGCTGGCCGATGCGACCCCGACGGTGCGCAGGTACTGACGCCGGGGCCGGCTGGAGCCAGCCTTCTACGGTGTCGAGCAAAGCGGCACCGGAGATGGCGGCTCCGGCGAGAGCGCGCGTAGCGGTGCGGCGGTCCATCACGAGGTCGCTCCTGGTCAGCTCTGCGGCCAGGTGTACGGCCGACTCGGGACGCCAGTGTGCGTCGTCAGGGGACCGCGTGGCCCGGGCCGTTGGCGGGTCTGGCGCGTCGGGTTGTCTCTCCCAAGACCGGTCGGCGAGTCCGACCATGTGCCCTGGG
The DNA here is from genome assembly GCF_019219825.1 of Streptomyces sp. TRM70350. Taxonomy (GTDB): domain Bacteria; phylum Actinomycetota; class Actinomycetes; order Streptomycetales; family Streptomycetaceae; genus Streptomyces. The sequence continues at coordinate 14,731 of NZ_JAHUXH010000002.1, read as the reverse complement.
ATGCGCAGTCCGTCTGCGATGCGGCAGATCACGTCGAAGCTGGTGACCTGTTGCTGCCCGCTGATGATCGTGCTCACCTTGCCGGGCGTGAGCTGGCAGGCTGACGCGATCCGGTTCTGCGACAGGCCGCCCCATTTCTTGATCAGGGCGAAAGCCGCGGCGAAGTCGTGCTCTGCCAGCGCTCGCTTCAGGTCGTCCCTTTCGAGGACTTCGGGGGCGAGCGGGCCGGTGGTGATGGCGTGCATGGGGGCCAACTTCCGCAGGGATCGTATGCGCATCCTCGCGCCGTACCGAACCAGAGAACGAGTGTATTACCGCCTCGGTAACCCCCGCCGGTCATCCCGGAGTTGCACGCAAAGGGACGACGCTCAATGCATGAGCAACACAGACCCCGGCGACCGCTCACGACGGCCCCGGGGCGTGGCCAACGCTGCTGAGGAGCGTCGACATGACGAACGTTACTGCCCCACCCCCGGGGCGCCCACAGGGCGCAAAGATGACCATCGAGGTCTTCACTGTCAGCCGCGACGGCATCGTGGTGGGCCCGCCTCGCGCCACGGTCAGCGTGCCGCACGACTACGAGCCCGCGCTGGAGCCCTGCAACACCCAGTTCCCGCCCTGCTCCTGCCCCCTGCACCGCAAGGCGGGTGCTGCGCGGTGACCGCCGTACCGGAACCAAGGGCCCTGCGGCCGGTTCAGCCTGAGCCAGGCGTGCTCGTACACCCCAGGTCCGACCGCCGGTTGGCGGTCGAGCACTGGCTGCTGTCGACGCTCTCGGAGCCCGGTCGGGCACGCGCGCAGTGGCAGGAGTACGGGGCGGCGCTGCTGCCCCTGGGCACCCTCTTCTCCGCCGTGCGGATTCCCGCGCGCCTGGTGGTCGCACTGACGGCGAGTACCGAGGCCTCCGAACTGGACGACTTCCTGGACCAGGCCCTCGATGGCGGCCCTGTCATCCGCGATCCGCATCACTCCCGCTACTACGCGCTGGTGCCGGCCGGCATGCCCGCGACATGGCGCCAGGCGGTGGACGACTGGCGGACGGTGGACGTCGACTGCCTCGGCCGCGACAGCTACCTCGGAGTGCCGCCGGTGAGCGCCGTCGAGTGCAACCCTCCGACCCACGCCCCGTACTGGTCGGTACCGATGTCCTCGCCCGGCATGCTGTGCGCGCCGCTCACCGTCGCCCGGCTGATCGCCGCCGGACGCCACTTGCTGGGGGAAGGGCTGGACGCGTGAGCGGCACCGAGGTCCGGGCGGCCGCCGAATTTCGCGTCTACAGCGACCACGTCTCCAATTGCCGGGAGTGCAGCGAACGGCTCCGAGTCCGCGATCCCGTCTGCGACGAGGCACAGCGGCTGGGGCCAGGTCTACCTCGCGGCGTATCGGAAGAGCGGCAGGGCGAATCGTGCCGAACGGTGAGCGCCTCACGGTCATGGTGTACCTCACCGCCCTTGTGGTCGTGGCCGGGCGCCTCATGTGGGGGATCGGCGTTCAGAGGACGGAGGGGATGGTCAGGTCCACGTCAGCCGCGCCCACAGATGCCCCTCCCGTCGCGGACCGCAAGCCGCGGTGGGAGGGGCCCCAAGTCTCTCAGGAGAGAGCACGTGTCTGATTCCACGTTCACCACCGCGCTGAAGACCGCGGCCACCTACATCGACGTGGCGGCCAACGCACACGGCGAGGAGAAGGCGTTCCTCGCGATCCAGGCCCTCAAGCGTATGTCCGCCGACAGCCATCACTTGGTGGAGGTCGGACCCGGTGGCGGTTCCGCCGTCGCCTACCTGGCCTCCCACCTGTCCATGACGCAGCCGCCCCTCAGCGACGTCCACCTCACCCTGGTCGAGGTACCCGGTGTGATGTCGGCGTCGCTGGGACAAGCCATGGACGCCTTCAACCGGGTCGGCACCTGCCGCCTGCTTACCGGCTTCGCCCAGGACATCAGCGCCCTGCTCACCGAACCGGTCCACGTCATCAGCGCGTCGGCGCTGCTCCACGAGGTCTACTCATACGGCGGCGGCTACGCCGGACTCCACTCGATGATCCGCACGGTTCCCACGGTGCTGAAGCCCGGTGGAATGTTCGCCTACCGCGACGTCTACGCGGTCAAGGCCGGATCGCTGCACGACCGAACACAGCAGACCTACACCTCCCGCTCGTGGATTCGGTTCCTGCGGATGTTCCTGCCGCAGTACTTGGATGAAGGTACGCACCCGTATCACAGTGCCGCCGACCTGGCGGTGTTACGTCAGGACTCGCGGATTGTGAAGCCGGAGGATCTGTCGGAGCGGACCAGTGTGGTCGCCACCGCCCCTGTCGGGATCTTCCGGGAAGTGCAGCGGCACTACATCACGCTACGTGACCATATCTGGCGTTCCGGGGTCCTCGGATTCCGCCCGTACCTTGAGGGCCCGCTGTCGGGCGACTGGATCGACGCCCGCTACGGCCACAAGCGGGTCCACTACGTCCTGACCGACAGCGACTGGCTGCCCGCCTCGCAGAAGACGATGCTGCTCGCCCTCAGCGAGCAGTACATGGACCACCACACGGTCGACGGGGACATCTTCGACGAGTGCACCGACATCGCGCTGAACGCGTTCCTGGCGCGCGCTGAGCAGGGCGATGGTGAGTGCGCCGACGTGTGGCGGAGCTGGGTCACCCGCGAGGGCCGGGAGACGTACGCGTACATGACGCTGGACGCTCTTCTCGCCGCCGTCGCCGTCCACTCCACCGAGGCCGCGCAGGAGCAGCGCACCGTCCTCATACCCGTCCGCCTGGCCGACGTGATGCGCAGGGATCGGGCGTACTACAACCGATACTTGCGGCGGGCGCTGCCCAACCCGCTGAGGGACGCGAAGCAGTTGGTGCTGTTCTCCAACGTCCCCGTCACAGACTCCGAGTCGTTGTCCGAGGGGATGCACTGCCTACAGCAGTGGTGCAGCAAGGGCAGCCTGGCCCGCGTTTACGCAGCGATCAACTCAGGAGGATGACGTGACCCGACCGATCGAGGTAGAACGCAAGAGGGAACTCGCCGACGGCGGCGAGGCGCTGACGCGGGTGCTGGCTGGCCTCGGCTGGATGCCGGACGCGCCGGTGTCGGAGGTGGACACGTACTACAGTCGCCCGGACGTCGACTACATGGTGACCGTCGAATGCCTCCGGGTGCGGCAGCGCGGCGACTTCGCGGAGATCACATACAAGCCGCCGTCCACCGAGGCCACGCACAGCATCGACAGTGTGATCTCGAAGCCGGAGACCAACGTCCACCTCGTGCCCGGTAGCGCCGAACACGCCGACCAGCTCCTGGAGAACATCGGAATGCGGCGCCTGGTCCGCGTCGAGAAGCACCGCACCACCTACCGGCACCGGTTGCACGCGGGCGTCACGGTGAGCATCGACACGGTGGCAGGCGTCGGTGCCTTCGTGGAAACAGAGGTGGTCAGCGCCGACTCTCTCGCGGCGGCGAGGACCGTTGCGGAAACCGAGACACAGCTTGGTGTGTCGGACTGCCCGATCGTCGACCTTCCGTACCGCGACCTGGCCCTCAACCACGCGCCTGCATGACCACACGACCGGCCCCGCTCGCCTGCTTCCCCGGTGAGAGAAAGGGGCACCGGGCCGAGCCCCGGAGAGCCAACCCGCCCGTCCGAGTCAGACAGGCGGGTGAAAAGACGGCAGCCCGCCGACGGGGGATGATCGGCGGGCTGCCCGTGGTGCGGCAATGGCTCAGTGGACGGAGTGCTCCTCCAGCGGGAACGTTCCGCCGACGACGTCCTCGGCGAACGCCTTCGCCGCGCTCCCCATCACCTCACGCAGATTGGCGTACTGCTTGACGAACTTCGGCACCCGCCCCCCGGTCAGCCCGAGCATGTCGGTCCACACCAGCACCTGCGCGTCCGTCTCCGCGCCCGCCCCGATCCCGACCGTCGGGATGTGCAGCGTCCGCGTCACCTCGGCCGCGAGTTCGGCCGGCACCAGTTCCAGCACCACCGCGAACGCCCCCGCGTCCTGCACGGCCTTGGCGTCCCGCAGCAGCTGTGCCGCCGCCTCCTCGCCGCGGCCCTGCACCCGGTAGCCCATGGCGTTGACGGACTGCGGGGTGAGCCCGATGTGGGCCATGACCGGGATGCCGGACTCGACCAGCAGCCGGATCTGCTCGTGGGACCGCTCGCCGCCCTCCAGCTTCACGGCCTGCACCCCGGCCTCCTTCACCAGCCGGGTCGCCGAGCGCAGCGCCTGCACCGGCCCCTCCTGGTAGGAGCCGAACGGCAGGTCGCCGACGATCAGGGAGCGCCTGGTGCCCCGTACGACCGCGGCGGAGAGCAGGGTCATCTCGTCGAGGGTGACGGGCACGGTGGTCTCGTACCCGAGGTGGCAGTTGCCCGCCGAGTCGCCGACGAGGATCACCGGGATACCGGCCTCGTCGAAGACGGACGCGGTCATCGCGTCGTAGGCGGTGAGCATGGGCCACTTCTCGCCGCGCTCCTTGGCGGCGGTGATGTCACGAACCGTGATACGGCGGGTGCCCTTGCCCCCGTACAGCGCCTTGCTGCCGTCGGAGGATTTCTGCGGTGCAGTCTGGGCAGCCGAAAGCTGCGTCATTGCAACGGCTCCTTACGTCATCTCGAGGCGCCCTGACGGCGTCCCCGGACCAGTCCCATGGTGGCACCTCGTGCCAAGGACGGCTAGGGGGACCCCCGTCACGCAAGGCACGCAAGGACGTAAGGAGAGCAGCAGAGCCGGGTAAAAAGTTTACGATACGGTACCGTCTCGTATCGTAATTTCCTAGGCTCGACGGCATGACTACTCCCGCCGTCCCCGGCACCCGGGTCCCGGAAGCGGTGCACCGGCGCCGCTGGGCCATACTCGGCGTGCTCATGCTGAGCCTGCTGATCGTGGTGCTCGACAACTCGATCCTGAACGTCGCCGTCAAGACCATCTCCACCCCCGCGCCGACCGGCCTGGGCGCCACCCAGAGCGAGCTGGAGTGGGCGATCAACGCCTACACCCTGGTCTTCGCGGGCCTGCTGTTCAGCGCGGGCCTGCTCGGTGACCGGCTGGGGCGGAAGAAGGTGCTGCTCGGCGGGCTCGTGGCGTTCGGCGCCGGGTCCGCGCTCGCCGCCTTCTCCGGCTCTCCGGCCGAGCTCATCGCCTTCCGCGCGGTGATGGGCTTCGGCGCGGCCTTCGTCATGCCGGCCACGCTCGCCGTCCTCATGAACGTCTTCGAGCGCGACGAGCAGCCCAAGGCCATCGGCATCTGGGCGGGCGGCGTCGGCCTCGCCATCGCGATCGGCCCGATCACGGGTGGGGTGCTGCTGGACCACTTCTGGTGGGGCTCGGTCTTCCTGGTCAACGTGCCGATCGTGGTCCTCGCCGTCGGCCTGATGCTCTGGCTCGTCCCCGACTCCCGCGACCCCAACCCCGGCCGGACCGACCCCGTCGGCGTGGCCCTGTCCGTCGTCGGGCTCGTGCTGCTCGTCTACGGCATCATCAAGGGCGGCCAGCTCGCCGACTTCACGGACGTGACCGTACTGGCCACCATCGGCGCGGGGCTCGCGGTCCTGGCCGCCTTCGTGATCTTCGAGAAGCGCAGCGACCATCCGTCCATCGACGTCAGCTACTTCAAGAACAAGGTGTTCTCGGCCGCGATCTCCGTCATCGCGCTGGTGTTCTTCGCGCTGATGGGCGTGACCTTCTTCGCCGTCTTCTACACCCAGAGCGTGCGCGGCTACTCGCCGCTGGAGACCGGTCTGCTGATGCTCCCCCTGGCCGTCGCCCAGATGATCTTCGCCCCGCGCGCCCGGCTGGTCGTCGACCGCTTCGGCCACAAGGCGACGACCACGGGCGGCATGCTGGTCATCGCGGCGACGCTGGCGGCGTTCGCCACGCTGGACGCGGACACACCCATCTGGATCCTGGAGGTCGTCTTCTTCCTCATGGGCACCGGCATGGCGCACATCATGACCCCGACCAGCGTCGTCATCATGCAGGCCCTGCCCCGCGAGAAGGCCGGTTCCGCCTCCGCCCTCAGCAACACCTTCCGCCAGGTCGGCGGCGCCCTCGGCATCGCGGTCCTCGGCTCGGTCCTCTCCACCGCCTACCGCACCTCGATCCAGGACAAGCTGACCCAACTCCCCGCCGCCGCCCGCCACAGCGCCGGCGAATCCATCGAGGCCACCCTCGCCGCCGCGGCGCGGCTCGGTCCCGAGGGCAGGGCCCTGGTGATCCCCGCCAACGACGCCTTCCTGCACGCCATGCATGTCACGGCACTGTGCGGGGCGGCCGTCGCCCTGGTCGGGGCGGCGGTGGTGGCGCTGTTCCTGCCGGGCAGGACGGCCCGGCAGCCCGCGGACAGTCGTGCCGCCGAGGCGGAACCGTCCTACGCCGGGAACAATGTCCCAGGACAACGAAGGGACACCGGACAGTGAGCCTCGCCGAAAGCCACCCCCGGCAAGAGGGCCCCGCCCGCGGCCGCCCCCGCAGCGAGGCCGTGGAACGCGCCATCATCGAAGGCACGATGCAGCTCCTGGAGGAGGGCGTCCCCCTCGCCGAACTCTCCATCGAGCGCATCGCCCGCACCGCCGGCGTCGGCAAGGCCACCATCTACCGCCGCTGGCGCGGCAAGGAGGAACTCTTCGTCGACGTCGTCCGCTCCGCCGAACCCCCCGACCCCGAACTCCCCGGCACGTCCATGCGCGACGACCTCGTCGTCCTCCTCGAAGCGCTGCGCCGCCGCGGCCTCGCGAGCCGCACCTCGGTGATCCTGCACAACGTGCACGCCCAGATGAAGGCCAGCCCCCGCATCTGGGCCGCCTACCACGACGCCGTCATCGCCCCCCGCCGCCGCATCGGCCTGGAAGTCCTCCGCCGTGGACAGCAACGCGGCGAACTCCGCACGGACATCGACCTCGAACTCGTCAACGACATCGTCGTCGGCCCCCTGCTCACCCGCTCGCTGCTGCACCCCGACGCCGAACTCCCCGAAGGCCTCGCGGAACAGGTCGTCGACACCCTGCTCGAAGGACTACGCCCCGTCAGTTCACCCAACGCGTAACCCGAATGTGCGCGTTTCGTCACAGAGGTCACTCCCGGTCCGCGAAACCGGAACTCCGGGCGCCGACTTGTTCGTCCTAAGTGCCCGTACGGCCGTCATGTGACGGCAGGATCGGGGCCGAACATCCCCTAGGGTCTTAGGCGCGGGGGACGACGGTGTGCACGGCAGGTAGCGAGGCGACGGTATGGCGCAGCAGGCGTACGTGACGGAGACGGCGGGTGGCGGCTCGGAACCCGAGCGCCGCGGATCTCGGCTTCGGCGCGTGGCGGCCCGTGTGACCGACGGCTGGCGCGGCGACCCCCGCATCTGGCGGCGCGGCCTGATCGTGGCCGTGCTCGCGGTGCTGCTCACCGTTGTGCTGGGCGCCCACGCCTACATCCCCAACAGCGTGGGCAACCTCGGCAGCCTCACCGAGACGTTCCTGCCCTGGCTCGGCCTGTTGGTCCCGCTGCTGCTTCTGCTGGCCCTGGTCCGCAGGTCCGCCACCGCGCTGATCGCGGTGCTGCTCCCGGCGATCGTCTGGCTCAACCTCTTCGGCGGCCTGCTCACCGACAAGGCCGCCGGTACCGGCGGTGACCTCACCGTCGCCACGCACAACGTCAACGCCGACAACGCCGACCCCTCCGGCACCGCCCGCGACGTCGCCGCGTCCGGCGCGGACGTGGTGGCGCTGGAGGAGCTGCAGGCGGCGGCCGTACCGACGTACGAGGCGGCGCTGGCGTCGACGTACCGGTACCACTCGGTGCAGGGCACGGTCGGGGTGTGGAGCAAGTACCCGCTCAGTGACGTCCGGCCCGTCGACATCAAGCTCGGCTGGACCCGCGCCATGCGGGCCACGGTGTCCGCGCCCGGCGGGCAGCTCGCCGTCTACGTCGCCCATCTGCCGTCCGTGCGGGTCAAGCTGGAGGCCGGGTTCACCGCCCGGCAGCGCGACACCAGCGCCGACGCGCTCGGCGAGGCCATCGCCGACGAGGCGCTGGACCGGGTGATCCTGCTCGGCGACCTCAACGGCACCATGAACGACCGCGCCCTCAACGCCGTGACCGCTCAGATGCGCTCCACGCAGGGAGCGGCGGGCAGCGGCTTCGGCTTCAGCTGGCCGGCGTCGTTCCCGATGGCCCGGATCGACCAGATCATGGTCAAGGGCGTCGAGCCGGTGAGTTCGTGGACGCTGCCGCAGACCGGAAGCGATCATCTGCCGGTGGCGGCGCGGGTGGACCTCGCAACCGGGTCTTGACCCGCTGGAATACCGGGCCCGCGAGACTTTGTTCCGTACTTGAACATATGATGGACGGAACTTCCCTCTGAAAGGCCCTTCATGCCCCTGGCCCTGCTCGCCCTCGCCGTGGGCGCCTTCGGCATCGGTACGACCGAGTTCGTGATGATGGGGCTCCTGCCCGATGTCGCGGACGACCTGCACATCTCGATCCCCACCGCCGGCCATCTGGTCTCCGCGTACGCGCTGGGCGTCGTCATCGGCGCCCCGCTGCTGGCCGCGGTCACCGCGCGGATGTCCCGGCGGACCGTCCTCATCGGCCTGATGGTCCTGTTCGTCGTGGGCAACGCCCTGTCGGCGTTCGCCCCCGACCACCACTGGCTGCTGGCCGCCCGTTTCCTCAGCGGTCTGCCGCACGGCGCCTTCTTCGGCGTCGGCGCCGTCGTCGCGACCACCATGGTCGCGCCCGAGCGCAAGGCCCGCTCCGTCTCGCTGATGTTCCTCGGCCTGACGGTCGCCAACATCGCGGGCGTCCCCGTCGCCACCCTCATGGGCCAGCACCTCGGCTGGCGGTCGACCTTCCTCGGCGTCAGCGCGATCGGCGTGGCGGCGATCGCGTCGCTGGCGGTGCTGCTCCCGCACGACCACACGCACGCCTCCGCGAGCGGGCTGCGCGGCGAGCTGGCCGCACTCAGGCCGCTGCCGGTGTGGCTGGCGCTGGGCACGACGGTCGCGGGCTTCGGCGCGCTCTTCGCCGCGTACAGCTACATCACGCCGATGCTCACCGACTCCGCCGGGTACGCCGAGACCAGCGTGACGCTGTTGCTGGCGCTGTTCGGCGTCGGTGCGACGATCGGCAACCTGCTGGGCGGCCGGCTGGCCGACCACGCGATGCGGGGCACCCTCTTCGGCGGCCTGGCGTCGCTGGTGGCGGTCCTCGCGCTGTTCCCGGTGCTCATGTCGGCCCAGTGGAGCGCCGCGCTGGGCGTGGCCCTGCTCGGCACGGCGGCCTTCGTCACCGGCTCGCCGCTGCAGCTGATGGTCATGGAGAAGGCGTCGGCGGCGCCGTCCCTGGCGTCCTCCGCCAACCAGGCCGCCTTCAACCTGGCCAACGCCGGCGGCGCCTGGATCGGCGGCCTCGCCCTCGCCGCGGGCTTCGGCACGACGTCCCCGGCGACGGCGGGCGCGGCGCTGGCGGTGCTGGGCATCGCGGTGGCGGGGGCGGCGTACGGGGTGGACCGCCGGGGCACTGTCACGAGGAGGGAACGCCTGGTGGCGTCCGGCATGCCAACGGAGTCGGAACCGGTACGGGGCTGAAACGCCCCAAGGGGCGCGGGGAACTGCGCGACCGGCCTCCGCACACGGTGCGACCGCGGCAGGACCCCGTGCCCCACGACGGGACGGCGCGACGCGTCCACGGGGCGGTAGCAGGCAACACCGGCCGGGCAACGCCCCAGGGGCGCGGGGAACTGCGCGACCGGCCCCCACGCACCCGCACCCGGCCACGCACCGCGCCCCACCCCGGCGCTACGCCGTCTCGCGCCACCCATTGGTGATCGGCAGCCGCCGGTCCTTCCCGAACCCCTTCGGCGAGATCTTCGTCCCGGGCGGATACTGCCGCCGCTTGTATTCGGCCGTGTCCACCATCCGCAGCGTCCTCGTCACCAGCTCCCGGTCGAACCCGGCCGCCACGATGGCGTCGGCCCCCTCGTCCCGGTCCACATACCGCTCCAGGATCGCGTCCAGGACGGGATAGTCCGGCAGGGAGTCCGTGTCGACCTGCCCCGGCCGCAGCTCGGCGCTCGGCGGCTTGCTGATGGAGTTCTCCGGGATCGGCGGCGTCTCGCCCCGCTCCTCGGCCGCCCGGTTGCGCCACCTGGCCAGCCGGAAGATCGACGTCTTGTACACGTCCTTGATCGGCCCGTACGCGCCCACCGAGTCGCCGTACAGCGTCGAGTAGCCCACTGCCAGCTCCGACTTGTTGCCGGGCGCCAGCACGATGTGGCCCTCCTGGTTGGAGACGGCCATCAGGAGCGTGCCGCGCAGCCGGGACTGGAGGTTCTCCTCCGCCAGCCCGGTGAGCCCCAGCGACCCCATGTACGCGTCGAACATCGGCTCGATCGCGACGGTACGGAAGTTCAGCCCCGTCCGCCGCGCCAGCTCGGCCGCGTCGCCCTTGGAGTGCTCGGAGGAGTACTTCGACGGCATGGACACGCCGTACACGTGCTCCGCGCCCACCGCGTCACACGCGATCGCCGCCACCAGGGAGGAGTCGATACCGCCGGACAGTCCGATGAGCACCGACTGGAAGCCGTTCTTGCGCACATACGCCCGCAGGCCCGTGACCAGCGCCGAGTACACCTCCTCGTCGTCGTCGAGGCGCTCGGCGTACCCGCCCGTCCGCTGGGGTTCGTACGCGGGCAGCGGCTCCTCGGACAGCACCAGCCGCTCGATGCGCAGCCCGTCGTCCACCACGCCGGTGGGGGCGTCGGGGGAGGCGGCCGGCAGGTCGAGGTCCAGGATCAGGCACTCCTCCGCGAACTGCGGGCCCCGCGCCACGACGTCCCCGTCCCGGTCGACCACGATCGAGTCGCCGTCGAACACCAGCTCGTCCTGCCCACCGATCATGGCGAGGTAGGCGGTGGTGCAACCGGCCTCCTGGGCGCGCTTGCGGACCAGTTCCAGCCGGGTGTCGTCCTTGTCGCGCTCGTACGGCGAGGCGTTGATGGACAGCAGCAGCCCGGCCCGCGCCGAACGCGCCGCGGGCACCCGGCCGCCGTCCTGCCAGAGGTCCTCGCAGATGGCCAGCGCCACGTCGACGCCGTGCACCCGCACGACCGGCATGGTGTCGCCGGGCACGAAGTAGCGGAACTCGTCGAAGACGCCGTAGTTCGGCAGGTGGTGCTTGGCGTAGGTGAGCGCCACCTCGCCGCCGTACAGCACGGCGCCCGCGTTCTGCGGGGCGCCGGCCGGCTGGCCGAACCTCGGCTGCGCGGTCTCGCTGCGGTCGAGGTAGCCGACGATCACGGGCAACTCCCCGAAGCCCTCCTCGGCGAGCCGCGCCGCCAGCGAGCGCAGGGCGGCGCGGGAGGCCTCGACGAAGGAGGAGCGCAGGGCCAGGTCCTCGACGGGATACCCGGTCAGCACCATCTCCGGGAACGCCACGAGATGCGCTCCCCGCTCGGCGCAGTGCCGGGTCCAGCGGAGGATCGTCTCGGTGTTCCCGGCGAGGTCGCCGACGCGCGAGTCGATCTGGTTCAGGGCGAGACGTAGTTGAGGCACGGGCCCAGTGTAATCGTCAGACCGACGCGATGGGGGGTGGCGTGGTGTGGGCCACCCCACGCCGCACCAGCCCACGCCACGCCGCCCACCCGGCGCCGTACTACTCCCGGGCCTGCGCGCCCCGCTCCTTCAGCATGTCCGCCATCAGCCGGATCTCCGACTCCTGCCCCTCGACCATCCCCCGCGCGAGCCGCTTCTCCACCTCCACCGAGCACCTGTCCACACAGCCCTCGGCCATGTGGACGCCGCCCTTGTGATGGTCCGTCATGAGCTGGAGGAAGAAGACCTCGGCCTGCCTGCCGTCGAGCCTGCCGAGCCGGTCCATCTCGGTGTCGGTCGCCATCCCCGGCATCAGCGCGCCGTCCTCGCCGGAGGCCATGCCGCCCATCCCCATCCAGCTCATCGGCGGCTTGGACGACACCTTCGGCAGCCCCCACAGATCCAGCCAGCCCAGCAGCATGCCGCGCTGGTTGGCCTGCGTCTGCGCGATGTCGTACGCGAGCCGCCGTATCTCCTCGTCGTCGGTGCGGTCGCGCACGATGTACGACATCTCCACGGCCTGCTGGTGGTGCACCGCCATGTCGCGGGCGAACCCGGCGTCCGCGGAGTCGGCCGCGGGCACCCCGGCGTCCGAGCCGCCGTCCTCGGCGACCGCGTACGTGATCCCGCCGACCGCGACGAGCAGCGCCGCCGCGGCCCCGGCGATCCATCCGGCCTGCGCGTGCCTCACTGGTCTCGCCTCACTGGTCCCGCCTCACCGCTGCCGTCACTGCGCCAGCCCGCCCGTGCAGGCCGCGCCCGGCTCGGGGGTCTGCTTGCCCTGGACGTACGTCTCGAAGAACTTGTCCACGTTCGGGTCGTCCGCGCCGGTCACCGTGCGCTGGTGGCCCCACGCCGACAGCATGATCGGGTCCTGCTGGTCCTCGACCGGACTCATCAACGTGTACGGCGTCTTCTTCACCTTCTCCGCCAGCGCGTCCACGTCGGCCTGGTCGGCCTTGCTCGTGTACGTCACCCAGACCGCGCCGTGCTCCAGCGAGTGCACGGCGTTCACCTTCGGTATCTCCTTGGCGTAGACATCACCGTTGCAGTTCATCCACACCTGGTTGTGGTCGCCGCCCACCGGTGGCTCCATCGGGTACTTCACGTCCGTGGTGACGTGGTTCTGGGTCAGCTTGCCCTGCCACGTCTTCACACCGTCCGCGCCGGTGACGAACTTGCCGGTGCTCTTGGAGTCACCGGCGGCGGTGTCGGAGTCCCCGGACTGCGACTGGAGCAGCACCACACCACCGACGACGAGACCGGCGACGACCACCACGCTGGCCGCGATGGTGAGGATCCGGTTGCGACGCTCGCGGGCACGCTCCGCGCGCCGCATCTCCTCTATGCGCGCCTTGCGCGCCGCACTGCTCGTGTTCTTGGCGGAACCCATGGGGCCGGCCCTTCTGGGAAGCGGAGGACGGACGGTGCGCTGATCGTAGTGGGCAAGGCCAACGATCTCGTAGGGGAGGCGCAGAAATGGCCGGGCATTACGGATGTCGGTCCGAGCAGGCAAGATGGGCTCAGGAGCCGTACACCTGCCGTACGTGAGGCGTTCAGGCCGGGGTCGGCCGGGCGATCAAGGTGCGCAACGCGCATGAAATGGTGTTGTGGTGGGATGCTCAGGAGCCCGACCGTCCCGTGTGCGGGAGACAGGCGGCCTGACCAGCAAGGATGGGGAATCGGAAGATGGACAAGCAGCAGGAGTTCGTGCTCCGGACCTTGGAGGAGCGCGACATCCGGTTCGTACGCCTGTGGTTCACGGACGTGCTGGGCTTCCTGAAGTCCGTGGCCGTGGCTCCGGCCGAACTGGAGCAGGCCTTCGACGAGGGCATCGGCTTCGACGGCTCCGCGATCGAGGGCTTCGCCCGGGTCTACGAGTCCGACATGATCGCCAAGCCGGACCCGTCCACCTTCCAGGTCCTGCCGTGGCGCGCGGAGACGCCCGGCACGGCCCGGATGTTCTGCGACATCCTCATGCCGGACGGCTCCCCCTCCTTCGCCGACCCGCGCTACGTCCTCAAGCGCGCCCTCGCCCGCGCCTCCGACCTGGGCTTCACCTTCTACACCCACCCCGAGATCGAGTTCTTCCTGCTGAAGGACAAGCCGGTCGACGGCACGGTGCCCACCCCCGCCGACAACTCCGGCTACTTCGACCACACCCCGACCAACGTCGGCATGGACTTCCGCCGCCAGGCGATCACCATGCTGGAGTCGATGGGCATCTCGGTCGAGTTCTCCCACCACGAGGGCGCCCCCGGCCAGCAGGAGATCGACCTGCGCTACGCCGACGCGCTGTCGACGGCGGACAACGTCATGACCTTCCGCCTGGTCATGAAGCAGGTGGCGCTGGAGCAGAACCTGCAGGCGACGTTCATGCCGAAGCCGTTCTCCGAGCACCCCGGCTCGGGCATGCACACGCACCTGTCACTGTTCGAGGGCGACCGGAACGCGTTCTACGAGTCCGGCGCCGAGTACCAGCTGTCCAAGGTCGGCCGCTCCTTCATCGCGGGCCTGCTGCGGCACGCGGGGGAGATCTCGGCGGTCACCAACCAGTGGGTGAACTCCTACAAGCGCATCTGGGGCGGCTCCGAGCGCACGGCCGGTGCGGGCGGCGAGGCCCCGTCGTACATCTGCTGGGGCCACAACAACCGCTCGGCCCTGGTCCGCGTCCCGATGTACAAGCCGGGCAAGACGGGCTCCGCGCGGGTCGAGGTGCGGTCGCTGGACTCCGGTGCGAATCCTTACCTCGCCTACGCCGTGCTGCTGGCGGCGGGCCTGAAGGGCATCGAGGAGGGGTACGAGCTGCCGCCGGGTGCCGAGGACGACGTCTGGGCGCTGTCGGACGCGGAGCGGCGGGCGATGGGGATCGAGCCGTTGCCGCAGAACCTGGGGGAGGCGCTGTCGCTCATGGAGCGGAGCGACCTGGTCGCCGAGACGCTGGGTGAGCATGTGTTCGACTTCTTCCTGCGGAACAAGCGGCAGGAGTGGTATGAGTACCGGTCCGAGGTGACGGCGTTCGAGCTGCGGAAGAATCTGCCGGTGCTGTAGGGGCAGGTCAGGGCGGGTTTCCGCTGATACGGCCATTGGGGCCGACGGTCGCGAACCGTCGGCCCCGCAGCCTCTCACGTGCCCTAGGCCGT
>NZ_JAHUXH010000019.1 GCF_019219825.1 Streptomyces sp. TRM70350 | reverse complement strand
GAAACACGAAAGGGACTGAGCCATGAGCGCCCTCACCTTGCGCGTCGAGAAAGGCCATGCCGAGCCCGAGGAGGTCGCGGCCGTCACCGCGATCCTCCTCGCCAGCGCGACTGCTCGACCCGCTTCCACTCCGCTCGTTCCCGGCCGTGGCAAGGCCAGATGGCGTCGCTGGGAGCGGCAGCACGGCTTCCCTGCTCCGCACAGTTGGCGGCACTGAGCCTTGAGCACTGGCCGATGGCAGCCACGGAGCCCATGGGGCATGTCCCATCGCTTCCCTGTCGAGCGGCGATGGGACGCCATTCGGCAACCGCAAACTCCGCTACCGCGCGGCAGCACGCCAACGACGCTTGACTCCACAACCGACGAGCCGTCGGCCTCGACCTCCACGGACTGATCAGCCTCGGACTCACCCGCACAGGCGGCACCTGGACGATCAGTACAGGTGCCGCCGATACCACTCTCCTCGTACACCTGCACCCCGGCCGGACTCCGCCCGGGCACCCACACAACTCGCCGGATACCAGGGGTCCACGGGGGAGACACGAGCCTGCGAACCCCTTGGGGATCAAGGGGTCCCGCACTGCCTGTGCGCACCAGCGTGCCCACCGATGGGCACGAAAAATGCCCTCTGAAACCGCGTTTCCGCAGGCCAGAGGGCATTTACGTGTGGAGCCTAGGGGAGTCGAACCCCTGACATCTGCCATGCAAAGACAGCGCTCTACCAACTGAGCTAAGGCCCCGGGAAGAGGGACGTCCGCCGGAAGAACCGCGTACCGGCAGGCGCCGGAGACCAGAGTAGCGGGTTCCCCCCGGTACCTCGCAAAAAGATTGGGGGGTCCCCGTAAACGACCACTCTCCGTAAGATGCTCGGCGTGGTTCGCTACAGCGAACCGCCGTTTTGGGGAAGCGATGGGGAGACGCAATGGACGCCGCACAGCAGGAAGCCACCGCAAGAGCGCGGGAACTGCAGCGGAACTGGTACGGGGAGCCGTTGGGGGCGCTCTTCCGTAAGCTCATCGACGATCTTGGGCTCAATCAGGCTCGTCTCGCGGGGGTACTGGGACTGTCCGCACCGATGCTGTCACAGCTGATGAGCGGTCAGCGGGCGAAGATCGGCAACCCGGCCGTCGTCCAGCGGGTACAGCTGCTCCAGGAGCTGGCCGCGCAGGTGGCGGACGGCAGTGTGAGCGCGGCCGAGGCCACCGACCGGATGGAGGAGATCAAGAAGTCGCAGGGGGGATCGGTGCTCAGCAACACCACACAGACGACGAACAGTTCGGGAGCGCCGACGGTCAAGCGGGTAGTCCGTGAGATCCAGTCCCTGCTGCGTTCGGTGGCCGCCGCGGGAGACATCATCGACGCCGCGGACTCCCTCGCCCCGACCCACCCGGAGCTGGCAGAGTTCCTCCGGGTGTACGGCGCCGGGCGCACGTCCGACGCCGTCGCGCACTACCAGGCGCACCAGAGCTGAACCGGGGGGATCGGTCGCAGCGAGGATGTGCCGCAGGGGGTGCGGCACGCCACGTGAGGCGTCGGATCGCTCGTCGAGGGGCAAGCAACGGGGGAAGCCCTGGGACTGAAGGGGGAGGAGCGGCGCACAGCGATGGGTGAGGTCTTCGCCGGGCGGTACGAGCTGGTCGACCCGATCGGCCGTGGAGGAGTGGGCGCCGTCTGGCGCGCCTGGGACCACCGACGCCGCCGCTATGTGGCCGCCAAGGTCCTGTTACAGCGCGACGCGCACTCCCTGCTGCGCTTCGTCCGCGAACAGGCGTTGCGGATCGATCACCCCCATGTGCTCGCACCGGCCAGCTGGGCCGCCGACGACGACAAGGTCCTGTTCACCATGGACCTGGTCGCCGGAGGTTCGCTGGCCCATCTCGTCGGGGACTACGGTCCCCTGCCGCCGTCATTCGTCTGCACCCTTCTCGACCAGCTCCTGTCGGGCCTCGCCGCGGTGCACGCGGAGGATGTCGTGCACCGTGACATCAAACCCGCCAACGTGCTGCTGGAGGCCACCGGCACCGGGCGGCCGCGGCTGCGGCTGTCCGACTTCGGGATCGCCATGCGGCTGGGCGAGCCGCGCCTGACCGAGACGAACCTCGTGGTGGGGACACCCGGGTATCTCGCCCCCGAGCAGATGATGGGCGCGGAACCGGACTTCCCGGCGGACCTGTTCGCCGTGGGGCTGGTCGCCCTGTATCTGCTGGAAGGCGCCAAGCCGGACGCCAAAGCGCTCATCCAGTACTTCGCCGAGCACGGGACCCCGGGTGCGCCCAAGGGGATCCCCGAACCTCTGTGGCAGGTCGTGGCCACGCTGTTGCAGCCGGATCCGGTGGCTCGGTTCCGCACGGCCACGGGGGCGCGCAAGGCGCTTGCCGCTGCGGCAGAGCTGCTGCCGGTGCCCGGGCCCGACGACGAGCAGATCGAGATCTTCGATCAACTCGGTCCGTTGCCACCGGGGTTCGGGCCGGATGGGCCGCTCAGGCGGGGTGGCGGGACTCGGCAGGCGGGATCGGAGGAGACGCCGGAGGGCGGGAGGGGCGGGGGGCCGTCCGAGGCGCCGGAGGGCAGCAGGGGCAGGGGGCCGTCCGAGGCGCCGGAGGGCGGGAGGGACGGAGGGCCGTCCGAGGCATCGCGGGTTGGGAGAGATGGGGCGCTGTCCGAGGCGTCCCGGGTCGGGGACGGTGGGATGCCGCCCGAGGCGTCCCGGGTCGGGGACGGTGGGATGCCACCCGAGGCGTCCCGAGTGGGGGACGCTGGCACGCCACCCGAAAGGTCCCGAGTCGGGGACGCTGGCACGCCACCCGAAAGGTCCCGAGTCGGGGACGCTGGCACGCCACCCGAAAGGTCCCGAGTCGGGGACGCTGGCACGCCACCCGAAAGGTCCCGAGTCGGGGACGCTGGCACGCCACCCGAGGCCTCGCGAGCCGGGGGCCACGGGATGCCGCCCGAGGGCTCGCGAATGGGAAGCGGCGGTATGCCACCCGAGGGCCCGCCAGCAGCGAGCCGTGCCATTCCGCCCGACGCGGGGGATGGCCAGGCGTCCGTAGCCTCGCGGCCCGGCACGGGTTCCGTAGCAGCCGGAGTCGGCGCCACAGACGTACCCTCCGATCCACGGCATCCGGCCGCCCCGCCCCCGCAGTCGGCCAACATGTCCGACACCGGCAGTTTCCACCTGCCGCCTCCCCAGCCGACGGTCACCACCCGGCGCTCCCCCGCAGAGCCCCGACAGCGTCCAGGCACTCCACAGCCGCAGCACCCACAGCACCGGCAAAGTCCCCAGCACTCCCAGTACCCGCAGCAGCACTCCCCATACCCCCAGCACCCCCAGCACTCGCAAGACCCCCAAAACTCCCAGCACTCCCCACAACCCCCTCAACCGTCCTTCGCCTCCCACCAACCCCAAGCACCGCTCTACCCCACCTCGCCGCCGGCCCAGGCCACCCCGGTGATGCCGCAGCGCGCTGATGTCTCTACTGCTTCGTACACCGCTCAGGACCCGCAGGTTCCACCTTCGGCGCCCCCAATCTCACGGCCGCCCGCCGGGCAGCATCGCCGCACTGGCCGACGCTCCACCCGCCGACCCGGCCCACCCGCCAAGGTGGTCATCCCGCTGCTCCTGCTGGCGCTGATCTGCTACACAGCGGGGTTCTGGGCGCTGACCCACATCTGAGGCGCGACCCCCATTTGAGGAGCCGGCCCCCGTCTGAGGAGTCGGCCCCCGTCTGAGGAGTCGGCCCCCGTCTGAGGAGCCGACCCGCATCTGAGCTGCCGCGGGGCCGGAGCTGTGCGCTCTCGCCAGGTCAGATCCGTGCGCTGCCGCGGGGCCGGAGCTCTGCGTGGGAACTTCTACCCGGCGACCCCAGCCCTCCGCCGCGCCACAGCCGCCCACACACCGAGCCCCACGAGAATCACACTGCCCGCGCCGATCCCTCCCACGGCCACCGCAGTCATCACCCCGTTGCCCCCGCCATCCCCGCCGCCCCCGGCCTCCGCCTCACCACCGGGAGCCAGGCCCCCACCCAGGCCCCCTCCCCGGACCTGGAAGACCCCCTTCGGCACGGACTGCCCGGCGTAGGCGGGCCCCTCCTGCGCCGCCCCCTTCACCCCCACACGCAACATCAGCCCGAACGGCCCGTCACCGAACTCCTCGGCCACTTCCGCGGAGAGATGCACGACGAGGTAATAGGAACCGGCGAAGCGCATTCCGCTCACCCGGTCGGTGAAGGAGTGCCGGTTGGCGTGGTCGACCGGCGGAAGCGGAGCGAGCGCGGCCGTGCGCTGCTTGCCGTCGTAGCCGACGCCCCTGTCCGTGACGAAAGCGCGCACGGGATTGTAGAGGGAGACGTCCAGTGCGCTGCCCACGTAGCCGGAGCCGGTCGTGGCCGTGCCGAGTTCGGCGGTGACGGACAGCTGCTGGCTCCAGTCGACCGGGACCTTGTAGAAGAGCGTCTGCCCGGGTGCGATGTCGTCGGTCCAGACGCCCTGCCCCACGGAGGTCGCGCTCGCGAAACCGGCGCCGCCCGCACGCGGTTCGGGCTCATCCGTGGGCGCTACGGGTGTGGCGGAGTCCCAGGCCTCCGGCGCCTTCGTGGCACCGGCCTGCGCCAGTCCCGGCTCCTCGACCGCGGCGAGCTCCAGGTCCCAGGCGACCGGCGCGGAGTCCGTCGTACCGGCGCGTTCGACGACGACGTAATACGTGCCCGCGCCCTGGCAGCGTGGTCCGCCCGCCTCTCGCGCGGCCCCCGCCGCGATCGGATGCGGGCTGCGGGCGGCGCCGAAGGTCGTGCTGTCGGACGAGCAGGACGTACCGTCGGCGTCCTGCACGGACACCTTGATGCCTTCGATCGCGGAGACGGTGGCGTCCGGGTCGGGTACGGCGGTGGCGGAGACGTACGCGTTCGAGGGGGCGTCGAGTACCAGGCGGTAGTACGCCTTTCCGTCGGCCGGGAGAGTGCTCCGGTACGTCCTTCCAGGCTCCAGGCGTACGGCGTCGGTGGTACCAGCGGCGGCGGGGACGGGCCGGGCGTCCTCCGCGAACGTGAAGGAGGAGAGAGAGGACGCCGCCGAGTCCGATACGGGTACGGACGCGGAGCCGCTCGGTGTCGTCCCGGCGGCCACAGCAACCCCCGACAGCGCCACCGAACCCGGCAGTACCAGGGCCCCCGGCAGCAGCACAGCCACCGCACACCCCCACGCCGTACGCCGCCGCCCGATCACGCGTCACCCACCCCCGGGAGTACCGACCTCGAACCTCCGTGCCCTGGCTCATCCTGCCCCGCGGGCCCCTCGACCGGCACCCGCATACACGCAAAACCCCGACCGCGACGCGGCCGGGGTCTGTTCAGATTCGGTTGTCGGTACTCACGAACCCGTGGGCACGGAGTCAGTCGCCTCCGTCCACAGATCCTGCTCGGCGCGATCCGCCTGGATCTGGCGGTACACGAGGAGCCCGCCGATGGCGGCCAGTGCGACCAGGAGAAGCTTCTTCACCGCGCGACCTCGTCTTTCCTTGACGTAGGGGACCTCTGGCGCCCGACTATACACACCGACCGATATCGATCGGTGACCTGCGCGTTGCCCCCAACTCCCCACCGGCATCCCGCCCTAGAAGCGGCACAGACAGCGAGGAACCGCGGACGGCACCACCCCACCCTGAGGGTGATCACGCCCCTACGGAGGGTGAGATTGCCCCGCCTTCGCCACTCTCCTCCCTCCTTGCAAGATTTTCTGACTCCTTGCATCCATCCGAGTGGTGTTGATCTGAAGATCGACGCGCCCTGGGCGTCGGTCCACCACTTCCCGAGCCCTATACACATCATGAGCAAAGTACGCAAATCGCCCAACCCGAAAGTGAGGGGCCATGGCCCGGAACAAGGTCATGAATCTGTGGAACGTCGTCGTCACCGCCTTCCTCGCGCTGCTCACAGCGCTCGGACTCAT
The DNA here is from genome assembly GCF_019219825.1 of Streptomyces sp. TRM70350. Lineage (GTDB taxonomy): Bacteria > Actinomycetota > Actinomycetes > Streptomycetales > Streptomycetaceae > Streptomyces. The sequence goes on along the minus strand of NZ_JAHUXH010000019.1, from coordinate 140,657 downwards.
CACCACGTCCGCCTCCGCGGCCGTACCGCAGACCGAGGCGGCCCGCAACAGCACCGCACACCTCACGGCGCCGACGATGTCCCGCTGGGCCTGGGCCTACGCCCGGTCCCTGCCCCCCACGATGAAACAGCGCATCCGAGCCGAGGCGCACGGAAAGTCCCCGAGCTGCCGACACCGTCCGGTCGCCGAGACCGGCCAGACCGCCGCCGCCCCCACGACCGCCACTACCGCGCTGTACGACAACTGCGAGGCGGATCTGCCCGTCGTCACCGGCCATGTCGCAATGCCGCTCCAGCGCTGAACGCCTTTGCTTCTCCCCCTTACCCCTCCCCTTGCCCCCATTCATCCGTCGCCTTCATCCCTCTCCTTCATCCCTCTTCCTCCCTGTCGTCACGGCGAACTTGCGTACACCGCCCTCATGTCGAGGCCCGGCCACTCCCGCAGTGGCCGGGCCTTGTGCGTCCCCCGGCCGATGCGCCTACAGGGGGCCGCACTCACCCGGTCTTCGGCACACCACTGATCACGTACTGCTGACCACGACTGCCGTCGCACGGCCGGAAGGTCGCCTCGGTCCCCTCGTCCGGTGTCGCCCGGGCCGCCGCCACACACTGACCCGTGTCAAGGCGCAGCACATACGCCCGGGGATCGCCGTCGCCGCTCGGCGCGCGCTGGATCCGGAACCGGGTCGCCGCGGCGCACATCTCCCACGGTTCCAGCAGGCCACGAGCCGCACCGCTGGTACGCGCCTTCAGACAGCCCTCGCCGTGCTCGGGATGGCGCCAGCGCACGTGATACGTCTCGTTCCCGGCCGGCACGAGGTCCGTGACCGGCGGCGTGGCCTGTGAACAGGCCCGATGGACCGCCACATGGGACTTGTACCGGCCGTCCCGGACGAACCCGTCGGTCAGGCACAGCGCGGGGGACTGAACCGGCCGCAGGCGCACGGGACCGTCCGGAATCCCGGCCGCGGTATTGGCGTCGCTCTGGCGTTCGGTATCACGGCCGGTCTGCTGTTCGTCGGTGCCGGAGCCCGTGGCGCTGAGGGCCCAGGTGGCGACGCCGACGAGGGCGAGTGCCGCGATCGTCGCAACAGCTGTCGCGACGCGCGAGCGCCCACGTTGGGGTACGCCCTGCGCTTCCTCCCGTTCTCCGGAAGGCTCCACACGCGACACAGGCACCGCCTTGCAAGCGGCGATCCGCTCCCGAGCAGCCAGCCACTCCTCGACGCGCTTCTCAACCTGGGCCCCCTCCCCTCCCTCGGCTCCGCACGCCCGTACGAACGCGGCCACCAACTCCGCCCTCGGCAGCGCATCGCGCGCGAGCGCGTTGGCCAGCGTGCTGCGCGCCAGCACATCGCCCCGCGCCGCGGCCCGCTGTTCGAGCTCCCGGTAGGTGAACCCGCAGGACTCCTTCACCTGTCGCAGCAGCGCGACGAATTCCGTTGCGTCTCTTGCCTGTTCGGGGCGCGGCACGTTCCGGGTCTCCATGACGCACCAATGTCTCCGGCACCTTCAGCGCCCCACAATTTCGGATCACGCCATATCCCCGCGCCCTTCCAACCCACCTTCCTGTCGCGTTACCGCCGCTGCGGCAACCCCAGCGCCAGCCCGCCAAAGACCGCCTCCACGCCGACCTGGCCGAGAACCGAGACCCGAGGCCCGAGACCCGAGGACCGAGGACAGCCAGGAGTGCCGCATCTCCGCGGCGACTTGGCGACGGCCAGCTCCATCAACTCGTCCAGGACGTGAAAAGCCACAGGCGTGCTGCTGCGCTACCTGCTCCCGTCCCCGCCTGCCGCCCGCAGCGCCCGTACGTCCCGGACGAGGACCCAAACCGCCACCAGCACCAGCACACCCCCCGCTCCGGCCCAGAGCACCGACCCACCCGCCCGGTACTCCTGCACGCCGACCACGGCGAGCAACAAGGCCGGCAGGAGCCCGAACGCCGAGACCCACACACTGATCCATCTGCTGAAGCGGCTGTCGTCGAAATGCCTGCGCATGCGGCCATCATCACGCGCGGACGCCCCGAGCTGCGCCCGGACCCGAAACCCGGGCACGGACGCTGCACAGGCGCCGCACAGACCCAGGCCCGCCTCAGTGGCTCCAGTAGTCCCGCCGCGGCAGCTCCACCCACGCGTCGGCCGGCCCCACAACCGCCCGCGCGTCGGTCAGCCGCAGTCCCGCGTACGCGCACGCGTACGCCACCGCGTTGGAGCGGTAGAGGTAGGACGCCAGCACCTCCTCCGGCGGGTCCTCCGGGTTCGGCCCACCACCCGGGTGGAGATCCCAGCCCTCTATGACCCCGTCGCGGGCGATGGCGCCCTGGTTGCCGCTCTTGGGGTTGGCGTACAGGCCGTAGCAGACGGTTCCGGCGGAGAGCAGTCTCAGCACGCCGGGCATCTGCGGCGCGTACCCCCACGGCTGGGTGACCACGCAGCCGCCCGGCACGGTGGTCACGCCGATGACCTGCAGACTCTCGTCCATGTCGTAGGCGTACGGGTCCTCCAGCAGCGAGTCCAGCTTTTCCCTGTCGACCGGCGTCGCCTCCAGGCGGCGTATCGCCTCCTCGGCGTCGATCCCGGCCACGCAGGCCAGGCCCGTGCCCTCGCAGGTGAAGTCCCCCAGCGCCGCGACGAGCCGCCTGCCCTCCTCGGCCGCTGTGCGCTCCGTGTCGGTCAGTCCGGGTGCCTCCTCGGGCACGTCGAACAGGTCCGGCGTCGAACCGGCCAGGCTGAGCCGCCCCGGCGACCATCCGCCCATGAACACCCGCCAGGGATCGGCGCCGGCGGCGACCAGCGCGCGGGCATTGTCCGCCCGCTGGGCCAGGACGGCCTCCCACAACGCGCTCGTCCCGTCCTCCAGCGCGTCCACGTCCGCGACGCGTCGGGCCAGCTCCGCGACGACCTCCGGTGAGCCGAACGCCGCCGCTCGGTGCAGCGGACTCCCCCCACCCCACCTTTCCGGATCGGCGCCCTGGTCAAGACGCCGCCGGATGGCGTCGTAGTCCCGCCAGTCCTCCCAGCGGACACCGGCCCACCCCTCACCGACCCGCCCGTCACTCCGACCTGCCACCATGCCCCCTCCAGCACTGATCGTGACGACTCGCACCGCCTTGTAACCACACCATCGCAGACGCCACTGACAATGCCCCGCTCTCGGCAACGGACAGGGAGGCCGCTGGGCGGCGATCGCGGGCGCCTTCGCAGGCCGCATCTGAGAACATCAGTACGACGCCTCCAAACAGCGCCACACAACGACGCCCCACAACGACACCTCAAAAAGACGCCCCCCATACGACGCCCTCATCTGAAGACGCCCAACGACGCCCCCATTCGACGCCCCGTTACGCGGAGAGGCACGCTCGTGGACTTCGACGCCGTCGCTGACGAGCTGTACGGGCTGCGGCCGGACCACTTCACCACCGCTCGTGACACACACGCGGCGGCAGCCCGCAAGGCCGGCGACCGCGCCCTCGCCGAGAAGATCGGCAAGCTGCGCCGCCCGAGCCTGTCGGCGTGGGCGAGCAACCTCCTGGTCCGCGAACAGCCCGACCAGGTCGAACCGCTGCTGAGGCTCGGTGAGGGCCTGCGCCAGGCACACCACGACCTGGACGGCGGTCAGCTGCGCGAACTCAGCCGTCAGCAACGCGTCCTGATCAGCGCGCTGTCGCGGCAGGCCGGACAACTCGCCGCACAGGCCGGTCGCCCGATCACTCCGGACGCCCAGCGGGAGGTCGAGAGCACCCTGCAGGCCGTCCTCGCCGACCCGGACGCGGCCCGGCAATGGGCGGCGGGGAGGCTGGTCAAGCCGCTCGACGCGGCTGTCGGCTTCCCGGCGGTCGCACAGGACGCCGTACGACGTGCTCCTGCCGTATCCGCGGCGCCACCACCGGCTGCCCGCCGCGAGAGGGCCGCGGACGAGACCCGGCGCGAGCGCCTGGCGAAGGCGCGCGAGGAAGCGGAGAGCGCCGAGGCCGAACTGCGGGCCGCCGAGGAGGAGGCGACGGCGGCCGCCCACGGCGCGGAGGACGCCAAGAAGCAGGCGGACCAGCTGCGACAGCGCGTCAGCAGCCTGGCCGAGGAACTGGAACGGGCAGAGGAGGAGCACCGGCAGGCCGTCACCGCCGAACGCCAGGCCCGGGAGCGCGCCCGCTTCGTCGACCGCCGCGTGACCGAGGCCCGACGCCGGGTCAAGGCCGCGGCCGCCCGCGTGGAACGCCTGACCACAGCAAGCCACTAGCCATCCATCAGCCAAGCACTGGCCAACCAGCGCGCTACCGAACCATCGGCCTCCCGCCGATGTCGCGCCGCCCCGTTGGATGTCGGCCGTGCATGTCAAAGGCCCCCAGCCCTGATGGACTGGGGGTCTTCTCGCTGGTGGGGCTAACAGGATTTGAACCTGTGGCCTCATCCTTATCAGGGATGCGCTCTAACCAACTGAGCTATAGCCCCGCCGCGCTCTGCGGTCCGTGTCCCGCGCGCCGACTCCTGAAGATTAGCGCACGACCGGGGCAGTCCCAAAATCGATAGTCGCAGCACGTTTGAAGCGCCCCGTCACTCGTCCTCGGCCAGCGTCAGCTCCACCCCGCCGACGAAGCCCGCGGAGAGGTTGTAGATGAACGCGCCGAGCGTCGCCAGCGCCGTCGCCAGGACGACGTCGATGACCGCGATGATCGCCGTGAACATCAGGACGTTGGGCAGCGACAGAAACGCCTGCAGGTCGAAGCCGTTCGACTCGTTCGAACCGGTCGCCTCGGAGATCGTGCCGCCGACCGTGGAGAAGACGCCCATCGCGTCCATGACCATCCACAGCACCGCCGACGCCACGATCGTGCAGATGCCGAGGGCGATGGAGAGCAGGAAGCTGACCTTCATCACCGACCACGGGTCGGCCTTGGCCACCCGCAGCCGCGCCTTGCGCACCCGCGGCGTGGTACGCGCCCCGGTGCGCGGCCGGCGTACCGCGCTGCCGGAAGCGGGCGAAGCGGGGGCAGCGGGCGTCTGGTAGGCCTGCGGCGGATGGTACGGCCCGGAGGGCTGCTGCTCCGGCTGTCGCTCACCGGGCAGCGGGGAAACCGCCTGCTGCGGCTGCGCGCCCGGAGCGGCCGAGCCCGCTCCAGCCGCGTACTGCTGGGTCTGCGGGCCTCGGGTGTCCGTCACAGTTCCCCCCTGGGATCCATGAGTGTCAGGCGAGTTCGACGATGTCTGAGCATCCTTCGCGGGTGACTTGATCGCCCGCAGTTGGGTGGTGTGCGAATCCGTCGCAGGCGCGGCGGAGCCACGGCCGCCGCCGTCCGTCTCCGCACCGGCCGAAGTACCGGGCGGGGTACCGGTCGATCCGGCGCCCGTGGCTCCGCTCACGCTGACTCACTCCTCGTGCTACTCGGCCGAGGGCACCTCGCCCTCGTCCGTGCCGGTGATGACGGCACCCTCGGCGGTCTCGTCGACGGCCAGATCGCCGTCGACCTCCTCCGCCTCGCGTCCCGCCTCGGCGTTTCGAGCGATACCGACCACGGCATCGCGCTTGCCCAGATTGATCAGTTGGACGCCCATGGTGTCACGGCCCGTCTCCCTGACCTCGTTGACTCGCGTGCGAATCACACCGCCGGACAGCGTGATGGCGAGGATCTCGTCGGTCTCCTCGACCACCAGCGCGCCGACGAGCGAACCACGGTCCTCGACGATCTTGGCGGCCTTGATGCCGAGGCCGCCGCGACCCTGGACGCGGTACTCGTCGACGGCGGTCCGCTTCGCGTACCCGCCGTCGGTGGCAGTGAACACGAACGTACCGGGTCGAACAACATTCATCGAGAGCAGTTCGTCTCCGTCGCGGAAACTCATGCCCTTCACGCCCGACGTCGCACGTCCCATCGGGCGAAGCGACTCGTCCGTCGCGGTGAACCTGATCGACTGCGCCTTCTTACTGATCAGCAGAAGATCGTCGTCCGGCGACACGAGTTCGGCTCCGATCAGTTCGTCGTCGGAACCGTCCTCCCGCTCCCGCAGGTTGATCGCGATGACACCTCCCGAGCGCGGGGAGTCGTAGTCCTTCAGCGAGGTCTTCTTCACCAGGCCGCCCTTGGTGGCCAGGACCAGGTACGGCGCCGCCTCGTAGTCGCGGATCGCGAGGATCTCGGCGATCGCCTCGTCCGGCTGGAACGCCAGCAGGTTCGCCACGTGCTGCCCGCGCGCGTCCCGGCCGGCGTCCGGCAGCTCGTAGGCCTTCGCCCGGTAGACGCGGCCCTTGTTGGTGAAGAACAGCAGCCAGTGGTGCGTGGTCGACACGAAGAAGTGGTCGACGATGTCGTCTTCCTTCAGCTTCGTACCGCGTACGCCCTTGCCGCCGCGCTTCTGCGCCCGGTAGTCGTCCGTCTTGGTGCGCTTGACGTAACCGCCGCGCGTGACGGTGACGACGATGTCCTCCTCGGCGATCAGGTCCTCGATGGACATGTCACCGTCGTAGGGGATCAGCTGGGTCTTGCGGTCGTCGCCGTACTTCTCGACGAGGGCGGCGAGTTCCTCGCTGACGATGCCGCGCTGGCGGATCGGCGAGGCCAGGATCTCGTTGTACTCGGTGATCTTCGCCTGGAGTTCGTCGTGCTCCTGGACGATCTTCTGGCGCTCCAGGGCGGCCAGGCGCCGCAGCTGCATCTCAAGGATGGCGTTGGCCTGGATCTCGTCGATCTCCAGGAGGTCCATCAGGCCCGTACGCGCGATCTCGACCGTGTCACTGGCCCGGATCAGCGCGATGACCTCGTCGATGGCGTCCAGCGCCTTCAGCAGACCGCGCAGGATGTGCGCCCGCTCCTCGGCCTTGCGCAGCCGGAAGCGCGTACGGCGGACGATGACCTCGATCTGGTGCGTCACCCAGTGCCGGATGAACGCGTCCAGCGACAGCGTGCGCGGCACACCGTCGACCAGCGCCAGCATGTTGGCGCCGAAGTTCGTCTGCAGGTCGGTGTGCTTGTAGAGGTTGTTCAGTACGACCTTGGCGACCGCGTCCCTCTTCAGCACGATGACGAGACGCTGACCGGTACGGGAGCTGGTCTCGTCCCGGACGTCCGCGATGCCGCCGATCTTGCCGTCCTTCACCAGGTCGGCGATCTTCTGCGCGAGGTTGTCCGGGTTCACCTGGTACGGCAGCTCGGTGACCACCAGGCACTGGCGGCCCTGGATCTCCTCGACCTCGACCACCGCGCGCATGGTGATCGAGCCGCGTCCGGTGCGGTACGCCTCCTCGATGCCCTTGCGGCCCACCACCAGGGCTCCGGTCGGGAAGTCGGGGCCCTTGATGCGCTCGATGAGCGCGTCCAGCAGCTCCTCGTGGCTGGCCCCGGGGTGCTCCAGGTACCACTGGGCACCGGCCGCGACCTCGCGCAGGTTGTGCGGCGGGATGTTGGTCGCCATGCCGACCGCGATCCCGGCCGAGCCGTTGATCAGCAGGTTCGGGAAGCGGGCGGGCAGGACGGTCGGCTCCTGGGAACGGCCGTCGTAGTTGTCCGTGAAGTCGACGGTCTCCTCGTCGATGTCGCGGACCATCTCCATCGACAGCGGCGCCATCTTGCACTCGGTGTAGCGCATGGCCGCCGCCGGGTCGTTGCCCGGGGAGCCGAAGTTGCCGTTGGAGTCGACGAGCGGCATCCGCATCGCCCACGGCTGGGCGAGGCGGACCAGGGCGTCGTAGATGGAGCTGTCGCCGTGGGGGTGGTAGTTACCCATGACGTCGCCCACGACACGCGCGCACTTGTAGAAGCCGCGCTCGGGGCGGTAGCCGCCGTCGTACATCGCGTACAGGACGCGGCGGTGGACGGGCTTGAGGCCGTCCCGGACGTCCGGCAGCGCGCGGGAGACGATGACGGACATCGCGTAGTCGAGGTACGAGCGCTGCATCTCCGTCTCGAGCCCGACGGGCTCGACGCGGAGGGTCAGGCCCTCTTCTTCAGGCGTGACAGGAGTGTTCTCGTCGGCCATAGCTGGTGAAGATCCTTCCTGGTGCGGTCAGCCGAGACCGACTCAGATGTCGAGGAAGCGGACGTCCTTGGCGTTGCGCTGGATGAACTGGCGGCGGGCCTCGACGTCCTCGCCCATCAGGACCGAGAACAGCTCGTCGGCCTGCGCGGCGTCGTCGAGGGTGACCTGGCCGAGGACGCGGTGCTCCTGGTCCATCGTGGTGATGCGCAGCTCCTCGGCGTTCATCTCACCGAGACCCTTGAACCGCTGGATCGAGTCCTCCTTGATCCGCTTTCCGCGCTGGCGGCCCATCTCGATCAGCGCGTCGCGCTCACGGTCGGAGTACGCGTAGTCGACGTCCTCCCGGCCCCACTTGATCTTGTACAGCGGGGGACGGGACAGGAACACATGGCCGGCCTCGACCAGCGGCCGCATGAAGCGGAACAGGAAGGTCAGCAGCAGGGTGTTGATGTGCTGGCCGTCGACGTCGGCGTCCGCCATCAGGATGATCTTGTGGTAGCGGAGCTTGGCGATGTCGAAGTCCTCGTGCACACCGGTGCCGAAGGCGGAGATCAGCGCCTGGATCTCCTGGTTCTGCAGGATCTTGTCGATCCGCGCCTTCTCGACGTTGAGGATCTTGCCGCGGATCGGGAGGATCGCCTGGTACTCCGGGTTGCGGCCGGACTTGGCCGAGCCGCCGGCGGAGTCACCCTCGACGATGAAGATCTCGCACTTGATGGGGTCGTTCGACTGGCAGTCGGACAGCTTGCCCGGCAGCGACGCGCTCTCCAGCAGGCCCTTGCGGCGGGTCAGGTCGCGCGCCTTGCGGGCCGCCACGCGCGCGGTGGCCGCCTGGATGCCCTTGCGGACGATGTCCGCGGCCTCGTTCGGGTTGCGGTCCAGCCAGTCGTTGAGGTGTTCGTAGACCACCTTCTGCACGAAGGTCTTCGCCTCCGTGTTGCCCAGCTTGGTCTTGGTCTGGCCCTCGAACTGGGGCTCACCCAGCTTGACCGAGATGATCGCGGTCAGGCCCTCGCGGATGTCGTCACCCGTGAGGTTGTCGTCCTTCTCGCGCAGCAGCTTCTTCTCGCGCGCGTACTTGTTGATCAGGTTGGTGAGCGCCGCGCGGAAGCCCTCTTCGTGCGTACCGCCCTCGTGGGTGTGGATGGTGTTCGCGAAGGAGTACACACCCTCGGTGTAACCACCGTTCCACTGCATCGCGACCTCGACCGACAGCATGCGGTCCTTGTCCTCGGCCTCGATGTCGATGATCGACGGGTGCACCACGTCTCCCTTGCGGGAGTTGAGGTACTGCACGAAGTCGACGATGCCGCCCTCGTAGTGGTACGTGACGGTCTTGGGCTCCTGCTTCTCGTCCGCGCCCGCCTCGTCCGCGCCCGCCGTGGCCTTCGCCGACTCGCGCTCGTCAGTGAGTTTGATCGTCAAACCCTTGTTGAGGAACGCCATCTCCTGGAAGCGCCGCGAAAGCGTCTCGAAGGAGTAGTCGGTGGTCTCGAAGATGTCCCCGTCGGCCCAGAAGGTCACCGACGTGCCGGAGTCCTCGACCGCCTCGTGCTTGGCGAGCGGGGCCGTGGGCACGCCCATCTTGTAGTCCTGCGTCCAGCGGTAGCCGTCGCGCTTGATCTCGACGGAGACCTTGGTGGACAGGGCGTTGACGACCGAGACGCCGACGCCGTGCAGACCACCGGAGACCGCGTAGCCGCCGCCGCCGAACTTGCCGCCCGCGTGCAGCACGGTCAGCACGACCTCGACAGCGGGCTTCTTCTCGACCGGGTGGATGTCCACCGGGATGCCACGGCCGTTGTCGACGACCCGGACCCCGCCGTCGGCGAGGATCGTGACGTCGATGGTGTCCGCGTGCCCGGCCAGCGCCTCGTCGACGGAGTTGTCGACCACCTCGTAGACCAGGTGGTGCAGTCCTCGCTCACCGGTCGAGCCGATGTACATGCCGGGTCGCTTGCGGACCGCGTCCAGACCCTCGAGGACGGTGATGGCGCTGGCGTCGTACGAGGCCGTGACCTCGCCGTTCGAGGCGATGGCCGCGGCGTTCACGCCGGCGTCGGTGGACGGGATGTTCTCGTTGGGGTTGCCGGAATCGGCCACGAAGCGCCCTTTCTGGCACAGCACGAGCCGGGCTCGTCGGCGGGTTGCCGGAGCGGCTGCGGCATGTTGCGTTGGTAAGCCTTGTTCAGCGTTGCTCAGCTTTTCCCGGACGGTCCCCACGATCGGGGCGGGATTGTCACCCAGTCTACCGGTAGCGCCGACAGTGATGGGGGTTTGCCGGTACCTGAGTCCGCATGTGCCGCCCTGAACCATCCTCGGCCGGGTCCCGATATGCGGAAGGGGGCTCCAAGAGGCTCACAGAGGCACTCAGCGCTTCTGGGTGTCAACCCTTCGCTACTCCAGGGTCAGGTCAGGATTCGCAACCGCGTGCGGTTGTACGACGATCAGTGCGCACCTGTGGACAACGCCGACCGCCGGACGCCGCCGACGTGGCGTCAGTCACCCTCAGAGCGTGATATAGCTCACGCTTCAGCTCCCGTGGCTCACCCGTAGGTGTCGCCGGGCCCGGTGCTTCCCGGGGCACGCAGGGGGCCGTAGCGGCGGGCGGGGCCGCCGGGGCCGTACACCTTGATCGCCCTGACCGCGCCGTGGCCGAGGTCCTCGTTGAGGCGGGCGACCAGCGTGGGGGCGAGCAGCCGCAGGTTGGTGGCCCAGGCGGTGGAGTCGCAGCGCACGACGAGCACCCGCTCGTCCTCGTCGTACTTCTCCGGCACGCAGTGCTTGGCCACGTCGTCGCCGACGATCTGCGGCCAGCGACCCATCACGCCGCCCACCGCGGCCGGGGCCTCCCAACCGCGCTCGCTGATCAGCCGGTTGATGGCGGCGCCGAGTGCCAGGGGGTCGCGGCCGTCGGCGCGCGCGCCGGAGCGCAGGCCGCCGCGGCGCGCCTGCTTCTTCTGCTGCACCGCGTCCCCACGCGCGCGTGCGGCCTCCTTCGCCGCCCGCAGCGCCACGCGCGCGAGGTCGACGCCGGAGGGCTCGGGGGTCTTCTTCGGGGCCGGTTCGTCTGCTGTCATGCGCGTTCCACCGTCCCGTCCGACACGGTGTACCGCGCCCCCACGAGCACCTGCGGTACGTCGTCGTCGACCGCGGCCGTCACCAGCACCTGCTCGCCCGGCGCGACCAGCTCGGCCAGCCGCTCCCGGCGGCGGGTGTCCAGCTCGGCGAAGACGTCGTCGAGGATCAGCACGGGCTCGTTGCCCTCGGCGCGCAGCAGGTCGTACGAGGCGAGGCGCAGCGCCAGCGCGTAGGACCAGGACTCGCCGTGGGAGGCGTATCCCTTGGCGGGCATCTCACCGAGTTTGAGATTCACCTCGTCCCGATGCGGTCCCACAAGGGTGACGCCCCGCTCGATCTCCTGCTTGCGGGCGTCCGCGAGCGCGGCCATGAGCTGCTCGAAGAGGGCCTCGCGCGTGTGGGCGTCGCCCGGGGACGACGGCTTGTACTCCAGGGCGACCGGACCGCCGCCGGGGGCGAGCTGTTCGTACGCCTTGTCGGCGAGCGGCTGGAGCGCGGCGATCAGTTCGAGTCGCTGGGCGAGCAGCTCGGCGCCCGCGCGCGCGAGGTGCTGGTCCCATACGTCGAGTGTGGACAGGTCCATGGTCCGGCCCCCGTGGCGGCGCGCCAGCGCGGCCGTCTTCAGCAGGGTGTTGCGCTGCTTGAGGACCCGGTCGTAGTCGGAGCGCACGCCGGCCATGCGCGGGGAGCGGGCCGTGATCAGCTCGTCGAGGAAGCGGCGCCGCTCGCCGGGGTCGCCCTTGACCAGGGCGAGATCCTCGGGGGCGAACAGCACCGTCCGTACGATGCCGAGCACGTCACGCGGTCTGACCTGCGAGGACCGGTTGATGCGGGCGCGGTTGGCCCTGCCCGGGTTCAGCTCCAGCTCGACCAGTTGCTGCCGCTCGCCCTGCCGGACCTGGGCGCGGATGATGGCGCGCTCGGCGCCCACGCGGACGAGGGGGGCGTCGGAGGAGACGCGGTGGCTGCCGAGGGTGGCGAGATAGCCGATGGCCTCGACGAGGTTCGTCTTGCCCTGGCCGTTGGGACCGACGAAGGCGGTGACGCCTGGGTCGAGCGGGACTTCGACCCGGGCGTACGAGCGGAAGTCGGCGAGCGACAGATGCGTGACGTGCATGGTGGTGCGCCGACCTCCCCCAGGGGTGCTGGATGTGCTGTGGATTACTTCTTCTCGACCGCGTGGCCGCCGAACTGGTTCCGCAGCGCCGCGATCATCTTCATCTGCGGAGAGTCCTCCTGCCGCGAGGCGAACCGTGCGAAGAGGGAGGCCGTGATCGCGGGCAGCGGCACGGCGTTGTCGATGGCGGCTTCCACAGTCCAGCGGCCCTCGCCGGAGTCCTGTGCATAACCGCGCAGCCGGTCCAGGTGCTCGTCCTCGTCGAGGGCGTTGACCGCGAGGTCGAGCAGCCAGGAGCGGATGACGGTGCCCTCCTGCCAGGAGCGGAAGACCTCCCGGACATCGGTCACGGAGTCGACCTTCTCCAGCAGCTCCCAGCCCTCGGCGTAGGCCTGCATCATGGCGTACTCGATGCCGTTGTGGACCATCTTCGCGAAGTGGCCCGCGCCGACCCTGCCGGCGTGCACGGAGCCGAAGTCGCCCTCGGGCTTGAGCGCGTCGAAGATCGGCTGCACCTTGGCGACGTTCTCCGCGTCGCCGCCGTACATCAGCGCGTAACCGTTCTCCAGGCCCCAGACGCCGCCGGAGACACCGCAGTCGACGAAACCTATGCCCTTGGCGGCCAGCTGCTCGGCGTGCTTCTCGTCGTCCGTCCAGCGGGAGTTGCCGCCGTCCACGACGACGTCACCGGGGTCCAGGAGCTCGGCCAGCTGGTCGACGGTCGACTGGGTGGGGGCACCGGCCGGGACCATCACCCATACGACGCGCGGGCCGCTGAGCTTGCCCACAAGCTCTTCGAGGCTGTGGACATCGGCGAGGTCCGGGTTGCGGTCGTATCCGACGACGGTGTGGCCCGCGCGGCGGATCCGCTCGCGCATGTTGCCGCCCATCTTGCCGAGGCCGACGAGACCGAGCTCCATCAGTTGTGTTCCTTAGGTTGCGACAGGTGATGCGAGGTGGCGTTGCGGCACTTTCGTACCTGCGTCCGAGCCTAAACCCGGACGGTCGCGCACATCTGTGGGCATACGCGCTCAGGCGTACGGCCCTCACCTGCGGCTTCGCCCACGCCGTGAATCCACAGGCTGTGGGCGCCGTGGGCGTGTTCGGATCCGCGCGTCAGCCGCTCAGTCGCACCGGCATGATCAGGTACTTGTACGCCTCGTCCGCCTCGGCGTCCACCGCGGGCTTGCCGCTGAGCAGCGCCGGCTTGGTGGAGGTGGTGAAGGACAGCTGGGCCACCGGGGAGTCGATGGCGCTCAGGCCGTCCAGCAGGAAGGTCGGGTTGAAGGCGATCGAGATGTCGTCGCCCTCCAGGTGGGCGTCGACCCTTTCCACAGCCTGTGCGTCGTCGCTGGAACCGGCCTCCAGGATCAGCACGCCCTGCTCGAAGCTGAGCCGCACCGGCGTGTTCCGCTCGGCGACCAGGGCCACGCGCTTGACGGCCTCGACGAACGGCGCGGTCTCGATCACGGCGATGCTGTTGAACTCCGTCGGGAACAGCGTGCGGTACTTCGGAAGGTCGCCCTCCAGCAGGCGGGTCGTCGTCCGCCGCCCGGCGCCCTCGAAGCCGATCAGGCCCTCGCCCGCGCCCGAGCCGGACAGCGCCAGCGTCACGCTGTCGCCGCTGGTCAGCGACTTGGCGGTGTCGAGGAGCGTCTTGGCGGGCACCAGGGCGACCGCCGAGGCCTCCGGGTTCTCCGGCTTCCACAGGAACTCGCGGACCGCGAAGCGGTAGCGGTCGGTGGAGGCCAGGGTGACCCTGTCGCCCTCGATCTCGATGCGCACACCGGTGAGCACGGGCAGCGTGTCGTCCCGGCCGGCGGCGATGGCGACCTGGGCGGCCGCGGCGGCGAAGACCTCGCCGGGGACCGTGCCCGTGGCGTTCGGCATCTGCGGCAGTGCCGGGTACTCCTCCACAGGCAGGGTGTGGAGTGTGAACCGGGAGGAGCCGCACACCACCGTCGCCCGTACACCGTCTGTGGAAATCTCCACCGGCCGGTTGGGCAGAGCGCGGGAGATGTCGGCGAGCAGGCGGCCGGAGACGAGGACCGTGCCCTCCTCCTCGATCTCCGCCTCCACCGACACGCGCGCGGAGACCTCGTAGTCGAAGCTGGACAGGCTCAGCTGGCCGTCCTCGGCCTTCAGCAGCAGGCCGGCGAGGACAGGCGCCGGCGGGCGGGCCGGGAGGCTGCGCGCCGCCCAGGCCACGGCCTCCGCGAGTACGTCGCGTTCCACCCGGATCTTCACTGTTGCCGCCTCCTGCTGTTGCCGGCGCTTCTCGCCCTGCCTGGCTTCGTCGTCTGTCTCGGTGTCACCGGCCCCGGGGAAGGGAAGGACACCCGGGACCAGTCTGACGCACGGCACTGACAGTAGGTGCCTCTCGGGGTCAAGTCGTGACGAGGGGCAGCCGGGCGCCGAGCGGCGAGTTGTGCACAGGACCCCCTTCGAAACGAATTCCGCGCTCTCTCTGGTCGGGAGTAGTAGTAGGGCCTGTGGATACCGTGGATAACTTCGTTTGCGCAGGTCAGCGGGGAAATTTTGTCCACGGGGCCTGTGGGCGGCGGCGGTGGACAACCGGGGCCGTCTGTGGAGAAAAGAAAGTTCTGCACACCCCGTGCACAGGGTGAGGCGAGTTCTCCCCAGCGCCGTCCCCAGCTTTACCCACCTTTCCCACAGCCCAACCCGGCATCTTTGTGTGACGCCTTTCACTCGACCCGGTGATCAGGCGCGTCGCGTTGCCGAACAGTGGACAGGGCTGTGGAGAAGCTGGGGATCGCTGGGGACAACCGCCCCCAGCCTGTGGGTTGCCCGTGGACAACTCCGTGCACAGCTTGTGGATCCGCCGGCTGTCCACAGTCTGTGGAGATCGTTCGTCCACCAATCCACAGGTGGCTGACCTGGTCTGATGGTCTTTCAACAGGCACGGCTGTGGATACGGTCTGGACAACTTCGCAGCCCCCAGGATGTGGACGGAAAAACTCCACGAATCTGTGGAGAGTGGCCGTAACGCGGCGCGTATTCGAACACCGGATGGCCGTGGAACGACGAAGGGCGCCCCGGGGATCTCCGTCCCGGGACGCCCTCAGTGGCGTACGACGGCTGCTGTCAGCCGTTCTTGATGCGGTTCGTCAGCTCGGTCACCTGGTTGTAGATGGAGCGCCGCTCGGCCATCAGGTTGCGGATCTTGCGGTCCGCGTGCATCACCGTCGTGTGGTCGCGGCCGCCGAACAGCGCGCCGATCTTCGGCAGCGACAGATCCGTCAGCTCACGGCACAGGTACATGGCGATCTGCCGGGCCGTGACGAGCTGGCGGCCCCGTGAGCTGCCGCAGAGGTCCTCGACCGTGAGGCCGAAGTAGTCGGCGGTCGCGCTCATGATGGCCGTCGAGGTGATCTCCGGCGTGGAGTCCTCGCCGCCGGGGATCAGGTCCTTGAGGACGATCTCCGTCAGACCCAGGTCCACCGGCTGCCGGTTGAGCGACGCGAACGCCGTCACTCTGATCAGCGCGCCCTCCAGCTCACGGATGTTCCGCGAGATCCGCGAGGCGATGAACTCCAGCACCTCCGGCGGGGCGTTGAGCTGCTCCTGCACCGCCTTCTTGCGCAGAATCGCGATCCGCGTCTCCAGCTCGGGCGGCTGGACGTCGGTGATCAGGCCCCACTCGAAACGGTTCCGCAACCGGTCCTCCAGCGTCACCAGCTGCTTCGGCGGCCGGTCGCTGGACAGCACGATCTGCTTGTTGGCGTTGTGGAGGGTGTTGAAGGTGTGGAAGAACTCCTCCTGCGTCGACTCCTTGTCCGCCAGGAACTGGATGTCGTCGACGAGCAGGATGTCCATCTCGCGGTACCGCTTGCGGAAGCTGTCGCCCTTGCCGTCGCGGATGGAGTTGATGAACTCGTTGGTGAACTCCTCCGAGCTCACGTACCGCACGCGCGTGCCCGGGTACAGGCTCCGCGCGTAGTGTCCGATCGCGTGCAGCAGGTGCGTCTTGCCGAGCCCCGACTCCCCGTAGATGAAGAGGGGGTTGTACGCCTTCGCCGGCGCCTCCGCGACGGCCACCGCGGCCGCGTGTGCGAAACGGTTCGAGGCGCCGATGACGAACGTGTCGAAGAGGTACTTCGGATTCAGCCGCGCGGTCGGCTCGCCGGGGCCGGTCGCCGGCGCGGGCTGCGCGGCCAGCGGGCCGGGGGCGCCGCTGGACACCGGCAGCGTGGCGCCGACCGGGCCGCGGTGCACCTGCCCGCCGCCGACCGACGGCTCGGGCAGCTCCCGCCGGGCATCGCGCTGGTCGTAGTCGCCGCGTGACGGCTCGTACTCGGAGCGCTGCTGGTCGTAGCCCTGGGCGCGGTACTCCTGCGCAGGGGAGCCGTAGGAGTCGCGGGACGGGGAGCCGTACGCGTCCTGTGAGCCGTACGACTCCTGCGACGGCGTCGCGTACGGGTCCCGCTCCGGGAAACCGAGGCGCGGCTGCTGCCAGCTGTACTCGTCCTGCGACGACCGCGGCCAGGCGCCCGGCTCGGGGCGCTGGTACTCCGACGGGTAGGCGGGGCGCGGGCTGGGCAGCTGGTCGCCGGGCGAGCCCGGGAGCTGCTCGGCGCGGTGGCGGCCGTACCCCTCGTACTGTCCGGACGACGGGAGCTCGGGCTCCTCGTAGCGCGGTTGGGGCGGGACGGGGGGCGCCGGCGAGGACGGGGGCTCGCCCGCTGAGTCGTCGACGGTGATCGCGATCCGGATCGGGCGGCCGCACTCACGGCTCAGCGTCTCGCTCACGATCGGGGCGAGGCGGCCCTCCAGCACACCCTTGGCAAACTCGTTCGGTACGGCGAGCAGTGCGGTGTCGGCGACCAGCGCGAGCGGCTGGCAGCGCCGGATCCAGTGTTCGTCCTTGGCCTCGACACCCTGCCCACGGCCCTCACCGAGAAGCTGCTCGAGTACTCGTGGCCACACTGCGGCAAGATCGGCAGGTACGTCAGCCACAGGGCACGCTCTCTCACGGGTCCCACGAACGTGTGGTTGTGGGACGGGTCGGGATGTAAATCGGGTCGGGCGGGGATAAGGGAACGAATCGGAGTCCAGCCACGGTAGTCAGGGCGACCGGTGCGGTTCAAGTTGTTGTCCCCAGCCTGTGGACAGTGTCTCGCCGTGACCCCTGGTTTGACCGGATGGCGCAGCCGCGCGTACCGTAACCAGGTCGAGTTGTCGATGGCTGCTGCCGCCTGCCTCCGATGGGCACAGATCGCGTCAAGGTGATCGGAAAGCGGTGCACTCGGGCGTAACGCGAGCTACTCGTGGGCGCACGGTGACAGCCAGGACGGCACCCCGCCACCACCGATTTCTTCTGGAGCCCCCGAGTGAGCAAGCGCACCTTCCAGCCGAACAACCGTCGTCGCGCCAAGACCCACGGCTTCCGGCTGCGTATGCGCACCCGTGCCGGCCGCGCGATTCTCGCGTCCCGCCGTAGCAAGGGTCGCGCCCGCCTGTCCGCCTGATCTCGATCAGGTCATGACGTCGTGCTGCCCACCGAGAACCGGCTGAGGCGGCGCGAGGACTTCGCGACCGCGGTACGACGAGGACGCCGGGCCGGACGCCCACTCCTCGTCGTCCACCTTCGTAGCGGTGCCACGGACCCGCACGCGCCCGGGGAGAGCGCTCCCCCGACGCGTGCGGGTTTCGTCGTGAGCAAGGCCGTGGGCGGCGCGGTCGTGCGCAACACAGTGAAGCGCAGACTGCGTCATCTGATGCGTGACCGGGTCGACCTGCTGCCCCCCGGTAGCCTGGTAGTCGTACGAGCGCTGCCCGGCGCGGGCGACGCCGACCACGCACAGCTGGCCCGAGACCTGGATGCCGCTCTGCAGCGGCTGCTGGGAGGGGGCGCGCGATGAAGTACCCGCTGCTGGCGCTGATCAAGCTCTACCAGTGGACCATCAGCCCGCTGCTCGGGCCGGTGTGCAAGTACTACCCGTCGTGTTCCCACTACGGCTACACGGCCATCGACCGGCACGGTGCCCTCAAGGGCACCGCACTCACGGCCTGGCGCATCCTGCGTTGCAATCCGTGGTCGCTGGGCGGTGTGGACCATGTCCCGCCGCGCAAGCGTCCGCGGTGGCACGAAATGCTGCGCAACGCCTGGCGCGCACGCAAGGGCGGGCCCTCCGCCGCCGAAACGGCCACCGAAGAGAATGTTCCTTCGAGTCCTTCGAACGACGTTCTTTCGAGCCCGGCCGCAGAGACCTCGTCCCATGCGCAAGGAGCATGATTAGTGGACACGATTGCCAGCCTCTTCAGCTTCATCACCACACCCGTCTCGTGGATCATCGTCCAGTTCCACTCGCTGTACGGTGCGCTCTTCGGCCCTGATACGGGCTGGGCCTGGGGCCTGTCCATCGTGTCGCTGGTGATCCTGATCCGCATCTGCCTCATCCCGCTCTTCGTGAAGCAGATCAAGGCGACTCGGGCCATGCAGACGCTCCAGCCCGAGATGAAGAAGATCCAGGAGCGCTACAAGAACGACAAGCAGCGTCAGTCCGAAGAGATGATGAAGCTGTACAAGGAGACGGGCACCAACCCGCTCTCCTCGTGCCTTCCCATCCTGGCGCAGTCGCCGTTCTTCTTCGCCCTGTACCACGTGCTCAACAGCATCGCGTCGAACGACACGGTCGGCGTGATCAACGACAGCCTGCTGCGGAGCGCGCAGCAGGCGCACATCTTCGGTGCCCCGCTCGCCGCGAAGTTCACCGACAGCGCGAGCAAGGTCGAGGCGCTCGGCGAGTCGATCACCGACGTGCGGGTCGTCACCGCCATCATGATCATCTTGATGTCGCTGTCGCAGTTCTACACGCAGCGCCAGCTGATGACGAAGAACGTCGACACCTCGGTGAAGACGCCGTTCATGCAGCAGCAGAAGATGCTGATGTACATCTTCCCGATCATCTTCGCCGTCTTCGGCATCAACTTCCCGGTCGGTGTCCTCGTCTACTGGCTGACCACCAACGTGTGGACCATGGGCCAGCAGATGTACGTCATCCACAACAACCCGACCCCGGGTTCCAAGGCCCAGGCCGCCTATCTGGACCGCCTGTACAAGCACATCACGCACCACGGCAAGACCCGCAGCCGGCGTGAGCGTGCCATTGTCAAGGCCATCGTCGCCAAGGGCCGGGACCGCAACGACTACGAGCGCAAGTTCATCAACGGTCTGAGCAAGGCCGGTCTCGCGGCCCAGTCCGACGGCACCGTGGTGAAGAGCGAGGCCGCCGTGGCCACCGTGACCGAGGACGGTACGCCGCCCACGACCGCCGCTCCGAAGCGTCAGCAGCCCAAGCGGCAGCCCAAGTCCAAGCGCCAGGCCGCCGGCGGTCCCAAGCCCGCGGGCGGCGCCGAGAAGACCTCCGCGGCGTCGACTTCGCTGAGCAAGTCCGACTCGCTGAGCAAGTCCGACGAGCCGCAGGACGCCAAGCCGGCCGAGTCCGCCGGCAAGGCCGCGCCCAAGTCCGGTGGCGGGGGGCGCAGCCGGGCCCAGTCCGGCCAGCGCAAGGGTCCACAGCGGCCCAAGTCCTCGTCCAAGAAGTAAGAAGGAGTCCATCCCGTGACGGAAGGCACCACCTCCGCCGCTGCCGAGGGTGCAGACACCCTGACCCGCCTGGAGCAGGAGGGCGAGATCGCGGCGGACTACCTCGAAGGTCTGTTGGACATCGCCGATCTCGACGGCGACATCGACATGGACGTCGAGGGCGACCGCGCCGCTGTCTCGATCATCAGTGACACGGGGAGCCGTGACCTGCAGAAGCTGGTCGGCCGGGACGGTGAGGTGCTGGAGGCGCTCCAGGAGCTCACGCGCCTGGCCGTGCACCGGGAGACCGGTGACCGCAGTCGGCTGATGCTGGACATCGCGGGCTACCGCGCCAAGAAGCGCTCCGAGCTCTCCGAGCTGGGCGCCAAGGCCGCCGCCGAGGCGAAGAACAGCGGCTCGCCCGTGAAGCTCAAGCCGATGACGCCGTTCGAGCGCAAGGTCGTGCACGACGCGGTCAAGGCCGCGGGGCTGCGCAGCGAGTCCGAGGGCGAGGAGCCGCAGCGCTTCGTCGTCGTGCTGCCTGCCTGAGCGGTCCCACGCTCCACCGGCCCCGTCTGTTGCGCAGGCGGGGCCGATCTTTGTCAGCCTGGTAGTCAGCGCATGTGCGCTGGAGGGTACGGAAGGACGGTCCCCGTGACGGAGGCAGCGGAACTCCCCCCCGCTCCCGAGGAGGCCCGGGCGGTATTCGGCGATCGCTTCGCGGACGCGGTCCGGTACGCGGAGCTGCTGGCCGAGGCGGGCGTGCAGCGAGGGCTCATCGGGCCCCGGGAGGTGCCCCGGCTGTGGGAGCGGCACCTGTTGAACTGCGCGGTGCTCTCGGAGGTCGTGCCCGAGGGGGTCACCGTCTGCGATGTCGGCTCCGGTGCCGGTCTGCCGGGCATCCCGCTGGCCCTGGTCCGTGAGGACCTGAAGATCACGCTGCTGGAGCCCCTGCTGCGGCGGACGAACTTCCTCACCGAGGTCGTCGAGCTGCTCGGCCTCGACCATGTCACTGTCGTGCGTGGCCGCGCCGAGGAGGTGATGGGCAAGCTGCCGTCGGTCCATGTGGTGACGGCACGGGCGGTGGCCCCGCTGGACCGACTGGCCGCCTGGGGCATTCCGCTGCTGCGCCCCTACGGCGAGATGCTCGCGCTCAAGGGCGACACCGCGGAGGAGGAGCTCAAGGCCGCAGCCACCGCGCTGAGCAAGCTCGGGGCTGTGAGCACCTCCATCCTGCACGTGGGTGAGGGCGTCGTGGACCCCATGTCCACGGTCGTGCGTGTCGAGGTCGGGGAGAGCCCTGGTGGTGTGCGCTTCGCGGCGAAGCGGGCGAAGGCGGCGCGGACGGGGCGGGCACGCCGGCGGCGCTGAAGTACGCGTGGCTGACGGGTGTGGGTTGGTCGGCGCGCTGATCCGTCCTGACGACGAGACGTACTCCACACAAGCTGCCAAACCTATGCATCACGGAGTGTCGCGGCAGTCCGGTCGCGGCTGCTGTGCATCGTGTTTCACGTGAAACGTCGCTCACTGCTGCACGGCATCATCAGCCGCGGCCGCGCTGCGGCCGAACCCCGCGACCGAAAGCCTCTTGGCTCACTCGGCGAGGCTCCTGCCGTATCCGATGACAGTCCGTCCCCCTCAAGGGGTGCGGAGTTGTCCACAGAGGTGGATTTCTCCACAGAACACCAGGCCTCACTGGTTCACGACCCCGACGGCATGGGAGGCTCTGTTCATTGCGAGCCTGAAGTCGAGGAGAGTGAATCCTTGCGGTCCGACGCCAACATCGCGGGACCGATGACCGATCCGGTCCCCGGTCCCCGTACCGAGTCGCCGGGGGACGATGTTTCACGTGAAACACCGCCCCCGATGGACGACACTCCCATCGGTCGTGCTGCCCAACTGGCGGTCGAGGCTCTGGGCCGGGCCGGTGAGGGTCTGCCACGACCTGAACAGACCCGTGTCATCGTCGTCGCCAACCAGAAGGGTGGGGTGGGCAAGACGACGACGACGGTCAACTTGGCCGCTTCGCTGGCTCTGCATGGCGGCCGTGTCCTGGTGATCGACCTCGACCCGCAGGGCAATGCGTCCACCGCTCTGGGGATCGACCACCACGCCGAAGTCCCTTCCATCTACGACGTGTTGGTCGAGAGTAAGCCGCTCTCGGAGGTCGTCCAGCCGGTCCCCGATGTCGAGGGTCTCTTCTGCGCCCCTGCCACGATCGATCTCGCCGGTGCGGAGATCGAGCTGGTGTCCCTGGTGGCGCGGGAGAGCCGTCTTCAGCGAGCGATCCAGTCCTACGAGCAGCCGCTGGACTACATCCTCATCGACTGCCCGCCCTCGCTGGGCCTCTTGACAGTCAACGCGCTCGTGGCGGGCCAGGAGGTCCTCATCCCGATCCAGTGCGAGTACTACGCGCTGGAGGGACTGGGGCAGCTGCTGCGCAACGTCGACCTGGTGCGGGGGCACCTCAACCCCGCGCTGCATGTCTCGACGATTCTGCTCACCATGTACGACGGCCGGACGCGCCTTGCCTCCCAGGTCGCGGACGAGGTGCGCAGCCACTTCGGCGACGAGGTATTGCGGACGAGCATCCCTCGCTCGGTCCGTATCTCCGAGGCGCCGAGCTACGGGCAGACGGTCCTGACCTACGATCCAGGATCGAGCGGTGCCCTCTCCTATCTTGAGGCGGCACGAGAAATCGCGCTGAAGGGTGTCGGCGTCAGCTATGACGCGACGCACGCCCATATCGGCGCCCAGAGCGACCAGAGCATGGTGGAGGGGATCCAGTGAGCGAGCGACGGAGGGGGCTGGGGCGTGGTCTCGGCGCACTGATCCCTGCGGCCCCGACTGAGAAGACGCCGGCCCAGGCTGCGGTGGGAGGTGTGGCATCAGCGTCCCCCACGGCGGTGCCGGTGCTTCCCTCCGACCGCGGCGTGGCCGCGGCGAAGGTGGCCACACTGCCGCCTGTTTCACGTGAAACCGAAGAGCCGTCGATGAGCGGCGCCGTGGACATGCCCGCACCTCCCATGGGCGCCCACTTCGCCGAGCTTCCTCTCGACTCCATCACGCCGAACCCGCGGCAGCCCCGTGAGGTCTTCGACGAGGACGCGCTGCAGGAGCTCGTCACCTCCATCAAGGAGGTCGGTCTTCTCCAGCCGGTCGTCGTACGGCAGCTGGGTCCCGCTCACTACGAGCTGATCATGGGCGAGCGGCGCTGGCGGGCCTGCCGTGAGGCGGGGCTCGAAGCGATCCCGGCGATCGTGCGAGCCACGGAGGACGAGAAGCTCCTCCTCGACGCCCTGCTGGAGAACCTGCACCGGGCGCAGCTGAACCCGCTGGAAGAGGCAGCTGCCTACGACCAGCTGCTGAAGGACTTCAACTGCACGCACGACCAGCTGGCGGACCGCATCGGCCGGTCTCGTCCGCAGGTCTCCAACACGCTGCGTCTGCTGAAGCTCTCTCCTGCGGTGCAGCGACGGGTGGCGGCCGGTGTGCTCTCCGCCGGGCACGCTCGGGCGCTGCTCTCCGTGGAGGACTCGGAGGAGCAGGACCGGCTGGCCCATCGGATCGTGGCCGAGGGGCTCTCGGTGCGCGCCGTCGAGGAGATCGTGACCCTGATGGGATCGCGGCCGAAGGCGGCTCAGCGTTCCAAGGGGCCGCGGGCCGGTACCCGGGTCTCTCCGGCGCTGACCGACCTCGCGACCCGTCTCTCGGATCGCTTCGAGACACGGGTCAAGGTCGACCTCGGTCAGAAGAAGGGCAAGATCACCGTGGAGTTCGCCTCCATGGAGGATCTTGAGCGGATCCTCGGCACACTCGCCCCGGGCGAGGGGCCCGTCCTGCAGAAGAGCCTTCTGGAGGGCGGCGACTCCGAGGAGGCGGACGACTGAGGTTCCGGGCGGCGATGTGATCCCGCTCAGCCGCGTTCCTGCGGGCCGTGTCCGGTGTGTACCGGAACACGGCCCGCACTTTGCTTTCTGGCGGTATCGGTGGAATCGCTTCATGGATACGATGCGATCGGGTATGGCGCATCCACCTGGCAGTACGTTTGCGGTACGTCTATGAGAGGGCGGGGGCCATGCGAACGATGAGCCGGACCGGACTGCTGAGCGCGGGACTGGGCCTGGGCGCGGTCGGCGGCTTCGTCGGCAGCCTGCTCAGGGAACGGAGTGCTCTGACTGCCGCCCGCGACGCGGCGGGCGAGGGAAGCGAGGAACAGCCTTCATGGGGCGTCGGCTCGTACCGCTCACGCTGGACAACGTTCAGGACCTTCCCCGGCGCTGTCGCACGTGTGTCTTCTGGGAACTCGACCCAGTCAGCGGCGAGGCAGCGGTAAAGGCGGGCACGCCCGCGCTGGAGAAAGAAGCCTGGATCTCGGCCGTCCTGCTGGACTGGGGTTCCTGCGGGCGGGTCGTCTATGTCGATGATGCACCGGTGGGCTTCGTGCTCTATGCGCCCCCGGCCTACGTCCCCCGCTCGACGGCGTTCCCGACCAGTCCCGTCTCACCGGACGCGGTGCAGCTGATGACCGCGTTCATCGTGCCCGGGTACCAGGGGCAGGGGCTGGGCCGCGTGATGGTCCAGACCGTGGCCAAGGATCTGCTGCGGCGGGGCTTCAAGGCGATCGAGGCCTTCGGGGACGCCCGCTGGAAGGAACCCGCCTGTGTGCTGCCCGCCGAGCATCTGCTGGCGGTGGGCTTCAAGACGGTCCGGCCGCATCCCACCTATCCCCGCATGCGGCTGGAACTGCGGACGACCCTGTCCTGGAAGGAAGACGTGGAGATGGCACTGGACCGGCTGCTCGGGGCGGTCCAGAAGGAACCGGCGCTGCGACCGCTGTAAAGGACACCAGCACTGGGACCGCTGTAAAGCGAATGGGCCAACCCGGTCGGGTTGGCCCATTCGTGTTTCACGTGAAACATGCGCCCCGTCGCTCGACGGCGCAGCCCGTCATCCGGCGATGAAGTCCTCAAGGTCGCGCAGGATCGCGGCCTTCGGCTTGGCACCGACGATGGTCTTGGCGACCTCGCCACCCTGGTAGACGTTCAGGGTCGGGATCGACATGACACCGTACTTGGCGGCCGTACCCGGGTTCTCGTCGATGTTCAGCTTGACGATCTCGATCTTGTCGCCGTGCTCGGCGGCGATTGCCTCAAGGGACGGCGCGATCTGGCGGCACGGACCGCACCAGGCGGCCCAGAAGTCCACCAGGACGGGCTTGTCGCTCTTGAGGACGTCCTGCTCGAAGGAGTCGTCGGTCACATTCTTCAGGGTGCCGGCCACGGCGGGCTCCTTAACTGGTTGGTGCGTGGGGCTGGGTGAGGGGGTCAGACGGTGGTCTTCTCGGGCTCGGCCTGCTGCTCGTTGTCCGCGAGGGCGGCGAGGTAGCGCTCGGCGTCGAGGGCGGCGGAGCAGCCGGTACCGGCCGCGGTGATCGCCTGGCGGTAGGTGTGGTCGACCACGTCCCCGGCGCCGAAGACACCGGTCAGGCTTGTCCGGGTGGAGGGGGCGTCGACCTTCAGGTAACCCTCCTCGTCCAGCTCAAGCTGGCCCTTGAACAACTCGGTGCGCGGGTCGTGGCCGATCGCGATGAACAGACCGGTCACCGGCAGGTCCGAGAGCTCGCCGGTCTTGACGTTGCGCAGCTTCAGACCGGAGAGCTTGCTGTCGCCCTGGATCTCGGCGACCTCGCTGTCCCAGACGAACGTGATCTTCGGGTCGGCGAAGGCGCGATCCTGCATGGCCTTGGAGGCGCGCAGGGTGTCGCGGCGGTGGACGACCGTCACGGACTTGGCGAAGCGCGAGAGGAAGGTGGCCTCCTCCATCGCGGTGTCGCCGCCGCCGATCACGGCGATGTCCTGGTCCTTGAAGAAGAAGCCGTCGCACGTGGCGCACCAGGAGACACCACGGCCCGAGAGGGCGTCCTCGTTCGGCAGGCCGAGCTTGCGGTGCTGCGAACCGGTCGCGATGATCACGGCCTTCGCGCGGTGCACCGTGCCGGCGGTGTCGGTGACGGTCTTGATCTCACCGGTCAGGTCGACGTTGACGACGTCGTCCGGAACGAGCTCGGCACCGAAGCGCTCCGCCTGGGCGCGCATGTTGTCCATGAGCTCGGGGCCCATGATGCCGTCCTGGAAGCCCGGGAAGTTCTCCACGTCCGTGGTGTTCATCAGGGCGCCACCGGCGGTGACGGCACCCTCGAACACCAGTGGCTTCAGCGACGCGCGCGCGGTGTAGAGCGCCGCCGTGTAGCCGGCGGGCCCGGAGCCGATGATGATCACGTTACGGACGTCGCTCACGGCTTGATTCCTCGTCTCTGGACTGCGTCGTCTTGACCGGTGGGAGCCCCTCTCAGAACTCTCACCCCACCCAACGGATCCTAAGGGGCGCGCATTCCCGCTGTGTCGGGGTACACGGTGAGCCCTCGCAGAGTGCTCTCAAGGCTGCTTGTAGGAGTGCTTCAGCAGAACCTCGGACGAGGCGGAAGGCGACTCCTTCACGCAGGTGGCATCCACGACGTATGCCGTGACCCGTGAGGGGTCCGAGGTGTCGGGCATGACTACCAGGAGGGCCGTCGTCCCCTGATAGGTGCCGGGCTCGGTCGCCAGGGCGTCGTCATCGCGTGCGATGCCCTTCTGCACGCACTGGGGCACCTGGACCGTGGGCCTGGTGAGGATGCGGGGACCGTCGCTGCCGGAGGTGGACTGCTCACCGAATTCACGGGGGGTACGCGAGGGCCCACCGGACTTTTCGCTCTGTGCGAGGAGGTCTGCGACCTGCTGCTCCAGCTTCCCTTCGGAGAAGGTGTCCGCGGCCGCGGACTGCCGCTCCCGGGCGGTGGTGCCCTGGTCGCCCTCCATTGAGGACACCAGGAGGGAAGCCAGCCCGAGGGCGCCGACGGAGAGGACGGCCCCCAGGACCGCCACCCTGCGGCGTCCGCCGCGCTTGCGCTCCTTGCGGCCCGGGCCGGTGGTGGAGGGGCGGGCATGACCCGAGGGACGGTCCGCCGGGTTCGATGTTTCACGTGAAACATGCGCGCCGTCGTCCGCGCGGGCCGCTTCGGCGTGGGCCGGGGTGCTCACCGCGTCGGGCGCCGTGGCATGGAGCAGCGCTTCCGCGGCGAGAGCGGCGTCGATCCGTCCGGCGACGTCGGCGGGCATGCGTGCCGGACCTGGCAGCGTGCCGAGCATGGCGCGGATCTCCTCCAGCGAGGAAAAGACGTCCGCGCAGAGCTCGCACTCGTCCAGATGGCGTCGTACGTCCGCGGTCCGGGACGGGGGGAGCAGGCCTTCGGTGAGGTCGGAGATCTCCGTGACGTCCGGGTGCCCGGCCGTGTCCGTCGTGGAAGTCACGCTCGCCCACCTCCGCCCTTCACAGCAGCTGAATCGCTTGGCCCTGCATTCCGTGGGCCCGCGTCATGCGGTCCCGCTGCCGGTGGGACGGATGTCCCCTGCGTCCGGTTCCGTCCAGCGGCCGACTCTTCGTCGTCGCCGGAGTCTTCCGTTTGCAGATGGGTGAGCAGCGGCAGGAGCCTGGCTCTGCCACGGGCGCAGCGGCTCTTCACCGTCCCGGTCGGGACGTCGAGGACGCGGGCGGCCTCGGCGACCGGGTAACCCTGCATGTCCACCAGGACGAGGGCCGCACGCTGCTCGGGTGGGAGGGTGCCGAGCGCTTCGAGGAGCTGGCGGTGCAGATCGTTGCGTTCGGCCGGAGCCGAGGCCGACTCGTGCGGCTCCAGCAGCTGCTCCAGCCGCTCGGTGTCGTCGACGGGGGACGTCTTGCGGGAGGCAGCCTTACGGGCGCGGTCGAGGCAGGCGTTCACCGTGATCCGGTGCAGCCAGGTCGTGACGGCCGACTGGCCGCGAAAGGTGTGGGCGGCCCGGTAGGCGGAGACGAGAGCGTCCTGGACCGCGTCAGCGGCCTCCTCGCGGTCGCCCAGCGTCCGCAGGGCGACCGCCCAGAGCCGGTCGCGGTGCCGCCGCACGATCTCACCGAAGGCATCGGGGTCGCCTTCCACATGGCGGGCGAGCAGATCCTGATCGCTCGCCATGTCGTACCCGGCGCCTTCTGCCATCGGACCCCCTCCCCCTTCGGTGAGACGTCAGCCCGTGAACTTCACGTCGGTGACGGCCTGCTTGTAACCCGCGCTGCTGTAGCCGTCGGTGGGTGCGTTGGGCACTGCCGTGACCCACAACAGCACGTACTGCGTCTTCACCGACTTCGACGCCTTCACCGTCAGAGAGGTGCCGCTCGTGGTGGCGGTTCCGATCTCCTGCATCCCGTCGACCCCGGTGGAAGGGGTCAGCGAGTCGGTCGCGTAGAGGTGAACCGTCGTGTGGTCGCCCGGGTACCGAAGCCCTATCGACGCGGCCGAGATCTGCTGGGAAGAGCCGAGGTCGTAGACGATTCCCACGCCGGGCTTGTAGGGAGCCAGCTCCGGTCCGTCGTTGTAGCGCTTGGTGCGCCAGAACGTCGAGCTGTCGCCGTCATAGGTGAGGTCGACGTCTTCGGGAGCCTGCGCCTCGCCGCTCGCGACGTACTCCTGAGCCCCTTCGATGGTGAGCGGCTTGGCCGCGGGCTTGTTCTCCCCGGCGCTCTTGTCGTTCCCGTCCGTCGTCTGCGACTTGTTCGGGTCGTCCGACTGGGTGCCGCGCTCCATCAGCGCGTCCGCCAGTTGCCAGCTGCCCAGCCCCAGCGCGGCGATGAGCAGCGCGGAGACGGCCCACTTCAGGGCCTTGCCGGTACGGCTCTGCAGCGGGGGCGGTGGGGACGACACCGGCTGGGTGGCGCCGGGGTGCGGGGCGGGGCGGCCGTACGTGCCCTGCTGGTACGTCGTGCGCTGGTAGTCCGGCGGCGCGGTGAACGCGGGCTCCGGCGGGCGGATGCGAGGCATCGCGCCGATCGCCTTCACCAGCTCCTCCGGCGTCGTGCAGGGGGACTCGTGCCGGGAGGCGGTCGCGCCGTCGTTGGCGAGCGCGCGCATGGCGAGCTCCGACAGGCCGCGATGCACGCCGGCGCGCACCTGGTCCGGCGGAATGAGGCCGACGTCCTTGGGCAGCCCGGACAGACCGTAGGCGTCGCTCTCGTACGGCCAGCGCTGGGTGAGCGAGGCGTACAGCAGGGCGCCGATCGCCTCGGTGTCGGTGCGCTGGGGGGTGTCGGAACTGATACCGCGCAGGGCGGCGTTCACGGCGAGGCCGCGGATGCGCCACTGTCCGGTGGACGTGCGCAGGACGGCGTTGGGGTTCAGCCGGAGATGGGCGAGGCCCTCGCGGTGGGCTGCGGCCATGGCGGCGGAGACCTGACTGACCATCTGGTAGGCGTCGTGCGGCTCCAGCGGCCCGGCGGACAGGAGCGTGGTGAGTTCCGTGGCGTCCGGCAGCCATTCGTGCACGACGTACACGAGGTCGTTCTCCTCGACGGCGTCCAGGACCTGGACGAAGCGTGGATCGCCGAGCAGCGCGGAGGAGCGGGCCGCGGCCAGCACGGAACGGGCCCGGGTGTGGTCCGCGGGCAGGACGTGTACGCCGACGGCGCGGCGCAGCTTCTCGTCCACCGCACGCCAACTGCTGAAACCGTCCAGACGGGTGACGCAGTCCTCAAGGCGGTAGCGTCTGGCGAGCTTGTGACCGCTGTGCAGTTCGGGCGGTGAGGCCTTCGCTCCGGGATCCTCGGTCCCGCCACTCCCCTGTGCCTCGTCGTGTTCCGTGTCCCGCTCCGGGTTCTTGGCCACCCCGTCGGCCGTGGACTGGTCCGCCTGATCCGCCTTGGCGGTCAGCGGCTCATCGCCGCTGTTGTCTGCCACGTCGACGGCAGCCGTGCTCCGTTCCGCCACCGTCGTTCCTGCCTCCCCATCCATAGCGCGCCGGCCGAACTCCGTTGCGCGCCGTCCGACGCCGAAACCAATTGTGCCCACAGTCCGCCGCTATGCACGACACGCGGTGGCGGACGATGGTTGTGCGCGTACCCCCCGATTCAGCGGCCCAGACGCCCTCGGACCATACCGACGAGCGAGTTCAGCTCCTCGATGCGCATACGGCGGGCGGCGACGTAGAAGATGCCCAGCAGGGCGGCTCCGCCGGCCACCAGCGCGGCGAGGGAAGCGGCGACGCCCTGACCGAGCGCCTGGGTGATGTAGTAGCAGGCCGCGCCGCTCAGCAGCGCCGCCGGCACCGAGGCGATGCTCAGGCGGGCGTACGTCCGCATGACGCGGGTCCCGTCCAGGTCGCCGCCGAGCCGCTTGCGCAGCCGGCGCCAGGCGACGCCGACGCCGATCACATAGGCGAGGCCGTAGGAGGCGGCCATGCCGACGACGGCCCAGCGGGCGGGGAGCAGGACGTAACACAGGCCCGACGCCCCCGCGTTGACCGCGGCGACGATGACCGTGTTGTAGAAGGGGGTGCGGGTGTCTTCGTAGGCGTAGAACGCGCGCAGGACGACGTACTGCACGGAGTAGGGGATCAGGCCGAGGCCGAAGGCCATCAGCATGTAGCCCATGTTCGTAGCCGAAGTGGTGCCCGAGGAGCCGAAGATCAGCGTGCACATCGGGACGCCGAGCGCGAGGAAGCCGAAGGCGATGGGCACGATCGCGACGGCCGTGGTGCGCAGGCCCTGGGAGATGTCGTCGCGGACGGCGCCCGCGTCGTCCTCGGCGGCCGAGCGCGAGATGCGCGGCAGCAGGGCGGCCATCAGGGAGACGGTGATGATGGCCTGCGGGAGGCCCCAGATGAGCTGGGCGTTGGCGTAGGCGCTGAAACCGGTACCGGCGATGCCCTTGTCCGAGACCGCTGCCGTGGCGAGCTGGGTGACGACCAGCGCGCCCGCCTGGTTGGCGAGGACGAACAGGATGGTCCACTTGGCGAGCATCGCCGCCTTGCCGAGGCCGTGGCCCTTCCAGTCGAAGCGCAGGCGGAGTCTGAACCCGGTCTCGCGCAGATACGGGATCATCGCGAGCGCCTGGACGACGAGTCCGAGCAGGATGCCGATGCCGAGGAGCCGCTCGCCCTCCGGGGGAATGTTCTCGACCGTCATCTTGGAGTCGGCGGCGCTGCCGTACACCCAGATGAACATGCCGAGCGTGACGATGATGACGATGTTGTTCAGGACCGGGGTCCACATCATCGCCCCGAAACGGCCCCGGGCGTTGAGGATCTGACCCATCACCACGTGGACGCCCATGAAGAAGATCGAGGGCAGGAAGTAGCGGGTGAAGGTGACCGCGGTGTCGTTGGCCGCGGGATTCGTGGCGACGGAGGTCGACAGAGCGCGGACCAGGAGGGGCGCGGCGAACATGGCGAGCACGGTGAGCGCACCGAGGATCACCATGACCAGGGTCAGCAGCCGGTTGGCGTAAGCCTCGCCGCCGTCGTCGTCCTCCTTCATGGAACGGACGAGCTGCGGTACGAAGACCGAGTTGAGGCCGCCGCCGACGGTCAGGATGTAGATCATCGTCGGCAGCTGGTATGCGACCTGGAAGGAATCGCCCAGCAGGGCGAGGCCCAGCGCCGAGACGATCATCGCCGACCGGATGAACCCGGTGAGGCGGGACACCATCGTGCCCGCCGCCATCACGGCGCTCGACTTCAGCAGGCCCCCGGCCCGTCCGCCCTTGGCCGGGGCGGCGGGGGCCGGAGGGGGCTCGGCGGCGGGCCGCGAAACGGGCGCCTGGTACTGCTCGGCGGGCGCCTGGGCACCGCCGTACTGCCCCTCCGCAGCGTGCGTCCCTCCGTACGGTCCCGCCGGAGCCTGACCGGTGCCCGGCGCGGTGGCCGGCCCCGGCACGCCCGGGTAGTCCGTCGGCGGGCGGACGCCGGTCTGTTGCTGGTCCCGGAACAGGTGCGCGAAGGCGTCGGGTTCGTGCCGCTGGTCCGCGGCCTGGGTGACCAGGTCGTCGACGCCCACGTACTGGGTCGTGCGCGGATCGTCGCCGTACGGCAGATGCTGCGTGGGGCCCGCCGGTTCGGGCGCCGGCGTCCGGGCCCACACGCGCGGGTCGGGCGCGTACGGCGACTGCGGCGGCTGGGCGTACAGCTGCTGCGGCGACGGATACGTGCCCGGGGGCGGCGGCGGGTGCGCGGCGCGGTCGTAGAGCGCCTCGGTCACCGGGTCCTGGGCGGCGAGGTCCTGCGCCCGGTAGGGGTCCTGCTCGTAGGCGTCCTGGAGGTACATGTCCGCGGGATGCTGCGGCGGCACCTGGCCGTGCTCGGGCTGCGGGCCCTCGGGGTCGCCCGAGCCGCCCGCAGCCTGGCCGCGGTCACCGTCGTACGGCGCGTTCATGGTTACCCCACCTCATCGTCCCGGGCCCACCGGCCACGACATCTCAACGGTCAACTCTCTCACCCGTCGCGGACGGGTCTGCGCTTTCCGCTGGGGTGTCCGGCGCAGGGTCACTCGGCTGCTCCGGGTCGCCTGCCTCGGGCCGGGGACCCGACTCCTCCTTGAGACGGTCCGCGGGGCCCTGGGGGTTCTGCGAACCCTCGGCGGGGTCGTCGGCCGGGTCCGGACCGTCCTCCTCGGCCTCCCGGGCGGCCGCCCGCTTGCGCTGGGTGTACATCCGGAAACCGGCGAGGACGAGCAGCAGGACGCCGCCGCCGATGACCAGCATCACCGTGGCGGTGATCTCGGTGACCTTCACGTCGAAGTAGACGGGCAGGCCGTAGGGCTTGCCGTCCTCCGTGAACAGCTGGGCCTTCACGGTCACCCGGCCGTTGGCGTTGGCGGACGTGGCGAACTTCACCGACTGGCTGTGTCCGCCCGAGACGGTGACGGGCTGCTCGGCGTAGGCCTTGCCGCCGATCTCCAACCGGGTCGGGCTGGTCGAGGTGAGCCGCAGGACCAGGTGGTCGACGTCCTGCACCAGGTTGTTCTGGACGGTCACCGGGATCGTGGCGCTGCGGCCGGAGAGCTTGGTCTCCGACTTGTCGATCAGCGTGACCCCCGCGGCGAGGCCGTCGAGGTAGTCCTCCACGCCGTCGCGGTAGTGCTGCGCCTCGGTGGCCCGGCCGCGCCACGACGTGGACATCTCACGGTTTATGGCCCGCCCGAAGGGGGTCACCACACGAGACTGGTCGGTGAGGATCACCCGGAAGCCGTCCAGCTTGGCCTGCGTCCGCGCGATCTGCTCGAAGGCCGAGCGCGGCAGTTCCTGCTTGCGCAGCGACGAGGGGTACTCGGAGGCCACCGGCACCTTTCTGGTGGCCGCGGGGTCCGGCTTGGCCTTGGCGGCCGCGCTGAGGTCCTGGGACTCGCTCCAGCCGCCGCTCTGCAGTGCCGTGATCGCCTCGGCCATGGCCCGGGCCTGGCTCGCGGTCGGCATGCGCTGCGGGGCGACGACGATGCTGCGCTGCTGGTTCGTCTGGAGGTTGAGGGCGAGGCTCTGGGCGAGGAAGCGCTGCACGGACAGCGTCGTGGCGGACGCCTTCGTCAGATCGCCCTGGAAGGCCGTCGACAGCCGGGCGTCCGCGACCACCGCCGTGGTGCCGCCGCCGATGGGACGGGCCGCTGTCGGGGTGTACGACAGTCCGCCGGTCTCCTCCAGGCTGTCGCTGCGGGCGATCACCTTGTCGGCGCCCGCCGAGGTGGCGACCTTGACGATCGACGGGTCCACTGCGCCGTCGACGGGCCAGGCGAAGTCGGTGCTCGGCTTCACGTGGAGGATCGGCTCCACGGTGTTGGCGACGACGTCCGTGGCCTCCTTGAGGCGACTCAGCGAGCCGGTGACGTTCGTGCCGTTGTGGGCCAGGGAGGCCAGATCCGGGTCGCCGTAAGGCAGGGCGACGACCTCCTTGTCCACCACCGCCTTCTGCAGCGCGGCCAGCCACTGCTTGGCGACCGCCTGGTGCGTGCCCCCCGTGGTGGTGTCGCCGTCGCCCCGCACGCGGTAGCCGCGGGCCATGGCGTCGACGGAGGCGAGGAGGTCCGGGTCGACGACCCAGGTGACGTCGAGGTTCTTGCCCAGCGACACGAGCTGCTCCAGGCGGCCGCCCGGAGAGATCTCCTTGGCCAGGTCGTCGTCGAGGAAGACCGGTGTCTGCTGCTCGTTCGAGCCCGTCTCCGCCGTCATGTGCGCGGTGGAGATGAGCGGCCACAGGACCGTCGTCTTCGTCGCCGTGTCCGCCACTTCCGGCTGCCAGGGCAGGAACGTCCGCTGGATGCCCAGCACCTGCTCCCAGGGCTGCGCGCTGGTCTCGCCCGAGAGGGCGACGCCGAGCTGGTAGACGCCGCTCTCGCCGAGGTCCAGCTCGTCGACCGGTACGGAGATGCTGAAGCGCTGCGCGATGCCCGGCGTGAGCTTGGCGAACTCCTGGCGGTATGTGTCGTCGATCTCCGTGCCGTCCGCGCCCGGGGAGTAGCCGGTGCGCTTTGCGGCGCTGTCGATCGAGGACCGGGTGTTCATCTCGGGGCCCATGCGCAGGTCCACATGGGCGTCGGTGACCGCCTGCTTGCCGTTGTTGGTCACTGTGCCGGAGACGGTCAGGGTGTCGCCCTCGGTGGGGGCGCTGGGGCTGAGCGAGTCGATGGCGACGGCTACCGTGCGGGAGCCGGAGGCCTGCTGTG
Organism: Streptomyces sp. TRM70350; assembly: GCF_019219825.1. Lineage (GTDB taxonomy): Bacteria > Actinomycetota > Actinomycetes > Streptomycetales > Streptomycetaceae > Streptomyces. The sequence goes on along the minus strand of NZ_JAHUXH010000019.1, from coordinate 106,382 downwards.
CGGAGGTGCGCCCGGCCGCGTCCGCGGCGGGGGCGGCCGGCAGCTGGAACAGCCCTGCCAGCAGCGGTGCCCCGGCCAGTAGCGCTCCGGTGCGCCTCAGCCACCGGCGGGCAGGTGAGGGACTCGTCCCACGGAAGTCTGCCGCCTCGGCCACGCGCTCGCCCGTCCCTCGTCGTCGTCAGTGGTCGTCGGAATGTGCGTCCACGCATGGTAACGAGGCGCGCTGAGGGGAAGTGCCGCGGACTGCTCCACAAGATCGGGGGAGGCGGGGCCGCTGTCCCGAATGTGCGCCTATAAAGAGGAACGCTTCCGTACGCCGCGAGGGGTGGCCTTGTGCCGTATCGCCGGCGATGTTCGCACGCCCTTAATCGAGGCGCTCGCGGTCGTCCGGGCCACGTACCCTGTTCTGTTGTGCCCAACGCCAACGATGACACCAGTGCCCTGAGCCAGGTGCCGCCCCACGCTCCGAGTGAGCCGCTGCGGGTCGCGCCTGTCGCCGACGACCTTGCCCGCCGCTTCCAGGAGGCCGGGTTCTCACTCGCCCTGGTCGGCGGCTCGGTCCGGGATGTGCTGCTCGGCCGGCTCGGCAACGATCTGGATTTCACGACCGACGCCCGTCCCGAGGACGTGCTGAAGATCATCCGGCCGTGGGCGGATTCCGTGTGGGATGTCGGGATCGCCTTCGGCACGGTCGGTGCCCAGAAGGACGGCTTCCAGATCGAGGTGACGACCTACCGGTCGGAGGCCTACGACCGGACCTCGCGCAAGCCGGAGGTGTCGTACGGCGACTCCATCGAGGAGGACCTCCTCCGCCGCGACTTCACCGTGAATGCCATGGCCGTCGCGTTGCCGGAGAACAAGTTCATCGACCCGCACGGCGGGCTCGATGATCTGGCGGCGCGGGTGCTGCGTACGCCGGGCACTCCCGAGGAGTCCTTCTCGGACGACCCGCTGCGGATGATGCGGGCCGCGCGCTTCGCCGCCCAGCTCGACTTCGAGGTGGCACCCGAGGTCGTCACCGCGATGAAGGAGATGGCCGGGCGCCTGGAGATCGTCTCGGCCGAGCGGATCCGGGAGGAGCTGAACAAGCTGATCCTGTCCCGGCACCCGCGCAAGGGCCTGACGCTGCTGGTCGATACCGGGCTCGCCGATCATGTGCTGCCAGAGCTGCCCGCTCTGCGGTTGGAGAGTGACGAGCACCATCGTCACAAGGACGTCTACGAACACACGCTGATCGTCCTGGAGCAGGCGATGGCCTTGGAGGAGGAGGGCCCCGACCTGACTCTCCGCCTGGCCGCGCTGCTGCACGACATCGGCAAGCCGCGGACGCGTCGCTTCGAGAAGGACGGGCGGGTTTCGTTCCACCACCACGAGGTGGTCGGCGCGAAGATGACCAAGAAGCGGATGACGGCGCTCAAGTACTCCAACGAACTCGTGAAGGACGTCTCGCGTCTGGTCGAGCTTCACCTTCGTTTCCATGGCTACGGCACCGGCGAGTGGACCGACTCTGCCGTCCGCCGCTATGTCCGGGACGCGGGGCACCTGCTCGACCGCCTCCACAAGCTGACCCGCTCGGACTGCACCACGCGGAACAAACGCAAGGCGGCGGCGCTGTCGCGGGCGTACGACGGCCTGGAGGAGCGGATCGCCCAGCTCCAGGAGCAGGAGGAACTGGACGCCATCCGCCCCGACCTCGACGGCAACCAGATCATGGAGATTCTGGGCATCAAGCCGGGCCCTGCCGTCGGTCGCGCCTACAAGCACTTGCTGGAGCTCCGCCTGGAGAACGGCCCGATGGAGCACGACCAGGCGGTCGCGGCGCTCAAGGAGTGGTGGGCCGAGCAGAGCTGAGGCCATGAAACGGGCCCATGTTTCACGTGAAACATGGGCCCGTCACAAGGTCTCCGGGGATGCGAAGAGGGGCGATGTTTCACGTGAAACATCGCCCCTCGCTGCTGATGTGACACTCAGCGGCGTTCAAAGCCGGCCATAGCCGTTGCAACCGCTGCGTAGATCACTGCCACCACCAGGACCAGGGGGACCGAGCGTCCGTCCGGGGGCAGCATCAGGGCGGCCACTCCGGCGGCGGCGACGAAGGCGACGTTGAACAGGACGTCGTAGACGGAGAAGACCCGGCCCCGGAAGCCGTCATCGACCGAGAACTGCACGATCGTGTCCGTGGAGATCTTCGCGCCCTGGGTGGTCAGGCCGAGGACGAAGGTCGCGACCAGGATGGGCACGGTGGCGAAGGGGAGGCCGAGGGCGGGCTCCAGGACGGCGGCGGACGCTGCGCAGATGGCGATCCAACGGCCGGGGCCGAACCGGCCGGCGGCCCACGGGGTCACCACCGCCGCCGCGAAGAAGCCGGCGCCCGAGACGCCCACCGCCAGCCCCAGCAGGGCGAGTCCGTCGTCGGGGTTGGTGGTGAGGGCGTATCGGCAGAGCATCAGCAGCATGACCGTCAGGGCGCCATAGCAGAACCGCATCAGCGTCATCGACGCGAGCGCCCAGGCGGCCTCGCGCCGGGCGGGCTCGGCGAGATGACGAAGGCCGGCCATGAGATCGCGGGCGGTGCCGGAGAGCGCCGCCCTCAGCCGTAGCTGCACCAACTCGCGGTCCGGACCCAGCACTTCCCGTCCGATGCTCAGCGAGGCCAGCGCCGAGCAGAGGTACAGTGCGGCGCCCACCAGCACTACCGTGGCATCGGAGTCCGCGATCAGCAGCCGTACGACGAAGGCGAGGCCGCCACCGGCGGTCGCGGCGAGGGTTCCGGCCGTCGGGGAGACGGAGTTGGCCATCACCAGGCGGTCCTCGTCGACCACGCGGGGCAGCGCGGCGGACAGGCCCGCGAGGACGAAGCGGTTGACGGCGGTGACGCACAGGGCGGAGACGTAGAACAGCCAGTCCGGGACCTGCGTGATCATCAGGATGGCCGTCGCCGACGCCAGCAGGGCCCGCAGCAGGTTGCCGTACAGAAAGACCTGGCGGCGGCGCCAGCGGTCCAGTAGGGCGCCGGCGAACGGGCCCACCAGGGAGTACGGGAGCAGCAGGACCGCCATGGCCGAGGCGATCGCGGCGGGTGAGGTCTGGCGCTCCGGGGAGAAGACGACGTAGGTGGCGAGCCCGACCTGGTACACGCCGTCGGCGCCCTGGGAGAGCAGCCGCACGGCGAGCAGGCGTCGGAAGTTCCGGAAGCGGAGCAGGACGCGTAGATCACGTACGACGGCCATGGGCACAGCCTCACATACGGGGAGGGTCCCCGGGCGCGCTGCCTCGGGAACCCTCAGCCCAGCAGGAGATGAGCTCTCAGCGCTCGACCTCACCCTTGATGAACTTCTCGACGTTCTCGCGGGCCACGTCGTCGAAGTACTGAACCGGCGGGGACTTCATGAAGTAGCTCGACGCGGAGAGGATCGGGCCGCCGATGCCGCGGTCCTTGGCGATCTTCGCTGCGCGCAGGGCGTCGATGATGACGCCGGCCGAGTTCGGGGAGTCCCAGACCTCAAGCTTGTACTCAAGGTTCAGCGGGACGTCACCGAAGGCGCGGCCCTCCAGGCGGACGTACGCCCACTTGCGGTCGTCGAGCCAGGCCACGTAGTCGGACGGGCCGATGTGGACGTTCTTCTCGCCGAGCTCCCGGTCGGGGATCTGCGAGGTGACGGCCTGCGTCTTGGAGATCTTCTTGGACTCCAGGCGCTCACGCTCGAGCATGTTCTTGAAGTCCATGTTGCCGCCGACGTTGAGCTGCATCGTGCGGTCCAGGATGACGCCGCGGTCCTCGAACAGCTTCGCCATGACGCGGTGCGTGATGGTGGCGCCGACCTGGGACTTGATGTCGTCACCGACGATCGGGACGCCCGCCTCGGTGAACTTGTCCGCCCACTCCTTGGTGCCGGCGATGAACACCGGGAGGGCGTTGACGAAGGCGACCTTGGCGTCGATGGCGCACTGGGCGTAGTACTTCGCCGCGTCCTCGGAGCCGACGGGCAGGTAGCAGACCAGGACGTCGACCTGCTTGTCCTTGAGGACCTGGACGACGTCGACCGGCTCCTCGGCGGACTCCTCGATGGTGGCGCGGTAGTACTTGCCGAGGCCGTCGAGGGTGTGGCCGCGCTGGACGGTCACGCCGGTGCGCGGTACGTCGCAGATCTTGATGGTGTTGTTCTCGGAGGCGCCGATGGCGTCCGCGAGGTCGAGACCGACCTTCTTCGCGTCGACATCGAACGCGGCGACGAACTCCACGTCACGGACGTGGTAGTCGCCGAACTGGACGTGCATCAGGCCGGGGACCTTGGACGCCGGGTCGGCGTCCTTGTAGTACTCGACTCCCTGCACCAGCGACGCGGCGCAGTTGCCCACGCCGACGATGGCTACGCGAACCGAACCCATTCCGGTTGCTCCCTGTGTGTACTCGGTGAGGCCCTGACGGGGACCTCACGTGGCGGTGTCGTCGGACGAATCCGGCCGAGAGGTGTCCCCGGGCCGGGGCAGGTCGCCCGACGCTCCAGATGTGGTGTCCTGCTGAGCGGACCCCCCGGTGGCGGAACCGCGAAGGTCCCGCCCGGCCCGCTCGCTCTCGATGAGCTCGTTCAGCCAGCGCACTTCGCGCTCCACGGACTCCATTCCGTGGCGCTGGAGCTCGAGGGTGTAGTCGTCGAGGCGCTCCCGGGTGCGGGCCAGGGAGGCGCGCATCTTCTCAAGGCGCTCCTCCAGTCGGCTGCGGCGGCCCTCCAGCACGCGCATGCGTACGTCACGGGAGGTCTGACCGAAGAAGGCGAACCGGGCGGCGAAGGTCTCGTCTTCGTACGCGTCCGGGCCGGTCTGCGAGAGTAGCTGTTCGAAGTGCTCCTTACCTTCCGCCGTCAACCTGTAGACGATCTTGGCGCGACGGCCGGTGAGTGGAGCGGCGAGGGCGTCCTCGGACGTGGTCCCCGGCTCCTCGATCAACCAGCCGTTGGCGACCAGCGTCTTGAGGCAGGGGTAAAGCGTCCCGTAGCTGAACGCACGGAACACACCCAGTGACGTATTGAGTCGTTTGCGCAGCTCGTAGCCGTGCATCGGAGATTCGCGGAGCAGGCCGAGTACGGCGAACTCGAGGATCCCGGAGCGCCGGCTCATCGTCGCCTCCTCTCTGCCGCGGTAGGGCCGTCACGGTCTTTATGTCGCGCTGATGTATCGACTCGATACATCAAGACGATAGAACGGTCCCTGGAATGCGACAAGAGGGGGAATCGTGAACGGCGTCACATCACTGATTCGCAGGAAGCGACTTGCCTGTTTTGGGGTGAACTTCAGGACTAGGTGCGTTTTGGTGCTGCGTAGTCTGTGCGGCATGCACACCACCGGGAACCGAGTTGCCTCTGGGGGCGTCCTCGTCCCCGGTGCAGTACGGATGAATGCAGAACCGACCACATCCGTACTTCGGGGGGACCGGAAACCAGCCGCCGTTTCCAGGCGCGCCAGGGTGCGCCTGCCCTAGGAGTAGTCGTTCGATGAGCGAGCACCGTCGCAAACCGCCGCAGCCGCAGGGAGGCGGACGTGCCGCGGCCCGACGCGGCCAGTCCGGTTCGTCCTCCGGCCGCCGTGCGGCACCGCGAGGCGCCACCGGGTCTCCTTCCGACGCGTACGGGTCGGGTTCCTATGGGCCGGGAGGAGAGGGGCGGCCGTCCGGCGGCCGCGCCGAGGCCCGGCGCGCGGCACAGAGAAGTGGTGGCGGTCGTCGCAGAGCGGCCGACCCCGGCCGGGGCAGCCGGCGCGCCGGCGCAGCGGGACCGGGGCGGGGCCGCGTGGCGGCCTCCGACAGGAAGCGGATCATCGACTATCCGCGCGCGGGCAAGTACGGCTGGCGCCGCTGGGCCCCCTCCTGGAAGCTCGTCTCCGGCCTGTGTCTCGGCTTCTTCGGGAGCATGGTCGCCGTCGCGGGCATCGGATACGCCATGGTGGGCGTCCCGGACGTGGCGAAGGCCGCCAAGGCGCAGAACAACGTCTACTACTGGTCCGACCGCACCGAGATGGTGTCCACGGGCGGGGAGACGAACCGGCAGATCATCAATCTGTCGCAGATCCCCAAGAACATGCAGTACGCGGTCATCTCCCAGGAGAACAAGACCTTCAAGACGGACAGCGGCATCGACCCGAAGGGCATCGCCCGCGCGGTGTTCAACATGGCTCGGGGCGGCGAGACGCAGGGTGGTTCGACCATCACCCAGCAGTACGTCAAGAACGCCATGCTGGACGACCAGTCGCAGACCCTCACCCGTAAGTTCAAGGAGCTCTTCGTCTCCATCAAGGTGGGCGCCTCCGTCCCCAAGGACAAGATCATGGAGGGCTATCTCAACACCGCGTACTACGGCCGGAGCGCCTTCGGTATCCAGGCGGCCGCGCGCGCGTACTTCAACAAGGACGCCATCGACCTGAACGCGGGCGAGTGCGCCTTCCTGGCGGCCATGCTCAAGGGCGCCACGTACTACGACCCGGCCGGCGCGACGTCCATCGACCCCGCCGCCACGCCGGACGCCAACAAGAGGCGGGCCCTGACCCAGATGCAGGACACGCTGGACAAGATGGTCGAGTACGGTCATCTGAGCGCCACGGAGCGAGCCAAGTACACCGGGCTGCCCAAGGTCGAGAACCCGCGGGCGAACAGGGCGCTGAGCGGCCAGATCGGTTACCTCGTGGACCTCGCCAACGGCTACCTGGTCAACAACAGCGAGACGACCGGCGTGACCGAGCGCAAGCTGCGGGAAGGCGGCCTCTCGATCTACACCACCTTCGACAAGAAGAAGGTCGATGAGCTCGAAAAGGCCGTCACGAAGGTCCAGAAGGCCAACATCGACCCCAAGAAACGCCCCGAGACGGACACGCACGTCCAGTTCGGCGGCGCTTCCGTGGATCCGGCGACCGGTGCCATCGTGGCCATCTACGGCGGTGAGGACGCGACCAAGCACTTCACCAACAACGCCAACGAAACCGGCGCCCAGGTCGGATCGACGTTCAAGCCCTTCGTGCTCGCGGCGGCCATGAAGTGGGGCGTCCGCGATCCCGACCTCGGTCCCACACAGGCCCAGGACGAGCGCACCGTCGTCTCCCCGAAGAGTCTGTACAACGGCAAGAACAAGCTCAAGATCAAGAACTACGACGGGTCGGTCTGGCACAACGACAAGGGCGAGGAGTGGCTGCAGGTCAACGACGGTGACGAGACGTACGGCGACCCACCGAACTACCAGATCGACCTCCGTGAGGCGATGCAGTTCTCGGTGAACTCGGCCTACGTGCAGCTCGGCATGGACGTCGGCCTGGACAAGGTCAAGGAGGCGGCCGTCGACGCAGGTGTGCTGGAGAGCAGCCTGGCCGGTATTGAGTACCCGTCGTTCTCCCTCGGCATCTCCGACCCCAGCGCGATCCGCATGGCGGGCTCGTACGCCACCTTCGCGGCCAGCGGCAAGCAGCGTGACCCGTACTCCGTGCAGAAGGTCACGGACAAGGACGGCACGCTCTACGAGCACGAGGTGCAGGACAAGGAAGCCTTCAGCGCGAAGGTCGCCGACAACGTCACCGACGTTCTGAAGACCGTGGTCGAGGAGGGTACGGGTACCAACGCCCAGCTGACGGGCCGGGAGGTGGCCGGTAAGACCGGTACCACCGATGGCAACAAGTCGGCCTGGTTCGTCGGCTACACCCCCCAGCTGTCGACCGCGATCAGCATGTTCCGGTATCCCGACGACGAGAACATCAAGAACCGCACGTTTCTGGAGATGTACGGAACAGGCGACCAGAAGTCGATTCACGGTGCCTCGTTCCCGGCGGAGATCTGGCACGACTACATGGAGCAGGCCCTGAAGGGCGAGCCGGCGAAGAAGTTCCCGGAACCAGAGCCCATCGGCGAGGTGGTCAACGAGCTGCCGACGCCGACGCCGACTCCCACAGTCACCGAGACCGAGGAGGAGGAAAGCCCGTCGCCGACCCCGACGCCCACTGAGTCCGAGGTCACTCCCTCGCCCTCGGTGAGCGACACCTGTGATGCCTTCGACTGGACCTGCCAGGACACCGGTGGCACGGAGACCGGCGGTACGGACACCGGCGGCACCGACGGTGGCGTGACCTCATCACCCGAACCTACGGATACCGGTGACGAGAACGGCAACGGCAACGGTAACGGCAACGGAGGTGGCCTCTTCGGAGGCCCGACCGGGTAGCCGCCGTATCGCCCGTCGAGGGTGTTTCACGTGAAACCGAGATGGGTGTTTCACGTGAAACAAGGGCCGCCGCACCGCTCAGGTACGGCGGCCCTCGGCGTACTCCTAGACATGTACGGCAGGATGTGGCCCATGCCCAGTGCAGAATCGACGCAAGCGAGCGTCCACGAGCCGGACCTGGTGCGGCCGACCAGGGAGGACGAGGTCGCCGCGGCCGGCAGTGAGCTGATCGGCGGTCCCCTCGGGCGACGCGCCCTCCTCGGGAGGTCCTGGTGGACTCCCGTGCGGGTGATCGCGCTGGTGGCGGTCGGTATGTTCGCCCTCGGACTGGTCCAGAAAGCGCCCTGCTACAACGGCGCCTGGTTCTTCGGCGCCAGTTCGCAGTACACGCACGCGTGCTACTCGGACATCCCGCACCTCTACAGCGGGCGTGGCTTCGCCGACGGGCTCGTGCCGTACTTCGACAGGCTCCCGGGCGACATGGAGTACCTCGAGTACCCGGTGCTGACCGGTGTGTTCATGGAGGTTGCCACCTGGCTCACACCCGGCACCGGCAGCATGCAGGACCAGCAGCAGTGGTACTGGATGGTCAACGCCGGGATGCTGATGGTCTGCGCGGCCGTCATCGCCGTCTGCGTAACCCGTACGCACGCCCGGCGTCCCTGGGATGGTCTGCTGGTCGCCCTGGCGCCCGCTTTCGCGCTGACCGCCACCATCAACTGGGACCTGCTGGCGGTCGCTCTGACGGCCGCGGCGATGCTGATGTGGTCACGGGGCAGTTCCCTGGCCTTCGGCGTGCTGCTGGGGCTCGCCACGGCCGCCAAGCTCTATCCCCTCTTTCTGCTCGGGCCGCTGTTCGTGCTGTGCTGGCGTGCGGGCAAGTGGCGGGACTTCGGCAAGGCGCTGGCGGGCGCGGTCGTCGCCTGGCTGGTCGTGAACCTGCCGGTGATGCTCTTCGCCTTCGACGGCTGGTCGAAGTTCTACACGTTCAGCCAAGAGCGGGGTGTCGACTTCGGTTCCTTCTGGCTGATCCTGGTCCAGAACTCCACTGACCCGTTCAGCACCGAGACGGTCAACACCCTCGCAACACTGTTGATGCTGCTGTGCAGCGTCGGCATCGCGGCACTCACCTTCACCGCGCCGCGCCGTCCGCGCTTCGCCCAACTGGCCTTCCTGATCGTCGCGGCGTTCATCCTCACCAACAAGGTCTACTCGCCGCAGTACGTCCTGTGGCTGGTCCCGCTGGCCGCGCTGGCCCGGCCGAGGTGGCGGGACTTCCTGATCTGGCAGGCGTGCGAGGTGGCGTACTTCCTGGGGATCTGGATGTACCTGGCGTACACGACCAGCGGAGACGCCCACAAGGGGCTGCCGACCGACGGCTATCACTGGGCGATCGGCGTGCACCTGCTCGGCACCCTGTACCTGTGCGCTGTCGTCGTGCGCGACATCCTCATGCCGGACCGGGACGTGGTGCGCCAGGGCGGCGAGGACGACCCCTCGGGAGGTGTGCTCGACCGGGCGGAGGACGTGTTCGTCCTCGGCTCCGCCGCCCATCCGCCGCGGCATGCCGCCCAGTTCGACGCACCTCAGGTGGAGTGGGGCAGCGGGAAGTCGGCCGACAGTTCGCTTTGAGCGAACGCCCTTCGGGGCGTCGTAGGCCCGGAGCCGCGCCATGAGAGAGGCCGTACACGGAGATTCGTGTACGGCCTTCCGGCTGTCGTGGACGGCGCCGCCGTCAGCGGTCGACGAGGCGGTCGAACTGCGTGGTGGTATGCCGCAGATGGGCCACCAACTCGTCACCGACCTTCGGCTCCGAGGCGTCCGCCGGGACGAACAGGATGGACACCTGCATGTGCGGCGGCTCGGCGAACCAGCGCTGCTTGCCGCCCCAGACGAACGGCGAAAGGTTCCGGTTCACCGTGGCCAGGCCGGCGCGCGCGACGCCCTTGGCGCGCGGCATGACGCCGTGCAGGGCCTTGGGGGCCTCCAGGCCCACCCCGTGCGACGTACCGCCCGCCACGACCACCAGGAAGCCGTCTGAGGCCGCCTTCTGCTGCCGGTAGCCGAAGCGGTCGCCCTTGGAGACGCGTGTGACGTCCAGGACCGCGCCGCGGTACTCGGTGGCGTCGTGGTCCCCCAGCCACAGCCGGGTGCCGATGCGGGCGCGGAAGCGGGTCTGCGGGAACTGCTGCTGCAGCCGGGCGAGTTCGTCGGCCTTGAGGTGGCTGACGAACATCGTGTGCAGCGGCAGCCGGGCCGCGCGCAGACGGTCCATCCAGCCGATGACCTCCTCGACGGCGTCCGACCCGTCGGTGCGGTCCAGCGGCAGGTGGATGGCGAAGCCCTCCAGCCGGACGTTCTCGATGGCGGCGTGCAGCTGCGGCAGGTCCTGCTCGCTGATGCCGTGCCGCTTCATCGAGGACATCACCTCGATGACCACGCGGGCACCCACGAGGCCGTACACGCCGTCGACCGACGACACCGAGCGGATGACGCGGTCGGGCAGCGGTACGGGCTCCTCGCCGCGCCGGTACGGCGTCAGCACCAGCAGGTCACCGCCGAACCAGTCCTTGATGCGCGCGGCCTCGTACGTCGTGCCCACGGCGAGGATGTCCGAGCCCAGCCGTGTGGCCTCCTCGGCGAGGCGCTCGTGTCCGAAGCCGTAGCCGTTGCCCTTGCAGACCGGGACGAGCCCTGGGAACTGCTCCTGCACGTGCTTGTGGTGCGCCCGCCAGCGCGCGGTGTCGACGTAGAGCGTGAGCGCCATGGCCGGACCTGGAACCTTTCTCGTGGCTGCGGTGTATCAGAGGTGTGGAAGCTATCGAAGCAAATGCCAGGGGCTCAGCGGCGCGACATGTAGATGTCGAGCGCCTTGTGGAGCAGCTTGTTCAGCGGGAAGTCCCACTCGCCGAGGTACTCGGCGGCCTGCCCGCCCGTGCCGACCTTGAACTGGATCAGTCCGAAGAGGTGGTCGGACTCGTCCAGCGAGTCGGAGATGCCGCGCAGGTCGTAGACGGTGGCGCCGAGCGCGTAGGCGTCGCGCAGCATCCGCCACTGCATCGCGTTCGAGGGCCGGACCTCACGGCCGATGTTGTCCGAGGCACCGTAGGAGTACCAGACGTGCCCGCCGACGATCAGCATCGTCGCCGCGGACAGGTTCACGCCGTTGTGACGGGCGAAGTACAGCCGCATGCGGTTGGGGTCCTCGCTGTTGAGGGCCGTCCACATGCGCTCGAAGTACGCCAGCGGGCGGGGCCGGAAGTGGTCGCGCACGGCCGTGATCTCGTACAGCCGCTGCCACTCCTCAAGGTCGTGGTAACCGCCCTGGACGACCTCGACGCCGGCCTTCTCGGCCTTCTTGATGTTGCGGCGCCACAGCTGGTTGAAGTCCTTGTGGACCTCTTCCAGGGAGCGGTTGGCCAACGGAACCTGGAAGACATAGCGGGGCTGTACGTCGCCGAAGCCGGCACCCCCGTCCTCGCCCTGCTGCCAGCCCATACGGCGGAGCTTGTCGGCGACCTCGAAGGCGCGCGGCTCGATGAAGTCGGCCTCGATGTCCCGCAGGCGCTTGACGTCCGGGTCCTGGATGCCCTTCTTGATGGACGCGGCCTCCCAGCGCCGGATGATCACCGGCGGGCCCATCTTCACGGAGAAGGCACCCTGCTGCTTGAGGTGGGCCAGCATCGGCTGGATCCAGTCGTCGAGATTCGGCGCGAACCAGTTGATGACCGGGCCCTCGGGGAGATAGGCGAGGTAGCGCTTGATCTTGGGCAGCTGGCGGTAGAGGACCAGGCCCACGCCGACCAGCTCGCCGGTCCGCTCGTCGAACCAGCCGAGGTTCTCCGCACGCCATTCCGCCTTGACGTCCGCCCAGGCCGGAACCTGCATGTGACTCGCCGACGGCAGGCTCTGGATATAGGCCAGATGCTGCTCTCGACTGATGGTCCTCAGGGTCAGGCTCATTCGGGGCGCTCCTCGGGCTGGTGTGTCCCCATGGGTTCAGGGGCTCCGGCTCTCGCGCCGAAGCCTACTGCGCCCCACGAGCGCCCAGACTGGGCGTGCGCAACCTTCGCCCCGGCCTGTCGCGGCCGCGGCGGTGAGCGCTGTGCCCCGAGGGGCTCAGCGCGGTGTCAGAACTGGGTGGTCGGGCGGGTCAGAACAGCCCGCCGAAGAGGCCTCCGTGGGCCATGCCCAGGAAGAAACCGATGGCCGAGGCGCCGAGGCCCAGCACCAGTCCGAAGCGTTCGCGGGTCGTCTCCGAGATCCACTGGCCGTACGCCCCGGTGACGATTCCCACCAGGCCGGTCCAGGAGCTGATCAGGTGAAGGCCGTCGAACATCGCCGTCACGAAGGAGACCACTCCGAGTACCAGGGTCACCGCGAGCAGTGCGTCCTGGACGGGATGGCGCCTGCCGTCCGTGGCGAAGAGGGATCCGGCGGTGTTGGGTCGCAATGCCTGTGCCATGGGGCACCTCCTGCGGAAGGCGGCGCATGATAGCGCCATACACACCCGATGTGTACAGATTGACGGCCACCACGGCCGGATTTCAACCGGAAGCCGGTGTGCGGGTAGGCTGTACCGTCTGCACCGGTGTCTGCCCAGGCCGCGGCGGGACGTCCCGATCGGACCCCCAATTGTCAGTGGCGGCCGATACCGTTGCGTACGCATCACAACCCTCCTGCCACGGAACGACCGTGGCCGCTGAGTCCAAAGGAGGTGGGTTCCACATGCGTCACTACGAGGTGATGGTCATCCTCGACCCCGATCTCGAGGAGCGCTCTGTCTCCCCGCTGATCGAGAACTTCCTTTCTGTCGTCCGTGACGGTGGCGGAAAGGTCGAGAAGGTCGACACCTGGGGCCGTCGTCGTCTCGCGTACGAGATCAAGAAGAAGCCCGAGGGCATCTACTCGGTCATCGACCTGCAGGCCGAGCCTGCGGTCGTCAAGGAGCTCGACCGCCAGATGAACCTGAACGAGTCGGTCCTCCGGACCAAGGTCCTCCGCCCCGAGACCCACTGAGCTTCCGCTCAGCTGATCCCGGGATTCGAGTAGCACCACAAGCAGCCAGCAGCAAACCCGCCGAGAGGTTCCCCCATGGCAGGCGAGACCGTCATCACGGTCATCGGCAATCTTGTCGACGACCCCGAGCTGCGCTTCACCCCCTCCGGTGCGGCGGTCGCGAAGTTCCGTGTCGCGTCCACGCCCCGCACCTTCGACCGCCAGACCAATGAGTGGAAGGACGGCGAGAGCCTCTTCCTGACCTGCTCGGTATGGCGCCAGGCGGCGGAGAACGTCGCCGAGTCGCTCCAGCGAGGCATGCGCGTCATCGTGCAGGGCCGGCTGAAGCAGCGGTCCTACGAGGACCGTGAGGGTGTCAAGCGCACGGTCTTCGAGCTGGACGTCGAGGAAGTCGGCCCCAGCCTGCGCAACGCCACGGCCAAGGTCACCAAGACCACCGGTCGAGGTGGCCAGGGCGGTTACGGCGGCGGTGGCGGCCAGGGTGGCGGTGGCTGGGGCGGTGGCCCCGGTGGCGGCCAGCAGGGCGGCGGCGCTCCGGCCGACGACCCGTGGGCGACCGGCGCTCCGGCCGGTGGCGGCCAGGGTGGCGGTGGCTGGGGCGGTGGCTCCGGCGGCAGCGGTGGCGGCTACTCGGACGAGCCTCCCTTCTAGGCCTCAGGGCCGAGGGTGGGCCGTACCCACACTTCTTGATCACACAGGAGACACACCATGGCGAAGCCGCCTGTGCGCAAGCCGAAGAAGAAGGTCTGCGCTTTCTGCAAGGACAAGGTCACGTACGTGGACTACAAGGACACGAACATGCTGCGGAAGTTCATTTCCGACCGCGGCAAGATCCGTGCCCGCCGCGTGACCGGCAACTGCACGCAGCACCAGCGTGACGTCGCCACGGCCGTCAAGAACAGCCGTGAGATGGCGCTGCTGCCCTACACCTCCACCGCGCGATAAGGGAAGGGTGACCGACTCATGAAGATCATCCTCACCCACGAGGTCTCCGGCCTCGGTGCCGCGGGCGACGTCGTCGACGTCAAGGACGGTTACGCTCGCAACTACCTGATCCCGCGGAAGTTCGCTATCCGCTGGACCAAGGGTGGCGAGAAGGACGTCGAGCAGATCCGTCGTGCTCGCAAGATCCACGAGATCCAGACCATCGAGCAGGCCAACCAGGTCAAGTCTCAGCTGGAGGGCGTCAAGGTCCGCCTGGCCGTCCGCTCCGGCGACGCCGGTCGTCTCTTCGGTTCCGTCACCCCGGCCGACATCGCCTCGGCGATCAAGGCTGCCGGTGGCCCCGAGGTCGACAAGCGCCGCATCGAGCTCGGCGCGCCGATCAAGACGCTGGGCGCCCACGAGACGTTCGTGCGTCTGCACCCAGAAGTTGCCGCCAAGGTCAACATCGAGGTCGTCGCTGCGTAAGCGCGGCGCTCGCTGAAGCAGTGAGTGGGGCCGCATCCTTCGGGGTGCGGCCCCACTCGTGTGTTGGGTTCGGTGTCTCTTATTCGGTGTCTCCTATGGCGAGCGGACGGCGGTGGGTGTTTCACGTGAAACATCGTCAATCGGGCGCCGTTTCACGTGAAACATGAGCGTGACGCACCCTCCCGTCCTGCTTCTTGCCCGACGGCTTACTCAGCGCGTCGCGCCCGTGACGAGCCAGCGGCCCGAGCGTGTGCGCAGCCACAGGGTGAACATGCGGACCGTCATCATCAGGGTCATGGTCGCCCAGAGCGCGGTGAGCCCGCCGCCGACGGTGGGCACGAGGAGCGCCACAGGAGTGAAGACTGCCAGGGTGAGGAGCATCGCCCAGGCAAGGTACGGGCCGTCGCCCGCTCCCATCAGGACGCCGTCCAGGACGAAGACCACGCCGCAGATCGGCTGGGAGAGCGCGACCACCAGCAGGGCGGGGAGAGCGGTGTCCTTCACGGCGGAGTCGGTGGTGAACAACGGGAGGAAGGCCGGGCGGGCCACGACGACCAGGACGCCGAGTAGGAGGCCGACCGCGATGCCCCACTGCACCATGCGGCGGCAGACATCCCGGGCTCCCTGGGTGTCGTCGGCGCCGAGATAGCGTCCGATGATGGCCTGCCCGGCGATCGCGATGGCATCGAGCGCGAAGGCGAGCAGGCTCCACAGGGAGAGGATGATCTGGTGGGCCGCGATGTCGGCGTCGCCGAGGCGGGCGGCGACGGCTGTCGCGATCATCAGGATGGCCCGCAGCGAGAGGGTGCGCACGAGCAGGGGCGCTCCGGCCTGTGCGGAGGCCCTGATACCCGTGGCGTCCGGGCGCAGCGAGGCGCCGTGCCTGCGGGCTCCGCGGACGACGACCACCAGGTAGACGGCGGCCATGCCGCACTGGGCGATCACGGTGCCCCAGGCAGAGCCGGCGATGCCGAGGCCGGCGCCGTAGACAAGGACAGCGTTGAGGACGCCGTTGGCGACGAAGCCCGCGACGGCGACGTAGAGCGGCGTCCTGGTGTCCTGCAGACCGCGCAGGACGCCGGTGGCGGCGAGGACGACGAGCATGGCGGGGATGCCGAGGGATGAGATCCGCAGGTATGTGGTCGCGTAGGGAGCCGCGGTGTCCGAGGCGCCGAAGAGTTCCACGAGGAACGGTGCCGTGGGCAGGACGACGGCGATGACGCCGGCGCCGAGCAGCAGGGCCAGCCAGATGCCGTCCATGCCCTGACGGATCGCCGCCGGGAGTTCTCCGGCGCCGACTCGCCGGGCCACGGCTGCCGTGGTGGCGTAGGCGAGGAAGACGAAGATGCTGACGGCGGTCGTGAGGAGTGCTGAGGCGATGCCGAGTCCGGCGAGTTGGGCCGTGCCCAGGTGGCCGACGATCGCGCTGTCGGCCAGGACGAAGAGGGGCTCGGCGACCAGTGCGCCGAAGGCCGGGACGGCCAGCGAGACGATCTCTCGATCGTGTTGTCGCCGGGTGGCCCTGGGGGGCGCGGGAGCCTGTGTCATGAGCACCAATCTAATCTTCCACAGGTAAGAGACGCAATGTCATTGTGCCCCTTACTAAACCTGTCGTCGTGTGTACTGTCGTGCACTGTTCGACGCGATCTTGAGCCGACTGGGGAAGTTTTTCTTCTGCACAGCCGGTGGATGGGAAAGGTGCAGGTCAGGCGCAGTTTTGAGGCGGCGGTGCGGGCTTGTTCACAGGCCTGTCCACCGGGTCGTGCACAGGTTTTGCGGAGTTCTCCACAGCATCGGGGCGGTCGTCCACATGGCCTGTGGATAACCAGATTGGCTGACGGTGCCCGGGGGCCTAACGTTGTCCGGCGCCCGCTCCCTCCGCCGGCTGTGGAACCGTCACAAAACCGACGCGTCAGAACCGGAGCTGGGCCTCTTAGTTGTCAGTGCCGTGCCGTAGAAATGAGGGGCACGGCGAGGTCCGCTCGGCGGACGGGAGGAGGTGGCTCGGTGAGTATTTCCGAGCCCTTGGACGACCCGTGGGCCGACAGCGGTCCCAGCGATCGTCTGCCCTCCCGCCGCCGTGGGGATGGCGGCCGGGGTCGCGAAGAGCAGCATGAGCGGGGCCGGGACAACAGCGCCTGGGATGGCGGGGGTTCGTCCTTCGAGCGGGTTCCGCCGCAGGACCTCAACGCCGAACAGTCCGTGCTGGGCGGCATGCTGCTGTCCAAGGACGCCATCGCCGACGTTGTGGAGATCCTCAAGGGACACGACTTCTACAAGCCGGCGCACGAGACGATCTACCAGGCGATCCTCGACGTCTACGCCAAGGGCGAGCCGGCCGACCCGATCACGATCGCCGCCGAGCTCACCAAGCGCGGCGAGATCAACAAGGTCGGCGGCGCATCGTATCTGCACACGCTCGTCCAGACGGTGCCGACGGCGGCGAATGCCGAGTACTACGCGGAGATCGTCCACGAGCGGGCCGTGCTGCGCCGCCTCGTGGAGGCAGGCACCCGTATCACGCAGATGGGATACGCGGCCGACGACGACGTCGACGAGATCGTCAACCGGGCCCAGGCCGAGATCTACGCGGTCACCGAGCAGCGCACCAGCGAGGACTATCTGCCGCTCGGCGACATCATGGAGGGCGCGCTCGACGAGATCGAGGCGATCGGTTCACGCACCGGTGAGATGACCGGTGTGCCGACGGGTTTCACCGACTTCGACTCGCTCACCAACGGTTTGCATCCGGGCCAGATGATCGTCATTGCCGCGCGTCCCGCGATGGGCAAGTCGACGCTCGCGCTGGACTTCGCCCGAGCCGCGTCGATCAAGCACAACCTGCCGAGTGTCATCTTCTCGCTTGAGATGGGGCGCAACGAGATCGCGATGCGTCTGCTGTCCGCCGAGGCCCGTGTCGCGCTGCACCACATGCGCTCCGGCACGATGACCGACGAGGACTGGACGCGGCTGGCCCGCCGGATGCCGGATGTCTCCGCGGCTCCGCTCTACATCGACGACTCCCCGAACCTGTCGATGATGGAGATCCGCGCCAAGTGCCGCCGCCTCAAGCAGCGCAACGACCTCCGGCTGGTCGTCATCGACTATCTCCAGCTGATGCAGTCCGGCGGTTCCAAGCGCGCCGAGAGCCGTCAGCAGGAGGTCTCGGACATGTCCCGAAACCTCAAGCTCCTGGCCAAGGAGCTGGAGGTCCCGGTCATCGCGCTCTCCCAGCTGAACCGTGGCCCCGAGCAGCGCACCGACAAGAAGCCGATGGTCTCCGACCTGCGAGAATCCGGCTCTATCGAGCAGGACGCCGACATGGTCATCCTGCTGCACCGCGAGGACGCCTACGAGAAGGAGTCGCCCCGCGCGGGTGAGGCGGACCTGATCGTGGCCAAGCACCGAAACGGCCCCACCGCGACCATCACGGTAGCCTTCCAGGGCCACTACTCGCGTTTCGTGGACATGGCTCAGACCTGACCTCCGGCCGTGCGGGAAGCCGCTGCTAGATTCGGCGGCCATGCGATCACGTGAGTACGACCTGGACTTCCGCGACAAGGCCAGTCGGATACGCGCCTGGGGGATCTGCCTGTTGGTAGTGGCCGGGGTTCTGTGGACATGGTGCGGCGTACTGCTGCTCGCCCCTTATGAGGTCGATCGGAAGCCTGACGACCAGTACCCCGAGGAGTGCGAGTCACGGTTGCTGACGGAGGGCGGTACGGCCAACGAGGGGCTCTCCAAGGGTGATTACTGCGAGAACGAGCGCGACTGGCCCGAGGCCCTGGCCGTGCTCGGGCTGTCCGTGCCGGTGTCGTCGGCAGGTGTGGCGCTCTTGACCATCGGCACGGTGAGCCGACGGATGAGCGCGCACGCCGAGGCCATGCGCGAGCTGGACAAGATCGCGGACGCACGTAAGGCGTAGCTCTCCTGGCCGGGCATCCGCAGGTCTCCTCGGGATGCCGCGCGTCTGCCGCACATCTGCCGCGCGAGGAGAAATGGGCTCGACGTCTGTGGTCCGGCCCGATGGACTGGGGGCATGACTACATCTCAGGAAGGCTTGCTTCCCGGCACGCGCCGGGCGTTGCTGCACCGGCTTGCCGTGGCTCAGTCCGAGGGGCGTGCCCCGTCGATGGTGGCGGCTGTCGTGCGGGACGGGCGGGCCGTGTGGCACGGGGCGCGGACATCGGTGGATGGGCAGCTGCCGGACGAGCACGTGCAGTACCGGATCGGTTCGATCACCAAGACCTTCACCGCGGTTCTGGTGCTGCGGTTGCGCGACGAGGGCCTTCTCGACCTTGGCGACCGGCTGGAGAAGCATCTGCCGGGTACGAGTGCCGGCGAGGCCACCATCGCCGAACTGCTGGCGCACACCAGCGGGCTGGCCGCCGAGTCTCCCGCGCCCTGGTGGGAGCGCAGCCCGGGCTCGCTGCGCCCGGAGCTGGCCGATGTGCTCGGTGAGCATCCCTTCCTGCATCCGCCCGGGCGGCGTTTCCACTACTCGAACCCCGGCTACACGCTGCTGGGTGCGCTCGTCGAGAGGCTGCGCGGTGCCCCCTGGGAGGACGTGCTACGGCGCGAAGTGCTCGAACCCCTGGGCCTCGACCGGACGAGTGCGCGGCCGTCGGCGCCGCACGCCGGTGGCTGGGCGGTGCATCCGTGGGCTGATGTGCTGATGCCGGAGCCCACTGAGGATCTCGGGCGGATGGCTCCTGCCGGTCAGCTCTGGTCGACCACCGGGGACTTGGCGAGGTTCGCCGTGTTTCTGGCGCGGGGCGATGAGCGGGTGCTGAGTGCGGAGACCGTACGGGAGATGCGGGCCCCCGCGGCGCCGGCCGAGGCCGTGGACATCGCCGACGGAGTGACGTACGGACTCGGGTTGCAGATCCAGCACCGGGACGGCCGGCTGCTCGTGGGCCACTCCGGCTCGCTGCCGGGATTCCTGGCGAATCTCACTCTGAGCGTGGCGGACGACGTGGCGGCGGTGGTGCTGGCCAACTGCACCTCCGGTCCACTGCTGTCGACGGTGGGTGCCGACCTCGTACGCATCGTGGCCGAGGCCGAGCCGCGCATCCCCGAACCGTGGCGCCCGCTGCCTGAAGCCGATTGGACCGTGTTGGAGTTGGTGGGCCAGTGGTACTGGGGGACGTACGCTTTCGGCCTGCGCTTGACCGGAGGAGGCGGGGTGTCGCTGGAGCCGCTGTCCGGCAAGGGGCGTGGCGCGCGCTTCCGGGCCAACGGGGACGGCACCTGGACCGGGTTGGAGGGCTACTACGCCGGGGAGCTGCTGCGGCCCGTTCGGCGGGCGGACGGGTCCGTGAGTCACCTGGACCTAGGGTCGTTCGTGTTCACACGTCAGCCGTACGACAAGGCAGCGGACGTGCCGGGTGGAGTGGACCCGGAGGGATGGCGGGGGATCGGTTAGGGATCCGCGCTCAAGGCGCGAGCAACGCCGTCTCAAAGCGCGGAGCAAGGGCCATGTTTCACGTGAAACATGGCCCTTCGTTGCGCAGGGCCCGCTCGCTGTTGCGCAGGGCCCGCTGACTTCTCAACTCAGAGCTGGAGCTTGAAACCCACGTGGGACGCCGTGAAGCCGAGCCGCTCATAGAAGCGGTGGGCATCCACACGGGAGTTGTCGGACGTCAGTTGCACCAACTGGCAGCCCTGCCTGCGGGACTCCTCGATCGCCCACTCGATCAGCTGAGTGCCCAGCCCGCTTCCACGCTCGTCGGCGTGGATGCGGACACCCTCGATGATCGATCTGGTGGCGCCCCGCCGGGAGAGCCCGGGAATGATCGTGAGCTGAAGCGTGCCGACGACGCGGCCTTCGCGAACGGCGACGACGAGGTGCTGGTTCGGGTCGGTGCCGAGGCGCTCCAGCGCGGTCCGGTACGGGGTCGGGTCGTCCGGTGACTCGCGCTGCGCGCCCAGCGGGTCGTCGGCGAGCATGCCGACGATCGCGGGGAGGTCGTCCGTGACCGCGGCCCGTATCTCAAGATCTCCCATGCCCGCACCCTATGCGGGCACGCTCACCGACTCCACGACCCGGACCAGCGGGGCAAGCTCGGGGTTCTTGGCCGCCTCGTCGAGCGCCTCGCGCAGAGCGGCGTCATTGGTCGGCCGCGCCTCCTCCAGCAGCTTCAGACCTGCCTCGGTCACGTTGGTGTAGATGCCACGGCGGTCGGTGGGGCACAGATAGCGCTCCAGCAGACCGCGGTCCTCAAGCCGGGTGACCAGCCGAGTAGTGGCGCTCTGGCTGAGGACGACCGCGTCGGCGACCTGCTTCATCTGCAGATGCCCGCCGTCGCCGTCGTGCTGCCGGCTGAGCACGTCGAGCAGGGAGTACTCGCGCACGCTCAGGCCGTGCTTTGCCTGCAGGGTGCGCTCGATGCGCGCCTCGATCCTGCCGTGCAGCAGGGAGAGGGCGCACCAGCCCTGGGCGAGGGCGGTGAGCGCGGGGTCCGTCGCTGTCATTGGCGTTTCCTCCGTCCCGGAGCGGCTGAATCCAGGATAGAGCAACCACGCAATAGCCAGCTGTTGCATGTAGCCCGCGTATGCAATAATTGTCGACGCTCGCAAAGCGCTCCTGTAATCGTCTGGGAAGGTGCAACCCTCCATGCCTCTCGCGCTTCTGGCCCTCGCGATCGGGGCCTTCGGCATCGGCACGACCGAGTTCGTGATCATGGGCTTGCTGCCCGAGGTCGCGAACGACTTCGGGGTCTCCATCCCGACGGCCGGCTTCCTGGTGACCGGCTACGCGCTCGGCGTGATGTTCGGCGCCCCGCTGTTGACCGTGCTCGGCACCAAGGTCTCCCGCAAGCGGATGCTGATGATGCTCATGGGTCTGTTCATCGTCGGCAACCTGCTCTCCGCCCTTGCCCCCGCCTTCGCCGTGATGCTCATCGGCCGTGTGGTCGCCTCACTCGCCCACGGTGCCTTCTTCGGCATCGGCTCGGTGGTCGCCGCCGAGCTGGTCGCCCCGGACAAGAAGGCCGGAGCCATCGCGATGATGTTCACCGGCCTGACCGTCGCCAATGTCGTCGGCGTCCCGCTCGGCACGCTCGTCGGACAGTCCCTGGGCTGGCGCGTCACCTTCGCCATCGTCGCCGCGCTGGGTGTCGTCGGCCTGGCCGGCATCGCCAGGCTCGTCCCCGAGATGCCCAAGTCCGAGGGCGTCCACCTGCGGCACGAAGTGGCCGCCTTCAAGAACGTTCAGGTACTGCTCGCCATGGCGATGACCGTCCTCGGCTTCGGCGGCGTGTTCGCGGCCATCACCTACATCGCGCCGATGATGACCCACGTCGCCGGCTTCGCCGACGGCTCCGTCACCTGGCTGCTGGTCCTCTTCGGCCTCGGCATGGTCGGCGGCAACCTCGTCGGCGGCAAGTTCGCCGACCGCGCCCTGATGCCGATGCTGTACGTCTCCCTGGGCGCCCTCGCGGTCGTGCTCGCGCTCTTCACGCTCACAGCGCACGACAAGATCCTCTCGGCCGTCAGCATCGCGCTGATCGGCGCCCTGGGCTTCGCGACCGTCCCGCCGCTGCAGAAGCGCGTCCTCGACCAGGCGCACGGCGCGCCGACCCTCGCCTCCGCGGTGAACATCGGCGCCTTCAACCTGGGCAACGCCCTCGCCGCCTGGCTCGGCGGCCTCGTCATCGCGGCCGGACTCGGCTACACCGCCCCCAACTGGGTCGGCGCCGTCCTCGCCGCGGCCGCTCTGCTCCTCGCCGTCCTCTCGGCCGCGCTGGAGCGTCGGGAGAGCACGCCGAGCGCCGTCGTCGCGGTCGGAGGCCCCGCTGAGGAGCGGGCCGCCGTCCACCACTGACCGCGCCGGACGCGGCGGGACCGTACGCCCGCCGTACGTCCCGCACCGCCCACTCACCACTGGACCGAGCCGGGCCCACCTGGGGCCAGGGCCGTCCCCGCGCCGCCCGGCCGAACACCTCACCAGCAGCACACGCAAGGAGAGACACCGCAATGAGCACCACCACCGCCGTCGCGCCCCTGACCATCCAGGACGCCGAGGTTCTCGTCACCGCGGCCCGTCGGGCCGCCGAGGCGGCCGGAGCGACCGTCAGCGTCACCGTCCTGGACGCCGGCGGGCACCCGCTCGCCTTCCGGCGCGACGACCGGGCCGTGCTGATCTCCGGCGAGACCAGCACCCGCAAGGCGTACACCGCCCTCCAGTTGAACGCGCCGACCGCCGACCTGGTCGACGCGGTCAAGCCCGACGGGCCGTTCCACTCCCTGCAGACCGCGCTCGACCGGCCGTTGCTGTTCATCGCGGGCGGACTGCCGATCCACCGTGGCGGGCGGCTGATCGGGGCCATCGGAGTGGGCGGCGGCACGCCGGAGCAGGACCATGCCTTCGCCACGGCCGCCGCGGAGGCGCTCGCCTGACGCAGCTCCGTTTGCCGACGACAGGACGCCGGTTCCCCAGGGGACCGGTGTTCTCCCTGCCCTGACCTCAGCCCGCTGCCACCGTCAGCGGGGCGAAGCGACGGCTCCAGTCACCCGGGAGTTGCGCCACCCCGTACGTCATCACCGCGTTGAACGTGATCGAGGCCAGGCCGCGATCCTTTGCCCACGCCAACAGTTCCTCGTGCCGGACGTCGATGTCGGTGCGCAGCGGACGGTCGGTGTGGGCGGCGAGCGAGGTGATCAGCGCCTTGGCCGTCTCCGTGTCCCGGGCGATCAGTGGGCCGACGACATGCGTGTTCATGTTGGGCCAGGCAGCCGCGTAGCCGATGATCCGGCCGTCTTCCTCGGCGACCCGCACCTGGTCGGCGAAGGCGGGCAGGCGCGTGATGATATGCGTGCGGTCGGCGCCGAACACCTCGGCGTCGATGCGGAGGATCTTGGTGAGGTCCTCGCCTGTCGCAGGGCGGGTGGCCACCCTCGGCTCGGGTCCGCCGGGCATGAAGAAGCCGCGCAGCATTTCTGCGCGGCCGGTGACCTTGAAGCCGAGTTCCTCGTAGAGCGGGCGACCATTCGGTGTCGCGTGCAGTGTCAGTGGCGTGGTGCCCATCGTCGCCACCACGTGCTGCATCAACCGGCGCCCGACGCCCTGGCGTGCGTGCCGCTCGGCGACCAGCACCATCCCCACGGCTCCGAGCTCCGGGCGTTCCTGCGGCCCGTACTCGGTGACCGCGCAGGCGGCCACGAGCCCTCCCTGAGGGTCGTCGATGCCGTATCCCTTCCCGGCGGTGAGGAGGAAGCTCCATTTGTGTTCCTCGCGCGGCCACCCCCGGTCCTCGGACAAGTCGGCGCAGACCTTGAGATCGCGACGGGTCAGACGGCGGATCGGCAGAGCAGCGAGGGAAGGAGTAGGCACGCAGGTCAGGCTGTCTGACGGGTGCCCTTGACGTCCACCTGTTTCGGCAGAGACGTACGCCCTTTTGGCCAACTCGTAGGGCAGGGCGGGGCGCATGGACAAGCGCGGGATGTTTCACGTGAAACATCGGCGAACGGCGAGCAACGGGTGCACGCACTGTGGGCGGGCCTTACCGAGGCGTATGTGACGGCGATTCACTGCGGATTGACATCTGACACCGGCCTCGCGGCCCACTCGTACGCAGAGAGGGATCTGTGGGATGCCTATGAACTGGTGCGGAACGCCCCGTAGTTGTGGGGAATCGCTGGATCGCCCCATAGTCAAATGCGTGGTCGTGGAAGGGGGTACTTGTGTGCGGGGCGGTGGCCGGTATGGTCGACTCCGGTTCCCGTACGGGGTGCGGAGCGTGTTTCCCGTGGGGGCCGTGAGCAGGGCAATGCAGCCTAACGGGACGGAGAGATCGAAGACCCGCATTCTCGGTTAAGCGGCCGGGCGTCCAGGTGAAGTGGAATGCTCGGTGAGAACACTGCGGCCAATGTCACACTCTCGTCCTACTTGTCCGTACGCGATGGGAACAAGGGTTGACTATGGCTGCGTTGGCCGCGACGCCGAACGGGAACAGCAGCCGGCTGCGGAGGAAGCAGGCATCTTCCGACCGAGGAAGTGCGCAGACCGACCGAAAGATGTTCGAGGCGAGGCACACCATGGACGCTGCGACCACCACGTCGGCCGACAACGGCCCTTCGGACGGCGGTGGCGGCTGGTTCACGCCGCGCAAGAAGCCGGTGCCGACTCAGGGGACCGAGCGGGAGGCCGTGGACGGTCGCCGCCTGGCCGGAATGCGCCCGGTGGGCCGGGGCACGCCAGGCACCGACGCGGGCGCGCCGACCGACGAGGCCGTACCGGACGCCACCTCGCAGCACACGGAGCCGTACGGCCATCTCGAGGTCGACGAGCCGCTTGCCCGGCCCTACGTCACCGAGACCCTCTCCCGGCCGCATACGACGGCCTCGGCCGCCGACGGCCAAGCCCGCCCGCCGCTCGGCGCCCCGGGCGAGGGTGGCGCGGGTGGCGCGGCTGAGCGGACGCCGCAGGTACGGGACACGGGGGCGCTGTGGGGGCGGGAGGAAGAGACGCCTGGGGCCACCGCACCGTATGCGGTGGCCGGGCCCCGCCCCCCGGAGCCGCACGTGCGAGCGGACGAGCCGGGGCCGCTTGGGCCGCCGCAGGCCCCGCAGGCAACACCGTCGGAAGCCTTCGCCACGTCACCCGCCCACGGTGCCGGTCCCGCCGCCACCGACGTCGTGGCGGATCCCGCGCGAATAACCGGGGCGGCCGTATCCATGCCCACGCCGCCCCCGACCCGCACCGAATCGCTGCCCTCCGACCAGCGCGCGGCAGCCCTCACCGAGGCCCCGCCCGCCCCGCACCGCGTGCCCACCCAGCGTCACGCCCCGGCAGACCACGCCGAGCCGTCCCTGTTCACGACTGGTGGGAAGCCCTCCGCCGCTCCGGCCCCGCACGCCGAAGCGTCCGCCGCCCCGGCGGCCCTGCACGCCGAGCCGTCGACCGCCCCGGCGGCCCCACACGTCGGGCCATCCGACGCCACGACGGCCCCGCACACCGAGCCGTCGAGCCGCGATCCGCACCCACAGCCGCAGGCGCCCAAGTCCGCCCCGCACCCGCACCGGGAGGCGCCGAGCCCCGCCCCGCACCCGCACCGGGAGGCGCCGAGCCCCGCCGCGCACCTGCACTCGGAGCCCCCCGGCCCCGCCGCGCACCTGCACTCGGAGCCCCCCGGCCCCGCCGCGCACCTGCACTCGGAGCCCCCCGGCCCCGCCGCGCACCCGCACCCTGAGGCACCCAGCCCCGCTCCGCACCCGCACCGGGAGGCGCCGAGCCCCGCCGCGCACCCGCACGCCACACCAACCGGCACCGCCGCGCAAGCCGCCCCCTCCAGCCCGGCCCCGCACGCCGAACCGTCCTCCACCGCCTCCGCCCCCCAAGAGGACGCCTCACCGGACGCCGTCCTCATCCGGCGCACCATGGCCACGGTCGCCCCCGTCGCCGCCAAGGTCACCTCGTACTTCTACGCCCTGCTCTTCGTCCGCCACCCCGACCTGCGCCCCCTGTTCCCCGCCGCGATGGATGCCCAACGGGACCGCCTGCTCAAGGCGTTGCTCACCGCCGCGGAGCACATCGACAACACCGACGTACTCGTCCCCTATCTGAAGAACCTGGGCCGCGGCCACCGCAAGTACGGCACGCGGCCCGAGCACTATCCGGCCGTCGGCGAGTGTCTGATCGGGGCACTGAGCCGGTACGCCGAGTCCGTCTGGGACGACGAGACGGAGGCGGCCTGGGTACGGGCGTACACGACGATTTCGCAGGTCATGATTGACGCGGCGGCCGCGGACGAACTGCGCTCCCCGGCCTGGTGGTACGCGGAGGTCGTCTCGCACGACCTGAGGACCCCGGACGTCGCGGTCATCACCGTCCGCCCGGACCAGCCCTACCCCTTCCTCGCCGGGCAGTACACGAGCCTGGAGACACCGTGGTGGCCGCGCATATGGCGGCACTACTCCTTCGCCTCCGCTCCCCGCTCCGACGGACTGCTCAGCTTCCATGTGAAGGCGGTCCCGGCGGGCTGGGTCTCCAACGCCCTGGTGCACCGCGCCCGGCCCGGCGACGTCATCCGCCTCGGCCCGCCCGCCGGTTCGATGACCGTGGACCACACCACCGACAGTGGCCTGCTCTGCCTGGGCGGCGGCACGGGCATCGCGCCGATCAAGGCCCTGATCGAGGACGTCGCCGAGCACGGCGAACGGCGACCGGTCGAGGTCTTCTACGGCGCCCGCACCGACCACGACCTGTACGACATCGACACGATGCTCAGGCTCCAGCAGACGCACCCCTGGCTCTCCGTGCGCGCGATCATCGACCAGCAGGCACACATCCAGCTCCCCGACGCCATAAGGGAGTACGGCCCCTGGAACGAGTACGACGCCTATCTCTCGGGCCCGCCCGGCATGATCCGCAGCGGCGTGGACGCCCTGCGGGACGTCGGCATCCCGTCCGAGCGCATACGGCACGACTCCGTGGAGGAACTCGTCGCCGCCGGAAGCTGAACGCCGACCAGCTCACCCAAGATCGGGCGCGTGCATGGCCCGTACGCCCTCGATGTTCCCGTCGAGGTAGTGCCGCAGCGACAGCGGTACGAGATGCACGGAGGCGATCCCGACGCGGGTGAACGGCACGCGTACGATCTCGTACTCGCCTGTGGGCTCGTCGACCTCGGGACCGTGCCGCAGGGACGGATCCATGGATTCGAGCCGGCAGACGAAGAAGTGCTGCACCTTCACGCCGGTCGCGCCGCCGTCCTCGCCGATGTGCTCGACGGTGTCCACAAAGCACGGCACGACATCGGTGATCTTGGCGCCCAGCTCCTCGTACACCTCGCGGTGCAGGGCGTGGACGACGGTGGGGTCACCGGGGTCGACCCCGCCACCGGGAGTGACCCAGTAGGGATCGACACCGGGCTTGGTGCGCTTGATCAGGATCAGGTCGTCACCGTCCAGGAGAACGGCACGGGCGGTGCGCTTGACCACGGGTCGGACGGTCATGGGAGAAATGTGGCCCGACATGTTCCACGTGAAACATTGCGAATCGTGACCCGTCGGGCCCGGGGAGTGAAGCCCCCGGGCGCCTGGATCAACACCTGCCGGGCGTCCGGATCAAACACCCGCCCACGGCCGATCGCTGGAGCCACCAATGCCGCTTCAGCACCAGTCAGCGGCCGCCCGTTGCAGCCACTCGTGCGCCCGCGCGATATGCGGCATGGCGAGCGTTCCGGTCCGCACCACCAGGAAGTACGTCCGCAGCGGCGGCACTGCTGGTTCGTGCAGGGCGACCACGTCACCGCGCTCCAGGGCGGGCGCGCACAGATAGCGGGGCAGCACCGCGAGCCCCGCGCCCGCGGCCGTGCAGGCCAGGACGGCGCGTAGGTCGGGGACGATGACGGTGCCGGACGCGGCCGGACGGGAGTCGAAGACGGAGGCCCAGTAGCGGGCGACGAACGGCAGCGACTCGTGCACCTCGACGACGGGAAGGTTCTCCAGGGCGGGCGCGCCCTTGTGGCGCAGTGTCCCGGCGTCGATCTCCTCCCTCCAGCGCGGGGCGGCGATCAGGACGTGCTCCTCGTCGCAGAGTGGAGTCGCGGTGAGCAGGGCGCCGCGTGGGCGGGCCGTGCTGATGGCCAGATCATGATGTCCGGCGGCCAGCCCCTCCAGCGTCTCCTCCGCGTTGCCGAAGGAGGCGCGCAGGGCGAACCCCTGGCCGTCCTCCCCGGTCAGTTCCACGAGCGCGGGCAGCGCCCGCTCGGCCGTGAACTCCGGAGGCCCGGCCAGATGCAATGTACGCAAGGAGGACTCGTCGTCGAGCCCGCTCTCGGCGATCTCCACCAGCGCGTCCAGATGCGGGGCGGCCTTGTGCGCGAGTTCGTCGCCGATGGTCGTCGGCGTCACCCCGCGCGCCTGCCGCAGGAACAGGGGACGGCCCAGCTGCCGTTCGAGCGTGCGGATCTGCGAGGTGACGGCGGGCTGGGAGAGGCCCAGCAGGGCGGCGGCGCGGGTGAAGGAGCCGGCCCGGTGCACGGTGACGAACGTGCGCAGCAAGGCCAGATCCATGGCGCGCCCCACCCCTTCCCGTGCACTGCTCCCACCCCTGAGGCAGGGCCCAACTATAAATAAGTCGATAGGTCTCTGTCGCTACAGTGATTGGACACTGACAGAGAGTCAACTAGCCTTGTTCGCGCGGTTCTTCGCGCGCAGAACCGAGGACGGTCCGAGCCACGAGGGGGGAGGCTCGGACCGTCCGTCTTACGTAGCCGGACCCCCACCGGGCGTCCGGGGCAGCGGTCACCGCGCCGACTCGTCCAGCGCGCGCAGCACATCCGCCACCAGGTCCTTGGGATCCTCGGCACCGACCGACAGCCGGACGAAGCCCTCCGGCACCGCGTCCCCTCCCCAGCGCCCGCGCCGCTCGGCGGTGGAGCGCACCCCGCCGAAGCTCGTGGCGTCGTCCACGAGCCGCAGCGCGTCGAGGAAACGGTCCGCACGCGCGCGCGTGGGCAGCGTGAACGACACCACGCACCCATGGCCGTGCATCTGCTGCGAGGCGATCTTGTACGACGGGTCGCTCGTCAGACCCGGGTAGCGCACCCCGAGATCCTCGTGCCAGTCGCGCAGCGCCTCGGCCACCGCCAGGGCGCCGGCGTTCTGCCGCTCGACGCGCAGCTGGAGTGTGGCGATCGACCGATGGGCGAGCCATGCCTCCATCGGGCCCGGGATCGCCCCGACGATCTTGCGCCAGCGGCGTACGGCGGCCATGGCCTCGGCGTCGCGGCCGACGACGTAGCCCAGGAGGATGTCCCCGTGCCCGGTGAGCTGCTTGGTGCCGCTGGCGACCGAGAAGTCGGCGCCGAGCTGCAGCGGGCGCTGCCCGAGCGGTGTGGCGAGCGTGTTGTCGACGGCGACCAGGGCCCCGCGCGCGTGTGCCGCCTCGGCGAGCCGCCGGATGTCGCACACGTCCAGCCCGGGGTTCGACGGGCTCTCGATCCACAGCAGCTTCGCGCCGTCGAGGACGTCGAGCTGGGCGTCGCCGCCGGTCGGAGCGGTGCGCACCTCGATGCCGTACGCCTCCAGCTGCGCGCGCGCCAGCGGCAGCGCCTGGTAGCCGTCGCTGGGCAGCACGACCGCGTCTCCCGTGCGCAGCTGCGAGAAGAGCACCGACGAGATGGCGGCCATCCCGGAGGCGAACACCAGCGTCTCGACGCCGTCCCGCCCGGGTGCCTCCAGCTCGCCGATGGCCCGCTCCAGATGCGTCCAGGTCGGGTTCTCGTCACGGCCGTAGGTGTACGGTCCCGTGGGGTCGCCCGGCAGATGGTAGTGGGCGGCGAACACCGGACCGGGCAGGGTCGGCTCGTACTTCACCGGCTCGGGCAGCCCCGCCCGCACCGCGCGCGTGCCCTCGCCGACGCCCCCCTCCGCGCACGCACCACCTGCGGAATCGCTCATGCCGCCCGTCCTTCCACGTGCTCGCGTACCGCGGCGAGCAGTCCCGCGCTCGCCGCCTCCACCATCTCAAGGCACTCCTCGAAGCCTTCCCGGCCCCCGTAGTAAGGGTCCGGGACGTCGAGGTCGTCGCCCGCGGCGGGATCGTAGGAACGCAGCAGGCGCACCTTCGCCGCCTCCTGCTCGGTGGGGGCGAGGCGGCGCAGTGCCTTCAGGTGCCCGGAGTCGAGTGCGATGACGAGATCGAGCCGGGAGAACCACGACGGCTGGAACTGCCGTGCGATGTGCTCAGTGTCGTACTCGTGCTGCTGGAGTACGGCCACGGTGCGCGGGTCGGCCGGGTCGCCCTCGTGCCAGCCGCCCGTGCCGGCGCTGTCGACCCCGACGAGGCCGTCCAGCCCCGCCTCCGCCACCCGCGCGCGGAAGACGGATTCGGCCATCGGGGAGCGGCAGATGTTGCCGGTGCAGACGAAGCAGACGCGGTACGTCACGGCGCTCAGTCCCGGTCCGGGAGGACGACGTTGAGCGCCCAGGAGACGATCGAGATGATCAGGCCGCCCAGGACGGCCGTCCAGAAGCCCTCGACATGGAAGCTGAGGTCGAGCTGGTCGGCGAGCCACGAGGTCAGCAGCAGCATCAGCGCGTTGACGACCAGGGTGAACAGGCCCAGCGTGAGGATCAGCAGCGGCAGGCTCAGCAGCTGCACGATCGGCTTGACCAGGAAGTTCACCAGGCCGAAGATCAGTGCGACCACGAGCAGCGTGCCGACCTTCTTCCCGGTGCTGTCCCCGGTCAGAGTGATCTTGTCGAGCAGCCACACGGCGACCGCGAGGGCGCCCGCGTTGGCGATCG
Source organism: Streptomyces sp. TRM70350 (assembly GCF_019219825.1). Lineage (GTDB taxonomy): Bacteria > Actinomycetota > Actinomycetes > Streptomycetales > Streptomycetaceae > Streptomyces. The sequence continues at coordinate 75,501 of NZ_JAHUXH010000019.1, read as the reverse complement.
TCTTGACTACGAAATTCATCATGTGTCTGATCGTGGCAGACGAGATCGGATACGAATACGGGCGCGAGGGCGACGAGGCGATGAAGGCATTCCGGCTGGACGAACTGGAGGCGGAGCGCGCCGCCAACGAGGGGGCCTACCTTCAGTTTCTGCGGGAGCGGAACATGTCGGTTGGTCTGTACGCGCTCAACGCGGGCGAGCACGACCCGCAGAAACCGCACAACCAGGACGAGGTGTACTTCGTCGTCAGCGGCCGCGCCGCGATCACTGTCGGGATGGAGACCACCGAGGTGGCCCGCGGCAGCGTGGTGTACGTCCCGGCCGGGGTGCCCCACAAGTTCCACCACATCAGCGAGGACCTGCGGGTGCTCGTGGTGTTCTCGCCGCCCGAGAACTGACCCGCCGACTCGGGGTTTCCGACGTGCGTGTCCCCGGATTCCCTAGGGGATCGGTCAGGGGAGGACAAGGGCTGCGACGCCCCCGTCGGACACCTCGCCGGCCCTAGCATCGAGGCAGGACATCACCAGGACCCGACGCGACCGGAGGGCTCACAGGGAGCCGTGCGGCCGACGGGCGCAGAGAGAGAAGGACAAGGGCGATGCGAGAGATCTTCGCGGGTCTGCCGTGGTGGGTGAAGTGGATCGCGGTGCCGGTCATCGCCCTGGTCGTGTTCGGCGGCGTGATAGCCAGCGTCGTGGGCTTTGTGATCGGCCTGCTGTTCAAGCTGCTGGTCTTCGTGGCCTTGGTCGGCGGACTCATCTACGTCGTACGGAAGTTCACGACGAACTCCTCGTCGCGTGGCGACTGGTGACAGGTGTGGGTGACGGGAACCGGTAACGGGAATGACCGGTTCCCTCGGGGGAGGGAAGTTTCGGGGCGGACGGTCTGCGAGCGGTGGCAGGCCAATAGAGTCCGGAACCCGACGCGGGGACAACCCCGCGAGCGGCGTACACACCCGTACACCCACTCCCGTGTTCACCCTGCACGGGCTGCCCCCTTCGCGCTTCGGGAGTGACCCTTGGCCACGGCAGACACCGCACCCGCAGACCCCTACGCACCCCCCACGCCCCAGCACAACGCCACCCTCATCGGGTCCGTGCAGCGCGCCATGCGTCTGCTGGAGGCCGTCGCCGAGCACGAGCACGGCGCCCCCGCCAAGCAACTGGCTCGTGAGACCGGCCTCGCGCTTCCCACGACGTACCACCTGCTGCGCACCCTGGTGCACGAGAACTATCTGCGCCGGGAGAAAGGGCTGTTCTTCCTCGGCGAGGCGGCCGAGCGGCTGAGCAGCAGCGGAGCCCGGCAGAAACGTCGCAGCACGGTCAACGAGGCCCTCGCACGCTGGCGGGATTCCATCGGCGTGCCCGTGTACTACGCGATCTACCGCGACGGCGAGATCGAGGTCATGGGCGTCTCCGACACCCCCGGCAACCCGGCGGTGGAGGAGTGGGCCGACTTCCGCGAGACCGGCCACGCGCACGCCATCGGACAGTGTCTGCTGTCCCAGCTGGACGAGAGCACCCGCCGGGACCACCTCGACCGCTATCCCGTGCAGTCGATCACCCCGTACACCGTCCGCGACAGCCGCACCCTGCTGCAGCGACTCGAACGAACGAGCCGGATGGAACCGGTGACCGAGCGCCAGGAGTACGCGCTGGGAACGGTGTGCGCGGCCATCCCGATCACTGTGGGTGACACCGCGGGGACGATGGCCATCTCCCTTCCCAGTCATCAAGTGGACCGACTGCTCCCCGCAGCTCGGCAGTTGCAGAGCGAGGTGGGCCGTGCGCTCGGGTCACTCGCGATCTCTATCAGTATCTGAAAACTCACTCCTTGTGATCTGGTGTGTACGTTCAGCAAGATGCCACCAGGTACCAGAGGTTCATTCCCGGCCAATCGAAGGCAAGTGACGGGGTAGGCGATGCGCGAGTCCGTACAGGCAGAGGTCATGATGAGCTTTCTCGTGTCCGAGGAGCTCTCCTTCCGCATCCCTGTGGAGCTGCGCTACGAGACGTGTGATCCCTACGCCGTGCGGCTGACCTTCCATCTGCCGGGGGACGCCCCGGTGACCTGGGCCTTCGGGCGGGAGCTGCTGATCGACGGGGTCGGGCGGCCGTGCGGGGAGGGCGATGTGCGCGTCTCGCCGGTCGAACCGGAGTCGCTGGGCGATGTCCTGATCCGGCTCCAGGTCGGCAGCGACCAGGCGTTGTTCCGCTCCTCCACGGCCCCGCTGGTGGCCTTCCTCGACCGCACGGACAAGCTCGTGCCGCTGGGCCAGGAGGGGTCTCTCGCCGACTTCGACGCACATCTCGACGAGGCGCTGGACCGGATTCTGGCGGAGGAGCAGAGCGCGGGGTGAGGCGTGCGACGAGATGGGTGGCGTAACGCTTCGCCTGGGGTCGGTGGGGTTGGTGTGGCTACGTCTGCGCAGGCTGCCGGTGCTCAGCGCTTGCGCCGTCGCCCCCTCCCGCTGCGGGCCGGTACCGGAGCTTCGGCGCCGCCACCGTCGGCGGCCGAGGCTGCGAGCCCCTTGCCCGGCCGGTCGGCCGACACCACCAGCGCCGCGAGGGCCGTGGTGACCGGCACCGAGGCCACCAGGCCGATCGAGCCGACCAGCGTGCGCACGATCTCCTCCGCGACCAGCTCGCTGTTGGCGACCGTGCCCACGCTGCTCTGGGCGATGGAGAAGAGCAGCAGCAGTGGGAGTGCGGCGCCCGCGTAGGCGAGGACGAGGGTGTTGACGACGGAGGCGATGTGGTCACGGCCGATGCGGATGCCGGCCCGGTACAGCCCGCGCCAGCCCATCGCCGGGTTGGCGTCGTGCAGCTCCCAGACCGCCGAGGTCTGCGTGACCGTCACGTCGTCGAGGACACCGAGCGAGCCGATGATGACGCCGGCCAGCAGCAGACCGCTCATGTCGATCGACGGGTACAGGCCGTGGATGAGGCCGGTGTTGTCGTCGGTGTTGCCCGTGAGCGCGGCCCAGCCGATGAACAGGGAGCCGAGGATGCCGATCAGCAGCAGCGAGATCAGCGTGCCGAGCACTGCCACGGATGTTCGGGCCGACAGCCCGTGGCACAGATACAGGGCGATCAGCATGATGGCGCTCGCCCCGACCACCGCCACGACCAGCGGGTTCGAGCCCTGCAGAATCGCGGGCAGGATGAAGAAGTTCAGCACCAGGAAGCTGATGGCCAGCGCGACCAGCGCCATGACGCCGCGCAGCCGTCCGACGGCCACGACGGCCAGTGCGAAGAGGCCCGCGAGCAGGGACATCGGGAGTCGGCGGTTCACGTCGGTGACCGAGTACTGCAGGTCCCTGGGCGCGGAGGGTTCGTAGGCGACCACGACCTTCTCGCCCTGGTGCAACTGGCGTGACTGGTCGGGCTGCACGATCTCGGTGAACGTACGGCCCGTGTCCTGGCCGGTGTCGATCCGGATCGTGGCCCGCTTGCAGGTGCCGTTGGCCTGCTGCTGGGCGGAGGATCCCTCGGCGGTGGAGGTGTCGCCGGTCGGTGTGTCCGCCGAGGCGTTGACCGAGTCGCAGGGCAACTCCTCGATCTTGGTGACCGTGGCCTGCTGGGTCTGCCGGTCGAAGCCGACGCCGGTGCGCTCGTGCGGCGGGGCGCCGCCGGGCCACAGCACGGCGAGACCGACCACGACGGCGGCGGCGAAGGGGATGAGCACCGCCGCGATGACCTTGCGCAGGTGCATGGAGACGGGCGTCGCGGGTCCGTGGGCGTGACTGTGCGAGTGGCCGTGCCCGTATCCGCCGCGGTCCCCGTGCCCACCGCCGTGCCCGTGCCCGCCGCTGGCGCTGTGTCCTGGCCCGTCACCGGGACCATGGCCGTGTCCTTGGCCGCTGCCATGGCCAGGACCGTGTCCGCGGCCGCCGCCGGGCCCGGAGTTCCTGTGGCCGTCACCCGGGCCGGAACCGTGGTCCTGCCCACCGCCCGGGCCGGGGCCGTGCCCCGGTCCGTCGCCGAGACCGGAGCCCTGTCCGGGAACACCTCCGGTACCAGCCCCGTGCTCGTGCCAGCCACCCGGCCCCGAGCCGCGCCCCTGTCCGCCCTCGGCGACGGGGCCCAGCCCTTGCCCCCGACCGTCGCGGTATCCGCCCACAGAGCCGTAGGGGCGGCCGCCGGGACCGTTGCCAGGACCATGCTCAGGACCGCCGCCGAGCCCGGGTCCGCCACCCGGCCCCATGCCTGCAGCGTCGCCCCGGCTCATGCCTGCTTCCATGCCAGCAGTGTCACCCGGGCCCATGCCTACTCTCCTGCCAGGAGCGTCACCCCGACCCATGCCCGCCCCCATGCCTGAAGCATCACCCCCACCCATGCCTGAGCCGCTTCCCGACCCCATGCCGGAGCCGGTTCCGCGCGGCGGTTCGTGCGGCGGGAACGGGGGCTGCTGATTCGTGGTCACCGACCGATCATCGCAAGAACGACCGGGGCCCTCTGTTCACCGCGCCCGAATTGACGCTAGCGTGGGGTCACCTTTGTACACGCGGGAGCTCGGAGCACCGGGCTGAGAGGGCGCTGACCTCCGTCTTCGCAATGTTTCACGTGGAACGTGACTCGCTGAGAGTGATGTTTCCCATGAAACTCCGGCAGACGGAAACCGCTGCGTCGACCGCCGAACCTGTTACCGGGTAATGCCGGCGTAGGGAGATAGGTCTTATGGCCAACAAGGACGCACGCACGCCTGCCTCCACCCAGAACGCGACCAACGACGCGAGCAACGGTGAGGCCGGGAAGTCCATCGGCTGGCACAAGGCGTACGTCGAGGGCTCACGCCCCGACCTGCGCGTGCCGGTCCGCCAGGTGCACCTCACCAACGGGCAGTCGGTCACGCTGTACGACACCTCAGGCCCGTACACCGACCCACTCGTCGACACCGACGTCCGCCGCGGCCTGCCGCCACTGCGGGAGAACTGGATCATCGCCCGCGGCGACACGGAGGAGTACGCGGGCCGTCCCGTCCGTCCCGAGGACGACGGGATCAAGCACACCTCGCCGCGCGGCGGGCTGCGCAACCTCGACGCGGTCTTCCCCGGCCGCCCGCGCCAGCCGCGCCGCAGCCGCGACGGCAGCGCGGTCACCCAACTCGCGTACGCACGCCGGGGCGAGATCACGCCCGAGATGGAGTACGTGGCCATCCGGGAGAACGTCGCGCCCGAGGTCGTACGCGAGGAGATCGCGGCGGGCCGGGCCGTACTGCCCGCGAACGTCAACCACCCGGAGATCGAGCCGATGATCATCGGCAAGCGGTTCCTGGTGAAGGTCAACGCCAACATCGGCAACTCGGCGGTGACGTCCTCCATCGAGGAGGAGGTCGAGAAGATGACCTGGGCGACCCGCTGGGGCGCCGACACGGTCATGGACCTGTCCACTGGCCGCAACATCCACACCACCCGCGAGTGGGTGCTGCGCAACTCCCCCGTCCCCATCGGCACGGTGCCGCTCTACCAGGCGCTGGAGAAGGTCGACGGCAAGGCCGAGGAGCTGACCTGGGAGATCTACAAGGACACGGTCATCGAGCAGGCCGAGCAGGGTGTGGACTACATGACGGTCCACGCGGGCGTCCGCCTGGCGTACGTACCGCTGACGGCGAACCGCAAGACAGGGATCGTCTCGCGCGGCGGCTCGATCATGGCGGCGTGGTGCCTGGCGCACCACAAGGAATCGTTCCTGTACGAGAACTTCGAGGAACTCTGCGAGATCCTCGCCGCCTACGACGTCACGTACTCGCTGGGCGACGGCCTCAGGCCGGGCTCGATCGCGGACGCCAACGACGAGGCACAGTTCGCGGAGTTGAAGACGCTCGGGGAACTCAACCGGATCGCGAAGCGTTTCAACGTTCAGACCATGATCGAGGGCCCGGGGCATGTCCCGATGCACAAGATCAAGGAGAACATCGACCTTCAGCAGGAGATCTGCGATGAAGCTCCGTTCTATACGCTCGGCCCGCTGACGACGGACGTCGCGCCGGCGTACGACCACATCACCTCCGGCATCGGTGCCGCGATGATCGCTTGGTGGGGCACGGCCATGCTCTGCTACGTCACGCCCAAGGAGCACCTGGGCCTGCCCAACCGTGACGACGTCAAGACCGGCGTCATCACCTACAAGATCGCTGCCCACGCAGCCGACCTCGCCAAGGGGCACCCCGGTGCGCAGGAATGGGACGACGCGCTGTCCGACGCCCGCTTCGAGTTCCGGTGGGAGGACCAGTTCAACCTCGCTCTCGACCCGGACACGGCACGTGAGTTCCACGACGAGACCCTCCCGGCCGAGCCCGCCAAGACGGCGCACTTCTGCTCGATGTGCGGGCCGAAGTTCTGTTCGATGAAGATCAGTAAAAGCATCACAGAGCGGTTCGGCGGTGCGGCGGCTGAGGGGGCCTCGCCCGAGGAGATCGCCGAGGGGATGCTCCAGAAGTCGAGGGAGTTCGCGGCGAGCGGGAACCGGGTGTATCTGCCGATCGCCGACTGACATAGCGAGGGGGCAGACCCGAAGGTCTGCCCCCACTTAGGGGTCCTTGCACTATGCCCGCCCGGGTCGCGTGGTCTGGTGCCGCACCTCGCCGCGTTGCCGAAACGCCCAGGTAGCTCCGCTACCAGGGCGCTCCGGCGCCTTGCGATGCACGGCACCAGACCACGCGACCTGATCGGACGCTCATAGTGCAAGGACCCCTTAGTCGTCGGCGGGCGCGGCATCGGCCACCACGCGGAGGCCGTCCGCTGATCGGCAGCGTTGGTGCTTCGGCATCGCTGCTTCCGGCCGGAGCTCCTCCGACCTGCCTCGGGTCCAGGACGATGTACTGCGCGTAAGCCGCCTCGGAGGGGCCGATGGGGATGACGACCGCCGTCACGCGGTCACCGACGCGTAAGTCGGTGTCCGTGCCCGCGCCGATCTGGGAAGATCCACCAACTGCGGTTTTTCCGCTTCGCCGCTCAGTGCGACGCTCGAAGGTGGATCCCCAGTGTCACATGGCCGGGATCCTGAACGCCCCGAAGCCGCCCGCCTCGTGCAGTGCCGCCGTGATCCGCGATCTTGGGGCGACCGGCCGGGGCTTACGACGACGGGATCCCCGGTGGCCTGCGCGAGTCGGCCCTCGCCCCCCGTGTCCGGCCGTCGTCCTCGCAAGTGGCTATCGTGCCCGGGCAGTCCGTCGCCCGGTCACCCCAAAGCCGACTTCGGCGCGTCTACGCTTCCTCGCTCGTTCCCAGGGCGTCGCTGAGGACGGCGATGGCCTGGGCGACGGCCGCGCGCGTGGCGTGGGTGTCGCTGAGCGGGTTGAGCATCATGAAGTCGTGCGTGATGCCGTCGTAGCGGACGGTGGTGACGTCAACGCCCGCGGCGCGGAGCTTGGCGGCGTAGGCCTCGCCCTCGTCGCGCAGGACGTCGGCCTCGTCGACGATGACGAAGGCGGGCGGCAGCCCGGAGAGCTGGTCGAGGTCCGCCTTCAGGGGAGAGGCGGTGATCTCGTTGCGCTGCGCCCGGTCCGGCGCGTAGGCGTCCCAGAACCACTCCATGGCCTTGGCGGTGAGGAAGTAGCCCGTGGCGAAGTCGGAGTAGGACTTGGTGTCCATGTCGGCATTGGTGACCGGGTAGTACATGGACTGCTGGACGAAGCGAACGTCGCCGCGTTCCTTGGCCATCAGTGTCAGTGCGGCGGTCATGTTGCCGCCGACCGAGTCGCCCGCCACCGCCATGCGGGCCGGGTCGAGACCGTGCTCGGCGCCTTCGCGCATGACCCACTGTGCGACGGCGTAGCCCTGCTCGATCGCCACGGGGTAGTGCGCCTCGGGCGAGCGGGCGTACTCGACGAACACGATCGCGGCCCGGGCCCCGTTCGCCAGTTCGCGCACCAGCCGGTCGTGGGTGTCGGCGTTGCCGAGGATCCAGCCTCCGCCGTGCATGTAGAGCACGACGGGGAGGGCAGACGCGGCGTCCTGCGGGCGGACGATGCGGACGCGGACGTCACCGACCTGCGCGGGAACGGTGATCCACTCCGAGTCGACGGGGAGCTTCTCGATCGGTTCCGCCTGGATGTCGTCGAGGACCTTGCGGGCCTTCTCCGGACCGATCTCGTACAGGAACGGCGGTTGCGAGGTGGCGTCGGCGATCTGCTGCGCGGCGGGTTCCAGAACGAGGGTGCCGCCGGACCGGACGGTCATGACGATCTCCTTGCGATCTCGGGATGGCTGATGAGCGGGAAGAACGCCGAGGAAGCGTGCCCGGCTGGGCCCCGGTACGGGGGCGGCCTCAGATGCTTCGGATGAACAGGCGCGGCAGCGGTAGGCGCGATATCACAACAGCTTCTCCCGCCCAGGTGGTGATCGCATCCGTCAGGCCCTGCAGCGGTCCACGTGGCAGGCTTCGTGCCCTCGTCGGCGGGAGACGGTGGCCGGTATCGCGTGCTCCATCATCGCGGCTGGGACGGGCCTCGTCGTCCCTTGTGGCGACCTTCCGGGCACAGGCCACCATGTGGGCCTCTTCGGCCAGGCCGGTACGCCGGCCAGGCCGCGTCCCAGCACCTCGGCAGGACGTCAAGCACAAGACCAGGGGTACGCCGCGGCACCCGGCTGCGGAAGACCGCGCCCCCGGCGCACCACGCCGTGACAAGCGCGGCGGACGCGCAACCGACAGCCGTACGGCTGCCTGAGCCCTGACCACGGAACGCGCAGAGTGGACACCCGCACCTGCCCGGCCTGACGGTGCGCTCGGCCTTCACCGCAACGACCGAGGCCCTGGAACGGCTTGAGAAACCCGGCAGCCCCTCTGTCACCTGATTGCACTTCCCGAAGTGCCCGTTCGCCATGGCACTCCGACGATCGAAAGCCGGAGATGTCAACGGAAGGCACGGAGATGAGCGCATCCCTTTCCACGATCCCTGGCGGTCTCATACGCGGCATGGGCTTGCTCGCGGCGTTCACCGCGACGTGCGGTACGGCGGTGTCACCAGCCTTCGCTGACGGCACGGCACCCCGGACCGGCGACAAGCCCACCGTTGTCCTCGTGCACGGCGCGTTCGCCGACACGTCCGCCTGGAGCGGGGTGGCCGAGCGCCTGCGCGCCGCCGGGCTTCCGGTCATCGCTCCGGCCAACCCACTCAGGGGACTGCAGCACGACGGTTCCTACATCGCGAGCGTGCTGCGCAGCATCAAGGGCCCGATCGTCCTCGTCGGTCACTCCTACGGCGGTTCGGTCATCAACGAGGCGGCCCTCGGCAACCCCAACGTGAAGGCGCTGGTGTTCGCTGCCGGCTTCCTCCCCGCGAAGGGTGAGAGCGCGGGCGAACTCGCCGCGAAGTTCCCCGGCAGCACCTTGGGACAGGCCCTGAGCAGGGTGCCCTGCCCGCTCCCCGGCGGCGGCACCGGATCGGACCTGTATATCAAGCAGGACATGTTCCACAAACAGTTCGCCGCCGACGTCCCGTCGTCGAAGGCCGCCGTCATGGCCGCCACCCAGCGTCCGGTGGTCGACACCGCCCTCACGGACAAAGCAACCGGCGAGGCATGGAAAACCATCCCGTCGTTCGACCTGATCGCGAGTGACGACAAGAACATTCCGGCCGCGGCGCAGCGCTGGATGGCCAAGAGGGCCAACGCCGTCTCCGTCGAGGTGCCGTCCTCGCACGCCGCACCTGTCTCACACCCCGAAGAACTCACCCGTCTCATCCAGCGAGCCGCAGGCGTCGCCTCGCCGTCCTCGCCGAGCCTCGCGGCCACCGGTCGCGACCACACCTGGACGCTGGTCGGCCTGGCCGCGGGCACGACAACGCTGGGGGCTGCTCTCGTCACGGTGATGCGTCGACGTAGGAACGCCGCGGCATCGCGTCTGTCGGAGGGACAGTAAAGCGCTCGGCGCAACCGAGGGCTCAGAAGGTGGTTGATCGCTCGGCACCGACAGGGACCTGGTCCTGACCGCCCCGCGGGGCAACCTCCAGGTCACCGACCTCGCGACCTGCCGATCGCGGACTGAGCCGAAACAACCCGACGGGGTCGCGAAGGCCGCGTCGCCACGGCCGCGCGACCGTCGTCGTCCCGGACCAGCCCGCACACGGCAGCGCACCGACACCACCGGATCGACGGCTTGCGCACCCCGGACGGGGGCGCAAGCCGCAGGTCATTCCGGCTTGTGGTCCGGGCCTCCGAAGTCCGGGCTGCTGTAGTCCGGGCTGGTGAAGCTCGGGCGCGCACCCGACGGGCCGTCACCGGGGCTGGTGAAGCCCGGGCGGTCGTAGCCCAGGTGCGGGATGCGACTGGTCGGGATCGTCGGAGCCGTACGGTGCAGTGCGGTCGGACCTGGGGCGGTGAGCGCCTCCCGGAGGAACGGCAGGATGCCGTTCTCCAGCAGGGCCTGGCGCCAGACCTCCCTGGCCCTGGCCACCTCGCCGCTGAGTTCGCCGTACGGTCCGGCTTCGCGCGAGGGCCGGTTGCGCAGTGCGGTGAGCAGCAGCCCGACGGCGGCGAGCAGGATCGCGACCGCGGCCACGGCGCCGAACACCCACCCGGTGGTGATCATGGTCTGGGCGATGCCCGGCTGGGGGTCGAGCATCTTCAGGGTGTAGCCGACGAGCAGGAAGATGGCCGCGGCCGTTCCGGCCAGGACGGGGGCCAGGACCGCGATGATGGCGACGGCGCCCGCGCCGACGGTCTCGGCGGCGGCCTCTCCCATGGTGGTGGCGAGCCCCACGGCGCCCGTGCCCGGCTCGGTGGAGCCGGATTCGCGGGCGGTCGACGGGGTGGACGGCGCCGGGCGGCGCAGTTCCTCGCGGACCTTCACGTAGTGCTGGTACTCGGTCGCCGCGGCCGCCGTGATGAGTGCGGTGGCGTTGAGCGCCATGGTGCGCAGCTGTTCGGGGTTGAGCCGCTGTCCCACAGCGGCCAGTTCCGGTCGGTGGTGTGCGGAGCGCAGCACCTCATCGAGGAGCCGCTCGTATTCCTGGCGGTCCTCGCTCAACAGGTGCTGCGGAACGCTGTTCATGTGCATCCCCCGATGCTCCGTAGGGCTTGGGGCTCGCACGCTGACGAGCCGTCGGGCAGAAACGGAGGGGAGCCTGCTACGGATAAGGCGATGGTAGAGCGGTGACGGTGCGCCGTGACAGGGGATTTGAAGAAATTGGCCCTTGGCCCGCGCCGTCGTGCGCCGGTCCGCCGTCGGGGTACGCCTGCCCCGGGAACGCTCAGATACCCAGGGGAAGTTGTTGGACCAGCAGCTTTCCGGCCATGGTCACCCCGCCGTCCATGGCGATGGCGAGGCCGTCGGCGTAGACGTGCGGTCCCTCGACCGCCGGGCCGGTGCCGTCCTCGCCGTCCTCGGAGCCGACCTCGCCGAGCAGATAGGGAATGGGGCTGTGGCCGTGAACGATGCGGGTGCCGCCGTACGTATCGAGCAGTGAGCGTACGGCGTCGGCGCCGCCCTCGTCGCGGAAGGAGAAGCGCTTGGTGAACTTGCGGAACAGGTCCCAGACCTCGTCCGCGTCGTTGCGGGTGAGGGCCTCGCGGACGTTGTCGTTGACGGCCTCGATGGAGTCGCCGTAGTCGAGATAGGCGGTGGTGTCGGAGTGGACGAGCAGATGGCCGTCGATCTCGACGAGCGCGTCGAGGCGGGCCATCCACTGCAGATGGTGGTCCTGGAGCCGGTCCATGTCGGTCTTCTGCCCGCCGTTGAGCAGCCAGGCCGCCTGGAAGGTGGCGGTGCCCGCGCCGGAGTTGACGGGTGTGTCGCCGAACCGCTTGGCGCCGAGCAGCAGCAGTTCGTGATTGCCCATCAGGGCCTTGCAGTAGCCGCCGGCCGCGGCGGCCTCGGCGGACAGCCGCATCACGAGGTCGATGACGCCGATGCCGTCCGGACCGCGGTCGGTGAAGTCGCCCAGGAACCACAGCCGTGCGGTCCCTGCGCACCACTGGCCTGCGGCGTCGATGAGGCCCTTCTCCTGCAGCGCGGCCACCAGCTCGTCGAGATAGCCGTGCACGTCGCCCACGACGTACAGGGGCCCGGGGCCGGTGGTGGACTGCGGCTGTGCGGCCGGGACGGCCAGCGGATCGACGCTCACCTGAACCGTGTCACCCCGGTTGATGACGGGCAGGTCGCGCTCCGTGGGCGTGTACTCCTCCGGGTAGTCCACCGGCTCGGCGACGGGGCTTGCGACCTCGCCGGGGTGCGCGCTGTGGACGTACGGGCCGGTCTCGTGGACGTAAGCGGGCACCCGGAAGTCGCGCAGCGTCGCCGTCCGCTCCACCTCGGGTCCCTGACCGGCCCCCTGAGTCATCGACCCCTCCACCATCGCGCCGCATCTGCACCGCATCGGACTGCCTGGTCGCAGCGGCCCGCGGTGTCGTGGGCCCATCATAGGAATGCGGATCGCGCCATGTGATGACCCAGGGGTGGTGAATCGGAACTGGACTCCGGTTCACCGCGGCTTTCGCCCCGATTGGGTCGGGCTTTCACCGGTCCGTCGACCGCGCCGCGCCACCCCTGTGGCGTGCTTCAGCCCCGCCGGTCGTTGGGATCATGCCGGTGTCGCGGGGCCTGGCACGGGCTCCCCCCAGCTCTTCGAGCAGGGGACCCCCAGCCGACATCGCCCCCGCTCGGGTCGGCTGAATGGCGCAGTTTCCCTCAGCCGACCTGATGCGAACGACCGGCCCTAGCCGGGCGTCCGCGGTGGGCTGACCGTGGTGCGTGGCGAGCGCCGCTGCGACGAGGTGCGCACGATCAGCTCGGTCGGTATGACCTGCTCGACCGGCCGGTCCGACTCGACGCCCTCGATGGCGTCGATGAGCAGCTGGACCGCGGCCGTGCCGATCCGGCGCGGCTTCAGGGAGAGCGTGGTGATGGGCGGCTCGGTGTTGGCGTACACGGTGGACTCGCTGCAGCAGACCAGCAGCAGATCGTCCGGTACGCGCAGTCCGTAGCGACGGGCGGCGGCGAGCAGGTCGGTGCCGTTCGGGTCGAACAGGCCGTAGACGGCGTCCGGCCGGTCGGGCCGGGCGAGCAGCCGGTCGGCGGCGACGGCGCCCGCGCAGGGATCGTGCGCCGGGTACGCCTCGTAGACCGGGTCCTGGCCGACGCGTTCGCACCAGTGCAGGTACGCCGTGGTGGACAGGTGTGTGTAGGTGTCGGTCGTGGTCCCGGTCAGCAGGCCGATCCGGCGGGCGCCGGCCTCGGCGAGGTGGTCGAGGATGCCGAGCACCGCGGCCTCGTGATCGTTGTCGACCCAGGCCGTGACCGGGAGCGTGCCGGCCGGGCGGCCGTCGGAGACGACCGGTAAACCCTGCCTGACCAGTTCGTTGACGACCGGATCGTGGTCGGAGGGGTCGATGACAACGGTGCCATCGAGGGCGACGTTCGACCACACGTCGTGGCGGGAGGTCGCGGGCAGGATGACGAGGGCGTAGCCGCGGGCGAGCGCGGCCGAGGTGGCGGCGCGGGCCATCTCGGCGAAGTACGCGAACTCCGTGAAGGTGAAAGGTTCATCCCCGTACGTCGTCACGGTCAGACCGATCAGCCCGGACTTGCCGGTACGGAGAGTTCGGGCCGCGGCCGAGGGGCGGTAGCCCAGCCGGTCGGCGACCTCGCGGACATGGCGTCGGGTGGCGTCCGGGAGCCGGCCCTTGCCGTTGAGGGCGTCGGAGACGGTCGTGATGGAGACTCCGGCGGCGGCGGCCACGTCTCTGATGCCCGCCCGGCCCGGCCGACTGCCTCGACGAGAGGTTTCCGCGCGGCTCACCTGGTGCTTCCCTGCTGCTGTCATGGCGAGCCGATAGTAGGGCTCATGCGGTGGGGTAGTGCGGACGCATATGCACCCGTTGACAGGCACGTTTCTGCAAGGTCATGAGACGCTAAATGCCTTGGATATCAAGGAGGTTGGGCCTTCCTGTTGCAGTACGTGACTTGTCGGCGCGTACGGGCCTGCCAACACACCGATGTTTCGAAGAGGTCTCAACTCACCTGACCGGGCGATGCGCGCTACGGCGTGAGCCACCGGCGCGTAGATATATGTACGGCGCGCCCCCCGATTCGTACGCCTTCATACGGTGTTGCCGCTGATGCCAGTGGGACTGATGAGGTCTGATCCCACCCTTCCTCACCCATACGCAGTCGCCCCGAATCCTCATAAGGTGAGAAGCATTGGAAGCCGGCGGCGGTCAGGGGCCGCCGGTGGTCGCGAGGAGGACTGCGGTGAGCGAGACGAGCCCCAAGCTGCGCGCCGAGCTGGAGGGAATTCCCACCTACAAGCCGGGTCGGCCGGCCGCGGCCGACGGGCCGGTGGCATACAAGCTGTCCTCCAACGAGAACCCCTATCCGCCGCTGCCCGGCGTGATGGAGAGCGTGACGGCCGCCGCCTCGTCCTTCAACCGCTACCCGGACATGTTCTGCACGGACCTGGTGAACGAGCTGTCCAACCGTTTCGGCGTCCCCGCGTCCCACCTGGCCACCGGCACCGGCTCGGTCGGTGTCGCCCAGCAGCTGGTGCAGTCCACCAGCGGGCCCGGCGACGAGGTGATCTACGCCTGGCGCTCCTTCGAGGCGTACCCGATCATCACGCAGATCAGCGGTGCCACGTCCGTGCAGGTGCCGCTGACGCCGGGGGCCGTGCACGACCTGGACGCGATGGCGGACGCGATCACGGACCGGACGCGGCTGATCTTCGTCTGCAACCCCAACAACCCCACCGGCACGGCCGTACGGCGGGCCGAGCTGGAGCGCTTCCTGGACCGGGTGCCGGGCGATGTGCTGGTCGTGCTCGACGAGGCGTACCGCGAGTTCATCCGCGACCCCGAGGTGCCGGACGGCGTCGAGCTGTACCGCGAGCGGGCCAACGTCTGTGTTCTGCGGACGTTTTCGAAGGCGTACGGCCTGGCTGGTCTGCGCGTCGGGTTCGCCATCGCGCATGAACCGGTGGCGGCCGCGCTGCGCAAGACGGCGGTGCCGTTCGGGGTGAGTCGGCTGGCGCAGGAGGCGGCGATCGCCTCGCTGCGCGCCGAGGACGAGTTGCTCGGCCGGGTCGGGTCGCTGGTGTGTGAGCGCAATCGCGTGGTCGACGGACTGCGTGACAAGGGCTGGACGGTCCCCGAGACCCAGGCCAACTTTGTGTGGCTGCCGCTGGGCGAGCGCACGGTCGCCTTCGCGGCGGCGTGCGAGCAGGCGGGTGTGGTCGTGCGGCCGTTCCCGGGCGAGGGTGTGCGCGTGACGGTCGGGGAGGCCGAGGGGAACGACATCTTCCTGAAGGTGGCGGAGGGGTTCCGAAGGGAGCTCTGAAGTCCTGAAGGGACTTGAGGTCCGGGAACTCCGAGGTCAGGAAGGAGCTCTGAGGTCCGGGAACTCTGAGGACCGGAAGGAGCTCTGAGGCAGGGTGAGGCGGCGACCGCGGCGGCACAGTCGAGGGGGCGGTCGCCCAGACCCTGGGAGATCGTCCCCTCGCTCAGGCGTCCATGACCTCCACCCGGATCGGGTCGCCGTCGTGGACCGTCGCCAGGATGCGGGGATCGCCGTCGATACGGCCGAGGATGTTGCAGGGGCTGGCGAGGCGGCACTCGTCGCCTCGGGAGATGGGCGTGGGCCCGTAGGGGAGTGCGAGGGCGTCGCCGTCGGTCCAGAAGACCACCGTGCCGGGCTCGACGACCTGCCGAGCGTCCGTTTCACGTGAAACGGCGACGCCCGTGTCGAAGTAGACCTCCTCGCCCCAAGTGCGTGCGGTGGAGGCGAGCGGCAGTGCCTTGGCGAGGGCTCGCGTCGTCGGGGTGTCGTCGAGGGTCGCGGTGAGGTGCCCCGAGGGCCAGGAGATCCGGATCTGTGTCGGCTGTGTCTGCATGCCGGGCATTCAACAATACGTTGAAGTTGCTGCCAAGGGGTTGACGGGGGGTAAGGGGACCCCCCTTCGGATATCGAGAATCCGTGCGTCATAATGGCTTGTGAATGTGAACGCGTTCACAAGCTCGCCCGTTGCCTGGGATGTGTAGGGCAAAAGGGGCAAACTGCCGCAGTGTCCACGGCGATGTAAGGAGAGACGACGTGGAATTGGCTTTGGCGCCGGAGACTCTGGCGCGATGGCAGTTCGGCATCACCACCGTCTACCACTTCCTGTTCGTCCCCCTGACGATCTCGCTCGCCGCCCTCACGGCCGGCCTGCAGACCGCCTGGGTGCGCACCGAGAAGGAGAAGTACCTCAGGGCGACCAAGTTCTGGGGCAAGCTCTTCCTGATCAACATCGCCATGGGTGTCGTCACCGGCATCGTGCAGGAGTTCCAGTTCGGCATGAACTGGTCCGCCTACTCGCGCTTCGTCGGTGACGTCTTCGGCGCGCCCCTCGCCTTCGAAGCCCTCATCGCCTTCTTCTTCGAGTCCACCTTCATCGGCCTGTGGATCTTCGGCTGGGACAAGCTGCCGAAAAAGATCCACCTGGCCTGCATATGGATGGTCTCGATCGGCACGCTGCTGTCGGCGTACTTCATCCTCGCGGCGAACTCGTGGATGCAGCACCCGGTCGGCTACCGGATCAACGAGGAGAAGGGACGGGCCGAGCTCACCGACTTCTGGGTCGTGCTCACCCAGAACACCACGCTCAACCAGGTCTTCCACAGCTTCTCCGCGGCTTTCCTGACCGGTGGCGCCTTCATGGTGGGCATCGCCGCCTTCCACCTGATGCGCAAGAAGCACATCCCGGTCATGCGGACGTCCCTCCGGCTCGGCCTGGTCACGGTGGCGGTCGGCGGCCTGCTCACCGCGGTCAGCGGAGACACCCTCGGCAAGGTCATGTACGAGCAGCAGCCGATGAAGATGGCCGCGGCCGAGGCCCTGTGGGACGGCGAGAAGCCGGCGCCCTTCTCGGTGTTCGCGTACGGGGACGTCGACAAGGGGCACAACAAGGTGGCCCTGGAGATACCCGGCCTGCTCTCCTTCCTGGCCCACAGCGACTTCGAGTCGTACGTGCCGGGCATCAACGACACCAACAAGGCCCTCCAGGAGAAGTTCGGCCCCGGTGACTACAAGCCCATCGTCCCCGTCGCCTACTGGAGCTTCCGCTGGATGATCGGCTTCGGCATGGCGTCGCTCTCCATCGGCCTGCTCGGGCTGTGGCTCACGCGGAAGAAGTTCCTGCTGCCGGCCGCGTACCGAACCGGGGAGGAGGAGGTCCCGCATCTGGTGCTGCTGACGACGCCGCTCCGCCCGCGACTCACCCGCCTGTACTGGCTGGTGGCGGTCTGGACGATGGCCTTCCCGCTGATCGCCAACTCCTGGGGCTGGATCTTCACCGAGATGGGCCGTCAGCCGTGGGTCGTCTACGGCCTGTTCCAGACCCGCGACGCGGTCTCCCCCGGTGTCTCCCAGGGCGAGATCCTCACCTCGATGATCGCCTTCACGACGCTCTACGCCATCCTCGCCGTGATCGAGGTCAAGCTGCTCGTGAAGTACGTCAAGGCCGGCCCGCCCGAGCTCACCGAGGCCGACCTGAACCCGCCCACGAAGATCGGCGGCGACGCCCGTGACGCCGACAAGCCGATGGCCTTCTCGTACTAGGCCGAGGGAGCTGCACAGTCATGGAACTGCACGACGTCTGGTTCGTCCTGATCGCCGTCCTGTGGACCGGCTACTTCTTCCTGGAGGGCTTCGACTTCGGGGTCGGTGTCCTCACCAAGCTGCTGGCCCGTAACCGGCCCGAGAAGCGCGTGCTGATCAACACGATCGGTCCGGTGTGGGACGGCAACGAGGTGTGGCTGCTGTCCGCCGGCGGCGCGACGTTCGCCGCCTTCCCCGAGTGGTACGCGACACTCTTCTCGGGCTTCTACCTGCCGCTGCTGCTCATCCTGATCTGCCTGATCGTCCGGGGCGTCGCCTTCGAGTACCGGGCCAAGCGGCCCGAGGAGAACTGGCAGCGCAACTGGGAGCACGCGATCTTCTGGTGCTCGCTGATCCCGGCCTTCCTGTGGGGTGTGGCCTTCGGCAACATCGTCGGGGGCGTGAAGATCGACCGGAACTTCGAGTACGTCGGCACCCTCTGGGACCTGTTCAACCCGTACGCGCTGCTCGGCGGTCTGGTGACGCTGACGCTGTTCACCTTCCACGGTGCGGTGTTCACAGCACTCAAGACGGTCGGGGACATCCGGGAGCGGGCCCGCAAGCTGGCCTTCCAGGTCGGTCTTGTGACGGCCGGGCTGGCGGTGCTCTTCCTGCTGTGGACGCAGGTCGAGAGCGGGAACGGCAAGAGCCTGGTCGCCATGGTGGTCGCGGTGGCCGCGCTGGTCGTCGCGCTGGTGGCGAACCAGGCCGGGCGCGAGGGCTGGTCGTTCGCGCTCTCCGGCGTCACCATCGTCGCCGCCGTCGCGATGCTCTTCCTGTCGCTGTTTCCGAACGTCATGCCGTCCTCGCTCGATGAGGGATGGAGTCTGACGGTCACCAACGCCTCGTCGAGCCCGTACACCCTGAAGATCATGACCTGGTGCGCTGCGATCGCCACACCGATCGTCCTGCTCTACCAGTCGTGGACCTACTGGGTGTTCCGCAAGCGGATCGGTACGCAGCACATCGCCGAACCCGCACATTGAGTCCGGCCGGGGTGTGTTTCACGTGAAACACACCCCACGGGACTGAAGGGCATGTTTCACGTGAAACCCATTGATCCGCGTCTCCTGCGCCACGCCCGCGCCACCCGGCTCTTCCTGGTGGCGGTCGTCGGTCTGGGTGCCGTCGGCGCCGGGCTGGTCGTCGCCCAGGCCATGCTCATCGCCGAGACGGTTGTCGGCGCGTTCCAGCACGGGATGTCCGTCGCGGAACTCCGCACTCCTCTCGTGCTGCTGGTGGCCGTCGCCTGCGGTCGGGCGCTGGTCTCCTGGCTCACCGAACTCGCCGCGCACCGGGCCAGTGCCGCGGTGAAGTCCGAGCTTCGGGGACGGCTGCTGGAGCGCTCCGCGCAGCTCGGTCCCGGGTGGCTGAGCGGGCAGCGCACCGGATCGCTGGTCGCTCTCGCCACGCGCGGAGTCGACGCCCTCGACGACTACTTCTCGCGCTATCTGCCGCAGCTGGGCCTCGCGGTGGTCGTACCGGTGGCCGTGCTGGCGCGGATCGTCACCGAGGACTGGGTTTCCGCCGCCATCATCGTCGGCACCCTGCCGCTCATCCCGATCTTCATGGTGCTGATCGGCTGGGCCACCCAGTCCCGGATGGACCGTCAGTGGCGGCTGGTGTCCCGGTTGTCCGGGCACTTTCTGGACGTGGTCGCCGGGCTGCCGACCCTGAAGGTGTTCGGGCGGGCCAAGGCGCAGGCCGAGTCGATCAAGCGGATCACCGACGAGTACCGGCAGGCCACGATGCGCACGCTGCGGATCGCGTTCCTGTCGTCGTTCGCGCTGGAGCTGCTCGCCACGATCTCGGTCGCGCTGGTCGCCGTGACCATCGGCATGCGGCTCGTGCACGGCGAGATGGACCTCTACATCGGCCTGGTCATCCTGATCCTCGCGCCCGAGGCGTATCTGCCGCTGCGGCAGGTGGGCGCGCAGTACCACGCGGCGGCCGAGGGGCTCGCCGCGGCCGAGGAGATCTTCTCGGTCCTGGAGACGCCGGCGCCGGAGTCGGGGACCCGGACCCCGTCGGCGGGTGCGCTGTCCTTCGAGGGCGTGACCGTCCGGTACCCGGGACGGGCCACGGACGCCGTGTCCGACGTGACTTTCGACGTCGAGCCCGGGGAGACGGTCGCGCTCGTCGGGCCGAGCGGTGTGGGCAAGTCGACGCTGCTGAACGCGCTGCTGGGGTTCGTGCGGCCGACCGAGGGGCGGGTGCGGATCGGGGGAGTGGACCTCACCGAGGTCGACCTGGAGCAGTGGCGGGCGCGGATCGCCTGGGTGCCGCAGTGGCCGCACCTGTACGCCGGGACGATCGCCGAGAACGTACGGCTGGCCCGCCCCGACGCGGACGCCGCCGCCGTACGCCGGGCGTTGGCGGACGCGGGAGCGCTCGCGTTCGTGGACGCCCTCCCGCAGGGCGTCGACACCGTGCTCGGCGAGGACGGCGCCGGATTGTCCGCCGGGCAGCGGCAGCGGCTCGCGCTGGCCCGGGCCTTCCTCGCGGACCGGCCCGTACTGCTGCTCGACGAGCCGACGGCCGCGCTCGACGGGCAGACCGAGGCCGAAGTCGTGGCGGCGGTACGGCGGCTGGCGGCCGGGCGGACCGTGCTGCTGGTCGTGCACCGACCGGCGCTGCTGGGCGTGGCGGACCGGGTGGTGCGGCTGGGCGGGGTTGAACGGGCGGCGCGGCTCGACGAGGCTGTCTGCCCCGCTCGCGCGACCGCCGAGGCTGTCTCCCCCGCTCGCCCGGCCGCCGAGGCGTCGCTGAAGGCAGTCCGTCCGACCGAGATGGGCCCGGCCTTCGCGGCCGCCCGGGAGACGATCGAGGCGGCCCCGGCGTCCGAGTCCCTTCGAGGGACGATCGAGGCGGCCCCGGCGTCCGAGTCCCTTCGAGGGACGATCGAGGCGGCCCCGGCCTCCGAGTCCCTTCGAGGGACGATCGAGGCGGCCCCGGCCTCCGAGACCCTTCGAGGGACGATCCAGACGCTCCCGGCCCCCGAAGCCCTTCGGGACACGCACGAGGCCGCACCCGCGACACGCACCGACGGTGGCGTCCTCGCCCGCGTCCGTGCCCTGTCCGGTGCCCGGCGCGGACGGCTCGGGCTGGCCCTGCTGCTCGGCAGCCTGGCCCTCGGCAGCGCCGTCGGACTCATGGCCACCTCCGGCTGGCTCATCTCGCGGGCCTCGCAGCAGCCGCCCGTGCTGTATCTGATGGTGGCCGTGACCGCCACGCGCGCCTTCGGGATCGGGCGGGCCGTGTTCCGGTACGCCGAGCGGCTCATGTCCCACGACGCGGTGCTGCGCATGCTGGCCGACACCCGGGTGGCCGTCTACCGCCGACTGGAACGGCTGGCGCCCGCCGGGCTGCGCCACGCCCGCCGGGGCGACCTGCTGTCGCGGCTCGTCGCCGATGTGGACGCCCTGCAGGACTACTGGCTCAGGTGGCTGCTGCCCGCCGGTGCCGCGGTCGCCGTTTCCACGGCCGCCGTCGGCTTCACCGGCTGGCTGCTGCCCGAGGCGGGAGCGGTGCTCGCCGTCGGACTGCTCGCGGCGGGCGCCGGCGTCCCGCTGGCCACCGCCGCCGTGGCGCGGCGCGCGGAACGCAGGCTCGCCCCCGCCCGAGGGATGCTCGCGACACGCGTGGCCGACCTGCTCACCGGCACCGCGGAACTCACCGTCGCCGGCGCCCTGCCCGCACGAACCGACGAGACCCGGCGGGCCGACTCCGCGCTCACCCGGATCGCCTCGCGCGCCGCGACCGCCACCGCGATCGGCGACGGGCTCACCGCGCTGATCTCCGGCCTGACCGTCACGGCCGCCGCGCTCGTGGGCGCCCAGGCGGTCGCCGCCGGGCGGCTGAACGGCGTGGCGATGGCCGTCGTCGTGCTCACACCGCTGGCCGCCTTCGAGGCCGTGCTGGGGATGCCGATCGCCGTGCAGTTCCGGCAGCGGGTGCGCAAGAGCGCCGAGCGGGTGTACGAGGTGCTGGACGCCTCCGAGCCCGTCCGCGAACCCGAGCGGCCGCGGCAGGCGCCCGCGTCGCCGTTCCCGATCACCGTCAAGAGCCTGACGGCCCGGCACGCCGGGCAGGACCGGGACGCGCTCGCCGGGCTCGACCTGACGCTCGACAAGGGGCGCCGGGTCGCCGTGGTCGGCGCGTCCGGGTCCGGCAAGACGACGCTCGCGCGGGTGCTGCTGCGCTTCCTGGACGCGGACGCCGGCTCCTACACGCTGGGCGGCGTGGACGCGTACGCCCTGGACGGCGACGACGTACGGCGGCTGGTCGGGCTGTGCGCGCAGGACGCGCACCTCTTCGACAGTTCGGTGCGGGAGAACCTGCTGCTCGCCAGGAAGGACGCCACCGACGACGAACTGCGCGCCGCCCTGAAGCGAGCCCGGCTGCTCGACTGGGCCGACGGCCTGCCCGAGGGGCTCGACACGCTGGTCGGCGAGCATGGGGCGCGGCTGTCCGGTGGACAGCGGCAGCGACTGGCGCTGGCCCGTGCGCTGCTGGCCGACTTCCCCGTCCTCGTCCTCGACGAGCCCGCCGAGCACCTCGACCTGCCGACGGCCGACGCGCTCACCGCGGATCTGCTCGCCGCCACCGAGGGCCGTACGACCCTGCTCATCACGCACCGGCTGGCCGGGCTGGAGGCCGTGGACGAGGTGATCGTGCTGGACGAGGGGCGTGTGGTACAGCGCGGGCCGTACGCGGAGCTGGCCGTGGTGGACGGGCCGTTGCGAGCCATGGCCGAGCGGGAGGCGGAGGCGGAGCTGCTGGTGGGGGTGGGGTAGCCGGTGTTGGCGGGTGTGGGATGGCCGGGGTCCGGTCGGGGTTCGGGTTTCCATGGCACATCGGGATAAAGGGGATCGGAGCATGCCCGCAGCTTCGTCGCCCGTTCCCCAGCCGCCCCCTGTTCGGCCGTAGTGCTCTGCTCCATCCGTGGGCGGCGGTCCCCCATGCGTACGCCTCGACAGGACCGCGGACGGCCGTGCGGGCCAGGATCGCTGACATGCGCTCATCCCGCCGCCTTCGCTGGTTCGTTCCGGCGCTGCTGTGCGCGCTCGCCGTGCTCGCGGCCCGGCCCACCGAGACGCCCGGGAGGAGCCCGGCCCGGGGCGGCCCCGATCCCGGTGTCAGCGCCGAGGTGGCGCGGCTGTACGAGGAGGCGGCCGTGGCGACACGGCAGTACGAGGAGGGACGGCGGCAGGCCGAGGCGTATCGGGCGCGCGCTCAGCAGCTGGACCACCTCCTCGACCGCGAACGGCGGCAACTCGCCGCCCTGCACGAGGACCTGGGCCGGATCGCGCGCGCCCAGTACCGCAGTGGCGGGGACATCCCCCTCACCGCGCGCGTGCTCCTCGCCGACCAGCCCGAGGAACTGCTGCGTAGGCAGCACGCGGTGTCGAAGGCGGACGTCGCCGTGAACACCGCGATCAGCAAGAGCCGTCGTGCGGAGGCCAGGCTCGCGGCGGACGAGGGGAAGGCCGCGGCGCAGTGGGAGGCGCTGGAGCAGCGGAACGCCGAGCTCGCGGCGCTGAAGCAGGACATCGAGCGCAAACTTGAGAAGGCCCGCGAGAGGTTGCAGGCGGAGGCCGACTCCTCCGCCGCGTCGGGCACCTGCCGGGGTGCCGTCCGCCTCGATCAGCCGCACGTGTCCGTCACCCGCCCGTGGGTGTCGCCGGTCGAGAAATACCAGCTGTCCGCGCGGTTCGGCAGCGGCGGGAAGATGTGGGCGAACCGGCACACCGGGCAGGACTTCGCGGTGCCGATCGGTACGCCGGTGCGGGCGGTCGGCGGCGGCCGGGTCGTGAAGGTGTCCTGCGGCGGCGCCTTCGGCATTCAGATCGTGATCGAGCACCCCGGCGGCTACTACACGCAGTACGCCCACCTCGCCTCGGTCGCCGTCGACCAGGGGGATCGTGTGGTGCCGGGGCAGTGGATCGGTCAGTCCGGCACGACCGGCAACTCGACCGGCCCGCACCTGCACTTCGAGGTACGGGTCACTCCGGAGTTGGGGTCGGGGGTGGATCCGGTGCCGTGGCTGGCGGCACGAGGGGTCCACCTGTGACGCCGATGGCCAACGGCTCGCACGCAGACGATCAGACCCGCTCCGCCAGCATCCGCTCGATCACGATCGCCACCCCGTCGTCGTTGTTGGCGACCGTCCGGCCCGACGCCGCGGCGATCACGTCGGGGTGGGCGTTGCCCATGGCGTACGACTGGCCCGCCCAGGTGAGCATCTCGACGTCGTTGGGCATGTCACCGAAGGCGACGACCTCCTCGTGGGAGATACCGCGCTCGGCGCAGCACAGGGCGAGCGTGCTGGCCTTGGAGACGCCGGGGCCGCTGATTTCCAGCAGGGCGCTGGGGCTGGACCGGGTGACGTTGGCGCGCTCGCCGATGGCGAGGCGGGCCAGGGTGAGGAAGGCGTCCGGGTCGATCTCGGGGTGGTAGGCGAGGATCTTGAGCACGGGCTCGCCCGCCCCCGGCGCGTCCGCCGCCAGCAACTGTTCGGCCGGCGCGAGGGCGTCCGGGATCTCCATGTGCAGCTTCGGATAGTCCGGCTCCTGGTGGAAGCCGTACGTCTGCTCCACCGCGTACACCGTGCCGGGCGCCGCGTCCCGCAGCAGTCGTACGGCGTCCAGCGCGTTCTGCCGTGCCAGCTCCCGCACCTTCACGAACCGGTGGGCGCCGGGGCCGCCGTGCAGGTCGACCACGGCGGCGCCGTTGCCGCAGATCGCGAGGCCGTGACCGTGGACGTGGTCGCTGACGACGTCCATCCAGCGGGCCGGGCGGCCGGTGACGAAGAACACCTCGATGCCCGCCTCCTCGGCGGCCGCGAGGGCGGCGATCGTGCGTGGGGACACCGACTTGTCGTCGCGGAGCAGCGTGCCGTCGAGGTCGGTGGCGATCAGCCGGGGTGGAACTGCGGCGGCCGGGGTCTCGGGCTGTCGAGTCGCTGAGGTCACCGGGCCATTCTCGCGCATATGCCTGCACGGCCGTGCGGGAGTCCGCACAGGTTGTGGATACCGCCCCCACCTGTGCCCGTGCGCCCAGTGAGCTCGGTGCGGGCGGGCCGGTTCGGGTGTGCCCCGGCTGGGCTACGGCCGCTCGGCTCAGCTCAGCTGGGCCGGCGCCTCCATCGCGATCTGCTCGAAGACCTTCACCTCGGCGGCGAAGTCCGAGTCCGGGATGGGCCAGTGGATCACGATCTCCGTGAAGCCCAGGTCCCGGTGCCGCCCCGCGAAGTCCACGAACGCGTCGAGGGATTCCAGCGGCCGGTTGCGGTCCGGGGTGAACCCGGTGAGCAGGACCTTGTCCATGCCGGAGGCGTCCCGGCCGATCCCTGCACATGCGTCGGCGAGCCTCTCGGTCTGCCGCCGAATGGCCTGAACCGACTGCTCGGGCGTGCCGTCCTCGTGCAGCTTGGGATCGCCGGTCGTCACCCACGCCTGCCCGTGGCGGGCGGCGAGGTTCAGTCCGCGCGGGCCGGTGGCGGCCACCGCGAACGGCAGTCGGGGGCGCTGCACACAGCCGGGGATGTTGCGCGCCTCGTGCGCCGCGTAGTAGTCGCCGTTGTACGACACCGCGTCCTCGGTGAGCAGCCGGTCCAGCAGCGGCACGAACTCGGCGAAGCGGTCGGCACGCTCCTTCGGGGTCCAGGCCTCCTGGCCCAGGGCGGTGGCGTCGAAGCCGGTGCCGCCCGCGCCGATGCCGAGCGTGATCCGGCCACCGGAGATGTCGTCGAGGGAGATCAGTTCCTTGGCGAGGGTCACCGGATGCCGGAAGTTCGGCGAGGTCACCAGGGTGCCCAGTCGCATCCGGTCGGTGACGGCCGCGGCGGCGGTCAGCGTCGGTACGGCACCGAACCACGGGCCGTCCCGGAAGCTGCGCCAGGACAGATGGTCGTAGGTGTACGCGGTGTGGAAACCGAGCTGCTCCGCGCGCTGCCAGGCCGAACGGCCGCCCTCGTGCCAGCGGCGGTACGGGAGGATCACAGTGCTCAGACGCAGACTCATGGATCCGAGCCTAAGCGGCCTCCAGTGTTTCCCGTGAAACAGTCCCCGTACGTGACGGCTCAGCCGCTGAGACATGGATCACGCACTTGGTTTTGCTCTGGAGGTTTGATCCACAACTAACCGTAGTTATCCACAGGGGAATTGGTGGGGCTGTGGACAACCGCCGGATCACGCCCCCGCTCACAGCCGCGGTTCCACCCGGGCGATCCTGCGCAGCGCGCCCGGCATGAACCGCGAGAGCAGGTAGGCACCGCGCGCCTCAGGAGTCACCGGCACCACCGCCTCGTTGCGCACGACCGCCCGCAGGATCGCGGCGGCGACCTTCTCCGGCGGATAGTTCCGCAGCCCGTACAGGCGTGCGGATCGCTGCTGGCGTCGCTTCTCCTCCGCCGCGTCCACGCCCGCGAACCGTGCCGTCGACGTGATGTTGGTGTTGACGAAGCCGGGGCATATCGCCGTGACACCGATGCCCTGCCCGGCGAGTTCCGCGCGCAGGCACTCGCTCAGCATCAGCACGGCGGCCTTGGAGGTGCTGTAGGCGGGCAGCGTCCGGGAGGGCTGGAACGCCGCCGCCGACGCGGTGTTGACGATGTGGCCGCCCTGCCCGCGCTCGGCCATCTGACGGCCGAAGAGCCGACAGCCGTGGACCACGCCCCACAGGTTGACGTCGAGGACCTTGCGCCAGTCCTCCGGGGTGGTGTCCAGGAAGGACCCGGCCAGGCCGATACCGGCGTTGTTCACCAGTACGTCCACGACGCCGTACTCGGTCGCGACCTTCTCCGCGAGCTTCTCCATGGCCTGCTCGTCGGAGACGTCGACCGTCTCGGCCCAGGCCTCCGGCGCGCCGATCAGGCGGGACATCTCGGCGGTCCGGGACGCCCCCTCCGCGTCCCGGTCGACGGCGATCACCCGCGCGCCGGCCTCCGCGAACGCGAACGCCGTTGCCCTGCCGATGCCGCTGCCCGCCCCCGTGACGAGCACGAGCTGCCCGCCGAAACGGTCCGCGTACCGGCCTGTCGCCTCGATCACCGGCCTGC
The DNA here is from genome assembly GCF_019219825.1 of Streptomyces sp. TRM70350. GTDB lineage: Bacteria > Actinomycetota > Actinomycetes > Streptomycetales > Streptomycetaceae > Streptomyces. The sequence continues at coordinate 48,870 of NZ_JAHUXH010000019.1, read as the reverse complement.
CTCCTTCGTTCGCGAGCACGAACTCCTCGATCCAGGCGGCCAGCTGGTCCGGACGCGTCCGCGGGATCCAGTGCCTGGCGGGGAGCGTCCGCCGGGTCAGTTGCGGAGCCCAACGCTCCAGGTCGTCGTAGAGCCGCTCGGACAGAAACGCGTCCCCAAGGGGCGTGATGAGCTGCACGGGCGCGTGCGCGTACGCGTCCGGGCGTGGCCTGCGCAGCCGGCGCCGTACGTTGTCCCGGTACAGCCACGCCCCGTGCGCCGCGTCCGTGGGCAGCGACGCGGTCGGGTAGGCGTCGACGGGCGCCTTCTCGATGCGCTTCAGGATGCGCGGCCAGAGTGTGCCGAGGGGGCCGCGCCAGGCCAGTTCCGGCAGGACGGGCGTGTGCAGCAGGTACACGTACCAGGACTTGGCGCCCTGGCCGAGGAGTTGACCGACCCGCCGTGGGGTGGGGCGCTTGAGCCGGTGCTTGATCCAGTGGCCGAAGTGGTCCAGGGACGGCCCGGACATCGAGGTGAACGACGCGATCCGGCCCTCGGTGCGCCGGACGGTGACGAACTCCCAGGCCTGCACCGACCCCCAGTCGTGCCCCACCAGATGCACCGGACGGTCCGGACTCACCGCGTCCACGACGGCCAGGAAGTCGTCCGTCAGCTTCTCCAGCGTGAACCCGCCGCGCAGCGGCTGCGGTGCCGTCGACCGGCCGTGGCCCCGGACGTCGTACAACACGACGTGGAAGCGTGCGGCGAGGCGGTCCGCGACCTCGGACCACACCTCCTTGCTGTCCGGATAGCCGTGCACCAGGACGACCGTCGGCTGCTCCGCATCCCCCAGCTCGGTCACGCAGAGCTCGACCCCGCCCGTGCGCACCCAGCGCTCCCGCGCACCCGTCGGCATCGTCACTTCTCCTCCGCCCAGCGCCGCATGTGCGGCAGATCGTCGTCCAGCCAGAAGGCGCTCTCCTCGGGGTCCCTGGAGTCGGTGACGACGAGGATCTCCTCGAACTTCGCGCCCGTGCCCCGGAACCCGAGGTGCGGTTCCACCGCCCACAGGCCCGGCTGCGGCGGGTGGTCCGAGAAGCGGTACGGCGACCAGAGCGGGGACCAGCCCTCGCGGTGGCCGTGCAGCGCGTCGCTCGCGAGGCCCTTCAGGGACTGCGTGCCGAACCCGAACAACCGGGGGGACCAGCGACGCTCCCGCACCCGGTCCACCTTGTGGGCGATCACCCCGAAGGGGTACGCGCGGTGCCGGTTGGCGTAGCCCTGACGGGTCATGAGGCGGTCCACGTCCTCGTAGATCTCCCGCAGGGAGCGCCGCTCGCGCACCTCGCGCAGGATCAGCTCGCGGTGCGCCTCCAGGTCGGCCATCAGCTTGTTCTGCACGGGATTGATGCCGAGCGAGCCCGAGTAGCCGATGTCCGCGGTGTGGCCCTCGAACACCGGTGCCATGTCGAGGATGAACGGCATCCCCGGCTCGAGGCGCCGGTTGGTGGGGAAGAACTGCAGCGGGACGCGGAAGCCGACGAACGCCGTGCGGTCGCCGAACCAGGCGAACGGCAGGTGGAACCAGTCCCGCACACCCCGCTCGCGCAGCCACTCGCGCTGCATCCGCGCCGCCTCACGCTCGGTCACACCCGGCTTCAGCTGGGCGGCCACGGCCTCCGCGCACTCGTAGGCGAGGCGCTGCACCTTGCGGAACCCACGCAGCTCCGCCGAGCGTTCACTGGTCACTGCCGTCGCCATGGCATCCCGTCCCACCGGTTGCGGTACGTGCTCGTAACTTGACATCGGCGAATGTGACAGTTGTTAGAGGCCGCGTCAATAGGCGTGCGCGGGCCTGTGGACAACCGCACGGATGTGGACAACCTTCGGTCCTCAGGGTGACCCTCAGGGTCCCGTAATACTCAAGGGTGACGTGAAGACGGCTCTGCGGTCTGACGACTTGCGTGGCGAGGATCACTACCGTCGAAGACGTGACTGTGATCGCGACCGAAAGCCTGAGCAAGCGGTTCCCCCGGGTGACCGCGCTTGACCGGCTCTCCGTGGACGTCGGGCCCGGTGTGACCGGACTCGTCGGAGCCAATGGAGCCGGCAAGTCCACACTGATCAAGATCCTGCTGGGTCTGTCCCCCGCCACCGAGGGCCGCGCCGAAGTGCTCGGACTCGATGTCGCCACCAAGGGCGCCGCCATCCGCGAGCGCGTCGGGTACATGCCGGAGCACGACTGTCTGCCGCCCGACGTCTCGGCCACCGAGTTCGTCGTCCACATGGCGCGCATGTCCGGCCTGCCGTCCGCCGCCGCGCGCGAGCGCACCGCGGACACCCTGCGCCACGTCGGCCTGTACGAGGAGCGCTACCGCCCCATCGGCGGCTACTCGACCGGCATGAAGCAGCGCGTCAAGCTGGCGCAGGCCCTTGTCCACGACCCGCAGCTGGTCTTCCTGGACGAGCCGACCAACGGCCTCGACCCGGTCGGCAGGGACGAGATGCTCGGCCTGATCCGCCGGATCTACACCGACTTCGGCATCTCCGTGCTGGTCACCTCCCACCTGCTGGGCGAGTTGGAGCGCACCTGCGACCACGTGGTCGTGGTCGACGGCGGCAAGCTCCTGCGCTCCAGCTCCACCAGGGACTTCACCCAGACCACGACGACCCTCGCCATCGAGGTCACCGACACCGACGAGCACCCGGACGGCACCCGCGCGGTGCGCGACGCGCTCCAGGCGCGCGGAGTGACCGTCGCCGCCGGCAGCGGACTGCCCGGCGCCGGCCATGTCCTGCTGCTCACCGCGCAGGGCGAGGAGACCTACGACCTGGTCCGCGACACGGTCGCCGACCTCGGTCTCGGCCTGGTGCGCATGGAGCAGCGCCGGCACCAGATCGCGGAGGTCTTCACGACCGACACCGAGATGGACACAGACACCGACGAGGAGCGGAAGGAGGCGGTCCGCCATGGCGGTTGAGCAGCCCGTACCCACGGCGCCGGGTGACCAGACCCGTATCCACAACATCGGCTACCGCACGTACGACGGCCCGCGCCTGGGCCGCGCCTACGCCCGCCGCTCCCTCTACTCGCAGTCCCTGCGCGGCTCCTACGGCCTCGGCCGCTCGGTGAAGTCCAAGGTGCTGCCGATGCTGCTGTTCGTGGTGATGTGCGTGCCCGCGGCCATCATGGTCGCCGTCGCGGTCGCCACCAAGGCCAACGACCTGCCGGTCGACTACACGCGCTACGCGATCATCATGCAGGCCGTGATCAGCCTGTACGTCGCCTCGCAGGCGCCCCAGGCCGTCTCGCGCGACCTGCGCTTCAAGACGGTGCCGCTGTACTTCTCGCGGCCCATCGAGACCGCGGACTACGTGCGCGCGAAGTACGCGGCGCTGGCCTCGGCGATGTTCATCCTCACCGCCGCCCCGCTGCTCGTGCTCTATGTGGGCGCGCTGCTGGCCAAGCTCGACTTCGCCGACCAGACCAAGGGATTCGCACAGGGACTTGTCTCCGTGGCACTGCTCTCACTGCTCTTCGCCGGCATCGGCCTGGTCATCGCGTCGGTCACGCCGCGCCGCGGCTTCGGCATCGCGGCCGTGATCGCCGTGCTGACCATCTCCTACGGCGCGGTGTCCACCCTGCAGGCCATCGCGGACGTGCAGGGCACCTCGGACTCCATCGCCTGGATCGGCCTCTTCTCGCCCATCACCCTCATCGACGGAGTGCAGTCCGCCTTCCTCGGTGCGGAGTCGACGTTCCCCGGCGGGGTCGGCCCCACGAACGCCGAGGGCGTCGTGTACGTCATCGTCGCCCTGGGCCTCGTCGCCGCGAGCTACGGCCTGCTGATGCGCCGCTACAAGAAGGTGGGACTGTGACCACGCTCTCCCTCGACCACGTCTCCCGCTGGTTCGGCAACGTGGTCGCCGTCAACGACATCACCATGACCATCGGCCCCGGCGTCACCGGCCTGCTCGGCCCCAACGGCGCCGGAAAGTCCACCCTGATCAACATGATGGGCGGCTTCCTGGCCCCCTCCACCGGCACCGTCACCCTCGACGGACAGCAGGTGTGGCGCAACGAGAAGATCTACCGGCACATCGGCATCGTCCCCGAGCGCGAGGCGATGTACGACTTCCTCACGGGCCGCGAATTCGTCGTCGCCAACGCCGAGTTGCACGGCCTCGGCGCCAAGGCCGCCCAGAAGGCCCTCGCGACGGTCGAGATGGAGTACGCGCAGGACCGCAAGATCGCCACGTACTCCAAGGGCATGCGGCAGCGCGTGAAGATGGCGTCCGCGCTGGTCCACGACCCGTCGCTGCTCCTGCTGGACGAGCCCTTCAACGGCATGGACCCGCGCCAGCGCATGCAACTCATGGACCTGCTGCGGCGGATGGGCGACGAGGGCCGCACGGTCCTGTTCTCCTCGCACATCCTCGAAGAGGTCGAGCAACTCGCCTGGCACATCGAGGTCGTGGTCGCCGGACGGCACGCGGCCAGCGGTGACTTCCGCAAGATCCGCCGCCTGATGACCGACCGACCGCACCGCTACCTGGTGCGTTCCAGCGACGATCGCGCGCTCGCGGCCGCGCTGATCGCCGACCCGTCGACGTCCGGCATCGAGGTCGACCTCACCGAGGGCGCGTTGCGCATCCAGGCCGTCGACTTCGGCCGCTTCACCGCCCTGCTGCCGCGGGTGGCCCGGGACCACGGCATCCGTCTGCTGACGGTCTCGCCGTCCGACGAGTCCCTCGAGTCCGTGTTCTCGTATCTGGTCGCGGCGTAGGAGGCCAAAGATGTACGACCCCACAGTCGCCCGGCTCACCTACCGGGCCCTGCTCGGCCGGCGCCGGGCCCTCATCCTCGGCGCGCTGCCGCTGCTGCTGATCGCGATCTCCGTGGCCGTGCGCGGCCTCGCCGGCGCCGACGACCAGACCGCCGCCGACCTGCTCGGCGGGCTCGCGCTCGCCACGATGGTGCCGATCATCGGCGTCATCGCGGGCACGGGCGCGATCGGCCCGGAGATCGACGACGGCTCGGTGGTGTATCTGCTGTCCAAGCCGGTGAAGCGACCGACGATCATCTTCACCAAGCTGATCGTGGCGATCGCGGTGACCATGGTGTTCTCGGCGGTGCCCACGCTGATCGCCGGGTTCATCCTGAACGGCAACAGCCAGCAGATCGCCGTCGCCTACACGGTGGCCGCGCTGGTCGCCTCCATCGCCTACGCCGCGCTGTTCCTGCTGCTCGGCACGGTCTCCCGGCACGCGGTGGTGTTCGGCCTGGTCTACGCGCTGGTCTGGGAGGCCCTGTTCGGCTCCCTGGTGTCCGGAGCGCGCACGCTCAGCGTTCAGCAGTGGTCGCTGGCGGTCGCCCACCGGGTCGGCAACGGTGACCTGGTGACCTCGGACGTCGGGCTGCCGACGGCGACGGTGCTGCTGGTCGTGGTCACCGTCCTCGCCACCTGGTACGCCGGGCAGAAGCTGCGGTCGTTGACGCTGGCCGGCGAGGAGTAAAGGTCCGGGCCCCTGACAGGGCCCGGACCTGACGGGGGCTTCACCTCTGTCCAGGCACACTGGGCAAAGGGGATGCACTGCATGAACTGGAGGGCGGGTATGGCAGGCGGGATGCCGCACCACGAGGACCGCGAACAGCCCGGGGACGACGCCTGGGACGACCTGGTCCTGGACGACGACTTCATACGCGCGGCGGATACGTCGGAACCGTCCGCCCGCGCCCGCATGCTGGCCGCCCGCTGGCGCCGCGAGGAACCAGAACCACAGCCGTGGCGCTCCGACGAGCCGCCGGCGGGATGGTTCTTCAGCAAGGCGCGCCGCCGCAAGTGGCGCCGCCGGTAGCGGACGTACGCAGCCTTCCCGGCCTTTTATTCGGTGGCGCCCAACTCACCGTCACGACATAGTGGTTGTGTCCACATCGCCGGACGGTGAGTTCGGCGCCACGGTCTGGGAGAGGAGCCGGACGATGTCCATGCACGGCAGTACGTCCAGCTCCCGTCAGGGCAGCCCGCGGCGGACTCCGGAGTAGTCGCCACCGCTCCGTCGAGCCCGCCCCGCACGGGGAGCTGCCCGGGGCGGCCGCTTCGAGCACGCGATGTCGCTCTCGCGTGGGCCGCCCACCCGGAGGATTGGCCGAGTGGTAAGGCACCGGCTTGCTAAGCCGTGGTCGGGCTGGAAAGCCCGCGCACGTTCGATCCGTGCATCCTCCGCGCGACGTTGTCACTGGCACTGGGTCGACTTCGGGACTGGAGCGACTTCGGGAGTCGACTTCAGGGGTGGGTCGACTTCAGGAGTGCGGTACGCAGTCGGCCGGGTCAGCCCAGCAACCGCTCCACCACCACCGCGATCCCGTCCTCCTCGTTGGACGCGGTCACCTCCTCCGCCACCGCCCGCAGCTCCTCATGGGCGTTGGCCATCGCCACGCCCCGGGCCGCCCAGGCGAACATCGGGATGTCGTTGGGCATGTCGCCGAAGGCGATGGTGTCCGTGGCCTTCACCCCCAGCCGCCGGGCCGCCAGCGACAGCCCCGTCGCCTTGGACAGACCGAGGGGGAGGAGTTCGACGATGCCCTGGCCCGCCATGGTGACGGTGACGAAACCGCCCGCGGCCCGCTGGGCCACCTCCGCGAGCTCGTCGTCGGTCAGGGTCGGGTGCTGGATGTAGATCTTGTTCAGCGGTGCCGACCAGAGATCCGACGCCTCCGTGAAGGGTGTCGCGGGCAGCCCGCCCTGAAGCGCATAGCCCGGTCCGACCAGCACCTCGCCGTCCAGGCCGTCCCGGCTCGCCGCCAGATACAGCGGGCCGACCTCCGCCTCGATCTTGGCCAGGGCCACCCCCGCCAGCTGCCGGTCCAGGGTCACCGACGTCAGCAGACGGTGCTCGCCGACGTCGTACACCTGTGCGCCCTGGCCACAGACGGCGAGGCCGGTGTAGCCGAGGTCGTCGAGGATGTGCCGGGTCCAAGGGGCCCCGCGCCCGGTGACGATGATGTGCGCGGCGCCCGCCGCGGTGGCCGCGGCGAGCGCATCCCGGGTGCGTCGCGAGACCGACTCGTCGGAGCGCAGGAGCGTGCCGTCGAGGTCGGTGGCGATCAGCCGGTAGGGGAACCCGGCGGCGGGAGCCGTGTCGCTCACTTGGCCAGCGGCTCCAGGACCTCCCGGCCGCCCAGATACGGACGCAGCACCTCGGGCACGCGCACGGAGCCGTCGGCCTGCTGGTGGTTCTCAAGGATCGCGACGATCGTGCGCGGTACGGCGCACAGGGTGCCGTTCAGCGTCGCCAGCGGCCGTACGGTCTTCCCCTCACGGACGCGGATCGACAGGCGGCGGGACTGGAACTCGGTGCAGTCCGAGGTCGAGGTCAGCTCGCGGTACTTGCCCTGCGTCGGGATCCACGCCTCGCAGTCGAACTTGCGCGAGGCCGAGGAGCCCAGGTCACCGGAGGCCACGTCGATCACACGGAACGGCAGCTCCAGCGAGGTCAGCCACTGCTTCTCCCACTCCAGCAGGCGCTGGTGCTCGGCCTGTGAGTCCTCGGGAGCCACGTAGGAGAACATCTCGACCTTGTCGAACTGGTGCACGCGGAAGATGCCCCGCGTGTCCTTGCCGTGCGAGCCGGCCTCGCGGCGGAAGCAGGGCGAGAAGCCCGCGTAGCGCAGCGGAAGCCGGTCGGTGTCGAGGATCTCGTCCATGTGGTACGCCGCGAGCGGCACCTCGGACGTGCCGACCAGGTAGAGGTCGTCGTTGGGGAGGTGGTAGATGTCCTGGGCGGCCTGGCCGAGGAAGCCGGTGCCGGCCATCGACTGCGGGCGGACCAGTGCCGGGGTGAGCATCGGGGTGAAGCCGGCCGCCGTGGCCTGCGCCATCGCGGCGTTCACCAGGGCCAGCTCCAGCAGCGCGCCGACACCCGTGAGGAAGTAGAACCGGGACCCGGAGACCTTGGCGCCGCGTTCGACGTCGATCGCGCCGAGAATCTGGCCGAGCTCCAGGTGGTCCTTGGGCTCGAAGCCCTCGGCGCCGAAGTCGCGGATCGTGCCGTGGGTCTCCAGGGTGACGAAGTCCTCCTCGCCGCCCACGGGGACGTCGGGGTGGACGAGGTTGCCGAGCTTGAGGAGCAGCTCCTGGGTCTCGGCGTCGGCCGCGTCGCGCTCGGCGTCGGCGGCCTTGACGTCGGCGGCGAGCTGGCTCGCCTTCTTCAGCAGCTCGGCCTTCTCGTCCCCCGTGGCCTTGGGGATCAGCTTGCCGAGCCCCTTCTGCTCGGCGCGCAGCTCGTCGAAGCGGACGCCGGACGACCTGCGCCGCTCGTCGGCAGACAGGAGAGCGTCGACGAGCGCGACGTCCTCTCCACGGGCGCGCTGGGAGGCGCGCACACGGTCGGGGTCCTCACGGAGCAGGCGAAGGTCAATCACGCGCTCAAGGCTACCGGTGCGGGGTGAGGGGCCACGACTCGCTATTCCGAGCTGCGGCTTACGTACCGCTATGCGGAAATTGCCAGCTGTTGTGCATCCTCGTCAATAATGATCTCCCCGATCCCTTGATCGGGGCAGTCGAAGGTGGTGGGTTGACTGGATTTCCTTGTGGCGAACGGGACTTGGGGCCTCACTTGTCCACAGGAATCCACACCGTCAGAAGAGTTATCCACAGGGTGTGCGGAAGATCTGTGGATTCGGAATTGATCAATCCGACGTCCGTCGATGGATCTTTGGATTCCCAGGGCAAAGCTCCCTTACGCCCACCTTCGAGTGGAAATACATCGCTCCAAAGAGTTGCCCGCAGGAAAAGAGTGGACGAAGGGTGACCTGCGCGCTGGTGGACGCCGCGAGGCTCTGCAGGGCGATATGTCGACAAGGTCGCGCTCTGCTGTCGACTTGTCCCCAGGTCGAGAAGCGGACCTGTGGATAACGCCTGTGGATAACGAAAATATGCAGGTAGGGCCAGCCGGTGACTGGCTAGAACCGGCCGTCCTGGCACCGAGCCACCCAGTCCGCCGCCGAGGTGAACTCGTCGTCCGACGTCCCGGGCAGCGGAGGTTGCACATCCGCCGGCTTCACGTCCGCGCGGGGGTACGAGCCGAGGAAACGCACCTGCAGGCAGATCCGCTTGAGTCCCATCAGCGCCTCGGCGACCCGGCGGTCGGAGATGTGCCCCTCGGCGTCGATGCAGAAGCAGTAGTTGCCGATACCGGCACCGGTGGGCCGCGACTGGAGCAGCATCAGGTTGATGCCCCGCGTGGCGAACTCGCCCAGCAGATCGCGCAGGCCACCGGGGTGGTCGTCGCGCTGCCACAGCACGACGGACGTCTTGTCCGCCCCGGTCGGCGCGGCGGGCCGGGCGGGCCGGCCGACCAGCACGAACCGGGTCTGCGCGTTCTCCGCGTCGTGGATCCCGGTCTCCAGGGCCACAAGGCCGTACCGGGAGGCCGCGAACTCGCCCGCGAAGGCGGCGTCGTACTGACCCTCCTGGACCAGGCGTGCGGCATCCGCGTTCGAGGCGGCCGACTCCCAGATCGCGTCCGGGAGGTATGTCTTCAGCCAGTTGCGCACCTGCGGCTGGGCCGCCGGATGCGCGGAGACGGTCTTGATGTCCGACAGCTTGGTGCCCGGCCTGACCAGCAGTGCGAAGGTGATCGACAGCAGCACCTCGCGGTAGATCATCAGCGGCTCGCCCGCGACCAGCTCGTCGAGGGTGGTCGTGATGCCGCCCTCGACGGAGTTCTCGATCGGCACGAACGCGGCCTCGGCCTCACCCGCGCGCACCGCGTCCAGCGCGGACTGCACGGACACGTACGGGATCAGCTCGCGGGTCGCCGCCTCCGGCAGCGTACGCAGAGCGACTTCGGTGAAGGTGCCCTCGGGGCCGAGATACGCATAGCTCGCTGGCATGTCCTCACCCTAATGGGCCCCCGAGCGCCCGGCTCACTCGTCTCATGAGAGCCCCTCCCGTGAGTGAACGCGCCCCCTCCAGAGGGTGATCCGTGCAAGGACCACCCCTATTCACCCCTCCAGCAAGGCCTGCCCCACATACTCTCCGTCCGCCGCCCCACCCGGCACGGCGAACAGCCCGCTCGCCTCATGCCGGATGAACCGCGACAACGCGTCCCCCCGGTCCAGCTTCCGCTGCACGGTCACGAACCCCCGCAGCGGATCGGCCTGCCAGCAGATGAACAACAGCCCCGCATCCGGCACTCCGTCCCCGTCGAAGCCGTCGTGGTACGAGAACGGGCGGCGCAGCATCGCCGCACCCCCGTTCTGGTCGGGTCGGCTGATCCGCGCGTGCGCGTTGATCGGCACCACCAGGTTGCCCTCGGCGTCCGTCTTCTCCAGGTCCATCTCGGTCGTCTCGGTCCCGCCCGACAGGGGTGCCCCGTCGGACTTGCGCCGCCCGATGACGTCCTCCTGCTCCTTGAGCGAGAGCTGCTCCCAGTCGTCGAGGAGCATGCGGATGCGGCGTACGACGGCGTAGGAGCCGCCCGCCATCCAGGCCGGGTCGGCCGCACCGGACTCCGGCACGAAGATCCGCCGGTCGAAGTCGGGCTCCTTCGGCTTGGGATTGCGCGTCCCGTCGATCTGGCCCATCAGATTGCGAGCCGTCATGGGGTGGGCCGTGGCCCCCGGCGACCGGTTGAAGCCGTTCATCTGCCAGCGGACCCGGGCCGCGCTGCCCGCGTCCTTCTGGATCGCGCGCAGGGCGTGAAAGGCGACCAGCGCGTCGTTCGCGCCGATCTGCACCCACAGGTCGCCGTCGCTGCGCGCCTTGTCGAGCTGGTCGGAGGAGAAGGCGGGCAGCGGGTCGAGGGCGACCGGGCGCTGCTTCTCCAGGCCCGTACGGCCGAAGAAGCTGTGCCCGAACCCGAAGGTGATCGTCAGCGAGGACGGTCCGGCGTCCCGCGCCACATCCGTGTCGCCGTCCCGCGCGGGCTCGCCCGCCATCAGCCGCCGGGCAGTCTGCGACCAGCGGCGCAGCAGTGCGGCCGCCTCCTTGCGGCCCGCGCCGGCGGCCAGGTCGAAGGCGATCAGGTGGCCGCGCGCCTGCATCGGCGTGGTGATTCCGGGCTGATGTTTCCCGTGAAACATCACCTGGTCGGCGCCCAGCGAGGTGAGCGGCGTCGCCTGCGCGGGCGCGGCGGCGTACCCGGCTGCACCGCCCGCCGCACCCAGGACCAGCCCGGCGGCACCGGCGGTACCGAGCAACGTCCGCCGCGAGACGCCCTCCCTGGGGCGCGCGTTCGCTGGAACGGCTCCCATGGGAGGCGCCTCGGGCGTCCTGGCGGTAGGAGTTCCCGGACGGGACGGGTCAGCCGTGTGGTCGGCCATCTGCTCAGCCATGGTGATGTTCAGCCGATCTGCGCGTTCTTGGAGACGGTCACCTGGTCGATGTCGGAGGTCCGCACGGTCACGGCGATCTTCCACTCGCCCGCCATGGGGATCTGCACTCCGCTCGCCGACCAGTGCCCGGTGGTGATGTGGTCGGGGATGACGGGCAACGGCCCGATGTTCTTGGACTCCAGGGTGAAGGCGATCTTCACCTCCGGGATGTCGAAGGCACGTCCGTTGGGGCGCTGTACGTAGACGTGCATCTCGTTGCCGCCGACGCGCGCGGGGTCGATGTCGACCCGGACGACGCCCTTGCCGTCCGTGCCGCCCGTGTCGAAGGCCATGTCCAGGGTGATCACCCCGGCGGCCGAGGACGCGGCGGACGACGAGGCCGCGGCGGCCGCCTGGGCCTCCTCCACCGTGCGCCCCGGCTCGGTGGACGTCAGAGCGGTCGTCACCGCGAGCAGGACCACCGCGACGCCCGCCTCGGCCAGCACCGAGCGGCGCAGCCCGTAACGGTTCGGATCGGCGTCCCGCTCCCGTTTCTGCCGGGCCGCTTCCGCGGCGGCCCGCTGCCGGGCGAGCTGGGCGGCCCGCTCGGAATGACCGGAACCGGCCCCGGCTTCCCGCGAACCGGCCCCGGCTCCCCGGGACCCCGCCCCGGCTCCCTTGGAGCCGCCACTGGAAGTGGACCGCGCCGCGGTCTCGGCCCGCTCCCGCCGCTTCCCCGCCCCACCGGCGACCACGGTGTCCGCCAGCCGCCCGGTCCACCGCCGCGAAATCCACGCGACGCCGACCAGCAGCACCACCAGCGCCACCTTGACCAGCAGCAACTGCCCGAAGCGCGTCCCGGTGAGCGCCGACCAGGAGCCGACCTGCCGCCACGACTGGTAGAGGCCGGTCACGACCAGCGCGACCACGCTGCCGAAGGCGACCCGGGAGAACCGCCGTACCGCGCTCGCCTGCAGCGGAGTCTCCGCCGGCGCCCAGTACAGCGACACCAGCAGGGCGCACAGCCCCCCGAGCCAGGCCGCCACCGCCAGCACATGGATGACATCGACCGGCATCGCGATCCCCGGCTGCAGCCCGGTGGACGCATGCTCGGCCATCGCCCAGGTCGCGGCGATCCCGGCGGCCACGACACCCCCGCCGAGCGCCAGCCCGAACGTCAGATCCCGCTTCTCGTCGTCGTCCCGCTTCTCGTACGCCCCGAAGAGCACCGCGACGAACAGGGCCGCCGCCGCGAGCAGCAGCAGCCGCGACACCAGCGCCGCCCCTGTCTTGGTCTGCAGCACCTGCCCCAGCAGATCCAGGTCGAAGACATCGCCGAGCGCCCCGGACCGCGTGTACGAGCCGCGCAGCAACAGCAGCCCCAGCGTCGCCGCCGTGAGGGCCACCCACCCCGAGACGACGAGCCGCTGCACGGCCCGCACGCCCGCGCCGCGCGGCCAGCAGGCCAGGACGAAGGCGGCCCCACCGGCCAGCACGATGAACCCGGCGTACGACATGTACCGCCCGAATCCGTACAGCGACCCGACGACCCCGCCCCCGGCCGTCTGCTCCGTCACCGAGACGGAGGTCGACGAGGGCGCGCCGATGGAGAAGGTGTAGGCGCCGGAGACGGGATGGCTGTCGGCGGACACGACGTGATAGGCCACCGTGTAGGTGCCGTCGGGCAGGCCGGAGTGCAGTTTCACGGCGTACGTCGTCCCGCTGACGTTGCTCGCCTCGCCGGTGTCGGCCCGCTTGCCCTTGGGGTCGAGCACCTGGAGTGAGTCGTCGGAGAGCGAGACGGCCTCGGAGAAGGTGAGCGAGACCTGCGCCGGGGCCTTGTCGACCACCGCCCCCTGCTGGGGGGCGCTGCCGGTCAGCGCGGCATGCGCGGAGGCGGACCCGGCGCCGCCGAGGAGCAGCCCGGCGGCGGCCAGGAGCAGCAGCACCAGGCTCCGGACGCGGGGAGCGATGGTCGGTGTCAAGGTGGTCCCTCCCTCAGTGCCCGGAATCCGGGGTGAACGTCGCGGACTTCACCGGCATCTCCACCGTGACGGGGCCGGACTCGGCGAAGTGCAGTTCGACGGAGACCGTCTCGCCCTGCTTCGGCTTGCGCTTCAGCTTCTCGAACATCAGATGGTCTCCGCCGCTCTTCAGTACGAGTTCACCGTGCGCGGGCACCGGGAGCTCCTTGACCTCCCGCATCGCCGAGTCCACCGTCTGGTGCACGGTCACCTCGCCGATGTCGCTGGTCACGGACGTCAACTCGTCCGCCGTGCCGCCCTTGTTGGCGATGGTCAGAAAGCCCGCCGCCATGGAGTCCGAGACGGGCTGCGGCATGTAGGCGGCGCTGACGGAGATTTCCGCCTTCGAGTCCTCCTTGGAGTCCGCCGCCGAGTCCGAACCGCACCCCGCGAGCGCCAGCGCCCCGGTCAGCACGGCCGCCGTCACAGCCGTACGCCTCACGGTTTCTCCCCCTTGACGAGCTTGGGGAGGTCCTTGATGTAGTCGTCGACGGTGGTGTCCTCGCCGTAGAGGACGTATCCCGCGTCGGTCTTCGGCGAGAAGGCGACGACCTGGGTGCCGTGCGTGGAGACGATCTTGCCCTTCTCCTTGTGCGGCGGCTCGATGGTGATGCCGAGTGTGCGGGCGGCGGCCTGGATGGTGTCGAAGTCGCCGGTCAGGCCGATGACTTGGGGATCGATGCCCTTGAGCCACTTGCCGAGCGCCGCCGGGGTGTCCCGGTCCGGGTCGGTGGTGACGAACACGATCCGCAGCGCGTCCTGCTCCGCCTTGGGCAGCTTGGTCTTGGCGACGGCGATGTTGTTCATCGTCAGCGGGCACACGTCGGGGCAGTTGGTGTAGCCGAAGTAGATCAGCGTCGGCTTGCCCGCGGTCTCCTTGCGGAGGTCGTACGTCTCGCCCTTCGTGTCCGTCAGCACCAGATCCGGTTTCTCGAACGGCTGGTCGAGGACGGTGGCGGCCTTGCGGGCGCCGGCGTCCTCGGAGACCACGGCGACGGGCGAACCGGCGTCGTCACCGGCGCCGCAGGCGGACAGGGTCAGGGTGGCGGCGGCGAGCAGCGCGGCCGCCGCGAACGTCTTGTTGCGCATAGAAAAATGTCCCAGATGTGAGATCTCCGGCGCGCGCCGGGGGGTGCGGCGATGCCTTACGGGTCGTAGGACATGTGCCGTGCGCCCCGGCGCACACCGTCGGAGCGGGAGGCGTCAGGCGGTGGTGTCGCGCCGACGGCCGGCCAGGACGCCGTACGCCACACCGGCCGCGCCGACGACGATGCCGACGATGCCGAGGACACGGGCGGTGGTGTCGGTGCTGTCGGCCGACTCGGCGGCCTCGGTCGTGGTGTGGGCGGCGGCGGCCGAGGCGTCGTCGGAGGGCTCCTCGGAGGCCTCGGACCCGGAGGAGCCGTGGTGGTCGTCCTCGGCGGCGGACAGCTCCAGCACGGGCGCCGGGTTGTCCGGCTCCTCCTGGCCCTCCTGCGGCACCTCGATCCAGCGGACGACCTCGTCGTTGGAGTACGTCTGGATCGCCTTGAAGACGAGTTCGTCGGCGTCCTCGGGCAGCGCGCCCACGGAGACCGGGAACTTCTGGAAGTAGCCCGGCTCGATGCCCTTGCCGTCGGCGGTCCAGGTGACCTTGCTGACCGCCTCGGTGATCTGCCGCCCGTGCGACTCGATCGGCTTGTCCAGCTTGGACTTGGTGACGTCGACCTTCCAGCCGGGCACCGGCTCCGGCATCACCGACGACAGCGGGTGCTCGGTCGGGAAGCTGACCTCCAGCTTGGTGGTCGATGCGTTGTCGCGCTCGTTGGGGACCTTGAAGTCGACGACGGCGTAGCCGCCCTTGGCGGCCGCGCCCTCGGGCTGCACGGTGACGTGCGCGAAGCAGGGGGTGGACAGGACGACGACGGCCGAGACGGCGACGGCACCGGCGGCGGCGAGTCGGGAAGCCTTCATGGCGATGAGCACTCCACTTCGAGTGAGATTCCGTTGGCGAAGAGGGGTACGCGCGCGTGGGGGTGCCCGTTGAGGGCCCCGCGGAGAACGAGACGTACGCGCGCGTGCCGCGCGACGGCGGCGGCCCACGGAAGGAAGTGGCGGCGCGCGTCGCGTCAGGCGGCGAGAACGAGCACGGCGGCAGGCGGTCCGCGCCGGATCACGGTGTGCTGGAGTGCGGTGGTGCGAGGTTCAGGGACCGGGTGCGCGGGAGCGCACCGCAGGCGCGGGCGGGCGTCGGGCGCCCCCGGGAGCCCGGCATGCAGGGCGCGCGCCAGCGCGAACGCCGCGCGCAGGGATCGTACGAGCGCCCCCTCCGTGACCGAATGCGCCGAGAGCTCGGCGATCCGCAGCAGGGCGAGGTCACCGCGGCGCAGCAGCCAGCCCGCGACGACCGCCGCGAGGACGTGACCGAGCAGCATGGGCAGGGACGGCAGCAGCGCGGCGGGGGAGCCGGCGGCGGTGGCCAGGGCGTCCGCCGGGTGATGCACGGCGTGCGCGCCCGAGCCGCCGCCCTGATACAGCCGGGCCTCGACGAGGATGCGTTGGGCCTGCGCCGGACTGAGCGCCGCCGCCGTGGTGCCGCACACCAGCCGCGCGGCCTGCTCGACCAGCGCGGCGTTGCTCTGGGCGGCATCCGTTGCCGCCGTACCGTGCTGCCCCAGCCCGAACAGCGTGTGCAGCACCGTCTGCCCGACCGCCAGCAGCGCCGCGATCCCCGGCAGCGAGCGCTCCCGCCCGGCGAACGGCGCCGCCACCGCGAGCACGCCCAGGAACCCCGCGCCCAGCGTCCACAGCGGAACCGCGGCGCAGGAGGCGATGGCGTGCCCGGCCCCGGACAGCACGACGCAGACCGCGGCGAAGACCGCGGCCCGCGGAATCCGGAGCCCTGCTCCGGGGCGCACTGTGCGCGGGTGGGGGGCAGACATGGCGGGCTCATCATCGCACTGGGCTCATGACGGCCCTACGGCAGGTCCGCAAGATTCCGTACGATCCGGAAGATCCCCTTCTGTACCTGCCTGCCCGGCATGCCTGCTACCGCCGGTCACCCGTCTGGAACACTCACGCCCCACATACACCGTCGGCCACCTCCAGCACATCCCCCGTATGGGCGGCATCACGTTGAATCCGCGCTTACATCCGCGTACGCGCGGTAATACGTAACGGTATGTCGAGCCGCGGCCAGGAGGCTGGAGCATGAGCATCTGGTGGTCACTCCATCTGCGGCGCGAAGCCGCGAGCGTGCCGCTCGCCCGGCGCCTGCTGCTCGGCACGATGGAGACGGCGGGCGTCGACCCCGACGTCTCGTACGACCTCTCCGTCGCCCTCACCGAGGCCTGCGCGAACGCCGTTGAGCACGGCGGGGACACCGCGCACGGCCGCTCCTCGGGGGTGTACCGGGTCACCGCCTACCTCGACGGCGAGAAGTGCCGCATCGAGGTCACCGACTCCGGCCCGGGCTTCACCCGCCCCCACCTGCGCCCGCAGCCCGTCCGCACCGACGCCGAACACGGCCGCGGCCTGTGCCTCATCGAGGAACTCGCCGACCACGTCCACATCGGCAACAACCCCGGCCGGGACGGGGCCGTGGTGAGCTTCGACAAGATCCTCAAGTGGAGAGAGGACGCGCCGCTGATGACGGCGTCCTGATGCGATCAGGGGCGCGGGGAACTGCGCGACCAGCCCCCACAACCCGCACACCGCAACGATGGCCGGACACCCCCTCAGGCGCCCGGCCATCCCCGACCTCACCCCTTGAGCGAGGCCATCCACTCCTCGACCTCGTCCGCCCGCCGAGGAAGCCCCGCCGACAGATTTCGGTTCCCGCCCTCGGTCACCAGAATGTCGTCCTCGATCCGGACGCCGATCCCCCGATACTCCACCGGCACCGTCAGGTCATCGGCCTGGAAGTACAGCCCGGGCTCGACGGTCAGACACATCCCCGGCTCAAGGACCCCGTCCACATACGTCTCGGTCCGCGCCGCCGCACAGTCATGTACGTCCATCCCGAGCATGTGCCCGGTCCCGTGCAGCGTCCACCGCCGCTGCAGCCCCAGCTCCAGCACCCGCTCGACCGGCCCCTCGACCAGCCCCCACTCGACCAGCTTCTCGGCGAGCACCCGCTGCGCCGCGTCGTGGAAGTCGCGGTACTTCGCCCCCGGCCTCACCGCCGCGATCCCGGCCTCCTGTGCCTCGTACACCGCGTCGTAGATCTTCCGCTGGATCTCGCTGAACCGCCCGTTGACCGGCAGCGTCCGCGTCACGTCCGCGGTGTAGTACGTGTGCGTCTCCACGCCCGCGTCCAGCAGCAGCAGATCACCCGATCGCACCGGCCCGTCGTTGCGCACCCAGTGCAGCGTGCAGGCGTGCGGCCCGGCCGCGCAGATGGAGCCGTAGCCGACGTCGTTGCCCTCCACCCGCGCGCGGAGGAAGAACGTGCCCTCGATGTACCGCTCCGAGGTCGCCTCGGCCTTGTCGAGGACCTTCACCACGTCCTCGAAGCCCCGCACGGTCGAGTCGACGGCCTTCTGCAGTTCGCCGATCTCGAACTCGTCCTTGACCAGCCGCATCTCCGAGAGGAAGACCCGCAGCTCCTCGTCCCGCTCTGCGGTGACCTTGTCGGTCAGAGCGGCCTCGATACCGGCGTCGTACCCGCGTACGACCCGCACCGGGCCGGTCGCCTCGCGCAGCGTGTCGGCCAGCTCGCGGACGTCCGACGCGGGGATGCCGTACAGCCGCTGCGCCTCGGTGAGCGAGTGCCGGCGGCCGACCCACAGCTCGCCGTGGCCGTCCAGCCAGAACTCGCCGTTCTCGCGGTTGGAACGCGGCAGCAGGTAGATCGTCGCCTGGTGACCGTCGGCGACCGGCTCCAGGACCAGGACGCCGTCCTCGGTCTGGTTGCCGGTGAGGTACGCGTACTCGACCGACGCGCGGAAGGGGTAGTCCGTGTCGTTCGAGCGGGTCTTCAGGTTGCCCGCGGGGATGACCAGGCGCTCGCCCGGGAAGCGCGCGGAGAGCGCGGCGCGGCGGGCGGCGGTCTCGGCGGCCTGCGGGATCGGCTCCAGGTCGCGCAGCTCGGTGTCGGCCCAGCCGGACTTCATGTTCTCGGCCAGCTCGTCGGACACGCCCGGGTACAGGCCGTTCTTGCGCTGCTTGACGGGCTCTTCCTCAGAAGCCTCCACCGGGGTCTCCGGGAGCTCTTCGGCCACGGTCATCCTCCTTGATACGGCACTGGACCTCCTCCATCGTACGGTCGCACGACAGGGGGCCCAGGGCGGAAAGACCTGTTGCCGAGCCCGCCCGGAAGGCGCGCGTCACTCGAAACGTGCCGCCAGCAGCACCACGTCCTCCTCGCTGTCCGCCGAGTCCAGCCCGTCCGGCAGCACGGTCCGCAGCACATGGTCGACGAGCGCGTCCGGATCCCGGCGCTTGGCCCGTGGCACCCCGGCCGCCGCCGCGTGCAGCCGGGCGAACGCGCGGTCCATGGGGTCGTCGGTGCGCTGGAGCAGCCCGTCGGTGTACAGCAGAACCGTCTCTCCGGGCTCCGCCTGCACCTCCACGCTGGGCGCCTCCCAGCAGGCGAGCATCCCGAGCGGCGCCGAGACCGACGTCTCCACGAACTCCGTGCGCCGCTCCCCGATCAGCAGCGGCGGACTGTGCCCGGCCCCGGCCAGCGTGACCTTGTGCAGGGCGGGCTCGACGTAGGCGAACAGGGCGGTGGCCGAACGGGCGGGCTCGGTCAGCCGGAGCAGCAGCTCCAGGTCGGACAGGACGGCGACCGGGTCCTCGCCCTCCATCACGGCGTACGCGCGCAGGGAGGCCCGCAGTCGTCCCATCGCGGCGACCGCGCTGGGCCCCGACCCGGTGACGGACCCGACGGCGACACCGAGGGCCGCGTCCGGCAGCGGCAGCGCGTCGTACCAGTCGCCGCCGCCGCGTGGGCCGGTGCGGTGCCGGGCGGCGAGCTGGACGCCCGAGACGCGGGGGAGTCGGGAGGGGAGCAGTTCCTCGGAGATGGTCGCCATGCACACGCGCGTGCGCTCGACTTCGAGCAGCCGGGCGAGGTGCTCGCCGGCGTAACGGGCGTACAGGCCGACCAGATGCCGTTGCCGTTCGACCGGTTCGGCGGGTTCGTCGTAGAGCCACACGGCGGCGCCGAGACGGCCCGCGGCGTCGGTGGACAGGGGGAGTGCGTAGCTGGCGGCATAGCCGAGGCGGTGGGCGACCTCGCGGTGGCGGGGGTCGAGGCCGTCCTCGGCGAACAGATCGGGCCGGACGATCTCCCGGACGCCGCCCGGCGGTCCGACCGGGGCGTCCAGCAGATCGCCGTACGGCATCGAACCGCGCGGCACGGTCTCGATGTGTCCGAGATCCGCCTGGGCGAGGCCCAGACCGATGGTGCTGCGCGGGCCGAGGCTGTCGGCCGGTTCCAGTACGACGAGGCCCCGCCGGGCGCCCACCAGGGCCGCTCCGGCGCGCAGCAGTTCCTGGAGCGCGTCGGCCAGGGTGCCCGTACGCGCCAGGCGTTCGGTGAGTTCGTGCAGTGTGGTGAGGTCCGAGACCCAGCCGGCGAGCCGGTCCTGCAGGAGGGCGCCGGGGCCGGTGGTGACGGCGGAGGGGGCCGGGGAGGAGGGTGCGACAGTGTGTGCGGGCGCAGGAACTGTTGAATCGATTCCAGCCACTTTCGGAGGGTGCGGGGCGTTCATGGCGTCCGGCTTTCCGACCGGTGCGTTTTGCTCAAAAGCATCGCAAACCCCCATGTCATTTTGCGCCGCTAGCAGTGTCTCCACATGTACACGCACTCGTGAGGAGATGTCCAGCATTGTCCTGCTGGGATTGCTGGTGTCCGTGGGTCTGTCGTGGTTCCGGGACCGGATCTGCCGGGATCTCTTGCGGAAAGCGGAAGTTGGCTGAAAACTGCTTCAGGTAATGCCCTATTGCGGTCGACTGGGCTTGCTCGACGGAGCGTCACAGCGGTCGTGATGGGTACGTACTCGGTGAAGGCCAGGGGTGGTTGGGGGCACCCGGAACCTGGTGACGGACCCGGGCGTCTTAGCCACCGACGACCGAGCCCATCCTCCCGTGACGGCGGCGAAGAGAAATACGCGGGACGGCAAACGCCACACTTCGCCACCCCACGCCACGCCCATGCTTTTGATGGACACAGTATGGACGCGGACGCAGCCAACGCTCGGCCCATAGGGGCTCCCCGTGCTCGATGCCGGGGTGTGATGCGCCAACAGGTACGCACAGTGAAGTGATCAACGCATGGTGTGATGTGGACCACGGTGTTGCCAGGCGTGCAACGGAAAGGAACGAGCGCTCATGCGCGAGATCCTCGGAAGGCGACGCAGGCTCCTGTCCAGGCGGAACGACGGGAGGCCTGAGGTGATCAGCGCGGCCCTGACCTTCGCGACGGAATGGAAATGGCCCGTACTCCCGGGCGTCACGGCGGACCCGCAGGGCCGGGCCCGCTGCGGCTGCCCCGACCCGGAGTGCACGGTGCCCGGCGCGCACCCCTTCGACCCCGGCCTGCTCACGGCCACCACCGACGAGCGCATGGTGCGCTGGTGGTGGACCAACCGGCCCACGGCGCCGATCATCCTGGCCACCGGCGGCAAGGCACCCTGCGCGGTCAGCCTGCCGGCTCCCGCGGCCGCGCGTGCCCTGGCCGCGCTGGACCGCACCGGGATGCGCCTCGGCCCGGTCCTCGCCTCCCGCACCCGCTGGGCCGTGCTCGTCCGGCCGTACTCCATGGAACAGCTGGGCGAACTGCTCTACGCCAAGGACTTCGTCCCCGGTTCCCTGCGCTTCCACAGCGAGGGCGGCTATCTCGCGCTGCCGCCGTCCGAGACCGGTCAGGGGCAGATCCGCTGGGAGCGCACGCCGCTACCCGGCTCGGCCGCTCCGTGGGTCCCCGATGTGGAGGCCGTCGTGGACGCCGTGGTCGACGCCCTCACTCGTACGGGTGTGAGCGCCCCCGAGTTCTGAGGGTGTCCGGCGCGCGCGGAACCGGGCGCCCGGTCCTGGTCGTTATCGTCCCCTCATGAATCTCCGCCTGCTCGCCCTCGCGGCCGTTGTGACGTGTGCGGTGGCGCTGCCATTGGCCATCGCTTCCGCGGGGCCCGTGGGTGATGACCGCGAGTCCGGGGCCGTACGGGTGTCGGGGGATGGCAAGGTGCCGGACGCCGAGGTGGCCGACGGTGCGGCCGGGGCGCCCGGCGACGAGGCCGCCGCGCCCGACCCCGACCGCTCCCCCGACCTGCTCGGCCTCGGCCTGGCCACCGCCACCCGCTGCGGCCCCGACATCACCTCCCCCGACGGCATCGAGGCGCAGACCTGTGTGCTGACGCAGGGCGAGGAGTCGTGGGCGCGCACCTACTACCGCAACGCGACCGGCCAAGCCCTCGACGCCGTACTGAGCCTGATGGGGCCGGACGGGCGGACGGTGCAGATGCGGTGCGCGGTGGGCGCCGAGGACGAACCGGCCAGTTGTGAGACGCCCCGGGAGCGGACGAAGGGCGAGCCGGCGGCGTACTCGGCGGTCGCGGAGTTCGCGGCACGCGGCGGACAGGGCCCGTCGCTGCTGCGCTCGGGGAGCAACTCCGGCGCGGCCACGGGAAGTTGACCGACGGGCGGCGTTGCGTGAGCGTCTCCGCACATGGAAAGACCCGGTTGCTGGCGACGGGGGATGCACCAGCAACCGGGCTACTGGAACGGTAACAAGAGATCGGCGGTTCGCAAATTCGATCTCCCGTTTTCCTCGGCTATTCGGACACCGACTGGCTTGTCGGCAGCGGGAGTTCGACTGGAGCCCCCCGATCCGGTGAGCCGTTCGACTGACCGACCAGTCAGCTGTCGAGCCGCGGGGGCGTCAGCTGAGGGTCACCTGCCGGTTGGTCAGGCCGCCGCGCGCGCGACGCTCGTCCGCGGTGAGCGGCGCGTCCGTGGCCAGCGCGGCGGCCAGCCGCTCGGCGAACTCGGCCGCCGGCTTCTCGACGTCGTCGGCGGTGACACCGCTCGGCAGGTCCCACACCGGCACGGTCAGGCCGTGCGCCCGGAAGGAGCCGACGAGCCGGGTGCCCTCGCCGAGGCTGGACCGGCCCGCCGCGTGCAGCCGCGCGAGAGCGTCCAGAAGCTGCTCCTCCGGGTGCGGCATGACCCAGCGCAGGTGGTTCTTCTCCGGGGTCTGGCACCAGTACGCCGCGTCGACGCCCTGGAGCTTGACCGTCGGGACGGCGGCGGCGTTGGCCCGCTCCAGGGAGGCGGTCACGTCCGGCGTGGCGTTCTCCGGGTCCGGCACCCAGAACTCGAAGCCGGAGTGCACCGCGGGCTCGAACGGGGCCTTGGGATCGAGCACGTCCTGCAGGCGGGGCCCGTCGGCGGGGGCGCGGCGGCCCTTCACCGGGGTGCCGGGCTGCGCCTCCAACGCGCGCAGCAGCGTGTCGGCGAGGTCGCGGCTGATGTCGCCGGACGCGGTGTCGTTCTGCAGGCCGAGCAGGACGGAGCCGTCGTCGCGGCGCAGGGCGGGCCAGGCCATCGGCAGCACCGTGGCGAGCGTGACCGAGGGGACTCCCTCGGGGAGGCCGTCCTTGAGGGTGAGCGCGGCGGTGGCCGCCGGGACCAGCTCGCGCAGGGCGACCCAGTCGCACTCGCCGGGCAGCCCCTCGAACGGGCGGTGCACCAGCTCGGTCGCGGCCTGGGCGGCGGCCCGGCCGTGGCACGCCTTGTAACGGCGTCCGCTGCCACAGGGGCAGGGCTCGCGGGCGCCGACCACCGGGATCTCTCCATCCGTGAGCTGCGGGCGCGTGGCCTTCGTCTGGGATCGCTTCTTGGCCATGGTGGGTGTCTCCCGGTTACGGCTCGTCTCGTACGGCGGGAGCCTAGCCGTTTGTGCGCGGGGGGACGGGAACCTGTGGATGACGGGGGCGTTGTGGACAACCTGGGCGGAGCGGGCCCCGAGCCCGGGAGAGGGACGTAACCCTTGAGCCCTTCGCGGTCACCTGCGGTCAGCCGTGATCGTCCGGTCTCAGTACGGGTCGGCGGTCCGGTCTCAGTACGGGTCGGCGGCCAGCCCCAGTTCCGGTCGGCGGCCAGTCTCAGTTCCGGTCGGCGGTCCGGTCTCAGTACGGGTCGGCGGCCAGCCCCAGTTCCGGTCGGCGGACAGTCTCAGTTCCGGTCGGCGGTCCGGTCTCAGTCCAGGTCGTCGAACGCGTCCGCGAAGTCCAGCTCGGGTATGGCCGAGACCGGCGGGGCCGTGACACGCGTAGCGAAGTCGTCGCGCCGGTGCCCCGCACCGGAATCGTGCACTCCGCCGTGGATCACCACCCAGACCGTGACCTCGCCCTG
This sequence comes from Streptomyces sp. TRM70350, assembly GCF_019219825.1. GTDB lineage: Bacteria > Actinomycetota > Actinomycetes > Streptomycetales > Streptomycetaceae > Streptomyces. The sequence continues at coordinate 25,206 of NZ_JAHUXH010000019.1, read as the reverse complement.
GCTGTCGTCCCGTACGCCCCAGTCGTCGGCCAGCGCCGTGATGATGTTCAGCCCGCGGCCGCCGTGTGCGGTGACCGAGGGGGTCGCCGGGGCCGGACGGGTCGGTCCGCCGCCGTCCGTCACCTCCACGACCAGCCTGCCGCCCGGGTGCACGCGCCACGCGGCCCGGACATCACCGTCCCCGGCCAGGGCGTCGCCCAGTGGCCGACCGTGTTTGCACGCGTTGCTCAAAAGTTCGGAAAGGATCAGTACGGCATCGTCGATGACCGATTCCGCCACGCCACCTCTGCGCAACTGGTCGCGCATCCGGTGCCGCGCCTTCCCCACGCCCGCAGGGCCATGGGGTACGGCCATGCTCGACGACGTGGGCACCTCCTGTGCCACCACCAACGCCACCCCCGAGACCTCCTTCGCCCCACGCCACGGTGTGGATGCCCCATTGGCCTGTACCGGAAACCGGCCAATCCAGGTCCGGCGACGCATTCGCAACGATCGAACACGGACCGAACGCGCCGGAGCACTCCCTGTAATGGACCGGTCGGCATGTGGCTGGATTTCGACGGTGTGGCCGAGACTGGAGGATGGTGCAGGTGGGCTCATGGGTCAAGGTTCGTTTCATGGGTCAGCGACCCAGCTGGTCCAGCACCGCGCGCGGGCGATTGGTGATGATGGCGTCGACGCCCAGGTCAACGCAGAGATCGACGTCCGCGGGCTCGTTCACGGTCCACACGTGCACCTGGTGCCCGGCCCGCTTCAGCCGCTGGATGTACGTCGGGTGATTGCGCACGATGCGGATCGAGGGGCCCGCGATCCGGACACCCGCGGGCAGTCGTCCGTCGCGCAGCCGGGGTGAGACGAACTGCATCAGATAGACCGTCGGCAGCGTCGGCGAGGCTGCCCGGATCCGGTGCAGGGAGCGCGCCGAGAAGCTCATCACCCGTACCGCGGACTCCTGCGGCGCGGGCGGGGCGTCCAGCCCGAACCGCTTCAGGAGCGCCACCAGCCGCTCCTCCACCTGTCCGGCCCATCGCGTGGGGTGCTTGGTCTCGATCGCCAGCTCCACCCGCCGCCCGGCGTCCGCGACGAGGGTGAGCAGCCGCTCCAGGGTGAGTACGGAGGTCTCCGCCGGGTCCTCCGGGCGGTGCACCCAGTCGGGCTCCTCGTCCCGGTGGTGCAGTGACCCGCGGTACTTCCAGGAGCCGAAGTCCAGGGCGGCGAGATCGGCCAGCTCCAGCGCGGAGACCGCGCCGCGACCGTTGGACGTACGGTCGATGCGGCGGTCGTGGACGCACACGAGATGCCCGTCGGCCGTCAGCCGGACATCGCACTCCAACGCGTCCGCCCCGTCCTCGATCGCCTTCCGGTACGCGGCCAGGGTGTGCTCGGGGGCGTCCTCCGAGGCGCCGCGGTGGGCGACGACCTGGATCCGGTGCTGTCGTGCGTGGGTCACCGCGTCATGGTGCCACCGGCACGGGGTAGCCGTGGGAGCGGAGGCGGTTCGGCGGCGGTGGGAATGCGCGCCTTTAGTCGGACTGGTCCCATATAAAGGTGAGTCGAACACCCACAGCGACCGCTTATGGTGCCCTGACGTCCTGTGGGAAAAGCTGACGGCATACAAAAATCACAAGCGAGCACAGGCGCAGCCGCGTCGCGCCTGACCAACAGCAGTGGACCGAGGAGTAAAGCTGTGAGCACCGAGAACGAGGGCACTGCGGTACCACCGGCCCCGTCTGCACCTCCCGTGCCGGTGGACACTCCCGCAGTCTCCCCGCAGCAGCCCGCACACGCCCCCGCCGAGGACGCGCCGACGACACCGCTGCCGGCCACGCCTCCGGGCGTTCCCGACGTACCGGAGCAGCCGCCGCACGCGGCCGGCGCACCGGCGTACGCCTCGGCGGCCCCGCAGGGCGGCTCCCCGAACACCGCCCCCGAGGGCGGCTGGTCGCCCCCGCCGCCGCCCACGCACGCGTACCCAGCGCAGGGCACCGGCGGGGCGGGTGACGGCTCCGGCTGGGGAACCTCGTACGCGCAGCCCGTGCCGAAGCCCGGTGGCCGGCGCGGTGGTCTGCTCGCCGCGGTCCTGGTGGCCGCGCTGGTCGCGGGTGGGCTGGGCGGCGGCCTCGGCTACACGCTGGCCAAGAACGAGGACACCGGTTCCACCACCGTCTCCGCCCCCGACAGCGGCGGCGACCTCAAGCGCGATCCCGGTACGGTCGCCGCGGTGACCGCCAAGGCGCTGCCGAGCACGGTCACCATCGAGGCCGAGAGCAGCAGCGGCGAGGGCGGCACGGGCACGGGTTTCGTCTTCGACACCGAGGGCCACATCATCACCAACAACCACGTGGTGGCGGACGCGGTCGACGGTGGGAGGCTGACGGCCACGTTCCCGAACGGCAAGAAGTACGACGCCGAGGTCGTCGGCAACGCGCAGGGCTACGACGTGGCGGTGATCAAGCTCAAGAACGCCCCCTCGGGCCTGAAGCCGCTCACCCTGGGCGACTCCGACAAGGTGGCCGTCGGTGACTCCACGATCGCCATCGGCGCCCCCTTCGGCCTGTCGAACACGGTGACGACGGGCATCATCAGCGCCAAGGACCGCCCGGTGGCCTCCAGCGACGGCACCGGCAGCCAGGCGTCGTACCTGAGCGCCCTGCAGACCGACGCCTCCATCAACCCCGGCAACTCCGGTGGCCCGCTGCTGGACGCCAAGGGCAATGTCATCGGCATCAACTCCGCGATCCAGTCGAGCAGCAACGGCGGCTTCGGCACCGGCCAGTCCGGCTCCATCGGCCTGGGCTTCGCCATCCCGATCAACCAGGCGAAGTACGTCGCCCAGGAGCTGATCAAGACCGGCAAGCCGGTGTACGCGAAGATCGGCGCGTCCGTCTCCCTGGAGGACACCTCCGACGGCGCGAAGATCACCGACAAGGGTGCGGGCGGCACGGACCCGGTCGAGGCGGGCGGCCCCGCCGACAAGGCCGGTCTCAGGCCCGGGGACGTCATCACCAAGCTCGACGACACGGTGATCGACAGCGGCCCGACCCTGATCGGCGAGATCTGGACCCACAAGCCCGGCGACAAGGTCACGATCACCTACGAACGCGACGGCAGGACCCACACCGTCGAGGTCACCCTGGGCGCCCGCGTGGGCGACAGCTGACTCCGGGTGGTCCGCCCGCCGCCGTTGGCGCCCAGGACCGGCGCAAAGGCGCGCACTGTGCGCAGGGTGCCGACCAGCGCCAGCGGGATGACACCGGGGATGTCGGGAACGGTCTCCGCTTTCAAGATCTGGACCTGTGGTGGACCACGGCCCCCGCGAAACGCATGAGGCCGGTACGCTGTATCCGCTCCGCCCCTGGTGGGCCGGGGCCCAGGTGGGTTGCCCGAGCGGCCTAAGGGAACGGTCTTGAAAACCGTCGTGGCAGCGATGTCACCGTGGGTTCAAATCCCACACCCACCGCGTGATGAGCAGTGAGAACGGCCCCTGACCTGAGTGTTCGGTCGGGGGCCGTTCGCGTGTCCGGGTGCCGTGGCTGCCCAATCGCGCCTTGCGGCACGGCCGCCGTGTGGGGCGCGGGCCTCTTTTACGCACCTTTTTCTCCTACGTCAAGTCCCGAGTCTTCGGAGCATGACCCTGCTCCGCGATTCCGGCGTACTTGAAGTGCGGGCCTCACCGGAAACACCGCAAAGAGATCGAGGCACCGGGGCGTGAGAAAAGCGCCTTTCACTTCACGAGGAGACAATCATGAACCGCATCATCCGTAAGCGTGACGGCGTCCGTAGTAGGCGAGCGCTGGGCCTGGCGACCCTTACCGCGTCGGCCGTCGCCGTCGGCGGGGCCGTGATCCTGCCGGCCGGTACGGCGACGGCGGCGGCGATGCCCGACTCCACGGTGACCAAGGCCCTGGACCACAAGGGGAAGGACAAGGGGAAGGGCAAGGCCAAGGGGAAGGGTAAGGGTAAGGGGAAGCGCTACTGCTGGGACAAGAAGTACTACAAGAAGCACTTCAAGGACGAGAAGTATTCGTGCTGGTACAAGAACATCAAGTTCTACTGGGACGACGATCACGACTGCTACTACGTGATCAAGCACGGCAAGCCCCGCTACTTCGTCAAGAGCCACAACAAGGCCAACTTCTTCGTCCAGAACAAAATCAACATCAAGGTTATCAACATCAATATCAACAACAACAACCAGTTCAAGGACGAGAAGCAGGCGGAGAAGCTGGAGGAGAAGGACCAGAACAAGAAGCCTGGCGAGAACAAGCCTGGCGAGGGCAAGCCGGGTGAGAACAAGCCGGGTGAGAACAAGCCTGGTGAGAACAAGCCGGGCGAGGGCAAGCCGGGTGAGAACAAGCCGGGTGAGAACAAGCCGGGCGAGGGCAAGCCGGGTGAGAACAAGCCGGGTGAGAACAAGCCTGGCGAGGGCAAGCCTGGTGAGAACAAGCCGGGTGAGGGGAAGCCGGGTGAGGGGAAGCCGGGCGAGGGCAAGCCGGGTGAGGGGAAGCCGGGCGAGAAGCCGGGTGAGAAGCCGGGTGAGGGGAAGCCGGGCGAGGGCAAGCCGGGCGAGGAGAAGCCGAAGGAGGTGCCCGCTCCGGAGGAGGAGAACAAGCCGAAGGAGGTGCCCGCTCCGGAGGAGAACAAGCCCAAGGAGCAGCCGGCCCAGGTGCAGCCGCCAGTCGAAGAGGCCCCGGCCGAGGAGCGGCCTGCCGAGGAGCAGCCGCCGGTCGAGGAAAAGCCCGCCGAGCAGCAGCAGCAGCCGCCGGTCGAGGAGGCCCCGGTCGAGGAGGCCCCGGCTGAGGAGGCTCCGGTCGCCGAGGGCGTCATGTGATCCGTCCTCTCCCTGGCGATGGGGTGAAGGTCTTCCGGGACCTTCACCCCATCGCCGTGTCGGTGCTGCCCGGCCCTCACGGCCGATGCCCCGTCAACCGCGCCGCCGAGGCGATCGTGGCCCGGGCCTCGCGCTCCGTCAGGCCCGTGGTGAGGGCCGCGTCGAGCAGCGGGGCGAGGAGGGCGGGGCCGATGCCGTTCTCGTAGGCGCGGCAGGCTGCCCAGAACAGCCGCGTGTTGCGTTGGCCCTCGTGCGCCGCGAGCACGAACTGGACAAGGCCTTGGCCGTGGCCACCTCCGTGTCCGGTTCCGGCGTTCGGCGGGGTCGGCGTGCGCGGCGGCGGGAGCAGCAGGCGCAGCAGGGCCGGTGGGCAGGGGGCCGGGACCAGGTGGGCCGTGCCGGGTGCCGTGCCGTAGACGCCGTGCTCGGTGCGGGAACCGGGCCCGACGAGGTAGCCCCCGGCGCCGCGGACGTCGATGCCGGGGACGAGGCGGCCGGCCGAGTTGGGGACGGGCACGTCGGGCGGGCCGGTCAGCCACAGGTGGCGGCCGCCGGACGGGGTCAGTACGACGACCGTGGGCGGGATCGTGAACAGATGCCGCAGCGCCAGTTCGCGCAGGGCGGCCGAGGAGTCCGTGCCCGACTTGGTGTCCAGGTCGATGCCGATGAGGTGGTGCGGGGGCAGACCGCAGGCGATGCCGTAGCCGGTGGCCCAGGGGGCGGCGGCGAAGAGTTCGCGGATCCGGCGGGAGTCGGTGGAGGCGTCGTACACCCCGTGTCCGAAACGGCCGCACTCACCGTGGCAGGCGGGGGCCGCCGGATCGGCGCGGTGGGGGGAGCGGAGGGCCGGGAGCTTGGTTCGGGAGAGGGGGATGACGGCCAGGCCGCGTTCGGCGGCTGACAGGGCGTGTGCGAGGGCCAGCGTCGTGGCCTGCCGGTCGATGGTGGCCATGGTTTATTTTCGTACGCGTGTTCGGAGAAAGGGAAGAGGGGGTGCGCGGCGCGCCGGGGTCGGGAGATTGTCCGGAAGGCCGACGGAACGCTTCAGCTGTTGTGCCGCTTGGGGTGGAGGCGTCCTGTGTGCCCTGAGGCGAGGGGGCGACGTGGCCTAGGGGGTTTATCGCCTTGTCGTCACGCTTGAGGGCGAATCGCACCTTCCGGTGTGGTTCGCCGGGGATTCGGTGGGCAACTCTGATCGCGCGACGTCGTGCTCACACCGCCGGGGTGGTCGGCCAACTGCCCTGGCAATAGCCGTACTTCACGCGCTCATGGCCATCCGGCCGGGCGTATTTGCTACTGGAGGAACCACACATGGCAAGCATCCGTGCCGCCCGCGTTGTCGCCGCGGTCTCCGCCCTTCCGCTCGCAGCCGCCCTCTTCGCCGGTATTGCGACGGCGGACAACGGCTCCTTCGCGGACAACGGATCGACCGCCTCCGTCACCAACGCGTTCGCGGGCATCCTCGGCAGCGGTGTCGGCGACGACAACAACGGCAACTCGTCCACCACCCAGCAGCAGGCGATCGGCTCCGGCGCCTCCAACCAGAACAACACCGCGCAGGTCGACGACTCGGCGTACACGGCCGTTCAGCAAGGCAACGGGAACCTCGCGGTCAACTTCTATCCCTGGTGGTGATCCGAGGGGCCGGCGCACCGGCGCCGGTCCCCTCGACTCGTGTGTGGGGTGAGTGTGCAGTGGGGTGAACAAGGTCAGTCCGCGCGGCGGTGCTTCGGCGCCGCCGCGCAGGCGTTTTCACCGGCGGGCGACGGTCCTGGCGGTCGCCGGGCAACGTCCCTGACGACCCGCGCGACGTCCCTGACGACCCGCGCGACGTCCCTGACGACCCGCGCGACGTCCCTGGCGACCGGCGGGCAACGGTCCTGACGGCCCGCGCGCGACGGTCCTGATGACCGGCACGCGACGGTCCTTACGGCCGGAGGGCGACGGTCCTGGCGACTGGGGGCAATGGCCTCGGCGACCCGCGCGCGGCGGTCCTGATGACCGGCACGCGACGGTCCTGACGACTGGCGGGCAACGGCCCCGACGACCCGCGCGCAACGCCCCCGACGACCGGCACGTACCCGGCCTTGACAGCCCCCGTCATCTGACGGACAGTCAGAAATCGCCCACGGGAAGGGGGTACGACGGCCATGGACGGCATGGACGGCATGGACGGCATGGACGGCATGGTCCGCACAGGCGACGACGGCCTCGGCGCGCGTCTCAAGGCTTACGAGGGCCGCCCCGCCACCCTCGCCGGTACCGGCAAGGACCCCGTCAACCTGCCCATGATCCGCCACTGGTGCGAGGCCCTCGGCGACACCAACCCGGCGTACACCGGCCCCGATGCCATCGCCCCGCCCCCCATGCTCCAGGCCTGGACCATGGGGGGACTCGCGGGCCATACGACGCGGACACCGGCGTACGACGAACTCATCGGCCTCCTCGACGACGCCGGCTGCACCTCGGTCGTCGCCACCGACTGCGAGCAGGAGTATCTGCGCCCCCTGCGCCCCGGTGACGAGATCACCTTCGACACCGTGATCGAGTCGGTCTCGGCGCGGAAGACCACCAAGCTCGGCACCGGCTACTTCGTCACCACCCGCACCCGCGTCCACGCCGGTGGCGAACTCGTCGGCACCCACCGCTTCCGCATCCTCAAGTACGCCCCCGCCCGCCGGAAGAAGGCCCCGGCCGACGCCCGCCCCCGCCCGGTCGTCAACCGCGACAACGCCGGTTTCTGGGAGGGCGTCCAGCGGCACGAGCTGCTGATCCAGCGCTGCGCCGACTGCCGCACCCTGCGCTTCCCCTGGCTCCCCGGCTGCCACGCGTGCGGCGGCCTGGACTGGGACACCGTCCGCGCGGCCGGGGACGGCACGGTCCATTCGTACGTCGTCATGCACCATCCGCCCTTCCCGGCCTTCGGCCCTCCCTACGCCGTCGGCCTGATCGAACTGGCGGAGGGCGTGCGGATCGTCAGCAACGTGGTCGGGGTGCCGTACGACAAGGTGCGGATCGGGATGCCGGTACGGCTGGAGTTCCGGCGGTACGACGACGAGTTGGTGCTGCCCGTGTTCCGGGGAGGGCTGTTCCGAGGAGGGCTGTCGTGAACGTGGGCGACGAACTGCCGCCGCTGGAGATCGAGATCACCCGCACGCTGATCGTGGCCGGGGCGATCGCCTCGCGGGACTACCAGGACGTGCACCACGACCCGGAACTCGCCCGGCAGAAGGGCTCTCCGGACATCTTCATGAACATCCTGACCACCAACGGCCTGGTCGGCCGCTACATCACCGACCACTTCGGCCCCACCGCCGTCCTGCGCAAGGTCGCCATCCGGCTCGGCGCGCCCAACCACCCGGGCGACACCATGGTGCTGACCGGCCGCGTCGAGGCGATCGACGGATCGACGGCCGTGGTCCGAGTGACCGGCGACAACGGCATCGGCCGACACGTCACCGGCACGGTGACCCTCACGCTGCCCGCCGGGAGCACCTCGTGAAGGCGGCGATCGCGGGCATAGGCGCCACCGACTTCTCCAAGGACTCCGGGCGCAGCGAACTGCGCCTGGCCGTGGAGGCCGTGCGGGCGGCGCTCGACGACGCCGGGCTGACGCCGGCCGACGTGGACGGCATGGTGACCTTCACCATGGACACCAGCCCGGAGATCACCGTCGCCCGGGCGTGCGGCATCGGCGAGCTGTCCTTCTTCTCCCGCGTCCACTACGGCGGCGGCGCGGCGTGCGCGACCGTGCAGCAGGCGGCGCTGGCGGTGGCGTCCGGGGCGGCGGAGGTGGTGGTCTGCTACCGCGCGTTCAATGAACGTTCGGGCCGCCGCTTCGGTTCCGGCGTCCGGCACCGGGAGCCGTCGGCGGAGGGCGTGGCGCTGGGCTGGGTGATGCCGTTCGGGCTGCTCACGCCCGCGTCCTGGGTGGCGATGGCGGCCCAGCGGTATCTGCACACCTACGGGCTGACCCCCGAGGAGGCCTTCGGGCCGGTCGCCGTCACGGCCCGCCGGTATGCCGCGGCCAACCCGGCGGCGTACTTCCACGGCCGTCCGATCACCCTCGCCGACCACGCCGCCTCCCGCTGGATCGCCGAGCCGCTGCGGCTGCTGGACTGCTGCCAGGAGACGGACGGCGGCCAGGCCCTGGTCGTCACCTCGCTCGAACGCGCCCGGGACCTGCCGCACTCCCCGGCCGTGATCGCGGCGGCCGCCCAGGGCGCGGGCCGGGCGCAGGAGCAGATGACGAGCTTCTACGCCGGTGATCTGACCGGGCTGCCGGAGGCGGCGGTGGTGGCGCGGCGGCTGTGGCGGACGGCGGGATGCGGTCCGGCCGACATCGACGTGGGGATCCTGTACGACCACTTCACGCCCTTCGTCGTCATGCAACTGGAGGAGTACGGGTTCTGCGGGCGCGGCGAGGGGGCCCGTTTCGTCGCCGAGGACCGGCTGCCGCTGAACACGCACGGGGGCCAGCTCGGGGAGGCGTACCTGCACGGCATGAACGGGATCGCGGAGGCGGTACGACAGCTGCGCGGCACGTCCGTGAACCAGGTGCCGGGGGCGGAGCGGGTGCTGGTGACGGCGGGGACGGGCGTGCCCACGTCGGGGCTGGTGCTGACGGCGGGGAGATGACGCACCGCTGAGGAGGCCCCTGACCGCCCGACGGCCGGGAGGCGAGCGTCCCTCCACCCGCCCCCCAAGCACCCCTTAGGGGACACACCCGCAGTAGGACTCCCTCCCTCGTCCACCTCCAGGAGGTGCAGCCAGCCCCACCTCTACACCCTGAGGGGGACTCTTCTTCGGGACCTGCGGGCGATCCGGTGGAGGGGGCCGCGAACCTAGCTTGGAGCCATGACCACACCCGTCTGCACCACCGCCTCGAACGCGGCCGTACCCCGGACGCAGACCGTCACGTACCCGTCCTTCGCGTCGTACGTCCGGGCCCGCCAGCCCGTGCTGTTGCGCACCGCCCGGTCGCTCACCGCGAACCCGAGCGACGCCGAGGACCTGCTGCAGACCGCGCTCACCAAGACGTACGCCGCCTGGGAGCGCATCGAGGACCACCGCGCGCTGGACGGCTATGTCCGCCGCGCGCTGCTGAACACCCGTACCTCGCAGTGGCGCAAGCGCCGGGTGGACGAGTTCGCCTGCGACGAGCTGCCCGAACCGGAGCCGCTGCCCGTCGGCGACGACCCGGCCGAGCGGCAGGCGCTGCACGACGCGATGTGGCGGGCGATCATGAGACTCCCGGCCCGGCAGCGGGCCATGGTCGTCCTCAGGTACTACGAGGACCTGAGCGAGGCCCAGACCGCCGAGGTGCTCGGCGTGTCGGTCGGCACGGTGAAGTCGGCGGTGTCCCGGGCGCTGGGCAAGCTCCGCGAGGACCCCGAGCTCGGGCTGGTCCGGTGACGTGAGCTGGGCGTTGTTCGATCTCGCGCCGTTGTGTCCGGCAACGTGCGGTGATCGATCATCCGGATCTAGTGACATACCGCGCGGTACGTGCGCAGAATCAGCGCACACCTTACCGCCGCGTAGGCAATGTCGCCCCGGGAGGACGCCGTGCTGAGCACCATGCAGGACGTACCGCTGCTGATCTCCAGGATCCTGGCCCACGGGTCCACGATCCACGGATCGTCGCAGGTGATCACCTGGACCGGCGAGGACGACCCGCACCGCCGCTCCTACGCCGAGATCGGCACCCGCGCCGCCCAGCTGGCGCACGCCCTGCGCGACGACCTCGGGGTACAGGCCGACGACCGGGTCGGCACCCTGATGTGGAACAACGCCGAGCATGTCGAGGCGTACTTCGCGATCCCCTCCATGGGCGCGGTCCTGCACACCCTCAACCTCCGCCTGCCTCCCGAGCAGCTGGCCTGGATCGTCAACCACGCCGCCGACCGGGTGGTGATCGCCAACGGCTCCCTGCTCCCGCTGCTGGCCCCCCTGCTGCCGCACCTGAAGACGGTCGAGCACGTCGTCGTCTCCGGCCCGGGCGACCGCTCCCTCCTCGCCGACGCCACCGCCCAGGTGCACGAGTACGAGGACCTGATCGCCGGCAAGCCGACCACCTACGACTGGCCGGAACTGGACGAACGCCAGGCCGCCGCCATGTGCTACACCTCCGGCACCACGGGCGACCCCAAGGGCGTGGTCTACAGCCACCGTTCGGTCTACCTGCACTCCATGCAGGTCAACATGGCGCAGTCGATGGGCCTGACCGACCAGGACATGTCCCTGGTGGTGGTCCCCCAGTTCCACGTCAACGCCTGGGGTCTGCCGCACGCCACCTTCATGACCGGCGTCAACATGCTGATGCCCGACCGCTTCCTGCAGCCCGCACCGCTCGCCGAGATGATCGAGCGGGAGAAGCCGACGCACGCCGCCGCGGTCCCCACCATCTGGCAGGGCCTGCTCGCCGAGCTGGCCGCCCGGCCCCGTGATGTCTCCTCGCTCACCCAGGTCACCATCGGCGGCTCGGCCTGCCCGCCCTCCCTGATGGAGGCGTTCGACGAGCTGGGCATGCGGGTCTGTCACGCCTGGGGCATGACCGAGACCTCCCCGCTCGGCACGGTCGCCCGCCCGCCGGCCCACGCGGTCGGCACGGAGGAGGAGCTGGCGTACCGGCTCACCCAGGGCCGCTTCCCGGCGAGCGTCGAGGCCCGCCTCACCGGTCCCGGCGGCGAGCGCCTGCCCTGGGACGGCGAGTCCGCCGGCGAGCTGGAGGTCCGCGGCCCCTGGATCGCGGGCGCCTACTACAACGGCACGGACGCCGAGCCCCTGCGACCGGCCGACAAGTTCAGCGAGGACGGCTGGCTGAAGACGGGAGACGTCGGCACGATCTCGCCCGACGGCTACCTCACCCTCACCGACCGCGCCAAGGACGTCATCAAGTCCGGCGGCGAGTGGATCTCCTCGGTGGAACTGGAGAACGCCCTGATGTCCCACCCGGACGTGGCGGAGGCCGCCGTGGTCGCCGTGCCCGACGAGAAGTGGGGCGAGCGCCCCCTGGCCACGGTGGTGCTGAAGGACGGCGCCAGCGCCGACTTCGAGACCCTCCGTGCCTTCCTGGCCGACGACGGCGGGATCGCCAAGTGGCAGCTCCCGGAGCGCTGGACGGTCATCGAGTCGGTCCCGAAGACGAGCGTCGGCAAGTTCGACAAGAAGGTGCTGCGCAGGCAGTACGCGCAGGGGGAGCTGGACGTCACCCAGCTCTGAGCGACGCGTACGTCCGTACGGCGGCGGCCCTCACCGCCGTACGGACGTGGTCGTCCGCCCCAGCAGGAGCCACGCTCCCGCCGCCGCGCACACGCCACCCCGGCCCCTGTGGCCGTACGCGGTCCCGGCGAGGGCGGAGGCGACCGCGCCGCCCGCGAAGCCCGCGACCACGTACGCGGTGTTGGCGGTGGCCGGGGTCGAGGTCGTGGTGAGAGCCAGGGTCTGGTCGGCGACGTGGGAGGCGACCAGGGCGGCGTGCACGGCGATCGCGGCCACGGAGAGGGCCCACATCACCTGGCCGCCCAGCCAGAAGAGCGGCACGGACACGGCCGCCAGCAGATGGGCGGAGCGTACGACGCGTGCGGCGCCGAAACGGTCCACCAGCCCGCCCGCCGGCGGAGCGACCACGCCGGCCGCCAGCCCGAAGAGGCCGAACAGCCCGGCGGTGGCGAGGGAGAGGCCGTACGACGGCCCCGTCAGTGGCAGCGCCAGCGACGTCCACAGCGCGCTCCACGCCCCGAGCATCCCCGCCTGCCGTACGCAGGCGCGCCACAGGCCGGGCGAGCGGCGGACGAGACCGGGCAGCGCGGGGATGCCGGAGAGCAGACGGCCGGTGCGCGGGCGCCGCTGCGACGGCAGGAGCAGCGCCGTGGCCAGGCCCAGGACGAGGGTCAGGGCGGACGCGCCCAGGAACACCGCCCGCCAGCCGACGGCCTGCCCGGCCAGTCCGCCGACCACGCGCGCGGCGACGATGCCCGCGAACAGGCCCGAGATCACGGCGGCGACATGGCGGGCGCGGCGTGCGGCGCGGGCGCGTTCGGCGACCAGCGGGACGAGGAGCTGGGGTATGACGGTCGCGGCGGACGCGACGAACACGGCGACCGCGAGGGTGCCCGTGCCGCCCGCCGCGGCGGAGGCGGCCAGCGCGGCCGTGGTCAGCAGGGTGAGGCCGGTGACCAGACGGCGCCGGTTGACGGTGTCGCCGAGCGGGGCGAACAGCAGCAGGCCGACCGCGTGCTCCGCCTGCTCTTCTGGGAGGGCCTGGAGTACGGCACCGCCGAACTGCCCGACGAGCCCGAACGCCGGGAGCACTACGCCCGCAAGGTCGCCGCTCTGCGGGACGGCCAGGAACGGGGTGTCGTCACCGACGCCATCCCGGCCTCCCACCTGCTCTTCGTGCTGACCGCGCTGGCCAACTGGGCGGCCGTCGTCCCGCAGATGAAGCGCCTCCTGGTGGGCGCGGAGGGCGCCGACCAGGAGCGGCTGCGGGCGTCGGTGAAGGAGGCGGCACGGCGGCTGACGGCGCGCTGAGGTTCCGTCACACAGCACGGCCGAAGTGATCAACAACGCACGGCACCCGGCCATCCGGACCGGCTGACTGATCGTCTAGAACGTCATGGACCTGACGCATTCAGCCCGCCGCATCCCGCGCCGTCCCGTCGCGCTGTTCCTGGCCCTCGCCGGTGTCGCCGGAGCCCTGCTGGTCGGCAGCGGCGGTCTGGACACCGTGGTGGGCTGCGGCCTGGCCGACGATCCGTACCCCTCGCAGACGGCGCGGGACTGGGTCGAGAACGCCGACCATGTCGTCGTGGCCGCCCCGGTCCGCGAGGAGGAGACCAACCGGCGCGAGTTCAAGAAGGGCGCGTACCGCTACCAGACTGACCGGACGGTCAGCTTCCGCACGGACGACGTCCTCTGGTCCGCCCCGCGTCCCGACCGGTCGCTCGACGAGGGCTTCGACCTGACCGCCCCCGGCTGGCGCATCCACCGCGCGAGCGGCGACCGCGTCAAGCGGACCGCCGCCTACGCACCCCGCCTGGAGCCCGGCCACACCTATCTGCTCGCCGTGCGCTGGACGGCCGACGGGTGGGCCGTCCTGGGGGAGGGCGCCGCCGTCCCGTTCGACGACCGCACGGCCGGGCGGGGCGAGTGGTGCGGACGGGTCCTGACCGAACAGGACGTGGCACGCGGCGAACGCTTCTCCCGCAGGGCCGACGACAGCCTGGAAAAGGCCGTGAACGGCCGCGACGAACAGGCCGTCGTCCGCGCGCTGAAAGACGTCGGCCGCAGCTGACCGGCACCGTCACGTCCCGCTCAGTTGGTCCCGATCCGGGCCAGCAGATCCACGATCCGGCTCTGTACCTCCGTACTCGTGGACCGCTCCGCGAGGAACAGCACCGTCTCCCCGGAGGCGAGCCGCGGCAGGTCGGCCTGGTCGACGGCGGCCGTGTAGACGACGAGCGGGGTGCGGTTGAGCTGCCCGTTCGCGCGCAGCCAGTCCACGATTCCGGCCTGGCGCCGATGCACCTGCATCAGGTCCATCACCACCAGGTTCGGCCGGAACTGCCCCGCCAGCGTCACCGCGTCCGCGTCGCTCGCCGCCCGCGCCACCTGCATCCCGCGCCGCTCCAGCGTCGCGGTCAGCGCCAGCGCGATCTCCGCGTGCTCCTCGATCAGCAGCACGCGCGGCGGGTGCTGCTCACTGTCCCGCGGGGCGAGCGCCTTCAGCAGTACGGCGGGATCGGCGCCGTACGCCGCCTCGCGCGTCGCCTGCCCGAGCCCGGCCGTCACCATGACCGGCACCTCCGCCGCCACGGCCGCCTGCCGCAGCGACTGCAGCGCCGTCCGGGTGATCGGCCCGGTCAGCGGGTCCACGAACAGCGCCGCCGGGAACGCGGCGATCTGCGCGTCCACCTCGTCGCGCGAGTGCACGATCACCGGCCGGTAGCCGCGGTCGCTGAGCGCCTGCTGCGTCGACACGTCCGGCGCGGGCCACACCAGCAGCCGACGCGGGTTGTCGAGCGGCTCCGGCGGCAGCTCGTCGTCCATCGGCTGCGGCCGCGGCGGATCCGCGACCTCGACGGCCCCACCGGGACCGTCCAGCGGTTCGGGACCCTCGGCGGCGTTCTCGTCCGGTGCGCCTATGGCGTACGACCGTCCGGCGCCCTCACTCGCGGGCCCGGCGAGCCGCGACTGCCCGGCGAGCGACGGCTGCTTCTGCTGGGCGGCGGGCGCCTGCTCGCCCTGCGGGTGCGGGTGCGGGCGCGCGGCGGCCGGTTCCGGCGGCGTACCCAGCTTGCGGCGCCTGCCCCCGCCCGACGACTGATGCGGCGGAGGCGTGGCTCCGGCCGACGACTGGTGGGGTGGGGGCGTGGTCGCGGCGGGTGGCTGGTGGGGTGGGGGCGTGGCTCCGGCGGGTGGCTGGTGGGGTGGTGGTGTGGCTCCGGCGGGTGGCTGCTGAACCTGCGCCGCCTGCCGCGTGAACGGCACGCCCTGCCCCAGCGTCCGGACACTGATCGCGCGACCCTGCGTGGAGTTCGGGTCCACGGGCGGGGCGGCACCGGCGGCCTCGGCGGGCAACGGCTGCGCCATCCGCGCCTGGGCCGCGCTGGTCGGCGCGACCGCCGCCTCGGGCGGCAGCGGGGTGCCAGGGGCGGGCGGTTGTGGTGCGGGGGGTGCCTGATCGGGAGCCGGAGCCGAGGCCGGGGCCGGAGTGGGGGGTACGGGGGTCCCTGGCGCGTTCGGTACGGGGCCAGTGGCGTTCGGCGGCACGGGGGTGCCCGTGCCGGGCTGAGGCACCGGGGTGCCGGTGCCGGACGTCTCGTCCGCACCGGCGCTGGCGGGCCACTGCTGCGGGGGCGGGGTGGTGCTGTGCGCCGGGGCCGCCTCGGCGGGGAGGGGATGGCCCGGGGCCGGGGCCGGTGGGGGCACGGCGGCCTGGGCGGGCTGCGGCTGTGGCTGCGGCGGGACGGGCAGGCCGGGGGCGGGCTGGCCCGGGACCGGCTGTGCCACGCCTTGCGGGGGCACGCTGACCTGCCCGGACGGCTGCTGCGCGGGGACGTTCTGCGGCTGGGCCGCCGGGGCGCCGGGGACCGACTGGGGCTGAGGCTGGACATGGACCTGAGGCTGGACCTGCGGCTCGGCCTGGACCTGCGGCTGGGCCTGCGGCCGAGCCGTCGGTACGGGATTCACCTGGGCCGGAATCGCCTGCGCGGGTGCCCCGTTCCCCTCGGCCTGCGGGGTGGCCACCCGACGGCGGCGTCCCGTCGGCGCGCTCGCCGGATGCGGCTGCGGCGGGGTGTGGTCGTCGGACTGGTCGTGCGGTACGGCGTCATGCCGACCGTGATCGTCGGCGGGCGCGGCACCGGGAGCGCCCTGGTTCGGCACGCGCGCCTGCGCCGGACCGGCCTGCGGGACAGCCTGCCCCGGCACCTGGACACCCGCCGGTCCCAGACCCTGAGGCTGCGCGGGCGGGGCGGCCGTCGCCTGAGCCGCCCCCCGGTCCGCCTCGGCGGGCGGCAGCGCGAACACCGTACGAGGCCCCGCCTCCTGCGCGGCGGCCCGCTCCTGAGCCGCCGCGAGCGCCCGCCGCCGACGCCCGGTCGACTGCTGCCCCTCGGCACCGGCCCCGGCCGGAACCACCGATGCAGACGCATCGGGCGCAGGAGGGGACACCGGCGCCGCACCCGCCGGGGCCTGAGACCCGGCCGCGGGCAACGCCGCAGGCAGAGCATGCTGTTCCCCCGCCGCACGCCGGGCCCGCCGTCCGCCACCGGACGCGGGCACGCCCTGCGGCGGGACCGTCCCGCCCAGCCCGTTCGCGGCCGCCGCGGTCCCCGCGGCGTGCTCGGCGGCCGTGACGACAGCGCCCTCGGCGACTCCGTCCGCCGCCGCGCTGTCCGTCGTACCGCCCGCTACGGCGACCTCGGCGCCCTCGGCCGGTCGCCCACGCCGCCGCCCGGTACCCCCACCGGCCTCACCGGTCGCCTCCGCGACCTCGGGCGCGGCCCGGCGCCGACGCCGCCCGGTGGGAGTGGCGGCCTCCGCCTCGGCGGCCTCGGCCTGCGGCACCTCGCTCTCCAGGAAGGCGTCCGTGGCGCCCCGCCGCGCGCGCCGCCGCCCGCCGCCGGAGGCCTCCTCGACGGCCTCGGGCGCGGCTTCCGGCGCGGCTTCCGGCGCGGCCGGAGCCGCAACGGCCCCCGCCCCACCGCCGAGCGGCACCTCAAGGACGTACGCACTGCCGCTCATGCCTGGCACTTCGTGGGTCTGCAGCACGCCACCGTGGGCGCGCACGATCCCGCGCACGATCGGCTCGTGCACCGGGTCGCCCCCGGCGTAGGGCCCGCGCACCTCGATCCGTACGACCTCGCCGCGCTGCGCCGCCGCGACCACGACCGTGTTGTCCAGGTAACCGCCCGCCGACGCGGGCGCGTTGCCGGTCGCGTCGACGCCCGCGACATCGGCGACGAGATGCGCGAGGGCGGTGGCGAGGCGCTGCGGGTCGACCTCGGCCTCGATGGGCGGCGCGTGCACGGCGAACTGCACACGCCCCGGGCCGACGAGTTCGACGGCCCCGTCGACACCGGCCGCGACGACCGCGTCGAGCATCACCTTCGTCCGCGTGATCTCCTCGGTGCCCGCGTCGAGCCGCTGGTAGCCGAGGACGTTGTCGATGAGCTGGGTGATCCGGGAGTACCCGGCGGAGAGGTGGTGCAGGACCTGGTTGGCCTCGGGCCACAGCTGCCCGGCGTCGTCCGCGGCGAGGGCCGAGAGATCGCGGCGCAGTTCGTCGAGGGGTCCGCGCAGGGAGCGCCCGAGCAGCGTCAACAGCTGCTCGTGCCGCCCGGCCAGGGCCTCGTACCGGTCCTTCTCCCGCTCGGCGAGCGCGGCATACCGCTCCTCGCTCGCCGCGACCTCCTCGGCGTGCCGCTCGCGCAGCTCCTCCAGCTCGGTGACGTGCTGCTGGCGCAGGGCGGTGAGGTCGGAGGCGTGCTCCTCGGAGAGCCGCTCCAGTTCCTCGGCGTGCCGCTGCTCGGCGGCGGCCTTCTCCTCGGCGAGGGCGTCGTACGGCCGTCGGTCGCTGAAGGTCATCACGGCGCCGACGAGCTGGTCGCCGTCCCGCACGGGCGCGGTCGTGAGGTCGACGGAGACCTTGTCCCCGCCCTTGGACCACAGCACCTGCCCGCGCACCCGGTGCTTGCGCCCGGAACGCAGGGTGTCGGCGAGCGCGGACTCCTCGTAGGGGAAGGGGGAGCCGTCGGCGCGCGAGTGGAGTACGAGGGTGTGCAGCTCCTTGCCGCCGAGTTCGCCGGCGCGGTAGCCCAGGATCTGCGCGGCGGCCGGGTTGACGAGCACGATCCGGCCGTCGGTGTCGGTGCCGACGACGCCCTCGGACGCGGCGCGCAGGATCATCTCGGTCTGCCGCTGCGAGCGGGCCAGCTCGGCCTCGGTGTCGACGGTGCCGGAGAGGTCGCGCACGACGAGCATGAGCAGCTCGTCGCTGGCGTAGCCGTAACTGCCGTAGGCCTGCTGCCCGTTTTCGAGATTCGCACTCGTGACCTCGACGGGGAACTCACTCCCGTCGGTCCGCCGGGCGATCATCCGGGTCGGCTTGGTCCGGCCGCGCGGGTCGATGTGGTCGGGCCGCCGCATGGACCCCGGAATCAGCTTGGAGTCGAACTGCGGCAGCAGATCCAGCAGCCCGCGCCCCACGAGCGCGGTCCCGGGCGCCTCGAAGGCCTCCAGCGCGATGGTGTTCGCGTTGACGACGGTCCCATTGGCGTTGACCAGCACCAACGCGTCGGGCAGCGCGTCCAGTATGGCTGCGAGGCGAGCAGCGCCTCGGGATGGCCTGCTGCTCACGAGACGCTTCCCTCCTGTTACCGCACCTTGCCAACCGCTCCGGCCATCTTGCCAACCGGCCCGCGACGTGTCACGCGAGGGAGTCTAAGGGCTGGGGTTGTGCTCGCGACGCGGGATGCGAGAGAGCTCGCACGACGAAGTGACACGGCGCGGATGCGCGTCACGCGCCCGCGCACATCGCCGCCACACACCGTTCGCGCCCTCTGCGCCGGACCTTTACGGCTACGGCTTCGGTGGTGTGCCGTGTGGTGGGGAGGCGGGGGTGGGGGTTTCTGGGAGCGGCGGTGTGGGACTTGCGCATGGCTTGTGGAGGCGGCGGTACAGCGGTACGAAGGCGTGGCGCGGCTTCTGGGAGCACTGGCGTGAAGGCTGATGTGTGGGCCACTGCCGGTATCGGCGCTGCCCCCTCTGCCGGGCCCTCTGCCGGGCCCTCTGGAGGAGCCGGACGAAGCCTCAGGAGCGGGCCTGCATCGGGAGGCGGCGCGAGGGTTTACGCGCGGGCATCCGGCAGCAATGGTACGAGCCGGTCCCAGCGGGCGATCTCGCAGCCGTTGCTGCGGTCGAACGTGGAGTCGACGGGGCGTCCGGCCCACGTGCCGGTGACGCGGGCGGTGGCGGGACCGCCGTACTGCATGGTGCACATGGTGTCCCGAGGCGCGGGCGCGAAGACGTCCCGCCCCCACCGGGTCTCCCTCTCCAGCGCCCGACACGCCCTGCCTGCGGCCGGGTGACTTCCGCCACTCGGATGACATCGCACCTCGAATGTCCCGTCAGCACCACTGCTCACCCCATGGACGGTGACGGTGAGGTGATCGGTGTCGCTGTGGTGGTGCCCCCGGTGCTGACCGAGGAAGGGGTAGGGGGAGGGGGAGGGCGCGGCGGCAGCTGCCGGGGCGGCGGGCAGCGAGGTGAGGGCGGCGAGGGAAGCGCCGGCGGCGAGGGCGAGCCGGGGCAGCGTAAGACTCATGACCTGCAACATGACCTGACTAACGCCGTACGCCCCCGGACGTTGCGCGCCCCGTGCGCCCCCGGCATCCGGCACCCGCCCCGACCGGCGGGGAAGCCCTTTGCCCTGCGGCCCGCCTGCCTAGTACCGTGGGGGGCGATTGGTGACAGCACGCTCGACTGTGTCATCATCTGGACGCACCACTCGCGCCTGCGCGAGCGGCTGTGTTGGAGGCGTCGCCTAGTCCGGTCTATGGCGCCGCACTGCTAATGCGGTTTGGGCCTTAAAGCCCATCGAGGGTTCAAATCCCTCCGCCTCCGCACCTCACCGAAGCCCTGGTCCCGAGGACCGGGGCTTCGGTCGTTGCAGGGCCCTTGGAGGTGCGTTTTCGCAGGTCACAAGGGGTGCGGCTAACGGATTTCACATGACGGCGGCAGTCATGTAATGTTCTTCCTGTCGCCGCGAGCGGGCCGGAAGGAACGGGAGCGGCGGGAAAACAGAACACAGACAAGCACTCGTAGCTTAACGGATAGAGCATCTGACTACGGATCAGAAGGTTGCAGGTTCGAATCCTGCCGAGTGCGCACAGGTCGAAGGCCCCGGAGTGATCCGGGGCCTTCGGCGTTTTAGGGGAGTACAGCAGCGAAGTACAGCAACGGCTGATGTCAGCCGCCGGAAGGGGTGCCGCCCATCGCGTCCGACAGCTTGCCGAGCGCGGCCCGTACCTCGTCCTCACTCGCCTCGGCGTAGACCTCCATCGTCATGGCGATCTGCGAATGCCGGAGGATGCGCTGGGCCACCTTCGGGTGCACCTTCAGGGCGACCATGAGCGAGCTGCACGTGTGCCGGGTGTTCCGCAGCGGGATGACCCGGAGGCCGGCGCGGCGGGCCCGCAGGGCGAACATGCGGGTGAGGTTGCCCGGCTCGATCGGAGTCCCGTACTTGGTGGTGAAGATCAGGCCACGGGTGTCCTGCCAGAGCTCCCCGGCCGCCTCCGATCGCCGGTCTGCTGGGCCCGGCGCATACGGAGCGCCTTGAGGCAGAACTCAGGGAGAGGCAGGAAGTCGTCCGACTCCTCCGTCTTGGTCTCCCGATGGAGGATCTGACGGCCCGCTCGCTGGATCTGGTGATCCACATACAGTTCACCCGTTTCGAAGTCGATTGACTTCCAGGTGAGTCCGAGGACCTCACCACGACGCAGTCCCAGGCACAGCACGAGCACCCAGGCCGCGAAGAGCGGATCTTCGCGTGAGGGAATCGGCGAGGAAGCGCCCCGCCTCGACCACGGACCAGGGCTTGATACGGCGGCGACGAGGTTTGGGGACCTTGACCAGGGAGGCCACGTTCTTGCTGATCTCCTCCTCGGTCACGGCGTGGGTGAGCGCCGCCCGCAGTGCGTCGCGTGCCGCCTGGACCACGCGACGGGACGGGTAGGCCACACAGCACTCACCGACAGCACAGCAGCGCTGCCGTGACTTCGGCCGCTTGGCGTCCTTGCCCTGCGCGCAGCACTGGCAGATGGCGGCCAGCTTGGTGAGCCACTCGCGTACGTCCCGGACGGTCAGCTTGTCGAGCCGCTTCGCGCCCAGGTGCGGGACGATGTAGAGCCGTACCGAGCCCTCGTACGAGACGTACGACAGCGGGGCGAGGTTTGCTGCCGTTCGACAAGGCCAAGATCTTTCCCTATGCCTACCGGCACTCATACGCCCAGCGACACGCGGACGCCGGCATCCACCCTGACGTGCTGCAACGGCTTATGGATCACCGGCAACTCACCACAACTCAACGCTATTACCGCGTTCGGGACGAACGACGCCGCGAGGCCGTCGACCGTGTCACCGCGATGCAGTTCGACCGACACGGCAACCGGATCTGGCGGGACGTCCACTCGCTCCTCGACTCCGAGCGCGACCGCCGGTCCATCGGCGAGACCAGCGTGCCATACGGAGTCTGCACCGAGCCGAGCAACGTGGCCGCGGGCGGAAACGCCTGCCCCATGCGCTTTCGCTGCGTGGGCTGCGGCCACTTCCGCACGGACGTCTCCTACCTTCCCGACCTGGAGAACTATCTCTCCGACCTGCTGCGAAGTCGCGAAAGGCTCATCAGCACCTTCGACGCTGACGAGTGGGCACGCTCGGAGGCAATGCCCTCGGACGAAGAGATCCGCCGCGTCCGGCGCCTCATCGCTAGGGTCAAGGAAGAACTCGACGACATGACCCCGGACGAACAAGCCCAGATCAAGCAGGCTGTCAAGGTCGTCCGCTCCAGCCGCTCCGTGATGCTGGGCATGCCCCGCATCGGCCTGCCTCCCGAAGAACTACGAGGTGCATGATCAGGAGCTCCCCGATGATCGAAGGACGGCGGGCCGACTCGGCCCGCCGCCGGGAACGGGTCGTCAAGGCCCTCAACGAGGCGATCAGGCAAGGCGAATCGCTCAGCGTTTCAGCCGTCGCACGGCGGGTCGGCGTCGACCGCACGTTCTTCTACCGGCACCGCGACTTGCTGGCCCAGATCCACGCCGCCGAAGCCGCACCCGCCGTCGGGCTGGAGAGCGGCGCCCAGGTGACTCGGGCGTCCTTGCAGGCCGACCTGGCCAACGCGCAGGACCGCAACGTCCGGCTCACAGCCCGGGTCCGGCAACTCGAAGACCGGCTCTCCGAACTTCTTGGTGACCAAGCCTGGAAGGAATCCGGGCTCGGCGCGACGGCGGACATCGAAGAACTCCAGCGCCAGATCGTCCAGTTGGAGCAGACGAATGTGGAACTCACCGGACAGCTCGAAGAACGCCAGGCCGAGCTCGATGCCGCCCGCGGCGCGAACCGCGAACTAACTCGGGCTCTGAACCAAGCACGCTCGTGACGACATCGCGACTGTGCGACATCCCGTGAGTTCCTCTGCCCCCAGGAGAAAAGTAACCGACTGGTGGCTGTTGTGCCCAGGGCGACGTCGCCCCTGCCCCGGGTCAGCCGGCGGACCGAGCCCACGGGTCCCCGGGGCCCTAGCACTCCAAATGAGACGACCTCTTAAGCGGGCGCCTTCAACACCAGTCGCTGCCTTGGGAAGGGCCCGCAGCGTCGTGGGTACCCGGACTGCAACGTCCAGCCAAGGCGCTCAAGTTGCGCCACATAGCTGGTTCCGTGAGAATTTTCATATGGACCACATAATTCAGGAATCGGGTCCGACTGTGAAGCGGCCCGATGAAATCCGCGAAGCGTTCACCGCAGTACACCAGGCAGAGATCGACCGCCTCATTGAGGCGCCCTGGAAGGATCACGCCGAGACGAACGCGCGTGCCGCCGCGGTCGAACGACGGGCGTACGCCCCGATCCTTCGGATCGTGGAGCAGGACGCTGACGCCGAGGCCGCATCCCAAGAACTAGTACACCTGCGGGGGAAGGCACGTGCTGCGCAGGAGGATGCTCTCCCTGTCAGCCCGACTCGCAGCTGGGATGCTCAGGTCAGGGACGCATTCAAAGGTGTTAAACAAGGAATCAACGTCTTTGGACGGCCGTATGACTGGGAGATTCGCGATCCCGTACACAACGCTGGCGAAGCTATCGCGGACAAGAATGCTGGCACGTTCGAAACGTCCGTCGTGGGGTACTACGGCAGCGGTGCAAGTTGGGCGACTGCGGGTGTGGGCGTAGCCCTGAAAGCTACGATCGACGGAGTCGCTCGTATTGCGCCTCCTATGTCCGACACATGGTGGTGGTCCATCGACGCGACGCTGTTCTCAGCGAACACGTACGGACTATGTAAAGTCGTAGTTCAGGATCCTGTCTCAGGTGCGGTCTTGGGCCCCCAAGGGGAGCGGACGATTCAACTCTGGAATCACACATCCCAAACCGGAGCCAGTGGTAACGGATTTGGGTCCTTCTTTGCTTCAGACATTGCACCCACGGTCACGCTGGCAGCTGGTCAGGTATTCAACGTGAGCTTCTTGGCGAGCGTCTTTACCGACCAGTCCGGATCTTTGGCTTTCGGTCACTCCTATGCGGATTGCCGCTTGGGAGTGAGCTTGCCGTTCTTCGTGGTTCACATGAATGTCTGAGTCGGCCTGAGGGCGACGTCGTCCCGGAGTATGCACGCGTAGCTCACGCGGGCCTCAGCCTCAGACAGCGGCCCGGGGTCTTCTTCACTAAGAGGTCGTGACGACGTTCTCCGGCGGGCATGGTCGCCCTCAACGATGCTGCGTTCTCTGGCGGCAGGGTCCTCTTCACTGCGGCGACGTTCTCCGCCG
This sequence comes from Streptomyces sp. TRM70350, assembly GCF_019219825.1. Classification (GTDB taxonomy): domain Bacteria; phylum Actinomycetota; class Actinomycetes; order Streptomycetales; family Streptomycetaceae; genus Streptomyces. The sequence continues at coordinate 1,326 of NZ_JAHUXH010000019.1, read as the reverse complement.
ACGGGTGCGAGGAACACCGTTGAGTGACTGATCAACAAGCTCAAGGCCTGGCGAGGCATCGCCACCCGATACGACCAGACCCCGGACAGCTACCTCGCCGGTCTCGATGATCTGGATCAAAGATCTCACCCGGACCACCCATTGACCACGACTCGATACGCGCCCTAGCGACGCTGGCCGGTGAGGAAGTCGAACACCCACGGGTGTGCTTCGGGCCGTTCGCCGCAGACGTCGCAGACGCCGGGGCGCAGGAGCACCTCGAAGTAGGTGTGAGCAAAGCCGCCGGGGCCGTCGTAATCGCGTTGTGCGGCTCTCAGACAGTCCGAGCCGCGTGAGCACCGGCCGCAGCAGTCGTGACCGATGATGGTCGGGTTTACCTTCTTGCTGCACCCCATGTGACTGCACACGTAGTAGCCGCCTGCATGGTTGGTCCAGAAGCGGGTGGGTGGGTCTGTGTCCTCCTCGTCGACCACGGCGGCCGCGGTCGCGCGGGTGTTGGAAAAGGCGAAGAAGCCTCCGACCACCGCAGCGGCCACGCCGCCGATCACGATCACACCCGCTTTGCCAGCGGGCCCGAGGCCGTTCCATCTGTCAGCGATGCGCCGACGCAGGGGTCTTCCCCCATCACTGCCTTCCGGCGGCAGGTCGGAAGGCTGAGGACCACCACTCGGAGAACGGGATGTCGTATCGTCCGGCGCTGCCATCTGACAGGTCGTCCTCTCTGCTCTGGGAACCGGCAGTTTAGACGCGTACCGGGCCTGGACGCTTCGCACCGTGGGTCAGAGATAGGAGACCCAGGCCGAACCCCCCTCGCCACCGGCTCGTCGCCGCTTCACCCTCACCGGTGATAGCGCAACACCTGTTGCACTGAATAGCATCGGACTCGCCGACGCTGAGCTGCACAAACGCTGAGACGAATGCCTCGCGGCGGCCGTTACCCCGACAAAAGCGGCGGTCTGCCGGTCGCGCACCTTCGGTGCCGGCGCTTCGGTGAGCAGGATCGTGGCGGTCGAGGCGTCAACGCGGATCACACGCACAGATTTCTCCTTCTGAGTCGATCAACCTACCCCCTGACAAGTTGACTTAGCAAGTTCGAAGCTAGGGATGCCAGGTTGACTTGTCAAGTGGAACCGGGCGTCGATTGAGAGGAACTGGCCGCGGATCAGGCTCAGTTCAGGCGGTAGGTGTCTTCGAGTTCCTGCCGGTCGGCAGGCAGCAGCACGTCAGAGACTTGCAGCGCCTGCCCGGAAGCGTCGCATGCCACGACCAGGACACTGAGGACGGGAACGCCGTCCGGAAGGTCCAGAAGCTCGGCTTCGGCACGCG